>CAZGHN010000006.1:0-163218 GCA_964525555.1 uncultured bacterium
GAGAGGATATAAAATAGAGTTTAAGGATATAAAACTTAAAGCAGGTGATGAGATAATAGCGAGTGTGGATTACGGTGGCGATAAGATACTCGAGGGGGTTAAGAAGATCGAGTGATTAATTTATGATGATATTAGTTTTTTTATCTTTTCAATATTATACTAATGTATATCATAATCTTTATCAATATGAAGAGGTTTCTTATGCAGTTACAAACTACTTGATAGATGCAAGAGATACTCGCATGAGAGCGGATATTATGTTTATGAGATACCGCGGGGAATTTGGCGTGAAGAGATTTCATATAAGATACGATTCTATTGCCTTAGGCGAATATAATAGAAATTATCATGTAGTGGTAGGTGATATGGGTTATTTAAGAGGTGTTGAAATTGGTTGTACTCCTCCGGATGGTAATTATCAATTGAACGTTAGGGCAGGGAAGATGAGAGATCTTGTTGCAAGGGTTTTTCCTGCTTTTTATCGTAATAATTTTTTTTCAGAAATGGAACTTATTATTCTAAATCATAGGTTTACCCTTAATTCAAGATGGGATAGAGACAGAGTTTCTACTTTGCTGGGAGATGAATTTATTTTTGATTTCGGTGATTTTAATATTACGAATGATATAAAATTAGGTTATGCTGATAGTCCTGAAATTTCGATTAATGAGGATCTGATTTATAATAAAAATCTTTTTTCGCTTCGTTCTTTCCTGCGATATTATAGTTATGGTTATGTTTCAATGGAAGGTATTGAATATATAGGGGGAAGACTAAATTGGGGTTTAAGTCCCTCCTATAAGTTTCCTATTGGCCTTAATGTTTTTTCGGGCTTTTATCAATCGGGTCGTTTAGATAGAAGCTTACAAAATCAAGTTCTTGATGGATTCTCTTACCGTTTTCCTATTAATCTTACAGTAAATTTTACCAATAATGTAAACTGGGGTGGAGATAGGTTTGATGGCTATCGTAATTATTTAAGTCTTTATTATTTTATTTCTAGTAAAGCGCGTTTGAATTTTAGATATCAAAATAGTTATTACAGTAGAAGAAATGAAAGTTTTGAATTGGAAGGAATTCTTAATTTGCCTAGGTCTAATGTTCTTGAAGCTGCGGTTTCTAATTCTGTGATTTACGGTTGGGAGTATTCTCTTGGAGCTCTTTTGCGGATCAGTTCCTCTTTTTATGGTGATTTTAGGTTAAGGCATATGATAGATCAGAAAAGACTGAATTATAACGCTTTTCTTAATTATAATATAGGATCTGCAGGCTTATCAAGTAGAATTGGTATTTCCGGAAATACCGCAACTGAGTCGAAAGTTTATACTATTGAACTCATAAAAAGAGGTTCGGTAGAAGAAGTCGGTTTTGGTGCTATAACCGGTTTGGTATGGCATGATGAGAATGGTGACGGAAAAAAACAGAGTAACGAATTGCCTCTTGAAGATGTAAAAATCATTTTAGATGGAGACAAAAAGGAAGATGTAAATAGTATAGGACAATATAGATTTGGACCTGTTCCTAAAGGGCCTCATACTGTTCAACTTGATATCAAAGGAGTCCCTGCTTTTCTAGGAGGAGATAGTCTTATTAAAAGAGTAAATACTGGTTTCATAGATTTTAAAGTAGTCAATTTTCCGATTTTTAGCCTTTCTTCGATTAGAGGAGTGGTATATTATGATAACAATCATAATTTCAAAAAGGACCCTGATGAGAAAGGGATGCCTAATATTAGGGTCAGCATAATTCGGGGAGATTATACAAGACATACATATACAAACTTTTTCGGCGAGTATTCAATTAGTAATATAATGCCAGGAGATTATACGGTGCAGGCTTCTCGATTTCCTCCGGGGTACGACTTAAGCCCAAGAGGATTCGTTTTGTATCTGCAATTAATTGGTGGTATAAAAAGAGATAATCTTAATTTTGGAATTGCAAAGCCTGTAAAGAAAATTGAAAGAAAAGAATTTTAAATTAGTGGAGGTGATCATGAGAAAAATTTTGAATCTGTTTTTGTTTATGCCATCCATCATGTTTGCAGTTTCCGCGACGAGCGTGGGCGTTGATAAAACCACAGCATTGATTCCTGTAACTATGGGTATAATCGATATAGTTTGGATCACTGTACAACGCAATGCCATTACATGGGATTTTAACGAGGTCGACCGAAATGCAAACAATCCTCCTTTTCCCCCGACTTCTTTTCCGCAGTATTATGAACCCAGTCGACCTAATACTCGATACTATCAGAGAATAAGATATAGGGTAAGAGGAATTGGTTGGCCGGCGGATAATTGGGCGCTTAGCGTTATGGGTGCTGGAGATCCTGCTCCTCCCTGTGGCATTTTACTTTCTGATATAGAATATGGAGACGGAGCTGCTGGGACCTGGGCTCCTTTTAGTACGACGCCCGCTGTTCTTGCGAGTGGAACTGGTAATACAAGCGGTTGGCAGCAGCTTTATCAGGATTATAGAGTAGAGATAACTGGCGATGAGACTAATACTGCTGGTTCGACTACTACGATAACGTATATAATACAGACTTACTAATTGGAATAGCCACGGAATATCAGGATCCAGAAGTAAATATAAATACTGAGAATTGATAGATTTTTTTATGTATATTAAATATCAAAAATTAAAAAGCAAAATTAATAAATGAGCTCTTCGCTTTTAGCTGTTGGATTTTGCTCTTTTAAAAATAAAAGCTAACTTCGAAAGTCTAATAGCTAACAGCTCTTTCTATTGTTTCCCCCGTTGACATATTAGTAAAACCATGTAAAATATAGGAACTTTTTAGTTTGATATTATAAAAATTAATGCCTGTAAGGAGGTTTAGTTGGCGTTAGTAAAACCCTTCAAAGCTTTAAGACCCAGAGTGGAGTTTGCGAAGAAGGTCTCTTCGCCTCCTTATGATGTCCTTTCCAGAGAAGAGGCAAGGGAGCTTGCATCCAAAAACTCTTTATGTTTTCTGCATGTCGTAAATGCCGAAATTGATTTTCCTGATGATGTCAGTATTTACGATGAAAAAGTTTATAAAAAAAGCAAGGAAAATTTTGACTGGCTGGTTAAAGAGGAATATCTCATAGAAGAAGAGAATCCTTGTTTTTACCTTTATGAAGAGGATGAAAATGGTCATAGTCAGACCGGTTTAGTATGCCTTGCTTCGGTTGACGAATACGATAGTGATGCTATTCGTACGCATGAATCCACAAGAAAAGTTAAAGTTGACGATAGAACTAAACATATCAGGACTGTTGGAGCTCATACTGGTCCTATTTTTCTTGCTTATTATGATACTGAAAAAACGGAGGAAATATACGATATCTTTAATAAAGTGAAGTTAGGGGTGCCGCTTTATAAATTTAAAACAGGGGATAATGTTTTTCATACAATTTGGAAGATCGAGAATGGCGATACGATAAAAAAGATCCAGGAGATATTAAGCAAAGTTGAAACTCTTTACATAGCTGACGGGCATCATCGCAGTGAATCGGCTTCAAATATAAGGGCAGAAGAAAGAGATAGCAATCCTGATCATAATGGTTCTGAAGAATACAATTATTTTTCTGCTGTTGTTTTTCCGCATACCGAATTAAAGATAATGTCTTATAATAGAGTTGTAAAAGATCTTAATTCTTTAACAAAGGAAGAGTTTTTCGATAAGGTAAAAGAATATTTTACTATGGAAAGTATTGAAGGCAAATGTGAGCCCGATACATTTCATAATTTCGGTATGTATATAGACGGTAAGTGGTATCATCTTAAGGCTAAAGAAGGGACATTTCCGGCAGAGGATCCGTATTTTTCCCTTGATGTTTCTGTTCTCCAGGAAAATCTTCTTGATGCTGTTTTGGGAATAAAAAATCCCAAGGAAGATGAAAGGATCGATTTTGTAGGTGGGATAAGAGGACTAAAAGAACTGGAAATATTGGTTGATTCCGGAAAATTCAAAGTAGCTTTCTCTATGTATCCTACCCAAATGGAGCAGCTAATCAGGATATCTGATGATGGTAATAAAATGCCTCCGAAGTCAACCTGGTTCGAGCCAAAACTGAAATCGGGTTTATTTATTCATAAGATATAGATGTTTTTTCTTATTAGCCACCAAGACGCAAAGACACTAAGCGAAATTTGTATTATTTGTGTAATTCGATGTTTCTTACTTTTTTGGATTGTTGAGTCGTTAGGTCGTTGGATCGTTGGATGGTTAAAACAAAAAATAAACAAGGTAGAGTGTTGGGTGGCTCTGAATTCTCAAAATGATCTTCGAGCTTTGGTAACTCAGCGGCCTAGATAATTATGATTTTCTTACTAATACTTGCTTTTTACGAGTTAGAAATACCAACCATTCCTGACGCTCCGCCTGTTATAAGAGGTATTTATCTTGCCCCAGGATTATTTTATACAAAGAATGAATTAAATAGATTCTTTCGAATGGTAGATTTGGGAATTGTAAATGCTGCTGTTCTTGATGTGAAAGATGAAAGAGGCAGATTGATGTTTTCTATTTACGATCACTTTATAAAAAAGGCTAAAAATAAAGGTGTATATTTAATTGCAAGACAGTGCGTTTTTAAAGATGAGTTACTTGCTCTTAAAAATGGAGGTGCTCTTGCACTGAAGGATTTAAAAGGTCAAATATGGTTTCAGGAGAAATGCGGCTATTGGGTAGATCCTTCGCTTTTAGAGGTAAGAGAATATAACGTCAAGATTACAGAGAAGGTTTTTAAAGCGGGGTTTGATGAAGTGCAATTTGATTATATCCGTTATCCATCAGGGGATAAACCATATAAAAATCTCCAGAACAAACTTGATAATATTGTGAAATTCTTAGATATGGCAAGGGAAGTAAAGCCAAAAGATAAGAGAATATCTCTTACGTTTTATGGATATACTATTTGGGCAAATAAATTGGCAAAAGAAGGTCAAAGATTTGAAGAGATGGCGGAAAGGGTTGATGCAGTTTATCCAATGTTGTATCCTTCTCACTTTCATGATGATTTTATGATTGATTCTACTAAGGAATCCAGGACATATGCATTGATTTACAAGTCGATTCAGAAAGCTCAAGAAAGATTGCCGGAAAAAGAAATCGATATAGTGCCTTATCTACAAGCATTTACCTGGAGACGATCAAAACTTGGGCGTAAGTATGTATTCAATCAGTTAAAAGCAGCATCTGATTCTCGTTCAGATGGATTTGTATTGTGGGAAGCCGGTGGAAATTATAGGTTGGGATATGATGAGTTGATAGAATTTGACCTTGATTTTTTTAAGAAAAAATTAATTTATCGTTTATTCCAGGTGCATGACAGTAAAAGAGATAAAGAAGATTCTGGGTGACAAATTCCTTACTAAATCCCGGGGACAGAATCTTCTACTTGATGAAAATATTGCAAGAAAAATCGCATGCCTAATACCAGGTGATCCTTTTAAAAGTATATTAGAAATAGGGCCGGGACTTGGAATAATTACCAGGCATTTGAAAAATGCAGGTTTTGATGTGAAGTGCGTAGAAATAGATGCAGACTTTTGTGGTTATTTAAAAAATTTAGATGTAAATGTTATTTGCGAAGATTTTCTTGAATTAGAAATTGATCCTTCTTTTCCCGAAGTTGCTGTAGGCGCACTCCCCTTTTCAGTATCCTTGCCGATTTTACAAAAAATCAAAGAAAATAGAGATAAAATAAAAGAATGGATTTTTGTAATTCAGAAAGAGGTGGCAGAAAGGTTTACGGCAAAACCGGGAAATAAATCATATTCGTCGCTTTCCATATTATTTAATATTATATATGATATAAAATACGAATTTGAGATTAAACCTGAAGCTTTTTTCCCAAAACCTGATGTAACCTCAGCAGTTATTAGAGGCGAGATAAACACAAATCCGGTAATTCGAGTCGACGAAAGTTTCGAAAAATTTCTTAAGGATATTTTTCGTTTCAAAAGAAAAACGTTGAAAAACAATCTCTTTGACTATAATATCGGAGCAGTTTCAATAGATTTAAAAAGAAGAGCAGAAACCCTTACGAAAAATGAAGCTGTACAACTCTACCGGGAATGTGTGTCTAATTCATAATACTAAACACAAAGACACGGAGGGCACAGAAAATCAAGTAGATGGGTATATGAGTAGATGTGTAAAAGACAGTTAACTCATCTACCCACACACTCATAAACTCATATACCTAATTCTTTGTGCCTTCGTGGCTAAAAATATCATGAAAGGAATTTATGTTCTAATACTCAAAATCGAAAAAAAGAAAAACATTACCATCGGAAAAATAGGACAAATCACTTTTGAAAAAGCTTATTATGCATATGTCGGTTCAGCCATGTCTGGTATTCACCGTTTAAGACGGCATCTCGGAAACTTAAAAATGAAAAACGTAAAAAACAAGCACTGGCATATCGATTTCATAATACCATACTGCAAATTTATATCATGGTTTTTTGCAGAATGTTCTGAGCCAAAAAAAGAGGAAAAGTTGGCAATTTTTCTCTCGAAAAGGCTTGATTGTATCGAGGGTTTTGGCTCATCAGATTCCCGGGCTCCATCCCATCTTTTTAAAAATAAAAATCTAAGCAAGCTAAAAAGAGAAGTCATAAAATCCTTGAAATTTATTGGGGGGATGAATGTTCAGACTAATATCGATACTGAAAGTATTTAAAACTAATATGAGATTATTCTTCCCTGTGGAAAATAAGATTTGTATTTTTAGTATTTCAATATTTTGTCTATGTTTTTTATGTGTTCTATCTGATTCCTTGCGAAAATAATTCCGGAATCTTTTTTAGTTTGTCGAAACCGATGATTTCTTCTTTTTCTTTCGCGAGGATTGTGACTCGTACTTCCGGGAAGCTTGAAGTAGCTAATTTTAGTTTCTCTTCTTCTCCCTCGTACTTATTTAAGATTACTGATTCTAATTCCATACCAAAATTATTTAAATGTTCTTTTATGGACTCTGACTCAGTCAGAGAAAGAGCATCGGGATTCATTACAATTATATAATGACTTTTCTTTGATTGGAAAACTCCTGCGAGGGTCTTAAATTTCAAAACCATACATGATATTTCTTCTAAAACCTTATCGTCATCTCTCTTTTTTTTCCTCTTTCCTCCGTGTATTCTATTTATTGTCTCTCTTTTGGCCAGTATAATTTTTCTGAGTTTAAGTAGTTGTTCCAACCACTTTAAAGAAGAATAGGGTAACGACAGGAAGTTTAAAAACAGAGCAGTTGGGGGCGTATCGAATATTATTATATCCATATCTTTATTTTTCTGCAGAGTATCTTCGAGGGCAAGTATTGTTGCGTATTCTTCTAGCCCGGGAGAGTATTTTAGCGTTTTGAAATATTTATTAAGATTAAAAGCTGCTTGGTTTTTATAAGTGGATCTCATTTCATCTTCAATCGTACTTAGATACTTTTTTTTCCATACGTTTAAGTCTGTTTCCTGTGCGTAAAGTTTGTCTGCAATCCTGCGTCTTTTAATCGACAATTCCTTTTCGAAAATTTGAGAGAGATTATGAGCCGGGTCGATTGAGTCGACTAAGACCTTTTTTCCTCTTCTTGATTCTTGCAAGGAAAATATTGCGGAACACGTAGACTTTCCTGTACCTCCCTTACCCACGAAGAAATATAAATCCGTATTCATCAAGTAATATCTAAGGTAGAGAATAGTTCCCCAAGAGGATCTTTTGAGGCAAAAACTCTATTCATCATTATTAGCATTTCTTTTTCCATTTTGGGAAGTAACTTGAGAGTTAGATGAACAGGAGGGGCAGGTAAACCTACAAAACAACCAAATAGAATAAGAGCAAAGATATTCTCCAACTGAACCAGCTCGACTTCAATAACATTAGTTGCTAATCCTTTCTCAAAAAAAGAAATAGCCATAAGCCATTTTTTTGCTCTATTCTTTATTCTTTTCAACATTCTAAAACAGATAGCTTTCATAATATCACCAAGGATTCATTCAACTTTTCTTGACGGTTATTATTATTCCTTCTACAATTATCCAAATATTCAGGAACAGGATTGTCAAATTTAAAACCAAGAGTATAGGATTACGAGTACCAATAAAGTCAATCTGGTTTATCACAAGAGCCCAGGTTGTTATAAATGCCATAAATATACAAGGAATACCGGAGATTAAAAATTTCATACCACCTTTCCTTTTTAGCCAGATGGTTATTAGTAATAAAGCCAGTGCCGCGAGAGTCTGATTTGTTGCTCCAAACATGGGCCAGAGCTTTAAAGCTCCGCTTCCGCTTGCGCCTGTCGCAAAAGCCAAAAGTCCAGCTGTTATTACAGCAACGGCTGTTGCAAATTTCCTATCCTGAAATATTTTAACTTCTCCGAATAATTCAGATAAAACATACCTCTGAATTCTGGTTGCCGTATCAAGAGTTGTACCGGCAAAAGATACGACGAATACCCCCATAATGACGAGCGCGACACTCTTAGGAATTCCTATTGAATTTATAATATTAGCCGCACCGATCACAAAAGCGGAGATCTTTGAACCGAGACCCTGTGCTGCTGACCAGGAAGAATAATGGGCTGTCCATGCGGGTATTCCGCTTAAGATATTTCCTTCTCCGGTCCGATACGCAATCCCAATACCTGCAGCGACTGCAACAATAACGAGAACGGCAAGCACCCCTTCCATCACCATTGCCCCGTAACCAATTACCTGACTGTCTGTTTCTTTTCTGATTTGTTTAGCTGAGGTCCCTGAGGAAACGAGTGAATGAAATCCCGATACGGCTCCGCAGGCGATAGTTATAAATATAAAAGGTATCAGGGGAGGAGCTCCCGAGGGATTGAAATTAATTGCAGGAGCGACTATATGAAAATCCGTACTCCCGATTGCAGATGTGAAAACTCCTACAAAAAGTAAGAAAAGAGCGACAAAAAGTTGATGCGAATTTATGTAATCTCTGGGTTGAAGCAAGGTAGTAACCGGTAACATAGAAGCTATGTACGCGTAAATCAGCAAAATTATAGTCCAGACACCCGTTGCCGGAATATTAGCAATTCCCGGCAGAGTAAGTGGAATAAAACTACCTATTATTATCGTCGAATACATAAGAACCACTGCTATAATAGAAAATAAAGCCAGATTCCCATTCTTTTTGTAAACCATCCAGCCCAACCAAACAGCTATAGGTATTTGAAACCACATAGGGAAAACAGACTCCGGAAACATGTCAAAAATTACAGCCATAACGAGGCCAAAGACGGCTATAACTATAAGGAGTTCAAGAAAAACAATCGAGAAAAATGCTCTTTGGGCTCTTTTGTTTATATACTTACCAGTTATTTCCGAAATCGATTTACCCTGATTTCTTAAGGAAAGAACAAGAGAACCAAAGTCATGAACGGCACCGATTACGAGAGTGCCTACGACAATCCATATTATTGCCGGAACCCATCCCCAAATTATTCCGATTGCAGGTCCCACAATCGGACCTGTGCCTGCAATGGAAGTAAAGTGATGCCCGAATATAATTTCTTTACGTGTAGGAACATAATCGATGCCATCCTCAAATTCATGAGCTGGAGTTATGTTTTCATCACGTAATTGGTATATCTTCTTGGAAATAAAATTGCCATAAAATTTGTAAACAAGAAAAAACAAGAAAAGGCAGACAATCATTAATAAGACAACATCCATTAAGACCTCCTTTTGTTATATATTTAATTCACTAATATAAATTTTCCGAACCATTAAATTTTACTCATTGGAATTTAAATATCAAAAATCAAAAAGCAAAATGTAAATTCTTCGAATCCGAGTAAAATAGAGAAATAGCAAAATAGTAAAATAGTTATCCCATTTCCCAGTTTACCCATTTTTCAATTTTCCTAATTTGTTATATGTGTCCTCTGTGGTTCATATCTTTCAGTGTGCTTCATTCCAGTTTTTACCGAAATGATAATCTACTTTTAAAGGTATATTAACCGATTTGCCTGCGTTTTCCATAGCGGGTATAATTAAACCTAACGCTTCTTCTTTTTCGACTAATGGTACTTCGAAAAGAAGTTCGTCGTGAATTTGAAGAATCATTTTTGTTTTTACCATCTTATTTTTTAATTCTTTATCAATCAAAATCATGGCTTTTTTTATTATATCAGCTGCGGTGCCCTGTATTGGCGTATTTATTGCTATCCTCTTACCGTATTCCATTTCTCTCTGGCTTTTTAATTCCGGTATCAGTCTTTTTCTTCCAAATACCGTTTTTACAAAGCCTGAACTGATTGCATTTTCGATAGTCTCCTTTTGCCATGTTTCAACCCCTGGATGGTTGGTATAATATTTCGTAATTATATCACTAGCTTCTGTAGTTCCTATTTCAAGTTGTTTTGAAAGACCGAATGGACTTATTCCGTAGATAATTCCGAAATTAACCGTTTTTGCTTTTCTTCTCATTTCTTCGTTAACATCTTCTACTTTAACTCCGAAGATTCTACAAGCAGTCTGCAGATGTATATCGAGATTGTTTTCAAAATCATTTATTAACTTTTGATCTTTAGAAATATATGCCAGTATTCGTAACTCTATTTGGGAATAATCACAGGATAATATTTCATGGTACTGTGGCGCAATAATTGATTCTCTGATTTTTCTTCCTTTTTCTGTTCTTATAGGAAGTGTTTGAAGGTTTGGAGAAGTGGTTGTTAGCCTTCCGGTTGCTGCAACCGATTGTTGAAATTCATTATGTACTCTGCCGCTTGTTTCATCTATACAATTTATTAGCGGGATTACATATGCGGTTAAGAGCTTATCTAATTCCCTGAAATTTATTAATTCAGGCATTATAGGATGTTTTTTTGAAAGTGCTTTGAGTACTTCAAAATCTGTGGAAAAGCCGGTTTTTGTCTTTTTAACCGGAGGTAAAGCTAGTTTAGTAAATAAAACTTCACTCAATTGTTTTGGGGACCTTAAGTTGAACCTATCGCCCGCAATTCTATATATAATTTCCTCAAGTTTGTTAATTTCTTTTTCTATTGAATCCTTTAACTCGACTAACAGGTCTTTGTTCATTAGTAATCCATGTTGTTCCATTTCATATAATACTGGAATCAGAGGTTCTTCTATTTCATTATAAACTGACAAAAGTCCATTCTTTTTTAGATCATCGAGTAATTTTTCGTAAGCTTTTCTCATAAAAACGGAACATGATGCTTCTTCTTTATATGACGTACCCTGCTCCAAAAGAATTCGCGGGAGAGAATGATTTCTTCTGTTTGGGTAAAGCAAATAATGAATGATAGAAAGGTCGAAGATTTTATTTTTTGGGTAAAAACCAATTAGGTGGGCAAATTTTTTTGCGTCTTCCAGAATAAGAGGATTATTTTGAAGGTCATTAAGACGCATCCTGAGCTTACTCTTTTCTGTTTCTTCGATAGTATCTCCGACAGAAATATAAAATTTATCTTCATTATAATGGATACATATCGATTGCCCTTGTTTTATTTCAATCGAATCGACTGTTTTAAATTCCCCTTGTTGTTCTTCTTTGTTGAGCCAATCTTCTATGAGTGAATAAAACTCAAAATGCTTAAGTAAATTTTTTAAATTTTCAGAATCTATCCCTTTGTATTCAATCTCGTTCAGTCCTTCGGAGATAGGCGCATCTTTTTCGAGTCGGGTCAGTTCTTTCCATTGTTTTGCCTCTTCTTCTTTACCGATAAGCTTATTTTTTAGAGTTGTATTTTTAATATTTTCTATATTTGAAAAGATTCCTTCCAGAGAATCGAATTTGTTTAGTAGTTTTGCAGCCGTTTTCTTTCCGATTCCTTTTATTCCGGGTATATTATCAGATGGGTCTCCCGAAAGAGCGAGAAAATCGTTTATCTTTTCCGGGGGGATTCCGAATTTTTCCTCAACATTGCTTCTATCGTACAATTCTACTCCGGATTTGTGCATATTTAGAATTTTCACATCCTCAGAAACAAGTTGCATTAAATCTTTATCCAGAGTAAATATTACCGTCTCAATATTCCCTTCTTCCGCTTTTTTTACAAGAGTGGCGATTACGTCGTCTGCTTCATATCCCTCAAGGCTCATTACCGAAAACCCCGTTGCTTCACATAATTTATTTATATGCGGAAGTTGCGTTACTAAATCTTCGGGAGTTTTCTCTCTTTTTGCTTTATAATCTGCGAAATTTTCTTCTCTGAAAGTAGGTCCGGGAAGATCAAAGCAGACTGCGGCATAGTCAGGTTTTAGTTCTTCTAAGAGTTTTTTTATGCTTCTGGCAAAACCATAAATCGCTGAAGTCGGTTCACCTTTGGATGTTTTTAAAGGATTTTTAACAAAAGCATAATATGAGCGGTACGCAAGAGATGAACCATCAATTAAAACCATCAATTTTTTCATAACCTTAATATAAAAGAGATTTAACCTAAGTCAAGTTTGTATACGCAATTAGCTTTTCGCTATTCGCCTTTCGCATTTAAGCCAACCGTATAGTATCACCAGTTTTTTTGAGGTGGGAGTGGATTCTAACTGCTAACTTCTAACTCCTAACTCCTCGATGTTTTTATTTATCTCCATCTTTCCCGTATAAACTCTGTGATAGCGAGTACTCCTACGATTATTCCAAAATAACCGGTAAAGAATCTCCACGACATAACATAAACACCTAAGACGGATTTTGGCATTAAGTGTTTGAAAACCGCTAAAGCTCCTCCTTCCGCAAGACCTGTTGCTCCGGGTGTTGGCATAAAATTCACGGCGTATGTTAATATAATTTGCAGAATCATCGCTTCAAAGAAAGGAGCCTCGATACCAAGACCTCTTATTAGAAGGGGTGCAGTCAGAAAATAAAAGGTTAAGGAAAGAAAAGTAGTTATGTATGCTTTTAAGAAAGCCGGTTTCCTTTTCATGTATTCATTGGTAAAGACTTCTCTGAACATTAAAATCCCTTTCGCCTTACGCCTAAATACCTTCTTTAATAAGGATGTTTGAGTTAATAAGACGAAGAAAATTATTGCAATTATTCCGTAGAATATTACCAGATATTTTAAAATAGCGCTCATTATTCCTGAAGTAAGGTATTGTCTATAGTACCATATGGGAATAAGAAGCAGTGGTAAGACCATTGCAGAAAGAAGACCTCGTGTGAAAATCGCCGCACTTCCTTCCGGAATTAATATCTTTTCTCTTTTACATACGTAAAGCTGAAAGGGTATTCCTCCGATCTGCATAGGTGTAATTGCGCCGAGAGGTAAACCTCCCATCGTAAAGTGAAATGCTCCCATCCAGGATAGTTTCTTCCCCAGGGCTTCAATAATATATCGGAGTCTCCATATGTCAAAGAAGAAGCGGAGAGATGTGGATAAGAAAGTTAAGGCTAAGAACAAAGGCGATATTTTTTTTAATTGTTCTATTGTGTCTTCGCTAATTGTAAAAAATAATATGACCGCGGCAGTAGCTAGAGACAGAAAGAGAAACAATCTTATTCCTTTTAAAATTCTTTCTTTAGTAAGTTCATTCTCCATCGATTTCCATACCTCCTAATTTTAAAACATCCAAAGTTATAATTCCGCCAACAAGAGCAGTCAGATGAAAGGTAAAAAACCTCCATAATATAGTGAAAACACCGAGCAGGCCTTTCCCTACGATTCCTAAAAACATAATTGCAAATACTCCCTCTGATACACCGGTTGCGCCAGGTGTCGGAGAGAAGAACGTAAATAATATAACAACCAGCTGAAGGAAAGCAATTCTTATGAAAGATACGTTTATACCGACCCCTTTGAGCAGTAAAGGAGCGATAAAGAAATAGGGAATATAAGTTATAAAAGTAAGAAGAAAACTTGCTACCGAGTGCCATTTCTTTTCTCTTACGAAACGCCAGAATCCGTCTTTCATTTCTTCTATTTCTTTAAACATTCTATCTATTAAATCTGTCGCTTTTCTTTTTCTCCTTCCCAACAATAGGGTAAATTTATATAAGAAGCTTTTAATAATATTTGGTTTTATTAAAGCAAATGATATGATAAATACTATAATCGGATAAACGATAAGGCTGTATTTTGATAATATTCTAATGGAAGTTGCATTGTATTCTTTTGTAAGAATGGGGAACAGGAAAGGTAAGAGTATAAGCATCATTATAGAATAAAAAATAGCTCTAAGTAGAATAATAAGGGTTCCTTTCCCGTAGGATATACCATCTCTTTTTAGCAGATATAATTGTACCGGTAGTCCGCCTGTTTGGAAAGGAGTTACTGCTGCTAGAAAAGCACCGGTTAAGATAACTTCAATTGCTGTTCTCATACTGCCCCATCTTCCTGTTGTACCCTGGCAAAAAAGAGTTATCCTGAAAGCATCGAGAAGTATATGAATTAGCCAGAAAATAAAAGCAAATAGAAGATATTTAAGATCCATTTGCTCGAATGCGTATGAGATTTTGTGGATAAAATTAAAGCTAAAACGTTTTTGGGGGTCGGGATCCGAGAAAACAAGAAGAGCTATCATTGTAAGAATAACAAGTATTAAAAATAATTTAAGCCCTCTTCTGATTTTGTTATTTAAAGTAGTCGCCATATAATAAATGAAATATTAAAAATTAAAAAGCAAAATGTAGATTCTTCGAATCCGAGTAAAATAGAGAAATAGCAAAATAGTAAAATAGTTATCCCGTTTTCCAATTTCCCTAATTTGTTCTCTGTGTTCTCTGTGGTGAAAAAAATGGGGTGGGAGGTGGGGATTCTGACTTCTGGTTTCTGAATTCCGAATTCTGAGTTCTGAGTTCATGGTTTTACCTCCATATTGTCGATAAGTCTTGCTTTTCCTACCCATACGGCAATTAAAATTCTTGTTGGCTTTTCTATTTTCTCGACTTTTTCCATGGTCTTAGGATTCACAAATTCTATATAATCTATTCGGGTGTTTTTTTCTGATCCGATCAATTTTGCCATTTCTTTTCTTAAAAAGACAACTTCAGTTCTGCCTTTTTTAATCAGGTTTTTTGCGGTAAGTAGTGATTCGTAGATAATCGTTGCTTCTTTTCTTTGTTCGGTGTTAAGATATGTATTTCTGGAGCTAATCGCAAGTCCGTCATTTTCTCTTATAATAGGGGAAGAGATTATTTTTATCGGTAAATTTAAATCTTTGGTCATCCTTTTTATTATAATATACTGTTGGTAATCTTTTTCCCCGAAAACAGCCAAGTCAGGTTGTATTATGTTAAATAATTTCAAAACTACAGTAGTTACTCCCCGGAAGTGCCCCGGTCTGCTGCTTCCGCAGTATTCTTGTGAAAGGACGTTAACATTGCAGGAAGTTTGGAATCTTTCCGGGTACATTTCGGCTGCTGTGGGTATGAAAACCGCATCGACCCCTTTTTCGCTGAGTAATTTTAGGTCTCTTTTTTCGTCTCTTGGATATTTTTTATAATCTTCCCCTTCTCCGAATTGTGTCGGGTTGACAAAAATCGTTACAATTGTTTTATCCGAGAGTTTTTTTGCTTTTTCTATAAGACTCAAATGCCCCTTGTGAAGAAAACCCATAGTGGGAACAAGTCCAATTTTAATGTCTTTGCATTTATTGTCTAAAGAATAATTTTGTTGTTCTTTTATTATTCTTATAATTTTCATTCGGCAATAGACAAGTAGGTGGTTCCACTCTTGATTGAAGCAATTTCTTTTTTAAGCAATTGAAGATGAGTGGGTTCGTTTAAAAAATCGAATTCGTTTGAATTCACTATTAGGACCGGGCTTTTCTGGAAGTGAAAAAAATATTCATTATATGAACGAATAAGAGTTTTTATGTAATCTTCTTTTATTCTTCTTTCATATGCTCTACCTCTGTTTCTAATCCTTTCCATCAAGGTTTCAAGGTTTGCCTGGAGATATATCACCAGATTGGGCTTTATAATGTCTTTGTCAAGAAGATTGTATATCTTTTCGTAGAGTAGTTTTTCTCTGTCGTCAAGGTTTATAAAAGCAAATATTTTATCTTTGTCGAATGTGTAATCCGAAATCATTCTTTTTGTGAAAAGTTCTCTATTAGTTAAATTTCTTAGCTCGTTGTAACGTGAGAGTAGAAAGAAGATTTGAGTTGTGAAGGAGTATCTTTCCGGATCTTCATAGAATTGGGGAAGAAAGGGATTTCCGTCTATATCTTCGAGTACCAGTTTTGTATTATACTCTCGGGAAAGAAATTTGGCCAGTGTTGTTTTTCCTACACCTATTATACCTTCTATTGCAATATATTCCCAGTTTTCCATACTCTTTTTTTATCTGGACAATCTTCCAGGAGAGTTTTAATTTTTTTTCCAGTTAATGGTTCTGTTTCTTCTTTTGTTATTTCCGAAAGAGGCTTAAGGTAAAAATTGCGTGTAGGAAGGTATGGGTGAGGTATCGTAAGTGAAGGACTGATGAATATTAGTTGATCTGAGAGTAACAAATCGATATCTATTATTCTTGAATCCCATTTTTTATCTTTTTTTCTGCCCATTCGTCGTTCGATAGATTGGAGTTCCTGGAAAAGATTATTAATATCCAATTCGGTTTCGACATAAACGCATGCATTTAAGAACTCAGGTATGCCGTTTCTGCCCCAAGGTTCTGTTTTGTATATGTGTGAGCCTGTTGTTTTTCCGAGTTTTGATATTTGTGTGAATGCTAATTTAATATTTGTTTCTCTTTTTCCGATATTTGACCCCAGTGACAGGTATGCGCCGATCATATCTTATTCCTCTATTGTAACCCAGGAATTTCCTACTTCATTTTTGAAAGGAGGATTGCATTTTTTTACAGTAACTTTTACTTTCCCTGCTTTTTCAAGTCCTTTTATTTGTTTCCAAATTGAAAGTGCGGCTTTCTCGAGTGTGTAAAAATTTCCTTCTAAACCGGTCATTATGAGTGCGTAGACAGTTTTGAAGTCAATTCCTTGGGACAGATCATCTTTTTCTGCTACAGCTTTAAAATCAGTTTCAATGGAGACGTCTATACAGATTTTTTGGGGTTTTTCTCTTTCTTTGCCGAAACCGCATACTTTTTCAACAATTACATCTGTAAGTCCTATGGTTTTCATATATTCGATTATAATTTATGATTAAATATTGTCAACAGTCCTTTTTGAGTAGGACAAATATTTTTTCGCTTAGAAGTTACAATAAATTTTTCGTAATTTGTTGTTAATTAAAGTCTAGGGCTTAAGGATTCCAGGGTTCTAGTTTAGAAATATTGTAAAATAGAAAAATTGCGAAATAGTAAGAAAATACTGTTAATCCTGTCAGGTTGTTCGAGAGGAGATTTTGTCCTTGACATAAGGTGATTTTTTCTTATAATTATATATATGTATGAATTTGAATGCAAAGGATGTGGAACTTCTATTTGTATTTCTTATAATAAATCTAAAAGTCCGGTATGTCCGGAGTGTCGTGGCGTTATGTTACTCATAGGAAACACAGGAGACCAAGCAGATCTTAAAGAATTTGTATGCTCTGAGTGTGAAGAAGTATTTTTTATGGAAAAGGATAAGCTCCCCTATAAGTGTCCTTTTTGTAATTATACTTTTTCCATATCTCCAAAGTTAAAGCAGCAAGAGAGGTTATAAAAAACCATAAAAAAGGAGGTTTTTTATGAGGCTTTGGAAAATTTGTTCAGTGGGGTTAGGGCTTGGGCTTCTGTTAATATTGGCTTCTTGCAGTAAAAACAATGATGTTTCCAGGGATGATACCGAAGAATTCCTTTTTGGATTACAAATGATGTTTGCCAACGCTTACATGTCTGAATCTTCGCAGGTTTTGGAATCTTTTGAAGAGAGTGATCCTCCCGGGCCTAGTTTTAGTTCTATGGCGTCTTTAGAAGGTACGCATGAGAATCTTAGAGCTCTTAGAGATCCGTTTGGGCTTGATTCGCTTTATGGTACGTGGGACCTGGATACCACCGTTCCGGAATGGGTACATGTAGATCCGAATAATCCTGCAAATGCGATTTTATTTACATGGCCCTATGTTGATTCTGCCGGCTATGTTCATGATGCCAGACTTCGCATTGATTCCTTAGAGTTTTATGGCGGGGTAACGGATACTTTGCCTACAAAGGTTTGGATAGGTGTGGGTTTGGATGGATTTAATTTAGCATGGTTAAAATTCGGGGCTCATTATATTTCGGAGGATGAAGCGGATAGTGTAACTCTGATTTATCGTATTATCAATTTTTACGAGATGGGTGCTTCTGTCACTACCGCTGTTGATGTGATGACTGAAATCGATTCCACTTACATCGATTCTGTAGATT
The DNA here is from genome assembly GCA_964525555.1 of uncultured bacterium. GTDB lineage: Bacteria > Hydrothermota > UBA3072 > UBA3072 > UBA3072 > JAFGHJ01. Next base: position 18,276 of record CAZGHN010000006.1, read on the forward strand.
TTGTTGGTACTGTACGCCTATGGGCGGAAAATCTAGTTACCGGTTATGGTGTAGATTTTACTGTCACGAGATATGCTAATGATAGCGGACGACTTACCCTTGGCGATTCAAATGGATGGGATCTGGTAATGGATGTATCAGCGCCTGATGCCACCAGCTACCCAGGGTATGAAAGACGAGTTGTGGATGGAGAAATCACCCACGATGGAGAACATGCAGCTAGTATAGAAGGTGTTTTATGGGATCCGGAAGATGCTACACACGTCAGCAGGGTCATAATTATATTCTCCGATGACTCGCAAGTTGATTATACTTCTGTTATTGAGTCATTTATGAGTCTACTGGATTAGTGCCAAAGTTATTTATTGGATGCGATGATGAATTTTTAAGAGGCGGGAATTCTCCCGCCTCTTTTTTTAACATTCCCGTTTCGATTTTTCTTTGTTCTTTTTGAATATTATGCTTTAAGGATTTTTTAAATATTATTTATTCTAATAGAGTATTACCTTTTAAAGTATATAGAAAAATACTTTCTCGTTTTCAATATAGGCGGATATGTGAATGTAGTATAGTTTTCTTGTATGGAAATTAGATAATTAAATTAAATTTTTAAGGGTTGTTTGAATTTGTGCTAAGGCTTTTCCCAGTTGACTTTTTTGAAAAAGAAAATACAATAAAAAGAATAATGGGAATTAAAATCTTTAAGCGTTTACCCGTGGCTTTTGTTTCGACCTATCCTCCAAGAGAGTGCGGTATAGCTACTTTTACCGAAAATCTTACCGATGCTATTTTTAAACTATATGGGGTTTCTTCAGATAGAGGTAAAGATGTTCAGATTGTTGCTCTTTCTGATGGGAACGAAGAGTATAATTATGGAGAGGAAGTTATTCTGGAAATAAGAGCTCATAATAGAGGGGATTACAGGAAAGCAGCAGATTTCTTGAATTTGTCCGAAGTCGACGTTGTATGTATACAGCATGAATTCGGCATTTTCGGAGGCGATGATGGTAGTTATATATTATCTCTTGCGGATAACCTGAAGAAACCCGTTGTTTTAGTTCTGCATACTATTCTGGACAAACCGAAGGAGAATCAAAAAAAAGTGTTGGAACAACTCTGTTCTCTTTCAACAAAAATCGTGGTACTTGCAAATAAAGGTTTCGATTTATTAAAAGATGTTTATGGGATTCATGAGAAAAAGATTGTAATGATACCTCACGGTGCACCCGATGTTCCATTTCTTGACCCAGCTTATTACAGGGAGGATTTTCACCTGGGAAGTCGTGAGGTGATGATGACATTTGGCTTGATAAGTCCTAATAAAGGGATTGAAGTTGCTATTAAATCGATGGCGAAAGTTGTTAAGGAATTTCCCGAAGCCGCATATCTTGTAGTGGGAGAAACTCATCCTTCCATCAAAAGAGTAAGAGGAGAGGAATACAGGATTTTTTTGAAAAGACTTGTAAATAAATTGAACCTTGAGAAAAATATAATTTTTCATAATAGGTTTGTTACTTTGGAAGAGTTGATTAAATATCTGGTTATGACGGATATTTATGTTACTCCCTATTTATCCCGGGAACAGATTTCTTCAGGGACTCTTTCTTATGCAATAGCTTGCGGTAAGGCTACAGTATCGACAAGTTACTGGTGCGCCGAAGAATTGCTTTCAAATGATCGGGGGATACTAGTCCCGATAGGGAAAGAAAATAAGCTATCTGCTGCTATGCTGAGGCTACTAAAGAATAAGCAATTAAGAGATCAAATCAGAAGAAAAGCCTATGAGTACGGAAGAAGTATGATCTGGAAAGAAGTTGCGTCTTCATATGTTAATTTATTTGAGAACGTGCAGGGAGAATTTAGAGTTATGATTAAGGCTGAATTAACCCAGAAGAAAGTAGAAGAAGCCATAAAAATACAGGAATTACCAGATGTTAAGCTCGACCATTTAAGAAGGTTAACCGACAGTACCGGTATTTTTCAACATGCAATTTTTTCCATTCCGGATAGAACTCATGGTTATACCACCGATGATAATGCCAGGGCTTTAATCGTAGCTTTAAAGTATTGGAATCTTTTCAAGGACTACTCGGTTTTGCCTCTAATAGACATCTATCTTTCGTTTCTGTTATTCGCATACGATTCTAAAAATAGAATGGTTAACAATTTTCTTTCTTACGATAAAAAATGGCAGGAAAACAATGATTCGGAGGATTCTTACGGTAGGTTTTTCTGGGCGCTTGGAAAAATTGTTTCGGAATATCCCGATGAAAATCTATCAGGTCTTGCAACACAACTTTTTCATCAAGCTATTGGTTTTGCCGATTCTTTTATCTCTCCCAGGGCCTGGGCTTTTACCATAATTGCTTTGATGGATTATTTGAGAGCATTCCCCGGTGATATAAATGCCAAGAACTTGAAATCAAAATTAGGGAAAAGGCTTTTAGATTCTTTTAAAGAAAATTCATCTGATGATTGGTTATGGTGTGAGGATGTGGTAACTTATGAAAACGGGCGGTTACCGCAAGCTCTGATAGCTCTGGGGTCGGATATGGATTCTGAGGAGATGAAAGTGTGGGGATTGAAAAGCTTAAATTGGCTTTTGGGAATACAAACTGACCGCGAGAAGGGACATTTGTCTTTGATAGGAAATAACGGATGGCTGAAGAGGGATGGCAAAAAAGCGAACTTTGACCAGCAGCCCGTAGAAAGTGCGGCGCTAATCGATGCATGTTATGAAGCATATAAAGCTACAGGCCAGAGAGAGTTTTTGAAAAAAGTTAAATGGTGCTATAACTGGTTTTTGGGAGACAACGATATAAATGAAACCCTTTACAACTTTAAGACCGGGGGATGTAGAGATGGCATTCACTCTTCCAGAGTGAATCTTAACGAGGGGGCAGAATCTCTGCTTTCCTGGCTTTCTGCTCTTCTCCTTATGTATGAAATTGCGGATAAGTAATCGAAAATTGGTTTTTCTTTTAGTTTACCCTAACTTAAACATTGACTTTTAGAATATTTTTTATTAAAATAAAAAGCGAATCTGTCGTGGTAAGTTTTATTTAAAATGAAGGAGGTTGTATATTGTCTTTCGTAAAAGGTGGAGGCGCGGAGTTATTCAAGAGATATGAAGCCAATCCTATTTTGACTGCAGGAAAGTGGCCTTACTCTGTTCATTCCGTGTTTAATCCGGGTGCTGCTGTTGTGAATGGTGAAACCTTGCTATTAGTTAGAGCTGAAGACTATAGAGGTTTTTCGCATTTAACTCTTGCCAGGAGTAAGGATGGTATTACAGATTGGATTATTGATGAGGCTCCTACTATGGAATATTTCGAAGAGCATCCGGAAGAGAGATGGGGGCTCGAGGACCCGCGCGTAATATGGCTTGAAGATCTTGGAAAATTTGCCATCGCTTATGTTTCTTATTCTTCGGTTGGGCCAAAGGTTTCTCTTGCCTTAACAAAAGATTTTCAAATAATTGAGAGATTCGGAGTATTATTGCCCCCTGAAGATAAAGATGCTTCTCTTTTTCCGAGAAAGTTTGGAGGCAGGTATGTTATGATTCACCGCCCCATAGTTAGCGGGGAAGCTCATATATGGATTGCATTTTCTCCTGATCTTATTCATTGGGGAGAACACCGCGTTCTCCTGCATCGGAGAGGTGGTTCATGGGATAGTAACAGAGTGGGACTAGGAGCCCAACCAATCGAGACTTCAGATGGATGGCTTCTGATATATCATGGGGTTCGCAGAACCGTTTCCGGTAGTCTTTATCGTGTTGGTCTGGCCCTTCTCGATCTGGAAGAGCCGTGGAGAGTGGTTAAGCGCAGCCAGGAATGGGTTTTTGGACCTAAAGAACCGTATGAATTTATTGGGGATGTTTCCGGAGTCGTTTTCCCTACGGGTGCGATAATTAATAGAGAAAATAATGAACTGAGATTGTATTACGGTGCAGCCGACTCGTCAGTCTGTGTTGCTTTTGCTAAAATAGACCAGATTCTCGATTATTTAAAAAGTTGCCCGGGTGAATAGAATAATAGCTGCTTTTTAAATTATGGCTTTTACTCTCTTGATATCATAAAGATACCGATCAGAGCAAAAAAATTGGGGAATAAATATGCTTTTCTTTTTATTCCAAGGTAAGTTGTTTTTTCAATTCGAATGTTTCTTTTTTTACAGTATTCGATAAAATCCGAAAGGCTTAAAAAGTGAAGATTTGGAGTATCGTACCATGAGTAGGGCAGAGAAGGAGTCACAGGGGTTTTTCCTCTTATAAATATCTGAAACCGTGCTCTGTAATGTGCAAAATTCGAAGTGCTTATTATAACCTTATTTCCTACTCTTAGTGCTTCCTGTATCACATTGTCTGGTTTCTTGACTACTTCTGAGAGGCTTTGCTGAAGTACTATATAATCAAACGATTTGTCTTTGTACTCTGATAGTCCGTATTCTATATCTTCATGTAGTACTGATACGCCTTTCTGAACACATTGATATATCTTTTTTTCGTCGAGTTCTATTCCCTGAGCCTTTACTTTTTTATCCGTAATAAGGCGATGAAGAAGCTCGCAGTCTCCGCAGCCCAGATCGAGAACTGAGGACCCCTCATTTATGTAATCGCAAATAGTTTGAAATTCTACTTCTCTTATATATTTAAACATTTTTATCTATCTATTTTGACTGAACGACTTTCTCCAGAAAGTGTTTTATTAGTTTTGTCTCTTCTTCTATTTCGAGAAGAAAGGCATCGTGTCCGTATGTAGAGTCGATTTCGCAGAAGGTGGTGTCGATCCCCGCAACCTTACAGGACCTTACTATTTCTCTGGATTGATACGTAGGGTAAAGCCAGTCAGATTTAAAAGCCAGCACCATTACTTTTGCTTTTGCACCTTGTAATAGTTCAGAAAGATTTTTACCTTCCGATGCATCATAGCAGTCGATTGCTTTTGTTATATAAAGATAAGAATTGGCATCGAATCTTTTAACGAAATTACTTCCTCTGTAATGAAGATAATTTTCTATTTCAAAGCCTGTATTGAATTTATGTCGCTCTTTTACGTTCCTGATTCTCCTGCCGAATTTTTCCATCATAGATTTATCACTCATATATGTTATATGTCCTACCATCCTGGCAAGAGCAAGACCGCTCGCGGGAGTGTCTTTTCCATAATAATCTCCATCGTTCCATGCGGTATCCGAAATTATAGATACTCTTCCTACTTCGTCAAAAGCGATTTGTTGCGGAGAGTGTTTGATGGCTGAAGCTATTATTATTGCACTTTTTATTTTGTCCGGGTACTTTATTAACCAGGATAATGCCTGCATGCCGCCCATCGAGCCGCCGGCGACCGTCAGCAGTTTTTCGATATTTAAATGTTCGATTAGTTTGCTCTGTACTTTAACCATATCATTTATACTGATAAGCGGAAAATCTAAGCCGTAAGGCTTACCACTCTCCGGGTTTACCGAGGAAGGCCCGGTCGTACCGCTGCATCCTCCGAGAACATTGGAGCAAATTACATAGTATTTGTCTGTGTCAAAGGCTTTTCCGGGACCAATCATGCTGTCCCACCAGCCCGGTTTATCGTCCCCTTTGTGGTATCCTGCTGCGTGAGCATCTCCGGAAAAGGCATGAACGATAAGTAATGCATTTGTTTTATCCTTATTTAGCGTTCCATAAGTTTCGTAGGCAACGGTTATGGGTCCCAGCTTTTCTCCGTTTTCGAGTTCCAGTTCGTTCGGGGAATCTGCAAAATTAAAGTATTTTGTTTTAACTATACCAAGGCTTTTTTCTTTCACTTTGAATTTATTTAACCGCCTTTTTTAAAGCTTGGTCTATGTCGCACTTGATATCTTCTATGTTTTCAAGTCCAACTGAAAGGCGAATGTAATCTTGGGTTACTCCTGTTGCTTTTTGTTCTTTTTTTGTGAGCTGCTGATGTGTGGTCGAAGCAGGATGGATCACGAGACTTTTCGCATCGCCAATATTTGCAAGATGGGAGAGTAGTTTAACGGATTCAATGAATTTCTTTCCGGATACCAGTCCTCCTTTTATTCCAAAACCTACAAGACCGCCGTATTTACCCTTAAGGTATTTTTTTGCGGTTTTATGGCTTGGGTGCTCAGGTAATCCGGGATAAATTACCCAGCTAACATGAGGATGCTTCTTTAAAAATTTTGCCACAGCGAGCGCGTTTTCCGAGTGTCGCGCCACACGTAGATGCAGTGTTTCAAGTCCCTGCAGGAAAAGAAAAGCGTTGAAGGGACTTAAGCATGAGCCGAAATCCCTCAGCATATGACAGCGTATTTTTGTTATAAAAGCGACGTTTCCTATTCCCTTTACACTTCCGAAGTCTTTCCAATAACTTATTCCGTGATAACTTGGGTCCGGCTCGACTAATTCGGAAAATTTTCCGTTATTCCAGTTGAAATTTCCCGAATCGACAATGACACCGCCAATCGAAGTTCCATGTCCGCCAATCCATTTTGTGGCAGATTGTACTATTATATCCGCGCCATATTCAATAGGACGCACAATCCCGGCACCTACAGTATTGTCCACTACTAAAGGAATTCCTGCTTTATGGGCTATTTTTGCGATTTTTTCGAAATCAGGAACGTCAAGCTTTGGATTTCCTATAGTTTCAACATATATTGCTTTTGTCTTTTTATTAATTGCCTTTTTGAATTCCTCAGGTTTTGAAGAATCTACAAAGGTTGATTTTCTACCAAGTTTTGGAAGTGAGTGATTAAGCAACTGATATGTTCCACCGTATAAATTGTTACCGGCTACAATCTCATCACCTAACTCTGTTATTCCCAAAAGAGTTAGTGTTTCTGCAGCCTGACCTGAAGAAACCGCTACTGCACCGGTTCCACCTTCAATATCAGATATCCTTTTTTCGAACGCTTCCACAGTAGGATTCGAAATTCGTGAATAAATATGCCCCGTTTCTTTTAAGGCAAAAAGATTTGCCGCGTGTTCGGTATCCCTGAATATAAATGATGTTGTCTGATAAATTGGTACAGCCCTTGCTCCTACCTCTTTGTCGACCTTTTCCTGTCCCGAATGTAAATTGATTGTTTCAAATTTCTTTTTTGTTTTATTTTCCTCCCTTTGTTAAATATATATATTAGCGGTTATCGATTAATTAGCAAGTCCCCGTCCCCAACCTCCCATAATTAACCACAGAGAGCACAGAGAAAAAAAAGAACACACCGAGCTCACAAAGATTTTCTTATTGTTTAAAAAACACCGCACCTCACATCCAAATTTATCCTCACACAAAGACACAAAGAGCACAAAGCCCAACCCCCACACCAAGTTTGATGTTGCCTTTCTTAACTACTTACTACTCTCTACTCCCTGCTCACTATTAATGATTGATGCTGGTTGTACTTTTATTTTATGCAGTCCTCATTTTTTAGCCTATTTTCCATATCCTTCAGAGCTTTCTTTTTGGCATCTATAGCTTTTTTGAAAGCCTTCATTTCTGATTCGGCAGCTGAGGAAACGCTGTCGTCGGTGTCACCCGATTTATAGTCATCGGCATGAGATTGTTCGTGATCATTAAGGAGAATATCGAATAAAATATCTGCCAGATAAGGGTTTCCAATTGCGTCTCGGAAAAATCGCTTCGCCAGCTCTATATTTTCCGGTAAATCATTACCGTTTTTATCGCGAAGTAAAATGGTAACCTCTTCACCTTTGTATGTATAGAAGAAATAAATTTCACCGTTAGGTCTTGTTTTGAAAGTATAAGGTTTTGAGTTGGGCGGAGTTACTCCTTTTCTTACAGCTGAGTTAGATCTTAGTGTCTCGATAAAATCTCTCCATGCCTGTGCATCATTAAAGAGCCCAATGGATTCGGGAAATTCTTCTACGGTTTCAATAAATAATTCCTGCCATCTTATTTCTGTCTTAAGTTTATTTATAGCGTCCTGGAGTTCGGAACAGGGTACCGGACGATTAGAGTTTCCGTTCAGTTGTTTCTGGGATTCTGCCGGTGCTGAGGTGGGAGAATCCGAGCCGTTTTTATCGTCTTTGGATTTTTTACCATTTTTGTCTTTCTTACTTTTTTTCTTGTCTGGATCGCTGCCGCCTTTTTTTGAAGAGCTTGATTGTATACTAACTGTACTGTCGTTTTCGGATTTACTATAGGCTTCCGAAAAAAGGCCGGATAGGACACTATTATCTCTGATTATTCCGGTTTCTGTTTTACAAAGAAGATACTGCCATGCTTTTTGTACAAGTAAGCAGTGTTCTGAGATCCAGGGGTTTTCATCTAATGGTTCATGTTCGCCGACTGCTTTTTTTATTCCTTTATAAAACATTGCAATATCCGTGAGTTCAGATAAATCCCCTTTACCTTCAAAATGTTTATCCAGATCTTCTATATTTCTTCTATGTTCGATTGCCCATTTCTTGTATTCTTCTAAGTTTGAGAATCTTGATGTGTCTGTTTTTGAGTTTATTTTGCCGGAAGGTTTTCCCTGCAGCGTCCAGCCCGTATTGGGTAATTCCAGTTTTACCGAGTCTATATAATTCAAGTACGTAAAAACTTTTTTCTGGAGTTTGATATTTTTAAAAGCATATGCGTTTAAATTTCTTTCATTCCTGATATAATTTGATATAATCGAGTCCTGATATTCTGCTTCGACTGAATTACCCCACTCGTCTTCTATTTTTGTTATACGGTTATATTTGTCTTTTTCTATGTTGAATGTTTCCGGAACGTACATTTGCAGAAGAGTTCTTGTGTAGCCCGATGGAAAGAATCTCACGAAGTATCCTTTGGGATGCAGGGACCAGCGTCCCTGCGGGATATCGCGTTTAATCTCGGGTTCACTTGGCTCTCCGAAAAGGACCGCTACTTTTTCAATTTCTTCGTAAGTTGCATCTTTTTTGCTTATTAGTTCTCTTATCTTTGCTTCTGTTTTAAGAAGAGATTGTAGAGGTGATGGTAGTCCGGATAAGAATTCATTAAACGCATCGTCCGGGATAAGGCTAATTGCACCGCCGTTAATTTCGATGATTTCCGACGGGGTCAACATTTTTATGGCGGCTTCGCGGGCCTTTGGTGAGATATCTTCGACTTTAGAACGAGCTATAATTGCCCAGATTAAAAGTTGTATATTTTTCTGTTCTATATCGGGGTGATTGACACTCTCTCTTAATATTTTTTTTATGATTTTCGCTTTGGGTCCTTTTAGCGGAGCGTATATGTAGCCATCACCTTTTGCAGGACCGTATGTTCCTGCTCTTAGACAGTAACTCTCGCAGTGCATTTCAAAAAGACCGGGTTGCAGGATATAGGAACCAGCCGGCGTCTTTGGCAAAGCTGACATATATCCGAAGTTAGTAGGATTGAAGTCGTCAAGGAAAGGTATGTCGGTTTTAGCGTCATCTATCCCTGTTTGCAGGGTTCTTTCTTTAGCTCTCAATAAATCCCTGATGCCGGATGAAGGTAAATGGGCGCAGCCCCAAAAAGAAATTATTATTACTATAGACAACAAATATAATTTTGAAATAGTTTTATTCATAAATTCTCCTTTTAAATTTTTATTAACGTTTGTATAAAATGTGCTTCCAACATTCAACTTTTTAGATTGTAGTGGTTTACATGAAAAAGTCAAGGATTGAGTAACTTGTGAAAAAAATAGCTATTAGCTTTAACCAGTGAATCAGTGTTAGAGATTCTTCGAATCAGTAATACAGTCTCTAGTTTCCGTTTGCTAGTCATTAGTCAAAAAGAACAACAAAAAAGTCAGTGTTAATCCGTGTCTATCCGTGGCAATAATATTTTCAATTTACAATTTCCAACTTACAATTTACAATTAGACGCTAAGAAGTGTCGTATTTCTCTATGGTAAAAAGTGTAGGGGTTAAAAATGGGTTCCTTGACATATTGTAAAAGTCTTTTATTATGTGACGGAGCTATCAAATTTAAAAGATAGTAATTTAGATCAAAGCTTATATAATCTTGCGATCTATTCCATGAATAGATACTGTAAGAGAAATACGATATCTTAATTTAATATTTAATTAGGAGGTTAAATTTGAAACGTATAATTCTTATTGGTTTATCAGCTTTACTCATGTTTGCCGGTTTAGTTGTTATTAGTTGTAAAGGTGATTCTAATGATTCTAAGGAAACGAAAACATCTGTAACGCTTGATGATTCTTTGTTTGTGGAATTATCTGTAAGGCAAAGCCTGCTGATTCAGGAATACAGCTTTAAAGCACAACAGGTGAAAAGTGACAGTGAAATGGCAGTCTTAACTAATGAGTTTAACGAAAAAACTGGAAAAATATTAAGTACACATGGTGTATCTCCAGAACAACTTAAAAATTATTTCGACGAAATGTCAAGTGACACCCAAAAATTAAAAGAACTCCGCGAGGAAATTATAAAAAGGACGGAAGAATTAATTGTGGAGGAGAGTAAAGCTAAAAGCCAATAGATTCTTCGAATCAGTAATACAGTCTCTAGTCTTCAGTCGCTAGTCATTAGTCAAAAAGAACAACAAAAAAGTCAGTGTTAATCCGTGTCTATCCGTGGCTAATTATGGGTTATGGGTGGGGTTTAAATAAACAAAAAAAATTTAGTGTATTTAGTGGTTAAAAAAAATTTTGTGGTTGGGTAGGGATTCTAACTTCTAACTTCCAACTCCTAACTTCTTTTTTACTTTCTTTCCCCGAATATCAGTGACCCAATTCTTACCATATTTGCGCCTTCTTCGATAGCCACTTTGTAAGAATTACTCATACCCATCGATAAGATTTCCATTTTGGAATTGATTGTATTTACGTCTTTTAGCTTCTCGAAAATTTTTCTTGTGGCAGTGAAATATTTTCTGGCGTCTTCCGGATTGCCCTCGGCAGGTCCCATTGTCATAAGCCCTCGAATTTCTATATGTTTTAAGTCTTCCATTTTAACTAAGGCTTCTTTGATTCTCTTTATAACGGGCATAAATCCAGTCTTTGTTTTTTCTTTTCCGCTGTTTATTTCTAAAAGAACAGGGACAAATATTTTTCCGGCGTTTTCAACCCTCTTGTCTATCTCTATGGCTTTCGTATACGAATCTACCGTTTGTATTAAATCAAAAATAAGAAGAGCTTTATTTATTTTATTGCTTTGGAGATGGCCTATTAGGTGCCATTTTAATTTGATCGCCAGATCACCCAATTTTTCATATTTCTCGGAAGCTTCTGGATAAACATAATTTTCTCCGATATTTTCGGCTCCGTCTTCAATCACTTCTATTATTTCATCCACGCTTCTTGTTTTTGTGGCTACTACTATTTGCACGTCATCTTTTATTGAATCGCGTATTTTTTTGTAATTGTTACTTATTTTACCCATTTGCAACATTCCTTTTAAAATTCCGTAGGAAAAATTTGTTTTCCCTAAATTTTACCATTTTTAAATCTCCTTTTTCTAAAAGGTTTTCTACAATACTCCAATTTTTATTTGCTTTTTTTAAAATATTTTTTATGTCCTCTTCCCGCATTGGATGAACGGCAGTAATGTTAAGTATTTCTTCTTTTACGTTTTTTGACGCGGGAAATTCCTCTGCGGAGTATCCGCTTAGCAGTTCGACATTTAATTTTTTTTCCTTAAATAAACTGTAAACGATATTTATTTTTTCTTCGTTCGGAATCTTAATTGATTTTATGGTTGTCGGTCGTGTAGGAATTGAAATATAAGCTTTAGATATTTTTAGAGTTGATATAAAATCGGCTAGTTTCACTATATGTTTTTCATCAGTATTTATATTATCGATGAGCATCGTTTCTGTATTTAAATTCCCTTTATAATTGTTGCTGAAATCGACAATTCCTTTTAGTATATCATTTAGCGATAGATCGGGTTGTGGGCAATTCACTTTTTTCCATATCTGTTCACTTATAGCATCAATTTTAATAGAAACCCAGTCGGCTTTGCTTAAATCCTTTCTGACATCCGTTTGGTTTATTAGAGAACCGTTTGTAATTACTGCAATCGGAATCCTTGTGTCTTTTAATATATCTATTTCCTTTCCTAAATTAATGTCTAATGTTGGTTCTCCGTCTGAAACAAAACTCAAAAAATCTATTCTTTCTTTTTGCTTTTTTATTTCTTCGATCTTTCTAAGAACTTCTTTTTTGATTTTTTCTATTTTATAAAACTCTCTTCTGTCTTTTGTAAGTTCTAAAGTTTTTCCGACCTGGCAATATATACAGGCGTAAGTACATGTTTTAGGAGGAATATTGTTTATTCCCAGGCTCTTACCAAGTCTTCTTGACGGTACTGGTCCAAATGGTATACTATTCTTCATCTTCCTCTAATCTCATGTATCTTTTTCTTTTTTTTTGAAGTTTTTTTACCAGTTCATGCTCGAATATTTCTCCAGAGTAAAATCCAACGCCTTTTCCTAAATAATCCATGGCAACTACTTCGGCAATTGTAGCGATATTCTTTCCGGGTACCAGAGGAATGCTTATTTTTGGAATTGGAACACCTAATATTTCAACTTCTTCCGTTTCAAGCCCAGTTCTGGTGTAATCTTTGGTTTTCTCCCATTTTACCAATTCTATTTGCATTTCAACCCTTTTCTGCATTCTTATAGATTTGACTCCGAATAGTGCTGCTACGTTCAATATCCCAACTCCTCTTATTTCAATATTGTGCATGAAGATATCCTCTTTTTCTTTTTCTTCTCCAAATAGAACGTCTCGTTTCCTTCTTACACAAACCACATCGTCAGCAACTAATCTGTGTCCTCTAGTTATTAAATCAAGAGCCAATTCACTTTTACCCATTCCGCTTTCACCGGTTATTAGGAGTCCAATCCCAAAGATGTCGACCAGATCGCCGTGTATATAAACGAAATCAGCTAGTTTTTCCTCGAGATAAAATTGAATTACTTCAGATGCTTGTGCAGAAGTCGCATCGGTTTTTATAAGAGGAATATTTAGTTCTTTACAGCCATTGATGAGAGGTTCTGGAGCTTCATAGTTACAGGTTATTACAATTGCGGGAGGTTTGAAAGAAAGAAACTTTGATATCCTTCTGCGTAGTTCGTCTTTGGATAGGGTGGATAGATATCCTATATCTCTATTTCCGATAATTTGGATTGAATCGGAAGGAAAATCTTTGTCATAACCTGCAAGAATATATGCGGGTCTGCTAGGATATTTTTTTGTGATTTTACGGGAGATTCCTTTTTCTCCGGCAATGAGTTCTGCTTTGACATAGCCTTTTATTCCTTCAAATAAATCTTTAACGGTTAACTTAATGCTTTCCATGATGTTGTGTTACCTTCTCCTCAAATTTTCTAACCTGTCGTTCTACTTTATTGAAGGCATCTGCTATTGTTTTGAAGGCATCTTTCCCTTTCGCTTTTGCGTTTATTTTTTTATGATTCATTGAGACATTGATTTCTGTATCTTTTCTATGCCCTTCTCCATCTATTATAATTTCAACATGTTTTATCCATTTAGAAAATCTGGCAAGCTTGTGCAATTTTTTTGATATATGAGCTTCGATTTCATCTGAAGAATCAAAGTGACGTGTTATTAGTTTATAATCCATTATTCCTCCTTTTTTAAAAAAGTGTGTTTTTTAAATTCATCTTTTTCTTCTGGATGGTCTTTATTATAATGCAGGCCGCGAGATTCTTTTCTCTTTAGAGCTGATTTTGTTATGAGATAGGCAACGCTAACTAGTGAACGCAGCTCAATGATATCTCTAGAAAGAAAACTGTTTTCGAACAATTCCACAATTTCTCCCAAATAGAGCTCGAATCTTCTTAGAGCTCTATTGAGCAGATGGTCTCTACGGACGATACCTACATAATCCCACATAGTTTGTTTTATTTCTTTTTTTGTGTGAGTGGCTAAAACGCTTTCTCCTATTTTAGATCTTTTTTCTTCTTTTAATTTAAAGGTGTCTTTAATAGTATCCGAAACTTGCCAATCTTCGGCGATACTCGCTGCTCTTGATGAAAAAACTAATGCTTCAAGCAAAGAATTGCTGGCCAGTCTATTTGCTCCGTGAACACCAGTAAAAGAAACTTCTCCGGCCGCCAGAAGTCCCTTAAGGTCTGTTCTACCGTAAAGGTCGGTATGTACTCCTCCGCACATGTAGTGAGCTGCCGGTACCACAGGAATAGGTTTTTTTGTAATGTCTATTGAATGTTTTAGACATTCTTCGTAAATATTTGGAAAACTCTTTTTTATTAGTGCAGATTCCCTGTGTGATATATCAAGAAATACATAGTCATATCCTTTTTCTTTTAATATCGAATCACATGCACGTGCTACAATATCTCTTGAAGCAAGTTCCATCCTTGAATCAAAGTCTTTCATAAATCTTTTTCCATCTAAATCGAGTAGGATACCGCCTTCGCCTCGGACAGCTTCTGAAATCAGAAATTGTCTTTCTGTAGGTGTCGGTGTCCAGAGTGTTGTCGGATGAAATTGAAAGAATTCCATATCTACGATTCTGCATCCAGCATTGTATGCCAGAGTTATTCCATCTCCGGTTGCAACTGAAGGGTTTGAGGTATGTTGGTAGACTTGTCCACTGCCGCCTGTTGCAAGAAGAGTAACTTTTGAAAGAATCCTCATTATTTCCCCCGTAGAAACATCAAGAGCTGAAACTCCAAATATGGAACCATCCTGTTCTATAAGTTCGTAAGCAATATGATGTTCGAATATTCTAATATTCGGATGGTTTTTTATTGCTGAGGTCAAGGTCTTTTCTATTTCTCTACCGGTAAAGTCTCCGGAATGAACTATTCTTCTGCTAGAATGTCCTCCTTCTCTCCATAATTCAAGCCTTGAGTTCTTATCTTTTGTGAATTCAATACCCCATGCGATCAAATCTTCAATAAGTGAGGGTCCTTCCCTAACCATTATTTCAACAGCATCTTTGATGCAGAGTCCTGCTCCGGTTTTACACGTATCATCGACGTGGGATGCAAAAGAATCTTTTTTATCTAATACGGCGGCGATACCGCCCTGAGCATAGTTTGTGTTTGTATCTGTTCTTTCCTTTTTTGTAAGGATTAAAACATTTTTGTCCTTAGGTGCTCTGAGTGCAAAATTTAAAGCAGATAAGCCGCTTCCAATTACCAGGAAATCGGTTTCTATTCTTCTTGTCTCCATATTTGTGCGCCTAAGTTTGTGAGTCTTCTTTCGATGTTTTCGTACCCTCTGTCTATATGATAAATTCTGCGGACCTCAGTAGTTCCTGAAGCGGATAGTCCGGCTAATACAAGCGCTGCGGAGGCCCGTAGGTCTGAAGCCATAACCTCGGCACCATATAGACAGGGTGTGCCTTTTATTACTACATAGTCGCTTTCTCTTTTTACATCTGCCCCCATCCTGGCAAGCTCTTGGATATGCATAAATCTTCCTTCAAATATTTTTTCTCTGACAATTGATACTCCCTTAGAAAGACAAAGTAGCGCTGTAAATTGCGCTTGCATGTCTGTCGGAAAACCCGGGAAAGGAGCGGTTTCTATATCAGTGCTGCGAATATCTTTGTTCATTTTAACTCCAAATCCATCCTTCTCTACCGAGATATCAACTCCTACTTCTTTCAGTTTGTTGATAAAGGCTTCAAGATGATCCACCCGGCCTTTTCTCAGGAAAATTTCTCCTCTTGTTATTGCAGCTCCTACAGCGAACGTCCCGGCTTCAATCCTGTCGGGAATAATTTCATATTTACAACCATGGAGTTTTTTTACGCCTCTAATTTCTATACTTCTTGTTCCATGTCCCTTTATTTTTGCACCGCATTTATTAAGAAAATTAGCAACGTCGGTCACTTCGGGTTCCATAGCTGCTCCTTCTATAACTGTTAGGCCCTTTGCAAGTGTCGCTGCTGCCATAACGTTTATAGTAGCTCCGACAGAAGGACCGTTCGGACCTTCGAGAAAAATATGGGAACCTTTTAATTTATTTCCGTAGGCATCTATATATCCATGTGTAATCGAAATATCTGCTTTTAATTTTTTTAGTCCTCTTATGTGAAGGTCTATAGGTCGGGTCCCTATTGCGCATCCGCCGGGTAATGAAACAAGTGCTCTTCCTACTCTGGCGAGCAAAGGACCCAGTACGTAATAACTTGCTCTCATTTGTTTTACGAGTTCGTAAGGCGCTTCATAGCCTACGGCGCCTTTTGTATTTACTTTTGCTTTGTTTCCGTCAAAAGTTACAGAAACTCCCAATACTTCGAGAACCTTTTTTATAGTAAAGATGTCTCTCAGTAAAGGTATATTTTCTATTTCGAATTCATCTTCACATAGTAATGTGGCTGCGAGAATAGGAAGGGCAGAATTCTTTGAGCCCTTAATTTCTACTTCACCTTTTAGGCTTTGTCCGCCTTCAATAACAAATTTATCCATTTTTTCTTAAAAATTTTAATAGGTCATTAAGAGCGAAAGTATTTATCACCGAAGCACTGGGGATCCAGGCTCTTCTTGCTATACCTACGCCTAAATTCATCCATTTGAACATATCGAGATTATGTGCATCCGTACTGATGCAAAATTTGACGCCTTTTTTATTTGCTTCTCTTGCATTAAATTCATCAAGGTCTAATCTATCATAATAAGCATTAATTTCAAGTACCTTTTCTTCTTCTTTTGCTTTGTTTATTACTCTGTCCAGATCGACCTTGTATCCCGTTCTGCTTGATATTAATCGTCCCGTAGGATGAGCTAATATTGTGAGATATGGACTTTCTAACGCTTTTTCCATTCTTTCGGTTACATTTTTTGTGAAGCCGATATGTATTGCACCTATTACAAAGTCAAGTTTCTCTAAAGTTTTGTCTGTAAAATCCAAGTTTCCGTTTGGGGAAATATCGCTTTCCGTTCCTTTTAGTATTCTGAAATCCTCTAAATTTTCATTTAGATTATCAATTTCGTCTATTTGTTTTTTTAATTTATCTTCTTTTAGCCCATTTGCATAGGCGGCTGATGAAGAATGGTCTGAGATGCCTATATATGAGTAGCCAAGATCTCTGGCAAATGAAGCAAGTTCTTTGATACTGTTATTCCCATCTGAATATTTTGTATGGGTGTGTAAATTACCTTTTATATCGTTGTATTCTATTATATTTGGGAGTTTTCCTTTAAGACTGAGTTCGACTTCACCTCTGTCTTCTCTAAGTTCAGGGGGTATAAAGTCCATACCCAGAAGATTATATATTTCTTTTTCGCTTTTACCGGCGACAAATTTTTCTTCTTTGAAAACTCCGTATTCGTTTATTTTCAGGGCCTTTCTAATCGCAAGTCCCCTTATTTTAACGTTATGGTCTTTCGAGCCTGTAAAATATATGAGAGCTGCACCGTAAGATTTGGGTGGTATAATTCTAACGTCCATTTGTATATCGATCTCTTTTAGCATAACCGATACTTTGGTTTTTCCGGATTCTAAAACTTTTTTAACTTCCGGGAAAGAGATAAATTCTTCAATTACTTTCTCAGGTTTTATCGTTTCGACAAGGATATCGATGTCTCCGACCGTTTCTTTCATTCTTCTAAGAGAACCGGCAGGAGAAACTCTTTTTACCGATTTTATCTTCTCTAAACTTTTTAATATTTTTTCAACTATTGGGGTTACTTCTCCGATAGTGAAACGTCTATTTTCCCCTGTTTTCTCCTGGTAGAATTTGATGTTCTCAAGGATTTTCTCGGCTTTTTTATCTCCCAGTCCTTCGATTTTCGAAAAAGAACCATTTTTTATTACTTTTTTTAAATCCTGTAAATTCGTAACGCTCAATTCCTTGTTAAGATTATAGATGGTTCGCGGGCCAAGATCTCTTATTTTTAAAAGATCAAAAAGGGATTTGGGGATATTTCTTTCGATTTCTTCGAGCTTTGCCATCTTTCCCGTAGTCAAATATTCTTCTATTTTTTTGGCAATGCCTGTACCGACGCCCTCGATTTGATTGAGGTTTCCATCCCTGTAAATTTTTTCTATATCTTCTGATGAGTCTTTTATTGCTCTTGCTGCCCTTCTGTAAGCGCGGATTTTGAAGAAATTTTCACCCGACAGGTCTAGGCCGTCAGCGATTTTGAATAGCAAATCTGCAACCTTACGGTTTTTCATTAATAATATTATAAAAAATTTTTCGGCAAAAGTCAAGCACTTAAATGGTCACAAAAACACAGAGATCATTAAGGAATTAGAAGCAGTGCAAGTCAGCAGCTCGAGGATTATGAATTAAGTGGTAAGTTAAAACTTAGTCCAAAGTCAAATAAATATTTGAACCACAAAGACCACAAAGTCTGGGAAACAAGTTAAATGGTCAAATTGTTAAATGGTCGAATCGTCCGCCCATCCCTTTTTCATTTTTTCCTATTTAACTATTTTTAAATTTAACTATTTAGCTGACTTGGATATCCCCAAAATCCTAAATCCTAAAATTACTATTCAACTATTCAGCACCGATTCGGAGAATCTATTTCATTAAATAAAGATTAACGCGTGTTTAAACTGGATTGCCCAACCGTACCCTAGAGAAAATCTATGTTAAAAAGTCGAATATATCTGCAAGCATGCTGCCATCAGCTTTATATAGTTCGGTATATTTGCATCTTTTGCAGGTTACGGTAGTGAACCTTTTTCTCTGTATGTCAAAGAGTTTACTTAAGATACCTCCGGTTGCACGAAATTCGCTCACTTCGCATTCTGAAGTAGAACATTTTGGGCATTTATAGTTTAATTTATTCATATTTTTCCTCCGGATTTTATAATAGTATTAGTTTTTATTGTTTTTATTCAAATTTATAACAAAAAAAGCGGAGTTTCCTCCGCCTTGATTATTTTCTTAGTTGGTGGTTTTAGTTTAAATTTATGTTTTTTGCTATTTGATACTCTTCTTTGTAACTTTCGAATCTTTTGTTTGTTAATTTCATTTTTAACCTCCGTTTGTTTCTAAGTTAGACGCAGGGTTAAGGATTTTGTTTCAAAAAAAGAATTAGGACGCGGATAAACGCAGATGAAAAGGAT
Organism: uncultured bacterium; assembly: GCA_964525555.1. GTDB lineage: Bacteria > Hydrothermota > UBA3072 > UBA3072 > UBA3072 > JAFGHJ01. Next base: position 37,288 of record CAZGHN010000006.1, read on the forward strand.
TTTATTTGTTGTTTGAAGCCCGCCCACCCCCCAAATAATAGCCACGGATTCACACGGATAAACACAGATTGTTTTTGTTTTTTTCGACTCAAGACTCACGACACATGACACGCGACTTAGTTAAATGATTCGAGGAATCTATTGATGAGGCGCAGATTTACAGGATGTTCTTTTTATTCCAGTCTATAACAAAAAAAGGCGGAGTTTCCTCCGCCTTTTAATTTTCTTTGTCTGTGGTTTTAAGTTTTTTTTGCTTTTAGTTACAAGATATATTATTAAAGATGCCATACCAGCGAAAAATCTACAATCTGACTGCCTATGCCCGTGAAAGAAAACCTTGATTCGGAATCCTCGGGGCTTCTTCTCCAGTAACCTGACAGGGCTCCGACATTAACGGAAAAGTTGTCGTTGACAAAATGCTCTATGCCGATCCCAAACAAAATAGCATAATTGTTGGTTGTAGATGAATATTCATATTCATACGGCGGTTCGTACGAATAAGAGTAGGAATTTTTAGCGTATAACCCTCCTATTTTTATCAAAAGGTTCGCCCTATCTGTCCTTATGGGTTTAATATTTGTCAATAGTGCTGCAAAGAATAGATTATTTTTAGAGCTCGAGTACTCATAACTGCTTGTAGTTGAATAGTATCCTAGAGAAGGTTCAATCTCGATTATATTAGTTATTCCATATTTAATATCCGAGAAAGTGATTATTGGAGAACCCCAAAAACGGACACCCATACCGAATTTTCCGGCAGTATCATAAGCACCAAGACTCACGGAAAACACAACAATACTGAGCAACGCTAACTTTTTCATAATACCTCCTTTTTTACCACCGACAAAGATTTTACATTTAGCATACTGTTCATTTTCTCCTCCTTATACCAAAGTACTTTGTTATATAAAGTATTATAATAATTTTTTTTATTTTGTCAAGGCCTTTTTTTATTTTTAGCCACAAAGGCACAAAGAAGAAACAATTTATTCAACCACGAAACAAACGAAAAACACTAAATTTTTATGTATATTTAACGCCCAGCCCAAAACCCGATAATTGGCCACAGATTCACACAGATAAACACGGATTTTAAAAAAGCATTTATTTGTTGTTTTTACTATTCAACTATTCAACAATTTGAATAATTAACCGATCCGAAAGATCTTTAAAAGAGATTTTTTAAAGTGCTCACATTTAGTGAGTTGTAATTATCGACTATTAAATCGGCTTTACTTAGGTCCTGGTTGCCGCTGTTTGGATTTTTAAAGCCGATGCATTTCATTTCGGCGGCTTTTGCCGCTAAAACTCCGTTTTTTGAATCTTCTATCACAACGCAGTTAGGAGGTTTGGAGTCTAAGCGTTTTGCGGCCTTGAGGAAGATTTCCGGCGAGGGTTTCCCTTTTTTTATTTCTTCGCCGCCTACAATTGCCGAGAAATAATCACTGATGCCAAGTTTGTTTATTACTAACTCTATTACTTCGGTTGGTGAGGAAGAGGCAATTCCGGTTCTGATATTCTCGCGGGTGATTGTGGAAAGTAAATTTGTAACTCCTTTTATTTTTATTGGTTCAATTTCTTCGTTTTTGATATAGTCGATATTTCCGCTGACCTGCATGTTTACGAGTTCCGGTACGCTCTGTGGCAGGTTGTGTCTTTTTTTTATTGTGTTCCACATGTCTTTATGGGTGGTTCCTATATAGCTAAGATATTCATCTTCGCTTAAATTTATGCCTAAATCAGCAAAAATTTTTTCGTTAACGACCAAATGAAATGGTTCGCTATCTATAAGGACTCCGTCCATATCGAAAATTACAGCTTTTAGCATCGTTTGCCTCGGAATATAACATATGGAGTTTTACTAAAACTTCAAGAGCTGAGTTATAGATTTTCTTAGATCTTTTTAATTTGCTGGAGCCAGCTATTCGACAAAAATGTCGAATATTACAGAATTGTCGAAAAATGATGTTTTTCAGGTTGAGCCGAATAGAATAAAAAAATAGATGTATGTATTTGATTATCAGTATCATGCTTATATAATTTTTTCCTTATTGTGGTATTAGAAGTAAAGTGGAATGGTAATTGTACTAAGTGTATTAGGAGTTGAAAAATGAAAAAGGTTGAAATTGTAAAAGAAAAGGTTAAAATAAAAAAGGAGGCAAAAATGAAAAAGCCGTTAACCTTACTTATGTTGATTATGCCGCTGTTCATCTTTGCGCAGACTGATGCTGGCATTACCGATGGAGAAGTGATTGTCGAAGGCGAAGTTGTCGAAGTAGGAGAGGTCTTACCGCCTAATGGTGAAATAAATGTTGTTCAGGCAAAAATCAAAATGAAAGACAAGGAAATGATTCAGGCTCATCTTGGGCCTAAGTGGTTTTTGGATGACGAAGTCGAAGTTGGAGACAAATTGAAACTTCAGGGTGACCTCAAAGAAAACAAGCTTCAGGTGAGAGTTATGGTAAGGGATACGAATAGGTATAATATCAGAAATGAAGAAGGGGAACCCCTTTGGGTGCGAAGTAGACTGCAGGAAAAGAAATGTATTTATAATCCTGTTAAAGAGAAAGCCATGAAGGGCAAAATCGAGGAATTGTATGTGACCGGAGATGCTCTAAATTTAGAAGCGCAAGTTAGAGTTAAAGAAAATGAGAGAGTTAGAGTTCAATTGGGTCCCGAATGGTTCTTAAGAAATAGAATTAGAGTCGGTGATGAGATAGAGTTTAGAGGTTCTAACGTGGATTTTGATGGAGGGCAGATGCTGCTTGTGCGCGAGATGAGGAATCTCAGGAATAAAGAAGAAGTTGCTCTTAGAAACAGACAGGGTTTCCCCGAATGGGCAGGAAAAGAAGGCGATCAGCTTCGTGAGCGAACACAAAACCAGAAGAGAGATGGAAGCGGGGCAGGCGAAATGCAGCAGGAAAGAATAAAAGAACAGGGTCAGCAGGGAAGAGGTAGATAAATATATGAGTGTGAAAATTCATGCGATCTTAGGAGGAGCAATTATGTTGCTCCTCCCTTTTCTTTTGTTTTCAAGGAGTAATCTTGGGTTTTTGATATCGAATTCTTATTCGGATAATTTATATTTTATTGGCGAGACGAAAAATGGCGGAAATAAAACTGAATTTTCACCATTTTTAAGCTTTTCGGGATTTATGGAATTTGATTATTCGGGTGAGGTTTCTATAATCGACTTTAATGAAGAGGATGTATTTTTTGGTAATCGAGTGGACGTTCAAAAGACATTTAGCCTTCCCGGTCTTGGCAACAGAAATTATTTGTATATAAACGTGTACAATTTTACTCCTCTTAACTATTCGAATTACGGATTGAACGAGATATATGGTGGAGATTCTTTATCTTTGTATATTGGAAATTTTTTATTGGGAACGGGAGTTAGGATCGGCTATGTAGATTTTAATTCTGATTCTATAGAAAATTACTTTAATCCTGGAATTAAGACCAGCTTAGCTATACCTATGCCTTATTTTTATTTTACTCCCGGTGTAGATGCCGGTTTTATGTTTTATGAAAATGAACGATTGTCTTATTATGATTTATCGCTTTCTTTGGACTTTCCTCTAGCAGGTGATTTTACTATATCTGTTTCGGGTAATTACTTTCGATTGTCGGAGCCTCTAAGTAATTTTCCTATCTCAGATTCTCTTCTTCTGGATTCTTTTTTCGATAGAGAGGGTATGGTAAGAAATATTACGCTTGATCTTTCAGTAAGCATAAGTTTTGCCGAACAAAAGTCTTATTTAAATTTGTATATGAATCTCTTCGAAAAGAATTTCTTTGAGATAGGCGATATACTAAGGAATGATTCGGGTTTTTTTGCCTATTTGCAATATATGAAGGTAATGAATAATAATGTTTCGTTCTTTGTTGATTTAAGTTCACAGATAAATAACTCGACGATTGAGAATTTAAACTATACAAGGAATAGCATTGGTGCAGGAATGCAATTGATTTTCTAAAAAAAAGTATTAGATTAATATAATGAAATCCAGAGCATCAATACTGTTTTCTATATTTTTAATTATAGTAATCCTAACTTTCCTTACGATAAAGATAACTAACAGGAATATTGAGCGTATATATAAGAACGCATCGTATACAACTTTTCAGTTGCTGTCGGAGATAGCCGATAACTATTTAAAAAGAGATATAGAACTTAATAGAATAGAAATCAACAATTTAAAAGATAGGGGTTTTGATATTCTCAAGGGTTATTTGCAAAACAATAATGTCTCCTTAAATGGTGGTATTGATGGTGTCTGGATTTTTAGTGATACTCTCATAAAGGGATTAACTGTTTTTCCCGAGTCACAGGGAATGATTCTGGATTTTTACTATAATAGACTTAAGGGCAAAGATTATGGAACTTTAATAAATTTGGATGGAGGGGCATTTTATTTAGTTAATGTAATTAATCAAAACTATAATATATTACTCTTATCTAAGAGTACTCATGGCGAGACATTAGGGATTACTCGAGTGCTCGATTCGTTGGTCTTATCTTCTAATCTTGTTTATTTTTCTATACTTGATGAGAACGAATCTGCGGTTATTTATAGTTCAATTTACGAGGGTTTTTTACCGATTGAGGGAGAGGGGAGTTATATCATATTAACTCCGCAGGGTAAAATATTTCAAATTGAGCAGAAAAAGAACGGTGAAAGTATTATAGCGGGATTTTCTATGGAACCCCTTGAGCGTATTGTGGCTATTAATAGGGTGTTACTTATCGTTACTCTGGCCGGTTTCTCTGTTCTTCTTGGTTTCCTTTTATATAATCTTTCTAAATCTGAGAAATACAGGACAGATAAAGAAAGAGAAATTCGTCACCTTGAGGAGATTGGAGCTTTGTCTTCGGGTTTTTCCCATGAAATAAGAAATTCACTTAACACTCTTTCGTTACTTGCTCGAAATATAGAGGGAGAGCAGGGAAATATTCTTAAGGAAGAAGTCAGAAGGATGAACGTTGTTATGGATTCAATAAAGTTATTGATACTCTCAGAAGTCGATAAAACAACAATCGATATCGATAATACAATCGGTGAAGCTATCTCGCTGACTGATAATAGAAATAATTCTGTGGAAATTAAATTGGAATCTACAATTAAATTGAAAATACGGGGAAATAGATCGCTGTTGGTGTCTGCTTTTTCGAATATATTAAAAAACGCCGTTGAAGCGGATGCTAATAAAATTAGTATTATAATGCGAAAAACCGGAAACATTTTAAGAATAATAGTTATCGACAACGGAAAAGGAGTTGAAAGAGACAAAACGAGCAGAGTTTTTGAGCCGTTTTATTCGAATAAAAGACAGAGCGGTTTGGGTTTGTATTTAACACGTAAAATTATCGAGTATCACGGTGGTAGTATAAAACTCGAGAGTGGAAAAGAAACAAAGGTAGATATACTTTTACCTATAAAGGATTAAAGTTGAACATTTTAATTGTCGAGGACGAGGCGAATCAGCGGAAATTACTAAAAAAAATTCTTTCGAAAGAAGGTTATACTGTTGAGGAGGCCGGAAGCGGGGAAGAGGGAGTCGATATTTTTTTTAAAAGTATTTTTGATATTGTTCTTCTGGATAGAAAGTTGCCCGATAAAGAGGGCGTCGAAGTTTTAAAAGAGATAAAAAAAATAAATCCTATTGTTCCGGTTATAATTATTACTGCTTTTGCTAATGTTGCTAACGCCGTAGAAGCTATGAAAGAAGGAGCTTTTCATTATCTAACTAAGCCCATCGACCCGGAAGAGCTTACATTGATTATAAAAAATGCGCTCGATAATCTGAATTTAAAAAGAGAAAACATAGAACTTAAAGAATCTTTAAGGGAAAAATTTCAGTACGATAAGATTATCTATAATTCCGGAATTATGGAAGATTTAATGTCTCTTATCTTTAGAGCTTCCAAGAGTGACGCGAATGTTCTTATAACTGGCGAAAGCGGAACAGGTAAAGAGCTTATTGCCGGTGCCATTCATAACCTATCCCTTCGGAATGAGAAACTTTTTGTTACCGCACACATCGCGTCTCTAGCCGAGACACTTGTCGAGTCAGAATTATTTGGGCATGAAAAGGGTGCTTTTACCGGAGCCGATAAAAGGCGTATAGGTAAATTTGAGTTTGCATCGGGTGGTACAATATTTCTCGATGAGATAGGAGAATTGCCTAAAGGAATACAGGTAAAGTTGCTACGAGTAATAGAAGAGAAAAAAATAGTAAGAATTGGTTCCAATGAGGAAATACCAATTGATATAAGATTAATATGTGCAACAAACAGAGATGTAGAAAAAGAAGTAGAAAAAGGCAATTTCAGGGAAGATTTATACTACCGATTGAACGTAATTAGAATACAGGTTCCTCCTCTTAGAAGAAGAAAAGAGGATATACCTTTACTTGTATCCCATTTTATAAAGACTCAAGCAAAAAAAGAGAAAAAGAATGTTAAAGGAATAACGGACGGAGCGCTTAAAAAACTTATGAAATATAATTTTCCCGGTAATGTTAGAGAGCTTGAAAACATAATTAAGAGAGCTATTGTTTTTGCAAGGAGTGATTATCTCCTGGAAGAAGATATTTCTGTACCGGTTGATAAGAAATCTAAATACAGCGGAAAGTTGAAAGATACGGTTGAAAGCCTTGAAAAGGAAATGATAAAGGAAGCGCTTAAGAAACACGACTGGAATCAGAGTAAAGCCGCAAGAGATCTGGGTGTCTCCGAACGGACAATTAGATATAAGATAGGGAAATATAAGATTAAAAGATCATAGTAAAAATCAAATATCAAAAATCAAAAATACAAATCAAAGTTCAAAAATAAAAACAAAAAAGAGCAACAACGAATCACACGAATAGCACGAATTTTTAAACTGTTGGTCTGAGGGTCGGTTAGTCTGTTGGGCTGTTTTTTTAACTCACCAATACACCCACGCACCAACTCACTAACAATAAAATCATTTGTGAGATTTGTGCTATTTGTTGTTAAAAAATGGGGTTTGGAGGGGTGAAATAATAAGAATCTCTGTGGTTAAATTTTCTGGTGTGGGGTTGTGTGGGCTCTGTGTTTTTTAACCCATTTTGCTTTTTAATTTTTAATATTTAATTTAATTCAAAATACTCCCCAGAAAAAATAATATAGAGACAATGTTTTTTACGACAGGGCAAATCTTGTAGGGTAAAATCGACGTTCTTGCTCCGGTAAGAGTTGTTAATATCGCCATAATAAAAAGCATTGCAGAGCAGGACAGATACACAATGTGAGCAGTTTGGCTTGTGGGATTACCTATCATGGTAACCAATGTTACAAGGATGCCGATGAAGCAAAGTGTAAGTCCTTCTGCTATAGATTCCATTGCAATGATTTTTTTGTTGTCTTCCGATATATCGCCGAATCCTTTTACTATATTTTTTGTGGGTATAAGATGGGCAATTCCCCAAAGAATAATTATTGTGGAGCCAACGTATAAAAGTGTAATGTTTATCATATATGTTTCCTCCTTAGTTTTTTTCTAATCTTTTCGCTTTGTATTTCCTTTAGGGTATCTCTTCCTATCCATCTGGCGGATTTGCTGTCCGTCTTTTCCAATTCTTTTGCGAATTTTATTACTTCTTTATTTAGATTTTTATTTCTTTTTCCGATGTTTCGCAGTGCCCAGCTTACGGCTTTTTTGACATAGTTTCGTTCGTCTGTCGCGGCTTTTTTGATTAAGGGTAATAATTTAATGAATTCATTATCCGGCTTTTCTTTATTATGTACTGCCGTGCAGGCTATGAGTGCGAATGCAGCTCTTCTTACGAATTCTTCTTCTCTTTTCGACCATTGGCTAATTTTTTTTTCTGCGAAAGGCAACTTGTCGAATAGGTTCATGCAAACCTGATCGCAAACATCCCAGGAATTAAAATCGGCTACCCATTTTTCACACTGGGCCTCTGTAAGTTTGTCTCCTTCTCCGATCATGGAGGCTAAAATCCTTGTTTCATCGATTCCTTCTTCCCATAACTCGAGGGAAAGTTCATGATTTTTGCCGATTTCTTTTGCAAGTTTTCGTAAAGTTGGTATGGAGTTACCCAATCTATTATTCGTGCTGATTCCGTAACGAGCCATTCCTTCTAAATTATTGGGATTTGCTTTGCTTTTTAATTTTTTTACTATATCATTTACAGAATGATTTGTATTTAATTTTTTCATTGTTTCTGGCACATGACGTTATTGATTATTAAAAACTCTCTATCGACGGGAAAACTAACTTTATTTCTAGATAAAAATTCAAATCCGCTTCCCTCGTTTTCCCATCCCTGAAATATATAATCAATCAATTGTTCTTTGGTGGACTTTTCTACTGTTAAAACATAATTGCTATCTACGAGGGCCCAGTTTCCTTGAAGTTCTGTTATATATTCTTTGTTTCCATGTAATTCAAGTGTTGCAGTTTTTATTTCGAATTTATTATTATCATATAATGACATGTCGACTGCCGCAAAATCGTTAGCTAAAGATTTGAAATGAACTTTTATGTTGTTTTTTATTACTTCTTTTGAGGAGCAGGTTAATATAAAAACCGATAATAAGATTAGACAGAATTTAACAGTTCTCATAGTATCCCTAGCATAATGGTAATATAAGAAATATACTTAAGAAATACAAGAGTTACGTGTTGTTTTTTTAGTTTTTTTATCTAAAACCTAAAACCCAACACCTAAGATCTAAGTAAACGGATTATACCCGGGTTTCTTCGCCAACTTGTCCATTCTGGATAGAATTTCGTTTTTGTAAACTGTTTCCGCCCATTTTTCCGGAGCTATTTCTTGAATATCTATAGAGATATATTCTTCATCTGCATTAGTGGTTTCGATTACCGATTTTTTAATAGCTTCTGTAAGATTGTTTTTCTGTTCTTCCGAGCGACCCGGATACATTTTAATTATTACATGAGGCATCTGTTACTCCTTTTTTATTTTTAAAATCTCACACAGAGACACAAAGATCACAAAGCCACACCCAACCCGTTTAATTATAATAAAAAGACAAAAGATTTAGAGACAATAAAGTTTTTCTTTATTGTTTAGGAATCTTATTCTTTATGAGAGAAACTGTGTCCTGCGATTTCCATTTTTACGGAGTAAAGAGAAGTTCTGGCTGTAACATAGAGCGTTTTCATCTCGGGACCGCCAAATGTTACGTTTGCGGGTTGTTCCGGAAATTTTATTATACCTAGGAATTTTCCTTTCCCGTTAAATGCCTGAATGCCGAGTTCGGAAGCTATATAAAGATTTCCCTTTGAATCTATCGAGACTCCGTCTCCTCCGGAATTATCTCTCCCTTTCGCCTGAGTTAGCTCACAGAAAAATTTTCCCTCTCCCAATTTTCCCGGAGAAGTTAGGGGATATGCCCACATATCTTTTTGCATAGAGGGTATTACATAAAGTGTTTTTTCATCCGGTGATAATATTATTCCGTTAGGGGCTTTTAAATTGTCCAGAAGGCGTGTTACTTTACCATCGCTACTTCTATAGTAAACTGCTTCTTTCTCCTGTGGCAAGGGTTGTGGTGCACGAAATAGGGGGTCGGTAAAGTAAATGCCTCCTGTTTTATCCACCACCAGGTCATTCGGCGCGTTGTAACGAGTTCCCTTATATTTATCCGTAACGACTGCAATTTTTTTTGTTTCAGGATTTATCGAGACCAATTGACCGTCCATCTGACATACAATAAGTTTGTCTTTACCCTCGAACATAAGACCGTTGGCATGTCCGGAAGGTTCGAGGAACACGGAGATTTCTCCGTTCTTATCCATCTTATAAATTTTGTTTCCAGCTACGTCAGAAAAATATAAATTACCTTCCATATCCGCGGCGGGTCCTTCTGTAAATTGAAAATCGCCTTGAACTTTTTTAACAGCGTTCACTGGTCCTATTCCTGGTATATATGATTTATCTTTAGCTGTGCAGAGTAAGGTTAATGTTACTACGAGTAGGACAAAAATTAGTTTTTTCATTTTTACCCCCTTTTTAAATGTATACCGGAAATGGAACTTTATGTCAAGTAGGAAATAAGAGATTGTTTATTCGGTAAGACTGTTTATATATACCTCAATATTGGTATATCCATCAGTACTTAAATTGAAATCCCGGAAATCATTACTGTTGAATGGGTTCAACCCATTGGCTATTTCCCAGACATCAGGCATGCCATCTCTATCGTTGTCGATCGGGGCATGTACGCTTGTGAGATTAGGCCAACCGCCTACTTCATCCTGGGAATCAATGATTCCTCCAGTTTCGTTAAGAACGTTCTGAATTATTCTTTCATCTACAGCATCCCTTGAGGGGAAAGAAGCGCCAGCCTGATTCAATACTTTGTTATATGCCGATGAAGCCTCCTTTGTTTCCACTTGGAATTTATCCTGTATGGCGAATGCTGTATTACTTTGAGTATAATTTCCGCTAAACATATTCCATCCCGTGTTTAATCCATTTATTAGATTCCCCTCTTGGTAGATGTGAGTGTCGACGCTGCCGCCGTCGAAAGCTTCATCAGGTTCTTCGGAACTTGGACCGGCTTTAAGATAATTACCTACATAGTTCATGTGGATATATTCGCCTGGACCGCCACTGTATCCTGATTGATCTTCCCAGTTGTATATAACGTTATTTCTGAAATCGAAAGTGATAGTAGTCCGGTTGTAATTTCCGACACGTGGATTGCGGGTCCAATTATGAGCATAAAGGTTATGGTGAAAACTTATACGACTATTTATATCGGGTCTTATAAGAGAACCGCAGCTATGGGCTCCTTTTGAGTGATAAGAATCATGGAGTGCTTCGGATATTATACACCATTGGACAGTGACCGTGTCGCTCATGTCGGTGGCGGATAGAGCTTCATCTATACTCCAGCTTGCAGAACAGTGATCCACGATTACGTTGGAGGAGTGTATGCTGATTGCGTCGTTTTCCGCCCGGCTTGGATCTCCGGGTCTAACTCTCAGGTATCGAATTATAACATTGTGTGCATTTATATCCAGTTCGTAATTCTTAAGACATATTCCATCGCCAGGTGCAGTTTGTCCTGCGATGGTAATATAAGGATTCCTTATACGGAGTCTTGATTCAAGTTCTATGGTACCCGAAATTTCAAATACTACAATTCTGGGTCCGATTGCCTCCACTGCATTTCTGAGACTTCCTTCTCCCTCGTCATTGAGATTAGTGACAATATAAACAGTTCCGCCTCTTCCGCCCTTGCTGTATGCCCCAAAACCTTCTGCTCCCGGAAATGCCGGAGTGCCGTACGACGGTTCCACTGTTGTCGGAAGCTCTTCGCAGCCATTTGTATTCATAAGAAAAATTATTGGGAGTATCCATAGCATTTTTTTCATCTGGTTTTCCTTTATTATTTAACATTGTAATGAGCTTCTCATGATATGTCAAGCTGTTAATCGATGAGAACACAGAGAAAACAATAGGATTAGAAGTAGTACAAGTTTGCAACTAATCCTTACTCCTTGTTTACCTTCAGGCTTCTCTACTAATCCTGAATTACAATTTTGCTTTTTAATTTTTGATATTTAATCTTAATTTTCAAGCGGCCTCTTGACCGCATCGATTTTTTCTTTATAATTCTATTACGAATTTATTGGAGGAAATATGAAAAAATTTTTAAATTTCTTTGTTTTAATAATTTTTGTAATTACCTTGGAAGCAGCTGAGCAGGATGAGGTTACCTTACTTAGGTGGACTGGTCCTCCTGGCTCAAAGCCCGGAACATTCAAAGAATGGATTTCTGCTAATCCGTATAGTGAATTGTCTGTTATAAAAAGCCTGGAAATGGGAAAAATAAGAGCAGGGGAAAAAGTCGCTATTTTAGTCGAAAAAAGTATAGCGAGTGGATTGGATGGAGAAATAAGTCAATTGACGAGCAATCTAAATTCAGACGGGTATTCCGTTCTGTATTATGAACTATCCGGCGGAACACCGGATAGTTTACGTTCGGTTCTTTGTAGTTTATATGTCAATGATTCTATCGAAGGAGCGCTTTTTATCGGAAATTTGCCCGTCGCCTGGTTTCAGATTAAAAATGATTTTGATACTTATGGTTATCGCGAATGGCCTATTGATCTTTTTTATATGGATCTTGACGGAGAGTGGATCGATTCTCTCAAATATGATGCGGTCGATACGCTTGTTGCCGGGCAGGACAGTATATATGATATTCACAGGGGAGACCTTTCTCCTGAGATATATGTGGGAAGACTGACTCCAACTGGTATTGGGAATGATACACTCTTATTGCAGAATTATTTTTTAAAAGATAATCGTTACAGAACAGATAGTATAAGGTTACAAGAAAGAGCTCTTTTTTATATAGATGACGATTGGGAAGTTTTTGCGCCAAGTTGGTCGGCGTCCGTCGCACGTATCTATAATGATACTCTTCTTGTAACGCATCCGGAATCGACAACTGCGTATAGGTACAGGCAGAGATTAGATACGGTTAGGGCCTGGGTTTCGGTATTCGCGCATTCTTCGCCTTCGGGTCACAGTTTCTATTATAGTAATAGAGATTCTATTGATAGATATTATTCATATGAATATACGACTCAGGATCCTCCGGCAAATTTCTATAATCATTTTGCATGTTCATTCGACAGGTATACATCGAACGGATATGGCGGAGGCAGGTCTATTTTTAATCAGAGTTATGGCTTGGCTTCGATAGGTTCCACTAAAACAGGAAGTATGCTGGATTTTGATTCCTTTTATCAGCCTCTTTCCGAAGGAAAAAATCTTGGAGAGGCATTCAGAGATTGGTTTACTTATATATTACAGAATGGGGTTACATTTAATGAGCTTTGCTGGCATTACGGAATGACCCTTTTAGGAGATCCTTTTTTAAAACCCTTAGGGCATTCTTCCGGTATCGAAGATGTTCCCGTGTTATCTTATAATGATTTTAAAATATCGCCTATTGTTTCTTCTCGGTTAAGCAATGTGGAAATCAAGTGCGCTTTTACTTCAAATATCTTTGCGGATATCAAACTTTACGATTGTTCAGGAAGGTTTCTAAAGATTCTTTTCTCAGGAATAATTGAGAAAGGAAGCAATAAAATTTCATTGCCACTGGAAGAAATAGAAAGTGGGGTGTATTTTATAAAGCTTGAAAACTCTGAGATAAAAAGAGTAGGAAAGGTAATTATTTTATGATTATTATTAGGAGGAAGGAATAATGGAAATATGGAGATTCATTACAACTAAAGAAGTATTAGCTAATACTATATGGGACTATATTGTTTTTTTTCTTATTGTTATTGGATTCTTAATCATATGGAAAATTATCTTATTCTTGCTTAATAGAAGTGCCAATAGATTCGAAAAAAGAGGTAGAAAATTAGTAAGTCTTACAATTAAGGGCATAGGCCGCTCGGCGTTACTTTTTTGTTTAGTTTTGAGTTTTAAAATCGGTATACTACATCTGTCAATGAGTGAAACTGTAGGTAGTATTTTTCATACTGCGATAACGCTTTTATTTGTGTTTGCAATCGGACGTTTAGGTTACGCTATGGTCGATGTGGTAGATAGCCGCATGCGTTATCTTGCTGCGGATCAAAGAAGTTCCGTCAGTGATATGCTGGCTTACCTGGTAAGTAGAATGCTGAAGATTTCTATTCTGATGCTTGTTGTTTTACAGGCTATAACAATACTTATCGATAAGCCATTAACTTCAGTTATTGCTGGTCTGGGTATTGGAGGTCTGGCTTTTGCATTAGCGGCACAGGATACATTAAAGAACTTCTTTGGTTCTCTCGCTCTTTTTACTGATAAGCCGTTTCAAATAGGGGAGAGGGTTGTTATCGACGGACATGACGGACCGGTTGAAGATGTCGGGCTTCGTTCTACGCGTATAAGGACACTGGATGGGCATCTTGTCACGATTCCCAATGGTGAACTGGCGAGGATGACAATCCAGAATATTGGTAAACGACCCTACATAAGAAGGCTTTTTAATGTAACTATTACATACGATACCCCACCTGCGAAGGTTGAGAAAGCAATATCAATAATAAAGGATATATTAAAAGACCATGAGGGAATGGATACCGAATTTCCGCCGCGAGTCTTCTTTAACGAGTTTAATAGCGATTCTCTTAATATTATAGTTATTTATTGGTATCATCCACCAGATTACTGGGATTTTATGCGGTTCAGTGAGAAAGTTAATTTTGAAATTTTAAATCGATTTAATTCCGAGCAAATAGATTTTGCATTTCCTACCCAAACTTTGTATCTTGCAGGAGATGAGAAACGCCCACTAAATATAGATCTCTCTAAAGAGAGACCGAGTAATAAAGTTTAGGATTTTTGGATTTTAAATAAGTAATTAAAATTTTAGGAGCAGAAAGATTTTTATTTTTGTTCAACTAATCCCTAAGACCTCTGATCTGTAACCTGTAACCTGATAACTATTATTTAGGTTTTCTCTCGCTTATCATTAAGAGGGATAATAGAGTTCCGTAAAAGATAAAGTAAAAAATACCTTCGATAAATATTGTTTTTGATATTAAATGAAGAGGCCTGAAGACCAAAAGTCCTATAATTATTGGAAAGATACCAAATACACATGTAATAAGCGCGCGGTATGACGCTACTCTATGTGCCACTTTGGTACTTTTATCTATATAGTAAGCACAAAGAAAGTCTGTGGCAGCTAGTACAGGGGTAAACATAAAAAGGATGAAAAAGCTAAGAAAGTTTAGGGATCGACGAGCAACATCGGTAAAAAAATACATAATGACTGCGTAGGGAATCATGTGGGGTAATTTTATTCTTGTGCCAAAGAATATGTAAATGGATGTATAAATAGTGACTATACCACTAATAACAAGAAGAATCTTTATACTTTTTATCAATTAAACCCCCTTATTGTACATAAAATATAGAAAAGATAACGAAAGTCAAGGATGGAAATTTTCAGAGAACCTGAAAATTTCAGTCATGAGTCATGTGTCGTTAGTCTAGTGTCGAAAATGATGACGGATGACCGTTGACGGCAAAAAACTTTGTGTCCTTTGGCTAACCGAGTCGTCAGTCACTTGTCACTGGTCGAAAAAAACTTAAAAGATCAGTGTTAATCCGTGTCTATCCGTGGCAATATAATAGATTCTTTGAATCTAAGTTAAATTGTTAAATGGTAAAATGGATAAATAGTTAAAACAAAATAAAAAATTTAGTGTGTTTTGTGTGTTTAGTGGTTAATATTTTGGATTTAGGATTTTGGGGTTGGGATTTTGTTTTTGGTCAGGATAATGCTTCTGAGGTTTTGGATTCTGCGGGATTCGATTCTTTTGAGTTAAAATTTTCTAGGTTCGCAGAGTGTATTGAGTTCTCGGCTAACTTCTCAACGCTTCAACTTCGTAGATGTTTCTTAGAACATAACATTAAAACCAACGCTGAAGAATTTCATGTTGCTGTTCGTTGTAGCGAAATCAGCTTCAAGATTTACATTTTCAGTGGTTTTAAAGCCGGCTCCGATTCCAAATGAAGGTCCTATTTCCCTGGATATTGTTTCTACACCCTGAATTTTTTCAAGAGTGACTTCATGTGAAGCCCCAATTTTAAATTTCATATATACGTCTTTGGATGGTTTCGTTTTTAATACGGCGTATCCGCAAAGTGTTCTGATGTGAATTCTGTCTCCGACGTATCCACTTACATGATCTCCTCCGAAATATCCTACATTATAATCGATTTCAGCTGCTAGGTCTATGAAGCTAATTTTGAAGGGCAGCATGTAACCGGTTATACCTCCTATCGAAAATATATCTATTGCACTGACTTTGTCTACCGTGAACATACCGCCTTTAACTCCTAGGTATATTCCGGTTTTTGCAGATCCGCTAATTGCAGCAAAACAGAAAGTTATTAATAATGTAATTAAAATGATTTTTTTCATTTTTACTCCTTGTATTGTTTTTTGTATAATAGAAACTGTATTGAATATGTCAAGAGCAATTTAGTCCAAAGTTCAGACTAAAGACAGCTGACTGCAAAAAACTTTGTGTTCTTTAGCTAACCGAGCCGTCAGTCACTTGTCACTAGTCACTAGTCAAGTATTAGGATTTAGGATTTTGGGGTTGGGATTTAGTTTTTTGACTCTTGACTCGTGACACGCGACTAGTGACTGAAATTTTTACATTTTTATAAAAATTTCTCTCTTGACGAATTGTGGATTTTTCTTATACATATTTGTAAAAGGAGAAAAAATTATGAAGACATTTGTAAATAAGTTTTATTTATCTTTTTTGTTATTAATTTGTTTTAACATATTTGGTTGGCCGAATATTCCTAAGGTTCCTGAGGTGCCGGGTATAACTGATAAGGTAGTCGATAAACTTCCTGGTTTGGATAAAATAATAAAGAGTGACCCTCCGGTAACTACAAATCTTAAAGATGCTATAACCGAAATCTCAATACTTGATGATTACCAACCTCCTTCGCTGAGTTTTTTATGGATGGGTGATTTGCCGAGAAGTAAAGGTGGGGCTTTTAAGCTTGAGCGTCCCGGTCTTTTTGAATTTACCGCCCAAAGTTACTGTCTTATGGCAGGAACTTATTCTCCTGGTGAAGGTAGTGGATATTTGTACGCTCCGCTTAAGGGGCCCGGTGGAAATATCGTTGGTAATATCTTAAAGAATTCATATGAACATCCGGAAATAGAACAGAGAAAGGTTCAAGTTTTACTCTGGGCTATTATCTCCCGCACAAAACTTACAGATATGTCAAGAGAGAATCAATTAACTGCTTCTAAACTTTTAACTCCAAAAGAAATGTTCGACCTTAATGGAGGAGCGCTTGCGCTTGTTCCTGAAGATAAAAAAGAAGAAGCGTTTGGAAAAGTTCCTAAAGAAGTCAGAGCGATTCTCGAAGCAGAAGCTGCGTTGCGTGAAAAACTTAGTTCCGTTGAGTCTAAATATGAAGATTTGGAGAGGGTCGCTGTTTTAACTGGAACTGTTCCTACGGGAAAGGACAGCAGGGCAGTGCCTTCGGGAAGATGGTCATATCATAAAGATGGATACTTTATACGTTTCTTTCCCTCTGGTTACAGTCAGGATAAAATCCAGATTTCCATTGCTCCTAAAATTACGATTAAGAAAGATAGTAAGGGTAGAATAGTTTCTCTTGCGGATGATGAAGGTAATTTAATTGAAGTTGAATATGATGATGCTAGTTCTATGAAGGTTAATAAAGATTCAGGTGTTTTAGCATTTGGTTTAAAAAAGGTTCGTTTTGTTAAAATGCATACAATCCCTCCGCAAATGGTTTTAGATCTTGAAGCGGATTGGAAGGGTAAGGGTTGGGTTTTTAAAGGTATGCCCTCAGGTAAAGGTTCTCTTTCTAGTTCAACCAAATTCCCCGGTGCTTCAAAACGTTACAGCAAGACAGCGGGATATAGAGAGGAATTAAAGAAGCTTGATAAGGTTCTAAAACTGAAAGGCGGGATTAAGGATTTAATGGACCTAATCCACTTTAAAATGGCTATAAAAGATTTACTCGTGAGTAATCCTCCAAGTAAAAGAGTTTGGGCAAAAAAACATACAGATTTGGCAAATGAGGCGATTCAATATCTTTTGACTAAAAAGGAAGGAAGCTATGTTTGGGCTTTTGCCGATGGAGAACGATATTATCGGAAGGGAATTCTGCAAACTTTCTATTCTATGATAAAGTCTTTTGTTTCTTTACCCGTTTATGCGGATGAAAGTAAGCTTCCGTGGTTCGATCCTTCGAAAAATGTGGGAACGCCAGGAAATACATCAAGACAAAGAATAGGAAATTCAGGACGTGGAGCTTTAAGTAAGGAAGACAAGAGAAAAGCTTGTGAACAATTAAATGCCGAAATAAAAAATGAACAGACTGTTCTAAATGGTTATTCGGACGCTGGACTTCTAAATGCGGCAAAGGGTAAAGGTTATAATGGTTACGAGTACAACAATTGTGTTAAAAATTCAGTAGAAAAGGCTTTTAATGAGGGTGGTTATAAGAACTATAACAATATGAATTCGAGCGAACAGCAAAATGTACTTAAACAGCCTCCACCTTCTGGAGGGGGGGCTGGGAAGAATTTGGAGAATCCAATGTATACGTCACTTGATTGCAAAATAATAGAAAACTGGACTATACAGGATTATATCAATAAATTTGGAAAAGCAGCAGGAAAGATTTTACAGGGAGCGCATAAAGGTCATGAAGGAGTTCATCAGCATACATGTATGGATAAAACCGATTATCATACTCCTCCGGGTATGGGCCCTAACAGCGGATGGCCGATTGATGGGGACGGATATGATAATTATATGAAGAATCCTGACAATTATAGTAAGGACGAGCAAAAAGCTTATAAAGAAGGGATTGGTAGAAAGAAAAAAGGATTGAAGGATCTTGGATGCTGAATTTAGTTATTAGTATATTGGTTAATTGGTGAAAATAAAACTTCATTCACATTTTATAGAATTTTGTAGGAGAACAGAGGATTTTGGATGGGAAGTTATACAAATGAAATGAAGGCTTATTGGAATAAGAGATTTTCCGAGGGCGGTAAGATATGGGGTGTAAAACCTAGCAAAACCGCTTATTATGCACGTGATTTATTCAAGAATCTTGATATAACATCTGTAATTGTTCCGGGGTCAGGGTACGGTAGAAATACAAAATTGTTCTCGAAATACCGGTTTAATGTTACGGGAGTAGAAATATCCGATGATGCGGTAAAGGAAGCGTTGAAATTTGATCCAAAAACTAAATTTTATCGTACTTCTGCGCTTGAAATAGATTCAATAAATGGTAAATTCGATGCTGTTTACTGTTTTAACTTACTTCATCTTTTCAGAGAAAAAGAAAGATTACAATTCATAGAAAAATGTAACAAAATATTAAACGATGAAGGATTCGCCTTTTTTGCGGTTTTTTCAGATAAAGAGAATAGTTACGGTAAGGGAAAAGAAATAGAAAAAAACACTTTTGAGACTAAGCCCGGAAGACCGGCGCATTATTTTACCAGGGAGGATTTATTAAATCATTTTAGGAATTTTGATGTAATAGAAATAGGGGAGATAGATGACAAGGAAAATCATGGTGATTCAGGAGAACATATCCATCGTTTAAGATATATTTTTTGTTCGAAAATGGTAGTCGGCGGACAGTAGTTCATTTAAATTTTCGATTGGATAAAAAAAGAAACTATACAATCATGTATGATATTGTATAGTTTCTTTTCTAGACTACTTTTGTAGCCTTGAATTTAGCGGTGTGTTAAAACATTAGATTTACACCAAGACTTATGTAGTTGCAATTTCGAGCAATTATCACGAACTCAGTCTCGATACCTATCATATCGGTTGGCTTCACTCCTAATCCAGCTCCAAGGGAAAGACCGGTTTGTGTGGTGGTTAACTCCGGCATTGGGGTCCCCATGACTTCACCGTTTAGGGTTTCACTTATGTAAATCATACCTATTTTTCCTTTGAGATATACCATCTTACCCATAAAAGTACGTAGTACACCGTATCCTCCTATGGTCCATAAATCATATTCTCCCGTAATTGTACCTAAATCCATAATATCAAAATCTCCGCCGGCAATTCCATAATTGAATTCTCCCTCAATTCCTACTTCAAGAATTTCTGATGGAAGGGGTAATGTGTAACCTATAAGAGCCCCGATGGGATATATATTAGACATTTCGTATATTGAAAATCCTGAGCCAAATAGATACATGCCACCTTTTGCTCCAATACACACTCCTATTTTTTGACCGTAGAGCGACCCAGTGATCCCCGCAAAAGTAACAACAAATACTAACAAAATTAACACTAATTTCTTCATTTTACCTCCTTGTATGGTTTGTTAAAATAGTTACAATAATCAACTATACTACTACAGTTTTTTTATCACCTCCTTTTTTGTTTTTAAATTAAAAATATGAGTTGGATAATTTTATATATACTTTGGGTTTAGTTTAAAATTTATTGCTTTGTGTCTCGTGTTTATAAAATTCCAGGGCTTGATTGATTATAAATAATGTAGTAGTATTTCTTCCATCGGCAACATTAAAATTATAATGTTTTAATCTGTTTTCCATTCCGCTACCTCAAATATTTATATAATTATAGTGATTCTGTAAATTATGTCAAGATGTTTTTTTAGATTCAATTGATTTAAGATTCGAAATTTGGGGGTTAGTATTTATCTTTGACTTTGAATATTGGACGAGCTATTTTTCTTTATGTCTTGTAGGCTTTCCGGCAAATTAGAATGCGTCTTTAATAATTCCCTTAAGTTCTTCGTCGGTTAAAACTATAGGGTTGCCTTTCATGCTGTTTGATTTTTTCGCTTTGTCGATTAGTTCCTCAATTTGTTCTTCTTTTAAATCGACTTCTGAAAGGTGAGGCATATTTAATTTTTCGTATAGTTCATCCGTCCATCTAATGAGGTCTCTTGGTTTAGCCTTTTCATTTTTTGTGATGATCTTTGCTACTTTTTCGTATTTTCCGAATACGACCGATGAAGGGTCCCGTTCTTCTAATGCTTTGATATTTGCTTTTATAACGTAAGGCAAAATTATACCGCATATAACTCCATGCGGAGCATCTATCATGCCTCCCATGGGACCGGCAAATCCGTGAACTGCTCCAAGTTTTGCATTAGCGAGAGCAATCCCTCCGAAAAGACTTCCTATGCACATATCTTCTCTTGCTTTGGCGTCATTTCCATCGTTGAAAGCCTTAAGTAGAGAACGGCTTATTCTTTTGATTCCTTCTTTGCAAATTGCGTCGGTTAGCATGTTTGCTTTAATTGAAACGTATGGTTCGATTACCTGAGTGAATGCATCGAGACCCGTACTTGCTGTAACTTCTTTTGGCATTGAATAGGTTAATACAGGGTCGAGTATTGCAATATCCGGAAGCATAAATGGACTTCTGAGACTGACTTTTACGGAATGTTCATTTGATTTTATTACAGCATTTTTTGTTACTTCTGCTCCGGTTCCTGCCGTTGTAGGTACAGCTATGAACGGAACAGTTGGATTCTTTATGGGTTTTCCTCTGCCTATTACTTCTAAATAATCGAATAGGTCACCTCCGTTTGTTATGAGGGCGGATACGGCTTTTCCCGTGTCAATTGCACTACCTCCTCCTATGCCGATTATAACGTCGGACCTGCTACGGTCTGCCAGCTCCATACATTCGGAGACTGCCTTTGTGGTCGGTTCACCCTTTACGGAAAATATTTCACACTTTACACTTTTTTTTGTGAAATCATCCAGCAAGAATTTACATCTTTCTTGATTCTTACCTGTAACTATGAGAGGTTTGCTTCCGAGAGAAAGAGCATTATCCGCAATTCTTTTTGCGGATCCTTCTCCAAAGATTATCCATTTCGCAGTCGCGAATTCAAATCGAGTTGCGTTCACCAGTCAGAATCATCCGGAAACAAGTTTGTAAATTTAACGCTAAATCTGGGTTCTGCCATCATGTCGGTAACTGCGTCTTTCCATTTCTTATAATGGTCGGTTTCTTTATGTTTTGCCGGGTCATCCGGTGTTTTGTAAACTTCGACAAGAATAAATTTACTTTTATCGTCATTTTGCTGAATTACGTCGAAACGTGCTACTCCCGGCTCCTTTATGCTGTTCCGGGCATTTTCGATTGATATCTTTTTGAATTCTTCGATTTTATCCTCTTTTACATGAACATGCACATGTACAACAAGCATAAATCCCTCCTCATATTTTTAAACAAAGGTTATATATAGTATTGAAGTTTAGGTGATAGTCAAGGTCTCGTTCGGGGTACCACTTCGAAAAACCGCAGTCAGTTTCCCCGGCGGGTGATTCGCAAGGAATGCTGTCCGAGAAAGACGTGGTCAATTTCCCCGACGGGTGTCGTTCAGGTATACCTTTCTAAAAAACCGCAGTCAGTTTCCCCTGCGAGGAAACTGCTGCTTGCTCTCGACCTCACTCCTTTTGACTTCGTCAAAAGTCCGTGCCCGTTCGGTCTCCGAGACATTTTTTATGAAAGGTACACCTGAACTTTTTAATATTTTAAGACAATGAAAAAGGCTAACATGCTCGCTCACCCTGCGAGACGCTTTCCTGGACAGCACTTCTTGCTCATTGGTATGTTTTTGTCAAAAGACCATGCCCGCTTGGTCTCCGAGACATTTTTCTTTAGTGGTACCCACTCACTTTTAGGTTTAGAACAAAAAAAACAAAAATATATTTCTTCTTCGGGTCTTGGTGCCTTCGTGGCTAATTGTTTTTAGTTCCCTGCTAATTTATCGATCCTCTTTATGAAACTATCTTTTCCTTCCTGATACTTATCTATATCGTGACGGTATTTTTTTGCCAGTTTTTCTTTAAGGTGTGAATATTCTTCGGCAATCTTCGGATTTGAGATTAAATAATCTCTAAAATCGATATGTCTTTTAATATGAGGATTTCCTTTTTCGAATATGTGAACATGATGAGTCCGTTTGTTTCCTCCTTTCTGGAAAAATCGTCTTTTAGGTATACCGTATTCGCCTAACGCAACGTAGCCTAATTTTTCCATTTGTTTATTATAGCTGTTCACTTTGTTGATGTCTTCGACTTCTACCATAATATCTATTATCGGTTTAGCTTTAACCAGCGGAATTGCGGTACTTCCTATATGATATATATCTATGAATATTTCTTTAAAAATCTTTTCTATCTTTTTTGCTTCTTCTATAAACTTTTGTTTCCAGACTGAATTATAAGGAACGACCTCGACTTTTCTTTTGTTTTTATCGGCCTGTGACATATTAGATTATAAATATTATGGATTTATTGTCAATTGGTAATTTGGTTTGTGCGTTAGTGGGTGGGTGTGTTGGTGAGTTAAAAAAACGATAAAAAATTTAGTGTTTTTCGTTTGTTTCGTGGTTGAATAAATTGTTCTTTCTTTGTGTCTTGGTGTCTTTGTGTGAGATTATTTTTTGGTGGGGAGGTGGGTTTTTAAACAAACAAAATATCTTGTGTTCTCTGTGGTTAAGGTTGTTGTTCTTCTTCTTTATTAAACATTTTCTCCGCGGGGCAGCCGAATTCTCTTTGTTTGCAATATTTACATGCCAGAGAACTGCGTACGAATCCATTACCGATAGAGACTAATAGGAATAATAGAATGATTAACAATAGTAATATCCAGTTGAAGTCCATAATTAATCTTACAATACCTATTAACAATGGTATTATAGCAACAAGCATGTCGGGTAAAAGGTCTTTCCAGGTGAGATTTCCGGTAAAGCCTTCCTTATTGCCTTTTTTAAAGAATAAGGAACATAATTTACCTTTACCGAAAGCGCATCTTTTACCGTAATAATAGCAATCCACACAGCTTTTTCTAAGAAGGCGTATTTCTAAAAAAACAATATATGTAAGGTAGATAAGCAGCCAGATTATACCGAGAGGTTTGATTATAATTATACCGATTGTGTAAATCGAAAGTGTCAGGAGATTTGAAACAATTATAATCCAGAAAGGATAATTTTCATAACATTCTATTTCTTTCATATAAAGATTATAAACAATATTAAATATATTGTCAATTGGCGTTTTTAAACTAAGCTTTTAGACATTCGCCTTTGGCTATTAGCTTAAAAAAAAGATTATTGCATATGTAGAACATTTAGTTCTTATAGAGTTAAAAACGAAAAACAAATCCTACAAGTTCTACAAGTACTACATGTAAAGTTCTTTGGGTTGTATTGGGTTTTAAACAAGCAAAAAATTTAGTTTTTTCTCTGTGCTCTCTGTGGCTTTGTGTGAGATAAAATTTTTTAATTTTTTCGAAACTAAATCGTACCCGCTGCGTCTTAATCATTAAAGGAGGTTAAAAATGAGATTCAAAGACAAAAGGTTCGGAAGATTTAAAGCAGATTACGAAATAGCAGTAGAACTGAGATAAAAAATCAACCGAATTCTTTAAATAAAAAAGATAAAAAGCGAATAAAAAAGGCGGGGGTACCCGCCTTTTTTATTTTGATTATATCTATATTTATTTTATTAACACTACTTTTTGTTCTTCGTTTTTGTCGTTAGAGGATAAACTTATGAAGTATGTACCATTCGGAAGATTACTCATATCCAGGTTCAAATCATAAGAACCTCTAATACTACCGACGATACTTTCGTTTAACAAAATTCCTGCAGTATTGAAAAGTTTGAGTGTGACAGGTGTGGGTGTGGATTGTACAAATGTTATTTGGCAGATCCTTTGAGTTATTGGTGATACTTTCAGGTCGAATTTACCGTTTTCTGCAATTATATTATCGTTTTCTTCTACACCAGCAGCCAGGCGTAATGTACCCCAGATACGAATAGCATTTGAAGGGTTGCCGTTTATATCATCAGTCCAATCCGGGGAAGCAATTAGTATTTGAGTGCCCGAACCGTTTGCAGCTGCTGAATGTGGATTATATTGATCTATGCTGAATGGCGTAATGGTAAATGTATCCGTTACGCTGCCGGATGTATCTACTACTGTTCCAAAAACATTCATAACTGAGTCGCTTTGATTATTTTCACATCCTACCAAATAATTATCACCATCAAAAACGATGAAAGGATATTCCTGAGTGCCCGTAAGTGCGAGAATAGATATCCCTGAGGCGTCAAGAATGGTTCCGGCGGTATTTATCCTTGTACCAAAAATATCAGATGCGTTGCTGTTTCTTCTATCGAACCATGCTACCATGTAATTCATACCGTCAAAATCTACAACCGGATACCACTGTCCTTTTGTGGCGGTTGAAATCGCGAAGCTGCTCGCATCGATCGGGGATCCTGAAAGGTTTACTCTCACTCCGTATATATCCTCCTCAAATGTGCCGGACCCATAGTCTCCCCATACAACAAGATAGTTCGAGCCGCCAAAGCCAACGGATGGATTTCTCTGCCAGTTGGCGTCAGTAGCTATAGCAATTCCCGAAGGACTTACAACGTTACCGTTACGCTGGACAAGTGTTCCGTAAATATCGTCAGTGCCGTAACCACCCCGTGAATCATCCCACACAACAAGAAAGTTTGTACCGTCAAAGGCAACAGAAGGGAATTCTTGATTGTCTGTGGCAGTTGAAATGGCAATTCCCGGCGGATCGAGAACATTTCCCGATGTAGTAACACGACAACCATAAATATCGTCACCGGAACCACTTCTATCATCATCCCATACAACTAAATAAATCGAGTCATTATCAAAAGCAACCGCAGGATTTTTCTGTCCTCCGGAGACTGTTGAGATTGCCAGTGCGTCTGTGTTGAGTTGTCTTCCCGATGCGTCTATGCGCATTCCGTAAATGTCGGTTGATAAGCCGCCGTTTCTTGCTTCTTGCCAGACAACTAAATAATTCGTGCCGTCGAATGCGACTGCCGGCATACTTTGAGATTGAACTGAAGTTGAAATGAGTATTCCGGACGGATCGTTTACCGTGCCTGATGCACTTATACGTGAGCCGTAAATATCGGTGTAATTACCATTTCGGTTATCTCTCCAAACAGCTAACCATTGACCGCTGTAGGATATTACCGCGGGGGTTAATTGTGTTACATCGATGTTTGCGATAGAAATACCTGATGGCTCTTGAACTACGCCTGACTGGTTTACTCTTGCGCCGTATATATCGTAATTAGCCCCGTCTCTATGGTCATACCACGCCACGAGATAGTTTGTGCCGTCAAAGCTTACGGAGGGCATATATTGAGCATCTGCTGCGGTTGATATAGCGATTCCTGCTGGGTTTAAAACATTTCCGGCTGTATCGACGCGAGTACCGTAAATGTCGTATTCGGAGCCACTGCGTTTATCATCCCAGGCTATAAAATAATTTGTTCCGTCGAAATCAATAGAAGGACGGTTTTGCTCATCGGAAGCGGTTGAAATAGGGATGCCCGCAGGATCGAGGACAACGCCGTTTTGGGCGACTCGGGAAGCATATATATCGAATGTATCACTACGTTCGTCCTGCCAGACTACCATATAGTTGGTTCCGTCAAAAGATACATCGGGGAAATACTGGTAATTTGCAGCTGTTGAAATGGCAATTCCCGAAGGATTTAGCACATTGCCGTTTTGAGCGACTCTAGTGCAATAAATATCATTAGACCCACTTCGACTATCATACCATACAACAAGATAATTCGTCCCATCGAATGCGACCGACGGGCTTTGTTGGCTGCCTGTTGCGTTACTTATGATAAATGGTTCGGCATCAAGAAGCGTGCCTTGGCTTGAAACTCTCATGCCTAATATATCATATGTGCCGGCGCCCTCTCTATAAGACCATACTACAAGAAAATGTGTTCCGTCAGACCCAACTGCAGGGTAAGGATCATAGCTGCTGCCGCGGGCAATTAAAATACCTGCCGGATCAAGAATGTTGCCGCTTCCGTCAATTCTACTGCCGTAAATATCGTATGTTGTGCCGCTGCGTCTGTCGTACCAGACAACAAATGAAATTGTATCGTTAGTTGCAAGATGTGGAGAAGTCTGATCGCCTATAGCCGGAACATATACAACATTTGTATCGATTAGAAAATCGCCTGCACGGAGTTTTCCTGATTGCGCGTTCAGGTTTGTCGATAAGAAAAAAGTAAGTAATAAAATACTGATGATAATTAGTTTTTTGTTCACGAAAGCCTCCTTTTTTTAATGAATGTTTTAAGAATTATATTATTGTATGGATATTTAATTATTAGTCAAGGGGAGCAATGCGTAGCATTGATTAAGAGTTTTGAATTATGAATTTTGAATGTTGAATTGAAGAAAACTTTGTGTCTTGGTGCCTTTGTGTGAGACTAATTTGGGGATGTGGGAAAGGAGTTTTTAAACAAACAAAATTTTTTGTTCTCTGTGTGTTTATATTTTTCTCTATGTACTCTGTGGTAAAAAATGGGGGTGGGGTAGGGGTTGACAGGTAAATTTAATAAGATAAAATCACTATACGGATTAATTAAAAATGAATTCTTGTATTAACTTTAAAGAAAAAGGAGGCAAAGTGAAGATATTGAAGAAAATCTTAATCGTACTTGGTGCCCTGATTGTTGTATTGATTATTTCTTTCGGAGTTTATTTGTTTGTTAACCGCCAGGGTGTAGCAGAACCTTTTGAAGTCGGGTCTGCGGACATGAGTAAGAAAATTCTAATTGCTTCTCAAGGGAGTGACTTTAAGAACCTTATGGTTGATACGTTGACTTCCAGACTGAAAGGTGAAGATGTATATATTAGTGTTATAGATATTTCCGAATTAAAAGAAATAAACCAGGAAGATTGGGATGCCGAGATTATTATTCATACCACCGAAGGGTATAGATTGCCTGATGTGGTTAAAGAGTATCTTGAAAGAATAGGAAATCCTGATGAGGTTATCCTGCTGATTACTTCCGGAAGCGGAGAGTGGAAGCCTGAAGAATGTAAGGTCGACATTCTCACTTCTGCTTCAAAGGTTGCCGATATATCTGAGTTGGCTGGCAGTATTACGGATAAAGTAAATTCTCTTTTAGAGGAATAGAACGGATTAGATTTTATTTGTTTTTTAGAGCTCCGCCAATCACTCCGCCTATTAGGCCCAGTATTCCGAAATAGAGTGAAGCTACAATAATAGCTCCGCCTGAGGCAGCTCCTACAACTATACCAAGTACTGCTCCCGGAGGGCCGCCAATTATCCCGCCCCATACGCCGCCTACGGCTGTGAAAAGTAAGGTTGCAATTACTCCTATAATTGTTCCGCTTAAAAAACCGGCTAAAGCGCCTCTTCCTGCGCCTTTTGCTATAATTCCCGCCAAAAACCCGGCGAGAATATTTCCTAAAACAGGAATATGTCCGAGCACTGCCATAGCTATCGCTCCAACAAGAACAGCCAACAAAAACATTACAACCTCCTTAATATTGATTGATGCTATTTTATTTTTTTCTTAAATAATGTCAAGACCTTCTTTCGTTGGTTCGTTGAGATTTAATAATTTCGAATTTTGAGTTTTGAATTTTGAGTTTTTAATTCAACATTAAACATTCAACATTCATAATTAACTCCGTGTCTTTGTGTGAGACAATCTTTTTTGGGTGGGGGTGGGATTCTGACTTCTGGCTTCTTAATTCTATTTTACAATCTATCGAGATTAACACTTGTTCCGGCAGTTACGTTATGTTCTTCGAACCAGCCACCTATCATTTCAAGGGCGTATTTTGTCGTTGTGGATTGTGAAGGGTATTTTGTTAGAGAATCTACGGGAGTGCTGAGAGGTTCTTTTTTCATTGTTGTTATCTCTGATATTGTTCCGTTTGATTCTATGAACGCCAGGTCGATATCGAATTTACAGCCCAGCATATGAAAGACCTGTCTGCTTTCGTATGGAAATACAAATAACATCCCATGGTCTTCTGCAAGCGTGTCTCTAAATGATAGACCGTTTGCCCTTTCGATAGGTGAATCTGCGATTTCTACCTGTATTGTATGGGTTCCGACTTCTATGTTTACAGTGTTGTTTTGGTTCTCTGTAGAATTGTCGCATCCTGTAAGAGAAATGAAGATTAGTAAATAAATTAAATTTTTATACCTGCATGAAAATTGTTTCATAGTAACTCCGTCCTTTTTTAAATGATTAGATACTATTCACATCTATCGATAAAGCTGTTGATACTCCAACTTCTTCCATAGTTATTCCATATATGAAATCCGATCTTTCCATAGTTGCTCTGTTGTGAGTAACTATGAGTACCTGTGAATTTTCTGAGAATTCCCGCAGTATATCGTTAAATCTTTCAAGATTGTTTTCATCGAGAGGAGCATCGATTTCGTCCATAATATAAATGGGAGATTCTCTTTTTCTCATAATTGCAAGAAGAAGGGCAATGGCAGCGAGTGTTTTTTCCCCTGTGGAAAATAATTCCATATTCTTAAGCCTCTTTCCTTTGGGTCTGACCAGAATTTCTATATCGGATTCTAGTATATTTGTGCCTGGTAATCTTATGTCGGATTCTCCTCCGGGTGATAGTTTTTTATAAATCGATTTGAAATCTTCTTTGATGTTTAGAATAGTTTCTTTAAACTCTCTTGTTGCTTTCGTATCGATTTCTTCGATGGTTTCTTCTATGTCCTTTTTGGAGGAAACTAAATCGGAGCGCTCCGCTTCGATTTTGTCCAATTCTGCCTGCTTTTCTTCGTATTGGGTTAAAGCCAGAGGGTTTATCGGATACAGAGCATCGATTTTTCTTTTTATTTTTTCTATATTTTCATCTATGTTTTCTTCTATTTCTACTTCTTCGCCCGATATTTCTACTCCGAACTCTTTAAAAATTCCACCTTGAACACTATCTTTTTTATATTTTTCTTCTGAAGCGGTCATTTTTAAATCGGATATTTCCCTTTCCAGTTTATTTTTTTCTTCCTGCAGGGATGCATATTTCGATTTTTTATCATCGAGTTTTTCTTCGGCTTTTTTTATTTCGTCATTTAGGCTTAAATTCTTTTTCTTTAGTTCTTCAAATTTTTCCGTTTCTTTTTTTATTTCGACGTTTAGTTCCTTGATTTCTTTTTCAAGTAGAGCTTTTCTCTGTATTAGCCTTAAGCCTTCTTTTAGTCTTCCGATTTCTTCTCTGGTCTGGCTTTCTCTATCTGTTATTTTTTCTTTCTTTTTTTCTACTTTCGTAAGCTCCTTCTCTGCTTCTTCTATTTTATTTCTTACCTCTGCCTGTTTTTTATAGTTTGTCGAGAGAGTCTTTTTGATTTTCTCTTTTTCTTTTTCTTCTATTCCTATGGTTATCTTTATACTTTGAATTTCTTTTTTCGCATCATTTATATTATTGTTAATCGATTCTGTGCGGAGCTCTACCCGGCTGATTTCAAATTCTAATTTAGATTTTTCCGCGGTGATTTTTTCTCTGTCGTTATTTTCCTTCTTTATTTTTATCTCGAGTTGGTTTATAATATTTATGATTTCATTTCTCTTTTGTTCGAGTTTCTTTATTTGTATTTCATTCTCTTTTTGCTTTTGATCAAGCTCCTTTTCTTTGGCTCTCCTTATAAGTATCCCTTCTTTATTTTTGGAAAGAACCAGGAAATTATCAATTAAGATATCACCGTTTTTTGTAACCCAGAATCCGCCTTTTTCCTTTGCGTTTTTTAGTGCTTCTTCTAGTGTTTTCGCGAAGTTATATTTGGATAATTCTTTTTTTAGAAGGTGTGCAAATTTTCCCGATACCACATCTGAAAGACCACTGTCTTTTATGTTTTCTTCTTTATTCTTTATCGCAAATATTCCGCCTTTTAATGATTCTTTTTGGATGAATTTTAATATCTCCGATATTGCTCCCGATTTTAGAACCGAGCTTTTTACTCTTTCCCCGAATATTGCTTCTACTGCGGCTTCATATCCTTTTTTGACTTCTAAATTATCCGAAAGTGAGGTTAGCTTGAATTTTTCGTTGATTTTTTTCATCTCTTTTGAGATTTCGAGTTCTCTATTCTTATAAAATTCTATTTCTTTTTTTGTCTTTTCGTTTTCCGAAATTACCGTAGTAAGTTTTCTTAATATATCAGTTTTTTCGTTTTCTGATTTTTCTATCGATTTATTTATATCGTTGATTGTTTTTGTGTTTTCCTTTAGCTTTTCCTCGATTTCCGATATAGTTTTGCCAAGTTCCTTTATTTTTTTGTTTTCATCATCGATTTCTTTCTTATAGCTTTTAAGGTTTTTATTAAGGGAAATTATTCGTTGATTTTGTTCTTCTTTCTTTACGGTAAGTGTAATATCTTTTTCTTTCAGCGTTTCTATGTCAAGGCTTACATGCGAGTATTCTTCTTGTATTTTTCCAATCTTTTCCTTATGCTTTTGTATTTCGATATTTAATTTTTCTTCCACGCTTTCTATATCATCCATTTCTTTCTGTAATTCTTCTATAATGGAAGGAATATCCTCGGGCAGGTCTTTAGTGAAAATGTCGATATTTTTTAACTCACCTGTATTTCCGGCTTTCTTTTCTCTAAGATGAGATGTTTTTTCCTGGAGGTTCTGTATCTCGTTCCCCCTTTCTCTGTATTCTTCTCTCTGTTCTTTTAATTGTTCTTCATCAATTTTTATTCCGCTTTCCTCTTTGCTTATAGTGCTTTGTATATCATTGATTTTTTTGTTTAATTTATCTATATTGCTTTCTCTTTCTTTAAGCGTGTTTTCTATTTCCAATAACTGGTTCTTAGCCACTAAAATCGATTTTTCTTTTAATTCTTCCTTAAATTTATGGTATCTTTTTGCTCTATTTGCTTCGTTTTTTAAGGAACGAGCTGTATTTCTTTTTTCATTAAGGATAAGTTCTACTTTTTCCAGGGAACCGGATACTGAGGCGAGTTTATTTTGCGCTTCTTTTCTGTCGCCGCGATATCTTTTAATGCCCGATATAGATTCGAAAATTTCTCTCCGCAGTTCCGAGTCCGAAATAAGAAAATCTTCGACAAGTCCCTGGTTTAATATAGCCGATTTTAAACCGGTATTTGCAAAAAGGTCCTGGATATCACGAAGACGGCATGGGGTGTTATTGATAAGAAATTCTCCCTCACCTGAGCGAAAAAATCGTCTTCTAATTTCTACTTCATCGTAGTCAGTAGGTATTCCGCCGTTATTTTCGAATGTTAAAACAACTTCAGCCATTCCTACAGGCGGACGGGTTTCTGTACCTGTGAAGATAAGGTCTTCCATTCCCTCTGCTCTTAAGGATTTCGCGCTCATTTCTCCGAGAGTCCATTTTATAGCATCTATTATATTGCTTTTTCCGCAGCCGTTTGGTCCGACAAATGCGGTAATTCCATTTTTTAAATCGAATATTGTTTTCTTAGGGAAGGATTTGAATCCTGATAATTTAATTTCCTTTAAGCGCATATCGATTTTAATTTATAAAAATGGTTCAATTAGTCAATAGACTAAACCCCACCTTTTTTCAAAAAATTAATCTCACACGGAGACACAGATAACAAAAAGAGTCAGGAGTCTCGAGTCAGGTGTCGTGAGTCCCCTTCCCACCAAAACTATTAGTAACAATAAAACACACAAATAGCACGAATAGTTTTTGTGAAAAGAAAATCGGCTCAGAACCAAAGTTGGTATTCCGAGCCGATTTTTAACTACTAACTACTCTCTGCTTTCGTTTTTTCGACCTGACTTTTTCTATTTTAACAGTATCATCTTAAATTTCTTTTCGAATTTATCACCTGCCTTCAGGACGTAGAAATATACACCCTGGGGTACCTGTTTACCTGCGTTTGTTCGACCATCCCAGCTAACCGATTTATATCCTGCGGACTGTTTGGCGTCAACCAGTTTTCGTACCTTCTGTCCGACTAAGTTAAAGATCTCAATGCTGACATTGGATTTTTTCGGCAGTCCGTATTTGATGGTGGTTCTGAGTGTGAAAGGGTTAGGATAATTTTGATCGCAGCTGAAGACTTTCGGGATGCCTTTTTTATCTTTATCTTCGGATGTTTTCTTCTCTTTTGTTTTCTTGGGGATAGAGATAGATTTTCTCATGTATGAACTTGTACCGCCCCCTTCTCCGTATAGAGGATTGGTTGCTGCGTAAAAGTAGCCACCTTCCTTGACTTTAAATCCCGGTTTTAAATTGACTTTATCTCCGGCTTCCATTGCAACCGTCCCGCCGTTTTTAATTTCGAAACTACCGAGAACGCCTGCTGCGGTAATGGAATTCATTGCCTGATAAGTTTTGGTTGTATCTATTCCAACTGTTATATTTTGAAGATTGCGAGTGGCGGGCAGTATGTGATTTTGTATTGTGTAGTAAGCAGGATAGGGATCGTCATTAGTGTCAATTACTGAATAAACTTCATGAATCCGTTGCTTTAAATATTCTACAGGTTGGTACCCAAATCTTATTATAGGTGGATAGTATGTTCTGTGGATATTGTTGCCAGCGCAGAAAGAGAATATTTTGAGATTATTCAAGCGGTTTGAGTCGCAATGAAAATGCTCCAGCAACTTTGAGTAGCGGTATGCCTGGGTATCTGGACAGTGTTGAGGTATTCTTGTCTCAGCCCAGATGTGAAATATTGTAAGAGTATCACCGATTGCTAAAGCAGTGTCCATTAAATTCGGATTATCTTCTCTATAGATGAGATTTCCTCCCGTATATACTATAGTATCTGCTTTATTGTCATCTGCTTTATTTATTAGAATTACTGAATCTTCGATATTTATTAATGTGTCTGTTATGGCTTCGCATTCGTCTGTTCGTTTTTGCCAAAAAACTGTGTCTTGGAAAATCTCTCCACTATCTGAAAAATATGTTGCTAGACTTAGTCCACAATTTTCATTTCTACCTCTTTCTCCTTTAACTTGATCCGCATGTAGAAATCCTATCTCGGTTATCCAGATAGGTTTATCCTCTCCAACAATGTTTCTTAAAGTATCAAGCCATTTCATAATACTGTCTATTCTATAATAGTAAAAATGGTGAGAGACTACATCTATACTATCTAAACCTATTGAGTCAATAAGAAGACTACGAACGGCAATTTTCCAATTATCGCAATATTCCATTGTTATAATTTTTCCGGAATCGGGATTAAAATATTTCCATTTATAGTCTTTATTACTGGGTTTACTGTCAAGACAGAGACCTACAATTTTTGCAGACGGGGCTGCATTTTTTAAAGCTGTTCTAGTATGATTATACATTTCAACGTACTGACCTGGAGTTCCTAAGAAATATTGATTATGAGGTTCGTTTGAAAATTGCCAGTATTTTATGTAGTTTTTGTACCTTTTAACTAGAGTATCTACATAACCTTCATAGTCACTCCAATAATCAGATTTAGGTGGATATCTACGTCTGTCTTCGGGATTTAGCGGACTCGTTATAGGATCCACAGCCCAGTCTGCTGTATATCCGATGGAAGGTAATAGGTTCAATCCTCGTTCTTTACTCCATTTTACGAGAGAATCTTCGGTTTCAAAATCCCAGTAATATTGATTGGAAGAATCAGGTTGAACATCGCACCATCTGAAAGTTCCTTGAGGTCTCCACCATTTTATTCCAGCCGCAGCCGTTATATCCATTGACGTTTTATATTTTTCCATATAAGTTTGTTTGTCTTTGATGTGTAAATGTTCGAAAAGGCTATGGTTCATTCCATAAGGGAAAATTTCGCTGTTGCCGTAGAGCCAAAGTCCGTAGGAAAGGATTATGATTATTGTAAATTTTTTCATAATACCTCGCTTATATATTTGAAAATTTTCATTTATTTAATTCTCTAGCGCGTCTATTCGCTTTCTGAGCTCTTCATTTTCCCTTTTTAATTCAATCATATAAAGCGTTAACTCTTCAACCTTCTCTAAGAGTTTTGCCTGCATCTCTCCAAGATTTACGCCGTTCTCTGCCACTTCTTTCTCTTTGGGAATACCTGGTAGACTTTTATTTGTTTTGATATGTTCTTCAAGTCTGCTGAGAGGCATTAATTGATAATTATCAGCGAAAACAAAATCCGACCAGCCGGTTTCTACTGTTATTTCCTTAGTTCTTATATGACCATCAACGGCAAGTTTGTAACCACCTGGATCGTCAGTGCCTATGCCGACATTTCCATTTTCTTTTACAATCATACATGTATACTGGTCGGTTCTAAACCTTGCAACAATTCCAGTGGTGTCATATCCATATCCAGCATATACATCTAAGCCCAGTCCATTGCCGCTTGTATTACGGACATTCAATGCATAATTAGTGTCGGAATACATATTAATAATGGTTGAGCCATTTTCCTCAATGGTTACGCTATCTCCTTGTTCATTTCTAAAGCGGGCGATGGTTCCGTCTTTACCAGTGCCATATCCGGCTTTTACATCCAAACCACATCCGTCACCCCCGGTGTTTTCAACCATTAATGCATAAGTACCATCATTAGAATAGTACTTAGTGTAAGTTTGTCCATCAGCAACGTGGAGTTTATAATCTGGACTCGTTGTACCGATACCGACGTTACCTAACAAATAACTATTATTTGAGATTTTGAGGTTTCCGTTAACTTCCAGCTTTTCCCCCGGACTGGTCGTCCCGATGCCGACATTGCCATTGTTTGATATAGTAAGAATATCTTCTCCGTAATCGAGGTTTCTAAAACGGAATCGCTCATCAGAATGGACGTATCCAACCCTCCATTTGATCTCATCAGCTTCCTGAAAATTTATTGCTGCATCATATCCTGATGCGGGGTCGAGGGTAAGGACGGCATGTCCGGTGCCTTCCAATTTCATTAAGCCTATCTGGCTTACGTGGTTTCCCTTGATATGCAACTTTGTTTCAGGACTAGCCTCACCAATGCCAACATAGCCGCTAGTCATCCAGGTTTCCGGTAAGTCGCTATCGTCTTCCCAATTACCTGTGGCTCCATAACTGATCATACTAAACAACAACGCTACGAGTGCTAAACTGAGTTTTTTCATACTTTCCTCCTTTTTTTGTTTGAATGAATATTTTTTCGCTATATTATAGGTATAATCATTATAGGAGGATTTAAATTTTATGTCAAGACGGAAAAATAGGAAACAAAACGCACAAAGACCAAATCAGAAAAATTGAAAAATGGGGAAATTGGGAAATGGGAAACAATTCAACTATTTTCCTATTCAACAATTTAACTGGTGCGTAGCACCCACCGCCCCTTGACTTATGAGAATGATTTTTTAAATTTTATACTATGGGTATAGAAAGACAAGACCTGCCCCCAAAAGAGTGTTACTAATTTTCTTTAGAATCTTTCACTTGGATTAGACCATGTGAGAAAAAATCACCCTTGACAAACCTCCAAAATCTTGTATGATTATAGTATAGAAAATTATAGTATGGCAAATTATAGTATGGCAAGCTAACCTACCAGGATTAGCGAAAAGTGAAATTTTTGTAACTTAGTTTATATCCGGCAAGGAGGGTATTATGAAAAAGTCTAAATTAATCAGCCAGGCTATTATGCTTTTCATCTTGCTTGGTGGCGTCAGTTGTTTTCATGGTGTAGGTGCTGGGGTTAGTATCGATGTGGAGAATATAACTCCAAAACTTATTGATGAGGGGTTAGTGTATTCTGCAAAATTCGTTTGCGGGACAATTTCTGACAGCATTACAGTTTCTCCTCTTGAGTCTTCTGGTCAACCGCTTGCACCAGGAACTTATTTTACTGCCATTAATATACACAATCCTAATGAAGATGTAGCTGAATTCGCGAGAAAGGCAGTTGTAACGAATTCACAAGGACCAGTTAGTGCCAGAATTGGTAGGCTATCTCTCGATACATTAGGTCCAAATGAGGGGATAGAGTACGATTGTTCTGAAATCTCTGGCCTCCTGGAGCTTGACAGTTTACCGGAATTTCTCAAAGGATTCGTGGTGATCAGAATTTCTCCCCACACCGAACTCGACGTTACTGCTGTTTACACTTTAAGGACCGTTATCTCTGATAAATAGAAATAACTATAGCGATAAGTATCGCCATTTTCTTTTATCAGCTTACTTTAGAAGCGAGAAATAATTAAAAACTCGTGACTGATGACTTGCAATGCTTCGCATTGCTCCCTTGACTTATGAGAATGATTTTTTAAATTTTATCCATGAGTATTATTCGTAAACTAATGTTAATCGTTTTATCAATTTGTTTTTTGTTTGGAATGGCGGCAAAGGCGAAGGATGTGGATAATCTTAAAATCGAATTGATTTACAAGATAGATTCTGTAAATGATTATTTGATTTCTAAAGATGGAGGAGTGTTGCTTTATTCTCTTAAGGTGGCAGATTCAAATAAGGCTTCAAAAGTAAGTATGTTGAATATTACAGAAGATCCGAAAACTAAAGTTTTATCCTTCGATAAGACTGAAAGTAGTATTGATATTGATCCTGGAGTATTATCACCAAGTTCATCGTGGACGCAGTTGTTTGAGGATAAAATTATATATAGAGATAGACGTTCGATTAATGTTATAACAAAAAAATTGGATGGGACCATATTATCAGAGATACCGTGTCATGGTGAAGTTTGGGAACCGGTAATTTCAGCTACGGGCAAATATGTTGCTGTTATTCCATCTATTGATGCTCAATATCCATCTTTATTGGTGTATGAAACGAGGTCAGGAAAAAAGTTATGGGAAAAATTTACTCCTCCTGATATATATTATGGAGGTGGATGGCCTCCTCCATTTCTTGTTGAGGCAACTTTTATCGGAAATGATTCCCTGGTTGTTTATTATGAGGGCAAGATACGGTTATTTGACGTTAAAAGCGGAAGAATATATTGGGAGGGAGGAATATTCCGACCTTTAGAAGAATATAGCTGGTCATTGATTTCGGTTGCTGAAAATGGAGATATTATATTTTTTGGTAGCGATCTTTCGGGACCCTCTCAACCTGATCGGCTTTATTATTTCACGAGTACCGGAAAAAAACAATGGATAAAAGTAGATGTTGGCTCAACTAAAATATCTCCAAAAGGTAAATATGTTATGGTTTTAGACCGTTACCTGATTGATTTCACTGACGTTAAATCGGGGAAATCTCTCTGGCGAAAGAAAACAGGGGGCGAAGGCGGAATGGTTGAAGTCTTTTACGGCCTTGACGATGAATACATTGTTATAGAGGGACAGTCAAACGAATACCTGACCTTCTTTTTGAATGAATATCGTGATTACAATATTTTTGTACTTAAATCGTCTTCGGGAGAAGTTGTAGGGAAATTTAAAGGATATCAGCTTTCCTTCTCTAGTGAGTATAATATTTTATTTTTTAAAAATGGAGATACTCTTTTCTTTTACCAGCTTACTTTAGAGAAGTGACTGATGTCTTGGTTAACCACAGATAGCCCAAACAATTTTGTTTTTTTAATTCAACATTCAAAATTCATAATTCAAAATTCTTAATCAATGCTTCGCATTGCTCCCTTGACTTATGAGAATGATTTTTTAAATTTTATACTATGAGTATAAGAACAGTAATAGGAAAGTATAAACAGGAATCGGGCAAATTGTAAAAAGCATCGATGTTATAATAATTATCCATAATGTTACTCTCTGTAAAGTAGTTAAATTCTTTGCTCTATCACGTTTTATCAGTAGACCTACATCAAATATAAATAAAAGAGGTAAAACAAAAGGTGTGAATATAATAACAACCGAAAGTGGTAATATTTGAAGAGCATGACCAAAACCCATGAAAGTAAAGCTAAAGAAAAAGTAAAGCCATACCCATAAAACAATTTTAATTACTTTATCTCTTAAAAAAAGCTCCTCTTTTACATCCGAAAAAGAAAGCGACATTCCTGCAGGTTTCATTATCAGTGTTAGTAAACCAACTATAAGCCCTATCAATCCCCAGCCAATAGCGTTAACCAGCATTACCAGAGGATGAAAAAATCCTGTTTCAACATTATATTCGACCACTCCATTAATTACATTGGAAACAGGATATATTTTTAACAGTAAACTTGGCCAATTGGCTATATAAAAAAGATTAGCGCCCACATTAACATAATCTTCTCCAACAGACAGAAATACACTTGTTGAGAGATCCCAAAATTTCAGTATCCAGAGCAACCCTATGAAAAATAACACTACAGTAATTATAAGTTTTGCTTTTTTAGATATTTTTTTCTTCATATATTTATTTTTACTAGTTCTCATTTAAAAGTACTAAATTTCTATAAATTATCAACTCAACAACTAACACGAATGGTTTTTTTTGTTTTTGACTTACGACTCGCTAAACCCGTAAAACTACGATCCACGATTCCGAACTCAAAATCTATACGAAAGCGATAGTCCATAGCTTTCATGTTCTATATCGATTTCTGGCGATAGATAAAAACCTCTGTAATCACGAGCTGAACGATTGTATTTTTCGACCGAGTTCGGGCAGGTCCATATGTCAAACACAATAGACCCAAAGGTGGCCGCACCTGAAATTATTGTACCCCAAAGATACAAATCCTCATTTTCGAAATTTGCATCGTGTACATCACTAACAACGCTCAGGAGTCCGAAACTGCTCCAGAGAAAGGTGCCGGTACTGATTGCCCTAAAACCAGCAGACATGAGCCCTCTTTTTGTGTTTCCGGCATAGAAATGACCCACACTTGGTCCGACAACAATCCCGGAGACGGATACCAAAAAACTTCCTCTGAATAAAAAATCGTTGTAATCCCCATTATCTAAACAGATACAAAACGCTATGCCGGAAAGAAATGTCGCCCCGATTGAGTAGGCAGTTGCAGTGGTTGAACTCTTTAACTCCAGTGATTTCCTCTCGTTGCCGTAAGTTACGCAGAAAGTAAATAACAATAACACTATTGAAATTTTATATT
This sequence comes from uncultured bacterium, assembly GCA_964525555.1. Classification (GTDB taxonomy): domain Bacteria; phylum Hydrothermota; class UBA3072; order UBA3072; family UBA3072; genus JAFGHJ01. Next base: position 76,717 of record CAZGHN010000006.1, read on the forward strand.
TCATAATAACCCTCCTAATATCAAAGTACTTTGTTATATAAAGTAATATAATAATTTTTTTGGATTTGTCAAGGGGGGTGGGGGTGACTGTTGGCTGGGTTTTTGTTTTCATTCAAAATTCAAAACTCAAAATTCAAAATTCTTAATCAATGCTTCGCATTGCTCCCTTGACTTATGAGAATGATTTTTTAAATTTTATACTATGGGTATATGTTCTTATTTAGCTGTTCGACGATTTGACTGCTCTTTTATGTTTAAGAGCTATAAGTCTATTCAAAGGAGGTTTATTGAAAAATGATTGCAAAATTTAATCTATATGATTTCGTAGCAGCGGTAATACCTGGAATTCTATTTATCTGGGTATTTTCTTTGTTCTCGAGTTCCATAGATATTCCTATTACTGGTGGACTTGCTGAAACCTCAATTCTTGTGGCTTTGGGATATGTGATTGGGATGATGCTACAAGGAATTAGCCAATTATTCACAGAAAAGATTTTATTGATACTTTGGGGTGGTTTTCCGTCTGCACGTTGGCTTCTCGAAGAGGATAATAAATTCAGCAGAGAATATAAAAACAAATTAAAAAAATTAGTTGAAGATAAATATTCTGTTAAAATTGACGACAAACTGTCCAAAGAAGAACGTCTGAAGAAAAACCAAGAAGTTTTCTATCTTTGTTACAATGCCGTTGAAAAAGAGCGAATTAGCGACAGGCCTTATATATTCAATGCGCATTATGGTCTATTCAGATGCCTTCTAACCACATTTATTCTACTTTTTTTTGTTGAGCTGTACGCTCTTTTAATAGATAAACAGCAAAATAAAGCCGTTATCTATAGTGTTCTAATTCTTAGTATCATTGGTATAATAGTAAGTTATTTTCGTGCGAAACAGAGAGGCGAGGATTTTGCTAAATCTATCTATGATCTTTTTTTGGTGCGATTTTCAGAACGAGAGTAGCTAGGGAGGGTAATAGATGTCAAACGTAGCAAAAGACATAATCATTCCAACTGAGCCTAATATCTTCCGAACAATATTCCTCTATGTCGGACAAGGAGACTCTACATTGCTAGTAGTCCCTGCGGGAGACGGGTATAAGTATGTATTAATAGATTCAAATTATGACGAAGCCGCTGGTGGTATAGATATTATCAAACTCCTTGAGAACCTTTTCGAAGAAGAAGACGAAGGTTTAGATGTTTATATAAACACCCATCCCCATAAAGATCATCTCGGAAAGGTTAGGGAAATATATGAAAAGATAGGTATTGGCCAATTATGGCATTCAGGGCACAAGCCAGGCGGCGAGCATAATGAATCTTATAAAGACCTCGAATTTGTAATCAAAAAACTTGGGGAAGAAAATGTATTTCGCCTTCGAGGTAGCAGGGAAGAAAACAAATTAGATGAAGAAAAAATTATACTAGGCGACATAAATTACAACATTTTGGGCCCTGCCGATTATGTATCCGATGAAATAGAAGACGAAAAACCCAAAGAAAGATATACTAGGATTCATGAGCAATGCGCGGTAATTCGATTTAAATACGGAGAAGAAGAGAAACAGATACTCATTACTGGAGATGCAGATTACAAAGCATGGAAAGAACATATTACTGATTACCACGCGGATAGACTTCCTTCGACAGTGTTAAATGCTGCTCACCATGGTTCAAGGTCTTTTTTCTGGAAAGATGATAATATGGAGGAAGACCCTTACAAAAAACACTTAGAGAAAATCAAACCGACTTATATTACAGTTAGTGCCCCAAAAGAAAAGGAAAGTAGGCACGGCCACCCTCATAAAGAAGCCTTGAAGTTATACAAGGAAGAAGTAGGAACTGATGATAAGGTTTTTCATTTAGGCAAGAAAAGAGAATGCATAATTGTTGATATATACGCCGATGGTGATATAGACCTCTATCCTAATGATGAGTTGGTTAAGAGATATGGAAAAAAGAACGGAGACAATGGGGGTGACGACAAAAGAACAGGGATTCCGCCAACAGTCACAAAAATCGACAAGAAACCAATGGGTACTTGATGGAATGGTTCGCTCGTCACACTGGCTGGTTATATAGAGAAACAAGGGAACTTTCAAAAAATTCAATCTACAGTGAACAGCACCAATTTATAGACAAAACACTCATATCTAGCGGTAATATCTTAGTCCATAAGATAAAAACAGAATACTTTCCGATTTTAATCGTATATCCTGAAGCTACACCTTATGTCCCTCCTACGATATACCTTTTAGAAAATGAGATAAGTGAGGAAACAGCGAAAGAATATTCGGAGCTTTCTCCTGAAGAGATAAGAAAAAGCGTAAAGGATAACATTGCATTTTTCTATAGGCGACATCAGAATGAAGATGGAAGCGTATGCTTTGTTGAAAGGGGTGACTTACATGATGAAAACCCAGAGAAATATCCTATTGAAAACATAATTAAAAGGTTGAGGGTATGGCTGTCTGGAAAGAAGATACCAAAGGACAGTCGTGAAGTTGAACTGTTTTATCATTTTCCAAACAGAACTTACGAAATTCAGTATCTCCTGCCGGATTTGTTCTTTGATAGGGAAATAGTAAAAGGAAAATTCTTTGCAGGACTGTCCAGCCTTATTACAGCAAAATACTTTACAGATGGTACCGAGAAAAGGACATTCATGGGAGTAATGATAGTCGGGGAAACACAAGGAGGTGTGTCTCTTCCTCCCAAGTATTATGTAAAAAAACAGCTAATTCTATTTACTCACATTCCGGATATAGAGCATTTGATAACAAATAATGAGGAAAAAGCAAAGAAAATAGAAAATGGGGAATTAATAGAAGGACACTGGTGGAATATTACTAAAGAGCCTCTACCCTTTTCAAAATTAAATGAGCTTGCAAAATATATCGGTAACAATGATGAGGTAAAAGGATTTGATATGATGGTAGAAAGCTTAGAATCTGAATTGAAAGCATTTGAAGACTTCATTCACGTAGGAATCAGATTTCCCGGAAGGTATAGAGAAAGAGATTGGCAAATGTTTAGACTCAACAAAGGAAGCCGTCCACCAATTATTGTATCCCAAAGGGAAGAATTGAAACAGCGGGTGCTCGATTACTCTATCGAAGCAGTGTATCAGGAGTATCTTACTGATGATTATTTCCACATGCGAAATAAGGGAAGAGCCGATAGAAGTATCTTGAAGAATAAAACTATATCAATTATCGGTTGTGGTGCGCTTGGCTCTGAAACTACTGATGCACTGAGTAAAGCCGGAATAGGAAGATTTATTCTAGTAGATAGAGAAGTGATGAGGGCTCACAATACTGTTAGGCATAGTCTGGGTATAAATAAAGTAAGCATACCTAAGGCATGTGGTATGGCGGAACATTTGATTCTTCACAATCCTTTTATAAATATTGAATGGGAACATGAAGACATTCTGCTTGCCAAGATCGAAGATTATTTGCCCGAGGGTGCTATTGGGGTTTCAACCATAGCTGATGACAATATAGAAGCTTACCTTAATGAAATAGCCATGAGTCAGGGAAGAACAATCTTCTATTGTAGGGCTTTGCGTGGTGGGAAAGCCGCGCGCATATTCAGGGTCGTTCCGCAGATAGATGCATGCAAGACTTGTTTGGGGCTTTATCTCAGAGATAAAAATCCCTTTTTTATTAATATCCCAGAAGATGAGAGTCTTCCGGTTATAACAAATGAGTGCAACAACCCAGTAAGGCCTGCGAGTGCGGCCGATATGAAAATGATCTCTGGAGTTTTTGCGAGAATCATCATTGATTTCCTACAGGGTAAGAGAACAGATAACAACCATTGGATTTGGACATCCGAATCTCTGGAAGGATTGAATATGGAAAATTCAACATATGGGTTTATAAATGCAGAAAGCATAGCACCACACCCTCATTGTCTTGTTTGCCAGAAATTGGAAGACGCGAAAGTATATATTTTAAAAGATGTATTGGACTTCATGAAACGGGAAGCAACAAAATCTGGTAAAATCGAAACAGGGGGAGTTTTAATTGGACACATGTTGGCTAAAGGTGAGTATAAAATTTTAAAAGCAAGTAAGCCTGGCCCAAATGCTATAAGAACCGAGAATCGCTTTGAGAAAGATGAAAAATATTGTCAAAAAGTGCTTTTGGATGCTTTTGAAGAGCTCGATGATCAAGGCCTTTATTTAGGAGAATGGCATTATCATCCTTTGGGTAGCAACGAACCAAGCGGAATAGATATCAATAGCCTAACAGAGATAGCAATTCAAGACAACTACCGGATAGACAAACCAATAATGATAATATTATCACCGAAGTTGGAATATGCAATTACAATTCATAATAGGTTTGGCCGATGTGTTAAAATACCCTTGAAGATTGTATGATAAATAGATTTGCAAGAACCATTTTTAGAAATTAACAGACTTAGACATTGAAATGATTTCATAGATTCTTCGAATCAGTTGAATTGTCAAATCGTTGAATAGTTGGATAGTAAGAAAAAACTTCGTGTCTTAGTGTCTTCGTGGCTAATTAGGGGTTGTGGGTTGCTGTCAGCCGTGAGCGGTCAATCGTCTTGACAAATCGATTTATCTTTTTAATATCAATAAATTAAATATTTGATGAGTATATTCTTAAGTTTTAAGTCAAAGGAGGGTTAATGAAGCTTGATGATGTAGAGATATCGAAAGCGATAATTGATAACTACTACAAAAAATTGCTGGATTCCTTAGAGCTGGATGTGGCTCTTGTCGGGGCGGGTCCTTCAAATCTTATAGCTGGAATACTTTTAGGAGAAAAGAAAATTAAAACTGCTGTTTTTGAATCAAAGCTCGCTCCGGGTGGAGGTGTTTGGGGTGGGGGAATGATGTTTAATGAGGTGGTTGTTCAGGATTCGGCTTTGCATATTTTGGATAAAGTCGGTGTGGATTATAAAGAAAAAAAGAAAGGATACTATACCGCGGACAGCGTTGAATTGGCTTCGACTTTAATTTCAAAATGCGTTAAATCGGGAGTAAAAATATTTAACCTTATTAAAGTTGTGGATGTCATGTTCAGAGAGGAAGATGGCGAGAAAAAGGTTAATGGACTTGTGCTTCAATGGTCTCCGATTGAGCATATTGGATTACACGTAGACCCCTTAACGGTAAGAGCTAAATTTGTTGTAGACGGAACCGGACATCCCGCAGAAGTTTGTTCTGTTCTTTCAAAGAAAATAGATGCGAGGCTCAGTACTAGAACGGGTAAAGTGATTGGTGAAATGTCTATGTGGGCTGATAGGGGGGAGGAATTGACTGTTAGTAATACTTCGGAGGTTTTTCCCGGTCTTTTTGTAACCGGTATGGCTGCAAATGCTGTAAAGGGCGCTCCGCGCATGGGTCCCATTTTTGGAGGCATGTTGCTTTCGGGTGAGAAAGTCGCAAAGATTATCTCACAGAGGACACAACAGTAATTATGAATGTTGAATGTTAAATGTTGAATTCAAAACTCAAAATTCAAAATCCTAAATCCCAATTTGAAGGTTTAAAGCAGAATGGATTTTAATTTCGGGGCATATGTTATAACGAGTAAAGATCACGTAAAAATAGCCCGGGAGGCGTGCGAAGGCGGGGCACGCGTTGTTCAATATAGAGATAAAACTTCCATAAAGCAAGAAGTGTTGAATATTGCCGATAAAATCAGAGAGATAACGAGTAATTTTAATTCATTATTTATTGTTAATGATTTTATCGATATAGCTTTAATGTCGGGAGCGGATGGGGTTCATCTGGGACAGGATGATATGCCGCTGCCGAGGGCAAGAAAAATCGTTCCTGATAATTTTATTATCGGTGTTTCCACCAATTCGTTGGAACAGGCGCTTAAGGCAGAAGAAGCCGGAGCCGATTATATCGGAATTGGTCCTGTTTTTGCTACGCCTACTAAAAAAAATTATAAGCCCATCGGGCTTTCTGCAGTTAAGGGAGTACTTGCCAGTGTAAGAATTCCTGTTGTTGCTATTGGAGGTTTAAATCTTGATAATATCGGTGAGTTAACTGGAATAGGTGTTAGAAACGTTGCAATGGTAAGAGCCTTTCAAGAAAATACAAGGGAAAAAGTCGAAAAAGTTAATTTTTTGCTGAAAGTATAGAAAACATCCCTTGACATTAGAGAAATACTGTATAGATTTGACTAAAAAGGGAGTTAAGTAATGGCTAAGGATTTAATCGAGATTAGATGGCACGGCAGAGGAGGCCAGGGAGCTAAGACTGCTGCTTTGCTTTTCGGGGAAGCCGCCATCGATACAGGTATGTATATTCAGGCATTTCCCGAATACGGCCCGGAGAGAACCGGCGCACCGGTCAACGCTTTCAATCGTTTGAGCGGAAAACCTATAAGATTGCACAGCGGTGTTGACAGTCCACAGATTGTTCTGGTTCTCGACCCGAGTTTACTTGATACTGTGGATGTACTTAAAGGTCTGGGAGAAGGCGGCATTCTTATAGTTAATACTTCTGATTCGCCTGGAGAAATAAGAAAAAAATTGTCTGTTGATTCCAAAATAAAGGTTTATACTGTTGATGCTTCAAAAATAGCAATGGATAAAATAGGACTAAATAAACCCAATACTCCGATGCTCGGAGCATTATCTAAAGTTACGGATATTTTGGATTACAAGAAAATGCTTAAGAGTATCGAACATAAATTGAAGATCAAATTCAGAGGTAAACCGGAAGAAATAGTGACAAAAAATATGGAAGCTATAAAAGCTGCTCATGAAGAAACGAAGGGAGAAGGCTGATGGCAAAGAAGAAGGAAGGATGGAAAGAACTTCCTATTGGTGCGATTATAGTCGAACCCGGTTCAAGTGAAAAATTCAAGACCGGAGACTGGAGAGAAGGAAAGAAACCGTCTGTAGATAAGAATAAATGTACGAATTGTATGATATGTTGGATTTCCTGCCCTGATTCCGCGATTATTGTTAAAGACGGAGAAATGAAAGGTTTTAATCTGGATTATTGTAAAGGTTGCGCGATTTGTGCTTCACAATGTCCTGTTAAAGCCATAGAGATGGTCGACGAGGAGGAAGAATGAAGGTTGCGGCTAAGACTGCCAATGAAGCTATGGCTGAAGCAATGAGACAGATAAACCCCGATGTGGTGGCTGCTTATCCTATAACACCTTCAACGGAGATAGTCCAGATTTTTTCGCAGTTTGTCGCGGATGGACTGGTCGACACTGAGTTTGTACCTGTCGAATCTGAACACTCGGCTGCAAGCGCCTGTACCGGTGCAGCTGCAGCTGGTGCAAGGGTAATGACTGCTACGGCATCTCAGGGCCTTGCTCTTATGAACGAGGTCCTTTTTGTTACAGCGGGACTTCGTCTTCCAATGGTTATTTGTGAGATAGCAAGAACCCTATCAGCTCCGATTAATATTCACTGCGATCATTCCGATACTATGGACCAGAGAGATACGGGATGGATGCAATTTTATGCGGAGGATTCTCAGGAAGCTTACGACCTCGTTATACAGGCAATGAAGATTTCAGAAGAGGCGTTCCTGCCGGCTATGGTATCGGCAGATGCTTTTATTCTATCTCATTCTCTACAGCGAATAGATATGCTGGATGATAAAGAGGTGCAGGGTTTTATAGGTAAGCATAAATCTCCATTTAACCTTCTCGATACAGATAATCCTATTACTGTTGGACCTCTTGACCTTCAGGATTATTATTTCGAGCATAAAAGATCTGAAGCCCAGGCTATGAAGGATTCGCATAAGCATGTAAAAAAGGTGTTTGGTGAATTTGGTAAGAAATTCGGAAGAAAGTATGGTATGATCGAAGAATATAAGATAAAAGATGCGGAAAGGGCTATTGTTATAATGGGCTCCACTGCAGGTACAGCTAAAGAAGTGGTCGACATCTTAAGGGCTGATGGCGAGAAAGTAGGTCTTGTAAAAATCTGTACTTTTAGACCCTGGCCCACAGAGGAAGTAAATAAAGCATTGTCAAATGTTAAATATCTTGCCGTTATGGATAGGGCTGAAGGGATGAGTGGTTTTGGGGCTCCTCTTTTTACAGAGATACGCTCTTCCCTTTATGATGGAAGCAAAAAGCCCGATACATACGGTTACGTATATGGATTGGGAGGAAGGGATGTGAAAACCGAAGACTTAAGATTAGTCTTTGATGATTTAAAAAAGGTGAAAAATGGTAAGAAACTTAATAGAAATAATTATTTGGGAGTGAGGGAATAGGAGGTTTTATGGGTGTAAATTTAAAAGAGTTATCTAAAAAAGAAGATTTGTTTGCCTCCGGGCATAGGGCATGCGCGGGTTGTGGTCCTGCGATAGCATTAAGACAGGCGCTTTTAGTTTCGGGAAAAGATACAATCGTGAGTTTTGCAACAGGTTGTATGGAAGTCGTATCTACAATATTCCCATACTCGTCCTGGAAAGTACCTTATATGCATTCTCTTTTTGAAAATTCTGCAGCTACAATGAGTGGAATTGAGTCCGCTTATAATGCTTTAAAAAGAAAAGGGAAAGTAAAAAAGAATATAAACTTTATTGCATTCGGCGGAGACGGCGGAACTTATGATATTGGTCTGCAATCTCTATCAGGAGCAATGGAACGCGGGCATAACATGCTCTATATCTGTTACGATAACCAGGCTTACATGAATACCGGTATTCAGAGATCCGGTGCTACTCCTTATGGCGCGAGCACAACAACCTCGCCGGCCGGAAAAGTAATTCCCGGTAAAAATAGACGTAGGAAAAACCTAACAGAAATTATGGCTGCGCATAATATTCCTTACGTTGCTCAAGCTTCTATCTCCGAATGGAGAGATTATATGACCAAGATAGAGAAAGCTCTTTCTCTTCCCGGTCCAAAATTTATGGTCGTTTTTGCCCCATGTCAGCTTGGATGGTATTACAAAAAAGAAAACACAATTAAAATTGCCGATATGGCTGTTAAATCCAGATTTTGGCCGTTATATGAAGTAGAGAATGGTGTACATAAGATTACAAAGGATCCCAAAAAGGTTATTCCTGTTGAAGAATGGTTGAAGTTACAGGGAAGATTCAGGCATTTATTCAAAGGAGAAAACAGAAAAATTATTGAAGAAATCCAACAAGAAGTAGACGCCAACTGGGATAGATTAAAGAAGTTAGAGGAGGCAGGCGTTTAGATGCCAACTAAAGAAGAATCATTTGAAGCAGAATTTCAATCGATAAAAGATAATTTGGAAGACCTTTGCAGGGAGACAAAAGCGCTCTCGGTCTTGCTTATAGATAAGGCCGGGCAACTTATAACCTCTGCCGGGAATGTTTCTTCTATTGATATACCATCTTTTGCCACTCTATCGGCGGCTGATTTCGCAGCCACTTCAAATCTTGCAGATTTGATCGGAGAACATGATTTTTCAACTCTGTTTCACCAGGGAGTTCAAAAGAGTATTTATGTTTCATTAATTGCGGATAAGGTAATTCTTGCAGTTATTTTTACAAAGGAGACAACGCTGGGTTTGGTGCGTATAAAGGTTAAAAAAACGGCAGAAAAACTGGCAGGTTTGTTCGGAAAGATATTCGATGTTCTTGAGAGTGAGTATTCTGGAGCGGTAGATGATGATTTTATTAGTGAAGCGGAAACGGAACTTGATAGTCTTTTTGAATAAAATGGAGAAAAAATGGCGCTTATAAATTATTCTTCGAAAGAGATAAATTGTAAAATAGTATATTACGGTCCTGGACTTGGCGGTAAAACTACGAATATCAAACACATATATTCAAAGGTAAATCCCGATCACAGGGGAAAATTGATGAGTCTCGATACAGAATTGGATAGAACACTTTTCTTTGATTTCTTACCTGTAGATTTGGGTACTGTTAAAGGTTTCTCAGTCCATTTTCATCTTTACACCGTTCCCGGTCAAGTTTATTATAATGCTTCCAGAAAACTTATATTGAAAGGTGTTGATGGGTTAATCTTTGTTGCCGATTCCCAGATAGAAAGATTTGAAGATAATATAGATTCGATGGAAAATCTTCACGACAATTTAAACGAATATCATAAGAAAGTTGAAGAGATACCTTTAGCAATTCAGTATAATAAAAGAGATTTGCCTAATATTGTTTCTCTTAATGAATTGGAAGACGCTTTGAATCCGCGAGGCGTTTTCTTCTGTGAAGGTGTTGCTGTAGAAGGTATTGGGGTTTTTGAACCTCTTAAAGAAGTTTCTAAAAAAGTCTTAAGAAAACTTAGATAGCTTTAACGCGGCACAGCCGCGTTAATTTTGAATGTTGAATTTTAAATTTTGAATTAGGAATTCCTTACAGTTTCTCTTTACTGGTTTTTACTATTGAGGTTAAAATTTTAATAATGTCATCAATTTCTTTAATATATATTTCAACATCACATTTTACAATTTGAGATCTTTGAATTAATCTTAGCCAATATTTAGTTTCACGAGCTTCTTTTGAAGAAATAGCCATTTTGTTTGTAAAGTCCTTTTTGCTCTGAGCCGCAGAAGCTTCTTCGATATTTGCTCCAATACTTGTTCCACTTCTTAGAACTTGCTTGGACAGAACGTATTCATTATTTGCAATCATTTGTCTATACAGATCGATTATCTTTAATGCAAAATCAAAACTTTTATCTTTAATTAAATTCTCTTTCATTTTGTACCTTTTGTTAGTTCAGAATTCTAAATTAATAATTCATTACTTTTTTTAAGTTTTTCATTCAAAATTCAAAACTCAAAATTCAAAATTGTCATAGTTCATAATTATTATCATTTTTGGATTTCTCTATATACTTTAGGTGGACTTAATTAATGGGATTATTTTGTTTTCCAGGATGGCGTCCCAGCTGAAATTATTGATTATTGTTCTTCTATCTTGTACTATTTTATTATTCTCCAGAAATATATTGATAATTTTTGCTACTTTCTCAGGTTTTTCTTTGATATTAAAAAATATATGAGATTTGAAATGTTTTTCAATTTCTTTTAAAGGCGGAATGTCAGAAAGTGCAGCTGGCATTCGGAATAATGAAGCCTCAATGGCCGGTAATCCGAATCCTTCCATTTTGCTTGTAATAAGAAGAAAATCGCCCAGAAAATAGAAAGCTTGAATGTCTTTAATAGTACAATATTCGGAAAAAAGTATCAATTTAACCCCTTTTTTCTTTGCTCTTTCTTTAAGTTCGTTTCTATAAGATACGAAAGCAGGATTATGAGGATCGGGTGGGGCGGAGAGAAGTAGCAGCGGGGTTCCTTTTAATTTTGAAGTTATATCGATTGCCAGCTCAAAATTTTTTCTTCTGGTAATCCTGGAAGGAAAAACGGCAACGGGATAGTAGGATAGTATTTTTAATTTTTTTGCAGTCTTTTTCATGTCAGGTGGTAATATTACGTAAGGATCGATCCCATTGTGGATAACCTCTATTTGATTTTTCTTAATATTAAAGAAACTGGATAGTAATTGTTTTCTGTAATTTGTTATTGTCACCCATTTTATTCCGGGAGTAGCATTGGATATGTATTTGAGTGGAGAATCCCCCGGAGAGGGTAAGTTGTATGTTGGATCGACATAAGAGAGATCATGAACCCAGGCTATAGTTTTTATTTCCTTTGACACCTGGATTAAAGCTGCGGTTGCTATTAGATTAAAATGCATTGTAAATATATTGTGGACTATTAAAATATCGGAACCTTTTAATGCTTTAAGGATTTTCTTTTTTACTTTTTGGACTTCTTCGTTGAAATTTTCCGGTGTTTTACCTTTAAGTATTTTTCTGTTCATTTCTTTATAATAAGAAGATTTTAGTTCGGGAATAAATTTATCGGGTTTTCCGTCTCCAGCTATTATATTTACCTTAAAGTTTTTTTCCTTTAATAATTTTGAGTGAATATCGACGGTTAGTTCTACCCCCCCGATTACCGGCAAGGCAGAATAATGGAGAATGGATACTACTTTCCCCATTTTTCAAGAAGATAGGATTTGTTCTCTTCGAAAGTAAGTGCAGCCTCTTCAATAAGATTTTCGAATTCGTCATTTTTCATTTTTATTGACGATTCGTAAAGAGAAGCCACTCTTAAATTATACAAAGGAAGCAGTGTGCTTATCAGTTTTGCGTGATGCCTTTTACAATGATGGAAAGCCGAGGCGAAATCATAAACAATTTTTGCCCAATTTTCATGATTAAGTAGAGAGTAATCTTTTTCTTTAGAAATTGTTTTTAAGAGTCTAAAAGAACGTTGGTTGAGGATATCATTCCATAATGAATGGAAATTTTTCCATCCTGATTTAAATGATTCGGCAAGGGAATTGAGGTCTATATCAAATTCTTCGGGTTCTAGTCCTATTTCTTCTCCTAGTATATCTACCTCTTCGGAGCCTTTTATTTTTTTCCATAAATCTTCAAAATCTCCCATCAGTTCAAAGGTTGTGATGACGACCTGAAGAAACATCGGTCCCAGCTGTTTTGATGGATCTTTTGCTTCGTGAAGTTTGGCTCCAAGTCTGGTTTGCCCCAATTTAAATCCGTTTTTGACAGCTGTTGTGGTTATCCAAGTATCGATACCGAATTTTGCTACCTCCGTATCCCATCGTTTATCTTGCAATAAAGAGTTTACAAGATTAGCTGAAAATCCAAAATCCCCTCCTATAGGCTGTCTGACTCTTTTTCCCCATATTGCTCGTATCAACATATAAGCAATATTGTTTGTAATTGTAGCATCGTATTTATATCTTTTATAATATGGAGCTATATAATCATAATCATCATTTATTATTGGGCTGATGAGATTTTTCATCCATTTTGGTCCAATGGAGCGTAGGTCTGAATCTACCATAAGTGTTGCTTTGGCGTCAAGAAATTCCGCAGCTTCAAGGATACCCCTTACAGCCGAACCCTTTCCGGGGTAACCTCTATATATGCTTACCGCTTTTTCAATGTAAGGAGGTAGTTCCGTGTTTTTTGCTACCTCTCTGGTGTCATCGACAGAACCACCGTCCGTAACCAGTATCAAACTCTTGAAGTCCTTCCAGTATTGGACTAATCCTTCTCCTATTTGTTTCATTACGAAGTCTATAGTATCATCAACATTGTAAGAAGGAATACCGACTAATATATCAACTGATTTTATATCTTCGAGTCTTTTTCTTAAGTCGTCTCGTATTGCCGTTATGAGTTTCATTCTACCTCCCGTTGAATTTATCGACTATATCAGGTATTCTCGAATTTAATAAATCGGGCATTGCAGAATCTATTCTTCCCCATGTAGGTATTAAATGAGAACCCAGAGGGTGTTTGTTAAACTCTGATGCTGCTATGTCAAATGCCGTAGTGAACTTTTCAATTGCGATTATCTCTCTGTTTCTATCATACTTGAGACCGTTTATTAAAGCTAAATTCTTGTATTTTTCTACAAATTCCATGGCGTAATCATAATATGTTATTTTAAGAGTTCGTATCGTCTCAGAGGAGAAAATTATTCCATCTTGAGAGAGTACTCTGAAAAACGTTCGTGCAATATCTATTGCCATTCTCATTATTCCCGATGTGATATTATCGGCATCGAATTCTTGATGTTTGTGGTCATATCTGTCTATTAAATCGACCTGACAAATGCTGGATAGATCCAGATTAGTGTAAATTTCACGCAATAGACCTATCTCTAGGCCCCAGTCTGAGGAAAAACGAACTCTTCGTGTTAGTTCCGTTGTCATTGCTACTTCTCCGGAAAGAGGATAGCGGAATGATTCGAGATAATCGAAAAACTCCCTGTTGCCGAAGATTTTCTTGAGTGCTTTTAAGAGTGGGGAAAAGAAAAGACGAACTGCTCTTCCGTGTAATACATCTGCAAATCTTGCGTAATAACCTTTTGCAAAATCGTAATTGAGACGTTTGGAAAGAACGGGATAGGTAAGGCGCGCTAGAATATCTCTTGAGTATGAACGTATGTCGCAATCATGCAGGGTTACCATATAAACTTCGCCTTTAGCCAGAATATATCCCATTGCCATCCAAACCCCTCTTCCTTTCCCTCTTTTACCGGGGTCAAGATCATCTTTCTTAAGCCTTTTGTAAATATCTTGAATTTGCGGAGAATCATTCCAGATAATGGTTGTTTTTGTCGGTATTTTAGAGAAAAATTTTCTTGCATGGTTAAACTGGGCCTTGTTTGCCTTATCGAGAGAAACTACTACTTCGTGTATATAATCAGCTTTTTTTAATTGTTCCACAATTCCGGGAAGGCCTTTACCTTCGAGTTCCATGTAAAGAGAAGGCAGTAGAAGGGCAAATTTTCTTTCTTTAGAAATTTCTCGTACGCTGTTTTCTATTTTTTCAAGAGAATAGCTGGGTAATTTATGTAATGTTGTAATAATGCCATTTTGAAAAAAATCAGACATATTTCTCCTCCAGTACTTTTTCTACTACTTGTTTCCATACAAGCGGGCCAAAATCTTCGAAGCTTTTATATTTAGAGTTTTTTATATTGTTTTTACTATTCAATAATATCGGATAATCGCATTCATCCAGCATGGAATAATCGTTTGGAGAGTCTCCGATGCCGACTGAATATCCTTTCTTTTTTTTCTTAATTACCTTAACCGCTTTGCCTTTTGATGTTCCTCTGTATAATTGATAAAATTTCCCTCCCCAGTGAAGTGTGTAACCAAGTGATTTCAGCTCTTCGATGAATTCTTGATTTTCAGCGTTGAGAAATCGGAAAGGTTCTGAAAAATTTCTGTTTTTGGCGAGCGGTATCAAATGTTCGGGCAAACCGGTAAGTTCATGAATTTTTTCTTCAATCATTTCAGAAAATATCTCTATTCTTATATTATGTTCTTTTGCAATATGAAGTAAATCATTTTTTATCCCTGTAGACTTTGTCCCTAATTCGTTTTTCTTGCCATCGATAACTACAAGTCCTCCGTTTTCGGCAGCATAGGGTCCTGTGAAGTTCATTTCTTTTAGGAAATAATCTATTTCTGAGGATGTTTTGCTTGAGATAATAGATATTATGATTCCTTTATCAATTAAAGTATGTATAAAATCACGAATAGGAATCGCTGAAAATGTAGAATCCAGAAGGCAGTTGTCAAGATCTGTGAAAATTATCATTCAAGTACTCGTTTGAATATTTTTTCTTCATTTTTCAGATAACTTTTTGGATCGAACAGATTTTCCAGTTCCTCTTTGCTAATATATTTTTTAGCTCGTTTATCATTTTCTATTTTTTTCTTGAAATTACCACCCTTTTGCCAGACTTCCATTGCATTTTCCTGCACGATGTTGTAGGCTTCGTCTCTTTTAACCCCTTTATCAAGTAGGGTTATAAGCACTCTTTGAGAAAAAACGAGGCCGTTTGTTAACCAGATGTTTTTTTCTATGTTGTCTTTGTATATATTTATATCCTTAACTACGAAAGAAAGCTTCTTAAGCATATAAACTGTAAGCATTATGGCATCGGGAAAGTATATCCTTTCCGTGGAAGAGTGTGAAATGTCTCGCTCATTCCACAAAATTATATTTTCTAAAGCGGTTATTAAGTATGAACGAAGCAGGCGACTCATTCCGGATAGGCGTTCGCAAAGTATAGGGTTTCTCTTATGCGGCATTGCAGATGAGCCTTTCTGTCCTTTTTTGAAAGGTTCTTCTAATTCTCTTATTTCTGTCCGCTGCATATGACGTATTTCATGTGCTATGTGTTCTATTGTTGTTCCTATGGTAGACAATGCAAATATGTATTCTGCGTACCTGTCTCGCGGAACTATTTGTGTTGAAATAGGTTCCGGTTTTAAGTTTAGTTTTTTAAGAGCAAGTGCTTCTACTTCTGGATCAAGATGAGCAAAATTACCCATTGCGCCGGAAATTTTTCCGTATTCAGTTTCTTTCGAAGCTGTTTCAAAACGCTTATTTGCTCTTTTCATTTCCGAATACCAGGATAGAAACTTGAGTCCAAGGGATGTAGGTTCTCCGTGGATACCATGGGTTCTCCCTACTATTGGTATTCCCTTACATTCGAGGGCTTTCTCTTTTAATAACTGAAGTATGTTTTTTATCTCCTTCTTTATAATTTTAGAACACTCTTTAACCTGAAGAGCGAAAGAGGTATCTACTATATCGGACGATGTTAGACCCTGGTGAAAAAAGCGTGTTGAATCTCCGCCTTTTTCTCCGACTGCCGTGATGAAAGATACGACATCATGTCTGGTCTCCTTTTCGATTTCTTTTATCCTTTCAGTAGAAACTTCGATTCCTTCTAATGATTTAGCTGTTCCGGAAGGTATTTGTCCCAGTTCTTCACGGGCGGAAAGAACGGCAAGTTCGACTTCAAACCACTTTTTGAATTTATTGTCATCCGACCAGATTTTGTCGATTTCTTCAATCGTATATCTTGGAATCATTAAGCCCTCCTTAATATTTATGCTGTTTTTTCAGCTTTTAGATTATAAAAGTATATTTTGTAATGTCAAGTCCGAAAGAAGTTTGGGCCTTTGGTGTTTGCTCTCGCATTGTGATTGTAATAACCCCTTGACAAGGTTTGAAAAATCAGTATTATTTATAATACTATGAAGAAAATTATAGAATATTTAAGTATAATTATAATAATTTTTTCATTTTTAATAGTTCCTAATTTTTATGCCCAGAGTTGTAGTTGGAGAAATTATATAGATCTTCCAAGTGCAAATATTACAGACGGTTTTTTTGTTAATCTTAATAGTGGTTATGCCCTCGCAAGTGACGTAGAGAAGAATTTTGATGTAAACGGTTCCATTGAATACGGTATTGCAGGTTTTATTGCAGGTATAAAAATCTATACAGAGAAAACATTTTGTCTTGATTTAGGATATCAATTTATGGATGAGAGCGGAGGTTTTCCGAGTTTAGCAATTGGAGTTGAAAATATTACAAATAACAAATTTGTATCTCCTCTTGGAGATTCAGGTATGGTTGACGAAGTATATGCTTCCAGGCCTCCGGAGGTTGCTTCTGCTTATCTGGTTGCTACAAAAAGTTTTGGTAGTAACTTTGAAATGACTTTTGGTTTAGGACGAGGAAGATTTGTAGGTTACGGTCCTCGAAGTAAGTATTTAAACTTTGATGCCTTTTCCGATGAAAAGCACCCGGATTTTATGTTTGGGCTTTTTACCGGTATGAAGTTTTCTTTACCTGTTGGAGTTTCATTCATTATTGAAACTGATGGTAGGGACGCTAATGTAGGTTTGGGATATGAATCGGGTATATGGAAGAGTACTTTGAGTCTCGATAAATTCGAACACCTATTTGCCAGCGATGGAAATCCGTTGATAAATGCGCCATGGGTGAGTTTATCTTTGTCGATTAATCCCGTTGGAGGTGGAGGGAAGAAGTCTCGGTCTACCGGAACATTAAGAATAGCTTTAAAGGATAAAGGTACCGGAAATCCTATTCAGGGTAAAATCATTGTGTCTCAAGGTAATGTTGAAAGGACTTTTGAAGTTTCGACTACACAGAAAAGAGTGCTTCAATTGAAAGCCGGTGTTTATAAAATAACTGTTTTTTCTGCAGGATATAAAATGAAAACAGCAAATATCCCGGTCAAAGCCGGGAAAGACATGGAATTTGATATTAGTTTATCAAAAGTTATAAATCCTGCAGTGAAACAATCCATGGATTTAACAAAAGCAGCAGCATTTGATTATAAATATGGTCGGTTTAAGGAAGCAAAACAAAAACTTGAAGAAGCATTGACTTTATATCCCAATAATAAAAAAGCACAGAAAGGTTTACAATTGATTGATAAAGCCTTTGCAGATAATGTTAGTTCCTTGAAGAGTAAGGCAAGAGCTCGTGAGTCTGCCGGAGATATAAAAGGTGCGATAGCATTGTGGCAGGAAGTTGTTGCATGGGAGAAAGACCCGTCCGCAACACAGAAACATATACAATCTTTGAGAAATAAATTAGCCGCTGCGAGTAGAAAAAAACCGGTTAGAAGAACTACTACTTCTAAGGTTACAAGGAGGGCTCCGGCAAAAAAGAAGCCTTCTCTGTCAAAACAACAAATAACAGACCTTTATACTAAAGGTCTTAGTGCTTATTTTGACGGTAATTATAAAGAAGCAATAAAATATTTTCAACAAGTGCTTAGCGCAGATCCTTCTCACGCACAAGCTAAGCGTTATCTGGGAGAAGCCAAGAAACATTAATGCTGTATAAAGATGCAGGTGTTGATATCCGAAAGGCAACCGATGCTCTTTCGGAGATTAAACATTTAATAAAGAATACTTTAACAAGTAATGTTCTAACTTCCCCCGGACATTTCGGAGCAACATATAAAATTCCGTCAGGATATAAAAACCCTGTACTTGTTTCATCGATCGATAGCGTTGGGACCAAGGTACTTGTAGCTATCGAGCATGGCTATTATGAGGGTTTAGGACGTGATATTGTAAATCATTGCGTTGACGATATTTTAGTAATGGGTGCTAAACCTATGTATATTCTGGATTATTTTGCCTCAGGTAAGTTAGATAATAAGGTATTGATTGACGTTGTGAAGGGTATGGCCGATGCCTGTCAGGAAAATGAATGCTCTCTCATTGGAGGAGAAACCGCTGAGATGCCTGATTTGTATGAAAGTAATATATTTGATCTTGCCGTTCAGATAACAGGTATAGTTGAACAGGATAAAATAATAGACGGGAGTAAAATTGAGGAAGGAGATAAAGTTTTTGGTCTTGCTTCTTCTGGTTTTCATACTAATGGTTATTCTTTGATAAGAGCAATTATAAAAAAAGTCGGGCTTCCTTTAGGCGATTATATAGAAGAATTGAATGGGGTTCTGGGAGATTTATTACTTGTGCCTCATAAATCTTACTATAAAGAAGTTTTTCCGCATTTGAGTGAAATAAAAGGTATTTGCCATATAACCGGAGGAGGTTTTTACGGAAATATTCCTCGAATTTTACCGCAAGGGCTTTCTTGTTATATAGATTCCAGTAGTTTTAAAGTTCCCGAGCTTTTTAGATTCGTTCAAAAGAAGGGAGAAATACCGGAAAGAGAAATGTTTTCTGTATTTAATATGGGTATAGGAATGATTTTGGTCTGTGAGAGAGATATTGGAGTAGGAACTCAAATTGGTGAAATTAGAAAGGGTGAGGTATCGGTAGAAATTAATGAGGTTTGACTTATTTAAAACAAGAAGAAATATAATATCGATTTTAGTGTCGGTAGTCATTGCGATTATTCTTTGGTATTATGCAAAAACTAATGAAACTATTGTTATTGAAAGTACTCTTATGGTGCAAATAAAAACCCCTAAAAATATAATTGTAAAAGGGGTATCTGCAGATTCAATTGTTTTGAGGATAAGAGCAAAAAAGAGACAGCTTAATATGTTGAAAAAAGTCTCTCCCATAATTAAATTATCATATGATTTTCCAGGTATTTATAAATTCAAACTTGAGGAGAGTAAACTTTCTTTTCCTATTCTTTTAGGTATCGATGATTTTGAAGTAGAATCTCCGGATTCTATTCAGGTAGAGCTTGACTCTTTAGTTAGAACGGAAGTTAGTATTACTTCCGTTAAAGGTAAAGCTTTTGAGCCTGATAAGGTTACAATAGTGGGTCCAAAAAGTATGGTGTCAAATATTGAATATCTTTCTCCTGATTCTATTCCAAAAGGAATTTTTACAACTATTACAATAGATAATCCTTTAATCGAGGTTTTTCCGAATAAAATAAGAGTGAGACAGTGATAATCCTTGGACTAGAAACTTCTTGTGATGAGACAGGCGTAGCTCTTTTGGAAAACGAAAGGGTTTTAGCTAATAAAGTTTACTCTCAGCAGATTCATAGCAGGTTTGGTGGAGTTGTACCCGAGATAGCCTCGCGTGAACACACCGAAAGATTACTTGCAATGACTAAAGAAATATTTGAAGAAAACAATATTTCCGTTAATGAAATTGATGGTATTGCTGTAACTTATGGTCCTGGTTTACTTTGTTCTCTTCTGATTGGTTTGAATTTCGTAAAAGGATTATCTTATTCAAGTGGAATTCCTTTTGTGGGTGTTAATCACCTTGAATCGCATATTTATTCGCCTTTTATTAGCTTTGATGAGTATTCTTATCCTTTTCTTTCTCTTTTGGTTTCAGGAGGACATACATCAATAGTGAAAGTTAATGATTTCAGAAACTATGAAGTCCTTGGTTCGACTCTTGATGATGCTTGCGGTGAGAGTTTTGATAAAGTTTCTAAACTTATCGGACTTGGATATCCCGGAGGTCCTGCAATTCAGAGTTTTGCTGAAGATGGAGACGAAAATGCCTTTAATTTCCCGGTTCCGGATCCCCAAGCTCTGGATTTTTCCTATTCTGGATTAAAGACCAGTGTTCTTTATACATATCGGGATATGTCACAGGAGGAAAGAGTTTTAAGAATTCATGATATAGCTGCTTCTTTTCAAAAATCGGCAATAAGCTCATTGATTCTTAAATTAAAAAGAGCTATGAAGATAACGGGGATTAAAAAAGTAGCGGTAGCGGGCGGAGTTTCGGCAAATAAATTTTTAAGGAAGAGTCTTGAGGGATTGGATATACAATGGATTGCACCCGAAAACCAATATACAGCCGATAACGGAGCAATGATTGGTTTTTTGGGTTATAAACTTTTAAAAGAAGGAATAACTTCAGACTTTAGTCTAAAAGCAGAACCACGTTTGTTTCTTTAATTTTACCGCAGAAGACACAAAGAATAAAAATAGGATTAGAAGCAGTGCAAGTCAGCAATTCTGGGATTATGGATTAAGTGGTAGTTTCTTTCTTAATCCTCGCTTTTCTTCGAAGCTTCTCATCTAATCCTTAATCCTAGCTCGACTACCAGGTGTTCTACTAATCCTCGAAACCTTGCCCCCTAAACTTTAATCAACTACGAGCAAGGAACAAAGAACTCTTTATTACCTTATCCTTATTACTTTCTTTGAAATTTTAATGTTTCCTGATTTTAGTATACCAAAGTACAATCCCGACCCGAGTTTATTGCCTGAATGGTCGCTTCCGTCCCACAAAATAATTGTTGGAGAAGAGCTATTATTTTCTAAGGAAAAGGATTTTACCAGCTGTCCGTTTACGTTATAAATGGAAAAAGCGGCATCTTTTATGCTATTGTTACCGGCTAGATAGAGAATAAATTCCGTTCTATTGCTGAAAGGATTAAGCGAGATATTGAAACTTAGAGGTATTGAGTTGTTTGTAGGGGTTTCTATACCTGCTTCTTCATCCTGAAGGACCCAGACTGTTCCACCCTCGTGACACATTACGTAGATTTTGTTCGTTTGCGAATTTACTCCAACTTCCCAGGGGGCATCTCCGACTTCGATAGTCGTAATCACGGAATCTGTATTTCCGTCAATTACACTGGTATTGTCATTATACTCATTTGCTGCAAAGATGTGGTTCGACTGTGGGTTTACACCTAGTCCTTTTGGCCAGTTTTCGACATCAATAGTGTCAATCACTAAGTTAGTAGCCCCATCGATTACATGGATACTATCGCATGCAACATATATTCTGTTTGTCTGTGGGTTTATGGCGATCCCTTCAGGCCAGCTGCCGACCGCAATAGTGTCAATCACGGAGTCAATAGCACCATCGATTGCAACAACACTGTGATTATCCGATTCTGTCACATATATCCGGTTTGTTTCCGGATTTATGCACATTCCTGATAGCCAGCTTCCAATTGCAGCTGTATCAATAACGGAGTTAGTTGTGCCGTCGAGTACGACAACCTTAGTATTATCTTCTATTACATATATCCGGTTTGTTTGCGGATTTACGGACATATCTGATATCCAGCTTCCAATTGCAATAGTATCGATCAAGGTGTTAGTAGTTCCGTTAATAACGCTAACCTCGTTCTCAGTTCCTACATATATCCGGTTTGTTTCCGGATTCACGCAAACTTCTGACGTATAACCTCCGAGTTCAATGCTGGTAATCATGGAGTTGGTAACTCCGTCAATTACGTTGACGCTGTAGCTTTCTCCAGTTGTTACATAAGTTCGGTTTGTTTGTGGATTTACGGCAATATCATTGGGTTGAACTCCAAGCACGATAGTAGTAATGAGGGTGTGGGTAGTTGCGTCAATCACACTGGCAGTGTGGTTCCAATAATTCGCCGTATATATACGGTTCGTTTTCAGATTTATAGCAAGCTCCCGCGGTTCGCCTCCAAGTGCGATGGTATCAATAAGTGAATCGAGTGTTACATCAAACACGGTAATAGCGTAGTTGTTTCTGTCTAAAGAGTAAAGATGGTTGGTTTGTGGGTCTAGACTTATACTGGATGGTCTATGTCCGACATCAATAGTGTCAATCACAGAGTCAGTCTCACCGTCAATTACAAAAATGTTACTATAATCATAATTTGCAACATAGATTAGATTTTTTATAGTATCTACCTCAACTCCGAGAGGTCGGTTTCCAACATCAATAGTGTCAATCACGGAATCTATAGTTCCGTCAATTACGTGAACATCTTCATCAGCCCAGTTCGTTACATATATGCGCCTGGTTTTTGGATTTGCATCGATTCCATTTGGCATATTTCCAACCGTAATAGTAGTGATCAAAGAGTTGGTATTGGCATCGATAACACTAACATTGTCGTCACCTTCATTTGCCGTATAGATGAGGTTATTCTTTGGGTCTATGCTAATTTTATCGGGAGAGTTTCCGATTGCAATAGAATCAATTATGGAGTCAGTTGTCCCATCAATCACATAAATATTGTCGGTGGCCGGATTTGTCGTGTAAATAAGGTTTGTTTCAGAATTCACTCCGATTTCCCTTGCTGCGTTTGCTAATTCAATAGAGGCAATGACAGAATTGGTTGTACCGTCGATCACGGAAACATTGTCTGTGAATAAATTTACCACATAGATACGGTTTGTCGCATCATTTACATCAATTGCTGTAGGGCGCAATCCGTTTCCCGATTCTGGGCGAAGGTATATTGTATCAATAACCGTAACCTGGCTGAACCCAATAATTGTGTAACAGAATATTATAACTGACAATGCGCCTTTTTTTGAAAAAAACATATACTTCTCCTTATTTTTACAGACAAATATATTTTGTTTTCCTATTATGTCAACCATTTACTTATAAAAATATCAGTTTATTACTTATAAGGTATTTTTGTTGCAGAGAGAACACAGAGAATAGAATAGGATTAAAAGTAGAGCAAGTAGGATGTTCAAGGATTATGGATTAAGTGGTAGTTTCTTTCTTAATCCTCGCTTTTCTTCGAAGCTTCTCATCTAATCCTTAATCCTAGCTCGACTACCAGGTGTTCTACTAATCCTCGAAATCTTTCATTCAAAATGTCTATATCCCCTTGGGGGAGTGAGTTCGTCGTCGATGTAAACACCTTTTCCGTTTGTTACATACCCGATTTCACGGACAAATTTCTCCTTTATATCATCCGGGGAGGTAAAAAGGAGTTCAAATTCTTCTCCTGATGTCAAAATTGATTCTTTTAAATCAAGAGAATGTTTTTTAGCAAATTGCTTACATTCAGGATGTTGAGGTATATTTTTGAAATATATATTAAGTCTTTTTCCGCTTTCTTTCGATATATGGTTGGAGTCTATTAAAAATCCATCTGATATATCTATCATAGAATTGATTCGGTATTTTTTTGTAAGCTTAATAGCTTCTTCGCATCTTATTTCAGGTTTTAGGTGATATTTGGTTACAGGGGATTTTACATTGTTCTGTAATGCGAAGAATCCCATATAGGCTCCGCCAAGATTTCCGGTCAGGTAAATTTTATCATCTTTTTTTGCACTGGAGCGTAGTATTGGTTTTTTTGTAGTACCTACAACTGTAATAGATAGAAATAAAAAAGGGGATCTTGCTGTGTCTCCTCCCAGTAATTTGACGGAATATTTTTTCTCGAGGTATTGCATTCCGCGAAAAATTTCTTTGATTTCTTTAATAGTTTGATTTTGTCTGATTCCAAGGTTTAGAAAATACGAATTTGGTTTGCCGCCTGAGGCTGAAATGTCAGATAGGGCAGAAGCCAGGGCTTTGTATCCGATATTATAAGGGGAAAAAATAGAGGGAGTAAAATGTACTCCCTCTATAAATGAATCTGTACTTACGATCTGTTTGCGGCTTATTTTAACTGTATCATTTCCAATCCAGGCTCTGTTTCTTCTTAGGGTCTGGATTATTTGTTGTTCCAGATCGTTAAATATTTTTACTACTTTACAGCGTCTTTAAGGCTTTTGCCTGCACGGAAAATAGGAACTTTTCGCGCTGGAACTCTTACTGTCTGATTCGGTTTCTGGGGATTCCTTGCGATTCTTGCTTTCCTGTGTTTGACGTCAAAAACTCCAAACCCTACCATTACTACTCTGTCGCCCTTTTTCAGTGCCTTGACGATATTGTTGATGAGACTTTCTGTCATTTCTTTGGCTTCTGATTTTTTGCACCCACAATCTTTCGCTACTGCGTCAATCAATTCCTTTTTATTCATTTAATAGCCTCCTTTTATTGTTACATAAGAAGTTTAAGCATTTTTGCTTATATGTCAAGGGTTTTTTTTAATATATGGTTAAAAATTTGCTAAAAGTCTTTTTTTATTTTTTAAACAAATTAGCTGTTTTTATGCAAATAAAACACAGAGCCAGCCTTTCTACGTGCCTTATTTTTTAGCCACAAAAGACACAGAGATTTTCTTTTATGTTTTTAAAGCTCAACGCACTACCTTGAATTAGCCGCAGATTTTCGCTTATAAATACGGGTTTCCCACCTACCCATTCTTTAATACTTTTTTGTTTTTAAATATTGAAATAAATTTTTTTAATCTGTGGGAATCCGTGGCTAATTTCGCCGGGGGTGGGGATGGGCTTGACAAGCGGGTTTTGATGGGTATATTCTATAAATCGACAAGGCCGATAAAATGTAAAAATAAAAATTCAAAATGGAAAAATACAAATCAGAGTTCAAAAATATAAAAAAAAGAGAAATAACAAATTACACGAATAGCACAAAGGTTTTGGGGGGGTGGAGAAGAGATAATTTTACATTTTCATTTGTAATTTTGCTTTTTAAAATTTGATATTTTAATTATGAAAGAAATGAGATAATTTAAGTGAAATATTTTTTTGCAAGAAAAATAAAAAGTTAATTATTTATAATGTAAAAACGGAGGATGCATGCCGACATATGAATATGAGTGCTTAAAATGCAAGTATATATTCGAAAAATTTCAGGGAATAAAAGAGGAACCTTTGAAAAAATGTCCCAAGTGTGGTGGAAAAGTGAAAAGACTGATTGGTACAGGGGCAGGAATAATATTTAAAGGGAAAGGTTTTTATCATACTGATTACAAAATATCGTCTAAAGATAGTATCGGTAAGAGAAAGTCGGAAATTAGTGAAAGTAAAAATTCGAGCAAGGATAAGGATTAATAGTCATTAAAATATTAGTAATGGGTTTTATCCTTTTTTTATCATTTATTTTTCTTGTATATTTGTATCTTAAGTATTATCAACACATTAAAATTTACGATCCCAGAGATAAATTATCTGCTTTTCCCGACGAGTTTGGAGTTGAATTTGAGGATGTAAATTTTTCCTCTCGAGATCAAGTATTGTTGAATGGTTGGTTTGTTAAGGGTGATTTAGATGATGTTATTCTTTTCTGCCATGGTAATTATGGGAATATTTCAGTAAGAATAGATATTATTAAAGAATTGAATTTGCTTGGCTATAATGTTTTCATTTTTGACTACAGAGGTTTTGGAATTAGTAATGGTGTGCCGAGTGAAAACGGTTTGTACTCCGATGGTCTGGGAGCTTACGATTACCTTAAAGAGAGGGGTTTTAGCGATAAAAATATTATAGTGTTCGGAAGATCCCTAGGAGCTGCGGTTGCTATCTTTCTTTGCGATTTAATTCATGGATTTAAGGGAATCATAATTGACAGCACTTTCCAGTCATTACCGATCCTGGGTTATGATATACTTGGTTATAATCTTCCGAAGTTCTTAATATCGAATCGTTTCGAGTCTATTAAAAGGATAAAGAACATAGAAATTCCGAAATTGATTATACATAGTGGGGAAGACGATTTAATACCTTTTCGCCATGGTGAAAAACTGTACGAGAAAGCAGTCGGACCTAAAGAGTTTCTTAAAATCCGGGGTTTGCATAATAATTGTATTTCGGAATCCAAAGATATTTATATGGCCGGGATCAAGGACTTTCTGAATAGTTTGGAATAAATTGGAGATAGGATTAGAAGCAGTGCAAGTCAGCAGTTCTGGGATTATGGATTAAGTGGTAAGTTAAAATTTAGTCCAAAGTCCAAGGTCCTAAGTCCAAAGTCTTGAGTCAAAACTAAATCCTAAATCCCAAATCAAAACCCCTAGTATTACTGATTTACTGATTCACTAATTTACTGATATACTGAAATTCCATTTCAAATATTCAACAATTCGACCATTCAACTGATCCGAAGGATCTTTCTATCTAGAAGTTTTAAGGATTTGATCTAATAACTCATTATTTGTTTTTAATTCTTCCCAAATAAGATCCGGGGAAGAGAAGCAGTCGAAAGGGTTTTTCTCATTCCATGAGATATGGTTTAAAGATAAATCTCCTTTTGGTCTAATGTAGAATCGGAATTCCCAGGTAAGTGGAGTTCCCAAATGGTAACTTATATAATATAAACGTATATATTTATTGCTGCCCGGAAGATAACTTGTGTTAATAAGGTTATATTCATAAAAATCTCCATATCGCCCATTCGGAGGTTCAATGAAAATACTGTCTAATTTAGTTCTATAATCATTTTTAGTTTTTTCTTTTGTGTCTTCATCCAAGTAATAACCAGTTTCTTCAACTATCATTCGAGCGATTTTTTCTGTTCGTTTATTTTTGAGGTCATCGAAAAATTTTACAACAAATTCATTTACTTGTTTATCTGCTATTTGTTTATCTATTTTAGCTGTTATATATAAAGGAACGAACATAAGTATAAGAATATAAATTTTCACATAGTCCTCCTTTTTTATTAATGAGTGTAATAAGGGGTACCGAGTCTGTCAAGATGGGTTTAATTCTCACACTGAGACACAGAGACCAAAATAGGATTAGAAGCAGTGCAAGTCAGCAGTTCTGGGATTATGGATTAAGTGGTAAGTTAAAATTTAGTCCAAAGTCCAAGGTCCTAAGTCCAAAGTCTTGAGTCAAAACTAAATCCTAAATCCCAAATCCAAACCCCTAGTATTGCCACAAAGTACACAAATAAAACAAAGATTTTTTTGTTTTAATTCAGAATTCATAGTTCAAAATTATCATCGTCCTTAATCCTGGCTTAACTTCTTGCTTTTCTTCTAATTACAAAACATTCCCCCCTTGCTCAAAGATTCAAAAAGAATATACTATTTATATGGAAAAGCTGTCTAATTTCGAGTTTTTTCTTGCTAAACGTTATATACGAATTAAAAAAGGCGAAGGTTTTAGGTCTTTGATTACTCTTTTTGCTGCAGGAGGAATCTGTCTTGGAGTTGCAACTCTTTTGGTCGTTTTATCCGTAATGAATGGTATGCAATCCGATCTTAAGCATAAGGTTCTTGGAGCGAGCGCTCCTTTAACGGTTTTAACTATTAATCAGGAAAATATAAAAGATTGGGAAAAGATTGCGGGCGACTTAAAAGAAAAAATACCTGAGATTCAGAATGCTACGCCATATATTTTTGAGAAAGCTCTTCTCAGATATGATAAAAGAACCGATGGAGCTATAATAAGAGGAGTAGATCCTGTTTCTTTTGGACTTGTTTCTGATATACCTAAGAATATAGAAGTCGGTGAATTTGATCTTTCGGGTAAG
Source organism: uncultured bacterium (assembly GCA_964525555.1). GTDB lineage: Bacteria > Hydrothermota > UBA3072 > UBA3072 > UBA3072 > JAFGHJ01. The sequence goes on from CAZGHN010000006.1 coordinate 104,611, forward strand.
AGAGTTGTTCTTGGAAATTATCTTGCCAATCGCTTGTGGGCTCATGTAGGGGATACCATAACAATTTCATCTCCTTTTACTTCTGCGCCGACTCCCTTTGGGTTCCTTTTGCCTGCGGATGATTATATTCTGTCCGGAATATTCGATATGGGCATGTATGAATATAATGCTACACTCGCTATTATATCAGTTGATAATGCGAGAAGGCTTTTTGGTATGAATGGGGTTTCGGGTATAGATTTTACTGTTGATGACCCCTATAAGGCTCCGGAACTTTCGATTGATATCGTTGCGGAGCTTGGATATCCTTATCGGGTGATTAATTGGATGGAAAGGAATAGAACTCTTCTTAGGGCTTTAGAAATCGAGAAAAAAGTAATGTTTATAATATTAACTTTAATAATAATTGTTGCTGCTTTTAATATTATTTCTTCTTTGGTTCTTATCGTTCTAGGTAGAATGCGCGAAATAGGTATACTTAAAGCGCTCGGTTCTTCTTCTTCTTCAATTACAAGAATATTTCTTGTAGATGGGCTTATCGTTGGAGGTGGTGGTGCCCTTTTTGGTGTTTTAGTCGCCTTGATACTATGTTTTCTTCTTGGCAGGTATAAGTTTATCGATTTGCCTTCCGATATATATTTTCTTACAAAATTGCCTGTGGAAATGCAGTTATTCGATTTTCTTTTGGTATTTTTTTCTGCCATAATTTTATCTTTATTGGCAGCTTTATACCCGGCAAAGAAAGCCGCCAAACTTGACCCTGTGGAGGCGATCAGAAATGAGTGAGATTATAATATCTCTAAAAGACGTAAGTAAAGGTTTTCTTTCCGGAGCCGAAGAAATATCTGTTCTAAAAAGTGTAAATTTGGAAGTATGTAGAGGAGATTTTATAACAATAAGCGGGCCATCGGGTTCAGGTAAGAGTACGCTTCTTCATATTTTGGGAGGACTTTTGCATCCTGATGAAGGAAATGTTTTACTTGAAGGTAAATCTTTGTATGATTATAAGGATAGAACACTTGCAAATATAAGAAATGAGAAGATAGGATTTATTTTTCAGTTTCATCACCTTCTCCTCGATTTTACAGTTGTTGAAAATTTGGCTATACCTCTTTTAATAAAAGGGGTAACTTTTAAGGAAGCTTACAAACAAGCAGAAAATTTACTTCTTCGCGTTGATCTTTCTTCCAGGATGTATGCGAAACCTAGGACGCTATCAGGTGGAGAGAGGCAGCGAGTAGCGGTTCTTCGAGCTATTATAAACAATCCTTTGCTTTTACTTGCGGATGAGCCTACTGGTGATTTGGATATGGCACATGCGGATGTGGTTTTAGATATGTTGACTCAAATCCATAAGGATAAAGGCATGACAGTTATACTTGTTAGTCATAATCAAAGGGTTGCAAAAATGGGACAAAAAACTTATAATTTACTTAAAGGGAAATTGAAAAAGAATGAAGTGTGATTTATGCGGAGCTAATGTAGCAAAATATAAATATTACGAAGTGGACTCTGATAAAGTTCGGGAAATAAACATTTGTGAACAGTGTGCCAGGGAAAAGGGAGTTGACGTTAAAAATAAAGATGATGTTACGGAGATTAAAGACAAGGTGTGTCCAACTTGCGGATTGACTTTCTTTGAATATAAAAATTCTGGAAAGTTGGGATGTGTCGATTGCTATAAAGTTTTTTATGATCAGGTTAAAACTTATCTGAAAGAGTTTCAATTGGGTGTTAATCACAAAGGTAAAGAACCAGTCAGAAATACAAAAGTCCTTTCTGTTAAAAAAGAAATTTTGGAAATGAAGAAACAATTAGAAGATTATGTTGAAAGCGAGAAATTCGAAGAAGCGGTAAAGTTAAGAGATCAGATTGAAGAAAGAAAAGAAGAGCTTAAAACTATAAGGGGCAAAAATGATTGATTCTCTTGTTACTCGTTTCCCTGCCTGGCTTAAAAGAATTGGGCCTTATTCCGAGATGATACTGTTTTCCAAAATTTCTTTATATCGTAATCTTGGAGGATATAAGTTTAACAGTAAGACAACCGAAAAGGAAAAGGAAGAAATACTAAATTTCCTCTTTGAAGGTATATCTACCCTTTCTTATTTTGAGAATTTTATTACTTTGAAAGATTTGAAAGAAAATGAAAAGGATTTTTTTATAGAAAGGAATTTTATAAAAAGAGAGGAGTCTAATAAATTCGGGCAACTTGGTTTGGTTATAAATGATTCTCAAAACAGTGTACTTGTATTGAATTCAGACGAGCATCTTGAAATTTCTTCGGTGTTTTCTGAATTGTCAATCAAAGAAGCTTATAATCAATGTGATGGTTTAGACGATGAACTTAACGAAGAATTTAGTTTTGCTTATGATAATGAATTAGGTTTTTTGACTTCATCAACCGATAAAGTCGGGACAGGCATGAAAATTTCCACCGTAGTTCATCTGCCGGCGCTTGTCATTACTGGTAAATTTGTGGATGTTATTGACGATCTTGAAGATTCTCTTTTTTCAATAGAGGGAGTTTTTAACATAGGTGAAAACGTGGAAGGGAGTTATTTTAAGATAAGCAACAAATTTACTCTGGGTGTCTCAGAAGAGGAAATACTAAAATTGTTTGAGAACAAGATTAAAGCTATAATTAAAGATGAAGTTGATAGCAGAGAGTATTTAACTCAGAAAGTCGGATATGAGACTGAAGACAAAATTTGGAGATCTTATGGTATTCTTAAGAATGCAAGAATTTTATCGGTTACCGATTTTCTTAATTTGACATCGGCTGTAAGGCTCGGGACTAGTTTAGGCATTATAAGAGATATTAGTATTGTGAATTTGAACGAATGGCTTTTTCAGGGCCTTCCCGGACACTTAAGGGTTCTAAATGAAGATGTTAGCAATGAAAAAGAAGAGAATATTCTTAGAGCCAAACTTATAAGAAATTATTTGGGAGGATAAGAATATGTTTGGAGATGAAAAGTTTACGAAGAAATTGATAGATGTGGTAAAATTAGCGAAAGACTTAGCTCAGGAATTCGGAGTAAAAGAAGTAACACCGGTTATTCTTTTACTTGCGATATTGAAACACGGAAACAATATTGCGATTACCGTTATCGAAGAAGTTGGAGTAGATATTGAATTGCTTGAAAATCGTGTTTTAAGAATTGTTAGCGGAAGCGGTGAGGTTTTAATTGCAGAGCAGCCAATGGGTTTGTCAGAGGATTCCCTTAATATTCTCGAACAAGCGAAAGAAGAGGCTATGATGCTTGGCAGGCAGATAATAGGTACAGAACACCTTCTTCTTGCGTTGCTTAAGGCTAGGGAAGAGGCATTTATAGAAGTGTTAAAGCCAGAAGAATTGGATTACTATTTGGCTAAACAAATGCTCCTTGATCTTTTTGATAAGGAAAGAATAAGCGATAAAAATAAAGAAAAGCCAAAATCCTCTGTTGATAGGGCGCTGGAATTTTATACGAGAGATCTTACCGAGCTTGCCAGAAAGGGAAAAATTGACCCTATCATTGGCAGGAAGGGCGAGATGGAACGGGTTATACAGACCTTATGCAGGAGAAAAAAGAATAATCCGGTCCTCGTCGGCGAGCCGGGTGTAGGAAAAACCGCTATTGTCGAAGGACTTGCTCAGAGAATTGTCTCCGGTTCCATACCTAAGATGTTACAGGGTAAGAAGATACTCTCTATGGATCTCGCTTCAGTCATTGCCGGTACAAAATATCGTGGTCAATTTGAAAAGAGATTGAAACAAATTTTAGAATCTTTGAAAGATTCTGAAAACATTCTTTTTATCGATGAGATGCATACAATTGTTGGGGCGGGTGCAGCTGAGGGAGCCATAGATGCTTCTAATATGTTGAAGCCAATTCTTGCAAGAGGTGAGATACAGACTATTGGAGCTACTACAACTGAGGAATACAGGAAGTATATTGAGAAGGATGGCGCTCTGGAAAGAAGATTGCAGATGATTCTTATTGACCCTCCGACTATAGATGAGACAATAGATATACTGGATGGTATTAAGCGCAAATATGAAGATTTTCATAAGGTTACTTATCCAGGTGAGGTTATTAAATCCGCAGTAAAGCTTTCCTGTCAGTATATAACAGACAGAAATCTTCCTGATAAAGCTATTGATGTTTTGGATGAGACGGGAGCTAAAGTGAGGTTAAGGGAGACAAAGGTTCCGGAAGAGATAGTAAAACTGGAGGCAGAACTCAGAGACGTAAAGGAAGAACTTATTAGGGTTAGGGAAGAGGGGAAATATGAAGTTGCGATTGAGTTACGTGACAGAAGGGATGATATTGAAAAGAAATTAGAGGAAAGTCTGGAAGATTGGGGTAGATACGAGGGACTCAAACAGGTTAATGTCACCGAAGATGATATAAGAGAAGTAATTTCTCTTTGGACTGGAATTCCTCTTAAGCGTCTCAGAGAAGAAGAAACAGAACGGCTTCTTTCTATGGAAGATGAAATTAAAAAAAGACTTGTCGGACAGGATGAAGCGATCAGAGTTGTTTCTAAAGCAATCAGGAGAAGTAGGGCTGGTTTACGCGATTTAAGAAGGCCCTTAGGTGCTTTTCTATTTCTTGGTCCTACGGGAGTGGGAAAAACCGAATTGGCTAAGCAGCTTGCCAAATTCCTTTTTAGTACAGAAGAAGCGCTTGTTAGAATAGATATGAGTGAATATATGGAGAGGTTTAATGTCTCTAAATTGATAGGAGCTCCTCCTGGATATGTAGGGTATGATGAAGGGGGTGTTTTAACTGAAGCTGTTAGAAGAAGACCTTATTCTGTAATTCTTTTGGATGAGATAGAAAAATCTCATCCGGATGTCTATAACATTCTACTTCAGGTTTTTGATGAGGGTATGCTTACTGACGCTTATGGTAGAAAAGTTTCTTTTAAGAATACTGTTATAATTATGACATCGAATATAGGTACAAAAGAAATAATGCGCGGGGCGCATGTTGGCTTTAAAAAACCTGATAAAAATGTTAAATACAAGGAGATGAAAGAATATCTTCTTGAAGAAATTAAAGAAAAATTCAATCCTGAATTTCTAAATAGGATTGATGAGAGTATTGTTTTTCGTTCTCTTGATAAAGATATAATGTCTTCAATAGTTGATATATTTTTCAACGAAATAAGGGAAAGAGTTGAGGAAAAAGGTTTTGAAATTTCCCTTACGGATGAAGCAAAAGAATTTCTTATTGAAAAAGGTTTTGATCCCGAGTATGGGGCCAGGCCTTTAAAAAGAATCCTGCAAAGAAGTTTAGAAGACAAATTAGCAGAAGGGTTCTTAAAGGGAAAATGGGAAAAAGGAAATAAAATTGTTGTTTCAAGAGAGGAAAATGATTTAATTTTCTTCTCATCCCGTTCTGTAGCAGAAGTCATGTAATTTTATATGGGGAAAAGCATCTCAATCGTTAACCAGAAAGGTGGTGTAGGTAAAACAACTACTGCAGTTAATCTAGCCGCAGCACTTGCTCTATATAATCAACGCTCTCTCATAATTGATATGGACCCACAGGCAAATGCTACTAGTGGGTTGGGTTTTACAGGTGTAACCCCAACTATTTATGATGTCCTCGTGAAGGGAAGAAATCCGCAAAGTGTTATAAAAAAGACAGATGTCAAAAATCTTGATATTATTTCCTCGGATATTTCTCTTGTCGGAGCAGAGGTTGAACTTGTAGATGTCAGAGGAAGGGAAATGCAGCTAAAACGAAAGATTATGCCTCTAAAGAGGTATTATGATTTTATTTTAATTGATTCTCCGCCTTCACTTGGTTTGCTAACAGTAAATGCTCTTGTAAGCGCAGATTCTGTTTTGATCCCAATCCAGGCAGAATTTTATGCAATGGAAGGCTTAAGTAAACTTTTAAATACCGTAAGGAGTATTCAGCGCGAGTTGAATTCAAGGCTGACTATTGAGGGTGTACTTCTTACACTATTCGATACAAGATTGAATCTTGCTCATGATGTTACTGATGAAGTTTGTAAATATTTTGGTGATAAAGTGTATGAGGTTATAATTCCCAGGAATGTTAAATTGGCGGAAGCTCCAAGTTATGGAAAACACATCTTTGATTATGATCTAAAATCCAGAGGGGCTGATGTTTATAGAAGATTAGCAGAAGAAGTTATGAGGAGAAATGGCAAGACGGGCGCTTGGCAAAGGATTTGATGCTCTTATTCCTACTGTAGAGGAAGATAAAATCCCGGTAGGGGAAATATTTCACTCTCCCTTACAGCCCAGAAGAAAAATAAATGAAGAGGATTTAAAGGATCTCATAGCTTCCATAAAACAGAACGGAATTTTGCAGCCTGTTTTACTGAGGAGAGTTGAAGACGGCAGGTGTGAGTTGGTTTACGGACACCGGCGTTTTGAGGCAGCAAAAAAGGCTGGGCTAAAAGAAATCCCTGCTGTTTTTAGAAGACTCTCTGATAGAGAAGTATTGGAGATTGCAATAATTGAGAATGTACAAAGAGAAGATTTAAATCCTATTGAAGAAGCTGATGCTTATTATAACTTGAATGTAGAATTTAATCTTACGCAGGAGGAAATTGCCGAAAGAGTTGGAAAAGCAAGAACTACAATAACCAATAAGATGAGATTGCTAACGCTACCCGAAGAGGTTAAGAAAGCTTTATACGATAATAAGATAACTGAAGGACATGCAAGAGCACTTCTTGCTTTAAAAGATAAGAATAGAATTTTAAAGGAACTGAATAATATAATAAAAGGTGAGAAGACAGTAAGAGAAGCAGAGAGGGCATCCGGAGTAAAAAAGAAAAGAATAGAGTTGCCTTCTAAATATAAAGAATTAAGAGAAGAGCTTATGCATTTATTTAATACTGATGTTAAAATAAAAACAGGTAAAAAAAAGAATCAATTAATAATAGAGTTTTATTCTGATGAAGATTTGGAGAGAATATACAATTTAATAAAGGGCAAAAAATAAAAATCAAAAAAGATCTTAAAATACATTAACCACAGAGAACACAGAGGAATTAATTGTGATAAAAAAGAGAGAAACACCGGGAACACAGAGAAAAAACAAAAAGTTAATTAGTAATATTATGATAGGTTAGGTGATGGGTATGAGGAAGTATACGATACAATTTATTCCTGAAAATGGTGATGTTAAAGAAATTCATCTATCTGGGAAAGTTATTGTTGTGCTTGGTATTGTTTCTTTTTTGATAATAGCTACCATTCTATATTTTTCTATAAATATTGGAAGATTGGCAGTAAATAAAATGGAATATAGTTTATTGAAGAATAGAGTTGCTAATCTTGAAAATAGAGGTCTGGAAATAGAGAAATTGAACAATAGAATAAAAAAATTCTATGATATTGCCGATAAATTGAATAAAGCACTCGGTCTTGAAATTTCTCTTGAGGAGTTTTATAAGGCGGAGGAGGAGAAATTTACCTCAATAGAATCTTATAAGACAGATGAAATCGGCTCGTTAAAGGATGAAGCAGAGCGTTTACAGGATTTTGTGCCTAACATACTACCCACAGAAGAAGGATGGATAAGTAAAAGATTTTCTACGGACCATAAAGCAATAGATATATCTTTAAAAGAAGGTACATCTATTTATTCTACTATGGAGGGTTCTGTTACTTTTGTGGGTGATAGAGAATATCTTGGATTAACGTTAGAAATAAATAATGATGAGGGTTTTGCAATAAGGTTAAGTCATCTAAGTGAAGTTTTAGTTAAAAATGGACAAGAGGTCAAGAAAAACCAGCTGGTTGCTCTTTCTGGAAATACCGGAAGAAGTGATGCTCCTCATCTACACTATGGTTTACAAATGCAAGGGAAATGGGTTGACCCAATTAATTATTTACTTATTAGGAGGTAAATATGCGACAAGATGCAATAATGAATGTTTTCCATAAGGGTTCCACTGTTGATGGTAAAATAAGAATAAACGGATCTATACGAATAGATGGAAAACTAAAGGGAGAAGTTGAAGCGACAGATGCTGTCATTATAGGTGAAACAGGGATTATTGAAGGAGATATAAAAGCAAAGGAAGCAAATATTTCCGGTAAGTGCACAGGTCGTATTGTGATTGAAAACTGTGTTCTTCTTCATGCTTCAGCTGAAATAAATGGGGATATCAAGTGTAAGAAATTAGTGGTCGATGAAGGTGTTACTATTGACGGTAATATAACTATGAGAGATAAGAGTAGGAATGTCCCGGAAGAAAAAGGAAAAATATAATATTCGTCCGGTAGAAATTAAAGTTAACTATCTAAAGCTGGTTCCTGCTTCGGTATTGATAGAACAGGGGAATACTATTGTTCTAGTTTCTTCCACTCTTACTGATTCCGTGCCTACTTTTTTGAAAGGTTTGGGGCAAGGGTGGTTAACAGCTCAATATGGTATGCTGCCGAAAAGCTCTAACTCGAGATTAAATAGAGAAAGAAGCGGATTATCCGGAAGAAGTTATGAAATTCAACGATTAATTGGAAGAGCGTTAAGACAGGCATTTAATTTGGAAGTCCTGGGAGAAAAGACTATTATTCTTGATTGTGATGTAATTCAGGCGGATGGAGGAACAAGAACAGCATCGATAACGGCTGGAATGGTGTCGGTTTATGAGCTTTTCCGTCAAATGGTTGAAATGAAGGAAATCAAAAAGATACCTATTAAACGTTGGATTGCAGCTATTTCGGGCGGTATAGTTAACGGTAAAATATTGCTGGACCTTAATTTCGAAGAAGATTCGAATGCGGATGCCGATATTAATCTTGCTATGGATGAAGACGGTAGAGTGATTGAGATTCAGGGAACTGCAGAAAGAAGTTCTTTTAGTTCAGAGCAACTTAATGAATTAATTGAGGTTGGTAAACAAGGAATAAAGGAACTCATTGCCAAGCAAAAAGAATCGCTCGGCTTAAAATAAGTTTCGAGTTACAAGTTTTGTGTTTCGTGTTTAATTTTCTATTCTTTATATTTGGTATCTCTAATGGAAAATAAAAGAGAAAATAATGGCATTGAAAATGTTTGGCGGGAAGATGTTAGGAGTGAGAATATTAGACTCGATACATATTTATCTAAAAGCAGTCTTCCATTTAGTAGAAGTAAGATAAAACAAAAAATTAAGAATAGGGAAATTCTTGTAAACGGGGAGCCCTCCAAACCCTCATATAGTGTTAAAAGGGGAGATATTATAGAAGCTGTATATGAACCCCAGGCTTCTTTTGAGATAAAGCCTCAGGAAATACCAATTTCCATAATATATGAAGATCAGGATATAATTGTTTTAAATAAGCAAAAAGACATGGTAGTGCACCCTGCTAAAGGAAACTCTGACGGTACACTTGTAAATGCTCTTCTTTACCATTGCTCTGACCTTTCGGAAGGTTCCGGTCTTGAAAGACCTGGCGTTATACATAGACTTGATGAAGATACGACCGGTGTTATAGTTTTCGCTAAAAGCCAGAGAGTGCACGCGAAAATAGCGACCCAGTTTCAAAGGCGAGAAGTCGAAAAAATTTATCTTGCCGTAGTCTGGGGGACTCCTCCGATGAAAGAAGGAGAAATAAATTCACCTATAGGTAGAAGTTCTTTTGATAGAAAATTGATGTCGGTCACGCCTCTTAACTCCAGGGATTCCATTACTCGTTTTAAGGTTCTTCATTCGTATGGGTTTGCATCGATTCTTAAAGTACAGCTTGAGACTGGAAGGACACATCAAATTAGGGTTCACCTTTCTCATTACGGATATCCCGTGATCGGAGATGCGGATTATGGAGGTAGAGATAAAAAAATTTTAAGAAGAATAGGACTTGACTATCGGTCCGCTTTTGATAAGATAATGGGAGTTATAGATAGACAGGCACTTCACGCTGCATCGATTGAATTTATGCATCCGGTGGAGAAAAAGAAAGTACGCTTTACCGCGCCGGTTCATGAAGATATGAAGAAGCTGATTGAATTTCTGAATGAAAATAATGCCACTAAGACACGAAGACACAAAGGAGTATTGAATGATTAAATTGTTAAATTATAAGGAAAGAAGAGTGTTTATCTTTATTGGATTATATGGGTACTTATTGAGCAGATCGCTTCAAAAAAATAACCCTGAAAACTTTGTGTTCTTTATGCCTTTGTGGCTAAAAAAAGATGGATTTAATAATAGTTGAATCTCCGGCAAAAGCCAGAACAATTACCAATTATCTAAAGAAAACTAAGGTAATGGCAACAATGGGTCATATTAAGGATCTTCCGAAGAGTAAGATAGGTATAGATTTTGATAATGGGTTCAATCCGGATTATAAAATAATAAAAGGGAAAGGAAAAATTGTAAAAGAGATAGTAAAAGCTAGTAAAAAGAGCGATAGGGTTTTTATAGCAACCGATCCGGATAGAGAAGGGGAGGCTATTGCCTATCATCTCCAGGAAGAACTGCCGGTTGCGCCCAAAAGAGTTATGTTCTATGAGATGACAAAAAACGGTATAAATAAAGGCATCAGCGAACCTTGTGATGTCGATATGAATAAGGTTTTTTCTCAGCGTACAAGGAGAATTCTGGACAGATTAGTTGGGTATAAAATCAGTCCTTTGCTGTGGAAAGCTATTCGAAGGGGATTGTCTGCCGGGAGAGTTCAAAGTGTGGTTCTCCGGCTTATTTGCGAGAGGGAAGAGGAAATTGATAATTTCGTGCCTGAGGATTACTGGGTATTCAAAGGTCTTTTTGTTCATCCCCACGGTGAATTCGAGGCAAATCTTGAAAAAATCGATGGGAAAAAGGCAAATATCGCAACTAAAAAGGATGCTGAAAAAATTAAAAAAGCTTTGAAAAATGCTAGTTTTTCAGTTAAAGAATTCAATAAAAGTGACGTTAAGCAGTCTCCTTTTCCGCCTTTGATAACGAGTACTCTGCAAAGAGGTGCTTCCAACAATTTCGGGTTTCCTATAAAAAAGACAATGTATGTTGCGCAGCGCCTGTATGAGGGTATTGCGCTTCCTGAGGGAACAACAGGTCTTATTACTTATATGAGAACAGATTCTTTTAGAATTTCCAAAGATGCCGAAGGAAGTATGCGAAAATTTATTAAGGATAATTATGGAGATAATTATCTGCCGGCAAAGCCCAATGTTTATAAATCAAAGAAAGGTGCGCAGGAAGCTCATGAGGCAATTAGACCGACAGATATAACCAGGACACCGGAATCTATTAAAGAACATCTAAAGCCCGAGGAATATAAGCTCTATAAACTTATATGGGAAAGAGCGCTGGCCAGTCAGTTCGAAGATGCTGTTTTTGATTCCAGAAAAGTTACGGTTGAAACTTCCTCTTATGAGTTCAAAGGTTCTTCAAAGAATTTGAAATTCGATGGATTTTATAAAATTCTTGCTCCTCCTAAGGAGCAAAATATTATACCCCTGATGGAAGTGGGTGATTCCGTAAGCCTTAAAAAACTTGATGACGAGAAAAAAACTACCGAACCTCCTGCAAGGTATTCCGAAGCTACAATGGTTAGAGAAATGGAAAAACGGGGGATAGGACGTCCAAGTACGTATTCTCCGACCATATCGACTCTTTTGGTAAGAACTTACATTAAAAAGATAAAAGGTTTTCTTGTGCCTCAGGAAATAGGTAAGATTGTAAATAAAGTTTTGGTTTCTAATTTTGGTTCAACGATTATAAATTGTGATTTTACTTCTTCTATGGAAGAAGATTTGGATAAAATCGAGGAAGGTAAGGAAGACTGGCGTAAATCCGTCGAAGTTTTTTATGATTCTTTCAAGAATGATCTTGAGGCAGTCGAGGAAAAAATTCCCGAGATTAGAGACAGTATAAGCGAAAAGACAGATAGAAAGTGTCCTAAATGCGGGAAAAATTTGATAGTAAAATGGGGCCGTTACGGTAAATTTCTTGCTTGTCCGGGTTATCCGGAGGATTGCGAGGGCTATACTGAACCGCATGAAGATGACATTCTTAATGAGAAATGTCCTAAATGCGGGGGAAAGGTAATCCTACGTCAGGGGAGGTTCGGGAGGTTTAAAGCCTGCGGGAATTATCCCGAATGTGATTGGAGTGCTTCGGTTTCGACCGGCGTAAAATGTCCCAAGTGCGGTAAAGGCGAATTTATTGAAAGAAAATCTAAAAAGGGGAGAGTTTTCTATCCTTGTTCTACCGAAGATTGCGATAATGTTTTGTGGGATAAACCAGTTGGGGAAGAGTGCCCAAAATGTAATGCGCCTTTTATGGTTGAAAAGATGAACGCACGCCAGGATTATATTTACTGCCTTGAGTGTAAACATAAGGAAATGTAAACTGCTGAAAGCAGTTTACAGTATATCAGTGAATTCGTGAATCAGTAAATTAGTATACTTATTTTACTAATAACTAAGTAATGTTGCCTTTGTGTGAGAAATTAGGTTTTAGGTCTTTGGTTTTGGGTTTTAGTAAAGAAGAAAATAAAATCTCTACATGTTCTACATGTTAAAAATTAAATGGGGTGTGTTGTGTTTTAAATAAACACACATCATTCTTTTTTTCAGTGTGCTCTGAGTTTTTTTCTTTGTGCTCTCCGTGTCTTTGTGTGAGAATCTATTTTATTTCGCTATTTTTATAATTTTCGTTTCTTCTACCTTTTCTCCGTCTATTTTTAAAACCGCGAAATAAACACCGGAAACGAGGTTCTCTCCCCATTTCGTTGAGTAAGTACCAGGGTCCATTTTTTCATCCAGTAGAGTTGCCATTTTTCTTCCGGTTTTATCGAAAATAGATAAATTTATATCTGCTTTTGTTGTTATACTTAACTGTATATCCGTTTTATCTATAAAGGGGCTCTTGATGGATAAGTATTTATATTTACTTGCAGTTATATCATCTCCGTCAATGATGCCTCCTTGCGGAGCGAATCCTCCTACTGCGGCTACTGCAAAAGGTATTGAACCGTTAGGACAATTATAACCCTTAACAGTGATAGTGTAAGTACCGAATAGACCGGAAGATAGCCATACTACTTCAACGTTATTTACCCTGTCTGCCGAGCCTCCTGTTTGGGAATATCCTCCGGAAAATACATTGCCTCTGTATCTATTGCTATTGGGCGCTGTAACAATTAAATCCAGGTCGTTAATAAGTGTGGGATTCGCCAGTGTGCTTGCAGTCGTATCAGCCCATGCGAGAACAAATTTTAAAGGTTCTGTTGTGGTTGTAACATCGATTGTCATTACAGTTGAATCGTTTGTCGATACTCCTGAAGAGTTATCGTTTACGTACAGAAGTCTTGATTCTACCGAGAAATGAAGTGCATTATCGAGCACGACTCGTCCCCAGCCTTCTGCTCTACTTGGGACAGGATTCCCGTCATTCATATCAACTGAAGAGGCTATTAGTACTGCTTTAACGAGTGCCGCTGAAGGTGAAAGAGGTGTTCCCGATAGCGTGTCACCGGTCGGATAAAATCCGTCGAGAAAATACTGTCTAATCATAGCGCAGGCTCCTGATATTTGAGGAGCTGCCTGTGATGTTCCGACCATTCCTCCTAATTGTCCGTGAGCAGAATCTATAGCCCAGGTATATTCAGGATTTGCCCCCCAGATAAAATGTCTGTAAGCTGAAAAAGGATCGGTACCTCCTGGAGCCACTACTTCGGGTTTTATTCTTCCGTCGGTTGTCCATCCTCTACCTGAAAAAGAAGCCATGGAATCTGGTGAAATGTCGTATGTCGGATTCCAGCACGCTCCTACTGCTATGCAGTTTTTAGCTGTCGCCGGACAACCTACGGTTGTATCTCTCGGACCAAAATTGCCTGCCGAGAAGACAACGACAAAGTCTTTGTTATTCCAGACAGCATTATCAATATCTAATGCTGCTCCGAAATATTCTCCGAAGAGACTGGTGTAATCCCAGGAGTTTTGATGTATTCTTGAGTTATAGGTAGTATAAGCCTTGTTGAGAGAAGTAGCCAAGTTGAATGAACCCAGTTTACAGGAGTCATTTTGAGTATAACCCATATCCTGTATATATAGTCTTACAGGGAAATAATCCGGAGTATTTCCTCTTGTTTGTCCGCCCCAATCATATATTGACATTAAATTAGTACCTCTGGGATGATTATTAGCTATTGAAGGATTGGCGGCTACGATAGAAGAAACATTTGTTCCGTGGGAACATCCGCCTGGGGCAACAGGAGTTCTTGTTTCTACTAAATCTCCTCCTTCGTCTGTATATGCCTGTACAGATATGTGATTACTTCCAGGAGGGTCATCCTGTGGGTCCTGGAAAAATCCGCTCCAGTAATCCAGTCCTGTATCAAAAATAGTTACGATTTCTCCTTTACCTGTTACTCCTTTATCCGCGAGTGTAATTCCGCTTGTTACCGTATCCCAGAGTTGTCCCAGGTCTATATCCGATGCCATTGTAAAGCTATCCAGAGGAACCTGAACTGAATATCTCCAGGTGGAGGAAGAAAGCACTTTTTTCGCGTATCGGACTATGGATTCTACTCCCTTTATCTTTGCTAGCGCGTTTAGCGAATCGGGTCGTATTCTAACGATCATTCTGTTGTTATTTTTCTCTATTTGCTGTATATCCGAACCCCAGTTTTTCAGTTGTTCTGAGATATCATATATTGAAACACCTTCAAAAACTTGAACGGAAAGTTGAAGTAAAGGGTCATTTTCTCTCCATAATTCGTCTTTTCCGCAATTGCATTCCCCTTTGCTTATAATTTCTAATTGTCCATCTTTAAACCTTCCGGTAGCCATAGGAAGTTTATTTTCTATTTCTTCTTCTCTTGTTTTGTAAGCACTCGGATGAATTTTGTATTCTGGATGAAATAATCCTATCCATCTTACGAATGGTAATTGTTCTGCATTTGCCTTTTCTTCGGGTGTCATCTCCACTATATACGCGAAATGGGGGATATAGTCGTGGAATACGCCTCCTGCCTCGGCTATTTTTTCTTTCCACTCGGTATAAATCGGTCCTGTGAATTGTAAGATATAATAGTTTTCTCCGTCTACTTCAGTTGCCTGCAGTGCACTTCGCAGTTTCGGAGTGCTTTTAAGCGGATCGAATTTGTTGTTTACAAGTGAAATTGACATATCATTTGAAGCGAAAATAGAGTAAGTTATAAAAAGAAACATTACGAATAGTTTTTTCATAAAACCTCCATGGTTATGCTTATATTATGCGAAATTTTACTCGATATGTCAATGGTTTATTTTGCCACGAAGACAAACAAAAAACATTTAACACAGAGTACACAGAGAAAAACAAAAAACACAGAGATCACAGAGAAAAAACTATGTTTCGTGTTTTTAAAACCCAACCCGCCTCAGTTAATTTTTCACATGTAGAACATGTAGGTATTGTAGTTTTGTTTTTTACAATTTAACTATTTTTCTATTTAACAATTCAACTGATTCGAAGAATCTATAACACTGATTCACCGATTCACTATTTTACTGAATCACTGCTGTCTATTGATGCAATTTTTTCATAAGTGATACCGTTGATATTTTCATTGGTGACCCCAATTATACGCCAATTACGCAATTACAGAAGATTCAAAACCAATTTCATTGATATTGAATATCAAAGTAATCTTAGTCAGATACCTTGGGTTCCCATAATTTTAGTTCGCTTATACATGCGTCATTATATTTGGAACCCTTGTATATATCTTTAATAATGAATTTGACGGATTTAGTAACATGTGGTTCGATTTTAATCTTTTGTAAATCCATAGTATCTTTTAAATCTAGATTCATTGTTGAGCCATCCGAGAATGATATCTCAAGGGTTTTTATTCTATTATTGGCATTAAATATGGCTTTTGATTTAGAGTAACCTGAAATGATATCAATTCTTTCGATATTATATTCCTCATCGAAATCCAATTGTATCCATTCGCCTATACCGTCTCCTTCCGAACCTTCAACCCAGGCTGTATTATCATCATTATCAAATATATTGTCTATATCATATAAAAACTTGTTATTTTTATCGGTAAGAGTAGAAGAGCAGGTCACTTTCATATGATGTCTTTGAATTAACCCTTCGTTTTTCTTTAATTCCGCGATAATATTGTCTAAGTCTAACTCATAACAATCGACAAGTAGCCCGTTATCTCTGTTTTTCTCAAGGAAATCTATGACTTCCGGATTACAGATTTCTTCTATGTGAGAAAGGAAATCATCAATTGGATAATAAACATCAGGTTTATTTATACTTTCTTCGAACGAATTAAGAATAAAATTAAGATTTTTCTCGTACTCATGATTGACCAGACAATAAGCTTCCGCAATCGCTAATTCCTCTCTTATTCCCTTTGGCTTGAAATTCTTTAAAACTTCTACAATCCTTTTATCTCGTAATTCTGCCAATCTCCATAAAATTGGTAATGTAGATATATTTTTACTTTTAAACGGACCATCGAATGGACTCTTATTATCTTTATTGTGTAATTCATTATAGAGTTCTTGCATAAGATAGTCAAAAACTTTTGGTTTATTTATCTTCTCTAAAATAGATAAAGCAATATATAATGAATATTCACCTTTTTCGATATATCTCTTAACTTTACTATATAAATTTGATTTTCTATCTGATGATATTTCTTTTAGAATCGACTCAAATAAATGTAATAATTTCTTTTCTTCAATATCGTCAGATAGCGAAAAGCTTTCAATTATACTTTTACTGGCTTCATCTGTACCAATCTCAATTAAATTTTCATAAGCTTGTTTTATTTTTTGATGATCTTCTTTGGTATTGATGCCTTCTGCAAGAATATTTCTAATAATATTAGCGTGACGTTCAACATCTAAATCTTGTGATTTGTCTCCATTTGCTGATAATTGATAGCAAGAGCTAACAAAACATAGAATTATAAGGATACACGTTTTCATATTCTATACTCCTTTTTTAGATTTAACGCTCAGTGTTAAGTAATTCATGGTTCTAAGATTTATCAGCGTTATTCCCAATAATAGTTGGGTCCGGCAAGGTCGGTTTTCGGATTAAACACCCGGGTGTTATCTGTTGGTGAAAGCAAAGATTGTAATGTATTATCTTCGGTAAACATTATATAAATGTTATCTTCTTTAGGGTCGAAATCTTTGAAGTTCGCGTAAAAAGCTTTTTCATCTTCTCTGCTCATGAAAAGTACGCATCCTGCACTTTTTTCACCAAAGTGAAATAAACATAAAGTTTTATAATTTTTACCCGAGGCTGATTGAGTCACTGTTAATGAAATTTTAGTCCCTATTTCATTTGGCCACAAGTCTTTTCCACCACGATCAGAAGCGTCAAGATTAGCTATATAAAGTGGAACTCCCTTGTTGGTTTTTGTAAATGTATTACTTTCCTTAAACACACCAGCATATTTAACATTTGATGGCACAGATAAATATGGCTTGCCATTTTCTGCTGATGTATTTGCTTGACTATTTACCCTAAATTGAGAATTTAAGATAAATTTGTCATCCGCTGTCAGCCTTAGATTATCACAGTAACCTCCCGAATACCCAACATAATTCCTTACTACATTAATATTATAATCGGTTAAGCCACCAAGGTCAATTCGATTAATCGGATCATTTGTCGCGTACACATAAGGATTTAGACTTTGTGGGCCGGTTAAAAATAAATCTTGAGGCATAAGCGTATGCGGATCAGGGGTTATAAATCTCCCGGTATTACTGCTATAATACCTTGCTCCAAAGTAATTGAATCCAGACTTATCTTTTTCCTTTCCGGTGAAATCCCTATTGTCTTCAAGTGTTCCTGAAGTGCTTAAATTTATACCAAAACTCTCATATGACTTCTCCTTCACAATATCATCCTCATCTGTAATCATAATGGGGGAACCCAGTCTGTCAAGATGATAGAAATACAATTTCCCATCCTTTTCTTTGGCAAGGAGGCGGTTTTAAAAGAATTTAATATTTATTTTTTAAGGTTAACCAGAAAAACTTTGTCCTTTGAATCTTTATCACGCATTAAAAAAACTATCTTCAAACCATCAGGAGACCATTTAGCTGCATGGTTTTTCCTGTATTCTTCTTTGAACCCAAATATTTTCACTGATTTTCCGGTCTCTAAAGAATATATAAAGACTCCTTCGATAGTTGAATATACCAATTTTTTATCATCCGGAGAAAATGCGCCTGGTGCGAAACCTGGTAGGTATCGAAAATTATCATCGTTAAAACTAAATAACTTAATATATTTTAAAGTATTAACATTGTAAATCCAATATTCATAAACCGAATTCTCATTTTCAGAAGGCCGATAACTAGCATAAAATAAGAACATATTTCCGTCCGAGGACCATACTGGATCCGGATAAGCGGATTTTAAGTCTGTAAGACCGGGAATAACTACTTTTTTGAATTTCTGCTCTTCCAGATTAAAAAACCACATTCTTTCATCGTAATTTGGTTCTCCCGTCAATGAATCCCTTGGATTACATAAGTCTATAACAATAAAAAGATCGGTCCGAGTTCCAAAATTTATAGCGCTATTATCGCTGGCATACCTTTGGAATCCCTCAGGGAGACTAACGCTTTTCTTCTCTCCTGACGGATATTTTATTCTAAGTGTATCTTTATATATCCTGACCACGTATTCCCTGCAGGGACTTACAGCCCAATCATATCCAAACTTCTTAATCGTGTCTACATCAAAGACTTCTTTTATATTCTCCTTGTTCTTACAATTATCATAGTATAATCTTATAAACTCCATTTCATTAATGCGTAAAGAATCTTTAGTTTCCAGGTCAAGAAGATAATATTCGTTATAAGGTTTATATATGGTTTTACCAGAACCTCTATATAGGATTTTATTGGATTCAGTCCACTCATATAGGTATTCTATCTTGTCCGCTTCAAATATTGCCTGAGCTTTGTAATAGTCAGAGCTACACATACTTATGGTTAGACAGATTAAATTAAGATTAAATAGAAACATCTTGTTTCTCCTCCAATTTTTCATTTTTTTATATTAAAGATAATACATTTCTATACTTATTCATACTTACCTTAACTCATTTCACAATGGAGAAATATAAGGTTCAGGCTCGAAAGACTCAAAAATCGCTTGCGGTGGATCTTTCATTACTTCGCAATCCTCAGGCGTCTCTTCTGAATCATTCTTTTCGAGTTCATCAATTTGACCTGTTAAATCTTTCATATCATCATTTGATAACCTTATACACCCATTGGTAGCCCTCAGTTCTTCTGTAGCCTCGGAGAGTTTTCCTCCATGGATTCTAAATAAATCACGATTAGACTTCTTTGCTTCGCCTGATTTTGGGTCAAGAAGTATTTTTCCGTTAGGACCAAAAGAGCTTAATTTTTTCCCTGTCAATTTCGATGTACTTTGTCTTCCTGTTATGTCGTAAGTTCCGTAAGGGGTATCTCCATTTTCAGCCATCCTGTCTCTATGATTTCCTCTCCCTAAGGCATCCCAGCTTTTAACAACAATTCCCTGTCTATTGCGTAAGTATAACCTACCAGTCGTACTACGGTCGTCAGAAAAAGCAACATCTATAGACCATAAACCATTCGGGTCTACACGCGTAAGTGGCGCATTTAAACAATACACATAAGGATTCAGTTCCTGTGGGTTAGCTAACTTCAATCCTCCAGGCATCAATGTATGCGGATCGGGGGTCAGGAATCTTCCGATACTACTACTATAATACCTCGCACCAAAGTAATTGAATCCAGACTTATCTTTTTCTTTACCGGTGAAATCCCGATTGTCTTCGTTAACACCCGTACTACTAAGGGCAGTACCGAAACTCTCATAAGATTTTTCCTTCACAATATCATCCTCATCTGTAATCATAATGGGGGAACCCAGTCTGTCAAGATGATAATAATAGATGTGTCCGTCTTCATCTTTGGCAAGGAGACGGTTTCCCGCATAGAAATACTTCTTCGGAGGAGTTCGCTCTGAACCCGATTCGCATCGGGCGTTATCCACCCATAATTTTCCGCCGCCTAACATTCTTGCTATATGAAACTTAAAATTAGCCGCGCCTGAAGGGATATCTCCAGGATTTATCGTTACTGAAATCTTCATCCAGTTATTTGTGCCTGTTATTATAGCCGATGATTTCCCTCCGAAACTCTGGGACCAATCCGCACTCCAGAAATCGACCATTACTTTCACTCCTCCCGATAGATTTTGAGTCTTTACCCAGACGGAAGCGGTAAAGGGTTTTTTTACCTCTGATAATGAATTATGCTGTATCATGAGTTCCGTTGTGCCCATAGATTGAAAGAATGGGGAGTATAGGCAATATTTACCTTCCTGGGATTGCTGGGAGGTCACAGACCAATTAAAATCACCTTCCCATTGTCCCCAGCCCGTCTTATCTCCTGTTTCAAATCCGGGATTTTCAAGAATATTAGGTGAATCATCATCTTCTAAGATGAGGTTGCCCGCGTTATCATGGAAATAATTAATTATTTCAGTATTCGAAGTAGGACAGTCGGTGATCTCCTGACGAATTCTCGGATATCCTTTATAGGAATATTTATAATTACACAAATATGTCCCGGACTAAAATGTGTAGTTAAGTGATCTACTCGATTTCTATCTCAATCCCGCCTATTTTTCGGGAAAGGAAATTGTAGAAAAGTCCTCCTAATAATCCAAATAAAAATCCACCAGTACCATACATAATTGGAAATAAAATGAAGCTTACTCTTCTATATATCCAGGATAGTATTGTCCCAGACAGCATAGGAGAATATCTTCCATATTCTGTTCCTATATATATGCCTATTATTACGCCTGGAATAAGATAAAGAAAAGCGCAAATCTTCGCTACTGAAAGTACTCCTACTTTTTTTATCTCTACTACCTTTTTACCCTGTAATTCTTCTTCTTGTAAAGCTATCATTATTTATTATCCCCTGTTATTTTTGAGGATACCAGGAGATTTCTCCGCAAGAATAAGCGTGAATCCCTATAATTTTTCTCTTATTTGTCCCGTTGTTATTCATAACCCAGATTTCAGTATATTTATCATCCTCTATCTCTTCTACAATATATGCGATAAATTTATCATCAGGTGATACCATGGGAGAATACTCATATATATCTGGCGAATTTGTCAGGTTCTTTTGGTTTTTACCATCACTATCCATCACAAAAATTTCACTTGGGAAATCTTTGGTTTCCCTTTTTATACTCCAGTCTATACATCTGCTAAAATAGATTTTCTTGCCGTCATTAGACCAACAAGGATCAAAATCAGGAAGATTATTATTTGTCAGTCTTTTATATTTTCCGTTCTCTATATTTATTACAAAGATCTCTGAGATAGAAGATTCAAAGGCAGTTCTACTTAGAGAGTCCGGAAGGGTGTAAGGGAGCCTTGTTTGTTCCGCTTCTAATTGTGTACTAAAAGCAATTTCTTTTTCATCCGGAGAAAGAGCAAAATCACCATAAAAGTTAGCTAATTCAGGACTTATTTTCATGGCATTAAAAGAGATTTTGGACTGGACAGTGTCATGAACTATAAACTCATATCCGTCAAGATTAAATATAATCTTTCCTGAAGAAGTAGGTGCTATAGAACAAATAATTCCATCTAGGTCTTTATATTTCTCTCTCTCGCTTTTTGGAAGGTTTTCCCAGCATCTAATTATTCTTCTTGTTCCCGTTGTATTCATAATATAAATATCTGGATCATCTTGCCAACCCACAATACCATCGTCATATAAACCGGTCTCAAACCTTGTCCCAAGAAATAAAATTCCCGAGCCATCTGGTAACCAGACAGGATCTTCCAGAGGGTATCTTGTATTAGTTAACTGATATAGAGTATGAGGCGAATCTACTTTAACTGCAAATATCTGGGGATCTTTAATCGGATTACTGTTTGTATCCGCGGTAAAGAGTATAGTATTTGTGAAATCCACATTAGCCGGCAATTTCTCTACTTCAGCGTTACATCCGGTTAAGATTACAATGAAAAGAAAGAAGACATTTATTTTTTTAATCATTATGCTCCTCTTACCAGTTTTGAATATCCTGAGGTATGACTTGAATATTTCCGTTATCATAAGACCCAATTGGACTATAACCACTAACTGCGTTATAATGTTGAAGGAAATCATTATCATATTTGCCTCCACCTCTTTTAATAAGACTCTTCGGATCTTTTCCTCGATGTACTTCCTTTACAAATTTTTTCATTCTTGCAAGTTCTATCTCTGCTACCTCTGCTCCGTTCTTCTGGTCTTTATAAACTTTACTAAGATCTAGCCGGTCGTAACCCTCATAACCTGGCACTATTGCTTCCTCATGTTTGTGAGCAAACATTCCCATGCAGATTTTATCTATATCCCCTTCGCGGATTGTATTCATAGTACTAAAAAGGGTAACAATTCCCCAGAAAGCAGTAGTTGGAACGCCGGTAAATGCCGCCCCAGCCCAAAACCAATCTTCACCTGTTACAATTTCTGCGGAGGGGTAAGGTATCTCTTCAGGAGCTGTGGTTAAAGCTCCTGGGAAACGTCTCCTAAGGGTTAAAAATACACTACCCATTGGTACTATCGAACCAGCTGTTTCAGCCGTCCCTCGACCCAAAGTTACCCTATATACCATATTATCTGTAGTAGTGCGGAATAGGCCTTTCTTATCCACATAATACAACGGATCATTTGTGCAATAAACATACGGATTAAATGTTTGCGGGTCCGAAAGTTCCAAATTCCCCGGCATAAGCGTATGCGGATCAGGGGATATAAATCTTCCGGTATTACTACTATAATACCTCGCACCAAAGTAATTGAATCCCGACTTATCTTTCTCTTTACCAGTAAACTCCCTATTATCCTCATGAGTCCCACTTGATGAGACCACCGCTCCAAACCCTTCATACGTTTTATCTTTCACAATATCATCCTCATCTGTAATCATAATGGGGGAACCGAGTCTGTCAAGATGATAATAATAGAGATGACCGTCTTCTTCTTTGGCAAGGAGACGGTTTCCCGCATAGAAATACTTCTTCGGAGGAGTTCGCTCTGAACCCGATTCGCATCGGGCGTTATCCACCCATAATTTTCCTGAACCGGATAGTTTTATAAGCATTACCTTAAGGGCTTCTACTTCCCATTCGGGCATATTTCCTTCATCTACCGTTAACAATATCTTTTGCCAGTTGTTTGTTCCTGTTATTGGATTAGATGTTATAAATTTGTTATGACCGATAGAGAGTAAGAATTGTCCAATGTCGAGATGCGACCCCAATTACACACGACCCCAATTACACGACCCCAATTACAACCCCAATTACACACGACCCCAATTACACAAGGGGTCAACTTTATTGTATCCAAATTTAAAAATCACTTTGCTGTGATCAATATAAAATAATTTGCTGCGATTAATAATCCCCTCCTTAATTTAAGATTCTTTATAATTAAAAAATATGTATTTGAAAATAAATGTCAATAGTGGTATGCAGGGAATATATCGAACGAAGAATTATAAAAAATAGAAGAGGAATCACCCAGAAATGTTTTTAATATTAATTTAAACAGGAGGTAAAAAAAGATTAATTTAACCCCACCCCTTGACACTTTTCAAAGAAGGTCTGACCCTGTTGCCCCCACTGTTGCCCCCAGAGAAAAGAACGCACGTTAATCTTGACCCTAGATACATAGATACACTCATTATACTCCAGCATCATAATCTTAAACCCTTGATTTTTATTTGTAAACCAATATTATTAAAAGACATGAAAGAAGTAAATTTAGGAAAGAGAATAAAAAAACTGTTCCTTTTTCATATAGTATTTCTTGGTGTAATAGTATTTATTTCGTGTTCACGAGAACAAGGAAACAATGCAACAGTGAAAGTTGAAATTCCAATCGATTCTAAATCTAATATATATGAACTAATTTTAAAAGAAAAAATTGATTTTAGTCATTTAATCAAAAAAGCTGACTCATTATTTGATGTTGGAGAATATGTTAAAGCCGAATCTCTATATAATAAAGCGCACAATCTTTCGCTGGAATCCGGTAATAAAAAATTAATCGGAGTTACTTTAATTGGTATCGGAGCGTCTAAAGATAGACAATTTGAATATGAAGAAGCCATTGAGATATTTAACAACACAATGGAATATAAAAGTTTAATGGATAATCCTAGTTTATATCTATTGTTTTTTAACAAAGGTGTTTCTTTACAAAAAACAGATAAGCTGGAAGGCGCATTAAATTCATATAAGAATGCAATTCTAATAGATTCTAACTTAACGGAAGCTTACATTAATCTGGCAAAAATTTACTATAGTGAAAATCAAAAAGATAAAGCATTTAAGGAACTTTCTAAAGCGATTGATTTAGGTTCTAAATATTATGATGCTTACTTAGGAAGAGGTATTATCTATCTTAAGAAAGAAGAATATCAGAAAGCTTTAAAAGACCTCAATTTCGCTATAAAGCTGAATCCAAAATCTGTTAAAGCCTATAAAGCACGTGGAATGATTTATGGCGATGAAGGAAAGATTGAAAAAGCTTTATCTGACTTTAATAAAGCTATAGAATTGGAACCCAAAAATTCCGACCTTTATTCTTTAAAAGCGTTTATTTTTTACGAAAAGGAAAGTTACAATAAAGCTCTCCGAAACTTAAATAAAGCAATTGAATTAAATTCTAATTCTCACAAAGATTACCACCTTAGAGGTATTATTTATGGGAAGAAAGGTAAATATGATCAAGCAATAGATGAATTTACCAAAGCAATCAATTTAGAACCCCAAAGTTATGAATCATATTATTTCAGAGGTTTGTCTTACGCTAATAAAGGTAATTATAAAGAAGCAATAACTGATTACAAAAAAACATTAGATTTGAATCCAAGATTTGATGAAGCACAGGAAAGGCTAAGAGAATTAAAACAATTTAAGTAAGCTTAAAACAAAGAAAATATAAGAAATTATTATAACTTCGATTATTTATTAAATATATCAGTAGTTGTAGTTTATATTTGAAGTTTTTCTGTCGTTCTCTCTTTTTATCTCCTCTAAATCATGTTGCAGAAATATAAGACATCTAATATAGTTTTTTTAAGTATTTTTTAGTAAAACGAACTACGGCTATCTCCTTTCTAGCTTACATTGTTTTAATAAAAACATAAAAAAGAAAAAATCCTATACAAACGCAAAGAAAACCCATTACCCTAATGTATATAATATACGATTTGCTTTTCACCCAATCTACATAGGAAGAAATATCAACGTAACGATTCCGATTGAATATAGACATATTATATATGGCTAAATTTTGAGTCTTATAGGGGAACAGCAATACTAATACCCCCACACTGATGAGAAAGAAACCGAATAACAGAACCTTCACATTAACAAGATTTTCTGAACCCATTGGCACTCTCTCCTTTAAATCTTACCACTCAATTTCTTCAAACCTATAAATCTTCCCAGAATCCCAGTAATAAGTCGCACCTAACATAGGAACATAAACACCACCTTCCGTAGTCCAACCACTTCCAAAGAAATAATCTCCTTGAACGCCAATTATAGAGCCTCCGGCTGTCTCAATAGACTTTCTGGTCAGGCATTTTGAAAGTTCGTCTTCAGTTGGCGCTCGACGCCATCGGTTCATCTTACACATAGTACCCGCTGACAAACTACCAGATAAAGGTATTAAAGATTTTCCCAGCTGTGGGCCATGTCCAAAGTACACATTCCCATACCTATCCAACTTTAAATTTATACTATATCCAATAATAGATCCTAAATTAATAGTAAGATTAAGATAATCAGGCCATTGTCCTCTCCAAAACTCATTAACAGCTTCTTGCATCGTAGGTCCTTGATAAATACCAAGATAAAAACCCAAATAATTGAAAAAATGATACGGATCCATACTTGATGCGGTAACGATAATAGGATCCATTAAAAATATATCATCACCTATTTGGGTCGGTTCCAATCCCCATGGGTCAAAGAAATTTACTGGATCGTTATGGCAATACACATAAGGATTAAGTGTCTGCGGACGCTCTAAATTCACAAGTAGTGGATACAAGTTAATCGGATCAGGTGTAAAAAACCTACCGATATCCGCACTGTAATACCTCGCTCCAAAATAATGGAAACCGGTCTTATCTTTTTCTTTCCCAGTGAATTCACGGTTGTCATTATATGTACCATTGGACCAGCGTAAATTCCCAAACGCCTCATATAATCTTTCTTTTACAACATTACCATCTTCATCTGTTATCATAAGCGGTGAACCGAGACGGTCAAGATGATAAAAATGAAGGTCTCCGTCATTTTCAGTCGCAAGAAGACGGTTCCCCGCATAGATATATCTTTTGGGAGCTGTAGTCTCACTATCGTCATCCTCGAGAATGAGATTACCCGCGATATCATAGAAGTAATTAAAAATTTCCTTAGTTCCTGCCGGATACTGTGTAATTTTCTGTCTTATTCGCTGACTCCCTTTGTAATAATAATTGTACACTCTATCGGTTTCCATTGAATTAAGCGAAACAAGATTTCCATCCACATCATAGGTAAGACTGGCATCTTCCGAGACGCTGGTAAATCCATTTATCCTGCCATTTTCATCGTATGAATAGTTAAATTCACCGTCATTCTTTAACCTGTTGGTTCCGGAATAATAAGTATAATTAGTACTATTGACGCTTTTCCTATTTCCGACCGTATCATAGGTGAAAATGAGTGTGTAACCCGGAATATAGGGATAACGACCGTAATAAATATTTTTCTTATCCTGCGTAAGTCTTCCGAGTTTATCGTATTGGTAAGATTTTACAATATCTCCAGGCCCGTCATCATGCCTGACTTCTTGATACACCTCTCCTCGTTTATTGTAGCAAAATTGTGCTATATAGGGGTTGGCGGAAGGAATATTCTTTATTTCCATCCAGTACATCCAATTCCTTGGTCTATATGCAAATGTATCGGTAATTCCACCGGGGAAATTTATGCCTCTTAAGAGGCCTGCTGCTGTGGATGAAAGATTGATCGTTTTGTAATCGTTAATTTCTACCGACGAGATATTGCCAAGTTTATCATATTCATATTCGACTTTGTACTCGTCCGGGTATTCCAGTTTAGTTAATCTTCCCCACAGATCGTAGGAATATTTGAATGTCTGTTCATCTATATCACCAATTAATGGTATTACAAGCTTTTCCCCAAGGTTTCCGAATTTATCGTAAAAATATACTTCCCTTACATTTGGATTTTGGAAACCCGTAAGTCTTCCTTTTGGAAAATTTAATCCTGAAGGTGCAGTATAAGGTGTACCTTTTATAGTATAGTTATCGTAGAAATATTCCTCCAGTGTATCAGGGAAAAACATGTAGCTTAATGAATCGTTTGTTATCACAAGGACTGATTTAATTGAATCTAGCCAGTTTTGTGATCCATGTGCAGGATAACCAGGAATAGCGGAATCAGTATGTTGGATCGCCATCCCACAAATAGTATTCCCAATATAATCCTCGCCTGGGTAAAGAAGAAAAGAATGATCTTGTTGCCAGGTTTTATTAATTGAAGAAAAGCCTTCTTGAATGGTGAACTCGCTACCAAAAGTATCGGCCGGATTTTCGAAATACACGAATAATGAACATATTCCGAAATAATTAGGAGGGTCAAATACCCAGGTTTTTGAATTAAATCTTATCCTTATCTCTTCACCTTCATCTTGCATTACATTTGCATCCTCAATGTCCCAGTATAGCCGACCAAGTTCGCGGTGGGGATACATCCAGCTTTTACCAGGCACATACAATAAAGTGTCTTCAACCATATAGAATAGTGTATCCGGAGCAGGATCATGTATAGCCGGATTGATTTTGGTTTTTAATCTACCAAGATTATCATAAGTATAATAGATTGAATCACCGATATTTGTTCTACGAAGCTTTAAATTCCCATCAGGATAATATTCGAATGAATCTACGCCTCTGTCAGGACCTTCTCTACGGATTAGTTCACCTAACCAGTTATAGTTAAAATCAGTGAATTTTCCTTCTGCGCCTTCAATTTCTATTAAGTTTCCGTTTGCGTCGTAATCGTAATAAGTATGATAATCGAGAGCATCTATGACCTCTACCAAGCTGCCTGTTGCATCGTTAATTAATGTGGTATAATATCCTTTCTCATCTCTTACATCTGTTATATTCCCATTATATTCATAGGTAACAAATTCGGCTCCAGGATCTTCAGAGCTTTTGGGATATTCTATCTCGGTTACTCTTCCAAGTGCATCGAAAGTCTTTTTTACTGTGTCCGCGTTTGCTGCACTGTTAAACCGTAGTGCTGTTTCCTTATTCATACGCCCATTATTATCATAAAAATATTCCTTTATTACATGCTCGCCAGGATCTCCTAATACCGAATCTTGTTTAAGCCTTCCTAACTGGTCGTAACAGTAGATTATAGTGCTTGAGTCCGAAGAAGAAGAAAAAGATTTTGCTTTTGCAATCCTGTCGAAATCGTCATATTTATATTTGTTTAAAACATCGCTGCCGATTTTATCCAGAGTAAGTCTTCCGTAACAATCATATTCGAATTCTCTTGAAACTTCATTCTTATCAGTGTGCCCTATAAGTTGCCCATCCGAATTAAAGTCGAAGTCCTCTTTTGAGCCATCAGGATATATTACTGTGTCAGGGAATACCTCATTAGAACAGTAATCGAATTGAGATTCCTCTCCCATGTAATCTCGCATTTTTACTAGATTCCCGCAAATGTCATACCAGTATTCCTGTGTACGGGATTCGGAATTGTTTGTCCATTCTATTTTCTTGGTGAGGTTCCCGCGGATTTTAAAATCAGCACCAAAGTCTTCAGAATCATGAAAACCCGGGTTAGAAATGTTGCTTAAATTAGTTTCATCATACCGAAAATAAGTTTTTCCTATTCTTTGTCCTGTAATTTTAAATTTGTGTATTGCTATCGGAAGATTGCACAACACACGATGATGGAAATTCCAACCTCCTTCTCCACCATAGCAATCCTCACACCATTCTGCAAGCTCGATATATAGAGCATCTACTTCATGTTTAAAATGCTTTATCTCTTTCCAGCTGTCATCTAAATCCAGGTCCTCGTAAGAAATTTTTTCGTTATCAACCTTATCTAAGTCTAAGCCTGGCATAATAGCTGTAGTAAATACAGTTAGCAAGTATGGAAAATCAAATTCTTCAATACTTTCCCATCCTATACCTGTACATTCCACATCCCCTCGATAAATGTATTCTCTTATATTACCAAACCTATCATAACTGTTATATTCGTATAGTTCTACAATATCTCCAATACCTACCTCAAGATCAGATGGATCTTTCTGTACGGCTTTGCATTTCAATGTTGGGCGTAAATGAATTGGCGGCATAAACAAATAGAGACTATCTATTGCCCAATATAAACGCGTCAATTCTAAAGTGTCTCCTTCTTTATCAAATTTTACTACCTTGTAAGGTTTACCGTAAATAAATTTCCTTGCCTTAGGGATGACCCTTTCGGAGATTACCACCTCATCTCTACCTTCATGTTCGAAAAATCTGTAATGATCCCCATTCTCCAGATATTCATTATTAATATGCCAGTAAACTATACTATCTCCTTCGGGCATAACAACCGCGCATTTTTTATACATGGGATAATATCCAAATATTTGCGAATTTACCCCATGAGACCAATTATCTTTAAAATCTCCATGAGTACATTCCATTTCACCTACAGAACTCACCGCGAGTGAATCATGACCTGGATAATGATATTCATACACTAAAGTTTTGGAATCCTCAGAAAGAAAAACTTCTTTCTTTTTGATTCTGCGGTATTTGGTAGGCGCGGCGATGCCTGAGCCAGACACCGTCTCATACTCATAACTGTATTCCGCGCCGTCAGGAGTGATAAATCTGACGAGTTCCCCTGTATTATTATCATAAAAAAACTGATAAGAAGGTTTCATTTTTTGCCCTTCAAAATGAAAAGATATCGAATCCAGAAGTGCGTGTTCACGAACATACCAGTATTCAATTGCATCGTCTAAATGTTTAGCCGTATAGTAGAATTTAACCTTGTAACAACCATCGTTTATCCAATGAACTAAGCTATCAATAAGATAAAACTTATCCCAACAAGGCCTATCTGGGTAAATAGGGTCTAACATTTTAGGATAAAATTTACAGTGAGAGGTAGGAGTAATAATACTATCGGGGATTCTGCCAGCCGGAGGGCAAGGGGCCGCATCCTGCCAGGTAAATCGCACATAATTGCCATTCCTGTCCTCCATCTCTGTTAGCATATAATCAAGTCTGCGTCTCTTCTCCGGTTCTGATGGGTACTCAGGATCGGGACCGTAATCCAGTATATTCTCGAAGGTATATTTATATTCTGGCGTTGCAACAAAAGCTCTAAGATTACTTGCGAAACCAATCCAATTTTTTTCACCTAAAACATGCCACAACCAAGCATCAAAAACATTGAAAGTTTTTTGCACAGTGTAAAACTGCCCATTAATACACGTGAAACCCACATCGCCCGTAGCAATATTGCCAGTTCCCGGGGATCCGGGAACAGAAAATTCTCCCGGCATTACATTCCAACCTAAACCACAGGTACCTATATCCCCAGTAACCAAAAAAGCATCATTTAGCGCCACATTAGAATGCGAATAGCAATCACCTGGAGTGAGCTGCGTCACCGATAAGGGAGAACCTCGATAGGTTAAATATACATTATAATCTTTATTTCCTCTCATTGGCAAACTTGTAAGTTTTATTTTGAGAGACACAGTCCCGTTTGAAACATCTATATTTTCCGCAACAGTATTAGTCGATATGGTCGTTTTGTTAAAACCTACCGAGTATGCATCAAAACCGTGTGAATACATATCCTCAGTAATTTCATCAGAGGTTTTTATTTCAAGCGAATCATAAGCGGCAAGGGGGTTAGCTACGGAACTCCCAATGTTGCCAAATAAAAATACTATCATTAATAAATTCGTTTAATACCTCCTTACTAAATATTGTTTCCATAAAAATTAATTAACATGTTATAATTTTGATAATTTTAGTAACATTACAAAAATTATTGTAGGGAAAATGAAACTTTTGTCAAGAGGTTTTTTTAGCCACACCCACCACCAAAAAACATTCACCACAGAGAACACAGAGAAAAAGAAAAAACACAGAGCACACTGAGAAAAAAACTATGTTTCGTGTTTTTAAAACCCAACCCACCTCAGTTAATTTTTCACATGTAGAACATGTAGAAATTGTAGATACTGTGTTCTCTTTGATTATTTTACTAATTAACAAATATACTAATCAACCAATTAACAGATTCGAAGAATTTTTGAATCTAAATCAAAAGATGCAATTTTTTCTTAGGCGGTACCAATTATCCTCCATGCATTTTTCTTGATTCTACAATTATTGTATCCGCGTTAATTATTATGTTTAGTCCTGTTTTTATTTTTTTAAGTTCGGCTCCCATATATTTTACATTTGGAGGATATTTGATCTGGTCGCCAAAATCAAAAATCCTCATTTTATATCCTTCTTTAGCATCACCAAATAAAACAAAATGAATTACAACTTCATCACCCGAATTAAAACAGGCAATATAATATAATTGGATTGCCCGCTGTCCTAAAACAGGCAGATATGAATCAAAAACAATCTCTTTTATACCTCCAGATTCCTCGAAGTAAACTTTTTCCATCGCATCTCTGAATTCTTCAAAAGTAAATTCTTTTAAAAGATCCGGATGAAATTGTAGAAAAACTTCTTTATAATTCTTATTGAAAAGTCCAAAAAGAACCTTGTTGGTAATCGTTACTGCCTTAAAAGTGTCGTGTTCCAGCTGGCGAACACAATGAGATAGGACAATGATGGACGAAATTAAGATTAAAATTATAAAAGAACACTTTTTCTTCATATATTTAGTATATTTAGGGTCAAATCGCGGCATTGCATTATCCTCCTTTTTTATTAATGATTTTAATAAGGGTGTCCAAGCCTGTCAAGATGGGTTGAATAAGGTTAGGTTGTTAGAAGGTTAGGTGGTTTCAAAAAAAATCCGATCCAACAGTGTTTTATAACTAGTTCCTGGTACCCGGTACCTGATATCTAAAATTGACCATAGAGATCGCAGAGATTTTTAAATGTTGGTCTGTTGATCTGTTAGTCTGTTTTTTCCCCACCTACACACTAACTTTATTTATCTTTTGACCCATGACTCAAGACGCGGGACTCACCGACTCGGTTGAAATTGTCAAGCGTTGAGATTTACCCCCAATTATTTACGTATGTACCCTCGTCTATATGAGAAGATCGTCTCTCGTGTTATTTATACACTAAAATAAAAATCAAAATCTCCCAGAAAGGTACAGTTAAAATCAAAACAACGCTGGAGATCCTTAACCTTTTATTTTTTCTTTCTATTTCCTCCGTTATTTTTTCCCTTTTGCTTAACACTTCCGAAGAAAAATGATAACAAGAAATTCCACTTAAAAAAAGTGCTATGGTTAAAGGAAATATATACATCATGAAACTTCCCGGAATATTACCGAACTCGGGGACAATATCTAATATCTCCTCAACACATATCAAAAGTATGATGTAAATAACCCCTATCGCCATAGGTATACTAACCAATTTATTGGTTATCCTTAAAAACTTTTTTACTTTTTCATTCCCTATAAAAGGAAAGAAAGGACGATATAGTTTCACAACAGCACCTACGTATTTATCTGCAAAGAAAAAGAAAGTTAAAAATAAAAGATAGAAACAGTAAATCCCTAAAGCGGCTAAGACTTTAATTGCCATTTATTATTTTCCCTCCCATACAATAAAGGCAGAGGCGCCTAAACCACCGACAACAAAGACTCCTGACTCCACATAAAATCCACTCCACCATGGGTTAGCGGGACCCCAACCCACCTGAGTACCTAAAACAAATCCTGCTTGAACACTTATGTTCAAACCAGGAGAAGGCTCCTTATAGCCATCATTTACCATTACCATGGCACCCGGAGGTATACTTACACTTGGAGAGATCCCAAGATAATAATATGGTTTTCCATCGTCAGTGATTATTTTTCCTCCAGTAATTATTACTACACTTACACCTAAATCTACGTAATCAACCGAAGGATCCTCCTCAAAGTGCTTGGCAAACGTTGCCCAGTCTGGATCCTTTTTTGTATCGTCTTGACCCTTTTCATTAAAAACACCCGTCTGAGCATTAGTACTGGTATTATCAGCAGCAACAAAAGCCCAGGAAGGGTTATCGAAATACATAATTGAACCAGACCCATACTGATTAATTATATCCTGCTGCCTTTTATAATCCCAATACGCAATGGGATCTTCTTCATAGCTTATTGGTGACTCTTGTAATCCTAATAAATCCACATATTTAAGTGGGCTATTTCTACAGTAAATATACGGATTTAAACTCTGTGGAATTGCCAATGTAAGCCCAGCGGGCGTAAGCGTATGCGGATCAGGGATCAGGAATCTTCCGATGTCGCCGCTGTAATATCTCGCGCCGAAGTAATGAAATCCTGTCGGGTCTTTTTCCTTTCCCGTGAATTCTCGGTTATCTTCGAGTGTACCTGAAGAAGATACTAAGTTACCAAATGCTTCGTATTCTC
This sequence comes from uncultured bacterium, assembly GCA_964525555.1. Lineage (GTDB taxonomy): Bacteria > Hydrothermota > UBA3072 > UBA3072 > UBA3072 > JAFGHJ01. The sequence continues at coordinate 138,318 of CAZGHN010000006.1, forward strand.
TCCGTTTTACCACAATACCATTCTCATCTGTAATCATAATCGGAGAACCAAGACGGTTAAGATGATAGAAATGAAGCTCTCCGTCGATTTCGGATGCAAGGAGACGGTTTCCAGCATAATAGTATTTCGTTTCAGGTGTTCGCTCGGTTCCCGATTCACATCTGGCGTTATCAACCCATAGTTGTCCACTTCCTAACATTCTTGCTATATGAAATTTGAAATTAACCGCGCCGGAAGGTATATCTCCAGGATTTATCGTTACTGAAATCTTTTGCCAGTTATGTGTGCCTGTTATTATTGCCGATGATTTGCCTCCATAACTCTGAGACCAATCCTCACTCCAGAAATCGACCATTACCTTCACTCCTCCCGATAAATTCTTAGTCTTTACCCAGACGGAAGCGGTAAAGGATTTTTTTACCTTTGATAATGAAAATTGCTGTATCATGAGTTCCATTGTGCCCATCGTTTGAAAATATGGGGAGTATAGGGAATATTTACCTTCCTGTGAATACTGAGAGGTTACCACCCAGTTAAAATCACCTTCCCATTGTCCCCAGCCGGTCTTATCTCCTGTTTCAAATCCAGGATTCTCAAGAATATTCGGAGAATCGTCTTCTTCTAAGATGAGGTTGCCAGCGTTGTCATGGAAATAATTGAAGATTGTTGTATCGGATAAGGAATTATTTATGATCTCCTGTCTTATTCTCTGATTTCCTTTGTAGTAATACTTGTATTTTTCGCCTGATTTACTGAGCTGGGTAAGATTACCATCAACATCATAATCCAACGTTATACCATCACTTATCCAATTGATCCTGCCATTTGCGTCATAATGATATTCTCTGCGTCCGTCATCCTGTAACCTGTTCGTTCCGGAATAATAAAGATAATCCCAATTATCGACCTCATCTCTGTTCCCGACTTTATCATAGGAAAAACTGTGATAAGTAATAGTATCCGTAACCAAAATGTTGTATTCAGTTGTAAGGCGCCCGAGAGGATCATATCCGTACTCTGTTGTTAAGCCTATCATTGGTGGAGAACCGAACCCTGCTCCTTCCTCTTTTTCCTTTAGTTCTCCTTTTTTATTGTATTCGAAACCAACGTTAATAAGATTATTGGTTTGAAATCCTCCAAGTACTTGATCTATATCCAAACTCTGCATCCAGTTTCTTGGAGTATATCCGAATATATCTGTTATGTCTCCGGGAAAATGAATATTTTCGAGAAGTCCTGCTGCTGTTGATGAAAGATTTATTGTATCCTTTCCGTTAATTATCGTAGATGAAATGTTTCCTAATTTATCGTATTCATAATTTACTTTATAATTATCGGATGTTTCTAATTTTGTCAGTCTTCCCTTTAAGTCATAACCGTAATAGAAGTTCTCCATTTGGTCATTTAAGACCGTGGTTGAGTAAACAGTTCTTATTGTATAAATTGTATCTATGGAGTAGGTTGTATCTACATCATAAACAGAAAAAACGTAATAGATGGTATCCGGCACGTATGAGGTGTCTACTCTTGGACTCCTAAGGGTAAAACCTGCATAAGGAATGTTAAACCCATAGGATGGATTGTTGTCCAGGTCATAACCTATTTCGTTTATTCTATCGCCTTCTGCTGTATTAGCTAAAAAAGTGTGCCATAAAAGTCCGCTTCCACTGGCGTTTATGCTCTCAGTTCTGTATTGCGTATAAGTGCGGGAAAAAGGCACGTCGTTTTCGTGGCGTCCGTCTATTTCTAACTTAAAAGTAAAATCACTCGTAAAACCTCCGTCTGCTGGCATAACCCAGAAAAAAGTTCTTATTGAATCCAATCCACTTAGAGAGCATGCAGGGCTTACGGAAACCTGTCCGGAGCCGTCTACTATTTCCCATACTCCTTTTGTCTCGTAAGTTGTATCGATGTGGTCGATTACATATTCTATGTGGTCTATTATACTATCCATACGAATGAAAGTACTGTCAATATCTATTATTGTACTATCGATGTCTTCTATAACGGTGTCAGGAACAGCAGTTTTTTCAAGCGGGATTATCTGTTTTTCACCGAGATTTCCGAATTCGTTATAGTAGTAAACTTCCCTTATTCGCAAATTTTCAAAACCCGTAAGCCTTCCGATTGGAAAATCAAGTGAATCAGAAGGAGGATTGTAAGTTGTATCTCCTATATTGTAATCATCGTAAAAGTATAATTCCACCTCCGCGTAGTTTACGATCTTTTTTTCAATCCTGCCAAGTACATCATATTCGAATTTAATTTCATCTCCTGAGTTAAGTTTATGGTATATATTATTTCCGTTTACGTCATAGGCGAATGAGTCGATTCCTCTATCAGGACCGTCTCTCCAGACCAAATTCCCCAACCAGTCATACTCAAAATCGGTTTCTTTGCCTTCCGCGTCTGTAATATTTACAAGATTACCGTTTACATCGTAGTAGTAATCGGTCTGGTTACTAAGAGCATCTATAACCTGGATTAGATTGCCGGATGGGTCATTTATTAATGTTGTCTGTTCACCTAATTCATCATACACATCCGTTATATCGTCACCATATATGTATTTCACACTGTCGTCGTATCCTGATTCGGAAGGATATTTTATTAGAATCGGTCTGTTTTTTCCGTCATAATATTTGCGTGTAAAGGTAGCTTCTCCCAGTGAAATATCGTCAAATCTAGGATTTGTTTCCATGTATAAAAGACCTTTAGCATCATATATATAATCCATTATTACGCTGTCAGCGGCGCATTTCTTCCAGTTGATGAGTCTTCCGAGTACATCGTAGGAATAAATCGTGGTGGAAGAGTCGGAAGCGGAGTTAAAAGTGATTTCTTTGGCTTTTCTTCTGAAATCGTCATATTCATATTTGCCGAGCAATTTAAGGTTTCCGGGACTTCCCTTTCTGTACTCGGTAGGTCTATCATAAATATCGTATTCATATTGATCGATAATACCGTTTTTATCCGTATGAGATATAAGCCTGCCTTTTTTATCAAAATTAAAATCTTCTGTTGAATTATCCGGATAAGTTATTATATCCGGAAATACGTCTGAGGGACCATAGCTTAGGTGGGTTTCGTTCCCCATATAATCCGTAATTTTTGTGATGTTTCCGTATGCGCCATACTCAAATTCTTTTGCCCGGGTTTCATACTCGTTTATACGTTCGGTTTTTTTAGTAAGATTTCCTATGCGAGGAGTGCTATTATTGTCGTATTCGAAATCTGACTTTTGCACGAGATTGTTGTTATCGTATTTACGGGCGGATACTACAAGATTATAAAACTGAGCGTTTTTGTAAGCATCATCGTCGATGTAATCTTTTTCGATTCTCCAATTATCCGAAGGATCAAGGTCATCCCATGAAAGGGTGTTTCCGATTTTCCAATGTTGCAGGTCTACTCCGGAACCATAATAACATCCGGCAGAACCTTTACTGGTCAATTTAACCTTTCCACAGAATTTTCCCTCCAATTCATTGTCGTATTTATCATAATCTACGTATTCATATAAGTTAAAGGTGTCTCCGATTTCCAAATTCTGACTGCCAGAACCTTTCTTTACGGCTTTGTACTTTAAAACCGGATGCAAGGGTGTTTCTAAATATTTACCTGCGGGGGCTACGTCTTTGCTTATCTGCCAGCATAAAAACTCCGTCTCAGATAGAGATACATTATAATCTTTTACTATTTTATAAGGCAATCCGTAGAGCTCTTCTCTTTCAAACGGTAATATATATTTTAAGTTGTGGTCTCCTTCTCCTCCATGTTGGTAATCATATTCATCAACTCTTTTTAAAACCGCATAATTGTTTTCCAGGTACGCGGAATCGATATTGTAATATCTTACGTAAGAGTCATCCGGATAATTTATATGATTATAACTGTAAACCGGCAAAAATGTTAAAGTGTGGAAACCCCAGATTGTTATGCCATTATGCATACCTACTTCTATCCATTCGCCGGTACTTGCTCCTACAGATGGTCCGTAATTATAAGAATATTTATAAATAGTATCCGCGGGATAGTAAACATTATAGTCTTCTATATATGGAGTGCCTTTCGCTCTCATGTGCAGGGTATCGGGGAAGATAATGGTTTTGCCTTTAACCACTCTGTAGGTAGATCTCCAGTGGTTGAAAAAACCTTCGTGGTAAAAATCCTGGGCTACGCGTTCATAATCATATTCATAGTATTTATATTTGTATTTCGCGCTGTCCGGAGTAATCATTTCAATAAGTTCTCCGGGTTGTTCTTGTTCTTCGGGATTAGGAACAAACGCTGTAGTATCATATTTGAATTTGTAAGGAGCTTTAAGTCTCTGTCCATTTTTTAAGAATTCTACCGAATCCAGAAGAATAAAAGCGTGTCCATACCAGTATTCCAATATTTTATCAAACCATTCCTGATGATAATAGAAATTAACCTTAAATTTTTCTCCGTTAACATTTCTTACTATCGAATCGATGACATAAAAATCCCATAGAGAATAATCCGTAGTATCTTCAAGAGGATATTTTCCTCTGTATATATGACATGTGTCTGTGGTTGTATATATCATACTTGGTATCCTGCCGGCCGGAGGAGCGCCAGATTCACCACCATGCCAATCTATACTTACACGATCACCTTTACGATCCGACACCGTTGTCAATTTATATAACCTTCTACAGCTGGAACTTTCGCCTTGCCAATAATCAGGATTGGGGTATTGTGTCCCGTATTCAAAAAAATAAGTATACGCAGGAGTATGGAGCTCTGGAGATCCGTCCATATATAACTTCCAGTTCCTTTTACCTCTAACAAACCAGCCTAATCCTACGGAGGAGCTAAGTCTAACGTTATATATGCTGTAATTTATTCCTCCGTTCAGATTAATAAAACCGTTTATGCGATAGGTTATGCCGACAGCACCGGAAAGGCGGGAACCCGTCCAATCCGCGTTTTTTGATAATTCTCCGGGCATAACGTTCCAACCGAGTCCGCAGTTACCCATGTCGGATGATACAATATACCTGTGGTAATTGGCAGGGATCGTGTCATATATAAAATCCTCAACATATCCTTTATAACCCGGGATACCTACATCATATCCGTATTTCTTGATTGGATAATTATAGCCCACATCTACTTCCATTCCGGGTAGGGATAAAGGCGAACCCCTGTAGGTAAGATACAAATCGTAATCTTTGCCTCCTCTCATTGGGAGACTCAGGAGTTTTATTTTTAGTTCTAAATTACCGTTTGATGTATTTATTTTTTCTTCGACAGTATTTGTGGATACCGAATTTTTGTTAAACCCCGGGCTGTATGTATCCTCACCAAAGGTATACTTTAAGACTTCGTCAACAGACGGCAGTAAAAACAATAAAATTAAAGAACACATTAAATACCTCCTTACTAAATATTGTTTCCATATAAATTAATTAACATTTTATAATTTTGATAATTTCAGTAACATTGCAAAATTATTGTAGGGAAAATGAAACTTTTGTCAAGAGGTTTTTTTAGCCACACCCACCGCTAAAAAAACGTTATCTCACACAAAGACACGGAGACCACAGAGAAAAAAATATTTTGTTGTTTTAGCAAAAAAAGAATATGGGAAAAAAAGGGTATCAGTGTTCATCAGTGTAAATCAGTGGCTAATTCAGGGGTTAGGGGATGGTTTTGGTAAACAAATTAATAATGGTTGTGTTGTGGGGCTCTGTGTTCTTTGTGTCTTTGTGTGAGATATTGTTTATCTTGGGGGGAGGGGGTGCCTTGACAAATGGTTCAAAAATCACTATCATTATTACGTTATGAAACGGCTATTTCTTCTTATTTTTTTATTGTTTTTCTTTCTAAATGTTAAGGCGCAAGAAGAAGAGAAAAAAATATCTGTGTCTTTTGAAGATCTTCCTGCCCAACAGGCAGTTCAACTGTTAAACCAGCAATACGGATTAAATATCGTTCTAAGGTCAGATGTACAGGGAACCGTGACACTTTTTCTTTCCGATGTAACTGTTGACCAGCTTTTATCGACTTTAGCCCAAAGCTTGGGATGTTCTGTTAATAAGGAAGAAAATGTATATTATCTCACAAGGGGAAAAACGTCTAAATTGGATGTTATTGTTAAAGACGGTTTGTTGAGTCTTGATTGTGATGATGTAGAAATAGACCGTCTGATAAGAGAAATTTCCAAAAAAAGCGGTTTAACTATTATAGTCGGTGCAAACGTAAGAGAAACGAGAGTATCCGGGTATCTTAAAGAGGTTCCTATTAATAAGGGGCTAAAAGCATTTCTTGGTTCAAAAGGCTTTGAAGTCTTGGAAAGAGATGGCATTATTGAAGTTTTAAAGATTGAAGAAAGAGGTAGAGATAGAAGAAGTACTAGGAGGAGATCAACAAGTGCGCAAATAAGTGTAAAGAGGGATACGCTTGTTACTATTAATGTTAAGAACATGGAGCTGGAAAAATTTATCGATGATTTATCAGAGCAAACCGGTATGAATATAGTGGTTTATGGAGAGCCTACAGGTAAGATATCTGCAAATGTTGAAAATCAACCTTTAAACAAGGCTCTTGACCTTGTTCTTAGCGGAACCAATTTTGGATATAGAAAGATAAATGATGTTTATGTGGTTGGAAAAATCGAAGGAAAGACGCCGGGAGAAGGTATCATTTCCAAGGTTACTCTCATTCATCTCAAATATCTTAAAGCAGACGATGCGTTTAAACTCCTGCCATCTACTATTTCTCCTTCGAATATAAAAGTAGTAGAAGAGCATAACGCTTTTCTTTGCTCGGCTATACCTGAGCAATTAAGGCAGATCTTGGAATTTTTGGAAGAAGTCGATATTCCAGCAAAAAGGATAAGAATGCGGGCTATTATAATTTCTATCTCGAGGAAAAAACTCTCGGAACTTGGTATAAACGCAGGTGAAAATATATCTGGTACGTCAACTGGTAGTTCGGAACAAACAGGCTCTGAGGGATTTAAGTTTAATTTCAATAAAGATGATATAGATGATATTCTTGAATATATTTCTTCCTCACTTAATATGGGTACTTCCATAAAAATCCCTCCGGGATTTATGGTAATGATTAATGCTTTGGAACAAAGAGGAATAGCAAAGGTACATGCCGAACCGAGTGTAGTGACAATAAGCGGACAAAAAGCAAGTATAGACGTGGGCTGGCGCGGATACTATCGAACAAGCATTGGTTCTGATCTGAACCCGATAATTCAGGTTCATTCTGTAGAAGCAGGAGTAAAGTTAGTGATTACTCCGTGGGTTGGGAAAGAGAATGACGTGACTGCTGATGTAGAAGTAGAAGTTTCCTCTCTTAAGGGAATAAGTGTGGATGGACTACCTGAACTTTCCAGACGGTCCGTTAAAACTACTTTAAAATTACAGGAGGGAGAAACGGCGATCATAGGAGGTTTGATACAAAAAACGGAGACTGTCAACAAAAATAAAGTTCCTCTTCTGGGAGATATTCCTTTGATAGGAGATTTTCTTTTTTCCAGCCAATCCATTAATGTTGATGAGTCTGAACTCATTATATATTTAACACCTGAAATTGTTCCCTGGGATAAAGTAGAATGAAGAAGATTCTTGTAGCAACAGTTTTTTTTGTTGTTATAGGTTGTGTCTCTAAGTCTTTTGTGGTATCTCAAAAGGGCGAAACTGTAAGAGTTTACTTTAAGGGAATCGAGGGCAGATACGGACAGCTTGTGGATAAAACTCAATTTTACTTATTCAGGGATTCAGAAGGATGGGTTGTTCCTGTTGAAGATTCACTCGAGGCTGAATATTATATTGATTTTTCCATAAATGCTTCGTTTGCACAGCTTAAAAACCCTGACGTTAAAGTTTATGAAGTTGTAGTAAAAGTAAAATCTAAGAAAAATTCTTCGATTGTCGGTATGAGTGAGGCAAGAGATAAGGGTAATTGGAATGCTGTTGTAACTTCGCTATCAAAGGAATTGTCCGGCAACTTAGTAGCGATTTTCAATGGTATTTTGGAAGTTAAAGCCGAACGCATAGTACCCCCTAAGGAACCCGAAAAAGAAGAAAAAATTGAAGATGAATAAATACCGCAGGTACCTCCTTGTTGGAGTGCCAGCTTTATTTTTGTACTTTTTTTTATTCTTTAGCATAATTGGTATGGTTAAGAGTAATAACAGGAAACTTAATAGTGCTCGAAACAAATTTTATTTATATTCTTCCGGAGAAGCTCAGCATAATTATTATCTATCATTAGAAAAGTATATATTGAAAAGACTTGATTCATACAAGGAATATGAAACTGTATCTGAAGGAATCACAGGTTTGCTTTCATTGATTAAAGATTTTGATATTCAAACAAAATCGATATTTCATTCCACTATAAGAGAAACAGAAGGCATTTCTTATATTACAGTGGAATTGGAATTATTGGGAGATTATTCTGATCTTTGTTTGTTTCTTCAAAAGTTGAATTCTGAAGCTTTCAGAATTGAGAAATTAAAGATATCCGGCTCCGCAAATGGAATTTCAGCTTATCTCAGGATAAGAATGTTTCTTTTGGGCAATGTCGTTAAATAAAATAATCGTTTATTTGCTTGTTTTTGTTTTTGCAATTGCTTTTCTTGCTACCCTCCCGAAAAAAGGTAAAGATTCACGAAATAAAGTAAATATCCTTTTCAAAAGAAGGAGTTTTGAAAAAATTGCGAGAGCAGAAAGAGATCCTTTTAGATATAAAATAAAAAGTAAAGGTGCTGCAGTTAGTCACATAAAACTCTCGGATATAGTCATAAAAGGAATATTATGGGATGATAAGAAGCCTTCTGCGGCAATAAGTATAAATAATGAGAAGACAGTATTTGTGAAAGAGGGAGATAAAATAAATAGAATAAAGATTCTAAAGATCGAGCGCGATAAAATTATAATCGATGAATACGGCAGAAGGACAATCAACTTCAAATAAAGGTTTTTCTCTCTTTCTTACTTTAGCAATTATTATTTCCATATCCTGTATAATAACAGCGTTCATAATAACGAATAACTTGCAGAGCTGGAATTTGAATAGAAAGTTACAATGGGAGCAGGCTTTTTATATTGCCTCTTCTGGGATGACAAAGATGATGTTTGGTTCACCTTCTTCGGGGTATAAGGAGACAGATACACTTTTTGGAGGGAGTTTATCTATTGAATCAAATTTAAAAAAAGGTTTTTTCAATATAATAACTACAGGAACATTCAAAAAAGAAATAGTTTCCATGCAGTCCGAATTTGGAGCAGAGTTTGATTCGAGTATTGCCAAAAGTGCTGCTATTATCGAATTAGGTAGAGATCCTGAAATATATGGCTGGACTGATGGAGATATAAAATTCGGGGTTTCCCTGCCAGTTTTAAATACTTCTGTTATTAAAGACGAAATAAGCTCGTTTCAGGCGTATTTACAATCTCCTTTTCAGGCGGATACCGAGTTATTTTCTCCTCAGATATTTTACGAAGCAGGCGATATTCCAAATAAAGAGATTATATATGTGAATGACGCGGTTTTTTTAAGAGATGGGCTTTTTGGTAATCCCCTTACAATTATAAGCACTTCGGATATAATTGTGGAGAATGCGACTTTAGAAGAATTAACCCTTATCGCATATGGAGAAGTCAGGATTCAGTATGATTCAAGATTGCAGAACGTAACCATTTTTTCTCCGAGTTCGGTTATCTTGAGCGGATATAGTTACTTCTCAGGAGAAATTGTTACGCAAAAAGAAATAAGAGTTACAGAGTATTCTACAATAGCTGAATCATCGGTGTTTATTGCGGAGGGAGAAACGAATCAAATAAGATTTACGAATTTATCTTCATTCTCCGGTACTGCGATTTCAACAGCAGAGAAAACTATTGCAGGTGCATATCAAAATTTAATTACTATTGAAGAAGATGCCGAGTGTAGAGGTCTTATATACTCGACGGGAAGAGTTTCTGTTAAAGGCAGATTAGAGGGTTTGGTCTGCGCTCATTCTTTTTATGGAAGAAGTTCCAGCGGTTTTTATGGTAATGTGCTTGAAGGAGATATTGTATCCGGAATACCCGAATCGATGGTTCCTTCGGCTTATATAGAAACAAAAGCGCTTAAAAGGAAAACATGGAGACTGGTAGAAAAAAAAGATTAACCACTGAGAAAATAGAGAGAAAAAATATTGTGTGTTTAAAACCCCACACAACTCCAAAACTTATATCTCACACAAAGCCACAGAGAACACAAAGAGAAAAAGAAAAAATTATACTTTGTTGTTTGAAACCCAGCACACAACCACAAAAGACTTATATCTCACACAAAGACACAGAGAACACAGAGAGAAAAAGAAAAAATTATACTTTGTTGTTTAAAAACGAACCCACAGCCCAAAAAGACAATATCTCACACAAAGACACAGAGGAACTAATTATGAAAATAAAAAAAACAAAATTATAACATAAAGACACAAAGAATAATGACTGAAAACGAAATTGGTAAAATTGTAGTTAATACTGCAATAAACATTCACAAAAAACTCGGTCCCGGCCTTCTTGAAACTGTATATGAAGCTATTTTAGCACGTGATCTGAAAGAACAAGGATTATCTGTGGGACGACAAGTCCCGGTGCCAATAGAATACGAAGAGATGAAATTTGCTGAAGGTTTTAAAGCAGATATTATAGTTGAGAATAAGGTAATTTTAGAATTGAAATCTGTTGAGTCAGTCACAAAAGCGCATAAAAAGCAAATACTTACATATCTTAAACTAACTGGTTGCAAATTAGGTTATTTAATAAATTTTGGAGAGTCTTTGATGAAAAACGGTATAAGTAGAATTATAAATGGAAAAATTAAATAAAAAAAATAAATTAAAAAGGGGTGCGGTGGGCTCCGTGTCCTCTGTGGCTTTGTGTGAGAATAAAAAAAGCAAATTAAGAGGGTGGAGGTGGGGCTCCGTGTTCTCTGTGGCTCCGTGTGAGAAAAAAGGTTTTACTTTGATTGAAGTTATTGTATCGCTAACTATTCTTGCAATTGTTTTTCTTTCTCTATATCAGTTTTTTTTGAAGAGCTATTCCTTCTCAAATGATGTAAGACAGAAGGAAGTGGCGCTACTCTTAGCCGTAAAAAAAGCTGAACATGTTCTTGCCGGGATAGAGGCGGAATATGATTCAGTCACAATTGATACTCTGGACGGGACAGTTTACGAGACGGTATTAAATACGAATGGAGAAATCCCACCATCTTGTAGTGTTAAAGTTTATATGAATAAAAAAAGAATACTTGTTATTCAGATGCTAAAACCATGGTAAGATTATGAAAAAAATATTCTCACACAAAGACACAGAGACGCAGAGGAAAAATATAATGTTGTTCAAAACCCACCCCAATACCCAAAAAGAATATCTCACACAAAGACACGTAGGACACAAGGAAATTATTTGTTTGAATAAAAAAAATAAATTAAGAAGGTGTGTGGTGGGCTCCGTGCCCTCTGTGGCTCCGTGTGATAACAATGGTTTTACTTTAATAGAAATTATAGTGGCTATACTTATTTTTGGTATCCTTAGTTCTATTCTATTTTCAACTTTAATACAGATACAAAGAAGAACAAGTAGGAGCAAATGGAGGAATGAGCTAACTGAAGAAGGTGTAAAGATAAGCAATATAATAAGATTAGAATTAACCGGCGCCCGCGAGTTATATTTTGCAGATGAAGATAGTGTTTCTTTTTTGAGTCAGGATGGTAAAATGAATTCTTTTTACTATAGGGATTCTGTGTTGTTTAGATCCGGTAAAAGATTGATCTCGGAAGGTACGAAAGTCACTTATTTTAAATTCATATACTACTTGCCGAGCGACTTTATCGGAGAAAGTTCAGAGCCGGTATATTCGTTTCCGGTTAATCTAATAGATCTAGAAAAAATGAAAGTTATCGATTGGAAATTTGAACTTCAAAAAGGAATAACATCGATTAATCTTAAAAGCGGTGTATTCATTCGGAATATACGACAACGGTAAAAATAAAACTGGTTATACCCTTTTCGTTTTTGATGCTTTTTATATTAGTCTCTTCTACTATATCCATAGCTTGTATTTTAGAATAAAAGTCCATAACAGCTTCCTGGGATTTCCCTTCACCTGTTAAATTAAAGATAAAACCCTTATTATTTTGATTCATTGTTGGTTCGCTATCAAGTTCCTTAAGGCAGACATTATCGGGAATTCTATTGGAAACCTCGAATAAGAAAGTTGCCCATGGTATGGGTGTTCTTATTTCCTCATGCAATTTTAATTTTTCTCTTAATTTTCTTACTTCTGCTTGAATTCTAGTATTCTTTTCAAATGAACTTCTCAATTGATTTATTCGTCTGTTGAATGTTGAAAGCCATATTTGTCCTGCGATTAAAAAAATTAAAGGGAGCGATAATACAATTCCCATTGCATATGTTGTTCTACGTACCAATTTTTTTATCTTAATTTCTTCTTTGTATTTTTCTCTTTTTATTACTATGTTACCCGGGGTTAAATCTGTATCAAATTCCATATTCGGAGTGAGAGAAAGTCCATAAGCAAGCATTGCTTCGCCCGTAAGTTCCATAGGGACTAGGAATTTATTGATTTTTCTTTTGTATGAAGGAAAATCTTTTTTTATTTTTTTCAATTCTTTATCGGTAAGTCTTCCGGTGAAATATATTTTATCTACCGAGCCTGCTCTATGTAATAAAATATCGATTTCTTTCTTTAGCGAATCTAAAAGCTCTTTTTTCTCAAAGAAAGAACTTCTTGTAAAAGTTATTGTTTTTTTCTCAAGGTAGGTAAGTATGAAATCTTCTTCACCTACTTCAATAATTAGTATTGTTTTATCAAGGTCTTTATCAAGCATGAAAGGATAAGAAATTGCAAAGTTTTCCGGTATAACGCCTGATATTTTATAATCTTCTACGGGTAATTTGATTATTCTTTTTTGAATTTGTTTTTCTTTGCCTTCAATTATATATACGTTAGACCCGTTTTCTTTTGAAGATGCTGTGAGTTTAATTAAATATTCTTTACTGGTTCCGACCACAATTTCGTCTAAATGTTTTGCCACGTAATTTGTAGCTTCTTCAGGGTTTTTTTCCGGGAAAAATTTAACTTTTATTAGGAAATTATTTTCTCCTGCGTTGATAAATATTCGTTCGCATTTTTTGATTTCTTTCGAATTAAATAATTCTTCAATGGTTTTAAAATTATAAGAGCTGACATAGCCGCTTTTTAGGTCTCTTGTGACGAGAATGTTTCTTTCTATATGTACACCTGCGATTCTCATTCTTTTATACCTGTCTATTCACAGAAATTAAAAAACATATAAGTTTCTTTTTAAATAATTTGTAAGCTTCATTTTTCGATAAACTCATAGACTAAATTATAACTTGTATCCTGTGGAGGGCAAGTGTCAAATTTCGATTAGAGAAACAATATTGCCACAGAGTACACAGAGAAGAACAGAAAACACAGAGAGCACAAAAACTAGGAAGAAAGTTGAAAGGTCAAATTGTTAAATGGTTGAATTGGCCTCCCGTCCCTTCTTCTTTTTTTTCTATTCGACTATTTTTTAATTTAACTATTTAACTGATTTGAATATCCCAAATCCGGAATTTTAATATTTTGGATAATAGATTTTGAAATTACCGCTTACGGCGAGTATACCAAGCATATAAAGCAATCCGTCGTAATAACGTCCTTCTTCAATTGGAATTGTTTCATTCCATAGTTCTCTTACGAAATCGGTTCTGTTTTTGTTTGTTGAAGCAAGACAAGCAACTGCATTCATTGCGACTAGCCCGGGATTATGGGTTTTCGATAATTCTTTTCCGTCTAAAGTGAATATACTTCCATAAGTTTTGATACCTTTACTTGTAAAGAAATCAAGTAATTTGTTACTTTGAGTTATTGCCCAACTATCGGCTGCAAACCATGCATAATCAATAGCAACATTCATTGCAACTCTCCATGCGTCATATTGAAAGTTCTCGGTTCCACCACCAAAAGGATCGAAGGGTTTGCCATCGAAATGAGCATAATCGGGCATTAGACCTGTTTTAGGATGAGCTGCTTTCTTCAAAAATTCGCGGCTAACAACAGCAGCTTCCCTCCAGAATTCATTATCTTTATCTGCCCAGTGTGACCAGAGTTCATAGAAATGAGGAGTGTGATATGAAGGATCAGTGAATTTATCAGCAGTCCCCAAGGGAACGAACACGACCTGTTTTTCTTCTTTATTGAATATATTTGATATTGTTGTGTCATCATCAGAGGTTTCTGCTTTATTAAGCATTGCATCCAAAATAGCCTGCGCTTCGGCCTTATAATTGTAAATGCCTTTTCCTTTTCCCCATCTTGCGGATGCAAAGAACAATGCCATTACAATCCATTCTTCGCCGTCGGAGGCTGAATTAGGATTAATGATTGTACCGTCTGTTTTAAGTTGCCATGCGAAATAATTCTTTCTTTTTCCTCCTTTATGCTGCATGTAAGTTTTTGTCCATTTCCACAACCGGTCAAACTCTTCTTTTTTGTTCATCTGAACTGAAATCATCATGCCATAGGACATTCCTTCGCTGCGAACATCGTTGTGATGAGTGTCCTTAATATAAGCCGTATCGGGTTCGACGGTAAAGTATACCCTTTGTGTATTGTTATCTCCGTAGAATAATTGATTCCAGGCGTGATTTATTTTATCTTCTATTTCCAGTTTATTTTTACCCAATAGCTTTGAGAAGAGATTGCTATATTTTCCTGAAGAGTAAGCACCATTATGCTTTTTATGTATTCTCTTTTTAAAATTAAAAAAATTCATGGTTCAGATTATAAGGGTTTTTTATTGGTGTGCAAGACCGGGATTTATATTCTACGCATCGGTGTTGAATGGTTGAATAGTTGAATAGTCAAATAGTTTTTAGGATTAGCGAGAAAGCAAGAAGTCAAGCGGGGATTAAGGATTAGTTCCAAGGCGTTGAAGAAAAGCAAGGATTAAGAAAAAACACTTACCACTTAATCCCTAATCCCTGAATCGCTGACTTACACTGCTTCTAATCCCAATTGATTTCTCAGTGTTCTCTGTGATGAAAGTGCCCTTGACTTGTTTTGTAAAGAGTGTATATATGTAAACTATGAGAAAGGCAATAAATGGTTGAAAAGAATAAACCAGTGAGGCTCCGAATAGCTCCTTCTCCTACCGGATATTTGCATCTGGGTACGGCAAGAACTGCTCTTTTCAATTATCTTTTTGCGCGAGCTAATAAGGGTAAGTTTCTCCTTCGAATTGAGGATACGGATTTGAAAAGATCAGATGATTCTATGGTCGAATCTATTATTAGAGGACTTGAATGGTTGGGTTTTAAATGGGATGAAGAAATTTTGTTTCAGTCCGATCATTTCGAAGAATACAGAAAAAGCGCATTGGAACTGTTTGATAAAAAACTCGCGTATTGGTGTTATTGTACTCCGGAAGAGATTAAGGAAAGAAAGAATATGCATTTAAAATCAAAAAAGAGATGGATGTATGATAGAAAATGTTATAATCTTTCCGAAAAGGAAAAGAGAACTTTTGAAGAAGAGGGTCGGCCTAAGGCTTTGCGTTTTTTTATCAAGGACGGGATAACAAGTTTTAATGACCTGATTCATGGTGAAATCAAAAGGGATAATTCAGAAATTGAAGATTTTGTATTGTTAAAGGCAGACGGTTCTCCGACATATAATCTGGCTGTGGTTGTAGATGATCACCGTATGAAAATTAGTCATATCTTGAGAGGTGACGATCATATATCGAATACTCCAAAGCAAATCCTTATCTACAGGGCTTTTGGTTGGGATATACCTGAATTTGGCCACTTACCGTTGATATTAAGTAAAGACAAGACAAAACTTTCCAAAAGGAAAGATGCGGTGGATGTATTTGATTATAAAAAAGAAGGGTTTTTTCCGGAAGGAATTATAAATTGCCTTGTACTTCTTGGCTGGTCACCAAAGAGTGAAGAAGAGCTTTTTTCTTTATCTGAATTAGAAGATATTTTTTCGCTTGAAAATGTTCATTCGACACCCGCTGTGTTCGACCGTGAGAAACTCGAATGGTTGAACGGAGAGTGGCTAAGGAAGATAAGTACGGATGATATAGTTAATCGCCTTAGTATTTATTTGAAGGATAACGGTTTTGAGATAGATAATTCGGATTATCTTAAAGAAGTCATTAAGGCGATGGGGAATAGAGCCAGCAAATTAAAAGATTTTATCGAGCTGGGAAGATATTTTTTCATGGATGATTTTACCTATGATGAAAAAGGATTAAAAAAACGTATTTATCCTGGAGTTTCCGCAAGGTTAAGAAAATTAATCGCCAAATTTAACGAAATAGAACCTTTTAATGAGGAAAAAATGGAAAATGCTTTAAGGGAACTTTCGGAAGAATTAGGTTGTAAAGCAGGAGAACTTATACATCCTGTTCGCCTTGGAGTTAGCGGAATGACTTTTGGCCCCGGACTTTTTGAACTTCTCGAAGTTCTTGGTAGAAAAAAAGTTATTGAAAGATTGGAAAAATTTGTTGATTTTATAGAAAAAAAGTCAAAAGAATGAACTACAGAGAACACGGAGGGTGACTGTAATTAAAGTTTAGAAAATGCAAATTGATGTTAAATAAATTTAAAATTTAAAATTTACAACTTACAATAAATACGGGGGGTATTTACTATGATAATGGAAAAAGTTAGATCTGTGACCAAATATGTTTTGTGGTTTACTGCGATTGCATTTGTACTTTCAATGTTAGTTGGCATAGGCAGTACTGTGTTTACGGGCAATAAGGGAAAAGATGACAATGTGATTGCTAAGGTTAATGATGAATCGATTACTATTAACGAATATGGTAATTCACTAAGAGCCGAGCTTGCAAATGTAAGCGGTGCTCTTGGCACAGATCCAATAAAAGAAAGGCAGATGTCTGAAGAAGTAATAAATCGATTGATAACACGTAAGATAATTGACGAGCTGCTTGAAAAGAGAGATATTTCGATTTCTGACAAAGAGTTAATAGATATTATCAGAGAAAATCCGCCCGCTCAAATTGTGCAGAATAAGGATTTCTGGGTAGGGGATCAATTTGATTACAGCAGATATTATGAGTTACTTAGTGATCCAAGAGCCGATCAATTTATTAGATCCTATGCTTCCCAGATAGCCGAGAATTTTCCAATGGCTATTTTGCGTGGTGAGATTTCTTCTACGGTTAGAATAACGAGTGGTAGCGCGATTGAAAAGTTGCTGGAAGATTCGGTTAAAGTAAGGATTGAATATATTGAAATACCTTTAAAAGAATGGAAATCTAGTGAGACTTCTCTTTCGGTTAAGGATTTTTATTCTAATAACAAAGAAATGTTTAGAAGAAATAATTATGTTAAGTTGGGTTATGTGTTTTTTCCGGTTAATATAAGCGATGAAGTTATTCGAACGACGAAAGAACTTGCTGAATCTATTATAGATAGAGCCAAAACCGATACTTTTGAATTGCTTATAAGTCAATATTCATATATCCCTACTAATAGAAATATTCTTAATGGTTGGGTTAAAAATAAAAATTTACCTAGTAAATTTTTATCGACTATTGCTGGAATGAGGAGAGGTAAGGTTTCTCCTCCTATTGAAACAGATGAGGGATTTCATATTTTAAAACTTAAAGATAGACAAGGAGATTCTGTTAATATTGCAGAAATATTCCTTTCAGTATTTTCGACATTTGAGGAGTTCGAAAGCGTATCTGTCAGAGCTTGGCAACTTGTAAAGAAACTTCGTAATTCTCCAGATTCTAATATTTCCGAAGAATACGATGTTAAATACATTTCTTATGGAAAAAACGAATTCCCGGATTTGCCGGTTAATTTTGGTAGTTTTCTTCTTATCCCTAAAAAAGGCGATGTTTCATATCCTCTTATTGGAGATAATGGATTTTATGTTTTCTGGGTTGAGGAAAAAGAAGAAGGCATTCCGCCCTTTGATGAAATTGAAGAAGAGGTCAGAGATTCGCTCATGAAATATGAGGCGTACCTCAAAGCAAGGAATTATGCTTTGGAGAAATTCTCCGGAGATAAATTGCCGGTTAGACCGGAAAAAGGAAAATGGGGAAGAACTTCCTATTTTACGTTGAGTAATTATAAAAGGTATAATATTCCGGAAAAAGTGGCTACTTTATCTTTTTATATAAGGAAAGATGGGATTCTTCCTCCGGTTAGAGCAGGGGAATCTTTATTTGTTGTGAGGATTATAGATTTTAAAATGCCTGACAGTGAAAAGTTGCAAGAACTTATACCAACTCTCGCGATGGAACTTCAACTGTCAAAAGAATCAACATATTTCCAGAAATGGTTTCTTGAGCAAAGAAAGCAGTATAATATTGAGGATTTAAGAGAGAGATTGTATGAATGAGCTACGCTCTGAGTCCGGGGTCTTGAGTCACGAGTCATGAGTAAAAAAAACTTAATGCAACTACTAAGATTAACAAAGAGTTATGTGGGGAATCTGAGTAAATCTGCGTTAATCTGTGTGCTATTAATATTGCTTTTTTCTTTTTTTTCCTGTGCTTATTCTTTTAAGAGTGGTTCTTTTTCAGGAACTTTGTCTATAGCTTCCCTGGAGAACAAAACACAAAATGCGGATATTGGAAGAATTCTAACTGAAGATCTGATAGATGCTTTTATTAGTGATGATAGGGTAAAAGTCGAGACTAAATCTACCGGAAATTATTCTTTGGAGGGTGTTGTTAATGATTACACGAGAACTCCGGAGTCGTATACTCCTGAAGGAAAAGTTGAGGAGTATCGAATTTCGGTTAATGTAAAATTTTCTCTTAAGAAGAAAGATAAAGAAAAAAATGAATGGGATAAGAATATTAGTGAGTCTTTTATTTATTCATCTGATTCCGATGAATTGGAGGCAGTTGATTCGGTTGCCGTAAAAATAAGGGATTCGTTACTTCGCATAATGCTTGAAGACTGGTAGGTTAGTTAAGCAAATTAATCAAATAGAGGTAAATTAGTGGAAAAAAGTGAGCATGCGTATAGTTTTTGAATATTATGTTTTTTCAATGAATAGATTGTACTTTGTACATTATAATTAAATTGATATATCTGAAAATATGGAAAAACGGAAAGTTAAAATTGCCTGGTATGGAAGACATTTTGGCGAAGAGCCACCTTTAGTGGGTTCTTCTACTACCTCAAATTCCTGTAATAGCGGATATGGGGCGGGAACTATTTTCTTTTCCAATTGCAATTTACGCTGTGTTTTCTGTCAAAATTATCAAATCTCGCAAGAAGGAATAGGTAAGAGATATTCTGTTTCTGAGCTCGCAAATTTTATGCTTGAACTACAAGAACAGGGTGCAATTAATATTGATCTGGTTACACCTACGCTCTGGTGGAAGTTTTTAAAAAAAGCGGTTATTCTTGCAAAAAAGTTGGGATTAAACATTCCTGTTGTATGGAATTCCAACGCTTATGAATCATTAGAAATTATCAGTTCTATGAAAGGTTTAGTTGATATTTATCTGCCTGACTTTAAATATATGGATGATAGGTTGGCCGTAAAATACTCAAATGCTCACATGTACAGTATGATTGCAATAAAGGCGATTGAGGAAATGTTTTTGCAGGTTGGAAAGTTGAAAGAGAAAAGAGGGATCGCGCAGAGAGGTTTGATTATTCGTCATCTAATAATTCCCGGCCAACTTGAGAATAGCGTTGCCGTTTTAGAAAGGATAGCTGCTCTTGATAAAAATATTCATTTAAGTTTGATGAGTCAGTATTATCCCCTTCATAATGCTCCGCTGTTTCCCGAGATTAACAGACGGCTTACAGAGGGGGAAATAAGGGCTGTAGAGATAAAAAGAATGGAATTGGGACTTGAAAACGGTTGGACACAGGAAGCCGGTTCGGGAGATATCTTTTTGCCTGACTTCCGAAAAGAGAATCCTTTTAATTCTCACACACAGCCACGGAGAACACAGAGAGAAACTTAGTCCAAGGTCCAAGGTCCTAAGTCCAAAGTCAAATCCAAAACCCCAATATTTAGACAGGATAAACTCAGATCAACAGGATACATTTTTGTTGTTTAAAACCCAACCGACACCTCAATAATAGAAAAATTGAAAAATGGAGAAATTGGGAAATGGGAAACAATTCAACTATTTTCATATTCAACTATTCAACTAATTCGAAGAATCTATTTAATTGGACGCAGATAAACGCAGATAAGAATAGAATTAGAAGCAATGCGAATTTGTTGATTCAAGGATTAAGGATTAAGTGGTAAGTGTTTGTGAATTTTTGTGGATTAAAATAGGCGTGTTATCAGTTTATCTCTTCGGGATAAAAATCGTAAAGGTAGAGCCTTTATTTTCTTTACTTTCTACTTCTATCCAGCCCCCCATTTCTTTTACCGAGTTATATACAAAATAGAGGCCTAAACCTGTTCCTCCGCCTCCTGATTTAGTTGTAAAGAAAAGTTCGAAAATTTTATCTTTTACATTTTCGCTCATACCACAGCCCGTATCTGCAATCGAAATGGAAACATATTCTTTATCTTTTTCATCTTTCTCCGGTCTGAAAACATTTTTAACTTCGACTATAATTTTTCCTTTATTGGAAATGGCATCACGGGCGTTTATTATAAGATTTAGAAGTATTTGATGTAGTTGGTCCTGGTCACCTATAATTTTGGCGTTGGAATCCAGATAATGTGCCGTGATATTTATTTTCTTTGGCAGTATTTGACCGGAAAATTTTACAACTCTTTTTACAACTTCATTTACATCGAATAAATTCTTTTCTCCTCGAATTATTCTCATGTTTGAAAGTAAGGTTTTAAGTAATGTTCTTATTTTTTGTGCTCCTTCCATTGCGATGTTAATATCATCTAATACTTTTGTATCTTTTGAATTATTTTCTGCGGCACTAAGCCCGCACATAACTTCCATAAGAAGATTATTCGCCTCATGAGATACTCTGCCTACTAATTGCCCAATTGTTGCAAGTCTTCTTGATTCAAGCATCTTCTTTTGAAGTAGTTCTATTCGTGAGATGTCTTTTGCCATTGAAAGCCCTCTAATTGGCGAACCTGAATTAAGAAGAAAAGATACCCATTCGTAAGTTTTTTTCTCAGAGTGGTTTGTTTCTATTTCGGTTCTCTGTATGATTGTAGGGAAGTCATTTCTTGAGTTAAAAAATCCATTATCTTCGTTTTGGTATGATTCTTCAGACGCAATGGATTCCAGGTTTTTTCCTATATCTTTTAGTATATTTGGACCTAAAACTTCTGATATGTTTTTACCAAAGTCATTTTCGGCTCTACTGTTCCAGTATATAATTTTAAATTCTTTATCCCAACCTATAACCGGTATAGGAACGAAATCTAGAATCATCGAAATATCTTTTTTTAAATCAATCATAATATTAAAACAAAAGATGGAACGTAGCGATGGCTACGCCCTCTTTTGGATTTGTAAACTGTTTTACTTTTTTATTTCCAGCCTTCTATCTCTAAATGAGAAATTGCCTTATGGGAGACGAAAACTGAGCGGTTATTTGCCATAGGCGTGTCGACTTTCAGAAACAATCCTCTGTCGTTTCTTCCGGTAACCTCACCTTGGAATTTCGAGCCGTCAACCGTTACTATTTTGATTAATCTTTTCGTTCTCTTTGTCTGTATATTCATATCTTCTCCTTTTGGTTTTTTCATAAGTTTACTAACAAAATCTACCATCACCACATAATACTACTGCTCCAACTTCCTGCTCGTTTAAATCCGCATTCTTTGGCGCTTTATTTAATGAATTTATAAATCCAAGTAAAACCATCAAAATATTTAATACAACCATAAAAAACCTCCTAACACTTTAATTTGATATTAATAAGTACAACAATTGTTCCAGAATTTAAGTTATTGATAATCAGTATCTTAATTTTGGTTAGCTAGACTTTATGTGACATTTATGTCCCACAATTTATTGACTCCTTCAGATAAAGCTTGATATATAAGGTTCTCTTTTGTGACATTTATGTCGCAGAAAGAGACTTTATTGTCGCGGAGTCTCTTGCAAGTCTTGTAAATTCAGTTTTGTAGGATTGTTAGTTGATTTAATGTGTCGATGATCATTTGTAGCGGATTGGGGTGCTTTATGAAAAGATGAGCGTAGTAAGTAGTTTTTGGATTTGTTATTTTTGTCTGATTTACGTTTTTCTGGCTTTTTTTTTGCTTTGTATTTTCTTCTTTTTGTAGATTTTGCTTGTATTCTAATGTTTTTTTTGTTCTTTAAATTTTTTTTTAAATATGTTCGGTTTTTAGGTTAATCTCTTTTTTTTGTATTTAGAAATTTTTATATGTGCCTTATTTATTTTTCAAAGAGCCCACACAACCCTACCCCGGATTTTTTACCGCAGAGATTTTTGTTTTTCTCTGTGCGCTCCGTGTTTTTTTCTTTTTTAATTACAAATGAATTCCTCTGTGTACTCTGTGGTTAATGTTTTTTTTATTTTTCATCTTTCTATGTCATAATCTTTGATAAGTCTATATAAGTGTCTTCGTGAGATTTTAAGATTTTCCGCGGTTTTTTTTACGTTTCCTCTTGTTTCCTGAAGGGCTTCAATTACGGTTTCTCTTCTCCATCTTGTTTTTATATTATCCCAGCTTGGTAGTTCTTGTATTGTTCCCTTCTTTAATTCCGTGGGTAAGTCATTTGGCGTTATATATTCGCCTTTACATCTAATGAGTGATATTTCGACTATATTTCTTAATTCTCTTATATTTCCCGGAAACGGATAGTTCCTGAGCCACCTTATAGCGTCTTCCGTAAATCCTTTTATCTTTTTTTCTTTGTTTTCTGAGAAAATTTTGAGGTAGTGTTCGAGTAAGAGCGGAATATCGGTTTTTCTTTCCCTGAGAGCCGGTAATGAGATATTGATTTGATTAAGGCGGTACAGAAGGTCTTCTCTGAATTCTCTTATCATCGCGGATTGTTCTATATCCTTATTTGTAGCCGATATTATTCTTATATCGACTTTTTTGTTTTCTGTTTCTCCGACTCTTCTGATTTCTCCTCTGTCCGTAACGCGTAAGAGTCCCGCCTGTATCGAGGGAGGAGCGTCACCTATTTCATCTAGGAAAAGAGTTCCTCCGTTTGCTTCCTCGCACATACCTTTTTTGTCTTTTATCGCTCCGGTAAACGAGCCTTTTTTATGGCCGAACAGTTCACTCTGGAGCAAGGTTTCCGTGAGCGAGCTGCAGTCGACTGTTACAAATGGTCTGTTATTTCTCTTACTCAATTTATGTATAGTCCTTGCTATGAGCTCTTTTCCCGTTCCTGTTTCGCCTGTAACAAGAACATTTACGTCTGTTTCTGCTATTTCTTCTATTATTTTATATATCTTCTGCATTTCTTTCGATATTCCGATTATCGAGTGGAAAGATTCAGGTGGGGAAGTCATTTTTTTCAATTGTTTGACTTCTTCTCTCATCCTGTAAAGAAGATCGCCTTTTGAGAAAAGAATTCCAAGAATCCTTCCGATGGATTGCAGGAATTCCTTATCCGACGGAAGAAATATATCCTTCTTTATAGTGGAGTCCAGGTAAAGAACAGCGTAAATTTTTTCCTCGGATGTTATAGGGACGCATAGAATGGAGCGGATCTTATTTCTCTGTATTGAATCCATTTTTAAAAATCTTGAATCTTCTACAGCGTTTTCGGCTATAATGACTTCTCCTTTCGCGGCTTTACCGGTTATCGTCGAGGATATTCTTCGAGCGTCTTCCAAAGTTTCTTCATCGATATTATAGGAAGATATAATAAAGCTTCTATCTTCGTCTTTAAGAATTATTGCTCCTCTTTCCGCTTTAAGAAATCCTGTAAGTATAGAAAGAGCTTGATCGAATCTTTTTTCTGAGTCTATTGAAGATAATAGTTTGCTTATTTCATCATATGTGTGAATGTAACCGCTTCTCGCCGAGATTTTTTTTGCGCATTCCGTGAAAAGTTCGTACGTTTTAGTGAGGAAGAGTCCTGATTTTAATTCCTTGAATATTTCTTCGCACTTTTTAAGCTCTTCTATTGCTTCCTCGATGTTGTTTTCTTTTACCAGTACAATAGCCTTTTTAAGTCTCGCTCTCGCTGTATAGAAAGGAAGACCTATTTTAGAGAAAAGTTGTATGGCTTTATTAAGGGATTTAATGTCTTCGTTTATTAGCCCCCATGAGGAAAGAAGTTTTCCTTTCTCGAAGACCGATGGAAGTAGTTCGATTTTCTCTATATATGGTTTTAAATTATTTATCGCTTCTCTTATTTTGTTCTGGTTATATAGAACCTCTGAAAGTTCACAAGCAATATCTCTTTCATCTCTCGGATACCCTTTTGCTTTTTTTGACTCTAATTTTAAGGTTTTTTCTGCCTTTTCCCATTCTTCTTTAAAGGCAAAAATAGTTCCTTCTATGGCCCTTAGATTGCGTTTTTCTTCTTTTAATTCTTCTCTTAGTTTTTCGACGCTCGACCAATTTCCTCGGTAAAGCTCGCTTTGGAGTAATTTTTCTTTTAAGAAGGGATAAACTCTTCCGTGTCTTTTTTTGAAGTCTATTATCCTTTCTTTTAGTCTATCCCAGTAACCCATTTGTGAGTATACGGTACCAAGATTGCCCAGACAGAAATGCTCGACATTCCCTATTTTTAGCTTTTTGTATAAAGAGAGAGCTTCTTCTAATTCTTCCATCGCTTCCCTGTATCTATCAAGCCTGATAAGTGAAATTCCTTTCAGATCTTTAAACATGGCCTCATGCATCACATCTTTTTCTTTTTTTGCTATATCAATACTTTTCTGGAAAT
>CAZGHN010000007.1:0-5120 GCA_964525555.1 uncultured bacterium
ATGAAAAAATTAATTGTTATAACTTTAATTATTATTTCGATTACAGTAAATGCCTTTTACATGAAAAGAGAATCGTACATAGATATTCCTACTGCTAATTTAGACCAGGGATTGTATATAAATGTAAGTTCGAGTTATCCTGTTAAGGATGTTAATGATGTTAAATTTGACCCTAATATCGGGATCGATATATCTTACAATAAATTCGGAGCAGCGTTAAAGTGGTATGACGGTGTCGATTTTGCGGTTGACCTCTTCTATCAAATACTCAAAGAAAGCGGCAACCTGCCAAGTATTTCTATGGGAATCGACGAGCTTGCTCTTGATAGCTATGTTTCTCCCGCAGGTTCGGAAGAGACCTTCAACGATGAATATTACCCGGATAGACCTCCGGAAATTGCTTCCGCTTACATCGTGGGGACAAAAAGATTAGCTGAAAGTTTCGAAGTAACAGCCGGTATAGGCAGAGGAAGATTTGTAGGGTACGGACCGAGAAGTTATTTACCCAACACCGATATTTTCTTTGACGAAAACCACAAAGATTGGGCTGTAGGACTTTTCGGCGGAACAAAAGTAACTTTCCCAAACAATTTATCCTTCATACTCGAGGCAGACGGGCGTGATGTAAACTTCGGAATAGAATACCAGAACGAGCTGGTAAAAGGCACACTGGCCCTGAATAAGATGGAACAGTTTTTCGCAGGAGAAGGCACCGATTACACACCTCGGGTAAGCCTTAATCTGTCTTATCAGATAATTGACATGGAAGCAAAAGTTGAAGAAAAGAAAGAATTTCCTGTTGCAATAGAACTTATAGATAAAGACACGAAGGAGTCGGTAAATGGAAATACAGTAACAACCAATGCGAAAGGAGATACCGTTACAATTTCTATGCTTAAAAATACTCATTCTTTTTCTCTTGAACCCGGGATGTACACAACACACATTACAGCGACAAATTACATCGATAAGACAATCGAGATGGCTGTAAAAGGAGGAATGAGTAAAAACCTCTATACAGTCGAATTGAGCAAAAAAGAAGTTCCTAAAAAAGTTCTCAAACCTGAAGACTCAGTTGTAATAATAGACAATTTCAAAGACATAAAAAATCAGGTAGAAGGCATAAGTATAAAATTTTCTTTTAAAAGTTTCGATCTGACCACAAGAGCATATAACATCTTAAATAGAATTATAGAACTTATCAGGGATAATGAAGACGTTCATCTTCTGATTATCGGTCATACCTGTTCCGTAGGAACAAACGAGGCGAACCAGAGACTCTCGATTAAGAGAGCGGAAAGCGCTAAAACATACCTAATAGGACGCGGCATCCCGGCAAGCAGAATAAACACAGAAGGTCAAGGAGAAACAAGACCCATTGCAAGCAACAGCACCGAAGAAGGAAGAATAAAAAATAGAAGAGCTGAATTCATATTATATAGAATGAAGCGATAAGCAAAATGCCGATAACCGCCTTAAAATTCGTCCATATTGACAAAGAATTAGGACTTTCGTCATATATATTCAACTTGCCTTTTCAAGTAATTCCAAAGCTTTTGATTTAACTTTATGACCTTCAACGATTTATAATATTGGCTAAAGGAATGATAATTGTAAGTTATTTATAAAAGTTTAAGGGTGGAGGAAAATAATAAATATTAAAATATCGGAAAAAACAAAAGAGGTATCCAAAAGAATATTTGATATACTTCTTTCGGGATTGGGATTAATAATTTCCCTTCCGATTTGGGCTCTTTCAGCGGTTGCTATTGTAATGGAAAGCGGAGGTCCGATTTTTATAACTCAGGAAAGAGTTGGCAAAAACGGTAAGATATTTAAAATTTTAAAGTTCAGGTCTATGGATAAAAAGGCTCACAGAGAATCCCCGACCAATCACACCAAAAATAGAGAAGAAAGAATCACGAAGGTCGGGAAAATAATGCGGGCAACAGCCATGGATGAACTCCCCCAACTTCTTTCAATTTTTACCGGACATATGAGCTTTGTGGGCCCAAGACCCATACATCCGGAAGAATTACAAATCAACGGAAGCAAATACAGAACATTAGACGAAATACCCGATTTCGAAAAGCGTTGCGCTATAAAACCCGGTTTAACGGGAATGGCACAAATTTACAGAGGAAAAGACGAACATCTTGAACACAAACTAAAATATGACCTCTTATATTTAAGAAAAAAGTGTTTTTTACTCGATGTAAAACTTGTAGCTCTTTCTCTATACGTAACTCTATTAGGTAAATGGGAATAAAAGCCTAATCTGATCGGTAAATTAGTAAAAGTTAGGATTTTGATTTAGAATATAGAATTTATTTAAAACAATAGATCTATTTGTATTATTAGCAAATAAAGTATTGACATTTCAATAAAAATTAATATTTTTAAAGCGTAAGGAGTCTTAATTAATGAAGAAAAAACAAAAATCTCATATAACAAAGAAAGGAGAATCATCTCTTAAAAAGATAGCCTCTACTGCAGAGAAGGCTTCAAAAAAAGGTACTTCTGAGTATAAAAGTTTTATAGATAAGCACAGAAAATCTTTAAAAGAACTCGCAAATCGTTGAAATTACCCTATACTTTAAAACAAGTCATAAACTTGCACGATAAAATCATCGAAGAAACAGGCGGACTCAAAGGAGTTCTCAACGTAGGGTTGCTGGAAGAAGCTTTATATAAACCTTTTATGGGTTTAGCGGACGGTTTTGAGTTGTATCCGGGAACTGCTCGAAAGGCTGCTGTACTATTTGAAGCACTTATTTCTTATCATCCTTTCGCGGATGGAAATAAAAGGACAGCCGAGATTGTAACGACTATTTTCCTATGGCATGAAGATTATCTATGGGACTTTAACGAAGATGAAATTGTTGAATTTGCAACTGACGTCGCCAAGAATAAAATATCCATTGATGATATTGAGAATTGGATAAAAATAAGGTTAAAAGCTAAATAGATTCGTAGAATCTATTTAATCTCTTCTTTTTTTACAGAGAAAAAATAACCCGCTACCTAACGACCTAACGTTCTAACTTCCTAACCGATAGAAAACAGAAATCTTTGATTCCTGTTTTCTACCTAACCTTCACTAATTTAAACGTTTTATTGTAATCTCCTGCCTGCATTCGCAGGAAATAAATTCCATGAGGTACGTTTGAAGTTCTCAATGGAACCGAATAATATCCTGCCTTCTGTTTGCCATCCACAACCGTTTTTACTTTCCTCCCCATAATATCGAACAACACCATATTAACATGTTTTTCTTTATCAAGAGCATATTTTATTATTACATTCCTGCCGTATAGAACGTTCAACATCCTAGCCAGATACGTTGAATCGGGTAATATATCTTCAATATCTATGCCGGATAAATACCATTTATAAAATCCACATTCAGGATATCTCACGTAATTCCCGATTAATGAAGAATCCTGTACTTTAAAGAAGTACGCGAAAGTATCGCCTTCGAACGTAAGAGAGAAGAAATAACGGTTGTTAACGCTACTATCATCTAGCATAACACTTATTGTATCATTGTTTTTATATCCCAGTGAATCCCACTCGACACCCGACGTATCTATAAAAGTTGCAGAAACCAGCAAACTATCCCCTACAAACCTCTCTATTACTATAGAATCTAACGAAGGAGGAGTAATATCGACGAACATACTTCGACTAACAGAAAAGAATGAATCGGCAGGATTTCCGAAAGAAACCATTATCTTATAGAAATATTCCTGGTTTTCCTGGACTAATGTATCCGTATATAGATTATCAGTTAATCCTGATGCTATCTTTGTCCAGCTCGACGGATTTTGGGTTTTAAAAATATCATAGGAAAGTATGTCCGAAGGACCTCTCATACCAGGCGCAGAAACCGGTACATGAGAAACAAATCCGTCCATCAGCAATTCTCCGGGAGTCGAAAGCATCCACGAGACACCGTCCTTTATTGCCGTATGAGCTCCTTCTCCGTAACCGTCCAGCAGGACCTTAAGCCCGGATGAACCTGTAATACCCGCGAATATACCCTCTTCGGGTATATCTACACCCCAAAGACTGAATTCTTCGTATCCCGCTAATGTATCCGTAAATACAAACGAGTCTATTTTTACTCCCGGCAGTAAGGTTACATCGACCGGGTATATTGAAACCGTCAAAGTATCCAGAAGCGAACCCGAACTATCATTTATTATTTCAAGACCTATTTTCCCAAGGCTTGCAGGCAAGTACTGGGAAGTAAATCTTGTCGCTATTTCCAACTCACTTATATTTACTGTATCGGAAACGAGTCCGCAGTGATAATAAACGAACTCTTCAGGTGAATTCCACTGCAAAACAGCATTTGGCACAGTAGAATAGAGCAGTTCATCCCAGGTGGGTTTTAAAGGTGAGAGAACCCAGAAATCGCCGTTTCCTTCAACAGGGTAAGAGGTACGATTCCCAAACTCATCTCTGGCGATTAAATTATATTCTATATGTGTTCCGTTTGGATGAGACGGAATAAGATATTTATTTGTATCTCCTCTTACCCGGTGAGCTGATAGACTCTGCCAGTACCCTCCTCCGCTTGATGCAATTCTATAATAAAGAGTATCGGTTATAGGAGTACCGTTCGTGTCGGGATCAAAAACTCTCGCGATTAATTCATAATATTGATTACTTGAATATGTGTTTGTCGGTTCTTTTATAACTGAAATAACGGGAGCGGTTGTATCGGCAACATAAACATCGAAGTAGATAACATATCCGGCAAGACTAACAGTAGAATCCTTTGAAAGATGCAGATATAATTCATTCGTACCTCTTTTACATCCCGCAAGAGAATAAATAAACTCGAATTTATTGGGAATATCTTTTTCAAGATTAAGTACGGTATCGGCAGTGACAGAACCAGTGGATGAAATATTAAGATTTACTGTGAGGTCGATATCCGATGAAATTTCAGTCCATATTTTTGCCGTACTTCCTTCAAGGTAGTAACTTGTATCCATCCTGGCGTTTTTAAAGTATACGGTTATTCCGTCCACATCGAATAAATGCTCTCCCGATATAAACGCCGAATCACCGAAGGCACTTATCTGCGGTTTACCCAATACCCATTGTTT
>CAZGHN010000007.1:5220-50146 GCA_964525555.1 uncultured bacterium
TAAACGCCGAATCACCGAAGGCACTTATCTGCGGTTTACCCAATACCCATTGTTTCGCAATAGGCGAAACTCCTGGTTCCGCAGTTGAATGGTCAAATAGTTGAATTGTTGAATGGTTAGCTGTGAGGTGTAAGCCGTCAGCTGTAAGCTCTTTTGCCGTGAGCCGTAAGCCGAGAGCTGTGAGTACATTTTCTTTCACCCAATAATCAATAGAATAAGTCCCGCTGCGTGTCCATTCGGGGATAACAAACGAAAAATTCATTGTGTCTTCGTCAAGAACAATGGTATCCCATACCTCTTCGGTTGGTGAGAAGTATACCCTGTACACGAAATTGTAATTCGTATCGGGGAATTTCTTACACAGTGTCGCGTAAACGGTATCGAAAATCTCATACCT
The DNA here is from genome assembly GCA_964525555.1 of uncultured bacterium. Classification (GTDB taxonomy): domain Bacteria; phylum Hydrothermota; class UBA3072; order UBA3072; family UBA3072; genus JAFGHJ01. The sequence continues at coordinate 5,618 of CAZGHN010000007.1, forward strand.
CGCTTTATCGGTAAAGAGAGTCAATAAACTATCCGAAACATAAACATATCTTTCATCGAGTACTATCGACCGTCCTGAAGGGTAGTAAACCCCCCATCCGAGTTTTTCTTGCGATGAATCGACAGGTACCTCGAAAGAGATTATCTCTCTTTGTTTGGGGAAAGTATCCAATTTTGTACAACCTAAAGAATCAAAATAAAGGCAAATCTTATTAATCCACTGCGTATCGGCTGATTTATTGGCAAAATTAATTTGCATCCAGTCATCAAGAATATATGTGGCACCTTTTTCAAGAGTAATCCAATTTCCTTTTCCAATTAAAGAATCCGTTCGCATCTGAAAAATAAGCGAATCGGACAATGAAGCATTCCAATTTATACGTACACTGTCATAACTCTCGGAATTTACAGGATCGAACATGTAAACACCTGAGGTATCGAGATAAATTGTGTCTCTTGGGAAGATTTCGTTCAAAACACCTTTTTCCATTCCTCCTAGAATGAATGAGGTATCCAGTTCAAGTTCTCCGTACTGTAGAGAAGCGAGCAAATAACCGCTCCAGAGTGATTTATTTTCGATAATAATCGAATGGTTAGCTGTATCTTCTGAGTTATATACAAATTTATCCAGTGAATCACTCGCCTGAACAATTAATCCATTAACTTTCACATTAAAGAAAGTATCAACTTCGGGATACAAATCTTTTATTACATAAGCATCCGCGAAATAATTTCCTCCCGGAAAGTCCTCGGGAATAAGGTAATTATCGGTGAATGTATCCGAAGCTGCTGGTTCTATAGTTATATCTTCATTTATGCTTATAGCATCAGCAAGGTTAACTCTCAGGTTCCTTTCTCCTCTAGCGTTACCGATATTGGTAATAGAGACTTCAACCATACCGGAATCGGGTGTAGCAACTTCAAGACCAATCGGAAGGGTCTCAAAAAGGTAGACGGGATGAAATTCAAGATCCTGTGTATCCAGGCTTACGCTAACTCCTCCCTCACTTATTTCCGATATAAAAGTATACGTTCCTTCATCGATCGAACTGTTAAGGAAAAACGTTACAGTATCTTTTGAATTAGCGGGAACTTCGATTAGAGAATCAAGATACGAAATCATTGAACTAATCGTAATATTACCGGTAAAAGGACTATATGACCGGTTATCTAGAACAGCAGTTAAAAGTACATCCCCCGAGGAATCGCAATTGGGTGAAACGATAAGTGTATCTACAAATACCTGATTATTGCCTACAACGTTAACAGCTGATGACGTAGAATCGAACATATATGACAGGGAATCTGTAAAGAGTAATCCCTGCAAACTGTAATTACCAACGTCGTGATGGTTAAACATGATAGGAACGGTATCAACCCTACCCGGAGGGAGATAAACCGCGGAAAAAGAAGTATCTATACCGGCACGCATCAACCCGCTTATGAATTCTGAAAGAGATATATCTTTACCTACCCTCGAAAGAGAAGAAATAGCAATCTGCTGCGCGGATAATTTAATAGCACGCAGATCTTCGCTGATTATCTCAGATTTTAAAACATTATCCTGTTTATCTGCGTTTATCTGCGTCCCATATCCTGAGGAGGTAGCGGGGAAACTCAAACTAAGAAAATCCCCGTTCATCTGCATCCCACTACCTTCCACCATAAAGAAAAGCGCATTCCCGCTAACCGTATATATTCCCTTATTACTTATAACTCCCGTCATCGTAACAGAATCCGGAGAGACCCGATACATGGAATCTAAAGCAATATCACCCTTTATTCCCATAGTAATCAATTTTGCTTTTTCAAAAATATCAACACCCGTTGAGGCTGCGACTCTCAAAGTGTCAGATTTTGTTGTAGAAAATGTATCGATAAAAGTATAAAAATCTCCGCTCTCAATATCTACCGTATCGATTAATGTATCGGATAAAAATATTCTCTTCACTTCCACAGGAAGCTTGTCGAATGAATAATTATAAACTTTAGATACAGCTTCAAAAGGTTGGAAATCGACCATGTCCGGCGAATTTAAACTTATAGATAATAATTTATTAGTTTTTACAAGAGGTATAAATTCTTTTCTGATTGTATCGGTGGGAGAAAGAATTAACTCCGCTTTAACAATTAAAGGCTCTTCGGGTGTAATCACAAAAGGAAATGAATCCGCTGATGCTGCATATAAATCAAAAGCCGTATCGACAAAAGTAGTTTCGCTTTCACTGTACAACCCTCTTATCAAAAGACGGATACTATCCTCTTCCAAAGGCAAGGGATTTATCGTAAGAGGGTTTATCCGGAAGGTATCGCCCGGAAAGCCTTCTTCTCTATCCGAGTTAAGAAGTAAACTAACGTTATTACCTATAACTGCAAACGATCTCCAATCGGAAGTTATATGCTGAGGATAATCTGAATATGCATCACCGAATACGCAATAATCAGCCGGTGGTATTGTATCCTTTATTGTATCGGAAAAGGATACGCTCTCAAATTGAGATAGATTTAGAGGATATACATTTTCGACAACAAGTGAATCGATAGCGTCTAAAACTTTAAGATTCAGTGAACAATCATAAAATACAGGAGAATTCTGAAAAACGCCTTCCATAGTTATATAAAGAGGCGGAAGTGAATCCGTACCGTACATACTTTCAAGAGGCAAAAGATTATCTTCACTCGGAAAACTACCCTTGGGACCTAAAAAATCATACGAAATAGAACCGGATTTAGGGTCATCGTAAGTTTCGTGGCTGTGAAGTTGGTACCTATAGGGGGTGTTTGTGAAATTTGAAAACTGCAACATTCCGTAACCTTTACCAAATTTCCTGTATATGTGTATACCATACCCATGATCATCCCCACTAACAACGATATCATCCCTATAAAAAACTGCATCAAAATTATAACTATTATATGTAATTGCCTCTCTTTGTCTATCCTCATTGTATAATGCTAAACCTGTACAGGATTCCGCACCATGCCCGGGTAAAGGCGCTGCTATTTCACCTTTTTCATTAACAGAAATCCGTCCCCAAGGAGAACAATCAGGATATCGAATCGAATCAGTAATTGATGTTCCCTCAATAATATAAATATACCAAAATGTAGAGATATAAAATATACCATTTTTGTACTCTAAATCGCGATATTCGAGTCCGGGCCGCAAACCAATTGTAGAGACACTATCTCCGGAATTCGAAAACTCCCACAAAATTTCAGTACCACCTTCTAGAGCAAGAATATTGCCATTCTCTTTAATTGAAACACCTGTAAGCCCAATAAACCTACGGTTAGGGGGTTGAATGTAGCCGATAATATCACCAGTGGAAGAATTTAACTTATACACTCTTCCGCTATCAGCAGCCGGGAGATATACAATACCTTGATAACAATTAATATCGTAAATCGTTCCAACACTATCAGGAATCTCAAATATATCAGTGGGGACAAAATCACCATAAGGGCCCTCCTGTTTTACTAAAATTCTATCATTGTAATATGTCCACAAATTGTTTGATTCATCCAGAGTAATCGAATATGCATATGCCGTTCCACTCACATATGGAAAACCGGCAATGCATTCCAACGAATATTCCGAATCAAGGGCGTATCCGCCATTACCATCAGGGATAACTCCAAATCTTTCGACATCATCCGATAAATCCCATACGGAAAACCTACCCAGACTATCACTTACCCTGGCAACCTTCAGAGACTCTGCTCCACTCCAGGCGTAATCTCCGTTTTCAAGCAACGAAGAAAACGGAATATCTTCACCATATCCGTAATAATCTTTATCAGTTGAAACCTGAATATCAGCTTCGATTCCATCTATATATATAGGACAGCCTTCCGGGTACGAATTAAGATTGGGTCCTTTACCTTCAATCATACTCGCGATAACTTCTAAACGATATTTTCCTTTTTTCAAATCAGGAACTGTAATCGGGAAGGTATAATACCCTTCTCCGGGAATAGTAACTTGCCCGGGAGCAAGAAATGATTCCTCAATACCATTTCCATGTATCGAGATAGACTGAATATCGATTCTTGAAGGAGTCTTGATACTGTTACTAAATCTTATCGGTATTGTACTCCGGATTGTAAAAGTATCATTTACTGGCCACTTAAGTACGGCTTCGGGAGGAGTTATGAAATATGTAAGTTCCCCTGAGTTTGTATATTCTTTATTCAAATAGTTAATTCGATAGTCATAGGATATCGATGTATCCGGAGGAATACTCAAATCAGTGTAGGTTTTTAAGGTAATAATCCTGTGAGAAGTCGGATTAAATATTATTGTGTCTCGTAAGGTATCGTTCCCCAGATAATCACTCCATAATGAAAATACTAAAGGGACACCATATAAACTTCCCTTTAAAGCCAACTGAGCCGTAAATACCGCAGTATCACCCGGCAGGAATCCTCCCCGATACCTCTGATATTGCGGTATAAAATCGGAAATAAGTGGTAATTTAAAAGGCAAATATGAACCTTTAGCAACAAGCCTTCCTTCGTATTCATATTTCGCTAAAAGATTACTCCTGCTTTTATCTATTTCCCAAATATCCGGATTATAATTAAAAACAAATGTTGTCTCAGGAATTGGAATATAATCAATAATTAAAGAATCCGAGTAATTTTTACTGCTTAATAGAAGTTTGCCGGGAGGCAAATAACTGCCTTCAGAGTTTAGCCTAACAGTGCAAAGATTAGTATCTCCGTAAACAAACGAATCGGGAAGCTCTAACAAACATTGAACATTCGGATATTTTAACTGGAAGTTGGTACCAGCTGAATTATATAGACTATTCCTGAAAAATAATTCACAATATAACTTACCATCATTTAAACTTGTATCATAATCCATAGGGAAAAATGCTCTGTCAAATTCCTTTTTCTCTTTTGCCGCAAGATACACAGTATCACTCCAGAGATCATATCTTACGGAATCGAGTATAGTATAAACGCCGATTAAAGGGGAACAAGAATCGGGAAGCTTATTCAAGACCGTTACTTTATAACGCACAGAATCTACCCCCAATATATAACTTGCCTTATCTTTGGAAAGAGATATATCAAAGGGTTTATCGATTACCCATACCCCTTTGACGCAACGGCTCAAAGCATCGATAAAAAAACTTTGCGGTCGCTTAGACTCACCCTGCTGGTAGAAACCAAAAACATTATTTGTAGAAAGATTAAGAGGTTTATTATACTCAACCAAAAACACGGTATCAGAGGGGATTGCCACATCAGGAATCGAATCGACTATCTTCCACCATGCGCCTTTATCTTCGTGAGCTCCAACCATAATTTTTCCGGTAAAAGACGAATCCGTATTATTCCTGACGTAAATGCTAAAAACAGCTGTATCCCCGACTATAATCTCCTCGTATTCCGAATTAGCCCACATCTGAAAATCACCGAGCTTATACTCACCAGTGGGAATATTTATTTTCTGAGCGAAAACAGCACCTCGATTATATCCCTGAATCCATTTCCCTCCACCGTTTATTAAAGCATAATCAATTATCCATAATCCGAGATTCTCGGGAAGAGAAGAAGCATTCCATTCCCATTCGACTTCCTCTCCGCTATTTAGCGAAATAGGTATGGAAAGGGAATCGTATAAAACTCTATCAGGTGTATATACTTTAATAACAGCCGTAGTTGCAGTGAACGTATCATTAACGGCATAATTAATCGGAATAGGTACACTGACGGATGAATCAGGATAAAATTCCAAAATATCCATATCGGGATTTAATGCCCAGGTCGTCAAATCCCTTATAAGCCTCAACTCCATTTTTGAGGTCTGGTTATGTCCGTATCCCCAGTCGGAATATAAAGAAGAAACGATTACGGTTCCCGCTCCGTAATTATAATAAACAAGCGCGGGTGTGCCATTTTTACTTCTCCCAAGCAAAATTTCCGAATTAACAGGATACTCGGATATATAACCATCAACATTACAGGTCATAACCTGTTTTATCTGACCCGCGAAAACAGGATGCCACTGGTTTAAATAAGCCGCATCATTAAAACACGCCTGGTCCTCATTCCAACCATATCCTTTTATATTTCCCGGAAGAACGGATAAATCCGCCCCATATTTCTGTGTAAATACTAATAAATTCCCGCCGTTTGCGACATAATCTTCTAAATTTTCTTTAAATTCTTCTGAATTAAATCCTTTAAGTCCGGCTGAACCGATAACCAACAGTTTTACCGAATCGGAAATATCGATATCCGGATTATTAATAATTTTTAGATTAGGTTTTACCGGTAATGTAGAAATCTTATATTTTCCCAGAATATATCCATATCCGTCAGCCCAACCTGAAAGGAGGATACCGATATCGGGTAATCCTTCCGGGAGAACAGAATCAGCCCTTGTTTTCGAGGATACTGATTGAGTTCTTGTAAGCCAGGGAGTCGGATATTGCATCTCACCGGGTGACTGATTCTCATCCGGGTGATCATTCTTGTGCCCCTGTGCTGTCCAGTAATATCCTTCACTATAGATAATATCACATTTTACAGGCAAGTCACATGAAACGGTTAAAGGAGCAGTTGCCCCTGAGTTATTAATGGTGAATTTGTCTTCATGTTTTTCTCCGGGAGGGAGAGAAAAGGACGGTTCACTTATTTCTGAAACCGTCCAACCTCCGGGATTATAAGGAGTAAAATCTATATCACAATCAAATTCCTTTTTAAGTTCACTGCCATCCGTGATTACATGAGGTTCCAGAGTTTTTCCTTCCTCCACATTCGCAACTTCGGGATTGATGGTTAGTTTTATTTCAGGAGGTCTGGTTGTGAAGGTGAACATATGATCTCCTCCGGGGTTACCATCACTGTCGGTATTGCCGTCGAGTTTTATACCTGCTGTATCTTTGGCGGCATCCGAAACCGTAACTGCATATTCTTTGCAATAATCCAGATTTTCCGAAAGTTCCAGATTAAGAGTCTTCTCATCTTTCCAGGAAATGGTATACGCAAAAGAAGGACTAACGCCTACCGCCCCAGCCGTTACCGTCTGTTCCATTGGTTTAGAGAATGTGATAGTCATAGGAGATTTATCTATGGCGATACCTTTTGACCTGTTCGAAGGATCGGTGGATCTTACAATCGGAGGTGCCGGATCGATCGTAAATTTCCATTCATATTCATCTTTATAACCATTACCAGCTATATCGTTTCTTGCTATTATGTATACTGTGAAGTTTCCGCCTTCGCTGACATCAAAATTTTCCTTTGAAAACGTCCAAGTGTTATCTCCTACCTCCTCTATCGTTGCATCTCCGATATACTCTTTTACTTCCCCGTCCTTTTGTATGAACATTCGTACACCGCTGGCATTGATATTTCCAGAAGCCCTTATTGTAAGAGAAATATCTACGGTTGTCTCTCCTTCATCTAATTCTACCAATTCATCACTGGGCGGACTTTCGCCTTCAAACTGCGGAAAAATTGAACGAGGTGTAAATCCCGCAAACTTTCCTTCCCAGTTTTGTACCCTCTGCCCCTTCCTAGGGTTATTAAAAGGGTTTGCTTCAAAAACACTTCCACCAGGACCCTGTAAGAACACATGATCTGAATTCCACCATATATCTCCTGCCTTTGGTTCTCCTTCTAATGATATTGTATAATTTTCTAGCTCTTCAGCGTTCACCAAATCTACAAGATCACCAAAATCTAAAGACCTTGTCACTAATCCCGAACAGTCTATACCTGTATACTGCTGTTGAGTACTGCTGTTAAAATTATCCTCCCAGTTCCTCGGGATTTTACCCTCAGCAATCTCTCTGTCAAATGTTGAAATCGTCGCCTTATCTCCATAGCTATAGGCTACTCCAAGAATGTCTACCCCCGAAGTGGAATAAATTTTATAATCAGGATTAGTATTAGTTTCGTTAACCACCCAGGCATGATTTGCATATTCTGCTGCTCCTGAAATAACATCTTCTCTTGACAATGTAGCACCACTTAGGAGTAAAGATATAAAGCCAAGAAACAAAAATATTATTCTCTTCATTTCCAAACTTCGTCAGTAGGAGTGTATTTTATTAGACGAAGATGCGTTTCAGTACCATCTATACAATAAATATTTAAGTCTTTATCTATATACGGCCAAGGGGAAACTAGTACGTAATGTCCTTTGTATGGAATGCCATAGCCCAGAGGATAATAACGAAAATACTTAGAATTAGAACTGACCTTTGCCTTTATCTCTCCATTAGAATCCTGAAAAACAAAATTCAGCCTATCGTAAAAGACCACTCTCGAATCCTTTGATTCATTAAAAACAACCGGAGCTTTATCATAATTTATTTTCATTCTTCTCGTACCTAAATTCAATGATTTTTTGTACTTGTCAAAGGAATTATCACGTAGTTGTGCAAAATTCAGCTCGTCAACTTTTATCTCTCCCTCAAATTTGAGGGGAATACCTGCGGTTATTTCTCTCTCCCAAGAGCCCCATAGATACATCACATTCTCAACCTCATAAAAAATAGGTGGATACACATAATACCCTTTAAAGGTAAGGCTATCCAAAATTTTTCCCTTTCCATCCATCTTTAAAACAACTTCACCTGATATACCTGAAGCAAATAACTTCATTGAAGACGAAGTAGCAAGATAAATATTTCCATCCTTATCTACACCCAAACCTTCAACTATAGAAGACCTCAAATCTTTACCCCATTCTTCCGGAACAGGAACACTTCTTTTAAATCGCCCTTCTTTACTAAACACATTAATCCTTTGATTGTTCGGATCTTCGATAAATGCATTACCATCCTCATCTATGGTAAAACTTGTTCTATATTCGTAAGATTCGGGCAATGGTTCAAGTTCAAACTCCCCAGGACCTTTTCCCCACTTTGCATTTATTATAACCTGTTTAGTAAAAAGTTCGCTTACCACTTTGGCACTTTTTACTACTTCTTCTAATTCCCCTACTACTTTAAGATTCCTCTCTTCTCTTCTAGTTAATGTGACTTCTCTCTGCTTAGGCTGATACCAATCCATTTTACCAAAAAACTTTTCGAGGTCGGAATCCATAAAAATATAACCTTTATGGGCATATATCTCTTTACGTAATAAGTTGTAATATCTAAGTAACTCTACTTTACTTACTTTACCTTCCCTAATTATTTCTTTCAAAGCATCCTTCCCTATAATACCATATTTTTTTATTTCTTCTTTAATTTTCCCCTTAAGATAAGGGGGAAAATAGTCTATCTTATAAAGGGTATACCTCTCCTTGTCACCAACATATTCCTTATTCTGAAAATACTCAATCTCAGCTTGAGACCACGCACCCGTAATACCGGTAGCCAATTCTGATTCTTCAATATTAGTCGGCTTCGCCTCCTCCTTCGCATTCTCAACCTCCGCCTTAGTAGCCATGCCGAACAAAAACACACAAACAGCCAAAATCAACAATACTCTATTGGGGTCAGGTCTTGACTTTTGAATTTTTATTTTTCCAAACATTTATACCTCCATGGGAGGGGTTAGTGGGTGGCAAATCGACAGTCATCAGTCGCCAGTCTTCAGTCCTGAGTCGAAACAACCACTCCCCTTCTTTTTTATTTTTAAAATAACAAAACATTTTTCCAATCCATATTCATTCTTGGGTATTATCCTTGTTTTATTTAACTAAACCAATTAGAGCTGACGTCTGCTATAAAGAAGACACACTTTTTAATGACTTCTGCTAATAAAGACCTTGTACTAACCCTCAACTAATACCTCCTTAATTCTGCAAACTGACCCAAAAGATGAATATAAGTATATAGAAATAGTCACCTTTGTCAAGTCTTTAATCTTTTTACGAAAAACAAGTTAGATAAATCCACTATACTCCCACTTTATCGGGGTCAGGTCTTGACTTTTGAATTTTAGATTATATAATGCATTTGATGAGCAGACCATTACGAATAGAGTTTCCGGGAGCGGTTTATCATATTACTTCCCGTGGGAACGGTAAGCAAAAAATATTTTTTAAAGACAGCGATCGAAAAATGTTTCTTTCTCTTTTAGGAGAAGTGGTTGAAAGGGAAAAATGGATATGCTATGCTTATTGTTTGATGGATAACCATTATCATTTATTAATAGAAACAACAAGAGCGAACCTTTCAAGAGGTATGAGGGAACTCAATGGAGTTTACGCTCAGAAATTGAATTATATCAGAGACAGTGTTGGTCACGTTTTTCAAAGCAGGTATAAATCGATACTTGTGGAAAAGGACAATTATCTTTTGGAATTATGCAGATATATAGCTTTAAACCCGGTAAGAGCGGGAATAGTAGAAAATCCCGAAGATTGGGAATGGAGCAGCTATAGGGCAACCTTAGGTTTGACAGAAGCCTCAAAACTTCTAAATGTTTCATGGATTCTATCTAATTTCGATGAAGATACAAAAAGAAGTAAAAAGAAATATGAAAAATTTGTACTTGAAGGTATAGGTAAGGAAAGTCCCTGGAGAGAGTTACGTGGTCGAATATTTCTTGGGAGTAAGAAGTTTATGGAAAAACACGAAGAAAAAATATCTATAAAAGAAAACGAGGATGAAATACCTAAAGAGGAACGATTTGCATTAAGACCTGATCTTTCAGAAATATTTAAAAGCGTAAAAACAAAAGAAAAAAGAAACAAGAAAATCTACAAAGCATATAAAAAATACAGATACGAATTAAAAGAAATAGGAGACTTTCTCAAATTACATTATTCTACAGTCAGCAAGATAGTAAAAAACATGGGAAATAACAAAATTTGAAAATTCAAAAGTCAAGACCTGACCCCTCAATGTATGACCCCTCAATGCAACCATTAAACGATTCAACTATTCAACTTTGCTGTTCTTACGTTATTGACCTCTTACAGCGCAACTTCGATTGCGTTTAGCAGTAGACTTAAATCGTATGGTTTTTCGATGTAATACTTAACACCCGCTTCGACCATTTTCTGCTTGTACTCGGGATTTTTTATCGCAGTCAATACAATCACCGGGATATTCTGCGTATAAACCAGGCCTTTAAGACGTTCATAAAAGGTAAATCCTCCTCCTCCCGGGAGCAGTAAATCGAGAATAATCAAATCCGGGGATTCTTCCCTGGCAAGCCTCATACCCTGATCCACATCGTACGCAGCACTGGTTGTAAAATTAGCTCGATGTAAATCCAACGAAAGTCTTTTTACAAAATCGGAATCGTCATCAACTATCAATATCTTGCCGGCGCTTCCCTCTTCCGCTTCGCCCTTCTCGGGCTCGACTATATGCCGCTCAATACTTCGTAGTAATTCCTGAGGATTGTACGGTTTTTCCAAATATTCGGTAGCTCCGGCAGCGAGAACTTTTTCTTTGGTAGCCGCATCATGTACACCTGTAAGAACTATAATGGGGATGGACTGAGTTTCCGGCAATCCACTAACCCTCTCCAGAACATTCAATCCACCCCCGCCAGGTATCATTAAATCTAAAATAATCAAATCAGGGATTTCTTTCTTTGCAAACTGAACCCCCTGAATCGCATCTCCCACACTCAAAACATCGTAGTCGGCGGATTGAAGATGCCTCATCATTAACGCAGAAAGGTCATAATCGTCTTCGATTATCAATATTCTTTTCTTCTTCATTCCCTAAATCTTAACTATTACCAGCTGCTCGAAATACTACCGATTATGCGCCATTCATCATAATCTTCATAACTGAATTCGCCCTTATATATATTACGTTCTACATCAAGTCCTAAAGTAACAAAGCGACCTGCATACAAAGAAGAATTGAAATATATACTATTTCCCGAAACATCGTACGATCCCGAAGAAACATTAAACCCAATACCATTCGTCCATATTTCAAAAAAGGTATAATAAGTGCTTATATCATAGGTCATAACAGTTTCTTTCTCGTCAGGATCAGGGTAACTCGACTCGGAATAATCCATGGCAAAAGATATGCTAAACGGTGCAGAAAAACTTAAATCATCGCTGAGAGAGAATGCCTTTGCGGAATAATTGTTAGCATCCTCTGCGTCTTCGTAGTTCTGGAAAGAAAAGTAAAAATTAATATAATTATTAATACTCGAAAGACTCATATTATAACCTGTATTAAGAGAAAACATTTTACTTGTCCTATCCAGATCAAGCGAATCATTCTTTTCGCTATAAGGACTGAAAGCAAAATCTACGTATGGTATACCGGTGAAATTAAATCCCACGCCCACTTCAAAAGAATTAAATGAGGTGGTAGAGCCTTTTAGTCCCAAAAGGTTATCTCTTTCGTTCTCCAGAGAACCATACACAAATACGCTGTTATTCATGAAATTTTGTTTTATTCCCACCTCATATCCGAAATAGTCGTTGCTCGAATACGGATTACCGAAAGACTCAAAATTCGGTCCGGCCATACCAATCGAACCAGAAAGCTCCGTAGATTGAACATTGATTCCGGTATTAACCGTAAAGGCAAGGTCAAAAGCACTGCTAAGCCTGGGCTTAAATAGAGATGTAAGGAAAGAAGGAACTCCTTCAAAAGTAAGCGGAGGCATCCTTATATCCCTTGTTACTTCCGTACCTACGACTTCCGATTCTAAATAGAATTTATTATCAAAAAGAGATAATTTCAAATCGACTCCGACAATATAATTCTCCATGGGTTTTACAATTTCCACGCTATCGGAATCTGTATAAGCAGGTACAAAATAAGGGTCTACAGAAGTTGTATCATCCCCTGAATGCATGTAAATAAAATGAAAATGGGAAGATTCTCTTCTGCCGAAACCAACACTAAAAGCAGCTAATTTCCTGGCATATGCATAGTCGGTATAAGCAGAATCAGAGATATTTACACTCCTCTGTAATTTTCCCATTGTACCTTCCAAATGAAGAAAACCCGGGTTTAGTTCGACAACTCCGCCTGAAACTGGAACACCTGAAAGAGTATAAGGAGAAAAATAAGGATAACAGGTTCCGAATTCCACATTTGAAATAGCCAGAACGATACTTGGAACATTTATCATGTCCCTTGCCATTTTCTCCGGCTGTATGCTGATTCGGTATTTATTAAGAGCCTGCCTATACTGAGATTCCAATGAACTCAACTGCAAATCAAAAGTTAAAGGCATTTTATAAAAAGATATGGTGGGGCTTACGTTTAAACGAACCTGAGAAGTCGACTCCAGCAACGTGTCACCATTTATATCGTCATATTCTCCGTACAAACTTGCCGAACCGGAAAACTCTACCGGACTGGCGGAATATATGACAAGAGATATAAAGAAAAGTAGTATTAATGTCTTTTTTATCATAAGCTTTCCGCCGATTTATTTTTTCTTACCAAGAGGGTCAGGAGGCTTTTGTGATTTTCCCAAAGGCTCCGGAGGCATCTGTATCTGGAGTTTGTCGACCTTTATTTTTGCGCCATTTAACTTGTTCCAGTTATCGGGAGTGACCTGCTGCCACTCTTTACCGGAAATATTCAATGTCCTTGAAGGCATTTTTGTTATTTTGCCGTTTACGACCTGAGTTATTTCAAGATTACAGGTAACAGGACTTTTTTCTCCCCTGACAAGAAGTGCATCCCTGCCTTGAGACAGTCTCAACCTTACCGGAGAAGAACTTGGTGCAGTAAGATTCGTCACTTTGAATATCCTGGAGACAGCGGAACCCGGAAGATCTCTATGTAATTCTACTTCGAATTTTGACCCTCCTCTCTTACTGCTCAACTTCAACTCCTGATTATCCGTCGAGAGTTTCTTTATCTCGAAATTATCTTTTCCGCTTGAACCCGCGGGAGAGCCTAGTCTTATTATATTCTCTCTGCCGGCAATTTCGAATTTATATTTCTTCCCTGTCGAGGCAATTTCGAAATTCAGATCTTTGCCAGCCGAACCTACAGCGAAGTATATCTCGGGAGCATCTTTTTTCTTTGCAGTAAGTCTTCTTACGCCCCTAACCGGAGCAGCAGAAGTCATAGGCATCCTGAAGACATTTTTCATCTTAAGTGAAGGATTGTCCTCTATATCAGCTATTTTGTTATGCGAATTCGCGCTGGTTTTATAATATCTATGCCCTTCATCATCCGTAATTTGAGAGATACTGGCGCCAGCAAGAAAAATGTCATTTAGAGCATCAAGAATACAACCAAGCTGCAGAGGATTACGAGAAGAAGCTTTCACAGTAGACATAGGTGTAGCAAATATAAAACCCTTGGGCGATCCCCAGATTGTCGTGTTATTCCATCTGTAAGACCATGTCCCGTCACTTTTCTTAATCTCAATATAATTACTATCGGTCTCATAAAAATCTTCCCGCTGGGGAATCCATTTATTCGAATCATGTATATAAATATATCTTTTCGTGCTGGTTTCCTCTACTCTGTAAGGTATTAATGTATGCCCTTCAAAACCTTCATCCTTAACTATGGTAAGCACAGGTAAATCTCCCATAGAAAGATAATATTCTACCTGCTCATAAGCATAATTCCCGTCATCGCAATGAGTTCCGTTTATAACCTCAGCCAACCACATAATACCCGCGTGACTCCATTCATGACATTGCATAACCGTTATAACCGTACATAATTTTGCCGAAGTCGGACCATTCACGCCTCCGGAATAAGTATAAACTGGTTTGCAAAAACCCATATGCCCTTCTTCCTTGTATATAATATTGGCGAGTAAACTCATACCAAAACAATTACCGGAAGTAACAGCAAATGCCGCATTATAGGCATGGTAAAAGGCATAATCCAAAGGACATACAACTTTGGCTTCATTCGAGTCCGGGCAAATACCTATAAAACTCCTAACATATATTTCCCAAGGCAACACAACATGACCTCCACCATCGGTAAAGTAAGTCGTATTTCTAAATTTCCAACAATGCTGCTCGACAAACTCATCTGCGGCATATGAAGGTATTGCCAAAAAAACAACAATTAACAAAGTTACGATTAATGTTATCTTTCTCATTTCATCCCCCCTTTAAGGCGTTGCCTTACCATTTTTGGCAGCTGAAACGAGTGAACGATTACCATTTTTTCCAAAATACTGAATCTTGTAGTAGTAGTCTTTATTCCCTATTACCTTATCGTCAAGGAACCTATTACCTCTTATAATCGGACTAATCTGGCGGTATCCTGTTGCAGGATCAGAACTTCTGAACACTACAAATCCGGCGTATTTTGTATCATAGGCAGGCTTCCACTCGATAAGCAGTGCACATTTAGCCTTACTTGCCGGCGCCTGAGCAACCTTCAAATCGGTAGGTGTAGGCGGCGGGCCTATATTATAGGTATACGTTTCTATAGGAATCGATGGTCTCCCTTTATTTCCGCCGTAATCCGCAGCTCTTACTCTGTACCAGTACACCTTTTTCTCTTCGACGGTCGTATCTATAAATGAGAATACAGAATCAGCTGCCCATATATTTGTAGCAGGTATATCGTCACAATCTACCGCCGTAGGGAATATCAAGGTATCACTTATTCTCTTGTAAGGTCCGGCTTCTTTCTCTGCTCTATCAACCAAGAACCCAAAGAGATCCTGTACAGGAGAAGAAACCCACTCGACTTTTACCGCCCTGTCTCTTGCTTTAAGCCCTGCGATAACAGGAGGCGCAGGAGGTGTTTCTTCCCTTAGCTTTTGGCAGACTGTCCTGGAAGTATCACTCAAATTCTGACTCAAATCATAAGCTTTTATCGAATATCTGTAACAAATCGGCGAGCTTGGAGGAACAGTAAAATCATTAAACTTCAGACTGTCGGGATGATCTTTATTCCCTACAAGATGCATAGGATAAGGTACGAGTTCCCATTTTGTACATATATGATCCTTAATGACATGGGAAGTTGCTTCTTTATACTCGACGCAAACCGAATCCTCACCGCAAACACCTCTATAGATATTATACCCTGCGAGGTCACTTGGAACAGGATTCGGTTTATCCCAAGTGAGCTCAATACGATCCGCATGACTTCCCGCTGCTAAATTCCTCGGCCGTTTCGGAGGTGTAGTATCCGGCAGGTTATTACCCGCCGAAGGAGAAAGACCGCTAACATTACCTACATGGTCGATACACCTGACTCTATACCAGTAAGTTTTCTCACCATAGGCGGAGAATAGTGAGGGATCCGTATCCTTGTATAGAGGGAAAACACCGAATGTATCAGGTACAAGAGAAGCAACCACAGTACTATCATAAAGTGAATCCGCCGAGTTAAAACGGTAGACCTTATAGCCCTGCAAGCTTCCAAACTCCACATGGCCTAATTCATCATGAGTAACCTGGTACCACTTGGGTTGTAACCCATCCGGATAAGCTTCCACCTGAATTCCGTACGGTACAGCCGGCGGAGTTTTATCCTGCGGAAGTGCAGAAGCAGGAGAACTAAACATACCAGATCTACCAAGAGCGTCAATAGCTCTTACTTTATAATTATAAGTTATAGCGTTAACAGGTCCATAAGTCGAATCGGGAGCCACAACTTCATGTTTTGCGGGATATCCCGCTTCATCCCAGCGCATAAAATCTCTAAAGCAAAGTTTCTCGGCTATCTTATGTCCATCCAAATCAAGAGTACATGCCTCTATTACTTCGGCCCCGTTTATTCTCATATATGAGGACATTAGCGCCTTTCTGTAAACTTCATATCCTGATGCTGCACCCATTTCATTCCATCTTACCATAACCTTATTATCACCCGCAATAGTCGAAACTCCCGATGGAGCCGGCAAAAGGAGAACTTTACCCGCAATAACGGTAGCAGTATCTATAGGTTTAATAAGTTCGGTCCCCACACCTTTACGGTCGGCAGGTGTAATTGAATACAGATACTTTTTACCCGGAACAACATTCTTATCTATATAAGCCTGCCCCATAACAACCGCAACCTTGTAGTATTTATTCGCAAGAGACATCAAAGCCTTATAAGTCGCAGAGGTATCCGAAATAGTTGAAATAGAGCATGGACTAAGTTTAGCAAGTCTAGTCGGAACCGCAAACATATCAACATCAGGTTCCCTAGGAGTAATAAGAGAAGAACCCTTACCGACTGTTTTCGTCTTGACTTTTGGCTTGGTCGTCGACGGGTGGTTAATAATATTGCTAACAGCATCCCATTCTACTGAACCCTTAGGCATAACCTTTTTAATCTCATTACAGTCTGTCATAAGTTTAATCGGCTTTGAGTTAATCGGAGCTGTCGGACTTATGCCTGAAGGAATCTCCTTCCTATAAAGATTAAAAGCCTTAACTCCTTCCAATTCAGGCCATTTTAACAATACGAAGGTATTACTGCCTAAATTCTCAGTACTTACCGCATAGAGAAAACCAGGTTCGGAAGAAGCAAAAAGCCCTTTAACAATCCCAGGATATTTAACTTTCATAGCATCAGGATAAAGCTTATCTATCTTTGCTTCGTACTCACCAACGACTCCCAATACTCCGGCAACCGCTTTAACCTGAGATGCAAGAAGCATTAACTTCTTTCCAGCCTCGCCATCTCCATGTTCGCCATCGTCATAGACTTGTTTCATTTTATTGAGGATAAAATCGGCATCACCTTTACTCCATTTATACCATTGTTTAACCTGGTCCTTCTTAAATTTTTCAAACTTTGCTGCCTTTCCCTTTTCAAGAGAAGCCATTTCGCCTTCTCCCAGTTTTTTCTCCTCGCCAGTCTTGGTGTCTTTGAAAGTTAAATCTCCTCCCATCATTTTACATTCGACCTTCTCTGCTATGAAGGATTGCTCAAATTCCGTCCCCGTAATACCCGAAATAGAAACAGGAGTTGCGACTTCCAAAGACTCTCCCTTCACTAACTTTTTAACCTTCATCCAGATTCTGCCAAAGGAAAGGAATACAGAACGCTTCTTTTCGCCTTTTGTATTGATACGCGTATTAGCATCTAAATACATCACACTACTATCGGCATAAAGAACCTCGGCTTTAGAACTATCTTTAACAATGACTGTATCGATATCCTTCAATTCCATACCTATGGTAGGAGTAATAGTGGTATCAGCTCTTTTGACCACTACATCATTTGTGTAAACATTCAATACAGCCCCTAATAATAATAATGTTAACATCGATACCTCCTTACTCTACGTAGAAGCCGTCTCTTGAGTTTATTCCCGCAACTATTTCAATCTCGCCGCAAATAGCTCCCCAGAGAACACAGCCTCTAAGACCAAACGTGCCTTCAAATCCCATTAAGGTTCCAAAGAATATTTTCAGCTCTCCCCAAGCTGACGCTGAAACAAGTCCCCAAAGTATATCACCATATATGTAAACTCCAACTACACCTACAATAACAAAATCTCCGTCTTCAGGACTGGTAACTCCATCTGCACCGGTATAGCTACCAGTCAAGAATGCTCCAACACCGGCATAAATTTCAATACCTCCAGAAACTATGCCAAAATCTATAGATGCTTCATAATCTCCAAAAACATACAATCCTGTTACAGGACTTACTAAATCACCCGCATCAATACCAAAACGCCTGTTAGCACTGCTCCCTTCTTGAATTACCCAAATTTGATTCAATGGAGCCTGATATCCAATGAACATACCTCCTGCAAGACCGGATCCAAAGACCAGCGTACACAACTTGACCGCCAATCTACCTTGTATGTAATTTGTAGAACCACTAAAAAACCAGTTTGCCTGCCCTTCCGCTTCCAAATCGACACCTAAAGAGCTCAAGTCGAAAGCACCTTTTAATTCACCCTCCACACTTCCCGCACTTCTGTCAGTTCTGAAGAATACGCTGCCGTTCATTTCGATATCAGCGGTCAAAACAGAGAGGTACATTATGCCATCGGCAGCAAAAGTCGTTATATTAGGCGTAATAGCCATTTTAACTTCAATACCCACTCCGGCTTTAGGAACGAGTAAGTCAAATCCGCCTCCTACAGAGGATTCAATCCTGGCACCGACTGCGATGCGGTCAAGCTCGTCCCCTTTAATAACCGCACATCCCCATATCTCACCCAAACTTGTTAGTTCCACATCCAAAAGTAAAAGATTACGTACTCTGGTCTCTAAAACGCAAATTTTTATATACAAACTATCTATTTCTATGTCGGCATGAACAGTAGAGTCCTGGAAAAAGTTGAAAGCTACATCTCCCGTACCTATAAATCCGTTCTGATCCATAGAATCGTAACGGACCTCATCGAAATCCATCTCTGCAATACCTGATCCCCAATCTCTATACAAATCAAATTCCTCCGGATCTATGGTAACACGACGACCCTGATATGGAAGGGAATCAATCGTTATTCTATCCGGCGGAGGACTCGGATTGAAGATTGTATGGTTCTCATCGTGTACTGTGATAAATGTATCCGGTTCTCCGAAGAAGTTAAAGTGAATTCCGCTTCTGACCACAAGCTCTCCCCCAGCTTTTCTCTCATCGAATTTCGATAACCCTGCCGAATCCAGTGTAATCGGAAATCCGTCAAATTTCTGGTGGGCAGCATTGTGGTTGAAATAAAATTCTCCCAAATCCCCGTCAGCAAGCATTTCACCCCATATTATGTTAAATCCTGTAGAGAAATGCACGGGTTCTTCAATTTCTGCATTAGTATAAATAATTTCTCCCATCCTGACACTAACAACACCTCTCTTGGAACTTAAACCAACGCCCCAGTAATCGAGAGGAAGCGTAGTATCCGGGAAAAATGCGTTTCCACCTACGAAACTGGCGGTAGAAGTAACACCAACCTCCCGGAAAGGAGGCTTTATGTTAGAAGGATAAGGTATTCTAAACTTACCCCTTAAATCTGTATCGAAAGAAGAATTACCAACAAACCAGAACTTCATAAAAGTGGAATCGGTTTCATCATGAGTAAAAACCGTATTAAAACTGCTATCACAAACATATCCGGTTTTTGTAGGCAAACCAAGCCTTACATACATTTTAGGAGTTTCAGGGTCAGAAGACAAAAATCCTCTTATACCCTGCATTTCAAGGTTAAACCAACCACCTCCCATAATTTTATTAAAGGTGGCACCCATATTTTTGAATTTCAAAGGATAAGAAACGTCTCCCGAATAAACTATAAGAGTGTCAAATGTCCTGTTTAATTCAGGTATTATTAAACCTACAAGAGTATCCTTTTTCACTCTGGTAAAAGTATCGCTCTGTACAACCGTATGGTAAGCATACGGATTCGCTGTAATTCTGAAATAAGTATTTGTGGCAGATAAACCAAAACCACCCCATTTCATTTGACGTTCTACGGAAACTTTAGACGATAAGCTTAAAAGTGTATCGACGAGAATAGAATCATATTTCGCTATAACTTTATTACCCGCCGGGTCCACAACTCCATTACTATCGGAAGGAAGAACTATTTCTCCGTTCACGAATTTCCCCTTCTTAACTTTACATTTTTCGATTTCGAGTTCTCCGGATGTCAGATTTACTTCAAACCCTAAAGGAATCAAAGACCAGAACCTCCAGGGCGAGGCAAGTTCAAACGTAGCGCTGAATCCATCAGATTTCAGAACGCCATTATTGAAGGTATATTTAGCGTAAAGATATCCCGTATTACAGGTATCCATTTTAGGCTGTTCGACAGTTTCTCCTCTTTTTAAATCAATCCCTACTTTACTGGGAGTAATCGTTCTGCTAAGATCGATCACCACCTTTCCTGTAGACTTAATTATTATACCGGTTTCCCCCAACCTGTAAGGACCTCTTTCTGCGACACTAAGCTCTTCATGAACATCCAGAAGAGGTGAAAGTTTTTCTCTAAAAGGTCCGAATTCAACTGGGTCACATCCAGTCGTATCATAGAGACAAGCAGGCTTAACTGCAATTATCCCGCTCGCCGTATCAGGTAACATGTGAATATCATGTACTGACACAATATAACCTTCGACCGGTACTGCCAGAGGAGAGGAAAAGCTTTCCTCTATCTCGCCTGAAATAATATTTGCCGTGTCTGAGCCACTCGGCCAATTAGCCTGCAAATTATTGAAAGTAACATCAAAAGGAATCTCCACATAAAGATACATCGGACCGCCAAAGCCCGCAGGAGGATTTTTCTTTATAAAATAAGATTCTCCGCTTCCGGAAAGAGAATCTTTCGAAGATGAAGTATAGGTTATGTTCTTTATTACGAAATCGCCTATCTTTAAATATTTAGGAACAAGTAAAGGTTTTATATCTTTAATAATATCGGGATTAATTTCCCATATTTCGCTCATACCGTTGTCCCTGCCCAAAGGCAATCCGTCTGCGTAAAAAGATTGAACCTGCCATGCATAACGTTTATCCGGATCGAGCTCTCTGCCCCTTAAGGGATACATAAAACTTGTTCTGTTAATTCCGCTTTCTTCATACCACACGGGATTCGATCTCATTGCTTCTTCTTTCGACTGTCCCTCGTATATCTCAACGATTCTTATCTTATAAAGAACTCTTTCCTGTGCGGGTACAGGAGCAGGTTTGGTCCAGGTAAAAGTCGGACGCTTGACTTTTATACCTTTACCAGCTTTGGGAGATATAAGCCTCGGAGGACTTGCCGGTCGTACCGTAATGGGTATACATTCATCGGCAAGCAGTGCTCCGCTAGCAGCATCGATAAGTTCTAAACAGGCATCATAATTTCCTGCAGGAACACTTCCCGTTCTCTCGATGAAAGATTTGTATTTTTCCACATAAAATTCATCCCTCAATTCCCTTATATCTCTTGCCTTTATGCGCAGCTTACCCCGAGGTGGAGGTGACTCGAACTCATTCGTACTGGCTCTGAATATATCATTTCCTCCTTTCTTAATCCTGCCCCGAAGATAAACCATAGGCTGGCCGCTGGAATTATTTGTTATTTCTAAAGACCACAAATCTTCGACACCTAACTGATTTGGTGGTGGTGGATAAATTCTTAATCTAAATTGTTGTTGAGCTAAAACCGGGAGACCTAAAGCCAATAATAATACAATGACTATAAAAAGTTTCCTACCCTTCATAACTCCTCCTTAATTTAAGATTTTCAATTACATTATTAATCGAATCGCTCAATACTTACCATTCTACGTATTTTTATACCTTTTGTCAAGAAAGAATTTTTCCGATTTTTTTAAAGAAAGATTAACGATTAAGTAAGAAATTTTTAAGATAACCAAATATCAATTAATTTCCCATAAGGATTTATTTTCTCTATTGACAGCGCTTTAGAAAATTCATACAATAGAGGATAAGGAGGTATTTTATGAAAAAGCTATTTTTAATTGTCAGTTTGTTATCTTTTTGTTTTGCACTAAATGCCCAAACTATGTTACTACCCGTACCCTATCATTCTCAAGGTTCTCCGTGGTTTCCTCCGGATTCCGGATATCCGGCTTTCCCCAACAACTGGTGTACAGTTGCATGTCTGCATATGCTTTTTGATTACTACGACCACATGGAAAATAACGCGACTCCCTTTCCCTCACAACAAATTGCATCTGTCTGTAATACCGATGGTCTATCACCCGGCACTCTTCAATCTGACGCACGCAGGGCAGCACACTTCAGTATATTAAGCAATTCTGCAGATGGGAGTGTCACCAATGGATATACCTGGAGGAAAATAGGATATTCTGTAATAGATTGTGATACCACAACAATAATCAACGGGCAACACTTTCTCATTCCGGGAACAAGCGGCATGGTAGGATGGATGGAAGCCCTAAACGAAGGATATCCTATTGTTTTTAGCGGACGTTTCCCCTGGCTTATCGGAACTCCGGAAGGTTCGCCAGGTGATACTACAAAACCCAATTATACCGAAATCGGACATTCGATTTTACTTGTTGGGTACAGCTTGAACATGGGAAATCCTCTACAATCTCAATTGTTCTTCCACGACCCTTGGTACGGACCATATGTATCCTACACTGTAGCCCAACTTCAGGCCGGTTGGCCTGAAGGAAACTTTATATTTGCTTCACCTTGGGAAGCAAAAATAAACGCACCCAAAAACATAATTATGGGCACAAGCTTCGACGTTTCGGCTTCAATAAGATATAGCGCTCCGACAGTAGAATATGTACAGCCTAACGGATCTGCTTTTCCTCAGCAATTCCCGGTAGCAGCCTACCCCATTGCCATTTTACAGACAGATTCATGTTCTCTTCCTATGGACATAGTTAATGCGGTAGATACGCTTTATCTGATTAGAACAACACAATCCTCTTACATTGGTCAATGGTCTGCCGTATCCGGCATCTCGGGAGTAAACGGAAGCTTCAGAGTAAGAACAGTTGGGTTACTCCAAACGGCCTCAAGTGCTTCTTACCCATCGTATCAGGACACGATAGGAGGCATCGTAACCGGAGGTTGTCTTTACGTAAATGAAGATACATCGGGAATGAGATTACCGGAAATAAACAAATATAAAGTGAATCTTTCTCCGAATCCCTTTACGAATTCCAATGCAATAATTTTAAGTTTACCGAATGCCGGAAAAGTAGAAATCGAAATATTCGATGGACTCGGGAGAGTTGTAAAAATTCTTTCAAATAAAAGAATGGAGCAAGGTAAACATATACTGACCTGGGACGGAACCGACAAAAACGGAGTTCCTTTACCGGCAGGGAAATATTTCTACTCTATTTCTGTCGCCGGAAAAAGACTTCCGGGAGAAAAAGCGGTATTGGTTAAGTAAGATTCGAAGAATCTTAGTTAAATAGTCAAATTAAAAAATAGCTAAATAGTAATCACAAAAAAACTTTAGTGTATTTTGTACGTTTCGTGGTTAAACAAACTGTTTTTCTTTATGTCTTTGTGTCTCTGTGGCAATTACAAATTATCGATTATATTCCACCTGGCGATCCATTTGCCCTGTCTATCGCCAGCCGGATCAAACTTTACGTAATCTTTCGGAAGATATTGTTCTTTTATAGGAACATCGATCCCTATTGTTTCGAGAAGATATCCTAAACGTGCAAGTAAAGTCTTATTGTGACATCTAAGAGCATATTTTACAAGCTTTTTTATAGATACATACGGAAGGAGATCTTCTAAAATATTTCTAAACTTATCCAATTCCGGACCATAGGTTGTTTCTTCCAGACAATCCACAATAGCTTTCTCAACTTCAGCCATAGCGACCTTGTTCCCGTTAATATTCAACTGACAGAAACCGAAGAACTTATATGGCTTTAACGTTATGTATCTGAAATTATACTCTTTAAATGCAATGGGTCTTTTCCTTTTTGGAGTTGCCACATAATAAACATTAAAATCCGAAACTCCTTTTGTCGTATATACGGAAAGGGCAGTTTCAAAAGAGATATAGGAAGGCTGCACGGTTTTCGAAGCAATCAAAAAAGGATATTGAGCGCCCTCAGGTAATGTATATTTACCTTTTTCAATCTCTTCTATCTTTTCATCCATCTTAAGTTGAAACACCATTTGAGAAGCATAGTTGTTGGATATCTCGAACAAATCACATATATCAGAGATGGTGAAATAATTAATCCCTACTTTTCTTAAACTGGCCAATATCAATTTCTTTGTTAATGACATATACAATATTAACTCCACAAGCCTTAGTAGTCAAGGGGCAAGTACCCCACCCAACCCAACAATTGGACGCAGATGGACACAGATAAACAGGATTTTTTATTATTATTTAACAAAATCCCATCCCACAACTCATAATCAGCCACGGATTTACACGGATACACACTGTTTTTTTATTATTTAAAACTCAACCCACATCTCCAAAAACTTAATCTCACACAAAGAGCACAAAGATTTTTATCGTTTTTTTACTGCTAACTGCTCTCTACTCCCTACTCTCTACTTTTGTTTTTGACTAATGACTGGCGACTAGTGACTGATGACCCGGTGCAAATCATCCGCTCTTGACTAATTTTTCACTATAATTATAATTTAACAAAATTTTGAAAAAGGAGGAAACTTTGGAAAAAGAAAAAAAAGAGATTCAAGTCAGATTTCCGGAAAAAATAATGGGCGGCTCATACGCCAATCACATGATAGTCCTGCATACAAAAGAAGAATTTATTATGGATTTTATATTGGCATCACCCCCGGCCGGGAGCGTTACCGCCAGAGTCATTACAAGTCCCGGACATATGAAACGTATAATAAACGCTCTTCGCGATAACGTTAAAAAATATGAGGAAAAATTCGGAGAGATAAAAGAAGCTCAAGCTCCACAAGGTTTTGTCCCGCCGGAAGTGAAACCAGCGTAAAAAAAAGATTTTAGCTTTTAGCCCTTCGCTATTAGCTTAAAAAAACTACAATTTCTACATGTTTTACATGTTAAAAAAACGAGCTTCGGTAGAATTCAAAGCAATGCTAAAACCTGGTAAAGCTGTTTAGATTATCCAGATATGTTCCTACTTTTCCCGGAGTCAGATCCTCATCGGTGTAGTTCATTTTAATGACATAAATACCTTTATCATTTGCGTCTATCCTATTAAACCCATTCTCTAAAAAATATCTTACGGCTTCGATGCGTCTTGCATCCATCAAATAAGAAGCCGCTTCCTCAGGTTTATCAGAACGAATCAAACAGTCTTCCTCAAAAGAGTTATCATTTATTTCAACTTCCTTTCCCCATAGGGTAAATACCTGATTTAGACCCTCCTTCTTTAAAATTTTAAACCTGAATCCTACGGGGCTAAGCAATTCAAAAGTAAGATACGAGGGATTATTTCCTCCTCCTAGTGTTAACTTAAGACGAATCTCCGGCCCGTAATTCAATATACTGATATAAGTGCCTGCCGCAAATGAAGATTTTATTTCCCCGTTAAGCATCTCGGCAAGAGGTTTTAGTTTTCTTGTAGTTATCACGGAAGAAATCTTTGATATGGCATACACCAACAACGAGAAGCCAAGTATAGCAAATACAATAATCCCGGGAATGCCGAGATCTTCTAAAAATTTTTCTATTAGCATAATATCCTCCCTGCTAAATGTCTTATGATATGAATTTCGAGAAGAAAGACATAGTTAAATGGTTTAATAGTTGAATGGTTAAGTGGTGAAAAAAAGTAAAAAACTTTGTGTTCTCTGTGCCTCAGTGTGAGATCAATCCGGTGTTGTGGGATGGGTTTTAAAAAACAATTCATTTTTCTTCTATTTTGCTCTGTGTACTCTGTGGTCCAGAAATCTTCTTTGGCAATGAGGTGGTATCTTCTTCTTCCCCAAAACAATAAAGATATCCGTTTCTTGAACCGATATAAATCCTTCCGTCCCATGCGATAGGAGTTGCCTCGAATATGCCAGGATATTGCTTATCAAGCAATTCAAAATTGCCATTTTCATCGAATTCAAACAGATAGATTCCTCCGTACCCTGCGGCAACAAGCCTGTTTTCTACAATAATAGGAGTAGAAATAGAGCCTCCGATTCTTTTCTTAAAAACTAACTTAGGTGTGGGATAAGTTTTTTTATTATTAGGACCATACACTTTCCCCTTTTTCTCGTCTATCTCCTTATGATTCACAACATAAAGATATCCGTCAATTGCCATAAATGCAGCAAGGAATGGATAATTTTCTGCTTTTGTCCTGTCGTTTATCCCAACAGAACCTATCACCCCTCCCCCCCATTCTGCCAGTTCTGTATTATCCGTAGGGAAATACCACACAACCGCCTCGGATTCACTCTTCGAAGGGTCAAGTTTAAATACACCACCTTTCCCTTCTATATACTGTTTCTCAACTGTAACAAGTATACAGCTGTCTTCGGTTACCACAGGCGAACCATCCATATCGGAACCTATATAGAAATCCCAATCAATTTCCTTTGTCTCAAGATTATAACCGTAAACATGACCCGAACCCGCAGTTATATATATTCGATTGTTTAAAAGACAAGGAGAAGATTCAACCACAAGATTCCCTCTGTGTCTCCCGATATCTCTATCGTTATAAAGATTTATTTCCTGATATATTTTCGGCTGTTCCATTCCATCTTTTTTCACCACACTGTCAGGATTTGGATTTAGTACAGTAAATATTGCATTCTCTAACCCAATATAGACAGTATCATTTAAGACAACTGCCGAGGCATCTACATCTCTGCTGTAACTGGCCGTTCTACCTACATTCAGCCTCCAATATTCTATACCGTAAAAATATGATATTGCCCTGAAACTCGGAATCTTATCTGAGTGAAGAGAATTTTTAACACCCCTACGGCTGCCCTGTAGAATTATGAGACTTTTTCCGAAATTCCGTGCGTATTTGTTCGACCATATTGTACCTGTGCCCTTAAGCACATCATCGAACTCATATTCCCAAATAACATTACCATTATCCGCATCAATCTTTTTTAATTTATGTTCATAAGTTCCCTGTATCAGATAGTATTCTCCGTCTTCTTCAAGGAGAAGAGGCTGTCCGGTCCAACCGCATCCGGACCACATTACCTGTCCCTCTCCACGAACCGTATATCCGCTACCAAGAAATTTTTTCCATAGAATATCCAGTCTTGATGGAATTCTGTTGCCGTAATAATTTCTCTCGAAATTACCCAAGAAAGTCCCAATTTTCACTTCGACGTCTATATATTTACCGTAAGAAAGTTCTTCGAAATCCTGAGAAGAAAGGTTTATACTAAAAGCAAAAAAAATAAACAAACTTACAATTGAATATTTAACCACAGAGAACACAGAGAAAAACAAAAAATTCACAGAGAAAAAATTATATAGTTGTTTAGAACCCATCATCTCACCCAAAAATAATCTCACACAAAGACACGGAGAGCACAAAGCCCCTCCACACAACCTAAGAAAATTTATTTTGTTGTTTCTAAATCCCAAACCCCAAACCCCAAATCCTAACTTTGCCACAGAGAACACAGAATTTTTTATTGTTCCTCCCTTAACAACCCCTTTTTTTAACAAAAAATAGCGCAAATCCCACAAATATTTTTTGACTCATGACTTTGGACATTGGACTTTGGACCATAAGGGCATTCGTGTGATTCGTTATTTCTTCTTTTTTTTATTTTTTTTAGCCTTTTCTTTTTTCAGCAGTTTATCAAATTTAATGACTTCGACTCCTGCTTCTTTTAGAATCTCACGAGCGAATTCATCCGGATAACCCTCCTTATAAATAATTTTTTTTACACCTGCATTTATCAACATTTTAGCGCAGGTAAAACACGGATGAGCTGTTACGTAGAGAATCGAGTCCTGTATCGAAATACCCACTTTAGCGGCTTGAATTATGGCATTTTGTTCGGCATGTATTGCTCTTGAGAGTTCCATTCTCTGTCCGGAAGGAATATTGAGCTCGTCCCGCAGGCATCCTCCCCTTTTTTCACAATGTGTAATATTTTCCGGCGGTCCGTTATAACCCGTAGTCAATATACGTTTATCTCTTGTAATAACAGCACCTACTTTTCTTCTGAGACATGTTGCCCGGGTACTAACAAGCTCAGTTATTTGCATGAAATACTCATGCCAGGAAGGCCTACTCATAAGTTTTGTATTACCTCCTGTATTTCAGAATGAATTAATCCATTTGATGCAATAACGTTATCGGATTTATGATTCCAGCTTTCTTCGAAAAAATTTGTAATTTTTCCTCCCGCCTCGGCAACTATCAATCCTCCCGCAGAAATATCCCATATCTTTAAGTGTTTCTCCCAGAAACCATCAAATCTGCCGCAAGCAACATAACAAAGATCCAGTGCGGCGGAACCCATACGCCTGATACCTCTTGATTTCATTATAAGTTCTGAAAATTCGGGTATATTGGAATTTTCTTTTCTTTCCTTTATATAAGGAAATCCTGTTGCGAGGATCGAATCTTTAAGTTTGTTTTTTTTCGAAACGGAAATAGGAGATTCGTTCAGATAAGCCTTTTTACCTTTCTCAGCGTAAAATAATTCTTTATGTAAAGGGTCATAAACAACACCAATCTTCAAATCTCCTTCAAGCTGATAAGCAATCGAAACGCTAAACATAGGTATACCAGAAGAAAAATTATTCGTTCCATCCAGAGGGTCGATAATAAAAGCTTCTTCTTCCTCCCAATTAGAAGGCTTTGTCTCTTCCGCAATTATTTCTATTTCAGGGTATTTTTTACTTAAATTATCTATAATAAATTTCTCTGCTCTTTTATCTGCCGTGGTTAACAATTCACTCCCAGGCTTACTCTCTATCTCAAAATTCCCTCTAAAAAGATTCATCAGTATATCCCCTGCTTCCCCGGCGATATTCCTTAAGAATAAAAGCTTATCGTCATAAGTTGATTTCATTGGTGAGAAGCAATAGTAGAATTCAAAGAGAAAAATTTTTCATCATATACTTGATTCAATTTATACGAAGTAAAAGTAAATTCGCCCGTACCTGATTCCTGATGAAATTTTATTCTCTCAGGAAGAAATTTATTATTAAAACGAACAGAAATAGGATAACCTAACTCACTCTTTATCGGTGATAGATGTGCCCAGCCCGACTTTGTCGAATCTACCTTATAGCTAACCCCAGGAGAAAATAAAACATTGTAAAAAACCATCGGTGTTTCCCTTCGAAAAACCTGATTTGTGCTTTTCCTCCAGATAAAAACAGAATCTCTCTGGAAAAACATAATTTCTCTCTCGGGCTTGAAAACATCTATTCTCGCTTTATCTCTTACTGCATATACAGTCCCGCTAAAATTTAAAGTGTCGCCATGAAACATCAGAATTTCATTAAAATTACATTCAATAGATTTAACTGAACTTAGATTATTGGAAACTTGATTTAAAACCGAAGAAACCAAAAACAAAAACATTAGCACTTTATCGCTCCCTTTTCATTAGAACTTCTCTTGGTTTTGAACCTCTGAACTTACCAACAACACCGGTTTTTTCCAACTGGTCGATTAAACGACCCGCACGTGCATACCCTATTTTCAATTTTCTCTGCAGGAGAGAAACCGACGCTGACTGCTGACCAATAATTATTTCTTTAGCTTCATTATAAAGCTCATCGAGTTCTCCAACTTCTTCCGATTCCTCATCAACCGTGAGAAATTCCTCGATTTCCTCGGTAGGAGGATAATAATCCAATTCTTCAATAAATTGTGTAAACCGGTTCTCATCTATATTCAAACGTATATTAAGTAATCTACTGAACTGCTCTATTCTTTCCGATGCTCCCGGTAAAGTTCTATCGCCAAAAACATCAAGAATATCTTCTTCTTCAACCAGAGAACATATATCATCCGGATTATGGAAATGATCTTTCAATAAATTCTTTAGATGCGTAAGACCTACCATAGAAACAATTCTTTTCGTTTCTTCTATGGTTATATAAGGGCCATGAAGCCTTCTGGCAACTCCTTCATCCGGAGGTACAAAAAGCATATCTCCGTTACCCAGAAGTTTTTCAGCTCCTTTCGCATCAAGAATAGTCTTGGAATCATGTCCGGAAGCAACCTGGAAAGCTACTCTGGCGGGAAAATTAGCTTTTATTAAACCCGTTATTACGTCTACCGAGGGACGTTGAGTAGCCAGGACAAGATGTATACCTACTGCCCTGCTCATCTGAGCAAGCCTGATTATCGCATTCTCGACATCTCTTCCGCTTCTCATCATCAAATCGGCAAGTTCATCTATAATTATAAAAATATAAGGTTTTTTATCTTTCATTTTACTATTATAACCCTGAATATTTCTCACGCCAACACGCGCAAATTCTTTATATCTTTGTTCCATACATTCAAGACTTTTGAGTAAATACTTTAGCGCGGTAGATTGATCGTTTATGACTCCCCTAATCAAGTGAGGAATCCCGTTGTAAACCGAAAGTTCTATTCTCTTCGGATCTATAAGTATAAAACGTAGATCTGCCGGCGTTGCTTTAAATAAAAGAGAAGTGAGAATAGAGTTAATAAAAACAGATTTTCCGGAACCTGTGGCTCCGGCAATAAGAATATGAGGCATCAAGGCAATCGAGTAATAGAAAGGATTACCAGTTATATTTTTGCCAATCGGCACATAGGTTATAGAGCTATTGTTCTGAAATGTTTCGTTACGTATAAAATCTTTCAAAAATACGGTTTCTCTATTTTTATTCGGCACTTCGATTCCAACTACGCCCTTACCGGGTATAGGAGCAATAATTCTGATTTTTTCCGCGTGTAGAGCAAGAGCCAGATCATTGGCAAGGTTGGATATTTTCGATAATTTTATTCCGAGATCAGGTTTAAATTCGAATCTGCTCACCACAGGACCTCTTAGTACTCCGGTAACGCTTCCCGTTATACCGAAACTCTCCAATTTACCTTCAAGTATATCTTTATAATTGTTTACAGTTTCATTTGACATCCATTCAACCGGCACAGGGTCTTTCAAAGCATTTAGGAAGTTAGCTCTAAAATCATCCGAACTCCCTTCCGAAATATCGAGTTTTTTTCTTTTTACTTTGTTTACCCCTTTAACTCCTTTCGGCTCGGCCCTTTCTATGCGGCTTAAGCTTTTATCTTTTAACGGCTGAAGAATAGGCCTTTTTTTTCTTTCAGGCAATAAACTTTTAAGCAGCCTTCCAAGTCCTTTTATAACAGTCAAAATCGGCTTCATACTTACTTTTCTGGGTGAAGGCTGCAGGTATATATAAAGGATCAGCAATCCCAGAAAAGAAACCAATGTTATACTACCGCCAAAACTCAATTTTGAAATAAGGAAAGAACCTACTATCGTACCTATTTCACCTTTTCTCTCCTCCGAAAGCCCCGGATTTATAGATACAATTGCAAGAGCAAGGGAAAAAAGCCAGAGGAATAATCCGCCCACACGATAGAAAATATATCTAACCTTATCAAGAAATAATGAAATAGCAGCAATGACGAAGATTAAAGGCAAAAAATAAGAAAGAATCCCAAAAGTTTCGAACATGCTTCTCGCAATTACAGCACCTACAATTCCACCGAAATTTTCAGCAAGATCCGCCCTGGGAGTATAAGATAGAAGAGATGCAAAGATGAGAAAGGATAAAAATAGAATAATTATCCCGTTCATCACCATCTTTTTTCTTCCATCCATATCTTTTATGGTGACTATAAGCGATCTAATTATAAGCCCTGCGAGAGCTGCTATGATCAAAAAATTTAATATCTTCATATTTGAATAATATATCTCCTCATACGTCTGTCAAGTTGATAAGTTTAGCATTAAAATAATTAGCCACTGATTTGCACGGAAAATAATAGGATTAGAAACAGTGTAAGTTAGCAGTCCAGGGATCAGGGATTAAGCGGTAAGTTTTTTTCTTAATCCTTGCTTTTCTTACTTGCTTTACAACTAATCCTTAATCCTCGCCTATCTTCCTGCTTTTCTTCTAATCCGCTCTTTTCCCTGCATTAATGCTTTTATTTACTTCTTTAGCCAATTTCTTCACCTTAACCATATCTTCCTCCATATTCTTATAATGATAATAAACTGTGTTGTTTGTAAGAAGGGGATCCGATAAATCCTCTGCCATCTTTGTTCCCGGTATTGGAGAAAACTCCGAAAGAGATACTTTAACTCCTTTCGTTGCGACGTAAAGTATCGATTTTTCGACAGACTCAAAACTAACCCCGGGTGCTCCAGTAAGAAGATATGTATAAATATCTCGCTTATTATATCCGGCTACATTTAAATTCTTTATAGCAGCTATGAATTCATCGTTAGAAGTTTTCATATAAAGCTTTCCTTGAATGTTCTCATCTGCAGTTTCAAGGGAAATTCTCGGTTCTTTAAATCCAGCTGAATACATTGCATTAGCCACATCTTCGGATATAAATCTCGAATGGAGTCCATTAGGAGTAAAAAAGGAAGCCGATATTCCTTTTCCTTCTATCATTTGACATAAATTTATGAATCGTTCTTGCGGAATTAACAATGCATCGTCGTAAAAAGCAAATGTTCTTATTCCTTTTTTGTATAAATAGTAAATTTCTTCCAATACTTGTTCCACCTCTTTATCTTCTTTCTTCCCGCAAAGATAAGCAGAAGCGCAGTAGGGACAATCAAAAGGACAGCCAATAGAAGTAGCAAGACAGGCGTACGTAAGATTCAAATAATGGGAGTAATCGGGAGGCGGAAAAGCCTTAAAATGCCTTGGTATTTCTAAATCTAGCTCTTCAATATAATTTTCTTTCTTAGAATAGACTCTATCAAAGCCCAGACTTTTTGCATGGTCGGGTAAAAGATTTGCATATATTCCCCCAAGAAGTGAAATATTTTCAAATTCCAGAGATTGTATAATTTCTTTTAGCTCAACTAAACCCGGATACCAATATGTCATACTACAGGTTAACATTATGATTTCAGGATTGTAATGCTTTATTCTTTCTCTTATAATTTCAGCCGGCAGTCCGTATCTCTTAAATCTCCCGGGAACATTTTTTAAAATCTTAGGCTTTTTAACTTTTTTAAAGTTAATCTTTCCCCTCCCGGAATTATCGCTTTTAACATCCTTAAAATAAGGATCAAAACGACTTGCCGCATCAAGCAGATGTACTTCATATCCCCTTTTTTTTAAAAGGCTGGAAAGATATAAAAGCCCCAGAGGCTTCATCCAGAAATCATACACAGCGAAATCATATATAGGCGGATTTATTAGTAAAACTTTCATAAACGAATAACATAGTTGGTCTGTTTTTTTAACTCACTAACGCACTCACACACTAACCCACCAACAAATTTTAACATATTTTTACATTTCAGTGGTTTACCACGCTAAGTAATAATAATCAAATTCTATCGGAGTGATAACTTTACATATTTTCCTGTAAGAGGTTAGTCTTTCCAGTCATCTAATCTTCCGTTTTTAAAATGCAAATATCTAAAACCTTCTCCTTGAGAGTCAAGACCGTATAACCACTTTTCAACACTTCCCCAGGTGCCCTCTCTATATTCTATATTATCCGGTCTACCCCAACTAAACAAAGCCATATCGGTAGTCATACCCTTAAAAATTTCACCAGCTATAATTTTATCAATTATTCCGTCAGGATAAAAAAAGTACTCCTTTAAATATCTACGCTTTGCATCATCAGATAATTGAACATACTCCGAAGAGCCATATCTTTCAGGCACTCTAATCCCCGCTTTCCTTGGATTGCTTTCGCAAACCATCAGAAAAATACCTAAACAGATAATTAAAATCTTGTTATATAAGCCCATAAAAACTCCTTTATTTCTTTGAAATTTTAATGTAATAAATAAAACTTTTATTATTTACAATATAATTTCTTTAAACATTTGTCAAGACGTAAGGAAACTATAGATTCTTCGAATCTATGTTGAATGGTTGAATGGTTGAATAGTTGAATAGGAAAAACAAAAAGAAAACATTTGTGCTATCTGTGTTACCTGTTGTTTCTAATAGTTTTTGTGGGCAGGGGACTAGCGACGCGTGACTCGAGACGGGCGACTCATTTTGTTCTCTGTGACCTTTGCGATCTCTGTGTGAGATAAATTTGGGGTTGAGG
Source organism: uncultured bacterium (assembly GCA_964525555.1). Classification (GTDB taxonomy): domain Bacteria; phylum Hydrothermota; class UBA3072; order UBA3072; family UBA3072; genus JAFGHJ01. Next base: position 40,088 of record CAZGHN010000007.1, read on the forward strand.
GATGGGTTTTAAAACAACATTATCTCTCTCTTTGTGTCTTTGTGAGCTTTGTGTGAGAATTATTTTTGGTTGGGGTGGGGTTTAAAATTCTCTTTTACTTCTCTTTTTTCTCTGTGTCTCTGTGTGAGATAAATTTTTTAGCTTTCTCTGCGGTTAGAAATTCTGGATTGGGAAAACGGACTGGGATAAAAACCACTTGGTTACTATTCCCATGAATATAGCAGTTACAACGCTCAATAGAGTACCAATCAAAATATACTCGGCGACTTTTCTGTCTTCTGGATTCGTAATTTCTCCAAACCTGAAAATCGACTTTGCGGCAATCAAAAATCCGATAGCCTCGAACCTGTTGATAAGAACAAAAGTCAAAATCAAGAGCCTCTCAAGCCTGCCTATCCATAGACCGGCTTTCCCTAAACCCTCCAGAGATTCTCTTTTTAATTGTCCACGCCACTGCTCAGTCAACTGCCCGATTAAAAAACCCACCGGCCAGAATATTAAAATATAAGAAAGAGCAAGAATCCAGAATTTATAACTCACCCCGGGAGATAAGAAAAGCTTTACACCATAACTTAACCCTTTATTTTCAAAAACAATAAAACATACAGCCAAAACCGCAATTTTGCCCAATTGACTAAACAGCAATTGCCTTCCTTTATCTTTTGATAACTTTATACCATCAAATAAAACCCGAGAAATAAAAACAATCACAGGAAACCACAAAACGTTAAATAAAGTAGAAAACAGATAAAAAAGAATCGCAGAAAAAGCGGCATGAATATAAAGCCTGGATGATTTCAATCCTTTTCTATCTATTTCTTCCTTCCAGGACTCACCCTTTAGAACAAAATCCATAAGAAAATGAACAACCAGCATCCGTAAAAACAATATTAAATTATATCCGTCCATAAAAACATCCTATAATATTTAAATGTTATAATTGATAAATATAATACTCATAGGTTATAATTGGGAAATAAGCTTTGCAAACCTATCACACATCTGATCGATCAGCCAAAACCCTGCGTTATCCAGGCGCTTATGTACAGCCGGCTGTGATATACCCAACTTCTTTGCTATTTCTTCCTGGGTTAACCCTTTTAAATGTTTTATTATCGCTTCAGACTGTTCCGGAGACCATTTCGATATTAGGAAATCTAATAGTATAAATTCGATTCGTAATTCCCTGTTGATTTCTTCCGAGGGCGTTTCGATCTGAAAATTAAATCTGCTTTTCTTCATTTTATCCAGCAATTTTCCTGAAATTACAAAAGCTTCACCATATCCTTCTGTAATATGTTTAGGCAAATAGTCAATCTTACCTATACCAATCGCGATTCGAGCATCCGCCTTATGTCCGATTTTGCTTCGAAGGTAAGCTCTAATTATAATAGCTGAACCAAGAGAAACAGAAGGGGCGCTTAGAATGCCCTGAAAACTATCTCCTCTGTAAATATCGAATTCCGACCTAACTGCTTTAGGGTAAATCGATTTTACCTGATTGAACGAATTCTTCAAAACCGAGAGAATTTCTTTTCGTTCTCCTGTTTCCAACTTTGAAGAACCGACTAAATCACCGGACAATACCGAATAAAGTTTTTTCTTACTTGCACCCATATTATTAGTATATTATAACCCTATAAGCTTATAATGTCAAGATTAAAAAAAGAAGCCAGAATTCAGGAGTTAGAATCCAGAATCCCTTCCTTTCCCTAATAAGAACAAACCCAAAATACACGCATTAAAAGAATATTTTTTTCTTCTAACTACTAACTCCCAACTACTAACTTCTATATTTATTATTCTTGACATTTTCCGTCTTTTTTCATATAATGGATACGTATTTAAATAAATCATTTTGTACTAAAGAGCAAAAAGGAGGTTACAGTGCATATTAAATCAGTTTTAACGGAAAGCGAAATTCCAAAACAATGGTACAATCTTGCAGCCGATCTGCCCAGCCCTTTACAACCGCCTCTTGGTCCTGACGGAAACCCTGTTACACCGGAAATGCTTGCTCCTGTCTTTCCTATGAATTTAATAGAACAGGAAGTTAGTCAAGAAAGATGGATTGATATTCCAGAAGGAATATTGAATATCCTTTACAAATGGCGCCCGACACCACTACATCGGGCTAAAGCTTTAGAAGAACATCTGGGTACTCCTGCAAGGATATATTACAAAAATGAAAGCGTATCACCTCCGGGAAGTCACAAACCAAACACCGCTGTCGCGCAAGCATGGTACAACAAAGAATTCGGAATAAAAAAGTTAACAACCGAAACTGGCGCGGGACAGTGGGGAAGTGCTCTTGCTTTCGCATGCGCGATTGTGGGTCTTGAATGCAAGGTTTATATGGTACGAATCAGTTTCGACCAGAAACCATACAGAAAAACTATGATGCAGACCTGGGGGGCAAATTGTGTTGCCAGTCCAAGCGAAGAAACAAAAGCAGGACGTGATATACTGGAAAAAATGCCCGATACTCCCGGGAGTCTTGGTATTGCTATAAGTGAAGCAATCGAAGAAGCGGTAACAGACGTGACCGGCAATACGAGATATTCTCTGGGAAGTGTGTTGAACCATGTATTACTTCATCAGACAATCATAGGGCTCGAAGCGAAAAAACAACTTGAAAAAGCCGGAGAAAATAAAGTGGATATCGTCATAGGCTGTGCCGGCGGAGGCAGTAATTTTGCAGGGACAGCTTTCCCGTTTGTTAATGACAAGATACATGGAGAACAGATAGAAATAATACCTGTAGAACCTACTTCCTGCCCAACAATGACAAGAGCACCTTTCGCATACGACCATGGCGATACCGCAAAGATGACTCCACTTCTGCCGATGCATTCACTCGGTCATGATTTTATACCTCCTCCAATTCATGCGGGGGGCTTGCGTTATCACGGGATGGCTCCTCTGGTATCTCAAGGTATAGTCGAAGGATTGCTCACTCCAAGAGCATTTCACCAGCTGGAATGCTACGAAGCTGCGATAACCTTTGCAAGAACAGAAGGGATAATCTGCGCGCCGGAAACAAGCCATGCAATAGCAGCAACCATCCAGGAAGCCAAGAAAGCTAAAGAAGAAGGCAAAGAAAAGGTTATTCTTTTCAATATGAGCGGACATGGTCTTATGGATTTAACCGGCTATCAAAGTTACCTTGCCGGAAAATTAGTGGATTATCCTCTTCCTGATGAGGAAATGAATAAATCTCTAAAGGGCATAGAAGGATTACCAAAACCAAAAGAAGTAAAAACAGGTAAATGGTAGTTACTTTGAAATAAACCACAGAGCACACAGAGGAAAATTGCAATATAAAGAAGAAAAACACTGAGGACACAGAGAACAAAAAAGTAATAGCCACGGATGAACACGGAAACACACGGATTAAAAAAATTATTTTGTTGTTTTAATAAAAAAAGTATATGTGAAGGGAAGGGTATTAGTGTTAATCAGTGTAAATCAGTGGCTGATTCAGGTGTGTTGGGTTGGGTTTTAAAATACTTATGAAAAAATATGATAACGAGCGGATTTATTGCCGCAGACTCGGACACTGGCTCACTTTCAATTACTGTCGCCAGGAAAACAATAATCTTCCATGCAGAAAGATAATTGATTGCTGGTTTGAACGTCTGGAAATTAAAGAATTTTTAGAAGAAAATTTTAAAAAAGAAGAAATCTCATATATTTTTAATTCCTCAAAACCAAAACTTACATCTATAGTCGAATTAATAGAACAGGCAAAAAAAAGAAGCAATAAAACTCCTTGACATAGAAACTTTTTAAAATACTTTCCTTTAAGGAGTATTTAAATATATCTATGCAAATTCACGCAAATCGTAAAGAAATATTAAACGGTAAAACAACCGATATTTACTTTCGCAGGGCAGAAGAGATTTTAAAAAAAGAAAAGAAAAATCCTAATCTGACTGCGGAAATATGGGCAAAAAAATTTCCTCAAAACTACAAATGGGCAATATTTACCGGTCTAAACGAAGCCCTGGAATTATTCGCGAATAAAAAAATAGACATTAAGTCCTTACCTGAGGGCAGCGTATTTTTCGAAAACGAGCCGGTTCTTACGATAAAAGGAAAATATCTGGATTTTGCAAAGTTTGAAACACCTCTGCTCGGATATATATGCCAGGCTTCCGGTATATCCACAAAAGCTGCACGCTGCAAAATTGAAGCAGGCAACAAAACCGTTTTATCCTTCGGAGCAAGAAGAATGCATCCTGCTATCACTCCCGTAACAGATAGATACGCTTATATCGGAGGAATAGATGGCGTCTCCGCGGTCCTGTCCGCAGAGAAATTAAATCTAACTGCTAAAGGAACAATCCCTCACGCCGTAGTACTTATTATGGGAGATACCTTAAAAGCTGCTATCGCTTACGATAAAACTGTTGCTAAGGGAATACCCAGAACAATCCTCGTAGATACTTTCGGCGATGAGAAAATAGAGGCTGTAAGACTTGCCGAAAACCTAAAAAACAAATTAAACGCAATAAGGGTAGATACTCCGTCCTCAAGAAGAGGGAGCCTGCCGTCGATCGTAAGAGAAATAAGAGAAGAATTGGATAATAGAGATTTCAAAAATATAGGAATATTCGTATCAGGCGGATTAGATGAACACAGTTTAAAGGAATTAAACCCTTACGCGGAAGGATACGGAATAGGAACCAGCCTTTCGAACGCGCCGACAATCAACTTTAGCCTTGATATTGTGAAAATAGAAGATAAATTAGTATCCAAAAAAGGAAAAGTCGCCGGGGAAAAAGATATATTTGAATGTAAGCGTTGCGGTAACAGAAAAATAATTTTATCAAAAGACATGAAAGCACACCACTGCGCTTGCGGGAATACGATGACAATACTAACTAAACAGATTATGAAACAAGGTAGGTTCGAGGAAGAAAAAGTTGAAGAAATACGAAAGAGAGTTTTAAAGCAATTGAGGTACTTGAATGTATAATATAAAATTTATCGAAGAGAATTTAAACGAGCTAAAGAAAAATTCAAAGAATAAGGGTGTCGATATCGATTTCGGAGTCTTTTCGGAATTGAACGAGAAGAGAAAAACCATGCAGGCTTCTGTTGATGAACTCCGGCGGGAAAGAAACGTAAAAAGCAAAAAAGTAGGAGAACTAAAAAAGAACAAGCTCGACGCTTCCAAATTGTTAACGGAATTAGAATTCTTAAAAGAAAAACTCAACAGAGAGGAAAAAGACTTAAAGGAAATACAGCAAGCGATCGATGATTTCATTTCCTGGATTCCAAACCTTGTACATAGTTCCGTAAAAAGTAAACCCGTAACAATAATTAAACCGACAGGATTAAAAAAATTACCCTTCAAGCCTTTAACACATATCCAACTCGGTGAATCTCTGGATATTCTAGATTTTGGCGCTGCAGCTACGGTTGCTGGAAGTAATTTTAGTCTATATAAAGGAAAAGGCGCGAAATTAGAAAGGGCTCTAATCAACTTTATGCTGGATTTACATACAAAGAGACATCAATATACCGAAATATTCCCGCCTTTCCTTGCAAACGAGAAATCTATGTTCAACACAGGTCAGCTTCCAAAAATGAGAGACGATATGTATATAACCGACAAAGACGGATTATTCTTAAATCCCACGGCAGAAGTTCCACTGACAAATATATTAGCAGAAAAAGTTTTAACACCCGAAGACTTACCCATTAAATACTGCGGGTATACCGCCTGTTTCAGGAGAGAAGCCGGTTCCTACGGAAAGGAAACAAAAGGACTGCTCAGGCTTCACCAGTTCAACAAAGTAGAACTTCTCAATTTTGTTATGCCGGAGGATTCCTACGATGCGCTTGAGCGACTGCTCGAAGAAGCCCTGGCGGTTTTGCAACTATTAGATATACCTTACAGAGTTATTCTTCTTCCTAACAACGATTTATCCTTTGCTTCTGCTAAAACTTACGATATAGAAATCTACGCTCCGGGCGTAGATAAGTGGCTTGAAGTCTCCTCGGTAAGTAATTTTGAAGACTTTCAGGCAAAAAGAGCGGATATAAGAGTTAGAGTAGAAGGAAAAACAAAAACAGTACATACTTTAAACGGTTCGGGTGTTGCCACTCCAAGACTCATGGTATCCCTTCTGGAAAATTATCAGACGCAAGAAGGAGAAATAAAAATCCCCGAAGTCCTTGTTCCGTATACGGATTTCGAGACGATCGGTTTAAATAGAGAGTAGGGAGTAGAGAGTAGTTAGTAGTACTGTACTCGAGTCATGAGTCACTTGTCGTGAGTCTTAAGTCAAAGGATAGGATTTCGGATTTAGTAAAAAAGTGAAGAACACAGGAGATACTCAATATGGAAGAGTGGAAAGAAGAAGCATTAATGTGGACAATTGCTCTGGTAATTATTTTAGGTACTTTTGTTATAGGCTTTTTTATTTTAGTAAATTCAACTCATGTAGAGCTGCTCGATAGTATAAAGATACCTAATAAACCATACAATATAAATGCTTATTATTTTGATGCAGGAGCTACCGGGGGAGGAGTAGGCCTCGAAAAGGTATATGATAATGGTAAAAAAGAGGTAATATACATTAGCGATGGTTTCTTTAATGATGTTAAGGCATTGGAATTGATAAATGACAATACGTTAAAGGTGATATTAGGTTTTAAAATTAAGCCTAATAAATTCGCAAAACAGGATACCGTATTTATAGAATTAGAATCTCTTGAAGAGGAATGAACTTTTCCCATCGGGATTTATTAAAACGATAAAAATCTTTGTGCTCTCTGTGTGAGTATTAGGTCTTAGGTTTTGGGTTTTAGGTTTTAGTAAAGAAAACAGAAAAATATCAGTGTGTATCCGTGTAAATCCGTGGCTAATTTAGGGTCGTGGGATGGGTTTAAACAACAAAAAATCTCTGTGTTCTCAGTGTACTCTGTGGTTAAATTCTTTTTTCCTATCTTCTCTTAAACTCTTCCTGAAGAGTTATATACTCTTCGTACTTCTGAAATTTTTCAGGAGAGGTAATAATTAAAGTGGAATCGAGGCTGGCTATGTTGTATTCTTTTAATTCTCTAAGATATTCTTTTATTTTTTCTACAGGTACTCCGGTAATTTGAGCGATTTCCTTACCGCCTGCGTCAAGACGTGTATCCATATCTCCTTCTTTATTCTTACTTATTCTATCCTTGATAAATAAAAGGAAACGAACCTTCTCATTGGGCACAGCATAGTATTTCAACATGTTGTTTGTTTTTCTTAAACGGTTAGTCAGCGTCTCGATAATATATTTTATAAAAGGATTTTTATTTACAGAACTTAAGAAAGCATCTCTATCAACTATAATAAGTTTCGCATCGGTCTCCGCAATTGCAGCCGCAGAACGTGGACTCTTATCCAGAAGAGCCATCTCTCCGAAAAATTCGCCTTCTCCAATAACAGCAAGGGTCTTGGTTGTTCCTTCTAAATCTTTTACGATTTTAACCTTTCCGGATCTTATTAGATACATCTCATCCCCCGCGTCGCCTTCATTAAACAAAGTTTCCCCGGACCTTAATTGTTTCTCATATCCAATACTTTCGTTCACCTTTTCCATACCTCCTCCTTACTATTTTCTTTCTATATATTCACCGGTCCTCGTATCAATTACAATTTCCTCGCCTTCCTTAAGAAATAAAGGAACTTTTACCGTAAGACCGGTTTCAAGAACTGCAGGTTTTGAACCACCCTGAGCAGTATTTCCTCTCACTCCAGGCTCGGTAGAAGCCACTTTAAGAGTAACAAAATTGGGAATAGTTATACCCAGTATTTTTCCGTCAGAGACTCTTACCCTGCATTTCATATTTTCTTTCAAATAATATTTGTTTTCACTCAGAATATTTTCTCTAATAGGATACTGCTCATAAGTATCAAGATCCATAAAATGATACTCGCCTTTATCCTCGTATAAGAACTGCACTTCTTTCTCCTGGAGGGAAACAATATCAAAACTATCTCCCTTCTTGAAATTTTTGCTGATTGTAGCACCAGTTTCCAGATCTTTCATTTTTGTCCTGACAAAAACCTGACCCTTGCCGGGTTTAACATGTTGAAATTCTATTACTTCCAAAATAGAATCTTCAAATTTCAAAATCGCACCTTTATTTATATCAGATATAGTAGGCATTTACAAAACCATTAATTCTCTTTTAGAATTTGTTAATAAAGTAGGCCTGCTGTTATCTAAAGCAATAGTATCTTCGATTCTGACACCCTGATAACCAGGAATATAAATGCCTGGTTCTATTGTAAAAACCATGCCTTTCTTAAAAAAATGCTTATCTTTTTTTGAAATAGTAGGTTTTTCATGGATTCCAAGTCCTACACCATGGCCTAAAGAGTGAGTAAAATATTCTCCGAAACCATTATCGGAAATAAAATCCCTGGCTATTTTATCCAAATCTTTAGTTTTCATATCTTCCTCAACCGACTCAAATGCAAGCTTCTGTGCCCCATAAACTGTTTGATAAATCTTTTCGTCTTTTTTTGTAGGCGTCCCTAGAAAAGCAGTCCTGGTAATGTCGGAGCTATAACCCTCATAAGTTGTACCAAAATCAATCGTTATAAATTCTCCTTTTTTAATTTTTTTATTCGATGCCACTCCATGAGGTATTGAAGAGCGATATCCTGAAGCAACTATCGTATCAAATGCCGGCTTACCTCCTCCTGCCTTCTTCATTTTGTACTCGAGTTCCGATGCAATATCTTTTTCGCTGATTCCTTCCTTTATAAAATCAACAGTATCTTCAAAAGCTTTATCCAATATCTGACAGGCTTTTTTTATTTTACCGATTTCTTCTTTTGTTTTCGTAATTCTCAAATCTTCCACAAAAGAATCAAAACTCTTAAATTTCAACCAATCTAACTTTTTTCTTAACTCCCAGTAAAGCCCGTAGCTTATATCTGCTGCTTCAAAACCAATTCGGCCCTTTCTCTTGGCTATTCGGTGAGAACAAAGTTCTTTTATATAACCTTTCTTTGTAATACAAACATCGGCATCTTTCACGATATCGACAAGTTCTCCTTGAAATCTACTATCTGTAATCAATAGAGCCTTTCTTGGAGCAATAAAAAGAACACTTGAATCTCCGGTAAAACCTGTCAAATAAAAAATATTCTTTTTCGATGTAACTAGAAAACAATCGATGTTTTTTTCTTTGAATTGCTCTTGTATTTTTCCTATTCTGTCATCCACTTGATGCTCCACCTAAGCCGTCAATCCATTCGCGGAAACTGTCATCGACTTCTTCCTCACCACCCTCTTCACCTCCTTCTTCTCCTTCTATAAGCCCCCCCTTGCCTTCATCTTCCATTAATTCTATAGGAGCTTTTTTATCTAATTCCGAAAAAAGACTTCCCTCCCCTTGAGCCTCATCGCTTTCAAAATCCAAAAGAGCAGCCTTCTCCGAAGATTTAATTTTTTCAATTCTCTTCTTTATTTCATCACTTTTATTTATCTTATACAGCTTTTCGTAAACTTTTAAAGCCTTATCTTTAAAACCATGTTTTTCGTAAATTTCTCCCAGTTGTTTAAGGGTCTCTTCACTTTCCCCAACAGCCTGTTCCTCAGCTTCTTCAATCTCTTTCTCAACACTTTCTTCAACCTCTTCCTCTGCCAATCCCTCTTCTTCCTCTTCTTCTACCTTCTCCCCTTCAACCTCTTCCTCTGCCAATCCCTCTTCTTCCTCTTCTTCTACCTTCTCCTCTTCAACCTCTTCCTCTACCAATCCCTCTTCTTCCACCCCTTCATCCAAACCTTTCTCTTCTTCTTCAATATTAATAACTTTTGTTACTTCTACAGTTTTCAATTCGGTTTCAGGCATTCCCTCAGGAAAAGCTTCCTCCTCTTCTTCCGTTTCTTTCTCTACATCTGTTTCCTTACCGAAAAAATCGCCCAACTCCATTTCTTCACTCTCTTTGCTCTTATCCTCTTCGGCTAATTCTGTAGTTTCTTCATCTTTTAACCCGGTATCTTCTAACTCCTCTTCACCTTCCCAACCCTCTTCCTCCTCGATTACTTC
>CAZGHN010000007.1:50246-129696 GCA_964525555.1 uncultured bacterium
TCTTCACCTTCCAACCCTTCTTCCTCCTCGATCACTTCCTCATCTTCTAACTCGGTATCTTCTAACTCCTCTTCACCTTCCCAACCCTCTTCCTCCTCGATTACTTCCTCATCTTTTAATTCGACATCTTCTAACTCCTCTTCCTCCTCTTCACCTTCCAACCCTTCTTCCTCCTCGATCACTTCCTCATCTTCTAACTCGGCATCTTCTAATTCCTCTTCACCTTCCAACCCTTCTTCCTCCTCGAGCACTTCCTCATCTTTTAATTCGACATCTTCTAACTCCTCTTCACCTTCCCAACCTTCTTCCTCTTTTTCTACCTCATCCTTTTCCAACTCTTCTTCCCAAGCTTCCTCTTCTTCATCTGCTTCTCCTATACCAAAGAAAGCATCCTCTTCCTCCTCATCGACATCTATTTCCCCAACCTCTTCCTCCAAACCCATATCATCTTCTTCGAATTCATCACTGGATAAACTTTTGATTTCAATCTCCTTCGAAGATTCTTCCAATTCTTCTTCTTCATCCGAAACTTCCTCATCACCACCCTTCTCACCCTCCGATTCCTCTTCAAAAACTTCTGCTTTTAAAGATTCGCCTTCTTCATCGCTTAGCTCTTCTTCAAAAAAAGAAGAAAGACTTCCAACACTGTCTTCCGTCTTATCTTCTTCAATATCTCTTAATAATTTCTTAGCTTCTCTATCAAGTGGATCGAGCTCAAGCTGTTTTCTTAGAGTTATCTTTGCATTTTCTTTGTCGCCGGACTTTATATAGAGTTTACTGAGTTCTTGTAAAGCAATAATACTTTGTTTGTCAAGGCTTGTAGCCTTTTCTAAATTAACTACTGCTTTCTTAATTTCACCTTTTTTATTGTAACATCTGCCCAAAACTAGAAAACCAGTAGCATATTCCGGATGCTTCTTAACTCCCTCTTCTGCAGCCTCTATAGCTTCCTCTATCTTCCCCTCCCTTCTTAAAAGATCTGCGTACTGAGCAAAAAGTAAAGAATTTGGATCCCTCTCCATTCTTTCTTTTATCCTTTTCAAATCATTATTCATCGCGACCCCTCTTTAAAAAACTAAAGCCTAGTTATAATTATTACATAAATATAAAAAGAATATTTGTTTTGTCAATAGTATAATAACCCCATGATTCTAATTTCAAAACAAAAAAAACCAGCTAAAATACAAAAGAAAAGATTCGATAAAAAGGGTATACTAAAATAAAAAGAAGACTAAAAGATACAACAAAAACCAAACTTGTGTAAAAAATCAGAAAAAATTAGGAATTAAGATAAGGTGGGTCTAATTTTTTTCAAAATTATTATTAGAAACACAGGACAAATCGGGTAAACTTTCATTTGACGCATTACAAACCACCAGGCCATCTCCTTCCCATAAAATATTTACCCACCTTATCTTGTTCCTCGAACCACCGAGAACAACCGGGACTTCAAGTTTCTCACTCCCATCAATCACACCACCATCAAAGCTGTCAATCGAACCATCGTCGTAAAGAACATCAAAAACAAAGCTAACATCTTCTCGCGAAGCTAAATCAATTACTAAAACACCATCCTCCTCTCTAACCCTTTCAACCTTTATCGCAGGCTCACTGATCTTCTCTATCTCTTGAACAACTTCTTTATCATGCGAATTAGGAAAAACAAAACTCAAAGTTGCGCTACCGCTCGCTCTTACACCTGTTAACATTAAAACAAAAATTATATACATCGTTTGTAACCTCATATTTACATAGTACAAAAGCCGTTCCAAAATTATAAGTCTTTGAACTCCAACATGATAATAATACGAGTGTGTAGCTTTTTATTGTCATTGTAAAATTTATATTACTATTTTTGGCGTAAAAATAGCTGTTGGACTGGCTCAAAAAAAGCAAAACCATGCTCATAAGCACCCACGGTATGTTTTTAGGATTTTTTCATACAAAATCTTTTAAAATTAAAATACTTGCAAAATAGGGATTTATACATCAAGAGTAAAACTGCGCCCGAAAACCGTCCTGGATTTCATAAAAATTGCACTTAATTATGTAAAAAATATTAGACTATATAAGTAATACTTAATTTACTATATTTCTCAAATTTCGCTTTGCTCTTCTTTGCTAAAAAGTTTCGCTCAATCGTGGCTTTAATAGTAAACCCTTGCGTATTGTTTTCGCCGCTATATATTTTAAGTATGTTGATTGTTACATTTATTACCGATTTTGGCATAAAAGACCCATATGTGGCAATGGTGAAAGGTGTAATATTAAAGATAAATCCTGCTATTAAATTTATCGATATTACGAATCAGTTGCCAATTGGGGATATAGAAGGCGCTTCTTTTATTCTAAGCGAATCTTATAAATATTTTCCAGCAGGTAGTGTTCATCTCGTAGTAGTAGATCCAACGGTAGGTAGCAAAAGAAGAGCCATTTTTACTATTAAAGACGGGCATTATTTTGTAGGACCCGACAATGGAGTTCTTTCCCCTGTTATAGAAGAAACCTTTGAAATAAAAAAACACATCGGAAAGCAATCAAATACGTTTGATGGTAGAGAGGTTTTCGCCGAAGTTGCAGCAAGGCTTGCTTCCGGAGAAAAAGAAGAAACCCTCGGACACAAAATAACGAACCCTGTAAAAATCAAATTATCCACACCTTCTCATAAAAAAAATAAAACAATCGGAAGAGTTATCTATATAGATGGATTTGGCAATCTAATTTCCAACATCAAGAAGGAACAAATTCCATCGGGTGATATCGAAATCGAAATAAACGGCGTAAAAATTTCTAACATGTCAAAGAAATACTCAGAGGGTAGTAAGGGCAATCCAATAGCGCTCGTAAACGATGGTTTTAAAACCCTGGAAGTGTCCCTCAATAAAGGAAATGCTGCTTCTTTCTTAAACTCTACTATAGGAGAAAAAATCACTTTAAGGGGGAAGAATGGGTGATATTTTTGATGAAATAAAAAGATTTGAAAAAGATATGGAATTACTTCTCAGTGATTTTATGAATTCTACAAGAGGAATACCTTATAAAGGGGTATGGAAACCTCTTATAAATATATTTGAAAAGGAAAACACCTTAGTCGTTCTTATAGAAGCTGCAGGCGTAAAATGCGAAAACATAAAGATAACCCTTGAAAGAAATATCCTTACCATCTCCGGGAAGAGAGAGGACCCAACAGCAGAAGAGCAGAGAAGTTTTTATTCAATGGAAATTGCTTTTGGTGCCTTTGAAAGAAGAATTAACCTCCCATATGCTACATCCTCAGAAAAAGCTGTAGTTAATAAGGAAGATGGTTTTATCCGTATAACTTTACCAAAAGAAAAAGAAATAGAAGAAAAAATAATAGATATAGAATAAGGAGAAAAAATGCAAGAAACCGAAAATGCCCATATAGAAGAACTTGAACACGAAGTACCTGAAACATTGCCAATACTACCATTAAGAAAAATAGTTCTATTCCCAGCAATGGTTTTGCCAATTGCGGTAGAAAAAGAACACCATATAAGACTAATAGAGGATGCTCTCAACAAAGACAAACTCATGGGGGTATTTTTGAGTAAAGTTCCGGAAAATCCTACCGCTAGCGACATCGAAGAATATGGAACAATGGGTTCAATCATAAGAATGATAAAAGTTCCCGACGGAAGTATCAGGGTTCTCGCTCAGGGGTTAAAGAGAATAAAGATTCAAAGCATTATTCAAGAAGAACCTTATATATCTGCAAAAATCGAAAAAGTTGAAGACGCACCCGTAAGCGAAGAAGAGATCGAACCTGTTAAGAACAAACTTCTTAATATTTTCAAAGAATTCGTAGACTACTCTCCTTATCTTCCCGATGAAATAACCACTGTAGCTCTTAATATAGACAACGCTTCTAATCTTGCTGATTTCATAAGCGGGAACCTTAAAATAGATCTAAGAGCAAGGCAAGAACTACTTCAGATAAGGGACGTAAAACAACGCTATGAAAAACTGATAAATCTATTATCGGATGATTTAGCAAGAGCGAGGGTACAGGGAGAAATAACAGGTAAAGTACAAAAAGAACTCACCGATATACAAAGAAAAGCAATCCTCAGGGAACAATTAAAAGAAATAAAAAAAGAACTTGGAGAAGAGGATGCTATCGCCATACAAATTAAAGAATATAAAGAAAGAATTAAAAAAGCAAAAATGAGCAAAGAAGCAGCAGAGACTGCAACAAGCGAACTCGAACGCCTTGAAATGATACCCGCTCATTCTCCCGAATTCAACGTTATCAGAAATTATCTAGACTGGCTATGCGATCTGCCCTGGAACAAGAAAAGCAAAGATAATATGGATATTAAAAAGGCAGAAAGAATACTTAACGAAGACCATCATGATTTGCAGGATGTAAAAGAAAGAATAATAGAATTTCTTTCCGTCAGGAAACTTAAAAAAGATGCAAAAGGTCCTATAATCTGTCTAGTCGGACCCCCGGGGGTCGGAAAAACTTCAATAGGACAATCAATAGCAAGAGCACTCGGCAGAAATTTTACTCGTTTATCTCTCGGAGGTGTTCACGATGAAGCCGAAATCAGAGGTCACAGAAGAACATACATAGGAGCCCTCCCCGGTCGCATAATACAACACTTAAAGAGAATGAAAACCAAGAATCCGATTTTCATGTTAGATGAAGTAGATAAAATTGGCAAAGATTTTAGAGGAGATCCCGCTTCTGCCCTACTTGAGGTCCTGGATCCGGAACAAAATAGCACTTTCAGAGACAATTTCTTAGAAGTTGCCTTCGACCTTTCTTCTATCATGTTTATTACAACAGCAAACATAACGGACACTATACCTCCTCCGCTTTTAGATAGAATGGAAATAATCAGAATGCCTGGTTATACTGCTCCGGATAAATTCAAAATCGCAAACCAATACCTTGTTCCAAGAAGAATTAAAGAAAACGGTTTAAATAAAAAACAGATACAATTTACCGATGGAGCTATCAATAAAATAATAAATAACTATACTAGAGAAGCCGGGGTCAGAAACCTGGAAAGAGAAATAGGAAAAGTTTGCAGAAAGATTGCAAAAAAAGTCGCCAAGAACGAAGGCAAAAAATTCAAAATAGACGAAAAAGCATTAGAAGATTATCTTGGGCCTATTAGATTTAGAGAAAAACAAAAAGAAGATGTAGCTTCTATAGGGGTTGCCACCGGACTTGCCTGGACTCCAGCTGGCGGAATAATACATTTTGTGGAAGCAACATTGATGCCAGGAAAAGAAACCCTTACTTTAACCGGACAACTTGGGGAAGTTTTGCAGGAATCCGCAAAAGCTGCTCTTTCTTATATTAAATCAAATGCCTCGACTTTCAACATTAAACCAGATAAGTTTACAAACAAAGACATTCATATACATATCCCTGAGGGAGCCATACCAAAAGACGGACCCTCTGCCGGCATTACCTTATCGGTAGCACTTATTTCAATTTTATCTGAAAAACCTGTATCTCCTGACTATGCCATGACGGGAGAAATAACGCTAAGAGGAAAAGTGCTTCCAATCGGAGGAGTAAAAGAAAAAGTACTGGCTGCCAAGATGGCAGGAATAAACAATATAATATTGCCTCAGGACAACCAAAAAGACCTTACAGATATTCACGAAGAATACAAAAAAGGATTGAAGTTTCATTTCGTAAGCAAAATAATAGACGCAATAAAGCTTACAATACCGTCTCTGAAAATACAAGAAAAAAAGTAATGACTTTCCATACCATAATTCTAGCAGCAGGCATAGGAAAGAGGATGAAATCAAAGAGAGTCAAGGTTCTCCACAATATTATGGGTAGACCTATGGTAGAGTGGGTTATTGACCTGGCTAAGAGCTTTACTCCAGAATCCATAATACTCGTTTACGGAACAAAGGGGAAAAAGTTAAAAGGCAAATTTACCGGAGTAACATATGCCCTGCAGAAAGAGCCAACAGGAACGGGAGCAGCGGTAGAAATTGCACTCAAGGAAATTAAGGATAACGAAGGAAACGTAATTGTCCTTTCAGGAGATACCCCTCTTATAAGTAAAGAATCTTTAGAAAAATTAATAAATTATCATAAAAAGAATGCATTAAACGTAACGATTATGACTTTCTGTCCGGCGGATCCAGCAGGGTACGGTCGAATAATAAGAGAAAAAGACGAAATAGCTGAAATAGTGGAAGAAAGAGACGCAAGTGCGTCGCAAAAGAAAATTAAAGAAGTAAATGGTGGCGTCTACGTATTTTCCATAAAACATCTGCGTGGTGCCCTAAAAAAGATAACTCCGGAAAATGCTCAGGGCGAATATTATCTTACCGATGTAATTGCTATTATAAGAAACACCGGAGGCAAAGTTGGGGGGGTAATAACTGAAAACCCAATGGAATTAAAAGGGGTAAACACCAGAGACGATCTCTCCGAAATAAATAATTTCTTAAGAGAAAAAAATGCCTTCCAGGGGCAACGATAAAGATTGGCACGTAAAAAAAGAAACCGTAAAAAACAAAAATTTCCTTTACTTACAGTAAGCTTAATATTAACAATAGGAGTCTATATTTTTTCATTTAGTTACAAAATTACCAATCCCGTACAATATAAAAACATAAAAATTGAAGTTCTCAATGGCTGTGGGGTTCAAAATCTCGCACGAATCACGACCGATTATCTTAGGAGTCAAGGTTTCGATGTTATTAACTACGATAATTCAGCAGAAGAGCAAATTAGAACCGCGGTAATCGATCGTCTTGCACCCGACAAGAAGTGGGCAAAAATAGTTGCATCGGCACTGGAAGTCAATTTAATTTCAGCAGTTATAGATTCCAACCTTTGTATACATGTACTTGTATTATTAGGAAAAGACTATGATAAAGTTTTGCCAAAAAGAATAATATCTGACAGGAGGTTAATTGAAAACTAATAACAACTTGATTGACATAGTTATCGAAAAGATAAAAGAAAAAAAATGCCGCAATCTTGTCAAACTGGATGTCGGAGAAGTAACTGATTTAACCGGGGCATTCATAATTTGTACTTCACTCTCTGATATTCAATCAAGGGCAGTGGTCGACGCTATCTCAGAAGAGCTTAAAAAGAAGAAAAAATATCCTCATAGCATAGAAGGATACGAAATAGGCAAATGGATTCTTATGGATTATATTGATTTCGTAGTACATGTTTTCCAACCAGAACAGCGAGCCTACTTCAATCTCGAACGGCTATGGGGAGATGTAAAAAGAAAGGAATACGAGGATGAGGACTAAACTCAGAGAAATCGTTACTAAAACAATAAAGGAAACTTATAAAGAAGATATAGACTTTGACATACAGCATCCACCTGACGAGAAGATGGGCGATTATAGTATAAATGCACCTTTTCTCCTGGCAAAAAAATTAAAGAAAAATCCTAAAGAAATCGCTAAAGGACTATTAGATAAAATTGATTCGGAAATAATAGAATCCGCCTCTATCATTAAAGGATTCATAAACTTTAATATAAGAAAAGAAGCATGGCTGGAAGAACTAATCGAGTCTGTATCGCCTTCTTACGGGAACGGAAACATAGGTGAGGGGAAAAAAGTACTTATAGAATTCGTTTCAGCTAATCCGACCGGACCCTTAACTGTTGCTCACGCACGCGGTGCATCCTATGGAGATTCCCTAGCCAGAATACTTCAATCCCAGGGATTCAATGTTGACCGGGAATATTATATAAACGACAGCGGAAACCAGATAAATTGCCTCGGAGAATCGGTACGCCTACGAATCGAGGAATTAAAAGGAAACAAGGTAGAATTTCCGCCCAACACCTATCAGGGCGAATACATAGATAAAATAGCAAAAGAAGTCATGAGTAAAGGCATCAAAAACTACGGAGAATTTGCAGGAGAAACCATTCTTAAATCAATCGACGAAACACTTAAGCGACTCCGAATTGATTTCGATAGATGGGTAAGCGAATCAAAAATTATCGAAGACGGGGGTGTCGACAAAATAATTTCCGATCTAAAGAAAATAAAACCCAGTCCTTTTACAGAAAAAGAGGGAGCGCTGTGGTTCATACCGGGAAACAGAGAAAGAGTATTCAGAAGAAGTGACGGAAGTTGGACTTATATTGTTCCTGACATAGCCTATCACCGTTTTAAATTTGACCGGGGTTACGACCTTTTAATTGACCTTCTCGGACCCGACCACCAGGACCATGTTCCCGAACTTAAGAAGAGCTTAAGTCTTCTTGGCTATCCGGAAGAAAACCTCGAAATAAAGATTGTTCAATGGGTAACACTTAAAAGAGGCAACGAAATTATGAAGATGTCGAAAAGACAGGGAACATTTATAACAATAGATGAATTAATAGACGACGTAGGAACCGATGCAGCAAGATTTTTCTACCTTCTTAGAAAATCCTCGGTACCAATGGACTTTGATCTAGAGCTTGCTAAAGAACAATCAGACAGGAATCCTGTTTATTATGTCCAGTACGGGCATGCCAGAATTTCTTCTCTCCTCGAAATGGCACAAGAAAGAGGTTATTCTATAGACTTAAAAGAAAAAATATCCAAACTCAGTCAAAAGGAAGAATGGAATTTGATAAAAAAGATACCGGAATTTACTGAAACCCTCGAAGATGCCGCAAGAATAAGAGAATCGCATCTTGTCGCCCACTACCTTCTTAACATTTCTAAGCTTTATCATAATTTTTATCAAAATGTGAGAGTTTTGGACGGAGAGAAAGATTTAATAGAACCCAGACTTTTCCTTTCAAACGCAATAAGAAATGTAATCGGAAAAGGATTGGAATTACTAGGAGTCGAGGCTCCAGAAAGAATGTAATGGAAAATTTATCATACGAGATAGAGCGCTTCTTAAAGGAAGTGATGGATATAAAATGCTCAAGAATGGAGCATTTTAGCCTTGTATGGGAAGGAAATCTAAGAATAGCAAAAAGGGATGCTTTAGATTTTATTAAGAAAAAAGCGGATTCCTTAAACCTCGACGTAGGCTTTAAAAACAAGGAAGCCGGAATCACCGTTGCTTTTAGACCAAAACCCGAAAAAAGAGAATCAAAAAAATGGATAAATCTTTTACTCCTTGCAACCACTTTTTTGACTACCCTCGCGGCAGGAGCCTTCCAACAGGGAATACTAAATCCTTTTACCCCCATTACAAACCTTCTTAAAGGTATACCCTTTTCTCTATCGATTATGATAATACTGGGAAGCCATGAACTTGGACATTACTTCATGGCAAAAAAAAACAAGGTCGACGCTACCCTCCCCTACTTTCTACCTGTACCAACATTCATAGGAACTTTTGGAGCTGTAATTAAAATGAAATCTCCCATACGAGATAAAAATTCTCTAATCGAAATAGGGGCGACAGGTCCTATAGTTGGTTTTATTTTTGCGACAATAGCTTTTGCGATCGGCCTCTCGCTTTCTACAGTAGTAAACATCGCAGACATTGGAGAAGAAGGATTAATGCTCGGAGACCCGCTTCTAATTAAATTTCTTACAGAATTATTTTTTTCCGATTTACCTGCA
This sequence comes from uncultured bacterium, assembly GCA_964525555.1. Taxonomy (GTDB): domain Bacteria; phylum Hydrothermota; class UBA3072; order UBA3072; family UBA3072; genus JAFGHJ01. The sequence continues at coordinate 59,802 of CAZGHN010000007.1, forward strand.
GGAAAAGCTGTTGCATTTCATCCTATCGCCTTCGCAGGATGGCTAGGCTACCTTGTAACGGCCATAAACCTTTTTCCTGTCGGACAACTGGACGGCGGGCATATTATGTACGCATTAATTGGAGAAAAGCATCGAATAGTCGGCTATATTATTTTCGGAGCTGTTATTTTACTATCAACACAATGGATAGGATGGACTTTCTGGGCAATTATGATTCTCCTGCTAGTTAGATTTAAACACCCACCGCCACTCGACGTAATATCCCCAGTCTCCAAAAAACATAGAATTATAGGCATAATTTCTCTTATAATATTTATTTTAACCTTTACGCCAGTGCCATTTCATATTAACCTATGAAAGAAACAGGGCAAAACACTGAAATACTTCTATTCCCTACTGATACCGTTCCCGGTATAGGATGTTTTCTATCAAAAGATTGCGTTGAAAAACTAAGAGAATTTAAAAAACGCCCTATCGATAAACCCTTCCCTATATTGCTCTCAGACAAAAAGGATATAAAAAACTACGTAGAGGAAATCCCACCTGTATATGAAAAATTGAAGAGATTTATGCCCGGAGGAATAACCCTGATATTTAAAGGCAAGAAATCTCTGCCAGGAGGAGTTCTCTCAAAAGAAGGCAAAATAGGTATAAGAATTCCCAATCACAAAAAATTAAGAGAGTTTATCAGAAAAAATAAAATGCCACTGGTTGCAACAAGCGCTAATATTTCTGGCGAATATACACCAAAAAACTTAAAAGAAGTTAATTTACCCGTAGACAGAATACTAGAAGGCAAAACAGGAACTGGCAAAGCTTCCACTGTTCTTGATATATCAGATAAAATACCTGTAATTTACCGAAAAGGCGAAATATCTATACCGGAAATCGAAAAAACGGTAGGACAGGAGATAAAACTTGGCAAAAATCTTGAATTTAACGTTCTTTTCGTTTGTTCAGCCAATCTCTGCAGAAGCCCAATGGCCGAGATACATCTAAAACACCTAACAAAAGATATAAAAAGAATCAACATACGCTCAGCAGGTATAGCAGCAATAAACGACTCTCCTTTATTCTCTCTGGCAAAGGAAGTTTTAACCAAGGAAAACATGAATACAGAGCACGTTTCAACCTTACTGACTGGACCCATAATAGAATGGGCGGACCTTATTCTTGTTATGGAACCGATGCATAAAATATATATAACCTATCTTTCCCCGGAAAGTAAAAACACAACTCTATTCCTTCGGAACTTTAAGACTAAAGACAAAGAATATATTATCAATGATCCTGTTGGAGGAAATCTAGAATCTTGCAGGAAGACATTTGAACTTATAAAAGAATCTAACAAACGAATAGAAAAATATTTGAAGAACAAATTTTAGAAATCAGCGAATAATTAAGGGGTAAGTTTTCACTTACCCCTTTTATTACTTTAGTATTACTACGTAATTCAGCTATTATTTATTTTTAGTACAAGCATCCCATTTTTTCGACCAACTACTGGATTCCTTAACCTTTCCCAGCTTATAGTACGAATGGGCTATTATAGAAAATGCATTACAATCATTTACGCCTTTATCGATCGATTCTTTCATAACAGCTATAGCATTGCTATATTCTTTCTTGGTCTCAAATAGCTGCCCCATCAGATTATAAGTATTGGTCAATACAGAAGGCTTAACATCCGTAAGAGCCAATACTTCCTTTCCTCTTTTTATTGCCTCGTCATAATTTTTACTTTGATAATTTGCAACCACGAGGTTATAAAGTATCGTGGCATTTTTACCGACAATAGACATTGCTTTTTCCAATGATTTTACGGCATTATCATAATCCTTCTTAAGCAGATACGTCTGTCCAATTAACTCATAAACCTCAATTCTTTTAGAATCTATTTTTAAAGCTTCATCAAAATTTTCGAGAGCTTCATCTAATTTCTTTTCTGTTAGATAGTAATGACCCAAGTATATATAAGTTTCAACATTGTCTTTATCGGCTTCTTTTGCCTTAACAAAGTAACTCATAGCTTCTTCTGTTTTTCCTTCTTTCGACATTATTTTAGCCAATAAAACATAACTTAACGACACTTTTTTCGGGTCTTCTACATCCAAAGATTTCTGTGCATATTCAATGGCTTTATTTACATCCTTATCAAAATACTTTACTGCACCATTATAATATATTTGCCATTTTAGATATTTGGTATTTAACAATTTTTCAACAGACAATAATTTACCCTCAGCCTCTTTTTCATTCAATTTAAAACCTTTATCAAGATATTTGGCTGCCTCAACAAATTTCTTCTTCATATAGTTTGCTGCCGCAATAGAAACAACAGGTCCCGGGCTTTTAGGATATTTTTCAACTGCTTTCATGTATTGTTCAATAGCTCTGTCATATCTTCCTTCCTGAAGGTGAATATTGCCGCCAGTCTCTTCTGCGGATTTACACCCGTGAAAACCAACAATAATGAAAACAACTAAAGATGCAAAAAACAAAAATTTCTTCATATTTCCCCCTTTTTAGGTTCAGTGTATGTTTTTTATGTACGTTATTTATACGTTTTTTATCAAATATGTCAACCCTTATCCATAATCATATGCCACAAAGACACAAAACCCCAACACAACCCAGAAAATTTATTTTGTTGTTAATAAATCCCAACCCCCAAATCCAAAATCCTAAAAAGGGACACAGACAAACGCAGATTTACCGGATTTTTTTAGTGTGTTTTTTAAAATTCAAATTCAAAAGGCAAGGTGGGGTTTCGTGTTTTTAGAGTATTTCGTGGTTAATAAGTTGTTTTACTTTGTGACTTAGTGGCTAATAAAAATAAAAAAAACCTCTTCCCCTGCCAAAAGCAAGAGAAGAGGCCGGAAACAAGGAGGTATTAAGAACTTAATAGGGCTACTTTACAAATCTCTGCAGGGGAGGATAGGGGGGTATATTAATGTTTTTTAAAAATAGTTTGAAGTAATTCCTCCCCTACATTACCAAAAAAGAAAGGGAATCCAATTAAAACAAAAGCCTTAACCTTAAATCAAAATTTTTCACTTTTAAAAGAACAAAGACAAGAAAAATGTACATTTAAAAGAACCGTTAATAATATATGCAAATATCGTTCCAAAATTTAAGTTATTTATAAACAATAACTTAAAGTTTTCACTTTTTGCATTTTGCCTTCTAACGCCGAAATAGTGTAAAAATAAAATTACTATTTTCAAAATATATTTCTGTCACAAAGACACCTTACGCTTAGTTATTAGCCAATTAGTCAATTGGTAAATTGAGTAATTAGTAAGAAATCTCTCCCCAACTAAACGTTGCCATGAAGATTTTTTGTTGTTTTTACTAATTTACTGATAAACTAATAACAAATTAACTGATTTAAAGAATCTATGTTATGGACACAGATTAACAGGATTTTTTTGTTTCAACCACCCAACCATCCCACGACCTAACGAACCAACAAATTTATCTCTAAATCTTATTCTATCCTTTAAAATCTGTTGATAAAATAATAAAAAAGTTATTTACTTAAGGTTTTTGAGATCCGGGATATCGCCTTCTTTCCTAAGTTGCTCATAAGCCGGATGGCAATTAGAACAAACTTCCACGTGTAAATTTTCTTTTGTAGACCTTGTTCTTATAACATTACCGCAGGTGCATTCAATTGTAACTTTTTTATACTCAGGATGTATTTCTTTTTTCATCAATCCTCCTTACACTGTCATTAATCTTAAAAACTCACCATTATTCTCAGCACGCTTCATTCTGGATATCAGAAACTCAATAGCTTCCGAGTTATCTTCCATATCACTCAGTATTTTTCGAAGAACCCAAATCCTGTTTAAAGCGTCTGATGACTGAAGTAATTCTTCTTTTCTCGTTCCGGAAGCCAAAAGATCGATAGCAGGGAAGATTCTCTGATTTGATAGATTCCTATCTAAAACAATTTCTTGATTTCCGGTACCCTTAAATTCTTCAAATATGACTGAATCCATTCTGGAACCTGTCTCAATAAGAGCTGTTGCCAATATAGTTAGGCTTCCTCCTTGTTCAATATTACGGGCTGCCCCAAAGAATCTCTTTGGAGTTCTAAGCGCATTAGAATCAACTCCGCCCGAAAGAGTCTTTCCGCTATGAGGTACAACCAAGTTACTGGCACGGGCATACCTTGTAATCGAATCAAGTAAAATAACCACATCTTTTCCCATTTCTACGTATCTTTTTGCCTTCTCGAGAGCCATCTTTGCGACCTGAAGATGTCTTTGAGGAGACATATCAAAAGTAGAAGAAAGAACTTCACCATTTACAGACCTCTCCATATCCGTTACTTCTTCCGGACGCTCATCCACAAGTAACACCATCAAATGAATTTCAGGATGGTTCTCGGAAATAGAATGGGCTATTTTCTTTATCAAAATCGTTTTCCCTGCTTTAGGAGGAGAAACGATTAAACCTCTTTGTCCTTTCCCAATAGGAGCAATAAGGTCGACAATCCTTGTAGAAATATCTTCATCTTCTGCCTCAAGATTTATCTTCTCATTAGGATGAAGAGGGGTTAGATAATTAAAATTAGGCCTGTCTTTAGCTTCATTGGGATGAGTATAATTAATACTTTCAATTGTCTCTATTGAATGATATTTTTCTGAATTTTGAGGAGGCTTTACTGCTCCGATTATTGTATCTCCTGTTCTTATACCGAATCTTTTTATAATTGCAGGAGCAACATAAATATCTTCAGGACTCTGGGTGTAATCATTTTCTTTGGCCCTTAAAAATCCAAATCCTTCCGTTAGGATTTCAATTACCCCTCGTATTAATTCACGCCCTTCTTTACTGGCTTTCTCCCCTAGAATAGAGAATATCAAAGCTTCTCTATCTAAACCAGTAAAAGAGATCCCTAATCGTCGAGCTGTATTTACTAATCCCGTGTAATCTTTATCTTGGATTTCAGAGATATACATAAAATTTGTAGCATATATATAGTTAACTTATCTCTTTTGTCAAGGGTTAAGACTGTTTCTGTTAAAAAATCAAAAAATATCGTGCTGGGTAGAAAAATCTAAAAAATGCTTAACTTAACTTTCCTTCACTCGGAAGATGTCAATTCCGAACCGCAATTCTCGCAATACCAGGCATCAGGCTTGTTCTTATAATTGCATTTGGGACACAGGGAAACTAACTCGCCACTCGCGCTTTTTTCCGAAACCTTTACCTGTTCAGCATTTTGTTCTTTAGTAGCTGTTACTTCTTTTTTTCCTTTATCTTCTGCTTCTTCATTTAACTCTTGCTCAAGAGAAGAAAGCCAATCCTCATCTTCAGCCGAACCGTCCGGCGAACCATCAGCTGAAACTTCAGCATTTACGGCTTCACCGCTTTTTTCATCGGAAAAGTCGAACAATTCCTCATCGCTCTTAGCCTCTTTTTCCTTTTTTTCTGCAACTTCTTCAGCAACAGAAACATCGGGAATTACGCTTTCACTCTCTTCAGCAGTTTCTTCCTTACCAGTAAACAACTCTTCTGCAATCATATTCTCTTTTGAAACCTCAGGCAAAGGTTCTTCCTCTACTATTTCCTTCTCTTTTTCATTACTTGTTGCTACTTCTTCTTCCTTAACAACTTCCTTAATCTCCTCTTCCTCTATAACTTCAACGGGTTCTCCTAAAAGCTCCTTAGTCTCCTCTTCCTCTATAACTTCAACGGGTTCTCCTAAAAGCTCCTTAGTCTCTTCTTCCTCTTTCTTTAGAGCCTGTAGATCACCTTCTATCTCTACCATTTTATCTTTTATTTCCCCACTCATCGATTCATACTGCCCATCCGAATACTCTCCTATTGAATGCCTCAATTCGATCTCTTCAAGCTGTTCCTGTAGATCATCTAACTTACTCTTCAAAGGCTCCTTCTTTGTAGCCATTTCCTCCAAAGTTTCTTTAAGAGATTCTTTTCTCCCTGCAAGTTGACTGCTTAATGCTTGAAGCCTCTTTTCATAATCTTCTTTAACCTTATTAAATACTGAATCCTTAATAGTTCCCTTTTTCCCCTCTATTTTATTAAGCTTCTCTTTTATATCATCTATAGCAGCTTTAATTTGAGCAACCTCTTCACTCATTTCTTTTCCTCCTATTGAAGTTGACTCACAAAGTTAAAATTCATACTGAATTCCCCCCAACCATTTTTAATCCTATACTCGGTATCCATAATCTTCTCATAACGGTTCTCAAGCGTACCATAGGACAACCTCCTAGCAGCCGGGAGATACTTCATTTTTAAAATATACGGATGCATGTTCAATTTTTTATCTATATTCATTTTTTTCAAATCTCCTTCTTCATCAATGGCTGCACGTAAAGCTAACAAACATCTAATATCTCTGTTAACAAAATGAAACATGGGTATATTATCCGAATATTCTACAAGATAGCGTAGAGCGTCATTATATTTCGCATCCAATATCGAGTTGGAAATCTTAAATATTGTATCCTCCCTGTAAAATCCAATATTTTTAAAATCCTCTTCTTTGATAATTTTATCCTTATCTTTCTTAAATGAAATAACCCTTTCAATATGTTTCTTTATTTCATCCCTGTTTGTACCACAACGGAACCAAAGTAGATTTAAAGCCTCTTTACTTATACCAAAACCCATCTTCCCAACAAAATTTTTAATCCAACCAGGTATATCAGAATCATAAATGGGTTTAAATTTACCTATCAAACTATCTTCAATTTTTAATATTTTTTTGTGGTCCAAAAAGACAAAAACAACAAAATTAGGCCTTAACCGATCGGGATCCACGACAGCTTCCTTAACTTCTTTAAATAAAGATGCAGAAAGAGTATCTACATCATAAAATATCAACAATTTTCCACCAAATAAGTCTTTCATACGCAAGCTCTTAATTGACTGCGGGGCATCTGCCGGGAAAAAAGTTTCAATATCTTTTGCGTCAAAACTTTCTTTTATGGACGTTATAGTTTCTTTAATATCAAAATCATCCCCGGTAATTTGAAGTAAACGATGCTTCTTTTCTTTAAAGCATGCTAATAAATCATTAACATTATCCCTGGGTTTCATTTGTTTAATTATAACATTATTCATTTCTAAGTCAAGTCCCTGTATTTGCAAACCTAAGAGACGGAGAGCTACAAGACGACAAAATTAAAAATAAAGACCATAAGGGGCATAAAACCGCTTCACACCCAACTTTTTGATTGTATTTATCAACCAACCCCAACCACTAAAGAATTTAGTAACAACAATATATATATGTTAACTTTTTAAATTTAATGGAAATAAAAAAGGTGTATTTTGCATATATTCTCTGTATTCTTGCGAATAAGCTGCAAGCTTTTTTTCTTCGAGATGTGCTCTAAAAACAAATAAACCTACCTGTATTAGAGAAATAAATATGAAAAAAAACTGGGGACTTGTCATAGAAAGACCTATTGCTGTTATTATATAACCAAAATAAATAGGATGTCTAACATAACGATATAATCCTTGTTTAACAATATTACGCACCTGTATAAGAACGCTGAATGAGCGCCTTAAATTAAAAACAGCTATTGCGCTTATTACGCATCCCGCTATTACAATAATAGATCCTATAAATGAAAAAAATAGTAATGTCTTCAAAGGGACTATGTAAAAATTAAGTTTTTTGGGGATATATGGAATTACATTATAAGTAATCCAGGAATAAGTAGATACTGTAGGAACAAATATCTCGAGAAATCCTTTTGGTTTTTGTAAAGGTCTTTTCCTTATAATTAATAAAAAACCAACAAAAGCATTTACAAATGCTAAAATGGCAGTTACAATCATTTGAGAAAGAAATGGGACCTGATCAACCCTTAATGACGATAATGATTTAAAAATATTTAATATATTAGTCCAATTGGGGATTATTTTACGTACATTATTATACGCAAGAGAAAAAGCAATCAATGAGAAAAGATAACTCTCAACGAACATACTTATGGAACCAATTATTTCTTGTCTTTTTATTTTTTTATCATTAGTCATATTAGACTATATATATATTAAATAACCAAAGTCAAGAAAAAATATTATTAAAATGTTGTTTGACTCTTTTACTTAGGCGCATAAAATGACTTCTTTTCCTATAAAAACTATATATCCTAACTATTGACATTATTAAATTTTTCTATATAATAATTTTTAAGGTGAGATAGCTCAGTCGGTAGAGCACGGGACTGAAAATCCCGGTGTCGGTGGTTCAATTCCACCTCTCACCATCTTAATTAAAAATGAAAATTTTTTTATTTTTTTTAGCCTTTATATATATTCTTTTATCACTGGGATGTAAAAAAGCCAAAGATTCAGTAGTTGAAACCAAAACGATAACAAAAGAATATACAAAAGGTATAGCAAAAGTACCAAGTAAAACTAGAGTTCTTACGGAACTTGCTTCACTCCGTCAGGCTATAAAAATGTATCAGGTAGAAAAAGAAAAATATCCTGAAACATTGTCCGACTTGCCCGTAAAAATCAAAGATATAAATGATTATAATTACGATTCCCGGACGGGTAAGGTAAAAAGTAGATATTATCCGGAAATGTGATTTTAAAATACTGAGCTATTAGACGTTCGCCTTTAGCTTTTAGCATTAAATTCACCCCACCGACACTAATATTTTTAAATTATCCACAAAATTTTATTTGTTTTCGTTAGCTAACAGCCAAAAGCAAACAGCTAAGAGCTTATTTTATTATAATATTCAAGAACATCTTTTATGGAATAGGATTTTACTTCTTCACGAGAAAAACCAAACTCTGAAGTAAATTGATTGATCGTGTCTAAATCGGGAGCCTCTATTTCCAAAAATGCTGGGATTTCAGGATACTTGTCTATTTCAAAATGTGTTTTTCCTAACTTATAAGTAGTCCTATGTTTATTGAATTCATATAGAGGGAAAAGACCCATTTCTTCGAACATCTTCTTCATTGTTTCGAAATCTTCAACTGTAAGTTCATACTCATCCATAATTTTTGCTTTATCCTGGCTTATAAGATTTTTAAATGTCAAAATAACCTTATTGTTTTTTTTCCTGAGTCTTAAAATCTTGCCTTTTTTCTCTAACCGTTTCCCCTGAAAATCAAAATAAACGCTACTTACTTCGCCTTCAAAAACTTTTTGCGCCCCAAGCCCTTTCAGCTTCTTCATGACTTCTTCTTCATCTATTTCCAGAATTTTTACTTCAATTTCTTTCAAAAAACTTCCCCTATATTTTAATGCCACAAAGGCTCTAAGTCACTAAGCCCCATCCCACACCAATTTTATACTTGTTTTTTTAAAATAAAGACTAAACGACTCTTTGTGCCTTAGTGTCTTTGTGGCTATTTTCTATTTTTCAAGGTCGTATTCGTTTATCTTATTAAAGAGAGTTTTATATGAAATATTTAAAAGCCGCGCTGCCTGCGCTTTATTTCCTTCAGTTTGCCTTAATGCTTCTCTAATAATCCTTATTTCAGTATCTTTCTTCGCTTTTTCTCCTATTTCACGAAGATTAAGGCTTTCAGTGCTCTTATCTTCCCTTCTTTTGCCATGGAAAATAATATCTTTTTCTCTAATCTCTTCAGATTCACAAATAATTAACGCTCTTTTGACAACATTTTCAAGTTCACGCACATTTCCCTTCCATTCATGCTGCTTCAACTTCATTAAAGCCCTATCATTAATCCCTTTAACTTCACCAGGAATACTTCCACCATACGAATCAATAAAGTGCTTTACAAGAATTTCAATATCCTCAAGTCTATCCTTAAGAGCCGGCAAATGAATCGGAAATACATTTAAACGGTAATATAAGTCTTCTCTAAATTCCTTCTTCTCAACAAGGCTTTCCAGATCCCTGTTTGTAGCGCAAATTATACGCACATCAACTTTAAACCTTTCCCTCCCACCCACTCTCTCAAACTCCTTATCTTCAATAACTCTCAAAATTTTAGATTGAAGAAGAAGAGGCATATCTCCGATTTCATCAAAAAAAAGTGTACCACCCGAAGCCTGGGAAATTTTACCTATTCTTTTAGAAACTCCTGTAGCTGTTCCCTTTTCTATCCCGAACAATTCACTTTCCAGAAGAGTATCTGGTATCGCAGCAGAATTCAGTACAACGAAAGGCGCATCTTTTCTTGGACTCCACCTGTGAATAGCACGGGCGAATAATTCCTTGCCGGTTCCACTCTCTCCAAATAGAAAAGCAGTAAGGTCGGTTACTGCAACTTTCTTGCCAAGAGCCATTGCTTCTTTCAACAGAGTAGACTCCCCAACTATTTCCCAGGTAGCCGGATAATATTTTTCTTTTATTTCATTTCTTATCTTTTCAATCAATACATCGGGATCAAATGGCTTCTGTATAAAATCCGAAGCTCCTTTCTTAACAGCTTCCACGGCACTTTTGATATCCCCGTATGCTGTTACTATAAATACAGAAAATGCAGGTGCAATCTCGTGTACTTTGGTTAAAAGCTCCAAACCACCCATGCCAGGCAGTTTAAGATCGAACACCCCTACAGAAAACACATCTCTATTAAAAACATCAAATGCGGCCTCGGCAGAAGAGCAAGACTGGTAAGAAAGCTTTGCCTTCTCGAAATTAAGTTCCAGCATTTTCCTAAAATTTTCGTTATCTTCCACAAGAAGTATCTTGTTCATTTTATTCTCTAGGAATAGTTATAAAAAAAGTGCTACCTTTGCCAGGCTTGCTTCTAACTTTAATATCACCATTATGCACTTCTATTATTCTCTTTGCAACAACCATCCCAACTCCTACTCCTCCATCTTTTTTCGTGAAAAACAAATTAAAGATAGAAGATAAAGTATTCTTGTCCATCCCGGCTCCGGTATCCTCTATTATAATGTTAATCTCTTTTTTCTTTTGCCGGGCTGAAACGACAATATCTCCTTTATCTTTACAGGCATCAAGAGCATTATCCAGTATATTATAAACAGCCATTCCAATAAGCTCTCCATCGGCTTTTAATTTAATATCTTCCGTAACATGAGTTTTTATCTCTACTTTCTTATTATCCAATCTTCTGATAACCTCGTCTATTAAATCTTTCATATTTACATCTTTTATTTCTATTTTAAGCGGACCGGATAGAGATAAAAGATTCATGGAAAAATCATTTAAACGGCTGGTTTCTTCCAGAATTCCTCTTCTTATTTCTTCGTTCTCAACAAGCTTTCCAAATCCAAAAATGGCACCGGTAGCGTTTCTTATTTCATGAAGAACCTGAGTCACGTTTTCTCCCAGATTGGATAGAAAAAGTCGTTGTTGTAATTCTTTTTCCCTCTCCTGAATGCTTTTCAACTTCTCTCTGTAATCCCTTACCATTTCCCTTATAGTCCTCATTGTATATTCAATATTCTGTCCTTTTTCACCGGTAACCTCTCTAATCTTTTTAAAGGGATAAGAAAAGACCCAAAAAATATAGAATCCGAGGGCAATAAAGGAAGAATAAACGATAATTTTCAAGAATAAAGAAACCCGAAAAACTCTTTTCAACAATCCAAGCTGCTCTTCTGAGGCACTTATAAGCAGATAACCTTCTTCAACAGGGAATAAACCATATCTATATCCCCAGAAACTAACCGAATCCGCGAAAAATTCCGGGATAAAACGTACATTAAAGTCTGAAGATATTACTAAATTTTGGGTCGAATCAAACAACTCCACCCAACCAAGCGAATACTCCTCCAAAAGAGGATATACTTTTTTTAGATCTAACTCTATTTTTTTTTCCCTATTGATCGCACCTCTGATATTTTCTGCGCCTAAAATAAGCCTATTATCAATCTCTTCTAAAAGAGCTTTTCTCATTCCTAAAGAATAGGATGTTGTAGAAACATCCAGACAAACAAATAATAAAAAAAGTAAAAAGAAACTTATAGAAAGCTCACGCATCCATCTAAAATTAAGTTCCCTCCCCCCAGGAGCTAAGATATTTTTTCTGTTCTTCCGTCAAATCATCAATTATTATACCCATAGTCTTTAATTTCAAATGAGCAATTTCCCTGTCAATTTCTACTGGTAACGTATAAACTTTTTTTTCCATTTTGTCCGCTTCCCGAGTCAAATATACAGCTGCATTTGCCTGGTTCGCGAAACTCATATCCATTACTACTGCAGGGTGCCCTTCAGCACATGAAAGATTAACCAACCTCCCCCCTCCCAGAAGATTAACTTTTCTTCCATTTTTAAGTACGTGTTGAGTTACATTCTCCCTTATTTCTTTCTTGGATACACTTAACTCTTCAAGATCCTCAAGTTTAATCTCAACATTGAAATGGCCCGAGTTTCCGATTACCACGTTATCCTTCATTAGTTCTATTTCTTCACCAGTAATAATCCATTTGTCCCCCGTAACAGTAATAAATATATCACCTATACCAGCAGCTTCCTTTTTCGGCATAACTGCATACCCTTCCATAGCTGCTTCAAGAGCTCTAACAGGATCGGTTTCAACAACTATTACCCTTGCTCCCATCCCACTGGCTCTCTTTGCAACTCCCTTTCCGCACCAGCCAAAACCAAATACAACAAAATTACTACCGGAAATTAGGTAATTTGTAGCACGGAGGATTCCATCGATAGTGGATTGTCCTGTACCGTAACGATTATCGAATAAATACTTGGTCTTCGAATCATTCACTGCTATCACAGGATAACCAAGAACTCCTTCGCCAGCCATTGCCCTGAGTCTTATTACACCGGTTGTCGTCTCTTCTGTACCTCCTATAACTTTATCCAATTCCGATTTATATTCATTATGTAAGGTAGAAACAAGATCCGCACCATCATCCATTGTTATATCATGACCATTTTCAAGAGTACTTTTGATATGGCTGTAGTACGTCTCTCTGTCGGCTCCATGTTTTGCGAAAACAGGAATTCCGAATTCCTTTACCAAAGCTGCTGCAACATCATCCTGTGTTGAAAGAGGATTAGAAGCACACAAAGCAACATTAGATCCTGCAGCCTTCAGCGTTATCATAAGATTTGCCGTCTCTGTAGTAACGTGAAGACATGCCGCAATAGATACATCCTTAAGAGGCTTATCTTTCTCGAATTTCTCTTTAATGCTTTTTAAAACCGGCATAAACCCCGAAGCCCATTCTATTCTCCTTATACCCTTATCTGCTAAAGATTCATCAGCTATATTGTAATTCATCAATTTACTTCTCCTTTAAGATCAGAGACTCTATCAAGCTCTTCCCATCTAAAATCGTTATCTTCTCTTCCAAAATGCCCATAACATGCTGTTTTCAGGTATTGAGGACGTATCAAATCCAACTGCTCGATAATTTTTCTTGGACGAAAATCAAAAACTTTCTTCACTGCTTCCAAAATACCTTCGTCAGAAACAACGCCTGTACCAAAAGAATCAATATATATAGAAACCGGTTCTTCCATACCAATTGCATAAGCTATTTGTATTTCAACTTTATCTGCAAGTCCGGCACCAACAATATTCTTTGCTACATATCTCGCCATATAAGCAGCAGAACGGTCAACTTTGGTAGGATCTTTTCCTGAGAAACATCCTCCGCCGTGCTTACCTAAACCTCCGTAAGTATCTACCATAATCTTCCTGCCTGTAACACCTGTATCCGCTTGAGGACCGCCGATAACAAACCTGCCAGTCGGATTAACAAGATATTCAGTATTGTCGTCTAATAATTCCTCAGGTACAGTTGTTCTAATGACTTCCTCGATTATATATTCTTTAAGTTCGGAGAGATCAACTTGAGGATCACATTGAGCGGATATTAAAACCGTATCAACCCTCTTCGGCATACCATCAATATACTCAATAGAAACTTGAGATTTACCATCAGGTCGCAGGAAATGATCTTTTCTCTCTTTTCTTTTATCAGCAAGTTTCTTGACTAATTTATGAGCCAAAATAATCGGAAGAGGCATCAGTTCCTTTGTCTCCTTAGTAGCATATCCGAACATCATTCCCTGATCTCCGGCTCCCCCTCTATCTACACCCAATGCTATATCGGGAGATTGCCCCTGAATCATGGTTATAATGCCACAGGTTTCATGGGTAAAATGATACTCGGTCTTAACATATCCAATATCACGTAATAGCTCTCTAACAAGATTTGGAACATCTATATAAATCGAAGTCGTCATCTCCCCCGAAACTATAACAATACCTCGGGTTGTAAGAGTTTCTATTGCGGTTCTAACGCTTTCAGGATTCGGATCACTAGCATAAATTTCGTCCAACACAGCATCGGAAACCTGATCACATATCTTATCAGGATGCCCTTCTGTTACTGATTCACTTGTTATTATCCTTTTCACCTATACACACTCCTTTCCATAAATCTTAGAATTTGAACCAACTACAAATCTTCCACTTGCATTTATGATTTCTACATTATTACCTATAACCGAATCAAAGATGTCAGAGTTTACTATTTTAACTTCATTTCCGATAATAGAATTACTAATAATTGATTTTTCTATTAATGAATTTTCTCCTACAGTAACAAAATCCCCTAATTCCGTATCTCTCAAATCGGAAGAATCGCTAATACATGAAAAATTCTTTATTTTATCTTTATAATCACACCATCCGGGAGGTTCCTTTAACAGTTCGGCATTAGATTGAAGTAGGGTATCTATTTTCCCACAGTCATGCCATCCCTTAATATGTAAGGGTTTTAGCTCAACAGCATCTCTTTCCAGCATAAACTTCAGCGCATCTGTCAATTGATACTCATTCTTCGTTCTTATATCCTCCTTTATTAAGAAATTAAGCTGATTGTACAAAGAATTCCAATTTTTTATATAATAAAATCCAACTACTGCAAGATTTGAAGACGGATTCTCCGGTTTCTCTACCAAATCAACAATCCTATCCTCACTTATTTCGGGAATACCAAATCTCTCAGGGTCGCCTACAGCCTTTACTCCTATAAAATTTGCCTTTCTTTCCTTAATAATACTCCATTCTAAATCAAATATCGTATCCCCAAGATAAATCAGAACATCGCTATTCGGTGAGATTTCCTTTCCTGCCATCCATACTGCATGTCCCAGACCTTTTTGCTCTTCTTGCGTCACCCATCTTACAGGCAAACTTCCATAATGTTCTTTTACCCAATCCTTAATTAAATCTCTCTTATAACCTACTGTAAGAACTATCTCCGACGGAGAAACATTTTCTATGGACTTAAATATCCAGCCAATTATTGTGTTTCCCGCACACAACAAAAGAGGTTTTGGAATACTAAAAGATAACGGTCTTAAACGAGTCCCGTAACCTGCAAGAGGTATAATAACTGTCATTCAGCCAGCCTTCTTTTAAGCTCCTGAATCCTTTTGACCGGAAGGGGATCAACCTTGTAATTCCTTGCGAGATAGAAAGAAAGATAATCTCCTTTTTGTATAAGAGAAAACATCTTGGCAAGCGTGGATTTCCCTTCCGCGTATACATCCATGATTTCTCCGGCAAATTCCTCTATTAATTCGGTAGTAATTTCAATCCTCTTCTTCATTTTATCGCTTTCTTCTCTATCCCTAAGAATAAAAAGAAAAATTCTTTTAAGAATCTCTTTTGGATTTTCCCAACCCACTATTTCATTATGATTTAATTCCGAAAATACAGCAAAATGCGCAAGAGATTTTGAATTCTCATTAATCTGAGTACACCATCTGCGTGCAATTACACTAAAATCATAAATAGAATATACAAAAGGGAGTTTTTCTTTCAATCTCCCACTGACTTCTTCAGCCCATACTTTTGCAGTTTCTGCACTATCAGAAAGAACACCTATCACTTCATCTATTTCTTCTTTTTTTACTTTCATTATACTAGACTTTCTAAGAACTTCCAAAATGGGAAAGAAAAGAAAGGCAATTGCACCTCTTGGAGGATAACCTTTGGGAATAGGAATCAAAGGGAGATTCTCTTTTTTAGCTTGATCCCCAACTATTCCATTACTTGTAACGCAAAGAACATGCGCCCTGTTTCCCACCTGATTCATAAGAGACAAAGTCTCCTCTGTATTACCAGAATAGCTTACTATAATCATCAAGGTCTTGCTATCAACAAAACCAGGTAATCCATAGTCTCTTACAACACAAAACGGTATTTTAGAATACTTTCTGGAAAGTTCTTTAAGCAACTCACCCCCTATAGAAGACCCTCCCATACCCCCAATACAAACATTTTTTATACCCTTAAAATCAAAATCCACAGCCGAACCAATCTCGATTGCCTCCTCTATCTGCTGAGGCAAATCATCAATTATTTCTATCATCTTCAACCTCCACTAATATGTTTTTAAGAGAAGGGAACCGCTTTAACATTTCTTCTTTTAAAAATTCCCTAACTTCTTTGGCCGATCCCTTTTTCTCTACACTTTTCAACAAATCCTTGCATTCCTTTAAGCTTAAACCTCTTATAATATTTTTAACTTGGGGAATGAAACTTGGAGGCAAAGAAAGCTCATCAACTTCCATACCTATAAGAACCGGCATCGCAACCACATCGGAAGCCACATCACCACAGACTCCAACCCATTTATTATTATGATGTGCTTTTTGCACTGTCATTTTCATTAGTGAAATTACCGAAGGGTCAAGTTGGTCAAAAAGACTAGATATATTCTTATTTCCCCTATCAACTGCAAGAGTATACTGGGTAAGGTCATTCGTTCCTATGGAAAAAAAATCTACAACTTCAGAAAACAAATCCGCCATTAATGGAACAGATGGGATTTCAACCATTGCGCCTATCTCAATATTTTCATCAAAGGCAATACTTTTCTTCTTTAATTCGTTTTTAATCTCTTCTGTAATATATCTAACCCTCTTAACCTCATCTAATTGAGAAATCATAGGAATGAGAATCCTAACATTTCCTTTTGCTGAAGCTTTCAACATCGCACGTATCTGGTCTTTAAGAATTTTCTCATTCGCAAGAGTAAAACGTATTCCCCTCCACCCTAAAAAAGGATTCTCTTCCTGAACTTTTGTTTTGAAAACCTTGTCCCCTCCAAGATCAAGAGTTCTCATTATAACATAATCAGGAAAAGTATGCTCTGCAACTTTCAAATAGAAATCGTATTGTTCCTTCTCATCCGGAACATCTTCAGAAGTAAGAAAAAGAAACTCTGTTCGAAGAAGACCAACTCCTTTTGCTCCATATTTCTTTATAAAAGGAAGTTCTATTGGCAATTCAATATTTGCAGAAATATCTATAGAATAACCATCAATGGTAGTAGCGGGAAGATCCTTTTGTTCAAGAAATTTCTTCTGGATTGCAGCAGTTTCTTCTTTTTTACGTTCAAATCTTCTTTTCGTATCCTCATCAGGATTAACAACTATAACACCACTAATGCCATCTACGATTACCTCATCTCCAGATTTGACATTCTCGGTAACACCATTAGCACCTACCACAGCAGAAATATTTAATGCCTCCGCCAAAATAGCAAAATGAGAAGTTCGTCCACCTTTCTCAGCGATTAATCCGTCGACCCCTGCTTTACTCATTTGCAAAACAGAGGATGCGGTAAAGCTTTCAGCAATCATAACATCACCCAAACCCCCTAAATCAGCATCAGTTTCTTCATCCCTCAAATTTTTCAATAGTCTATCAACAATATCCTTTACATCCAAGTATCTTTCTGCTATATAACTGTTAGGAATATCTCGAAAATCTCTCTCAAGGCCATCGGAAAAATTTATAATGGCTTCTTCCACAGATTCCTTTCCACTTCTAATTCTTTTTTCTACCGAATTTAAAAAAAGAGGGTCTTGTAAAAAAAGAACTTGAACATCTATTAACCTTGAGCTTACGGGGTCATGTGCCTTCTTTAATTCAACACGAAGGTTTCGGAGTTGTCTTAAAGACATATGTCGCGCCTTCTCAAATAATGCTATTTCCTCAGCAACTTCCCCTCTCTCCCTTGAAGATGAAAAAACAAACTCCTTTGGAGAATAGAGAAAACTCTTACCTATTGATATATAAGGAGAAGCAGGTATTCCTCTAAATATTTTATTCTTCATCGAATTTCCTATTTTCGATCAACTCTATCAAAGAACCAACAGCCTCTTTTTCATCTTTGCCATCAGCAATAACAGTAACTTCATCCCCCTGTTCTGAAGCAAGCATCAGAACACCCATAATACTTTTTGCATTTACTTTTACATTATCTTTCTCC
This sequence comes from uncultured bacterium, assembly GCA_964525555.1. Taxonomy (GTDB): domain Bacteria; phylum Hydrothermota; class UBA3072; order UBA3072; family UBA3072; genus JAFGHJ01. The sequence continues at coordinate 78,031 of CAZGHN010000007.1, forward strand.
AGTTCAACTTTCGATTCGAAAGAAGATGCAAGTTTAACCAACATTGAAGCCGGTCTGGCATGAATACCTAAAGAATTCATAATTTCAGCATTTTTCTTAAACATTTTAGTTTTTCAACAAAGATGTGATAAAAGTGAAATAATTGTTTGCCTAAGATTTTTTCTAGACACAACCATATCTACAAGACCATGGTCAAGTAGAAACTCCGCTCGCTGAAAACCTTCAGGCAATTCTTTCTGGATCGTCTGTTTTATTACTCTGGGGCCCGCAAAACCAATAAGCGCTCCAGGTTCTGCAATTATAATATCGCCAAGTGAAGCATACGAAGCAAGAACTCCTGCAGTAGTTGGATTGGTCAAGACAGAAATATATGGAGTTTTCAATTTATTCAAAACAGTAGAAGTTTTTGCCATCTGCATCAAAGAAAGAATTCCTTCCTGCATCCTGGCACCACCAGAAGCATTAACCGACAAAAAAGGAAAACCTTTTTTGCCAGCTCGCTCAATAGCTCTTTTAACTTTCTCTCCTACTACAGATCCCATAGAACCGCCAATAAAGGAGAAATCCATTATAGCAACCTCTATATCCCTACCTCCTATTTTTGCTTCACCTGTTATTATAGCTTCATTTAAAAAAGTTTCCCTCTTTGCCTCTTCGATCTTTTTCTTATATCCTTTAAATTGCAATGGATCAGAAGTTTTGATATTCTCATCAAAAGCTTCAAATGTGTCTTCATCAAGCAATAACTTTCTGTAAAAGGCACTGTCTACCCTAAAATGGAAATCACACTTTGAGCATACCATAAGATTCTTTACTGTTTCCTTCTTATAAAGAATCTCTCCGCAAGAGGTACATTTCATCCATACACCATTAGGAATATCTTTCTTCAACCCTTTTTTTTCAACTTTTTTTCTTTTTTGAAACCATTTCATAATTATATTATTAAAAATTTCATGCCGGAGGTCGGACTTGAACCGACACGGAGAGAATTCTCCACCGGATTTTAAGTCCGATGCGTCTACCGATTCCGCCACTCCGGCCAACCCTGTAATTTTACCTTATAAAATTAATATGTCAAGACCTGTATACCGCTAACTAGGCTCCATTAATTTTCTTTTCTAACTCTTTTTTGATACGAAAGAGTTCTCTTTTTATATCTTTAATATGCAACATATCCTCGTCTACATCTAAGTCCAATGCCTCCTCAGCATTATTTAAAGCTTCCTGAAAATGATCTAACTCTAAAAGTATCTTTGCTTTATAATAAAAAGCTTCAAATTCCGAATAGTTGTTATTAGCAGAGATAACAATAAGTTTGTCAACTACATCCAAAGCTCTGCGAAATTCTTCTTTCTCATAATAAGCTTTTAAAAGAGGCCAGTTAAAAGTCCTTGAGTCAGAATAAGATTCAACTAAAGGAAGAAGAACAGCTATAGCTTCATCATAATCCTTCTCCTTAATAGAAATATTAGCAAAAGCTAAGGAGGAATACAAAGAAACATATTTGCCTCCAGCAACTGCTTTTCTTATCATTGCAAGACCTTTTTCCTTATCCTTACCCATAAACGGAAAATGCCCTTTAATATATTCCCAACTTCCCAACCCCAAATAAACATCAGCTAACGTAGAATCTAAATCTTTAGCTTTTTCAAGGTAATATACCGCCGGATTAATCAAAAGTATAGTACCAAAATAATCCTCTTTTATAACATAATAAAAAATTTTGAGAGTATAACTTCCTCCAATAAAAAAATAACCCCACGGATCATTCGGATGTTTTTTTGTCCATTTTTTCCCCATATCACTAGCAGAATCAGCATATATAAATATCTTTTCCCTGTATGAATTCTCTCCTAAATCGACCCACATCATCTCGTAAAGGGACGCTAACAAGAAATATGGGGCAGGATGTTCTTTTTCTTGATTCTTTACTACAACTATAAGAGATTCAGCGCAGGCAAAGTCTTCTACATAAGAATAATCTATAGCCCCTAACAATAACGAATCAAGTTCAGGCGTAAGAGCAGCAATCAATAGAAACAGTGTCAACATACTTAGAAATCCCTATCTTTACCGCTAAAAATAGCCGGATACTCAATATTAAATTTTCTCCTATAATAAATCCTCTGTACCCCAATAATAAAGGCAAAAAGAGGAATTACTATCGGAGTTATAATAAATACCATAACCGCTAGTATCCCTGGAATAGCTCTAAAAGAAAATAATATTATTTTTTTTGTCTGCTTCACATAAGCTATCAAAAATATAGGAAAAGCAAGACCCGAAGCTATTAAACATATATAATCCTTTAACAAATAAGAAATAACAATAGCTGCCAAATCAAGAAAAATTGCAAGTAAAAGGGTGTTTTTCTTCCCAAGAAAAACACCGGTGGTAATTTTACCCTCCTGCCTATCACCTTCTATATCCGGTATGGTCGTATTTACAAAAACCGCTGCTACAGCAAAGGAATATGGAATACCGGAAACAATCATTAATCCGGAAGATTTCGCGACTGAAAGCCAACCAACTACAAAAGCAAGAAGACCATATCCTAATGCATTCCAAATAATATCCAGAAAAGGCCTACCTTTTGTTTCAAGAGGAGGAATGGAATAGGTCACTCCAAAAAGAAGAGAAATAATAAAAACAATAAAAATATCTATTCCAAGCAGCAAAGATACTAAAACGGATAAAACAAAAAGTATTCCCATCTCGATGTAGGCATTCTTAAGAGAAATATGCCCCTCAGATAGTAAAAATAGTTTCTCGTTTTTCTTATCAGATTCTATATCTATAACCTGGTTCAGGATATAGACACCCCCCATAAGCAGCGTATAAAGGATAAAAATGGCAACCGCCCTAAGCGATATTTCCCCATTTGCAAAATAGGCTCCAAGCAGAAAAAAGATCCACAAAGGGAGAAATAAACTCGGACGAAGTAAAATAAAATAATCCATTAGGATGAATTATAAATAACTAAAACTAAAAGTCAAGGTAATTTGAGGGCTTGACAAATTTCATCTGTTTGTAATACTAAATGCAACCAACACAAAATGAAAGAGGAAAAGAAAACACCTTTATATAACAAACACTTAAAGTTGAATGCCACTATGGTAGCCTTCGCCAACTATAAAATGCCAATGCAATATTCTTCTATATTAGAAGAAGCAAAAGCCGTGAGAAATACAGCAGGAATATTCGATACCTCTCATATGGGGGAAATTGAAGTATATGGAGATAACGCAACAGAATTTATAAACTATCTTGTAACCGTCGACATATCCAAGTTAAATAAATATCAGGTAAAATATACTACAATGCTGGATAAAAACGGCGGAATAATAGATGATATTCTCATATACAATCTTCCGGAAAAATATTTAATAGTAGTAAATGCTTCAAATCAAGAAAAAGACTTCAAGTGGATACAGGAGAAAAAAAACGATAAAGTAAAAATACAAAACAAAAGCGAAGAGTATTTTCAAATTGCCTTACAGGGTCCAGTTTCAGAAGAGATTATAGGAAAAATCGTAAAAGAAAATCCATCGAATTTGAACTTTTACTACGCTAGAGAAGAAATCATAGCTAAAACAAAAGTTTTACTCTCAAGAACAGGTTATACAGGCGAAGACGGCTTTGAAATCTACGGAAAAAGAGAATTTGCAGAAAAAGTATGGGACAAAATCATGAAAGCAGGCAAAGAAAAAGGACTTTTACCCTGTGGACTTGGGGCAAGAGACCTCTTAAGGTTAGAAATGGGATATCGTCTTTACGGCAATGAGATAACAAAAGAAACAACACCATTAGAAGCAGATCTATCGTGGACTATTTCCTTGGATAAGGAAAATTTTATAGGAAAAGATATGTTAATCAAACAAAATAAAGAAGGAATAACAAAAAAACTTGTAGGAATTATAGTACCTGGAAAAAGAATACCAAGACACGGGTATAAAATCCTGATAGAAGGGAAACAAGTTGGCGCAATAACAAGCGGAAATTATTCTCCAAACATCGAATCCTCAATTGCAATGGGTTATATAAATAAACCATTCGAAAAAGAAGGAATTAAAGTGCAAATCGAAATAAGGAATATAATTACCGAAGGAGAAATAATTAGATTACCGTTCTGGAAACACGGGACATTGAAAAAGAAAAAACTAGAAACCAAGCAGTATAATCAAATAAAACATGGATCTTGAAAAAATAAAACGGAGGTAAAATGGAAGTAAAAATACCGAAAGATCTTTTGTATACCGAAGACCACGAATGGGCAAGAAAAGAAAACGAAACAATTACAGAGGGAATAACTGACTTCGCACAATCCGAACTTCAGGACATTGTATTTGTTGAACTACCTGAATCAGGACAGGAAGTAATGCAGGGTGATTCCATTGCAACAATTGAAGCCGTAAAAACAGTAACCGATCTTTATGCGGCAGTTTCAGGCGAAATAGTGAAGGTTAATAAATCGCTGGAATCTAAACCTGAACTTATAAATAAAGACCCCTATGACGATGGTTGGATAGTAAAAATAAAAATGTCGGAACCTTCAGAATTAGATACACTGCTTGATTCTAACGAATACAAAAAGATATTACAAGAAGAATGAATTTCATCCCCATAAATAAAGAACAGCAGGAAGAAATGCTTAAAACCATAGGTAAGGGTGCAGAAGATCTACTATCCGGAATACCTAAAGATCTTCGACTAAAAAAACCTTTAAAACTTCCACCTGCTGTTTCTGAAATGGAGATAAAAAAAGAAATATCTGGTCTGGCGGAACTTAACAAAGATTTAATCGTTTTTGCAGGAGGCGGAGTTTACGACCATTATATTCCTTCAGCCATAAAACATCTTACCGGAAGATCCGAATTTTATACTGCTTATACCCCATATCAAGCGGAAGTATCTCAAGGAACTCTTCAGTCAATTTATGAATATCAATCAATGATCTGCGATTTAACCTGTATGGAAGTCTCAAACGCTTCAATCTACGATGGAGCGACATCCCTTGCAGAAGCTATATTTATGGCTCTCTCGATTAACAGTAAGAGAAATAAAGTAATCATTTCCGAAGGAATTAATCCGTATTATCGGATGGTAATAAAAACATATCTCGGGAAAACTTATCCTCTTGAGCTACTTCCCCTAAAGGAAGGAATCACAGACCTCGATAAAATTAGTAAAATCAACGAGAAAACTGCATGTGTAGCGATTCAACACCCGAATTTCCTCGGAAATCTTGAGGAAGTTGAAAAATTTGTAGAAATTGGCCGAAAACACGGCGTTATTGTAATATTAAGCTTCGATCCGATATCCCTGGGGCTTTTAAAAACACCAGGCGAATATAATGTTGATATTGCAACAGCAGAAGGACAATCACTCGGTATTCCAATGAATCTTGGCGGTCCGCACTTGGGCATATTCACCTCAAAGAAAAAATATATTAGAAATATGCCCGGGAGAATAGTCGGGAAAACCACGGATAATTCTGGAAGAAAAGGCTTTGTTATGGTACTACAAACTCGGGAACAACATATAAGAAGAGAAAACGCCACATCAAACATCTGTACAAACCAACAATTATGTGCACTTATGGCTGCAATATATCTGGCGCTACATGGAGAGGAAGGAATAAGAGAAATAGCAAATAAAACAACCCAAAAAGCGCATTACCTTGCTGAAAAATTTAGGAAAGCGGGATTTAAACTCCCATATAAAAAGCAGAACTTTTTCAGGGAATTTGCTGTCGAAATACCGTCCGGAACTAAAAAAGCAATAAAAAAGGGGGTACAAAAAGGGTATCTTGCCGGTATTGACCTTGGAAAATTCAAAAAAGATTGGAAAAACTATCTTCTTGTTTCGGTAACCGAAAAAAGGACTAAAGAGGAGATGGATGAACTCGTCGGTATTTTAAGCTAAACGCTTAAAACAGTCAATCGGTGAATCAGTAAATCAGAAATCAGTAAAAACTAAAACCCAACCCACAAGAAAACTAATTTCACCACAGAGAACACAGAGAAAAACAAAAAACTCACAGAGAAAAAAAGATTATATCGTTGTTTAAAACCCATCCCGCAACCCACGAAATAGCCACGGATTAACACGGATCTTCTTGTTTGTTTTAACTACTCTCTACTCCCTTCTCTCTACATTCAACCAATCCACTAATTTACTAATCACTAATCAACTGGGTCTTGACATTAGTCTGTTTTCCGCTACCATAAATATATGAAAAAAATAGGGATTGTAACGCCCGGTGGTGACGCTCCCGGGATGAATACGGCAATCGGAACTATCTTGCGTCTTTGCAGAAACGAAAAACTCAAATTAGTGGGTATCAACGACGGATACAGTGGACTTATAAAGAAAGATTATTTCAATTTTTCCAACACCCGTTCCGATACAATTATGGGGGGAAGCGGCACGATTCTTCATTCCGCGAGAATGCCTTCATTCAAAGAAGAAAGTGTCGTAAAAGAAGCCTCAGAGAATCTTTTAAAAGAAAAAATAGAAGGGCTTATAGTCATTGGAGGAGACGGATCTTTCAAAGGTGCAATGTCTCTGGTTAAACATTCAGGAATACCAGTTGTAGGCATTCCCGCATCGATAGATAACGACATCTTCGGAACAGACGAAACAATTGGATTCGACACGGCCTGCAATACCGCTCTTGAAGCAATTAATAAAATAAAAGACACGGCTATATCATTTGAACGAATAATCGTCATCGAAGTAATGGGAAAAAAAAGAGGCTTTCTTGCTCTGGAGGTTGGTATAGCGACGGGTGCTGACGGAATTCTAATTCCCGAGGTAGAATCTCCTATTACGGAAATGGTTGAAGGTCTCAAAAAAGAAAGAAAAAAAGGACAAAACGACGCGATAATAGTAATAGCAGAAGGCATTCCAGAAAGAGATGAAATAACTTCCATTATAGAAGAAAAGACCAAATGCTCTACAAGGAAGTCGACTCTAGGCTATATACAAAGAGGCGGCTCACCTACAAAAAGAAGCAGGATACTGGCAATAGAATTTGCGCATAAAGCTTATGAGTTAATAAAAACTTTACCCTCAAGACCGACAATGGTCGGACTGGATGGCGAAAAAATTATTACAATGGACCTTGAGCACTCTGTTTCAGGATATAAAGAAATAGACTTTGAACGATACGAACTCCATAGACTTCTATCGAATATTTATTGAGGGAAGAATTTAGTCCAACGTCCTAAGTCCAAAGTCAAAAAACGAAAAGATTCTACTAATACATGTATCTGCTAATAAATCAATCTACTGCTCCGAAAGGAATAAACTATCAATTTTAAGTTCTACCTCTCTGGCTTTCCTTTCGATTCCCATCACTCTATAATCCCGCATAAGTATCTCGTATAATTTTCTCTCTTTAGGGTTTAGTTCGATTGCTTTCAAAAGAAATTCATCCGGTTTATCATAAGCCACAACTTTTTTATGTCTCTTTAGAAACTGGTCTATCTTAAAAGGAGTCTCCCAATCAATAGGATTACTATACATAGCTCTTCGGTACAGGTCGAAAGCAATAAATAGAAAATCAACCACATTAGTTTCATAGAACATTTGCTCGTTTACCCTTGCAAGAGATATTGTGCATTGATATTGCGGCCATAATGACTCCGCCAAAGAAAAAGAGTCCAACGACTTCATATATTTTTTATCCTTGAATTCCGATTCTCCCCTCTTAATAAAAAAATATGAAGCTAAAGGGAATAGATAAATCAGAGATAATAAAGCAACAAACAACTTAACCGGCAAGGAAAGATTAGCTTTATACCCTTCCTCTGAACTTTCTGCCGTAAAAAGAATAACAATAAAAATAAGGAAATTTACCGGCAAATACAAAATATTATCGAAAAGTGAATGAATAAAGATAATCGTTATTAAAATCCGCTGGATTTCCCCAAACTTTTTAAAGTTTATAAAAAATACAAAAAATAAATACGCATAAGATAGAAATAAAATCATGCCTCCTTCTGCAAAGTACTGCAAAAATTGATTGTGCGCAATTTTTGCCTTCTTTGAATATTTGCCCTCAACCGGGAAATTATATTTAAGAGAAGCCTTCTCGAAGCTCCTCAAACCCCAGCCTACAATCGGTCTATTAAGACCTGTCCTTATAGCCTGCTTCCAAATATTAGGACGCTGGAGAGAATACGTTTGGACTTTTACTATTACTCTTTTCTTAATGGGATTTGGAATTAAAAGGACAAGACCAATTAATATTGGGGCAAAGAACGCAAAGACTTTCCGCTTAACAAATAATACAGGCAAAACAAGAATCAAAATCAATACGATTCTTGAGGCTGTAAGAATAGAAAAAACAAAAAATAAAGCCATCAAGGAATATTTCATTATTTTGTTTCCCAATCTAAGACTATACAGAAAACCAAAAACAAGAGGGAATACAAAAAAATTAGCATATCCGTAAGTTCCGCTAACTCTTGGAGAATTTAATTGAAAAAAACACACAATAAGCTCAATTAAACAAAATACAAAAATGCTTAACAGCAGCTTTTCTTTATCAGGTTTAATTAAGAGTAAAGATACAAAAAAAATAAGATAAGCAAAATATTCCAAAAACCCTCCCATAGAAGATAAAAAAGCAGGAGCAAATAGTGTTACAATAAATGAGGTACAAGTAAAAATAACTATAGGAAAAAGAAATTTGTTTTTCTCAATACTTTTATCTTTATCTAAGAACAGGAAAACAGATAAAAGTAAAACCATATACAGCCCCATCAAATAGATAGCCAACTGCGATAAACCACCGTGGTAAAAACCAATAATAAAAACAGGAAGAGAACAAATGATAATTTTAATCCATTCTTTCATAAGTCAGCAACTAATTTTATAACCTTATCGGCAATCTTTTCTTCCGAGAAATCTTTTTTTAATCTTTCATACCCGCCTAATGCAATTTTTCTACGTAAATCAGAATTATTATATAATTCAATAATTCCTTCCGAAATCTCCCTCTCGTTACCCGATTTCACAATATACAATTCTTTCTTATTAGTAAAACTTCTGCAGACAGCTTCCGAACCTTCTGTAATGACAGGTTTACCATAAGACAAAGCCTCATAAACTTTATTACCGATAGACATTCCCGCTCTGGGAGTTTTACCAAAAAATCCAAGTACAACATGCGCTTTAATGATTTCTTTTTTTAACATATCATTCGATATATAACCGGTAAAAGTAACATTAGAAACTTTCAATTTCTTACATAAATTTATTAATTCTTCTCTGCAAAACCCTGTTCCAATTAAGCGGAAAGATACTTTACCTTTAAAATCCTCAATTAATTTAGCTGCCCGTATAATATATTCTACACCATGCTGCGGATGAAAATTTCCCCAATAGATAACTCTAAATTCGCTTTTATTCTTCTCAAACAGATTAAAATTAAATTCCTCTAATACAGCTCCTACAGGTAATACTGAAACCCTATTTGGCCTCAAAGAAAAAATCTTACAAAAATGCTGTCTGAATGATTCGGTAGGCGCAAGAATTAGATCCGGCAGTTTAAAAGCCAATTTTTCATATAGAAAAAAAAGGGTGCCTTTAAAAGAAAACTTATCTACTTGTTTCTTTTCGGTAATTCTGGTAGAATAGATCGATATCACAGGGTCAAATATCAACCTTTTTTCAAATATCTTTGATAAAAGAAATGCCGCAAATACACTCTCTCTATAACCCCACACGTACATATGAGTAAAATTCTTATCAAGACGTAGGAACTTCTTAATTAACAATATATTTGCAAATATGAAATTCCCAAAATAAGAACCAAAGTTTTTATTTATCTGACATTCCAAAAAATCAATCCCTTTGGCTTTAAAGCCTTCTCTAATAACACTATATCTATTGTAAAAAGGTATATAATTACCAAAAAAACAAATTTTTACTTTCTTAACCATCTTTCAAATAAAATATTACATGAATGTAAATATTTTGCTCCTTATTAAAAAGTATTATTTTTCTTGTTTAACCCCAGAATTTTAAGCTTAAGCTGTTTTAAGAATACATATAAATGTAGAAATTTCAAAACATTTTTGATCTTTGCCCTAATCTTTCTTCCGTAAGGAAGCGAGTAAAAACGCCTGAATTCTCTTATTATTTTTCCATCTAAATCAAATTCATTGGGAAAATTCAAGTTCGTAGTATAATTTTGAAGTAATTTAACATCATACTTTGTTTTAGGTTTACAATGCACACCAGACCCATCAAATCCAATATTATTAATTTTTGAATTTACGGGATAAACACAAACACCATCGCGTTTTATTACGTTTAAAGACCAGAACACAGCCCATGAATCAACTTCTCCTTTAATTTGTTTTTTCAATAAAGGAATCAAAACATCACCAGCTCTGATAACTCTTTTACAAAAATCTGGAGATTTTTCAATCTCCTGTAACAAAAATTCATTCTTTTCAAAGAAATTCCAGGCTTTCCGCCAGGTACCCCAACCCCAGGAACTCGGACGATAAGAAAAATAAACATCATATTTATAATCCGCAGGAATCTTTATTGGGGGGCTATACCCGCTTATACTCATTATTCTATCTTTATCTGAATATTTATCGAAACAGGTTTGCATAAAAGAAACAAAATCGTAGGAAGGAACGCAATCGTCTTCAAGGATTATTGCTTGTTCATGTTTACTTAGAATGTAATTCACTCCATCAACGATAGAATTAGAAAGGCCCTTATTATGGAAGCTTACATGAATTTCTGTATCACACCATTTGATTTCTTTAATAAGATTTCTAACTTCTTTGACATTATCGACATCCTTTTCGTTTTTAGAACCATCGGAAAAGATATATAAATTAGATATATTATTTGCCTTAAGACCTTCCAGAACTTCTCTGGTATGATTTGGCCTGTTATAAACAAATAATGCAATTCCTGTACTATTCATAATTTACCTTCATCTTTTAACTTTTAACTTAACAAATAACTTAGATTTTTTGCCAATAAAGATACCTGGCGTAAAACCCGTTCAAAAACAAAATTTTCATAATAACTATACTTCTCTTTATTTCGAAAAAAGAATCCAAAAAACACCATGAAAATTCCTTTTAAAAAGATCTTGTTTATATTAGTAAATATTCTATATTTAGGCAATCTTTTTTCGCCAAAAACATCTCTGGCTCGCATTCCAGCAATAAACTTATCTTTCAATTTTAAGTATACGACCATGTTTTCTTTTTTAACCAAGTGTTCGACTTTTATTTCCGGATTATAATATATTTTAACATTACTGATTTTTTCACGTGCTTCTATCATTAATCTTGTTTCTTCCCCGTACCTTAATTTATCACCTATCATGCCCAAATCAGGGTTAAACATTCCCAATTTCTTTAAAATTTCTTTCTTAATTATAAAATTAGAACCGGAAAGGTATTCTCCTTCAAGCAAAAATCTTGCTTTCTCACCGTTACTGCGGATTTCATACTCATCTTTAAACCACAAAGGCTTTTTATATAAATAATATGGATATATAGGTCCACCCAAAATATCCGGTTTTATCTCATCTATGGCTCTGATTATATTTTCCACCCAATCCTTAAATGCCTTAGCATCATCATCTATATAAGCGAGATATTGTGCATTCGCTTTCTCACAACCAGCGTTCCTTGCATAACTAAGTCCCTGTTTTTTCTCAAAAACATAAACCAAGCGACGCTTTGGGTTTTCTCTTTCAAAATGATCCACCACTAATTTTGCTTGTCCAGAAAAGTTATTATCAACTATAATCACTTCATAAGAATCTCTGACTGCTGTCTGATCGAATAAACTTGCTAAACATCCTTCCAATAACTTTGGTCTGTTATAAGTAGTCACTATTACAGATAACTTTACCTTCAATTTTTACATCCTTTTTTTCACAACGCGTTTACCGCTTAATACTTCCAGGATACTTAATAAGAAAAACCGGGCTTTTTTAAACATTCTTAATTTTAAACAAAAAAAGACTGCTATAATAAGTTCTTTAATCATATTTCTTTTTGTCAGATTAACGAAACCCAAACTTAATCTTCTCTTATAAGCCTTATATTTTGCAAGAATAAAGGAAATTTCACCTGTAGGACGTGTAGAAGGATTATGACCTTGAGAATCGGGCAAAACTCTATGCATATAAAGAACTTTATCTAAGAATAAAAATCTAGTAACCTCTTCCATTTTAAATATAATATCTTTGTCTTCAGCATAAAGAACATCTTCATCAAATCCTTCAGTTTTAAAATAATCTTTTTTCTTAAAGGTCCTGAAAGCGCTGACACAATTACATCGAAGATTTGTATCACCCGTTGGTATAGGCTTACAATATCCTAATCTTATAGGATTTAAATTTGAATCACAATACATAAATTGCGAGTATATAAAACCAATATCAGGATTGTCAAGATGTGCATCGTAGATATTTTGTAAAGCATTCTTCGTCAAAATATCATCGCTGTCCAATATCCCAAAAATATCTGCTCTTGACTCGTACACCATTTCATTTAGAACATGTATATAACCTTTATTAAACTTATGTTTAAGCAACCTTATTCTTTTGTCTTTCAGAAACGGCTGTATTTTTTTTACAGAATCGTCCGTCGATGCATCATCAACAATTATCAATTCCCAATTTTTAAAAGTTTGATTTAAAACCGATCTAATTGCCTCCCCTACGTATTCCGCATTATTATAATTAGCCATTAATACAGAAAAATCTGGGACTGATAAATTATCTGAAATATCCCGTTTTTCTTTTCTTCTCTTTGCTTTTATCTTAGCGACTTCCCCATAATGTATCTGCTCGTTATAATTTTTAAATGAAATATTTCCTTTATGCCGCCTCCAAAAATAAAGATATTCAGGCAAATTTGCCAACTTATATTTTTCTGAAAGTCTTAACCACAAATCATAGTCTTGGGTTTTAGGAATAGATTCATCATAAAAACCCCTTTCATAAAGACAATTCATCCTAATCATTGCGGAACCATGCGCAATACAGTTACTTATATTAAGATAATTTCTAATCTCTTTGTTCGTAATTGGTTTTTCTATTGCATATAATTCCTCCCCACTCTCGCCAACGACTTTTATAAACGAACCAACAGCGGCATAATCACGATTTATTTCAAGAAAATTTAATTCTTTTTCTAAGCGATCCAAAGCAGAGAAATCATCAGCATCCTGTCTTGCGACATACTCTCCTTTTGCAATTTTTAGACCTATGTTTAAAGAACGGGTCAATCCAATATTTTTTTCATTATTCACAATTTTCATCCTGGCATCCTTATAACTTTTAAGAATCTCAAGCGTTCCATCGGTAGATGCATCATTTATGAACAAAAACTCGAAATCCTCAAAAGTCTGATTCAAAATACTATCAACGGCTTTACGAAGATAAGGTTCTCCGTTATAAACTGACATCAAGACGGTGACTTTTGGTTTGCTCTTCATAACTTATTTTTTCAATAACCTAGTATAGTGAAAATTTTGCTCTATGAATTTTAATCGTAAATCCGGAAACAATTGGAATCTATTATATGTTAAAACAATTAGCGAAGATTTTGTTTTCATTTGTTATTAAATAGTAATTTATTGTTTGTTCTCTTTCAGTCAAGTATAAAATAGACTCTCTGTCCTAAAGTCACTCAAATTATAATTAGAAAGAAACCCATACATTAAATTTTTCAGAAAAATTAATTAAAAGTATTGACTGAAAGCCTTTATATTGTATATATAGATAAAAATGAATAAAACAATAAACAAAACAATGGAAAGATCCGATCTGCTAACTAATGAAGCAAAATCTTTTATACATGCAATTAACAACTTGATTGAAACACTTTATTCCAAAAATCTCTATATGACATCCTGGTATGGCACCCTTCCAAAAAAGAAAGAGTTCAGTCTTAACAGAACCGGTTTAAAAAACCTTATTAAAATAATTATGCGAAAAAAAGAAAATAAAAAAATAGTCGGCTTGGACAATAGAGGACCAGATTATATACCTCTTAGCAACTCTGCCGATGACGCAAGAATTCCATGGTACCTTTACTGGGAAATTTTTTGGGTCTTAAATAACGGCCCTAAAATAAAAAAGGATATGCGAGTCTTGGACGCAGGAGGAACGTCTTCTTTATTTACATGCTTTTTAGCCTCTCTCGGAATTGAAGTTCATTCTATCGATATAAATGAAAAACTAGTTTTGATTGGCAATAAAATTGCAAAAAAAATGCGATGGAATATGTCTTCTTATCCGATGAATATGGAAAATCTGGATTTTGAAAATGAATATTTCGATAACGCTTATTCAATATGTGTCTTTGAACACCTAAAATATGAGACAAAACAATCCGCGCTATCGGAGATAAACAGATGCCTTAAGCCGAATGGTATACTTTCCATAACTTTTGACTACCGTAATCCGGCACCATCCATTGCCGGTTTTGGGCCGGATACAAGTAAAGAAAATCAACTCAAAACAAAAGAAGATATAAAAAGAAATTTTCTCTCAAGTGAATGTTTCGAATTAGTAGGCAATCAGGATTTTTACGATAACGGGAAATCGTATCTTGTACATCCTCAATTTAACAACGCTCCATATACTTTTGGTGCAATTTTTTTAAGAAAAAAAGGGTAACCCAATCAAAAAAACAATTAATAATTTTATAAACACTTATAAAATAGCTATTTTTTCTTAATTGTTCTTTTAACGAAAGAAGGTGTAATATTTGAAAGATATCTATATAAACCTTTCTTAATTTTCTTTCTATTAAGAATACGCAACAATTTACAATCCAAATCGGTTCTCTTATTAAAATCATAATCTACAAACATTTTGCTGTCCATATTGTAGAAGAATTTTGTCTTCACATCAAAGCCCGGAAGATAAACCAGACCCAGATCGTCAATATATTCATAAAGTTTGTTTTTCAAAATGTAATTATATAGGGGACTATCGGGAATGCCGACAAAAATGTTAAAACTGTACGAAAAGGGCTTTAATTTATTCATCAATTTCACTGTAAGCAAATAATCCTTATAAGTCTCTCCGGGAACACCTACAATTAAGCTGCAATATGTTCTTATTTTATGCTTTTTGCATAGATTAATAGCTTTTTCGATTTGCTCTACATTAATTCCTTTATTTAAGTTATCTAATGTTTTTTGACTTCCGCTTTCGATTCCTAAATATACCGCTTTACATCCTGAATCTGCCATCAACTTAACCATCTCTTCATCATTTAAACTATCGACTCTTGTTTCGCAAGCCCAATTTATCTTCATGTTTTCTTTAAGAACCCTTTCGCAAAAATCTATGGTTCTCTGACGACTCAAAGTAAAATTATCTTCTCTAAAATAAACTGCCTTTGCACCAAAATTTTTTACGAGGTAATTAATCTCATTTAAAATTCTCTCAACACTAAAACATGTGTAACCCTTACCCCAAAGGGACCCTACGGAACAGAATGAACAGTTAAAGGGACAACCCCGGCTGGTATTCATTGTAAATACCGGTTCCACATCCAGCCATTGGCAATTATAATCATAAGGCAACTTCGAGAAAATATCCCACGGCTGAAAAGGCAGTATATCCAAATCTTCTATTCTTTCTCTCCTTATAACCCTCTCCTTATTTTGATTTTCCATTATATCTATAATCGCTCTTTCTCCCTCACCCTGAACCACATAATCGACAGAATCAGGTATGCTATCGAGCGCAATCGAAGTATGAGGCCCACCGACAATTATTTTCCCACTCCATTCCTTTTTAGCTCGGAGGTTCTCAATTTCTCGAAACATTCTCAAAGTATCTCTATAGCATATAGTATTTGCATAAATCCCTACAAAATCAATTTTATTCTTTTGCAGGTAACCTTCTTCGATAAAATTTGAAGGATTTAAATAATTATCTATAAAAAATATTTTATGTCCCTTACTACGAAGTAAAGATATAAGAAAACCTAATCCTAAAGGAGGTCTTTTTTCCTTTGTAGAAAATGGGCTTTTTTCAGGGGCTGCGGATGTAGTTAATAATATATTCACTTCCTTTTTCCCTTTTTATAATGCCCTTCCTTAATATTCTGTAAAACCGCTCTATATTCCGGACCGTCAGGTCCTTTTATTCTTTCCAAACGAAGAATTCTAAAGTTATTATTAAGTATTTCGATTAATTCATGCTCCGGATACTCATATAAATGATATGGATTCCCTGTAGATTTACCACATTCATCAAGAACTGGACATGTCATTATTAATAAGCCGTCTGTTTTCAGGACTCGCTTACTTTCTTTTATAAATTTTGCACCTGTATCTTTGGAAACATGCTCAAATCCCTCAAGACAAATCACAACATCGACCGAATCATCTTTTAAGGGAATAGACTGCATATCACCGACATAAAACTTTCTGTTTTTATTTTCGTAATACTTCTTAGCATAATCAATTGCCTCATTAGAAATATCGACACCAACTACAGAAGCCGATTTATTCAGCAAACTTGTTCCCCATCCAACACCACAAGGAATATCTAAGACTTTTTTATCTCTGCAATAGTCACTGCAAAAATTATATCTTTCATATAATTTTCTCTTATATTTGCTTTTAATTAGCCCAAACATTCTGTCTTGAAATCCAGGATCTTCGGGGTGAGCTCTTTCCGCTATATTAACACTCCTTATGTTTATAACTATTTTCTATCTTTTTTAACTTCCTCAATATTCCAATATCTTCAATTTTCTTGTATTCAAAACTATCCAATTCCTTAAAGATAGCATAAAATCTTTTATCCCATGTATTCCTTTCTAGAGCTGCACAATAACCATTTTCTGCAATCTCTTTTCTCTGCTTCTCATTTTCTAAATAGTACTTTATCTTATTTACAAGATCTTCCTTATCTTCATAGCAAACGATTTCCTTTCCTATAGTAAAATAGTCTTCTAATCCATTAACATAATCCGTCAATAAAAAACCCCCACACATAGGAACTTCGAATATTCGCCCTTTTATTTGCTTTATTTTCGGATCCAATGAACTTGCACTAATATTAATATTAATCTTACTATTACTAAATACAGATATAACTTTCTCAAAAGGCACATAAACGCCCCAGCCTCTACCGAAGATGTCTATAGGAATATTGTTTTCACGTAAATATTCTAAAATCCTTTCCCTGGGACCATATTTTTGTCCTACAAAGGAGACATCATATTTCTCACCTGCAGGAACCGGATGATAATATTTGGGATTCGATGCCCACTGAGATTTTATTACATTTAGATTATTTTCTTTGTACTTTACAAATGCTTCTTTACTCGTAGTAATCGAACAAAATAGATGTCTTGCTAAAAATTTTGAATAGTTGTCAAAACGCCAGTGGTCGTCAGAAAACCATCCTACCACCTTATTTCCTTCTTGATTTAATCTTTTCAATGTCTTTAGAGAAATTTCGTCCCTATAAGTAATGTGGAAAATGTAATCCGGTCTTTCAGATCTTGCTAATTTTAGTATTTCCCTGTTCATTTTTTTCTTTCCTATAAGTTTCACCTTTTCTAAATAGTTATATCTAAGTACACTATATCCGATATCTTTCAAAGGTTCGAAAAAGTTAATATCACAATTATAATTAACTGTACCAACCGTTAATAACAAAATTTTCATAATTTATCTGATTTTTCTCTTAATGCTTTTCAAAATTCCCAGCGCTTTTCCCTTTATTATCTTAAAAAGAGATTTTTTCTTATAAACGTCGGCTTTTTTTTCATAAATCACCTTGAAATAATCTCTATAATAAGCAACATCTTCATTAGATACTAATTCATCTAAATCATTAACAATTCTATAATTAATTTTGGCTTCCCATTCATACCCTATCATAAACAAATCTACGAAGTCTTTTATAAGTGTTATTTTTTTATTTTTAATACCGTATTTAAACATCAGGTAAAAAACATCCTGAATACGAGAGAATTCAACTTTTGTCTTATCTAATAAAAGTAATTCCCCTTTTTTAAAATTTATTAGCCATTTGTGTTCATAGAAATTAAACAAGTAATCATAAAACAATCTTGGAACTTCAATGTATCCTCTTTCAGCAACTCTCTCTATTTCTTTAATAAAATTAGCAAATTCATAGACCGGCACATGCTCTAGAACCTGAGAACATATAACATAATCAAATTCCTTATCCTCGAAAGGGAATTTCAGACCATCATAGTAATATATAGGTTTGTCGTATTCTATTTTCGGCTGATTTCCTCTTTGTCTCAAAGCCTCCTTATCTTCGAATTTTTTATCTAATAAGACATCCGAACGCCGGAAAGGGGAAGAACCCGGACCAATTTCAAGCACTTTGTCTGACTCTTTAATCTTTTTTATCCTTTCAGGGAAAAACAATTTACACTACCTCATTTCATTTAAACCTGTTCTTGGTTTTGTTCCAATTTCCAGATTTCTTTAGTATTTTTCTTAAAATAAAAGAAGAACATACTTTTCTAAGTAGACTTTTTCTCTTATAATAACCCTTTTCTTCTGTTGGAAAGGCGTAGTAATCTCCCTTAAATTTCTGTGAAGACGGACGAGTGCAGCCATATGTTGGTTTTTTGGAAAGTATGTAAGCTCCGTCAAACCCGGTTATAAAGTAAGTTAGATGCTTCGTGGACGCTATAGATTCTAAATTGACATCATAATCCCTGAATTTTTTAAAGTCTACGGATCTAACAAAGAAACAATTCGTATCTGTCATGGCAACCAAACGATAATTCTTTTTCTCAGCAAGCTTAATTAGCGAAAGAGCTGAACAACCAAAAAAATTCCCCTTCTCAGATACCAAATCCATATGAAAAGGGATAGTAGGATTAAATTCACAGGTGATTAATCTGGGTTTCAATTTCTTTAAACTTTCAAAAATGTAGTAATCATCACCATCTACATCTATGGACAAGAAATCTATATCTTCGGATATTCTTTCCTGTTTTAGAATATTCTCAAGAGTATTATGTTTCTGATAACTTACAAATGCTTTTATGCAATGGCAATTATATTTTTTAACATTTTTGACTAAAGATAAGTATTTACTCTCATCTGCTTCAATTAGAATACTCTTCCACCCGTTGGTCCAGAGATTTGCAGTATTGGAATTATAGAAACCATCCCAGGCTCCCACTTCAATACATGCTCTGGAGGAAGGATCTAAGATCTCAAATATCTTTTCAATTATCCCATCTTCGCCAAACTGCGAATAAACATTGTAAGCATAATCAGAAAGTTTTTTCATAGAGATTACCTAATTTATTTTAGCATATTTAGCTAAAAGGATTTTTTGTTAATATTAAAACATCAGCGTTCGTGAATTCTTGCGGGTCATAAGAGGGAAGTTTTTCTATTCTAAATTTATAATCTGCAAAATTCTCCTTAACATACTTTATCAAATTTGCTTTGGAATATTGATTGAAGTAATAAATATAATTGCCATCCTTATCTTTTTTGTAAGAATCAATAATGTATTTCAAGTTTTCCGGATATTCTACCTTATATTGTTTAATATTATCTTCATTTTTTAATTCTCGACACAGCGCCATAATTACCACTTTTTTGGTTACACGAACCATTTCATCCAGCAATTTTTTGTAATCTCTTAAATGGTCTGCCACCGAAAGCGCAAAAGATATATCAAACTCATTATTTGAGAAAGGCGTTTTTTGTCCATCACACCTTACAAAATGCTCACCGTATAGCTCTTTTGCATAGTTTACGGCATTTAAACTTGTATCAATTCCTATATATCGTGTTATTTCCGGATAATATCGTAGTCTATCGCAATTCAATCCTATCCCACAAGCAATTTCTAAAACAGTTCCTCCTTGTTTAATTACCTTGGGAATCACGAAATTATGAATTTCTAATCTAATACCATATATTTTCCTATAGAACAAACACATATCCTTTTCGTTCAATATTTTACCATCACTAAAATAATCTCTTTTAAGATTTTTAATGTTTCCTTTTCCACTAAATTTATTTAATACATAAAATATAGCTTTTCTGGGAGTTAATATGTACTTTTTCATTTCACTTTCTTATTTTTACTTAGTTCCGATTTTTTATACTTTAAAGACCACTTTGGAAAGGGATTAATTAAACCATGTCCCATCAATCTTCCGGAAACCGAAAAAGAATAAGATTTTTCGTGCCAGTCCAGAATATTTGCAACTTTTTTTTCCGAAAAAGTGATAGTACATACATACCTACTTGGTTTAAACTCTAATTTATTTATACAAAAATCAGTATATCCAGTACCAGAAATTTGTGCAATTTTATAACCATCGACATTTGAAAAATTCGAACTCACTAATAAACCTTCTGCATTAAACATAGATACAGTAAATATTGGATTTCTAACAGTCCTTCTGCAAGCGAAATGAATTCGCAATTTAAAATAATCCCCAACCTTAAAATTAGTACATATTCTGTTGCTCTCATTTAAAAACTCTACTTTTGAGATTTTGACCCTGGGGTCATAAGAGAGCTGTCTTCCCATTGTTTCATAACCACTTTCTTGACTCATTATGATATTTTCTTCATATGAATCACAAATGTGATGAACCTCACCAATTTCTTTTATTTTTGAATTAGCAAGCCAAAGAGCCTTTTTACAAATATTTCTGACTGCCTGCAAGTTATGACTAACCATTACGACAGTCCCCCCATTCAATCTAAACTCACTCATTTTCTTATGACATTTCAAGGCGAAGGCTAAATCTCCCACTGCAAGTACTTCATCAACCAACAAAATTTCAGGTTCGCAGTGTACTGCAACAGAAAAACCAAGTCGGACAAACATACCGCTTGAATAGAATTTAACTGGCGTATCTAAGAAATCTCCAATGTCTGCAAACTCAACAATCGCATCAAACTTTCTGTCAACTTCCTTTCTGCTCATACCCAGAATTGCAGCATTAATATAAATATTCTCTCTTCCACTCAACATTGGGTGAAATCCCGCACCAACCGCAATCAAAGCACCTACCCTTCCCTTGATTGTTATCTTTCCCTTATCGGGCCAAAATATACCGTTTAACATTTTCAGAATTGTAGTCTTACCTGCTCCATTTGGACCTATGATACCAAGTGTTTCTCCCCTTTCAACCTCGAAAGAAATATTGTCCACCGCCCAGAACTCTCCTTTTCTAAGCAAATAAGAATTAGAACTTAAGCCTAAAGAATTTCTTACAATGTCTTTAACTCCATAAAGCATAGCTCTCTTTAATGACTTACAGTATTTCTTGGAAACATTTTCAACTTTGATGGCGATTTCGTTACTCACAATCAAATTCTCTCAGTTATTCTTGTCTCTGTAATATGGAAAACGAGAAGTCCAATAACAAAAACAAGAAAAGAAATACCAACCGACAACAAAAATCCCTTCCATTCAGTCATTGTACCCATCAAGATAAATTCTCTTGGCATTGAAATCAAATAATACAAAGGATTAAATTTCGTAATAGGCATCAACATGCCTATTTTAGGTTTAGCATATAATACAGGCGTTAAGAACATCAAGAAAGTCATGAAAACTGATAAAGCGTTACTGATATCTCTTACAATACTGTTGAAAAGAGAGAATATAAAACCTAACCCAAGCGTTAACATCAATATAGGTATCATAAAAAGCGGGAAAAACAAAATTTTTACACTGGGGAGAATACCATAAACAAAAAATAACACACCAACTAAAATAAATTGAACCGCAAAAGGTAAAAGAGATTGGGCTACGGAAGCGATTACAAGTGATTTTTTAGAAAAATTTATTTTTACAAGCATCGTACCTGCTTTCACTAAAGAATTAGAAGTGGTAATCAAACCCGTAGAAAACAACTGCCAAAAGGCAATTCCCAATATAGCAAAAACCGGATAAGGAACTTCTATATCACCAAAACTAAATATACCTGAACGGTTAAGGATTATAAATGTTCCTACACTAATAATGGGAACAATAAATGCCCAAAAAATTCCTATTAGCGATTGCTTATATATTGCGAAGAGATCCCTTTTAAATAATTGATAAATCAGCCATTTGCTTTGCCTTAATTCTCGATAAATTTCTTTCCATAAAGAAATATATCCCTTTCTTATGGAATTATCGGGTTCATAGGTTATTACTTCATTCATTTCTCAATCTAATATAAAAATAGAAGTTTCAACTGTCAAGTGTGATTGAATTTATGATTATATTGTTTATCTAAACAAAAAGAGCCAAAATAAATTAATGTTCTGTTAAATTCAAGATTTTTTTTGTTATATATTCCCAGGATAGTTTTTCTTCGGCCAATTTTCTACCTTTATGTCCCATATTTTTTCTAAGATCTGTATCTTTTATAAGTTTCTTGATAGATTCACTTAGAGCCTCGACATCTCCCACCGGAAACAAAATACCTATACCTGTATCTTCAACAAACTGCGCCCCTTTAATTTTTGAAGAAATAATAGGAACACCACAAGCTGCATAATCTCTGATTTTTAAAGGAGAAAAACCTATATCTTTAATATAAGGAGCAAGACCAATGTCAAAAGAGTTTATATATAAATTAGCCTCTTTGTAAGGAACGAAACCAGTTACTTTTACATTGTCACCCTTAAATTCGCGAACTTTTCTTTTAACCTCCCCCATTTCAAAACCATCACCGACAAGTAAAAATCTGACATTAGAAAATTCTTTTAAAACTCCGGGAATAATTTTAAGTATAAAAGTAACGCCCTGCCATACGGCAAAATTACCTATAAATCCAATATATAAACAATCAGGATCAAGACCAACTCTTTTTTTTGCTTCTTCTTTGTTTATGGGTCTAAAGTGATTCACATCAGTTCCGTTTTCAATCACAAAAACCTTTTTGTTATCTATACCTCTAATAACTAGATTTTCTTTTATACCAGGAGCAACTACTCTTGCGTAATCCGCAAAAAAAGCACTCCTGACCTGTAAAAAGTCCATCAACTTGACCTTAATTTTACTTTCTCCCTGTATCGCTCTTTCTTCAGATATCCAATCGTTAAATTCGACCATAATTTTATAATTATTACAAAAGAATCTTACCATTCTCAATACAAACAAATATAAAAAAGCTGGTGGAGAAAAGCGAAAATATATAATTTCAGGTTTAAAAGAAAAGACTTCCACACTCATTAAAGGGATTATCATTATATATTTTAAAAGTCTCTTAATTTTATTTCCTAAAAGAGGATTTGGAACAAACCGTATATCTAAACCACTACCTTCTTTATCCTTTAAAGGCTTTGCAGGCAAATACATTATACTTCTGGTTTTTAAACCGAGTTTTTCAAAATTCTTTACAAGATTAGAAAAATGAACTTTAGAGCCAAACTCTCCAGAAATGTCAACTGGACCTATCATTAAAATACGATTCTTTAACATCCTAGCCACTTAATATAAAACAAATATTTTCCACTCTTTAACCAGATTTAGACCTCTTCCTATTTCAAGAAGAGATTGTTTATTAATCACTATACGATATTGTAAAAGCTTTTAAACCATTCAACTGTCTTCTTTAATCCCTCTTCAAATTTATATTTAGGTTCATAACCGATTTTTTCCCTTGCTTTACTAATATCAGCTAAGGAATGCTTTACATCTCCAATTCTGCCATCTTTAAAAACAGGTTTTATATTTTTATCTAAAATCTTATTTAACATTCGGACTACCTCGTTAATAGATATTCTTTCTCCACAAGCAATATTAATAATCTCATCCGTAACATTAGATTCAGCTGCAAGCATATTAGCTTCAACCACATTTTCTATATAAGTAAAATCTCTGGATTGTTCTCCATCTCCAAAAATTACAGGCTGTTGATCCTTTAACATTAAATTTATAAACTTAGGAATCGCTGCCGAATACTCAGAATTCGGGTCTTGATAAGGTCCAAAAACGTTAAAATATCTTAAACAAACTGTAGGCAAATTATAGATTTTAGAAAAAATTTGACAATATCTTTCACCAGTGTATTTTGAGAGAGCATAAGGAGAAAGAGGGTCTATCGACATATCTTCTTTTTTTGGTAATTTTTCATCAAATCCATAAATAGATGAAGAACTTGCATATATTACCTTTTTCACCCCTCTATCTCTTGCAGCTATCAGAAGATTTAAAGTACCGTTGATATTTGAATCGTTGACAAATATCGGATTCTCAACTGAGCGTTGCACTGAAGGAACAGCAGCCTCATGCATTACAACAATCACATCTCTAAGTGCCTTTTGTATATCATCCGGGTTTGTTAAATCTCCCTCTACCAATTCAAAATTGCTTTTTGTTTCGAAGTCTTTCAAGTTTTCTCGTTTCCCGGTCGAGAAATTATCAAAACCAACAACCTTACAGTTTTTCTTCAATAATTCCCGGGTTATATTAGAACCAATAAAACCTGCCGCACCTGTAACAAGATATATCATATCATTCCTCAGTTACAAAATTATAATGAACTAACAAAAAGACAAGTGTTTTTTATTAGTAAATTTTGTAAAGGTTTCTTCCACGTTCAGAAGTCCCAATCTTTTCAAACTTGCTAAAAGAAGAATTTTGAACTAGAAATTCTGCAAATTCATCATCATCAAAATTTCTGTAAGCCTTTTTCATTTGACCTTCTTCCGACCTATGAGGTTCAAAAAACATTTCCTTTCCTTTCAAATCTTGCAAGAAATCTATTAGTTTCTTGTAATCTCCTTCTTTTTTTATAAAATGATGAAATATAGATAAGGCAAGGATAACGTCAAACTCTTTGGGAATATATGAAGGCATTTCGAATACCGAATCTGGGACTATCTTAAATTTTCTGTTTCCAGCTTTCTTTAACTTTTCAAGGAAATACAAATTCAATCTACTATTTTCCACACAATAACACTCAAAACCCTCTTCTTCAAACTTATGACAAAAATAACCCCAATTACATCCAATATCCAGTAATTTGCCCTTCTTAACGGTTAGATTCTTCTTTATAATATTATATCTTGCTCCACTATGCACGGAAGGAATATTGATAAGATCCGGATGTGTTAATTTCTCATAAATTTTATTTTTATAATTCTGAGAATATTCAAGAATTTCTTTTTTAAAAGCCACCCATTTTTTATGTCGAACTGTCACCTTTACCGGAATCTTGCTTATTCTCAGAAGTTTGGCAAAAGTTAGTCTGTGTCGTCCATTATTAAAAATTAATTCTCCATTTCTACCGATATTGACGGTTATCTCATCTTCATGCCATCCTTCCTTATAACCATCTTTTTTTATTTTTAAGTATAATTTATCCCATTCCCCACATCGCTTATCAAAATCCCCAACAGTTTTACATGACCATTTAAAAATTCCTTTCTCTATCTGCTTAGCTACTCTTTTATAATATTCAGTCTCTTTCCAAGGTATACTTTTTTGAATCCTTTTTCTAAAAGACCGAAAAAAATCTAAATCTTCGAATTTGATAACATCCTTATCCCAATCACCACCCAAAACCCTACCTTTAAAATTAAATACATTATATTCTTTCTTCATAGCAAAAACTACCTTCTCTGGATTAACATATATTACTTCCTGAACAGCATAAGGATCAACATAATATCTATCCGGTAGTATCCTGATCTTAATTCTCCAGTGGTATCTCCATATAGCATAAATAATACGCTTTAACCACTTAGGAGTAAAATATACTATTCGGGATCTTGTATATTTAATTAGATTCAATTAATATACCTCGTTAAATTTCATCTTTTTGCGGTAAAATTATAATGAACAAACAAAAAAACAAGCGGAAGATGTCTCAAAAGATTCTCAAATTTTAAAGCCAGCCTAACGCCAAACAATCTGGAGATGTTAATAGGAAGAACTCTAAAATATCTGTAGTTAATACTGGTAAAACCAACTTTTTTTATCAATTGCCTAAGTTTTCTCGGAGAGAGTATCCTCTCGTTACCGTAAAAAACTTTCTTTATTTGATTATCAGAATTAAACTCTTTAACTGTAACAGTTTTCAGTCCCCTCTTAACAAATAATCTCATCTGAGTTAAAGGATTGTAGCCGTTAGCCTCAGTCATTATAATACAACCATCTTCTTTCAATAATTCATAAAGTTTAGACAAAACTTTCTCACGGGGTTCAAGGTGATGAAAAGTTTCTTCCATCCATATCAGATCGTATGATTCTGCCGGGACATGATCCAATATATTTTCTTCTCTGAATTCACAAGAAAGCTTTCTGTTCCAGTATTCTTCTGAAATTTTTTTTCTCTCTTTTGCCACTTTAAGTCTTTTACTATTGATATCTATTCCTAAAACATTATGACCATGCAGAGCCATAAAAATAGATTCAGTACCTGTACCCGCACCCACATCGAGAATATTCAATATCCTGTTATCCTCCAATTTATCATGTAATTCTAATAATCTTTGAGTAACGATATAGGAAATATACTCATTAAAAGAATCCACATAATTACGATAATACTCAGAAAACAACAATCTATTTTCATAATTAAGCATCTTATATAAACGATTCATCCACAATTCGTAATATTTATCGACTTTCAATATCTACTCCCAAATAATTAAATAAATATTAAACAAAAAAATCTTTTATTATATCACAAACGTACACAATCTCCTCGTTCGATAACTCCGAAAAGATCGGCAACGATAACACTTCCAAGCCAGCCTTTTCGGAAACGGGTAAATCTCCTTCTTCATAACCAAGCGATTTAAAACATTCCTGCAAATGTAATGGTAAAGGATAATATATTTTACTATCAATACCTTTCTCCTTTAAATAAGCTGCCATTTCATCTCTCTTGCCATTCTTAACGCGAATAGTGTATTGATGAAAAATATGTTTACGCTCTGAAGTCACATGTGGACAATCTATTTCTTCAACATCTTTCAAAATATCCGAATAAAGCGCTGCATTTTCTTCTCTTTCCTGATTCCATTTATCAAGATATGGCAATTCAGTCAAGAGGACTGCTGCCTGTATTGTATCCAGCCTGCTGTTATAACCTATCCACGAATGATAATATCCTTCTACGGCTCCGTGAAATCTTAACGTTCGGAGTTTATCTGCAAGCTCTTCATCATCGGTCGTTATTATTCCCCCATCCCCGTATCCTCCTAAATTCTTAGTTGGAAAAAACGAAAATCCTCCAAGTATACCTATAGAACCCGCCTTCTTACCTTTATATTCCGCACCAATAGACTGACAGGCATCTTCCACAACATAGATATTGTTTTGCTTTGAAATCTCAATAATTGGATCCATATCAGCCATTTGTCCATATAAATGAACTGGCATTATGACCTTTATTTTAGACAACTCGGTTTGCAGTCTTTGAGTATGAAAGGACTTTCCTTCCAATAATTCCTTTATTTTTTGCGGATCAATATTATAAGTATCTTCTTTGATATCTACAAATACCGGTGTTGCACCAACATTATGAATGGCACCAGCTGTTGCAAAGAAAGTAAAAGGTGTAGTTATTACAAAATCTTCTCTTCCTACCCCTAAATTTCTTAAACTCAGTAAGAGCGCATCGGTTCCCGAAGCAACAGCAATAGAATATTTTGTATTGCAATATTCCGCAATTTTTTCCTCTAATTTCCCCACCTCTTCACCAAGAATAAAATGCTGAGACTCCAGCACTCTTTCAATAGCCATATTGATCTCTTTTTTTATAGAATTATAGCGTCGAGCTAAGTCTAGTAACGGAACTTTCATTATCATCTCCTTTCTTTTTTCTATTTCAACATTCCTACCGTACCCAAAGATCTTCGAAATTTCCGAAACAAAAAACTATTATTTCTTAACCACCACTCTCAAATCTTCCGAAAATCGTCTAAAATCCCAATCAAATATATGAATTTTTATACCATTCGAAAAACCTTCTAATTCCTTCCTCTATAGTAACACTTGGGCTGTAACTTAACAATCTTTTTGCTTTACTTATATCAGCAAAAGTCGTAGGAACATCACCCATCTGGGAATCCAGTTCTTTTATTTTTAACTTCTTCCCAGAGACTTTCTCCAAAATATCTATCATATTTTTTAGAGTAATCGTTCTTCCGCTGCCAATGTTAATTATATCAAAATTAAATGGGATTTCCAGAGAAGAAAGAATACAATCAATACAATCACTTATATATGTGTAATCACGAAGAGAAGTTCCGTCTCCAAACATTGGAATCGGTTCATCCTCCAATATAAGCTTAATGAATGTTCTTATTGCCATATCAGGACGCTGCCTTTCGCCGTAAACCGTAAAAAATCTTAAAATCGTCATAGGAATACCATATAAATTATTGTAAGTCCTACAGAATAGCTCCGCAGCTCTTTTGGCAGTCGCGTACGGAGAAATTTGAAGTTCGACCGGATCGTCTTCCGAAAAAGGCGTCTTATTGTTTATTCCGTAAACAGAAGAAGAAGACGCAAACACAAATTGTTCGACATTGTATTCTTTTGCTGTTTCAAGTAAATTAACCGTGCCTTTCACATCAACATCTACATATATACTAGGATTTACAATTGAAGGACGGACACCGGCCATTGCAGCAAGATGTACTATTATACTAGGGCTCAGGTATTGGGTATCAGGTTCTCTATTTTTATGAGAAGAAATTTCCAAATTTCCGGAAAAGATCTTATGAAGCAAATCAACATCTAAAATATCACCTCGAATTAACTTAAAATTTGGATTTCCAATAACCCCTGAAATATTTTCTTCTTTTAACTTTGGATCATAGTAGTTATTAAAATTATCAAGACACAAAACAAAATATTTCTTCTCAATCAATTTTTCGATCAGATGAGAACCAATAAATCCTGCTCCTCCGGTAACAAGAACAGCTTTTTCAATCAATTTAAAACTCCTTTCCACAGACTTTCTATTCCGTCCACGGTTTTATCTATTGAAAATTTTTCCTTGACTCTCCTAAAACCTTCTTCGCCAAATTTCTTTCTCATCTGATCATTTTCAAGCAGATCTTTAATTTTCTCTGCCAATTTAACAGGATTCCCCGATTTTACAATATAGCCAGTCTTGTTATCCAATACTACCTCCTTATTACCCCCAACATTCGTTGCAACCACAGGAAGTCCGGCAGCCATAGCTTCTAAGATAACAACCGGAAAGCCTTCAGAAAGGGAAGGAAGGACAAAAACATCCATTACCTGAAGAAGCTCAATAATATCACTCCGCTCGCCCAAAAACAAGGCCTTTACACCCAAATCAAGAGCCTTTTTCTTAAGAGAATCTTCATCCTTACCACTCCCTACAATCAGTAACTCGGCATCGACTTTGCTTTGAACTATCTTGGATGCCTCCAACAAGACGCTTATCCCCTTAGTCGGCTCATACAATCGGCCAACAGTTCCAAATACCTTTGAACCCGAAATTAAACCCAATTTTCTTAACTTTTTCTTTCTATCCACTTTTACAAACAAAGACTCTAAATCTATACCATTAGGAATAGTTACTATGGTCTCCCTTTTAATACCTACATCTTTTACAAGAAATTCGGTAACCGCCTCAGAACAGGAATATATAACATAACTTAAAGGAGCCGTTATTCTATCTAAAAACTTCTGCATGGGACCCATCCATTTCCATACTCCTCTAACAGAAGAAATATTATGGATACCAAGCAAAGAACCAAAAATCCGACTTGGAATATAAGCACGATAGAGAAAAGCAATTATTAAATCAGGAGGGCTTCTTCTCAAATAAAGAAAATATCTCCATAAAACCCTAAAATCAAACCTGCCTTTACCAAATAGGGATACACATTCGATTCCACTGGTTTCTAATTTATCAGAAATAGGACCCCAATCTTTAAAAGCAAGAACTTTAATATCATACCCACGTTCTTTCAATTTTGGAGCAATTCTTGCAATCATATTTTCACTTCCTCCAAGAGTATATCCGACAGTAACAAAAAGAATATTTTCAACTGGTTTCATTAAGAATATTCCCATCCCATATCTTCGGTAAAAACACTATATATCTTACCTTCTTCAAACCAGGCATTAAGTGCATTTTGGGCTTCAAGACTCGTCCTCACCACTGAAATTTCCGTAGGTAAAGACTCCAAAAAAACCGAACCGTACGATTTATTGATAACCCTTGTATCGAGTATAAAGACAACACCGGAGTCGGTCGTAGAACGAATCAATCTCCCAAATCCCTGTTTTAGTCTTAGAACCGAAAGAGGAAGAATATAATATGAAAAACCGCCAAGTCCTTTTTTCTCAAAATAAGAGGATTTTGCACCCACTAACGGTTCCGAGGGATTTGGAAATGGTAATTTCTCTATAATAACAATCTCCAGAGGTTTTCCAGGTACATCAATCCCTTGCCAAAAAGAACCTGTTCCAAAAAGGACCGAAGTTGGATTTTCCTTAAAAAGAGTCAGCAGTTTCCTTCTTGACTTACCAAAACCTTGTATTAAAAGCTCTCTCCCAACCGCATCGAAAGAAGAGGAAACCTGCTGATAAACCGCCTTCATATGCTTATAGGACATAAACAAAACCAATGTGCCTCTTTCTTCCGGGATAATAACATCCGTGATAAAATTACTGACCTGCTTTATAAAATCCTCTTCTCCCGCTGAGGGATCGGAAATATAGGCGGGAATAATGGTTAAAGCCTGCTCTTTAAATCTATAAGTTTCCGGAAGGGAAACTTCCCTTAGCCTTTCGCCAAGACTGTTCAAACCCAAAATATTTTTTATAAAATCAAACGATTCACCAACCGTCAATGTCGCAGAAGTCATAACAAAGGAATCGAGATTAGGATAAAGCAGATCTTCGAGATAGGTTGCAACGACGAGAGGGGCGGCGATTATTTCAATAGAAGAAAGCCTCTGACGATAAGGAATTCTATAGTAAAAAACTCTTTCTTCCTCATTTTGTTCTATTATAACCTTCAATTTAAAAATAATCTCCTTCAGTTTTTCTTTTTCACTATCATCTTCTAACTTTATTGAAGAAAGAAGTTCTGTGATTTCCTCAAGTGTTTCCTGAATAAAACGTAATGCCGAAATTTCCTGATTTTTATATATTCCTTCTCTATAATCATTAATGGAAAGGACCTTCTCAGCGATTTTTTCAAAAGATTCTTTTGCTTTATCAAGCGCTTTCTTTATTTTCTTAAGAATTTCACCCTTTTTTAAATCTCTTGATAAGTTATTAAGAACATATTGTACCTCTCCAAAACTTACACTCATCGAATAACCTGAGGTCGCAGCCCTTTCTAATTCATGAGCTTCATCAAAAATAACTCTATTGACATTCAGGTTCCCTGTAAAAAATAGTGCATGATTTACAAGTATAATATCCGCATCGATTAATCTCTTCTTCATATTATGGAAAAAGCAAAAATCATAATAAGAACACTTATCCTTTTTACAGGTTTCATCCATAGAAACCAAACCTGCATTTATCTCCCTAAACACATAAGAAATTTCAGAAAGGTCACCTGTCCTCGTAATAGAACTCCATAAAATAAGGGCACACAGAGAAATCGGCTCGAGGTCTCTCGGCATCTCTCCGGTTTTCTTCAAACATACATAATTGGAACGACCCTTTTGTAAAACGGTATTTACTCCGCAGCCGGTTATCTCTTCGGCAAAAGGAATATCGTTATTAAAAAGCTGCTGTTGAAGATTCTTTGTATAACTTGAAATATATACAGGTTCGTGATCTTCTCTGTTAATCAATATACTGGGAAGAAGATATGCCAGTGATTTCCCTGTACCAGCGGATGATTCAACAAGAAGAAATTCCCCGTTAACGAGTGTCGATTGTACCAATTCCGCCATTTTAAGTTGTGACGGTCTTACCTCAAGAAGTTCATTGTCAAAATATTCCTTTATTGAGGAATAATCTTTTCCATCACCTTTGCCTCTGTTCTCTCTGAAATTTACCGGAATTTCAAACGGATAAAACTCTCTATTTATACCTCTATGTAAAGAAATCTCCATAGCTTTTTTTATCAGCTCACCTTCAGGGTATTTACCATCAATAATATCAAGTTGTTTTTTTAATACTTCCGGATCAAGATTTGTCATCAAATCAAATATCTTTAAAAAGAGCGTACCCGCCATCGCTGCATCGTCACTTGCTCTATGTGCATTCTCATACGGAATTTTAAAATATTCTACAATGCTTGAAAGACTATGACTTGTAACAAAAGGTAAAAATATCCTACTTAGATTAAATGTATCATAGGCTACGTTATCGATTGGTAAACTTTTCTGCAAAAAACTTATGTCAAATCCGATATTATGCCCGACTATCGGTTTACCTTTTATGAATTCCTCTATTTCGTGAACAATTTTCTCCAAAGTAGGACTTGCGTCAAGCTCCGACTGCTTAATTCCGGTCAGCATTAATACATTATCGGAAACTGTTTTACGTGGATTTACAGTCTTTGAAAATTTTTCTACAATCTCACCATTTTCAAAATAAACAAGACCAACTTCGATTATAGTCTCAAGACTAGGATCCAGACCCGTCGTTTCGAGATCAACAGCAACAAAAGATTCAAATTTTTCCATTTATAAGTTCTTTCAACGCTCTGACTTCTTTAGTTTTAAGCTTTCGCCACTGCCCTGTTTCAAGATCAGAAAGCTTAAGATTCCCGACCCTTACACGTTTAAGTCTCTCTGCCCTGTACCCCAACATGCCGAGCATCCTCCTTATTTCTCTGTTTTTGCCTTCCTTTAAAGTTATGGATATCTTCTTATTTCCTTTAAAAACGACTCTGTCTGCTTTAAGATAATCACCCCCAACTTCGATTCCTTTTTCCATCTTTTTAAGTTCTTTCCCGGGCATTCTTGGCAATATAACCTCATACTCTTTTTCAATCTCAAACGATGGATGAGTTAAACCATGGATCAAAACTCCATCATCTGTAATCAAAAGAAGTCCCTCGGAATCTTCATCGAGCCTTCCTACCGGAACAAGACCCTTTTCACGCCCCGGAATCAAATCCATTACAGTTTTTCTTCCGAACTCATCGGAAACTGTAGTAATAAATCCCCTTGGTTTATTCAAAATTATATAAGTCCAATCTTTAGGAATCTTAAGTGGTTCGCCTTTAAACTCGACTAAATCTTCTTCAGGATTTACCTGAAAAAAAGGTTCCGATATAACCTTCCCGTTAACCTTAACTAACCCCTTTTCAATCAGGGTCTTCGCTTCCCTTCTGGAGACTAGCCCCGCTCTCGCCAAAAAACGCTGAATCCTCATTTTCTATTACAGGAAGATCTTCAAGAGACTCCAAATGAAAAGTCTCTAAAAATTTCCCGGTAGTACCATACAAAAAAGGATGGCCAAAAATATCTTCTTTACCAACAACCTTTATCAAACCTGCATCTTGAAGAGTATGAATAACTCCTGAGCTATCGACACCTCTTATTGCTTCTATGTCTCTACGTGTTATAGGCTGCCTGTAGGCAATAACGGCTAATGTTGTTAATGCAGCTTTAGATAAATACAATTCTCTTTTGCCAGATAACTTCTTAATTATTTCTAAAAATTCGGGTTTTGTGAAAAGACTATAACCTTTATTAACTTTTCTAACCACAAAAGCTCTATCTGTTTCTTCGTACTCTTTTTCCAAAACAGCCAACGTTTTTTCAATTACACCAACACTGCATCCTAAAACATCAGCCATTTTTCTGGAACTCAAAGGCTCAGATGAAACAAATAATAAAGCTTCTATCGATTTTTTAATATCTTCAGCAACCGACATATTTCTTCGATTTTTAATATATAACTCATACCGACAAAAATCAAGCCGAAAATCAAACCTCCTAAAATAAGAGCAAAGATATTACCCAACGATTTCTGTATATAAAAAACAGGAACAGCGGCAGTTAAAGAGACAAATATTATACGGATAAAAAATGAACGTAAATCTCTTAAAACTTTCCGATATGGTCTTACGAGCAATACAAACTGTATCATTCCGGAAATCGAAACGGCAAGAGCCAACCCTCTAACACCTAAAGCATTTAATAGAATCACCGCCAGAATTACATTAAAGAGCATAGTAATGTAGCTTATCTTCATGGGCGTTTTCGTATCTTTTCTGGAAAAATACACATTACCTACAACTTTAACACCCGCAATAAAAGGTATCCCTATAAGATAATATAAAAGAATAGCAGCGGTGCTAATTGAATCCTGCGACATAAAAGCACCGCGTTCATAAATGATACGAACCGCTGAAAGACGGAGAGAAAACAGCAAAAATACTGAAGGAATAGAAAGCAAAAAGACCGCTCTAAGCGAAGATAATATATAAGGATATTGGTCTGTTTTACTAGCCGCCTTCCTTGAAAGTTCGGGAAGAGACACAACCGCTACAGCCACTCCGAACATTCCCAGGGGCAACTGTACCAGTCTGAATGCATAACTCAAATGAGAAATACTCCCTACAGGCAGAAGCGAAGCAAGAAAAAGAGTAACAGCTACATTTATTCTACTGGCAGCAAAGGAAAAAAATACGGGAATTAAAAGACGAAAAGATTGCTTAACCCCGGTATGTCCCCACTCCGGTTTTTTTAACTTTATACCGGACCTGGGAAGAAAAAGAAGCAAAAACAATAATTGTATTACTCCGCCTGCAAGAATTCCGATCCCAGCTCCAAAAATACCAAATTTTTTGTACAATAGAAGCGACAATAGAACAACCGAAATATTAAATAAAGCAGGATAAATACCCGTTATAAAAAACCGGTCAAAATACATCAAAATACCCATAAAAACAGATGCAAGTGAAATAAGTATAAGAAAAGGAAACATCATTCTTGTCAAATTAACGGCTGTCTCGTACTGGGGTGAATCTTTAGGAAATCCACCTGCGAGCAATGAAATTATAAAGGGCGAAAATATAATTCCTAAAGAAACTACAACAACGAGTGCTATAATTAAAGGTAAGAGAAAAGAAGATAGATATCTATTGGCACTTTCCTGACCCTCTTTTGAATGGTACTCCGAAAAAACCGGTACAAAAGCGGCATTCATACCCCCTTCGCCAAAAAAATCTCTAAGGAGATTTGGGATATTGAAAGCCACACGAAAAGCATCCATAAAAGCAGAAGAGCCAAAAAGATAAGCAAAAACCACTTCTCTTCCCATCCCCGTTACTCTCGATAAAAGAGTACCTAAACTAAATCCCCCAACTTTCTTCAATTTCATAACATTAAGGGAACCAGGGTTTCAAGATTCAAGGTTTCAAGGGTTAAAAAACAAAAGCTTTCGAGTTTTCGAAGGTTCATGTCTCCGAGTCCTTTTTTCCCAGAGATTTTATCAGTCCCTTTAACATTGATTCTAATAATTTTGCGTCTTCCAAAAGTTCTCCTTTCTCATTAATAAGCCAAAAAATGTGTTTATCTTTATACTATTTTACTATTTCACTAATTTACTAATTAACTTGGGATGTGGTAGTGCCGGAAGGGTAGTTTCGGGGCGAGTGGATTTGAACCACCGACCTCCTGCTCCCGAAGCAGGCGCGCTAACCAGGCTGCGCTACGCCCCGTCTTACCATCCTTTTTTACCCCTAAGGGGCACAAATCTTACACCAATACTATCGGTTTTAACTATTTTATTATTTTCTTTCTTCAAAACAATAAGCTGTTGTGCAATTATGTCTCCGACCGGAATCACTATTTTTCCATTATCATCCAATTGTTCGATTAATTCATCCGGTACAGAAGGGGCAGCGGCAGTAACTATTATTCTATCGTAAGGAGCAAATTCCTTATAGCCAATACTACCATCTGCCATTACTACAGTTATATTATTATATCCTAATTTACGCAAGGTCTCTTTTGCTTCTTTAAAAAGTTTCGGAATTCTCTCAACTGTAATCACACTCATAGCGAGATGAGATATTACTGCAGCCTGGTAACCACTTCCTGTACCTATTTCAAGAACTTTATGCTCATCCGATACATCAAGAAGATCAGTCATTAAAGCAACAATATACGGCTGAGATATGGTTTGATCCATACCGATGGGAAGTGGATTATCCTGGTAAGCAACTCCCTTTAACCCCTCTTCCACAAATTTATGCCTGGGAACCTTTTCCATTGCATCTATAACTCTTTTATCGGTAATGCCTCTCATCTTTATTTGATTTTCAACCATTTTCTTACGTTGATAATCGTAGCTAATAATCTTCCTCCCATACTTTCAGCTTTTTTATCATATCAAAATCCGTATATTCCATATGAATTGGAGTGATAGAGACAAAACCTTCATGTACTGCATCAAAGTCCGAATTTGGACAAGACTCCCAAGTAGGACTTTCCCCTTCAAGAGAGTAAATAAAATCTCTTTTATCTTCTCGAATTTTAACAATCTCATCTCGATAAATTCTATTCCCAAGCCTTGTAATTTTAATTCTGCCATTTGGCTTTGGAGGTAAATTAACATTTAAAAAGACACCTTCAGGTAATTTACCTTTAAGGACTTGCCTGGTTATCCAATTTACAGCTTTTTTTGCAAAATCTTCTTTAAAAGAATTATTAAAATCTATCTGAGAAAAAGCAATTGAAGGAATCCTCAGCAATGTACCCTCCATTGCAACCGCGACCGTACCTGAATAAGAAACATCGCTGCCAAGATTGGCTCCCTGATTAATACCTCCAAGTATAATATCGGGCTTGTTTTTTAAAATACCTCGTACACTGTAAAGTATACAGTCGGTCGGGGTTCCATCCGTTGTATAAGTACTTTCGTCTATTTTCTTAACTTTTATACTCTTATGTATGGTAAGAGAATGACTCGAACCGCTTCTTTGCCCCTCCGGTGCAAAAACTATCACGCTACCTAAATCATCAACTGCTTCCCGAAGAGCCTTTAACCCTGGAGCATCTATACCGTCATCGTTTGAAACAAGTATCAATGCCATAACAATCGTAACGATAACTTTATGAATCTCATGGTATCAATAAAAGGATTTATATGACTCTTGAATTTTTCAAAATATATAGTTTTAATCGGCACCTCTCCAATAGAAAAATGAGCTCTTGCGGCTTGTACTATTATTTCCGTCTCCATCTGAAAACGTCCTGTCTTTAAATTAATTTTTTCTAATACATCTTTCTTAATAAAGCGGTACCCCGATTGACTGTCGTATACCCTAACATTTGCCAAGACTGAAGCAACGAATGAAGTGGTTCTGTTCGCCAAAAAACGTAAAAAAGGCATATCGGAGAGACTATGTTTCCTTGTTCCTATAATCAAATCGGCTCCCTTTTTCTGATGAAAATCGATAAACGAGGGTATCTCATCAGGGTCATGCTGTCCATCTGCATCCATTGTTATAACAGCATCATAACCATTTGCAATCGCAAAATCAAATCCAAACCGGAGAGCAACACCCTTACCCTGGTTTGTCCCCTGCCTTAAAACTCTGCATCGGGCTCTCTCTGCAATGACTGCGGTATTGTCAACAGAACCGTCGTCAACCACCAAAACGTCCTTAAGAGAAACAACCGAAGATAGCCTTTTAAGAAGCGCGCCTAATCTCTTTCCCTCATTGAAAGCAGGAATAATTACTAAAATCTTCTCTTTCATAACTTATCGAACAGCAACCACTGGTCGGGATATTTTTTAATATATTTTTCTAGTAATTCTACGTATTTTTTTGCGCCTTCTTCAATCTTGCCATCTTTGACTTTAAAAGGCTTCTCAAGATGAACATGATAACGCCCGTCTTTTTCTCTCGGACCAAAACCGGCAACCACAGGAACTCCTAACTTAGAAGCCAGAAAAAAAGCACCTTTTGGGATTTCTATGTTTCTACCGAACATTTTGACGGTTACGGTAGAACCTCCGAAATTTCTATCTCCGGCAATCGCCAGGAGGCCTCCGTTTTTCAAAAATCTGACCGGTCCCGAAAAACTTTTCCTAACATAAAAAACTTCTATACCTGCCCTTCTTCTGTTCTCTGCATAAATATCTCTCACTACTTCCGTTAAGTATTCTAATGAAATAACCGAAACCCTAAATCCCAAATAACCTATATAAGTTGCCCCCCATTCGTAATTACCGATATGAGCTGTTAATAAAATAACACCATTGCCTTCTTTGTATGCATCGTAAAGATTATGGAAGTTTTCTCCCTCAACAAACTTATGATAATTTCTTTTGTTTAGAAGTCTTCCCATTAGAAGCTGTTCGTAAAGGCAAACCGCAAAATTCATGCTCGCTCTTTTTGAAATTTCAATAAGCTCTTTTTCATCTTTATCTTTAAAAACGATCTTTAAATTCGATAAATGATTAAACAATCCTCTTTTATAGATTGAAAAGTACCCAAGTCGTCCACAACCTCTGGCAACTAGGGCCCCTAAACCTTTTGGCAAAATACACGCTAAAATTGTAAAAAATTTATATATAAAATTCATTTAAAAGAGCAAACATTCCCCTCACAAGCAAATAACCTCGGGGCGAGTGGATTCGAACCACCGACCTCCAGCACCCCAAGCTGGCGCGCTTACCAACCTGCGCTACGCCCCGTTACCCTGAATATATTAAAAAATTATTCATCTGCAAGGGGTCTTGGGAAACCCTAGATTACACAACCACAAAAAAAATAATTTAACCACAGAGAAATACGACACTTCTTAGTGTCTACTTGTAAATTGCAAGTTGTAAATTGTAAATTTAGAAACAGAATGAGAACGCAGATTAACAGGATTTATTCTTGTTGTTTAAAACCAAAACCACAACCCACGAAATAGCCACGGATTAAAACGGATCTTCTTGTTTGTTTTAACTACTCTCCACTCTCTACATTCAACCAATAAACTAATACACTAATTAACCAATCAACTGATTCGTCGATTTTACGAATCTAACTTGGGTTGACAAAATTTCTGCATATCAATATCTTCCAAATATGAAAAAAATACTTTTATTATTTTTTATTTTACAGATCGCACTACTTTTTATATTTTATCCTGAATTCTACGGAATTCACGATGAAGACGCATATCTTACAACAGCCTATTCCCTGCAGCATGGCTCTTTTTTTTACGAAGAAACAATCAGTTCTGATTTTTTTGAAAAAGTTAACAACGGGGCTTTATCCCTATATCCTCCTGGTAATTCCTTACTTCTTATTCCATTTACTTCGATTCACTGGAGATTTGGTTTTCTAAAAAACATTCTACTGTATATAGGAAGTTTTTTACTTTTTCTTCTTATTTTGAAAAAATTAAATATCGACCCGGTTTTCTCTTTATTTCTTTTATTTCACCCGACAATACTTTTGTATTCCCGAACTTTAATGAGCGACATTCCATCTATGTTCTTTCTTTTATTAGCAGTCTTTCTTTTACTTGACAAAAAGAATATTGCTGCGGGTTTTTCGCTGGGTTTTCTTATTTTACTTCGATATCCAAACCTAATTATAATACTTGGTATTCTTATAGCTCTCCTTTATAAAAAAGAATATAGAAAAGCTCTTCTTATCTGTCCTGGAATTGCTTTTTTCTTTTTCCTTCTTCTATTCTATTTTCTGTATGCCTTCGGTTCTTTTCTCGGGCCCACTTCTTTTGGACTGGGTTTCTTCCATCCTAAATATATTCTTTATAAATTACCCTACTATTTTGTAACTTTAAACATCTTATATCCGGGGTTATTGCTGGGGACAATATTTTTTGGGGTTAAAAATAAAAAACTTTCCCTCTTTGTTATTCCTTCTTTAATTCTAATTACATTTTATTCGTTTTATTACTATATTGACGGAGGAAACAACATTATTGAAAAATTAATCAAGAGTCAGCGATTCATGATTCCTATAATTCCTTTTCTTCTTATACCTTACTTAGATTTTCTTCAAAATAAAAAATTTGCAAAGAAAGTATTTGTATTTTCCATTCCCTTGCTATTTATTTTTAACTGCGGAATACAATATAAACACCAGCAATTTGTTAGAACAGAGAAACTTGCTAGTCTAATTCTACAGGAAAAGATTAAAGATACGGATATTATACTTTGCAACTCTGATACAGATAAACTGTTGAATCCCTATTTCAGCAGAACAAGAATTAGAGGGTTGTCTGAAATAAGGAAACAAAACTTAGATTCATTAAAAAACGATTATAATGTCTCTTTTGTATTTGTGGAACTAAAACGCGGAAAGAGTTATGATAAAAAAATAATATGGGTAGAGTATTTTACAGAAAAAGGCTTCACGATTTCCTTCGAATCACAAACCCCTATACCAATTACTATAATGACTGAGTGATTTTACATCAATAGAATCAACGTAAAGATACTTCACTCAATAAATCTACGAGACATAGTTTTATTCCAGGAACTCAAACACGCGAAAATTATTATAGGCAATAATGGCATAGCAAACCTGGAAGCTCCTGATGGGCCTGTTGCGAGTACAATATAACCCACTAAAATAAAAATTAAAATGCGGAGTTCGACTTTTACTTTTTTATTTGCAAAGAAGAAAACTAACCCAAGAAACTTCAGAAGATTAAAAAGCAAAATAATTATAAGCGTCAAAACAAGAAAAAGAGATTGTTCCTTAAGATATGAAAACACACCCCTGTAACCGTATTTTGAGTAATAATAAAGCATTCCCTTGGTTTCTGAATTTTTAAACCCAAAATAATTCTGAAGGTCAAATCTCCCGGGATCTACCAAGAAATTTATCCCTCCCTTTAAATGGAATATCGAATACTTCAGAGCGTTTTCCTTTATAAGAATATTTAACGTCTGTTGTTTAACATACTGACTTTTCTCTTTATACGAAGACAGTTTTCCTGCTTCTTCACCTATTTCTTCAATGGTTTTATTTGCAAACTTTTCACCTTTACTATTCATAAGAAAATAATAAGCATTATAGTTCAATAAATTTATTTTTTGAATACTTGAATAATTGAAATAACCGGTTCTTTGGTAATTCCATCCACAATAAATAAGAACAAACGCAATCGGAACTATACCTGTTAGCATAAACTTTACCTCTTTCTTCTTAAAAGTTAAATAAATCAAGAAGAAGAAATTTGGGATTATGAATAAATATAGTACCGGCTTAGTTAACAAAGCTAGAATCAAGAAAACATTATAAAAAACTAAATATTTGAAATCTTCATTATCGAAGTACAGCACAAAAAAGAAAAACATTAGAATCAAAAAGGTTTGAAACAGTATTTCGCACATTATAAGATTGGCATAAATAAATTGAGAAGGAGTAAAAATTAGCAACAACAGAACTAACAGATAGTTATTCACATTAAATTTCTCCGCAAGTTTAATCAATATAAATATATTGATTAAACTCAACAATGATTGAAAAAATAATATAAGGAAATCAGATTTACTTATAAACTTAAAAAACATAATAAATAAAGGATATAGAGGAGGACGTTTCGTAAGCAAATCAGGATTGAAGGGCTCTTCTTTGCCTCCACAGTAGAAGTAAAAATCTTCTTTAATATTATCGGCCATTTTTAAATATTCAAAAGAATCAACTAGATACAGATTCTTATTCTTAACCTGTATAGAAAAAAATAATATATGCGTCAAAACTATTAATAACCAGAAGATGTGTTTCTTATTCAAAATATTTTTTGGTCTCGATTTACGAAGGTAATAATTTATCATAATTCAAATCTTAACAGTAACAAAAATTTTGTCAAGAGAACCATATACAACACACTACAAACCCATCAAAATCTTTTCTTTCTTTACGTTTTAACCCTGAACTCAAGACCCATGGCTCAAGACTGAAATTCCCCCCCTTGACAGATTAACAAAATCCATTAAAATCCCCAAGGGTTAAAAATAGGATGGCAGAATATTCATTAAAACCTGAATTTTATTCATCAATTTTTCGACTTCCCAAAAAATAAAATTAGGAGGTGAATATTGTCTTCAAACTTTTTAAAAGAAAGACTGGAAAGTAAACAATACGATAAGCTCATGCGTATAGACAATCCCGAGCTGCATGAATTTATCGCTAAATATATCCAGCACTGTAATCCTGAAAAAGTCTTCGTATGTACCGATTCCGAAGAAGATATTCAATATATAAGAGAAATGACCGTTACAAACGGAGAAGAAATCCCGCTCGCTGCAGAAAATCATACAATTCATTTTGACAACTATAAAGACCAGGCAAGAGACAAACAAAATACAAAGATATTGCTTTCCGAAGGCGTAGAACTGGACAAGGCAATAAACACAGCCCCCAGGAAAGAATCTCTTGAAGAAATTCATGCGATTATGAAAGACATAATGAAGGGGAAAGAAGTATACGTTCGATTTTTCTGTCTGGGACCGACAAATTCGGATTTCTCACAGCCTGTTATGCAGATGACCGACTCCGCTTATGTAGCTCACAGTGAAGATTTACTCTACAGGCAGGGATTTGAAGAGTTTGTGCGCCAGGGAAGAGACGCACGATTTTTTAAAATCGTTCACTCTGCAGGAGAACTTGACGAAAGAAATACAAGTAAAAACTTAGATAAACGCCGCGTGTATATAGACCTTGAAGAAGATACAGTATACAGCGCTAATACTCAATACGGCGGAAATACAATAGGACTTAAAAAACTCTCGATGCGTCTTGCCATTTACAGGGGAATAAGAGAAGGATGGCTAACCGAACATATGCTCATCATGGGAGTTCACGGACATAACGGCAGAGTAACTTATTTAACCGGTGCATTTCCTTCACTATGCGGAAAAACATCCACTTCGATGCTCGATAATGAAACCGTTGTCGGCGATGACATAGCCTATTTAAGAAAGAAAGATGGAAGAGTCCGCGCTGTAAACGTCGAAAAAGGAGTATTCGGAATTATTATGGGTGTCAACTCAAAAGACGACCCTATAATATGGAATGCATTGCACTCTGACGCGGAAATAATAGTGTCTAACATCCTGATGACTCCCGAGGGAGGAATACACTGGATCGGGAAGGACGGCGAAATCCCCGAAAAGGGAATCAACCATTCCGGAGAATGGTATAAAGGCAAAAAAGACGAGAACGGAAAAGAAATCACCGTTTCACACCGTAACGCCCGTTTCACCATATCTCTGGAAAACTTCGACAATCTCGACCCGACATTACACGACGTGGAAGGTGTTGAAGTAGGAGGTATGGTTTACGGAGGAAGAGACTCGGATACATGGGTACCGATAAAAGAAGCTCTTGATTGGGCTCACGGTATAATAGCATACGGAGCATCTTTAGAATCGGAAACCACTGCAGCAACATTGGGAAAAGAAGGAGTAAGAAAATTCAATCCTATGTCAAACCTCGATTTCCTTTCCATCCCTCTAAGAGACTACATAAACGCAAATCTGGACTTTGCAAAGGGGTTAGAAAAAGAGCCAGGCATATTCGCAGTTAATTACTTCCTCAAGGACAAGGAGGGTAATTTTCTCAACTCAAGAGAGGACAAGAAAGTCTGGTACAAATGGGCTGAACTTCGAATAAACGGAGATGTAGATGCGATTAACGGCCCAACCGGACGTATTCCCAGATACGAAGACATAAAGAAACTCTTTAAAGAAGTTATAAATAAAGATTTTACTGAGGAAGACTATAACGAACAATTCAAAATAAGAGTAAAAGAAAATATCGCAAAGATCGATAGAATCGAGGAAATCTACAAAACACAAGTAGTAAACGCCCCGAAAATCGTTTTTGATGTTCTTGAAGAACAACGCAAGAGACTCCTCGAAGCCCAGGCAAAACATGGAGATTATATTCTTCCAGGGCAGTTGGGATAAAAAACTGATTCTCACACGGAGACACAGAGAACACAGAGAATTTTTTTGTTATTTTTAACTGCCGTTAGCCGTAAGCGGTGAGCCGAGAGCTATTTCAATTTTAAAAATGAATTATACCAATTCGTCCGCTGACACCGTGCCCATCGAGAGCTATAACTGAGACGACCTCATCATTCGAACCATTGATAACGCTTATGTTATTACTATAAGTATTGCCTACATATATCTTGTTTGTTTCCGGATCTACTCCAAGACCCTCAGGATGACTTCCAACTGTTATAGTTTTTATTATTGAATTTGTACTCCCATCGATCACATTTACATTGTCATCCCCGACGTTTGTCACATAAATTTTGTTTGTTTCCGTATTTACACAAACCTCATAAGGTTCTGCTCCAACACTAAGGGTAGCTATTAGAGTATCCGCGTGACCATCTATAACACTCAAGGTACTATCATTCGTATTAGCCACATAAATCTTATTTGTTTTAGGATTCACGCATATAC
Organism: uncultured bacterium; assembly: GCA_964525555.1. Lineage (GTDB taxonomy): Bacteria > Hydrothermota > UBA3072 > UBA3072 > UBA3072 > JAFGHJ01. The sequence continues at coordinate 122,408 of CAZGHN010000007.1, forward strand.
CCAAAGGACCGTCTCCAACATCTATGGTATCGATAACTGAATTTGTAACACCATTAATAACACTGACGTTATCATTAATATTATTTGTTACATAAATCTTGTTTGTCCCTGTGTTTACATCTACTCCCGTAGGCGTATATCCAATATTTATAGTAGTTATAATAGTATCCGCAGCACCATCAATAATACTAATATCTTCGACTCCTATACCCCCACCGTTTGCCACATAAATTATATTTGTGTCAGAGTTAATACCTATTCCTTTGGGAGCGTTACCAACATCCACGGTAGCAATTACCGAATCCCCTAAAGCATCGATTACCCCAACCTTATTAATATAAGAGAGACTTACGTATATCTTTTTTGTTTTCGGGTTCACGCCTAACCCGTCCGAAAGAAAACTACCCATACTTATAGTCTTAATAAGCGAATCTCCTACCCCATCGATCACTTTAACGTTACCGTAAGTAGTGTTTACCCCATAAATTTTTACCGTATATGTGAGAGTATCGGGTCCTTCAGGTCCCTCAGGTCCGGTTGAAGATCTTTTACAGGTTACGAGAATCAGAAAAAATATCACAAAGAAAACCAATAAAATCTTTTTAATAAATACCTCCTGCTTTATTGAAAACTCTTATATAATTAAACATAATTTATCTCAAAAAATTGTCAAGTACGTATACCAAATAAATTAGTCCAAAATCAGTAATCGTTAGATCGTTAGGCGGTTAGGTCGTTAGGTGGTTTAAAAATCCCGATCCAACGAACCAACTAACATTGACCTAGCACCTAATTTTCCGATCCAACGAACCAACGACCTAACGATCCAACGATTATAATCTTGACAAACTTGTAACTTTTTATATTTTCTTAAGGAATGGCCCCATCGTCTAGCCTGGCCCAGGATATATGGTTCTCAGCCATAAGACAGGGGTTCAAATCCCCTTGGGGCTACCATATTCTTACTGGGGTGTCGTCTAATGGCAAGGCCCAGGACTCTGGATCCTGTTATCGGGGTTCGAATCCCTGCACCCCAGCCATTCTTTACGATTTTTCGAACACCAATTACCACCTGCGCTCCACCGCACACCCAACCCAAGCTCGTCCGCCTCGCACGAGGGCGCTCGGCGAACTCGCAAAGAGGGCGATCGCCCTTCCGCAGAATCTTCGCCAACTGCGTCGGCTCGCTCTGCGGAATAGGCTCGGTGATTTCCCAGACCTTGAATGTATCCTTTCGGAAGATAAAACAAATCTAAAGAGATTTCGGAAGAACCGTAGGATACGGACTTGATAAGACTTTGAAAAAGCTGGGGTCGGTCTTCGGGGGAAAATTCGCCAATCTTCTTTGAAAAAACTTTTAAGTTTTCTAAAACAATTTTTGTTTCAAACTTTTCTTTTTCTTCTTTTTGAATTGAAAGTCTAATCCCCTCTAAATCAAATTCCAAAACCTTTTTCTTGTTTTCGAGATTTTCGATTTCCTTCCTAACGGAAGGAAATCTCTCAATCCCCACTTCTGAGAGAATATCGATGAGATTTTGAAGCTTGTTCCCCACCACCCTTAATTCATCGATTTTCTCTTTTTCCTGTTTTTTGAGGGGATTTATTTTTAGTTCGTCGTTTTTGTTTTCTCTTTCAACTATCTTGTTTATCGTTTTTTCGTCCCTGCTTATTTCCTTTAATCTGTTTATCACAAAATCTTCGATTTTGTCGGCGTTCACCGATTTTATCTTACAGCTATCCCACTCATGCTTATAAGTTTTAGTACAGCGGTAATATTTTGTATATCTGGGAGTAACGCCGTCTTTATGTCTATTTTTTGTATAGGTCGGCGTCATAGTCGACCCGCATCCGCTGCACTTAAGAAGACCCTGCAAAAAATAAACATGATCTATTTTCGTTTTTCTCTTGTATCTTTTCTTGTGGAAACTTTGAGCTTTTAAAAACATCGATTCTGTTATTATCGGTTTGTGAACTCCGTCATAAAGGTTTTCCTTATACGGAAGCTTACCGTAATAAACCGGATTTCTTAAAATATTATCTACTGTCGTTTTACTGAATTTCTTACCTCTCCTTGTTTTATATTTTTTGTTTATTCTTCTCCTTGTTTCCGCAAGAGATTTAGTCTCAATAAATATTTTAAACATTTCTTTTACAAATTCTGATTCTTCGGGATTTACAACGAGTTTTTTATTTTCGTTTTTATAACCGTAAGGTACGGTTCCTCCGTTCCACATTCCTTTATTCGCTCTTTGATACATTTTATCTTTTGTTCGTTCCGTTGCGAGTTCTCTTTCAAACTGTGCAAAAGTAAGCATAATATTTCTTAAGAGTCTTCCCGAAGGGGTTGCAGTATCAAAGTGTTCTGTTATGGAAATAAAAGAAACTCCGTTATTGTCGAAAAGTTCAATCAAAGCGTAAAAATCTTTCGGCGACCTTGTCAGTCTATCGATTTTATAACAGAGAACGCAATCTATTTTCCCGTCAACAATATCTTTAAGCATTCTGCCGAGAGCGGGTCTTTCGATATTAGCCCCGGAATATCCGGGGTCACTATAGACTTTAAAAAGTTCAAGCTCGTCCTGACTTTTGATGTAAGATTTTATTCGTTCTTCTTGAGCCTCACAGGAATTGTATTCCTTTTCTGCTTGACTGTCTGTTGATACTCTGGTATATATCGCGCATTTCATGATATTATTTACTAAATTCTAATATTTTTACTCATGGGTTCATGATAGTCTGTTTTAATAAATTTTCAATACTCTTTTATATCCTTTTTGTTCATAGCTTCATAAGCACTACCTAGATTTTCTATTACTTTTCTTTCAACATTAGAATTATACTCCCAAGGGTAATTTAAACTTATCAATTTACATATTTCGTACTTCTTTTCACCAATATCACCTATACCAAACCATCTACTCGCTCTTACTTGATATTTTTTTAAAGAGCAATATTTTTTAAGTTTCTCGCTAACTTCATCTTTATTAAAACCAAACATATAAGTAATACCCCAACCTCCTTCATCTTTCCCAGCCATTGAAAAATCATGGAGTCTATTATCTTTTTTCGATTTATCCTTCGTTATACCAATCATTTCTATCATCTTTTCCCTACTTTCTCTATCCATATCAAGCAACATCATACAAACATCAACCTTTCCTTTCATATTAACACTTTCTATTTCATTCAGCAAATTTTCAAAATCAGGAGACATATATTGCTTAGGTTTTGACGCCGGAGTCTCCCGTTGACCAGTCTTATAAAAATAATAGTCATCAATATCTGTTGTATAGGAAAGCAGATTTATGAAACTATGAGGGCTTATATCTTCTTCGCTTTCAAAATACAGTCCCTCTTTAAGATAATAACCTAAAATATCCAGTTCATCATGAGATTTTAATATACCTTGCTTTGAAATACGTATTCTACGTTTTACATAATGAGATAGCATAGGAGGATAATCGATTAAATCAGTTATAACCATTAGGTCGTATAAATTTACCATCCAAGGCATATCTCCTTCTTTAAATAAGTCAAGATTTGATTTAGCATGAATAAAAGAGGTTAAATGCCCTAAAGGTTCAAGAGTAAGAGAGATTAAGAACACGTATTTAATATTATTCTTTTGAAGTTCGAATGTAGATCCATCTTTTTTTCGTTTGAAAAGGGGATTCTTTTGTGAATCAATATAATCTCTCGCCCGAACAGCTTGCGTATGAGCTTCTCCTAATAATTTTTCTAGATGATATTGAAGTCTCTCTGGAGCTCCACGTCGAGCAGGTTGTGTAATATGTCCCCCTTTTGCTTCCACAAGCAATAATATACAATCATAAAGACCTAATCCATCTAATTCACACACATCTGGTTTATCCTCAGTCCCCATATTATATTCAAGATTAACCTCAAAAGTAATCTCTGGTATACATTGTGTCATTATTCCTATAGCTTTGTTTAGTAGAAAATCATGCCGATGATCTATATATCGATTCCAAGTTTTGTTTGATAAATTTTTTATTAATTTTTCTAAAGAAGGCTTGATAGCCCAATCCAACAATAAGGGAGAAGGGCACAAGTATTGCCCTTCATTAACTATTAAAGGTTTTTCTTTTAAAGGATGCGTTTCAGCCGGTATGTAGAAATCTTTATCAATATCCCCAAATCTTAGTGAGAAATTCTCGAGAAAACTTTTTGTTTTATTTTGTGACAAACCAGAATATAAAGAGAGCTCTTGAACAGAGAAAGATAATGTGTCCCCTAGACCAACAAAAACCCAAGCTCCCATACAATTTTCAATTTCCTTACTATATTCAGCCTCCGGAAGTTGAGAAAATTTTTCTATTAAATCTGCTTTCATTTCATCATCTTGTGGTAAAATCCCAGTTTTTTTATAACTTTTAACTGCGTTTTTTAAAGTTTCAGTGTTTGTTTTTCCCTGCTCAATTCGACTGTTAAGTTTCCCCATAATTAAGCCAACTATATCCTCAGATAATTTTATTGCATCATTCCCGTCAAATCCAATATTTTTTACTAATTCGCTATTAAAAGGTTCAAAAAGATTTTCTAAAACTTCATAAAGATGAATCTTGTAAGCTGGGTTCCTTATAACCAATTCATTCAAACGTATCAAAAATTGTAGCTCTTCAAGGAGTGTTGGCGGACCTTCCCTATCAGGATCAGCGCCCTTCGAACTTATTAATGATGAAGCATCCCGAAAGATACTTTTAACACAATCCTGAATTTTCTCTATGTCATTACTTTCTATAAAAATTTTAGACCCTTGAGAAAAATCACTCTTTAAACATAGTAAGGTCAAATATTCGGGAAAAGCAACACAGCCTTCTTGAGAATATTCTTTATATGTTTCTGGGTCACTGAAAAGATTAATTCGACTAATATGAGATATAATGTCAAATGAATTGAACTTTGAAAGTTCTTTTTCTAATTTTTTAGCTTTTTCCTTTATACTACCAGGTAAAGTTTTAGATAAATCACAAAGGTTCTTCATTACTTGTTTCTGCTCTTCTGGAGTTCGGTTTGTTTGAACGACTATAAATCTTCCATGTTTCTCAATCCTAAAACCTGGACCTTCAATCAAATTTATATCTTCATAATTAGATTGTTCCTCTTTTATAATAACTCCTAATAAAAAAACATAATATCAAATTTTCGAATTACAAGTGCCGTTTTCAAAAAAGTTTTGGGACTTGACATGGAGATTAATAATCTCTCTCTTTTAAAAAAGAATACTATACTTGACAAATAATAACATCCACTTAAAGATATAAAATGAAGATAAAAACACCTATTGTTTTCCAAAAAGTAAAAAACCTCTGATTATGGCGCAAGATAATTTTTTTCAAAACTTAAAAAAATATCAGCTTACAGATTTATTACTACAAATAGGAAATTTGTCTAGAAAACTTTTTAACGCTAATAAAAGTGTTGAGATAATACCTATTAATTACTTAAATGGACAATTCATCAGAAAAGGAAAAACAACTATTACTGCTTGGTGGTTAGTAGATATAGCTTATTATGCAATTATTCATACAAATGATTTTGCTTTAGTAAAACCGAACTATAGATCATTAATATCCATATGCAATGACTACGTTAATTTTGACGAAAAGCGTTCCGAATTAAAATTCGGCCATAACCCCACCTTTGATGATGTGACTAATTATCTTTTGGGATTATCGGAAAAGACATTTTGGTATCAAGAACTCGGGAAAATAAGGGAAAAGTTCAATCGTGATTTTGAACTTTTACAAGTTATTCCTAAGCAGATAAAAATCAAAACAGATATAGAAAACATAATTTTATCAACAACTGGTTTCAGTTCAAATACATTTAGAAAATTATTGTTTGCAATCTTTGCGGTTTCTAGAATAAAAACAGATATTACTAATATTTCTTTAAGCAAAGATTTAAAAAAAATAAGCCCTGAATTAACCACAGAAAATCTGTTAAAGGTTATCGACATGTTTTCAGCCGATTACAATGTATATAGAACTTCTAACTTAGGAGAAAATCAATTTATTGCTAAACCAATTGTAAAAACTCTACATAGTCGATATATCGCAATAAGTACATTTCTACTAGCGCGAAAAATCCACGACGGGCTATTTTGGAAAATTCGTGATTATTATTATTCTGCTGAAGATAAAATCAAGCAGACATTTACTAATGATTTCGGAGAAATCTTTGAGAAATACGTTAAAAATTTATTTAGTCGATATCTATCTTCTAAGCAATATCAACGTATTCCTCCAGATTCGAAAAAAAGAGCTGATTGGGTTTTCAAAAGTGATAAATTTACAGTTCTAGTAGAGCAGAAATCAACAATAATGAGTTTGTTATTAAAGACCCCTTATTTTGATTCGGAAACGTTAAAAGAGTATTTAAACCGTCTTGCTGAGTCAATAATTCAATTAGATAAAACCGAAAGCATTTATAAAGAGAAAAATAAAATCACTATCAAGCTTGTCTTACTATATGAAGACCTGGTTATGGCAGAAAACATCCTGCGAGAAAAACTAATTTCAAAAGTCAAGGATAAAATAAATAATGATAAAAATTACTATCTGATCTATATTGGCGATTTTGAACATCTTGTACAAATATTAAACGAAGACCCCAAAACATTTGACAAAATTCTCGAGTATAAAATAAATATAGCCGATAAAAAATCATCCCAAGGAAAAGAATTTTATCAAATTATACCTCGTTTTTACAAAAAGGAAAACCTCTATATAAAAAAGGAATTAAATCATTTCAAAACTTTTTATAAATTGTTTTAGAAAACTTAAAAGTTTTTTCAAAGAAGATTGGCGAATTTTCCCCCGAAGACCGACCCCAGCTTTTTCAAAGTCTTATCAAGTCCGTATCCTACGGTTCTTCCGAAATCTCTTTAGATTTGTTTTATCTTCCGAAAGGATACATTCAAGGTCTGGGAAATCACCGAGCCTATTCCGCAGAGCGAGCCGACGCAGTTGGCGAAGATTCTGCGGAAGGGCGATCGCCCTCTTTGCGAGTTCGCCGAGCGCCCTCGTGCGAGGCGGACGAGCTTGGGTTGGGTGTGCGGTGGAGCGCAGGTGGTAATTGGTGTTCGAAAAATCGTAAAGAATGGCTGTCTATCGCCGACGAAGTTAGGCGATGGGCGGAGCGACAAGCCTCATAAAATTCAATCTTTACTCCATCCCCCCACCCACACGGCTTGCCCGCCGCCTTGCGTCGGGCTGCCTTTGGCTTCGCCCTCGCTATCGCTCGGACGAAAGCCTTAGACTGGC
>CAZGHN010000008.1:0-111243 GCA_964525555.1 uncultured bacterium
AATATTATTTTGTTAATTGTGGAGGTAAATAATGGATGAGAATCAAATAGATAGTATAAAGAAAGCAAAACAAATGTTGGGATTTGCGCTGCTTTTCTTAGGATTGTGTCTTCTTTTATGGGTTTTTGTTAATGTTTATTCTACCTTCAATGATCCTGGCAAATTTAGTGCTTTTCAAGAGCTTGTTTCTAGCCGACTGGAATCCACATTGTCTTCTGATGAAGGAGAAAAAGTTAGATTTGTTGTTCCCAATGAAATTCTGGCATATTTTATTCCGATAGCGCTCTTATCAATCGCGGTAGGAGTGGCAAGTGTATTGGTAAGAAATGGTGTTAGATTACTAGATAGTGATTTACAAGTATTGATTAGAAGAATTGATAATCTTCCATATAAAATAAATAATAAATTAGCAAGTCTTATGGAATCTGCGGAAAAACATATAAATAAATCTTCAACAGACTCAGACCCCAAAATGTAAACATCGTCTCCAGTCATTAGTCACCAGTCATCAGTCAAAGTTAGGATTTAGGATTTGGGGGTTAGGATTTGGGTTTCGACTCATGACACACGACTCTTGACTGAATTTCCTTTCCGGAAATTCCTTCTTGACATTTATTCTTTATTTTTATATAATTATATAAGGAGGTATATTATGAGAAACAATAACACATTATTAGTAGTGACTTTGCTTTTATTTTTATTTCTATTAAGTTGTAACCGGAATCGTTCTCCTGCCACTCCCGGTTCACCTTTCGGTCCCTCAGGCGGGATGAAAGACGAGGAGCTCATTTTCGGTATCAGCACAACCGATCCCGATGGCGACGACATAGCTTATGAGTTAGATTGGGGGGATGGCAGTTCTCTGACATCAAGTGATTATTACCCGAGTGGCGATTCGGCGTTTGAGAGCCATACCTATACAACAAAAGGAATTTATGAAATAACTGCGAGGGCTAAAGACAAAGAAAATCATAGATCAGACTGGTCTGCACCTCTCATGGTTATTATCGATACGGTTCCTTTCTATATATTTATCTCAAGAGATACAATACAGACCGCAGAGGAAATTTACGATATTTTAATACAAGGAGACAGCTGTTTATTACTTACTAAGGACGGTGATATAATCGAGGTATCGGATAATGGAGAGACGAGTGTTTTTGACACAAATAACATTAAAAGATTTTATGAAATGAAATTAAACGACACACTCCCAAAGGATTATGATTTTCAGTATTATTCACATTTCTGCAGAGGTGACAATATTTATTATGCCTGTTACTTTGATTACTCCTGGTCCAGTCGAATAGTAAAAATTGACCCTCAAACCGGAAACGAAGATTTTTTCCAGTACCTGGTAGGTATTCCCAGCGGTACGTTCTATAAAGAGGGAACTTTATGGTATTTAAGCAATCGCGGAGGGGGCTCGTCAGGTTTGACGAGTGTAATAAGAAACTATGACGGAGGAACGGGAAATAAATTATTAGAGATAACAGAAATCCCAATACTGGATGCGAAAGGTCTGTCAATCGATGCGAACGATATTATCACTACTTACGAAAACCAATCTCATTCTTTTGTTCGTTTTAGAATTATTTTTTAATTAAGATATAGCAGACAAAGTCTTCAGTCACCGGTCATCAGTCAACTCTGGTATCCGAGACCCGGTACCAGGTACCTAAAAACCATATCCCAATTTCCCCATTTTTCAATTATTCTAATTTGCCCTTCGTGTCTTAGTGCCTTCTTGGCAATATACTAGACTAAGTTGAATGGTCAAATTGTTGAGTAATAGAATTTAAAAAACAACAAAGGTCAGTGTTTATCAGCGTGAATCTGTGTACCGATTAGAATAATAATAAACTAACTTGCGTTTATTATATTTAGATACTCTTCAGGCAAAACAACGGGTATTTCACTCGGCTTATAATCTTTCTTATTCCTCGTAATAATAAAATCTATCCTGTTCTCCACAGAGGCGTAATATTGAATTGCATCTTCGAAATCCTTAAAACTCGACGATAAAGCCAAATCTATTATTTTCTCATTAACGGTCAACACATTAAGCAAAAGCCTTAATTTTCTAACCTTATTGCCGGCAAATTCTCTCTTTTTCAATTTCCGCAGAATATAATATATGTTAGAAATAACTACCGGACTTGTAAAAGCCTTGACTTTCGAACGGTCTATCAAAGTAAAAAGTGTAGCCGCATATTTATAATGAGGCTCTCTTTTTGCGAGTAAATCAAGAATTACATCTGCATCAACAAAAATTTTCTGCATTATTTGTATTTCTCGGCTATATACCCCAAATATTCTTTACCTAAATCAAAACCTTTCTTCAAATCGATAACGCCGGACAATTCCCTGACCAATGCGGAGAGCTCAACATCATCCGTTTCCCCAACCTTTGAAAGATAATTAAAATAATGTCCCACTAATTTAGATAAACTCTGATGCTTTTTTCTTGCATAGTCCTTGGCACTCTCAATAACTTCTTCGTCAAGTTTTAAAGTTAATTTTTTATCCATTACAAACTCCTTTATACGTATATATTATAATAATAATATACGTATTGTCAAGGGGTTAAATCAAACATATTAATAAAGAAAATTTTCCTTTAATAGAGATTAAAAAAGAAAGAGGCATTACCGCGGAACGGAACCCTTTGGATAGCCTCTTATCTTGATTCTGATATTAATAAAATTAACTAAATGATTTTAAGAAGTAGTATTTAACACCATTATCTCCTATAAGCAAATTCTCCGAATCAGTAACATAGTCCCTAGTCGTCAGTCTAAGTTGGGATTTGGGGGTTGGGATTTTATAACTTTAAATTCTGAGTTTTGAATTTTGAGTTTTTAATTCAACATTAAACATTCAACATTCATAATTACTGTTATGTCTTCGTGGCTGGTTGTCCTTGACAAAAGGAAAATTTTTATTAAATTGTAATACAGGAGGAAAAAATGAGAGAAGTGATTTCGGTGAGTTTAACTAAAGACTTAAAAGAAAAACTGGAAAAACTTTCAAAAAGTTTAGAAAACAGTAAAAGCGAAATTGTAAAGCAGGCTTTGCGTCAATTTTTCGCGAAAGAAGAATTCAAAAATCTACGAGGCAAAATGACCCCCGAAGCGAAAAAGAGAGGCATATATACCGATGAGGATATATTTGAAAAAATCTCATGAGAGTATTTTTCGACACAAATGTTCTTATCGCGGCTTTTATCTCTCATGGAATTTGCGCGGAACTCTTTGAACATTGCCTAACAAGACACACAATCTTAACGACCGAATGGGTATTAAGCGAATATTATAAAAGTTTAAAAGAAAAATTTTCCTTCAATAAACATTTAACTAAAGAATCCTTATCATTCCTTAAAACAAACTTAACAGTCGTAAAAGCTCAAGTTCCGGATAAACCAGTGTGTCGTGACGCGGATGATGATAATGTAATAGCCGGAGCATTAGGAGGAAAAGCTGATTGTATTATCACAGGAGATAATGATTTGCTCATTTTAAAAAAATTCAAAAAAATACCGATAATATCACCTAAAGACTTCTGGAAATTCGAATCCAAGCAAAATGGATAAATAGCATACTTAGGATTTAGGATTTGGGGATTGGGATTTTATAACTTTAAATTCTGAGTTTTGAATTTTGAGTTTTTAATTCAACATTAAACATTCAACATTCATAATTAACTTAGTGCCTTCCAAGCAATCTATCCAAATATCTTCTAATAATGGCTTTTACGATAGGGCTTTTTTCGGAATCTACAATTGTGTTAAATTTCTCTTCAACATCTTCCCCGCCGAGTATGATGAGACCTCTTGCTGCATATTCTCTTTTCTCCAGGTTAGAATCTTCTATATACTTAAACAAAATATTCTTTACCCTTTGTTTATAATCGGAACTGTCATTTTTTACAGCTTTTGCCCCGATAAGTAATAATTCACTCGCAAAATCTCCTTTGAATTTTTTCTCTAAATGCGGAACTAAAAGTGTATCAAAACTGGAAAGAGAATTAATAGCTGCAGACCGGACAGTAACGGATTTACTGTTAACTAACGGAAATAAATCATCTATCGTATTCTCATCGTTAATTTCACCCAAAGCCTTTATAGATAAAAGTTGTAACGGTTCATCTTCTTTTAAAAAGGAAATAATTTTGCCAACGGCTCTTTTTTCTTTGAGCTTACCCATCGAATAAACTATAGCTCTTCTAAAGGGCTCCGAGCCTTCCTGCTCGAGAAGCGAAATAAGTGAATCAGCCAGAGATTTCAACTCGAGTTCTCCAATCAACACAAAAACATTTTTCCTTGCTCTTTCTTCGGGATGATTAAAATTAGAACTTAAATATTCTTCGATCATAGAAGAATCTTCGATTCCTTTAAATGTTTTTTCTATAGCGCGGAATTCCAATCCCTCTTTTGTATCGATTTTTTTATCGAAGATATAATCGAGGGCTTCCCTTCCTCTTTTCGAAAGTTCTGCTCTCGCACCGGTAACTCTACTCTTATTATCTCCGACCCCCCACTCGGCCGCGATTTCAAAAACCTGTTTTACCGCCATATTGGAAAAATCCGGAACTGCTTTCTGAGTTACTGCTTCTTTCTCTTTGTCGCTATTCTTATCGATACCTATACCGTAATCTCCATTGAACCAGTAGCTATCGTTATCTCCTCTTCCATGAGGATAAAAATCTTTACCCATAAGATCAAAAAAGAATCCCAAACCGGAAAAACCCCGAGAGTAATTAGCATCGCCTATACCGAACTTCTCGGTAATATTATAAACATCGCTTCCGGAAAGGTCTGCAAATAATCCAAAAGAATTGGTGAGTCCAACCCCCATTCCGCCGGAAACCGAATACCAATCATCTCCGGAAGAATCGATTAAAATACCGCAGCCAAGATCATGACCCTCTCCAAGAGAAGGCCCCATTGCAGAAAAATAATGGTCATTCCCTTTCAAATCGGCCAGGTATCCGTAGGAAAGGTGAATTCCGGCACCTTGAGCGTATTCCGTAGCGAGGTATCTATCCTGTCCATCTTCATCGATAAGAAATCCGGCTGAACACCAGTAACTCGTACCCTGCGCGTAAACATCGGCGTTGTAAAAATCATTACCGCTCCTGTCATAAAGAAACCCTATTCCTCCCGCATAATCGGGTCTTACGCCCATGGCAAACCCCTGGGACAAAGAATTGTAAGAATTAGCATTTAAAGGAGTATCAAAATATTCTCCCCCTGCGTAATAAATATCGGAACCTTCCATATCGCTTAGCAGACCAAATCCTTTAGTACTTCCAAATCCTTCTCCGTAGCAATATGTATAATAAAAATCATTTCCTTTAATATCCGAAAGGATACCTATACCGAAATTCCCCGCGCCGAGAGAAAAGATTCCCCCTCTATAAACATCGTCTCCGCTAAAATCTTTCAGCATTCCGAACCCAAGGTAACCGCAGCCAATAGAATAATGTGTCGAACGATAAATATCATCACCTGAAAAATCATATATCAAAGCAGCTCCAAATAATCCGGAAGCAATCGACACTATTTCATCAGAACTATATAAATCATCACCGGATAAGTCTAGAATAAAACCTACTCCGGATGTCGAATCGATTAAACCTATCGAGCCTGCGCAATCGATATATTTATCATTTCCGCCGGGATCGATAATAAAAGGAATTTTTTCATATTTATCTTCACCTCTTGAGCCTATGACCAATGAACCGAAATTGGTTTCAAATCTTACAGGGAGCTCGGAATCATTCACATTTTTAATAAACTCCGGAATCGCCTCGGCAATTCCAACCATTAAAATTCCAGCCTGCACAATTTTCGTATAATCTACCTTTTGAATAATATTCATAATAGTATCTTCATTAATACCTGTCGTATCGAAAGGCAGTTTATATTTATCGAGCAAAACCGTATTCAGCCAATCGTCTTCCGGAAAGTCTTCGGCCTCCCATCTTCCGGGAAGACTGGCAAGAAGTATAAGCTCTTCCCTATCGGACAACTCAGAAAAAGCCTCCCTGCATATTTGCCCCATACTATTTATTACGGTAACCAGCTCCTCAAACGAGGATACCTGTACTTCAGGAGTATCAACAGGAATTTCAAGATCCTCGGCTATTGTCATTATCAAACTCATATCGGAATCGTGTATTGCGTTTTTTATTTTCGCGGCGTATTGCTCACCTTTTAATGGAGAATGCATTAAATCACTAATAACAGGTAAAACAAGAGGATCATTGATCCATTCCAATCGAGCAAAATTAATTGCCTCTTTCTCAAGATTCAAATAGAAAAGAGCGCTATCTATTTCTGCGTGCGGTATGTAAAAAAGAATTAATAATAAAGCCATAAATCTCCTTATTAAAAAAACAAACTAAAGATACAAAATTTTATTTATTTTTCAACCTCCAAACTAAATAATAGCCACAAAGACACTAAGACACGAAGAAAAACAATATATTTAACCACTAAACACACTAAATACACTAAATTCTTATTTTTGTCTTTTACAATTCAACTATTCAACAATTTAACCATTCAACTGATCCGAAGGATCACTTTTACTGATTGACGGATTCACTAATTCACTTAAGTCCAAATCCAACGAACCCACTAATAGAAACTAAAACCTAATACCAAAGACCTAATACCTAACTATCCCTTGACATGTAAAAAGTATACTTATATAATAACTAAGAAAGGAGGCTTTTTATGATATTTTCAAGACATAATCTTTTAAAAATATTAATATACCTGATTTTCCTACTAAGCATGTCAAATTGCACATCTTCAATAGAAGAAAACCTGCAGATAACACCCGGAAACACAAATAAAGACTTAAGCAGTGCGTTTCTAAAATATTACCAGCCGATCGAAGAAGACATTAAAATAGACATGCCTTCTTATTCTCTTCCTATGGACTTTAAAAAAGTTACAAATTTTTCTTCCGTTTCAACAAAATATCTACAGGAACAGACACAAAAGGAAATACTTAAGAAAAATGGTTTTGTTGTAATAGACGGCGGAAAATCGGATGACATAGCTTCCTTTTATAAAAGAATAATAAATAATAACGTTCCGATTTATGTAACTTCTGACACCCCTCTTCATCTCTTCCATATCCTTTTCGATGAAACTCTAAAAGAAACAGAAGAAGAAGTTTTTTATCCCGATATCATAAAAGTAACTAAAATTTTTCTTGAGGCTTCAGAAAATGACTATAAAACATATAAAGGAGAAATAAAAGAGGCAGCAAAGAGAAACGTTGCATATTTCTCTGTAGCGATGAAGCTACTTGACGGGGGATTCTCACCACCCCGTTACGTAAAAAAATGGGTAAAATGGGAAATAAGCGAGATCGAAAAACATGCAGGTCTACCCGATTATAGAACAGCAAGAGAAAAATCCTTATTCCGGATACCGGAAGATTATAGTCAATACATACCGCGGGGGCACTACACAAGAAGCGAAGAATTGGAGAAATATTTTAGAGGAATGATGTGGTACGGCAGAATGACTTTCTTACTTAAAGGTCATGAGAAATTCGGACCCGTAAGCCCTCCGGCAAAAGCCTTGACCGATAGAGAAACCGCAAAAATACAAACCCTTCAGGCTTCTCTAATTTCGATTCATTCGGGAAATTTGAATTTAAAGGACGGTAGAAGTGTAACTGAAGTATGGGACAGAATTTATGCGGTTTCGGCATTCTATTCAGGGTTTGCGGACGACCTTACCATTTACGATTACAGAGAATCCTTGAGAAAAGTTTTCGGCGGTGAATTTACAACAAAAGAACTTGAAAAAGAAACAAATTACACACAGTTTCTTTTAGAACTATCAAAATTATCGCCTCCAGCAATATTTTCAGGTACAGGAGGTGCGGGAATCGATCCCGGAGATATCGAAGGCCATAAATTAACATCGGTAAAACAATTAGACTCTATTCTTACTAAAACAATGGGACTCCGCTTTATGGGGCAGCGTTATATCCCGGATTCATATATATTAAGCCAGTTGGTTTCTCCGGCAGTAGGAACGATTCCCCGAAAAATACCGGAAAGATTCACAGTTGTTTACATTCCCGATGAGCGCATACAACCCGATTTATATTACTCTATAAGAGGATTCCCCAGAGGGCTCGATGTTTTCAGTGTTTTCGGAAGTTCCCGGGCTGAAAAACATATCAAAGATTACACCGATGATGAATATCCGAAATATTACGACCAATTAAAAGATTTAAGGGCTGAATTCTCAGGGCTTAGTGATAAAGATTGGAACCGTAATCTCTACTGGTCCTGGCTGTACGCTCTAAAAACTTTAACCCAGGAAAGAGAAAAAGGTTACCAGACTTACCAGCAGACCCCCGCCTGGTTAGACCGTCAGCTAAATACAGCACTCGCATCGTGGTCAGCACTGCGACATAACACAATTCTTTACGCAAAACAAAGTTATACACCCGTACATCTTGGTATAACTTCATACACTCCACCTCCCCCACCTCCAAAGGGACTTTTAGAGCCGATCCCCGAATTCTACAAAAACATATTAACTACTTCAAAAATGGCTTATGCTGGATTAAAAGACTTAAATGCTCTAACGTCAAAATCGGAAATAAGACTAATTTCTTTAATAAGCATATTGGAAAAACTTTATACCATTTGCAAGAAACAAACCAAAAACATACCCCTGAGCGAGGAAGATAATAGATTCCTGGAAGGTTTCGCCGAGAGTTTAAAATCTACCATAGGAGACATCGAGGACAAAGGGTTAAAGACCACTATAATCGCGGATGTTCATACAGATATCAACACAAAAAAATGCCTCGAAGAAGCATCCGGGTATCTGGACCACATAATTGTCGCTTATAAAAGACCTGAAGGAGACATAGTCCTTGCGGTGGGCCCCATACTATCGTATTATGAATTCAAACATCCAATGAGAGACCGACTTACAGATGAAAAATGGAGAGCGATGCTCGAGGGCCAAAGAAATCCCGAACGACCCGGGTGGATTAAAAGTTTTTATAGTAATTAATGAGAAAAATATCAGGGATTAGGAGGTATTAAAATATGGAAATAAGGTATTCAGCTGATCCTGTTCGCTTTTCCCGTATGACTACTGAAGAATTAAGAGAAAATTTCTTAATAGATTCGCTTTTCAAAATCGGACAAATTGAAATGTTCTATTCGGATACGGATCGCGTCATAATCGGCTCTGCAGTCCCCTTCGACAGTCAACTTGACCTTTTGGCATCCGATGAATTACGCTCAGCATATTTTACCCAGCGCAGAGAATTAGGAGTTCTCAATATCGGCGGAGAAGGAGTTGTCGAAGTCAACGGAAAAAAATATAAAATGCAGGAACTCGATTGTCTGTACGTAGGCAAGGGAAACGAAAAGATTTCTTTTAAAAGTAATAAAGCAGATAATCCGGCGGCTTTCTATCTTTTAAGTTATCCCGCTCACATGGAATATCCGGCAAAGTTATCCAGAAAAAAAGACGCAGAACCTCTAACTCTCGGTTCAAATAAAAATTCAAATAAAAGAACAATATACAAACATATACATCCGGATGGCATTAAGAGCTGCCAGCTAGTTATGGGAGTAACGGTAATGGCAGGTGGAAACGTTTGGAATACTATGCCTCCGCACACTCACGAACGAAGAATGGAAGTTTATTTTTATTTCGGCATTAAGGATTCGGACAGAATTTTCCATTTTTGCGGACAACCCCATGAAACACGCCATATTACTGTAGCAAACAGGCAGGCTGTCATTTCTCCCAGCTGGTCGATTCACTCGGGAGTGGGAACTTCTGCCTACAGTTTCTGCTGGGGAATGGGCGGAGAAAACCAAACCTTCGACGATATGGACAATCTGGATATAGGAGATTTAAAATGAGTGATAAAAACATTTTGGACAAATTCAAACTGAACGGTAAGAGTGCCCTGGTAACGGGATGTACACGCGGAATAGGTCTTGGATTCGCACAGGCGCTCTCTGAGGCAGGAGCAGATATAATCGGAGTTAGTCGAACCCTTAAAGAAGGAAGCGAGGTTGAAAAGCTGGTAAAATCGCAAGGACGCGATTTCAAAGGTTATGCATGTGATTTTTCCGACAGGAAAGCATTATATGAGCTTATAAGGAAAGTTAAATCCGACTTCAAACAGATTGACATCCTTGTAAATAATGCAGGAACAGTAAAAAGAGCCCCCGCCGTTGAATACCCGGATGAATACTGGGATGAAATCATCGAAGTCAATCTCAACGCTCAGTTTGTACTGGCAAGAGAATTCGGTAAAGATATGGTTAAAAGAGGTAAAGGAAAGATTATATTTACTGCTTCCATGTTAACATTCTTTGGCGGTATAACTGTTCCCGCTTATTCCGCAAGCAAAGGCGGTGTCGGCCAACTTACAAAAGCCCTGTCTAACGAATGGTCAAAACATGGTGTAAATGTAAACGCAATAGCGCCCGGTTATATAGAAACGGATAACACAAAACCCCTAATGGAAGACCCCAAGAGGAATCAGGGTATATTAAACAGAATTCCATTCGGAAGATGGGGAACACCTGAAGATTTAAAAGGAGCAGTCGTATTTCTTGCGTCAAGTGCATCGGATTATGTTTGTGGTACCATTTTAATCGTCGACGGCGGATGGACAGGAAGATAAAATAAAATCCGGAGGATAATATGCGAAATATATTAGCAAAGTTTTTTTTACTTTTTTTGTTGGTAATCTTATCCGACTGTACCGGCAAAGACCTTGCAAATGAATATCCGGAGTTTTTCAATTTTAAAGTCACAAATAAACTTGAGAGAGAGAGAAAAGAGGCTTGTGTTTTCCTGGATATAGAAAAGATAAAAGAAAAACACCCTGATTTCAATCCCGAAGCGTTTGTTATAATCAAAAACAAAAAAGAACTCCCAAGCCAGAGTATAAGAATCGACAACAAAGAGGGAAAAATAATTTTCCTGGATGATTTTTCGCCAAATGAAATTAAAAATCTATCTATCAGATACGCGAAAGAAGGAAACAAAAGAAGGGAATATGCCAAAAGAACTCAAAGTATATTATCGATCAAATCCGGAGGAAAATGGGACGGAGATAAGTATGAAGGAGGGACTTTTAAGGATACCAATTACCTTAAGACTCCGCCGCAATATACAGACCATTCGGAATTCATCAGATTCGAAGGACCGGGCTGGGAATCCGACAGGGTAGGATATAGACTATATCTGGATTGGCGCAACGGACTGGATATTTTCGGGAAAAAAGTTAATGAAATGGTACTTCAGAGTGTTGGCCTGGATGGTTATGAATCATATCATGAAATGTCTGATTGGGGAATGGATATACTGAAAGTGGGCGATGCGCTAGGAATCGGCTCTATAGGAATATGGGAAAAAGAAAAAGTAGAAAGAGTATCGAAAACCGACAGCGTAATTTGCTCTGTCACGGCAAACGGACCGGTATATTCAAGCCTTAGAATACAATACCTCGGATGGCAAACAAATTCCGGAAAATACGACGTAACATCCGAACTCTCCATCGCGGCAGCAAGCAGATTAACAAAACACAACATCACGGTTAATAAAGATATTCCAAACCTGTGCACGGGAATTGTAAAAAGCGAAGGAATTAAAATTATAAAATCGAAAAATACAGAAAGCGATTGGGCATACCTGGCATCATACGGAAACCAGAGTATTATAGGTGACAAACTGGGAATGGCCATTATCTATAGAAAAAAAGGCGGAGTTAAGATAACCGAAGACGATTTAAATAACGTAGTTGTACTTAAAACCGAAAACGGTCAACTGACTTACTATTTCCTTGCTGCCTGGGAACAGGAAGCAGAAGGGATAAAAAGCGAAGAAGAGTTTACTCGATACCTTGAAGGTGTTACAGAAGAACTCAACTCACCTATCTTAATTGAAATAATGCAGTAATAAACTGTTTATTTTTTTGAATAGATAATAGATAACCAATTCTCAGCAACTTCTTCCATCTTATGCGGATTATCTATATATTTAGTCAGCGCAGAACCGCAAAAGATTCCATCAGGATCGCTCTTTACGATGTCGGCAAGATTTTTCTCGGAGACTCCACCCGTATAAAACACAGTTAAACCTTTATACGGTCCTTTCCAGGCTTTTGCAATTTCAAAATACGAATTAGTGGCTGTAGCTGCCGGAAAAAGTTTATAAACCCACTGGTAAGGAAATTTTTCTTTCAATTTGGAAAAATCGCAACGATAAAGCTCCGACTTCTTTACAAGCTGTTTACCAACATCACTTAATCCACCGGGAACACACATTATATCATTATAAACACAGACTTCCAAAACTTCCGGAATATAATCGGCAGATACGACACCCGAGACACCTTGCTTTATAGCTTCTTCAGCTATTTTCCCGGTCATAACTGTACCGGCAAGTATCAGCGCATCAGGATACTTATCAAGAACAGCCTTTATCCCTGAAGAAGCCACATCCGAGCGAAAAACAATCTCAAGAGTCACACCTAAAGGCTTAAATACTTCATAAGCAGCAATACATTCATCAGTATTTTTCGGAGCCAGGATTGCAACCATCCTGTTTCCTTTTATTTGCTTGAATAGAGCAGCTGATTTATTCATAATCTTCCACTTTTTATTTTAGGATAAGGTGTCGATTTTGTCAAGGACCCCCAAACAACTATAAACAAAAATTTTAATTCTCACACAAAGACACAGAGAACACAAAGTTTTTTTGTTGCTAAATCCCAACCCCCAAAGCCCAAATCCTAACTTTGCCACAGAGAACACAGAAATCTTCTTCTTGTCTTCAGTTGTCCGTCGTCTGTCTTCCGTCAACAGCTTATTTAATATACAATATAGCTATCTTGACTTCATTTAAATTTGAAATATCATTAGATGAAAAAAGGAGAAATATGTTTGGTTTAAAATTAAGAATGTTTTTACTCATAGCTGCCTTATTCGCAATCGTCTACGCGGTTATTACCATGATAGGCACAACAATGGGACTGACCAATTTTTACTTTTATCTCGTCCTGGCATTATTTTTTATGCTGATACAATATCTAATAGGTCCGAAAATCGTAGAACTATCTATGAGAGTTAAATATGTGGACGAATCCGAATATCAACAGTTACACCAGATGGTGGAAGAACTGGCGAGAAATGCAGGAATACCTAAACCGAAAGTCGGAATCTCTCAGGTGAGTCTTCCGAATGCATTCGCTTTCGGAAGAAGCCGAAGTGATGGCAGAGTATGTGTAACGCAGGGAATATTAAATTTGCTCGACAGAAACGAACTTAAAGCAGTGCTTGGACACGAAATTTCTCATATTGTAAATAGAGATATGCTAACTATCACTTTACTCTCAGTAATTCCAATGCTTATGTATAGAATTGCCTGGCATTTTTTATTCTTTGGAAATATAGGCGGAAGGAGAAGAGGAGAAGGAGCAGCTTACACAACTCTTATCGGACTCTCTGCTTTATTGTTCTACTTCATAACAAATCTACTCGTCCTTTATGGTTCCAGAATAAGGGAATACTTTGCAGATAAAGGCTCTGTCGACCTAGGCAATCAGCCTTCTTCACTTGCTTCGGCTCTTTACAAATTAGTATATGGTTCCGCAAAAACGAGTAAACAGGCAATAAAAGACGTAGAAGGATTAAAAGCCTTTTTTGTAAACGACCCTTCAAGAGCAAATAAAGAAATCAGAGAACTCGCAGCAATTGATCTTGACAGAAGCGGAACAATAGACCGATATGAACTTCATAATCTATCCTCCCAGAAAATTGAAATAAGCTTTTCCGATAGACTTCTGGAAACTTTAAGCACCCATCCCAATATGTTAAAAAGGATCCAAAAGCTTTCAGAATATAATCAGTAGGAGCATATGATATTACTTTTTGTTCTCATCTTTTATGCTACAAAAGACGCAAATAAGGATTATACACTTCTGCGGGAAAAAATGGTTAAAGAACAAATAATCGCAAGAGATGTAAGTGACTCATCTGTTATAGATGCTATGCTAAAAGTAAAAAGACATCTCTTTGTTCCCGAAAAACTCATGGGCTTCGCGTACGGAGATCATCCTCTGCCGATTGGATACGACCAAACAATATCTCAACCCTACATAGTTGCTCTTATGACGGAACTTCTCGATGTAAAAAAGACCGATAAGGTACTTGAAATAGGAACCGGTTCCGGATACCAGGCAGCTGTACTTTCCCTTCTTGCCGATTCGGTATTCACAATAGAGATAGTACGCGAACTTGCCCAATCCGCGGAAAAAAGACTTGCAAAATTGGGATACGACAATGTTGTCGTTAAAGCCGGCGATGGTTATAAAGGATGGAGGGAACATGCTCCTTTTGATGGAATAATCGTAACCTGCGCTCCAGATGAAGTTCCTCCTTTACTTTTAGAACAGCTCTGCATAGATGGAAGAATGGTCATACCGGTAGGTGCTTATTATCAGGAATTACTTCTAATAACCAAAGATTCCTCCGGGATATCTGAAGAAAGTATAATACCGGTAAGATTCGTACCAATGATAAAAGGAGATTAAATATAAAAATAATATTTCGTTAGTGTGTTAGTGGGTGGGTGTGTTGGTGAGTTTTTCAACAGACAAACAGAATAACTGACCAACAGACCAACATCTCAAAAATATCCGTGTTAATCCGTAGCTATTATTCTTTTATTCCGTGACCCAGACAGCAACAGTATCAAAAGATACCGCACCTACCAAACCAATAGCTCTTCCCTCTTTAAGTTCACCGTATTGCCCCCAGGATAGCAAATTAGTATAAACGTTAGAATCCATTGCTTCAACAAAGATTGTATACATAGTGTCTTTTTCCCTGAATAAGAATCTATTGTAAAAAATTCCGAGGGTTGTATCCTGTGTTAACATTGGGATAAGACCCAAAGTATCTCCTTTAAAACTGGCAGTAGCCATATATGTGTTTTCAAAAACATCTTCACAACTATTCCAAATTAAAAAAGGAGGATTGCTTAATGAAACCGTATCGGAAAGCCGGGGCGAAAGCATTCGCAATAAACCGGGGACCTGAACTTCTCTCGATATCTCTTCTCCTTCAACGGAAATAACGACCAAATACTTCATACCATGCTGCACACAAAAAGGCATATCGCTAATATAAAGTCCTAAAGTATCGGATTCACTGTAGCCAAAAGTATCAGAATTTTCATCAATAAGAAGAATTTCTGCGCCAGATATACCGGTATGATAATCATCAACAGGAACATCTAATCTATATGTGGAATCAATAAAAGCTCTTTGGAATCTCACTCCCGGTTTAAGAACAATATTTATTACATACCTGTGTTCGTAAGGAGCATCACCCGTACTGCAGGAAATAAAAAATAAAGTAAAAAAGAAAACAAAAAATATAAGCCTTCTCATCGCAAACCTCCTAAAACTTGTAGATAAACTCGATCGATGGAATTATTGGGAGCATATTGAATGGTTCCTTAACAGGAGGTTCTTCATCGTAATCGTAGTAATACATAAAAACATTTTTAGAATTCAATACATTATACACACTAAGTTTCACATCCAGCTCGTTATTGCCGAAGTAAAAAGACCTGCCCAAACTCATGTCTAAACGAACATACGGTGGATACCTTACTTCGTTTCTATCTCCCTGTAATTCTGTCCATGAAACCTCATCGTCCCCGTAAGGAAAAATTTCCATTCTATGACGAAAACGAGCAAGGTCCGTCGTGTATGGATTCCCGGTGCAGAAGCCAAACTGGATTCCTGCTTCATATTTTTTCCCTAATAAAGCAAGAAGAGTCGCATGGAGATTATGACTTCTATCCCAATCGGTAGGATACGTTTCATCTCCAAAAGTAACATCGGTCTTAAGAAAGGAATAGCTAACCCAGCCCCTTATATTCCCGATTTCCTTTTTTAACAGACAATCAAAACCATAAGCTTTTCCACTCCCGGATTCCAGCATAGTCTCATAATATTCCCGATCCGTACTAATTTCAATTTCATCCAGATCTCTCATCGTCAGGAGACGACTGTATTTCCGATAATAACCTTCTAGGGAAAAATATAAATCCTCTCTCAACCAGCCCTCTAAGCCAAGATTAAAATGATAAGCCTCTTCAGGGTCATACGCCCCCCCAAGAGGCACCCAGTAATATATAGGTATATCAATACTTTGAGCAGGACTGTTCCCCAAAATAGATCCGCCCGGGACGATATATTGATGAAAATTTCCAAAAGAAAACGTTACGGCACGCAAATCATCAAAAAAATATTTCGCCGATAACCTGTAAGCCTGCAAAAAATCCGAATTTCTAACATCAAATTCTTCGCTCTCTGAATAATAATGAGTTAAAGAAACTCCTCCCAAAAGAAGTATTTTGTCCGATAACTTAAATTTATCTTCCATATATAGGGAAACTCTATTACTCCAAATATCATTATACGAATATTCAAAACCCATATTGAAATTAACATTGTACTCAAAAGGACGATAACAGTCACTCAAACCAAAAGTCAATTCATGTTTACTCAATTTTTTTTCATATTCTGCTCCGCCTGTAAAAACATTTATATTCCCTTTTGTAATAAAAATTGTATCCAGAACCCTCAAGAAAAAATCGTGATCGCTATATCCCGCAAACATATGAAACAAATCCCCTTCTGCATTCGCATGATATAAATTTAAAGCTGCGACTTGATTCCCCCAATCAAAAGATATTATTCTTATTGACTGGTCATCATCATCCCTGATATCAAGAAAATCTCTTCCCATATATCCGCTAAGGACTAAAGACCAATCATCCTTTATATCAGTTTCCCAATGCATATAACCATCATAAAAATAATAAGGAAGATCGTAATCGAAAAGGGCAAGAAGTTTATCCGCATAGGTCCTTCGAACAGATAGTAGAAAATTGCTATTTATGGAAGGGATCTTGCTGCCAATCGTCAAACCTCCCGATAGGATACTAAGAGAAGCAACACCGGTAAATCCTTCTATTTCTCTACCAACACCTTTTGTATTCATTTCCAGAACTGAAGATAAAGATGCATCATGCTTAACTGGAATTCCGCTTACATACAATTCCGCGCTCTTTATTGCATTTGAATTGAACGCAGATACCAGGCCAAATAGATGGAATGGATTTAATAAAGGGATATCATCAATGAGAACAATATTTTGATCGGGCCCTCCACCCCTTACAGAAATTGCGGTAGAAAAATCGGAAGATTTCGTAACGCCAGGAAGAGCCTCGAGAGTTCGCATCAAATCTCCCTCAACAAAAGAAGGCAGCATCATTAAATCTTTTTGTGACAGCGAAGCTGGAGTTATTGAAGCAGAACTTTTAAATTTCTTCTTTTTTGCCGATACCAGTATCCCCTGGACTTCCAGGGGCTCCATATGCATTGCTACATTAACAGTCATATATTCTCGTGCGGAAAATTTTATATTTTTTATTATCTGTCCGTAACCCATCATAGAATACCGCACCTTAAATTCATTCAAGGAATCCGATGTTATTAGACTGTAGTAACCTTTGTCATCCGTCACGGTACCAGATTCCGTTCCAACTATGACTATATTGACCATCTGCAGGGGTTCTTTTGTCGATGCATCATAAACATTACCGGCCAAGACATTATACTTGCCGAGAAGAAGCATAAAACAAAAATAATACAACATTTAATTCTTTCCTGCTTTCATAAAATTAAACGCTCCAACTATTTGTTTACTCATAATGACATCAAAAAAGGGATAAAAGTTCCGAAAGAATTTATTCCATTAACAAAAATTAATCCTGAACTTCGCTCTGGTTTTGATCGATTTCTCTAAGTATTTCTTTTGCCCAACCGTATTCCGGATTGACCTCAAGGGCTTTTTTGTAAAATTTTATAGCGGTAGAATCATCTTCTTTTTTTCCGTAAGCATTACCCAACCATACATATATCTCATCCTTGCCCCAATCGGGGTAAATTCCCTGGTTTTTTTCTTTAAGAAATAACTCTTCCGCTTTTTCGAATAATATGATAGCTTTATTCACCCCACCACCGAATATCTTTGGAGTATATAACTTACTGGTCCCTTCTACCATATAAACTCTGGGATTCTCAGGAGCAAGCTTTTTTGCTTTTTCTAACTCCTGCGCAGATTTCATCCCATTGATCATCCCGAGTTTAGGATTAAACCCTAATTCCATTCCCAGAACCGAAGCGAAAAGAGCGTGAGAATCGGCAAAATCATCTTTACCTTCTATCGATTTTTGAATCGTTTCTTTCGACGACTCCAGATATTTTTCACTTTCTTCTTTATCGTTATACAAAATCGTACAGATTTTATAATTATTAAGAGCAAGATAATAATCCACGAGCCATTCTTTATCTCCAAAAGTGGAAAGCCGTTCTAATTTTGTAGAAATTTCTTTCAGCTTCTCAATATCTCCTTTATCGGTCGCTTCCTGCTGCTCGGCTTTAATCGTCAATATATGCTTATCAACTGTTTTTTTGTCCTCAGCCTTTAATATTAATCCAAAACAAATAATCGCCACTAACAAAACTTTATTCATCTTTACCTCCCTCACATTTGAAAAGATACGCCAAAATAATACAGCCTGCCATAAGAACTCTCGATCGGTTGATTCAAATCGCCATTGTAGTAACCAAAAATGTTAGTCCTGTTTGTTACGTTATTAACCGCAAAATAGAAAACCGTCATGTTATTGGTAAAAAAAGAAGCCAGAAAAGATGCACTTAAATCAAGCGTCCAATAAGAGGGAACTCTGCCCGAACGAAAATCTCCACTTGCCGGAGTAAAAGGCTTTCCTGTTGCAAACAAATATTTTACTCCTATATTAAAAATCGGAATTGGGTTAACATTTAAAATAGCGGTTAGATTATGAGTAATATCAAAATCGGGAGAAAAAAGATCCGGATAATCCTGCCAGTTTCTTCTCGCCTTTAGATAAGAATAGGCAACTCTCCCTTCAACATTGTCAAAACTCTTCTTTATAAAAAAATCAAACCCTCTCGCATAACCATATCCTGAAGAAACATAATTAAGAGAATCGTGTTCCTTCATCAGCTTTTTGTAATCTTTGTAATAACCCTCCAATCTTATCATTCCTCCATCATTTTCCAAAGTTCCGGAAATTATATAGTGTCTTGCTTCCATAGGTTCTAAATTAGGATTCCCATAATCCGGATCGTATCTCCAGGGCTCGTAAAATTGGTGAAAAATGCCTGTGGCACAAGATAGAGTAATCTCATTGGCTACCTTCCAGGATAAAGAGAGCCTCGGATCAAAAGCATTTTTTGAACTTTTCGAATCCCGGTCAAATCTTAGCCCCGAGGTTAAAGATAAATTGTAAGGAAAGAAAGATGTTCCTTCTACAAAAACAGAATTTATATAACTCTTGTATTCTCTGTCATAGTAATTACTTGGAACCGAAGGATCTAATGTATCTTCTTCGGAAGGTAGGAAACCCTCGAAATAACTTTTCCTCTGTTCAAGACCGATGCCCGATTTCAAATACATCCATGTGTTTTTCTCAAAAACGATTTTTGTCTGGTTAATCTCATCGGTTTCTTCCAAATCGAGAACAAATTCCCCGCCGGAAGTTATTTCCATCTGCTTACTAAAATTAGTACGTGACAAATTAAATTTTAAAAAACTATTATCAGATACAGCGTGATCTATAAGCAAATTATAAAGATTACTGGTCTCGTTTCCCTTATAAATCCCTCCCCAGGTAGGTTCCTGAAGAGAAACACCAACATTATCCTCTTCCCTAAAGAGAAAAATTTTAGCCCGACCTTTTTCGGAATATCTTAACGCAAGATTCAAGTTTAGATCATAAGAAAAAGGATATTCTGTAAAGTCATCTCCAACATTATTAAAATCAAACATCAACTTGGTATTGCTGTGATTCCCGGAAAAATTAATTCCGAAATTATCGTTCAGGGGAAGACTTCCCATTGTCGATAAAGCTCCAAGTCCCATTCCCAGCGAGATAGACCTCTTTGATGGCAAATCCAGACTTTCCATCGATAAAATCCCTGAGAGAGCGTTACCGTATTCGGCTCCGAATCCGCCTGAAGAAAAAAAAGTACCCTCTAAAAGAAAAGGGTTAAAGGTTCCGAAAAATCCGCCTGTCGGTGATTCATATCTATAAGGATGATACACGTTAGCTCCATCGAGAAAAACCTTAGTTTCACTAACCTCTCCACCCCTAACAAATAAGCCCGCACCTTCTTCGACCTGCTGTACTCCGGGAAAAGACTTTATAGCCCAGAAAATATCTGCTGCTGCCCCGGGCGTCATAACAACCTCTAACGGCGTAAGAGTAACACCGCCTTCTTCTCCCGTTGTAAAAGAAGAAGCTTTAACAGTAACCCCCTCACTTTCGAGAGTCTCTTCTTTCAACCTTGCTTCTATTTTTATAGTGTTGCCTTTAAGAAATAACTCTTTTCTGAATTCCTCGTACCCAATCATTCTTATCAAAAGATTAAATCTTCCCGTCTCACTGGTAACAAATCTGAAATTCCCATTTTCATCTGAAGAAGCCCCATCGAGCGTTCCCTCTAAAAAGATATTCACTCCTACAAGGGCCTCGTTTTTCTCGCCTGTTACCCTCCCCTCGACAACTGTATTACCCAGAAGCAATAACGGCAGAAAGAAAGCAAAGCAGATTTTTTTTATATTGACCTTAACTCTCATCAATTATTTTTTCCAGATGCTGCAGGTAAACCCTGAAGGCTTTTTTACCTTTCTCCGTTATACTATAAACCGTATTTGGTTTTTTATCTATAAACGATTTCTTTACTTTCACATAACCGGCTTTCTCCAGTTTTTCCATATGACTGCTTAAGTTTCCGTCCGTAACCTCAAGCTTTTTTCGGAGATAAATAAAATTTACTTTTCTTGCTGAATTTAAGATAGTCATAATTCCAAGCCTTATAGGAGCATGAATCAGTTTATTTACTTCCGAAGGATTAAAATCTTCCATCTAAATTTCCTTGCCGCTTAATCTAATTTTAACCACAATTCCAGGAACAATCATATTTGCAAATATTAGAATAGTAAACGTCAAATTAGTCAGATCCGGGAACAAACCAACAATTACCGCCCCTACCCAACAAAGAATAGCCGCAAAAACAAATTCTTTCCTCGAAGCAAAAGCTTCGACAAAGAAACCTGCACCGATAAATAAAGCAATAACACTCTCCAAAAAATGAGTGTATTCAGTAAGCCATAAAATAAACATAGCAAGTATAATACTTATAGTAATACCAACCCAGACCATACCTATCAACTTGCCCGCAAAAGATGTAATGCCGGTCATCCTGGCTAATCTCTTCGCAATCCGATAACCAAAAAAGGAACCCACCACCATAATACATGTCCAGTTAAGCCATATAAGATTGTACAAAGCACGGTCATGAAGATAAACCGTCAAACCAAGACCTATCAGCGCAAGCACTCCCCATAAAAACTGAATATCTACAGCCCAAAGCCCCGTTTTCCTCAACTCTTCATCTGTCTCCCTTAGATGTTTCTTTATTTCCTCCAAACTTTTTTCTGCTTCTTTTTTATCTATCATTTAAACCTCCTTTCCAAAGTCCTTTGTTATACAAAGATTATAACGTTTTCTTTATATTTGTCAAGGGTTTATTTACCACGAAGTCACAAAGACACAAAGTTTATTTTTTCTGTTATTTCTACTGCTAACTACTCCCTTCTCCCTACTCTCTATTAACTACTGCTAACTGCTTTCTGCTACCTGCTCACTATTCTCTATATTCCAAACAATTTTTTCGTATTCTTGTAAGCTATTTCCGCTACTTCCGAGAAAGGTTTTGATTTTATCTCTGCGATTTTTTTCACAACATATCTTGTATACGCGGGTTCGTTTCTTTTTCCTCTATACGGATGTGGCGTAAGATATGGAGCATCGGTCTCAACTAAAATATGTTCAAGCGGTATATCTCTTATTGCAAGTGATATTTTACTACCGTTATATGTAACCACTCCCCCAATTCCCAAGTAGAAACCCATCTCTATAATCTTCATGGCAACTTCTTTTTTATTATCAAATGCATGAAAAATGCCTTTACAATTAAAGTTTGACGCTACTTCTATCGTATCTTCCAGCGAATCTCTGGTGTGAATAACAACGGGCATTTTTTTCTGTTCTGCAATTTTAAGCTGTTTTTTAAATACCTCTTTCTGAACTTCTCTAGGAGAAAGATCTCTATAGTAATCAAGCCCTATTTCTCCTATACCAACTACTTTGATGTTTCCTGTTTGCTCTATTATTTCTTTCTCTACATTATCATCGTAAAACTTAGCATCGTGAGGATGTACTCCACAGGTTGCATATACACTATCAAATTCACAGGCGATACTTACAGCTTCTTTACTTGAACGCAAATCCCACCCCGGAACCAAGATTTTTTCTATACCAGACATTTTGGCTCTATTTATAACTTTTTCTATTTCATTTTTAAATCTTCTGTCCTGAAGATGACAATGCGAATCGAATATTTTGAAATCCATGATATTAAGGGAGTTTATTTACTATTTTAACGATTAGAATTAATTACTCTTCTTTTTCTTCGGGGGATTTTAAATCCTCATCCAATTCATCCGTTACATCCTTAAAAGATTTCTTGAACTCTTTTATTGCTTTCCCCATAGACCTACCTATTTCAGGCAGTCTTTTAGCTCCAAATAATAAGAGGGCAATAATCAATACAAGTATTATTTCCGGCCATCCAATTGGTCCAAACACTATCTCCTCCTTTTTTCTATTCTAAAGATAAAAATACAAAAAGTCAAGACCCTGGCGGATTCTTCGAATCAGTTAAATGGTTAAATAGAAAAATGGCAAAATAGGAAAAAGTAAAAAGGGAGTGGGGTGGCCGATTTAACTATTCGACAATTTAACTATTTAACTAAGATTTAAAAAATCTTAAAGACAGTTGACAAATTTAAATAGTTTTTTAATATTCAGATATGAGCATAATTGTACTGATAAGTTTTAATTTATTTGTAAGTTCTTCGGTACCACAAGGTTCCACTGCGTATGATACACCTTCCGGTTTTTCTGTAATGATAGGAGGAAAATACATGTTGAATTACGACTTTATAGCTTCATATTATAGTCAGGCAAACTATGAAATCAGGCTTCACGGAATGGTTATCGGGAAAGAATTGTTTATAGGAAAAAACTTCTCGATCTTGCCGGAAACAGGAGTAGTAAAAGGAAGAAGACTAAGAGAAGGAGCCTCAGAGACTGGGTTCTCTCCTCTTTTACTAATTCGTTTTGCATATATATTTTCAGTAGAAAGTTCAACTTTTCAAATTGGATTTTCTTTTAGGGAGGCTTTTAATGGTAAAGTTGGTGTTGACTTCATTGATTTTGGTATTGGCTTTAGGATGTAAAAATTCTTTCTCTACAAGGATGACAGCAAATTATTTTCCATTAAAAACGGAAAATAGTTGGATTTATGACGTAAAAGCTGATAACAATTATCAGATTGAAGTAGCGGTAACGGGTAAGGAAATAACAGACGGCGACAGCCTATTTCTAATGGATGTGGGTGGAGAAACAGAACGCTTTCAAAGAAAACCAGGTGTGGCAAATAGAGTTAGAGAACTTTTTACTACTCATAGAGGATATAAAGTTATATTTGGAATAGTATATGAACCATACCTGATGCTGCCTCCGATTGAAGGCGAAAATTGGAATAAATCGTATAGTTTTTCTACAGTTCATATGGGTGATTCTTTAGAAAAGATGTTCTTTGTGTCAGTTGATTCGGTTATATGTACTTCCATAATAATAAATTCAGAAGAATACGAAAATGTCTATCGTTTAAGAAGGACAATCACTGAAGACGGTATTTCTCTAATTCAATACGAATGGTTCGCACCCAACATAGGTCTTATAAAAAAAGAGATACCAGCCGATTCAGTTGTTTGGGAACTCGCATCGTTCACAGTAAATGACTAGTACCGAAGACCCTATTAAAGAATTTATTTATTATTTACGGGCAGAAAGAGGGCTATCGGGGAACACTATTGAAAGCTATAAAAGCGATGTAATATCATTTATAGATATCACAAAAAAAAATATTAGAGAAATAAACAAAAAAGATATACAAAAATATATCGATAAATTGTATGATTCTGAATTTTCTTCTGCGACTGTAGCAAGAAAGCTTTCTTCTTTAAGGATGTTTTTTCTTTTTTGGGTAGGAGAAGGATTAATAGAACAAACGCCACTGAATAATATTGATTCTCCTCGAAGGGAAAGAAAATTACCCAAATTCCTATCTCCTGAAGAAGTCACAAAACTGATCGAAAGTGTTAACGGCGATCCCAAATATTCTATAAGAGACAAAGCAATTCTAGAATTACTATATGGTTGTGGGTTAAGGGTTTCCGAGCTTCTCGACCTCAGAAAAGAAGATTTATTTCTAAAGGAAGATTTTATTCGCGTTAAAGGAAAAGGAAGCAAAGAAAGGATCATCCCTCTGGGAGGAGAAGCAAAAAAAGCTATAATTAAATATATGACCGCATCAAGACCTGCTTTCAACAAAAAAAAATCATCTTTCTTATTTTTAACAAAATCAGGAAATAAACTTTCCCGAATGGGCCTCTGGAAACGATTTCAAAAATATATTGTAAGAAGTGGAATAAGAAAAGAGTTTACTCCTCACACTCTCAGGCATTCCTTCGCAACTCATCTACTTGAAAGAGGAGCATCCCTGCGAACCGTCCAATTACTTTTAGGCCATTCTGATATTTCAACTACTCAAATATATACGCATGTTGACAGAAATTATCTACGAAAAATTCTACTTTCCTATCATCCAAGAGGATAAAATGATATATCTCTTTATTTTTGCTCTAATAAACCCTTCGATAGTAAGAGTACGATATTCTGGCGGGGATTGGTACAACGATCCTGACATTATTCCAAATCTTGCCAAGGCCATAAACACGAAAACAGAAATTAATATATCAGAAAAAGAAATAATATTATCATTAGAAGATCCTGAAATATACTCTTATCCATTCCTTTTTATAACCGGACACGGAAAAATAGAGTTTTCCGAATACGAATTACAAAATCTAAGGAACTATCTATGGAACGGAGGATTTATTTATGCGGATGACGACTACGGTATGGATGAACATTTCAGAAAAGAAATAGACAAGGCCTTCCCGAAACACAAATTAGTCCAGATTCCATCCGATCACGAAATCTATAAAATATTCTATGAATTACCTGAAGGTTTACCAAAAATACATGAACACTACAAAGGTGCGCCGGAAGGCTATGGTTTATTCCTAAAAGGGAGACTTGCTCTATTTTATACTTATAACAGCAATATCTCGGATGGATGGGCTGATCCGGCAGTTTATAGAGACCCTGAAGAACTTAGAGAGAAAGCTTTGAAAACGGGTATAAACATATATATTTATGCGATGACTCACTGATGAAAAAATATACATATGAAGAAATCCGGTCTTTTTTTCCGCTGAAAGAAGAAAAAAGACTCGTCAAAAAATTAATTCGAAAATGGAAAAAGAATTCTTCAGAGATTCAGATTTATAAAAGCTCCATCCCCAAAACACCTTCATATCCGTTTTATTTCTATGCGGGCGTAATAGGTGAAGACTGGCCTGGATTTTCTACCGCAATTCTCGGCGCAGTCCATGGAAAAGGCTGGAATCTATCTTATGAATCAGGGCTTTCAATGGAAATAAGCGGAAAAAAATTAGCAATTATAATATTTGTTATAGAAATCATGAACGAATCGGCTCTCCGGCAATTCCGGAAAGATAAGAAGGAAATGATTAATAATATCATGAACGTATCTTCCGGAAGCCTGGCAAAAAGACTGCTTCTCTCTATCGAATCAAAACGACTCGAAGTCTACTCAAAAGTTATAAATATAATAAAAAAAGATTGCAAGGAAGATTTCGTATACGATCTTTTAGGTCCTGAAGGCGAAACATTTAAGTTTTTTGCTTCGCGTACAAAAGCTTATATTACGGAGAGGACCCCAAGAGCCCTCGCAGAACAGATAATAACTAACTACCGGGCACAAAAAGATGTTATAAAAACAAACGGCAAGGCCCAAATCTATATAAATAATTTAAAAACAACAAAAGAGAACTTGACATGCATAACTGTTGGAGTATATGAAAAAGATATGCCTCTAAAAGTTATCCTTGATACAATATTATTCGTTCTGCCCGATTCAAGAATCATATACAACAAAGAGTTCACTACCCCCGAGGGCGTACTGGTCGCAAGAATAGAGATTAGCAACAGAGAAGGAAATTTTTATCCTCCTTCCTACCACAAAAGAATAAAAAGAGTCTTAAAAAGAATACATCAAAAAGGTCGTGGAGATACGATAAAATCCTCCGAAGCTCCAATAGGGATGGAGCATTATCTAAGGGCAATTATTCCGCGTTTAATTAAAGAATTCGATAAAAGCGAAGCACCACAGGTATACTTTTCCCTTACCAATTCAACGGAATTTTTCCTTGAATTTAAGATTTTAATAGTAACTCAAAAAGAAGATGCGGAAATTAAAAATCGAAAAATAATTACCAGCTTTAATAGAATAACAGGTCTATCGCTACTATCAACACATCAACCAAGAGAACGCGGAAAGGTTAGTTTATTGATATTTGATATAAAAGCGGACCTTGACGAATTCGAAGCTCTTTCCGAATTATATCAAAAGACAAAAAATGCCCTGGTGAGAGTCCTTGGAAAATTCCGTGATTTTGACGAAGGAATGAGAGAAATGGATTCGGAAAAAATCGAAACGGTCATGAAGAATTTCCCCAATGTTCCTGAAAAACAAATAAAGAAGTTATATTATTCACTGGAAGACTTTTGGAGAATCAGTACCCCCAGCTCCGATATAACAAGAATCTTAGAATCAATACGCAAATTACTTAGCAAACACGGAAAAGGTAAAATTCTACATGAAGATTTCTCGGTTGAAAACGGGACGATAATCATATTTATCGCACCCAAAGGGAAGATTCTTTCCCAAAAACTACTTAATTTTTGCAGCAAGTTCAAAATCACTCTCTCAAGAATAGAAATGTCAGAAACAGATATTTTGATAGCGCTTGTTTCAAAAGAAGACAAGCAAATTGAAGACAAGCAAATCGAAGAAATCATATTTAAAGTAACACGCTAAATTGTTACTATTTTTTCTTTTCCTCTCCGGAATTCTCTCCGTACTTACACAAAATATATTAATTCGTGAAACATACATGATATTTCACGGGAATGAACTTACCTATGGTCTGGTCGTATCTTTCTGGCTATTGGGTGTGGCAATTGGATCGTTTTGGGGCAGAAAGCTCGATGAAGACAAATTGTATTTGCCTTTTCTTATCCTCGCATTATACTTTCCTGTTTCAATATACCTGTTGCGTTTTTTACCCGCAATTTTGGGTTATAAGGTAGGGGAAGTTTTCACCTTTTCTCTACTTCTTATAGAAACCACTTTGCTTCTTTTTCCGATTTACTTAAATTTTGGTCTTATATTTGCACTCGGGCAGAAAAAATTTTCCCATTTATCCAAAGATACACTTAAGGGTATAACAAGACCTTACATTTTTGATTCTGTTGGAGATCTTCTGGGTGGAATTTTCTTTTCCTATATATTTGTTTCCTTTATTGCTCCGACACGATCTCCCTTTTTAGTAAGCGCTATTTTTATCCTACCCGTCGTATTATTAAAAGGTAAGAAAATTGTACCTTTAATATTGATTTATATCGCTCTTTTCTTGTTCCTTGATTCTACAAATTCAATAAAAAAAACATATGAGAAGTTATACACGGGTTTCAAAGTAAAGAATATCACCGAGACCAGATACGGAAGATACATGGAAATAGAAAGAGATAAACAGGTTTCGGTTTTTTCAAATGGTGCCATAACGTACACCTATCCCGACAAAACCACCTCAGAATATATACACTTACCTTTATTGCTTTCACCAGTTCAAGAAAAAGAAATACTTTACCTGGGATTAGCGGGACCAGAAACTATAAAAGAACTTTCTAAATATAAGAACCTCACAATAGTTCATCCTGACTACAAATTCCAGAAAAGATTAGAAAAAAATATCACGGCAAAATTACTTAAAAAGATAAATTTTATTGCTTGTGACCCAATACTTTTCCTTAAAAAAACCAATAAGAAATTCGATTGCGTTTTCCTTGGTATAGGCGATCCACTTTCTATATCAAGTAACCGTTTTTACTCTGTAGAATTCGTTAAACTTTTATCGAAAAAAATAAGCAGTGATGGAGTAGTCTCTTTCTCGATCTCGTCAGGAGAAGACTACTTAAGCGAAACGATCTTAGACTACAATTCTCTCATATTCTGGACTTACAGACTTGAATTCCCTCATCATTTTATAGTACCTGGCTACAATTTAAGATTTGTTTTTTCAAAAGGGCTTCTTACTTATGACGAAAAAAGAATAAAGAAAAAATCAAAAGCTTTAAATCTTCAATACCTGGACGAATATATTATTCTATCTTCCCTACCAGCTTTCAGAATTAAAGAAATCGAGAACCAGTTAAACAATAATGTTATGGAACCAAACACTGACAAAAAACCAAGAGCTTTTATCCTTTCTCTTCTTGTATATATGGAGAAACAGAACCAAACCTTAAAATTTATAAAACCTATTTTCAACACTCCTATTTTTATAATGTTTTGCTTTCTGATTCTACCAGTAATCTTTAGAAAAACAAATTTCCGGATCTCACTGATCGGGGCCATCGCCATCGGTATATCCTATTGCTGTATATTAAGTCTTCAGATCATATATGGAAATGTATATCACTTGTTGGGACTAATAAGCGGATTATTTATGTTTGGAGTTGGAACAGGAACTTTTTTATCAGAAAAAATAAAATTACAGGAAAAATTAAAATTACCATTTATCATGTTTGCTATATTATCCTTTTTTTTATATCTAACAATAGAAATAGAAAGTTCCATTTTTCTCGTTTTCTTTTCTATCCCTTCGATAAGCTTTATATGCGGAACGGCAATAGGATGGACCTATACAAATGCGGGTAATATACTTAATAGAGAAGGAAAAAAAGATCCGGCTCCTTCCGTTTACGCTTTAGACCTGATTGGGGGCAGTATAGGTGCATTGCTTTTTTCCCTCTTCCTATTACCTGCTTTCGGAATAACCTCGACAATCCTGCTGCTATTAGGAATAAGTATACTAGCATACCTCTTCGCATAACCCATTGAAAAGAAGTTAAATGGTCAAATTGTTGAATAGTTGAATCGTCATCCCCCCTCCCTTAATTTTTTACTATTTCACCATTTTACAACTCAACTATTTAACTGCAGTTAAAACCTTAAACCACTTGAATTTCGGCAATGGTTTCACTGTAACTTTTTTGAATCCTGCTTCTCTGCAAATGCCCTTCCATTTTTTGAAACTTATACAATATTCCCCATCATTTAATATATGCTTTTTCCCATTATCATATATCCGGCTAAACGCTTTGATACCTCCTTCAGTTAAAGCAAAAACAAATTCCTCTCTCAGAAAATCCAAAATCCTTAAAAGACGCTTTGAATCTTTTAAATCCCCGGTTGTATCCACATCGATATCTCCCAGCACGAATTTCCCGCCAGGTTTTAACAGTTCATAAATCTTTTTTATAACAGGAGGTTTATTTTTAACATGATGAAGCGTAACCGTCGATGCAATTACATCAAAGAATTTCCTTTCGAAATTAAGATTTTCAGCATCTTTAAGTTTGCATGAAATTCTTCCGGAAAGTTTTAACTTTTTTATCTTATTTTTGAATATTTCGAGCATCGGAGAAGAGTTATCTATACCGTATATTATACAATCTGCTTTTTCTAGGAACTTCAACGATAATAATCCTGTACCACAACCTATATCGAGAACTATATCTTCGTCCCTGACTGAAGATGATTGGACAACTAAATCCAACAGCTTATGATGACGTTTTATCTTGCCTAACGTACTGTCGTACTCGTTAGACCAATCTTTAAACCAATCTTTTGTAATCGTATTTTGTTCTATTTTTCCTCCTAAACGTTGTGCATCATCAGGTTATTCAAGATAATTCTTCCCATGGGATTAATAGACAGACTTTTCTCCGCATCTAATTTACACAATTAGATTATCGTGTCAAGGATACCAAATCAAAGAATAACAACATTCAAATATAAAGATATTAAAGCTTGAGAGCCTAATCTGTATCTAATCTATACAATTCAGGTTTATGAATTATCTCATACACAATACTATTCTACCAAAATCATCTTCTGCGGCTGACTGCTCAAATTTCCAACCTCGATTTTATAGAAATAAACTCCCGGGGTTAAGTCAGTTGCTTCAAAAACAACAGTATGCTTTCCTGCCGGCTTATTCTCTTCAACTAATTTCTTTACCTCTCGACCCGAAACATCATAAACTGCCAATCGAACAAAGTTCGCTTCTTCTATCGAATATTCAATCGTTGTCGTTGCATTAAAAGGATTGGGATAGTTTTGATATAGTTTAAAATTATCGGAAAATATCTCTTTTGTCTCAATAATACCTGCAGCAGAATCCTCGTCTATCTCTATATAATCAAAGGCAGTATAATTTTTATTTTCAAAGTTATCCCAGTGATCATGTACGCCCAAACCTAACAATGCTGCTGCATGTAATTGATAGTGATCCTGGGTGTTAGGCCAGATATCCGATATAATCCTTTCCTCAATAATATAATCGGTCATAACGGATGAAATAGCTACTGGATCAGCACTGAAAAACAAAATATTAGGATCATCATTACCAAAAATTGCCCATGTTTCAGTTTCCTGCCAATTCGTACGAGGATTACCAAATAATCCTTCTCCGATAATCAACCTTGTTTTATCGCGGATATGAGGGTTATTATTGATGTCTGCCAGCAGGTTAGCCGAATCTCGATTGCAGTAACTACCAGTTTCAAAACATTGATGCAGATAACTACTTCCTCGAGGGTAATCCCCGATGAGCGCGGAACCATAATGATTCTTTAATGCAAGAGTTACATAATTTCCATGACTTTTAAATATAGGAATATTTATCAGGTGCTCAGCATCTACAAATACCTGAGCAGGTCTAACTTTTTCGCCTTCGGGACACAATACATATGAAACATGAATTGAATTTGTGTCAACATAAACTACATCGTGATAATTTGGATGATCACAAGAATAATTAATCGAATAATATTGGACATCCGAATTAATTATCCTCTCGGTAAACCTGTCAGGTATCACTCTAGATGGGTCGGTTATCCAAATATGATCAGGTGTTACTCCAATGGATATTAGACCTTCAATGACAGCGTTTACCGTTTCCGAATAAGCATCTATACCTTCATCATCCCCTCCACCACACGAATAAGAATTATTGAAATTAATCTTTATCGCAACATCTTCGCCTGCTTGATATGGGATCAGTGTATTCCAGGCATCTACTATATTTGTTTCCCCTGTTAACACCATTACACCCCGTTCTACCATGCCGCTAACAACGTCCTGGTCAATATATTCCCAGTGATACTCTGTTACATGATCCCAGTTTGTTGCCAAGGAATTATGCACAGAAACTACTCTACTGGGAGAAGGTAAATCTGATAGAGCATATTTAGAGGTTTTATACATTTTCATTCCGGTAGCTGGAACCATGCCTATAACTTTACCTATAGGACCTAATTTCTTTAATTCTTCAAATCGCTTTAGAGATCTTTTACCTTGAAAATAGTTTATTGTGTATTGCGAGGAAAGTATAATTAAAAAAATACAAACAGCAGATATAAACGGCTTAACAAATACTTTGATATCTATCAATTTTCTACGGCGAATAATTCTACGGCAATACAACAGAAAAGTCGGAACAAGGAAAACGGAAACATTAATTGAGCAGGTTTTCTGGCAAGGGTAATTAATACGGGAGGGCTTTGAGCCCGATCTAAAAAGAAGCCATAATAAACTTACCAGTCCAATAATCAACGGATAATCTTTTATTTTACTAAGGAAAGACTCTCTTATCCAACATATTTTAGATTTTATTCTTTGAATCATCACTATAAAAACACCTTATTAATTTCAACATTCATCACTTATAACACATCTACAGCATAGTTAATATGCTATAATATTACTGGCAAAAACTCTATCGCAAAGGTTCTGCTTCTTCAACCTCGGCGGGCGCCAAGGGGTCCCAGAAATTTCCTGTTAACACAAGCATATACAAACAACGGAGGGAAAGATTAAAATATTGGTCGTCCTCTCCTGTACCATCAAGATATAGCAATCTTGAAGCAAAAGAATCGACCATAGCCTGACTGTAACTCATCCCACCAACCGCAAAACCCCCCACAAAAGGACTATTATTCCATCTTGCACTCTCATGGGGCTTCCCATCCAACTCGTACCCGTCTACTATATTTTCCGCTCCTATAGAATCGGCGAAGTTTGATATCTTAACACACCAATCTTTAGCATTCTCATTTCCATTCCAGAGGAAATCAAGCGCCATTCTCCACGGAACTCTGGAAGCATCATAGCGATAATAATCTCGCCACTGCCAATCTGAAGTTCCTCCGGGGATACCATCCCACGATTGCCAATCCGGGACCAATCCTGTGGTAGCATGGGTACCTTTATTCAATATTGTATAAGCATCATCCGCAACATCGTTCCAAAAACCGTCTCCAGTCGCCTCCGCAAACACTCTAAAATAGGCGGGTGTGTAATATGATACATTCGTTACATCACAACCTCCCCAATGACCACCCGGCTTCATCACATAAATTCCGCCATTACAAGTATCAACAAAATAATCATTCTTAAGAATCGATATTATGCTATCTGCTTGCTCAAGGTAATCTTCTCCCCATTGGCAATGAGCGACAATAAGAGCAAAAGCCACATCCAAATCGCCATCTGTAGCGCTACCCGGATCGATAACACTATCGCAGGTCACTCTCCAGGCCATAAGATTATGTGCTTTATTTGTCCTTTTGCTTTTGTAAAAATCAAAAAGTCTATCGAATCTTTCCTTTTCCCCAAAATATGCAGTTAATAACATTCCATACCCCATACCTTCAGAAATACTTATAGAACTATCATCCTCACAAACTCGATACATTTCATCGCATCTTTTGAGATATAATTTTTTCCATCTTTCGTAAGAAACCTGTAAATCGATCGCAGAAATTTCCGAGGTTTTATAACCGTTCGAGTAATCCTCATTTTGAGGAAACGGCCGGGATTGACCTAGAAGATAACTCCCTGAAAGAAAAAACAACACAACTATGCTTGTTATACTTTTCATAAAAAGCCTGCCTCCTGGGATTTAGCTCATTTCAGCAAAATCATCTTCTTTTGAATGCTATTTTCGTTTGTTTCTAATCTATATAAATAAACTCCCGGGGATAAGTCATTCGCTTCAAAAGAAACGGTATGTTTACCTGCCGACTTGTTTTCTTCAACCAATGTCATTATTCCTCGACCAGAAATATCATAAACCTCTAATTTAACAAAACCTGCCTCGGCTATCGAATATTCAATGGTCGTCGATGTACGAAAAGGATTGGGATAGTTCTGAGCTAATGAAAAATCACCCCTGCCAACCACATCATCCGTGATACCAGCCCCATGATACATGGCCAGAGTTGTAATTGTCGTAATTGTTCTGGGAGGAATATTTATAGTATCCCCGCTATTATAATAATCTACTAAAACGCCGTTCTCTGTAGCAGATGTTCGTACTATCTCGGCACCTGTTATATCAAAATCCGGAATAACCAAATCCAGGTCATAATCATTGCTGGGGTGCGGATTAACTACTACAATAGATAACTCATCATTTGCAGGACTTATATATGCCGATGCACGAAGATAATACGCGCCAACAACTTCTACATCTACTCGTTTCCAACCGTAATGTATGGCTTTAGAAAACTGTCTGAATGCCCAGTATTCTTTCTCCAACGAGTAGAGGGAACCTCCGATCAGCGTAATAAGGGGAGCACCATCTTCACCCCATACGGCTGCCCAGTAAAAATACCCGGAAACATTACCATTTACAAGACAGCAATGCATAAGATAAGCTGTATTGAACCACCCGCCACGATCATATTCTGTTTGAAAAATGGGTTTTCCAGGATATCCACTTGCTATTGCTTCTAAATTGGTGTTAAACGATTCCGGATTAACGTTCCCGTCACCACCATGATAAAGATGATAAGCATACCCATAAAGATAGCCATGATTAAATTCATCTGCATATCTTTGAAAATTATTATAACCTATACCTAAAACCTCCGACCCCAAAATATTTGGAGGAGAACCCATTGCCTGCAACCTGTGATAAACAGAATCAAGAGCCTGATCATATCCCGCAGATGTATCATTCTCAGTCGGCTCCATCCTGCAAGATTCATTAGATACATACCAATCTGGTTCATTCTGGATGGTAATATAATCAGGAACAATACCAACGTCCGCGAACGAATCCAATGCATCCACCCAGTACTGGGCAAAATCACCATATACATATTCACCGCTCGCTGTCGTATCCAAAGTACCCCCAACAACATAATCATTACTTTTCAAATACGCAGGCGGAGACCAGGAAGTTATCAATACCTTAGGCTCATTTTCCGAAAGAGAATAAAAGCTGTCCACAATTTCTCCATAAACACCGAACACATTATTCTCGCCCTTATGATATATATTTCGCAGACGAAGAATATCCAAACCAAGCTCTTTAAAAAGATAATTATATATCTGACCTTTCTGAGAATGGTAATACATATTAGTAGTCCACCATGCAAGGGAAGCACCAAATCCTTCTATAGTTTGATATGTTTGACTTGTATCGACAGTCGCTGAAGCAGCAAGAACCTCATTCTGAGTGGATATCATCATTGCCATTGCAATCAAAAAAATAATACACGTGCGTTTAAATGTCTTCATTTTACTACTCCTTACTATTATTGTTTAGATATACTAAATTTACACAGTTCAACCATTATGTCAAGAACTTCAATTTTTAGATTCTCGTCACATAACACATACCACATAATTTTTTGTGTCTTAGTGCCTTTGTGGCAAAAAAACAAAAAAACCCCTTGACAAATTCCAATTTTGTATTATTATATTAGTACAATAACAAAAAGGAGGAGTTATGAATTTATTTATTTTGTTAAACCTGGCGATACCTTTTCTTGTCTTGGAAGTCAAGGAAGATGATGGAGAAACGGTCAAAATCAATGTACCGAAAACCTTGATCGAAGAATCTATTGAATTTGCGAAAAACTGCGATGGCGATTGGGATATAGATTATGGAACAGATGATAAAAAAATTCCACCGGACAGTATTATTAAAATCCTAAAAGAAGCGCAAATCGATGATGAACCGATAATTGAAATTACGGATGGAGGCGACGTTGTACGCTTCTGGGTAAAAGACAGCAAAGATATTGTAAAGAAAAAGGGAACCCCTAAGAGATTAATCATAAATGTCCAGAGCGAAAAGGAAGAGGAAAATGTAAACATACGCCTGCCTTTAACACTGGCAAAGATATTACCCTTCCTCATACCTGAAGTGGGTGAAGATGCCGAAGAAATCAAAGAAACCAAAACATTCATCAGGAAAGCCATTAAACAAATACAAGAAGTTGAAGGAAGTTTTACTCTGGTAGAAGTTGACGAAAAAGACGAGAAAGTAAAGATATCAATAGAATAGGAGACACTCCTTTATGACACGCAGATTTATGCTTTTAATTAAAAGCAAACCCCCTTCCTCTTATTATTATGATTTTTTATAATTTCATAATAATTTTTAAAACCTGCATAAATCTGCGTGCCCTATCACTATTTTACCCAACCACCCGTTTCCTCAACACCAAATTACGCAAATAGCACTAATCCCATGAAGGGATTAGAAGTAGTGCAAGTCAGAAGTTCACGGATTAGGGATTAAGTGGCAAGTTAGAGCTTAGTCCATAGTCCAAAGTCAAAACTAAATCCTAACCCCTAATTTTGCCACAAAGGCACTAAGACACAAAGAAAAGAAAGTTTTTTTGACTAGCGACCAGAGACTATACTACCTAAATCCCATTTTGTCATTTTGCTCTTTGATGTTTGATTTTTAAATTAACATCCCTTGCTATAATTTATTTTTTTAATAAAATTATAGATATGAAAATCGCTCTCAAAAAAGCAAACTCTATTAGAGATTACATAGTAAACACTCGTCATGAACTACACAAACATCCGGAACCTGCGTTCAAAGAAAACTGGACGCACGACTTTATAGAAAAACAGCTGAAAAATCTCGGTTACAAACCTAAAACTTTAAATAAAACAGGACTTATAGCAGATACAGGTAAAGGTAAAAATCGAATCGCTTTACGGGCTGATATGGACGCCCTGCCCATAAAGGAGAAAAACAAACTTTCCTACAAATCCAAAAACGAAGGTTATATGCATGCCTGCGGGCATGATACGCATATGGCTATGCTTCTTGGTGTGGGAAAACTCCTTGCAGAAACGAAAAATTCGCCTTCCGTAAGATTAATCTTCCAGCCTTCCGAAGAAAAAACTCCCGGAGGAGCAAAAGGAATGATCGCCCAAGGCGCCTTAAAAGGAATATCGGAGATCTATGCAATCCATATCAATCCCGAAGCGGAAATAGGAACATTAACCTTAAAGTCAGGCGTTATGCTTGCAGCTGCCGATGAAATGAAAATAACCATACGGGGTAAAGGCGGTCATGCAGCAGAACCCCATAAAACAGTAGACCCAATTTACGCTTCTTCATTATTTATAAACCAGACTCAAAGTCTTGTGTCAAGAAAAGCAAATCCAAAAAGCCCCTTTGTAATTTCCATATGCACAATAAACGGAGGAACAGCATTCAATGTTATTCCCGATGAGGTAAAAATGGAAGGGACTGTCCGAACAATAGAAAAAGAATTATGGCAAAAAGCTCCCCAGTGGATAGGAAATATTCTTAAAGCTCTTAAGATCTCAGAAGGCATAGACTACGAACTTCAATATAAAAGGGGATATCCGATAATGATAAATGACCCTAAAAAAACTGAAAATTTACTCAAAATCGCAAAAAAATTATTCAACACAATCGAATTAATGGAAAGTCCGATTATGGGCGGAGAAGATTTCGCCTATTACTTACAGGAAGTCCCCGGCACGTTTGTCTTCATGGGAGGAGCAAATAAGAAAAAAGGAATTCACTCCAAGCTCCATACCCCCGGTTTTATTATAGACGAAAACGCCCTGCCACTTGGCACCGCACTGTTTTATTCGCTGGTAACAAAATAAAACTAACCAAAAAATTTATCTCACACAAA
Source organism: uncultured bacterium (assembly GCA_964525555.1). Lineage (GTDB taxonomy): Bacteria > Hydrothermota > UBA3072 > UBA3072 > UBA3072 > JAFGHJ01. The sequence continues at coordinate 37,547 of CAZGHN010000008.1, forward strand.
GACACGGAGAACACAAAGCCCCTCCACACAACCTAAGAAAATTTATTTTGTTGTTTCTAAATCCCAACCCCCAAATCCCAAATCCTAAAAATCAGTATTTTGCCAACAAACTATAAGCAAACCACAATACCGGTGCTTGACCGTGCAAATCTCCTGTTGTACGCGGCCGGGTAAGATAATAATTTATATCATCACTTTTACCGGTCCCGACACATACATCGGAAATCTTTCCGTCTTCTCCAATATATTCTACCAGAGCCATCCACGCTTTCTTATATGCAGGAGCAAATTTATCTTTCGGCAAAATGCCCTCCTTAACACCCACTGTTATGGCATAACCGAACATAGCCGTCGATGAAGTCTCAAACCACGCTTCCTCATTATCTATCAACTGTCGCCACATACCTTCTTCGGATTGATATTCGAGCAGAGCATTCATCATTTTCACATATCCAGCTAAGATTAAAATATAATTCGGATTACCTCTTGGCAGTTCAGATAATAACTCAGCCAGTCCTGCTGCCACCCAACCATTTCCCCTACCCCAGAAGAAAGGAGCTCCTTCGCCATGATAAAATAATCCATTCGGCTGCTGCAATTCTTGAAGATAAGAAGAAACTACCTTTGCCGCCCTTTCAAGATATATTCCGTTACTTGTAGCCCTATATGCCTGAACCTGCAAGCTAGCTATCATCCAGACATCATCGATCCAATATCTGACCTGACTTGTCAAACCATTAGACAAGGTATCTTCCCACTGTCCATCAGCTAATTCAAGTCCCTGCCTCAAAAATTTATCTTCTCCTCCTTGCATATACAATTCAAGAGGTAATATTCCATAAACATTTGCGTCCACATGATTTGCGTCTTTAACCAGACTATCTTCTATCACTTTTGTATAACGAACCGACAATTTATTAATTGTCTCCGTATCGCCCAATAAACCAGCCAACCTTGCCGCGCCAAAACCGGTACAGGCTTCCGCATAATGGACACCGGTCCAGAAACTTGTAACATACATCATTAAATCAGGTCTTGTAAACAAATCATCTATGACCATTTCCCCAATTACTTCCGGGGAAGTGCTCTCTGTCCAGAAAACCTCATTTTCAAGTTCATTCATTTTACAACATGAAAACATAAATAGAAAAACAAAAACTACTAAGATATGAAAATGAAAAACTTTTTTATCAGGTAGAAACTTTTTTAGATTCATTTATCATTCACCTCCTCAACGACTAACAATTTTTGCCGCCCAATCGGTTGAAGAGGGATTTGCTCTATCAGGGAATGCAGGTAATTGCAACTCCCCATCCACATCCGATTTAACGGCTATCTCTTCTCCCCACTCACCATTACGAGGGTTAAACCATTGAAAACCATATGCGGTACTCTCTTTAAAACCGCTTAACCCCGGCGATGCAGACTGATTCTCAAAATAAAGAAGTGCAAAATCCCTTGCCGGAGTACACATCATGTATGCCCAACCATCCAAACCTTTTTCAGGACTATCGGGAGCTCTTGCAGGATGTATATCGTTAAAGCACGGCTCTAACAGCCGATACTTATCTCCCTCGGATAAAACAAATGTACTTAAATGCTGCATATAAAGAGCCGATTCAAATTTCAAAGCATCCCAGAAGTGATGCCTCATTCCTTCAGGCTCTCCGGTCGTTGTAATATCGTAAGCCGAAGTACCGTGAACATGTCCCGAAAGCCCACCCGAGAGAACAGAACCGTACATCTGCGCCCTCGAAAAATAATTATCTCGAGGAGAATTAGCAACTGGACGTTCGCCATTCGGCATATTTATCTCGTGGTCCCAGCCTGTATAATAAGGTTCAAAATTTATCGCGGGATACGGGGGCTTAAGATTAAACAGTATCTGCAAAGAATCCGAAACCCGATGGTCTCGAGGTTTATTACCAACGCTATGCATCGAAAGCCACGGACAATCTTTACCATGACCGAATTGTGTGTATGTGGAATTATTTATTAGCGTCGTATGGGGCTGACCAAACGGCAGTGGTCCGTACTTCTTAAGATGATAAGTTAATGCTTCATTAAACTCCAAAGCCGTCAGGCTGTACTCCTTTGGAATCCAGTCGAGATGAATACCGCTAAAAATAATATTGTAAGCTCCATATCTTGAAATAAGGTATTGAACGTACCGAGCGTATGATTCATTGAAATCAAAATAAGCCTTCCAAGAAGGACAATTGTCTCTTCTCACGGTCTCCAACAGAGGCACAAAACCTTCGTCGGACAAGTACTGCATTTTTTTATCAAGGCTTTTAAAATATTCAGGATTAATTCTATCAAAATCAGCAACACCCTCATGTTCGATTGACATCTGAAAAGGTCTATTTCCATACTCATCACGCATATTCTTTGCGGTAAATTTGCCTTCTTTTGTGTAATAATCGAATTTCTCCCAGGCATTCCGCACAAATAGACCGTTCTCATCCGCGTAAGTACTGGAATGACAATCCGATTCCCAGTTAGGAAAACAGGCAATCATACTAACGGAATTAAAACCCTGCCGCCTGCGAAAAGATACGGCATCTTCAAAACCTATACCCGGACCCGGAACATAATCTTCCGCAGATCCAGTACCTCTATAAGGCAGTCTCCAGGTAGCTCCAGCAAGCCAGGTGTCGCCAATCATAAAGAAAGGAGTACCATCGGCATACTCTAATGCGTGACCGTTTGGAGACGGATGAATAAACCCACGTCGGTTTGGGTTTAGCTGTTTTTCTTTCTGGGACCAGGCAATCGCATTAAAATTCCCGGTTTTATTGTTCAAACCCTTATCATCTTTTTGATTTGAACCACTTGACCATGTCCATTTACCAGGTACTGTTGCTACAATACGTACAATAAAAACATTATCACCGTTCCAAAAACCATAAACGCGTTTGGAAAAGTGAGGGCCTTTAAGATCTACCCAACACTCAACATCCGTATAATAATTATCATATTGCTTCTCGGATTTAAGGACAACTTCCTGCATCTCCCAAACGTGAACATCGGAAGCATCAGCAGCACAGAGAAAGGCAGGTCCGATCAATAAAATAATCAACAAATAAAAAGAACACCTATATTTATCTTTCATAAGTGTTATTCATTTTTACTTAAAGATAATTTCTATCTTTTTATCTTTTTTCCTGAGCGTCACTTTCTTAGTCTCTTGCCCAGAAGTAATTAAATAATCGCCGTAAAACGCCCGGGTCTTAAATATCCCTTTATTATCGGCTACCCCGGACTTTTTAGTCCACCATTTATTAAAAACAAGGCCTCGATAAGCAAGCGCCTGCAACGACGGAGTCCAGTCTTTCTTCCACATAGCCGATTCCGGTACCCAGTGACCAACTTCCCAGAAACCCCACATAATAATTGCTTCAACACTTGGATGAGCAAAACAGAGGCGGAAGAACCTGGTTAGTTCTTCTGCCTTACCTTCTTCTGTATCTGCGGAAACAAGGCATTCGGTAATTTTAATAGGAAGACCGAATTTTGATAATTCGTCGAGAGTTCTTTGAACGTGTTCGGATGTTGTAGTAGCCTTGGATGTCGAATTATTTTCCCTTGAAGTTACAAAATGCGACTGACATCCGAGTCCATCTATCGGAACGCCATTTGCGATAAGATTCTCAATTTGAGTTATGTAAGAACTTTTATTAAAACCATTTTCGACAAGAACACCGTAATCATTCACATATAATTTCACGTTAGGATTGGCTGCTTTAACAACCCAGGCCATCTCGTTTACGATACCGTACCCCAAACGGCGGCGGAAAAAATCACCATTTATCATTTCATTATTAAGGTCAAACTCAGTGATTCTACCTTTAAAATGTTTCGCAACGCTGGTTGCACGACTTACAACCGCAGCACGAAGTTCATCATTATTAAGCTCCCTCAACCAGGGCATAATGTATTTATCTTTTGCCCAGAACACGCAATGTCCTCGCATAGGAATATTACGTTCCTCACAGAGTTCATATATTCTATCCGCCAGATAATAATTGACCTTTTTATACTCTACTTCGGTATCATACCATTTTAGAGCATTTTCATGTACCGCGTAGTTGAAATTTTCTTCCAGGATCTTAAGAAACATTTTTCTATCCTTATCCGACATAGGCGTACCGGATTTTTCAGCTAAATTATCAGTAATCGCAGTACCGAATAAGAATTCATGGCGTACCTGTTCGATTTTAACGTCCGCACCCGGCTTTGCCTTTACGACAATATCACCCATCCTGATTTCTGCTATACGTGCGTCTATTGCTTCTGGGGCAATCTTTGCCGCAATATCATCCTCCGCAAAACATACGTTAGCTATAAGAGTGCAAACGCCTATAATTAAAAACATTAAATTTATCTTCATAATGGACCTCCCTTATTATAAAAAAACAAAGTAAAACTCTGTGTTCTCTGTGTGTTTTTTTATTCAAAATCCTAATGTCTGAAGTGTCTGTGTCCTGTAAATAAAAGGGCAATATTGTGCTCGTTCGCAGCTTCGATTACATCTTGATCCCTCACAGAACCCCCCGGCTCGACCATAGCGGTCACACCAGCCTCTTTTGCTTTATCGACCGAATCTCTAAACGGGAAAAATGCATCGGAAGCCAGAACAGAACCTTCTGTTTCATGACCGTGTTTTTTTGCCTTAAGGATTGAAATCTCCGTTGAATCAACCCTGGAAGGCTGTCCTGTCCCTATACCTATCGTTTGAAGATTCTTACATAGAATAATTGCATTCGATTTAACCCATTTTACCACTTTCCAGGCAAATTCTAAATCTTCCAATTCCTCCTGAGTCGGCTGTCTTTTACTGACAACATCCCACCCATTTGGATTTTCCATAGCGGAATCGCTCTCCTGCATCAAAACTCCTCCGATTATAGGATAACATTTCATATAATCAAGCGGAGAAAACAACCCGGCTTTAGCCTGTAAAACTCGTAGATTTTTCTTTTCTTTTAGTTTAGCAAGAGCCTCATCAGTATAATCCGGAGCTATTATAACTTCAAAAAACGACTCATTAACAGCACTTGCTGTATCCAGATCGATTTCTCTGTTTGAAGAGATAATTCCTCCATAAGCGGAAAGAGGATCACAGCTTTGAGCTTTTTTAAATGCTTCCAGAACATTATCTGCTATACCTACACCACAGGGAGCAGCGTGTTTAATAACAGCCACACATGTTTTATCGAATTCCGCTACAACACCAAGAGCTCCGTCTGTATCCATCCAGTTGTTATAAGACATGGGTTTTCCCCATAGCTGTTTTGCATCCACAAGACTTAATTTTTCATCCGTAAATCTATATACCGAACTCTTCTGATGGGGATTTTCGCCGTAACGAAGATCCATTATCTTTTTGCAATCAAGAGATAAGAAATCGGGAAATTTTTCTTTTTCTTCCCCAAGTGATTTTAAATAATAATCCGCTATCATTTTATTATAAAAATAAAGCTGCTGAAAAGCCTTCGCTGCCTGTCTTTTCCTGTAATCCAGTGGAATTATTCCCTTACCGTCTATAAATTTTTTGATAAAAACCTCATAATCAGAAGGCTCAGATAAAACCAGACAATTCTTATAATTCTTGGCCGCCGCACGAATTAAAGAAGCCCCTCCGATATCGATTAATTCAATCATTTCATCATCGGATAAGTTCTTTTCCAATCCTGATTTAAAAGGATAAAGATTAACAACAACAAGATCTATAGGATCAAGTTTCAGGTCTTTCAACTGTTCAAGATGTCCCTTTTTATCTCTGTTAACAAGAATAGATGCAAAAATCTCAGGCTGTAATGTCTTAACCCTGCCATCGAGCAATTCGGGACTCGAAGCTATATCTTCGACTTTAGTAGCCTTAATCCCTTCTTCTGCCAATTTCGCGTGTGTTCCGGAAGTTGAAATAATATTTACCCCTTGCTTATCCAACTCAAGTGCAAGTTCGACCATACCTTCCTTATTATAAACAGATATAAGCGCGTTCTTAATTTTCAACTCTTTCATTCGAGAACTCTCTTTACCTCTTCCAGTCTTCCTATCAAATCCAATTCCTCGGTTTTTCCACTCATATGTTCCTTTGCCCCTTCTATGGAAAACTTACGCTCTCTCAACAGATACTTTATTTTTTCCAACAATTCAATATCATCATCGGAATACAATCTCTTACCACCGCTGCTTCTTCTCGGCCTTAAATCCTTAAACTCTCCTTCCCAGAACCTCAAAGTTGACTCGTTCTCCTTCAAGAGATCAGAGACCTCTTTAATTGTATAGAACATTTTCTTCATTTTTCCATCTCCCTTTTTAATTCTCTTTGCATTAAATCCTTCATTGAATCAAAAGGATCTTTATTCTCATACAATACAGCATAAATTTCCCGTGCTACAGGCATGCTCATATTATACTCACGCGAAAGCTTATAAATCGACTCGGTTGTTCTTACTCCTTCAGCAACTTCTACCATTTCTGCAAGTATCTCATCCAACTTTCTACCTTCACCCAACTCCTCACCAACGGTTCTGTTCCTCGAATAGGCGGAAAAGGAAGTAACGATCAAGTCTCCGAAACCAGATAAGCCCGCGAAAGTTTCACTCTTTCCACCCATCTTCTCTCCAAGCAGAGCAAGCTCTGCCATCGATCTTGTTATAAGAGCAGCCTTCGCGTTCATCCCAAGTCCCATACCATCACATATACCCGACGCAATAGCGTAAACATTCTTAAAAGCTCCCCCAAGCTCAACACCCACAATATCAGTTGATGTATAAACCCTAATTTTATCGCTCGAGAGTAATCCCTGAACAACCTCAGCTCTACCCATATCGTTAGATGCCGCAACAAGCGAAGTGGGAATTCCTTTCACGACCTCTCTCGCAATAGAAGGACCGGAAACAGCCACAACTTTTCCTTTCTGAGACGGAATTTCTTCCTCTATTAATTCGGAGGCTCTCTGCAGGGTATCCGGATCCACACCCTTAGTAAAACTCACAACAATCTTATCTGTATTTATATGCTTACTAAAAACATTTGAATTTTTCCTTAAAATATGACTGGGTAAAACAAAAAAAATAAAGGTTGATTTATCTGTAAGCTCTTCAGGGTCATCTGTTATAGATATATCTTCTGAAATCTTAAAACCAGGCAAAAATTCTTTATTTTCTCTGTATTTGTTCAAGGCTAGTACTCTTTTTTTGACCGGTTCAAAAAGTGTAACTTTCGCTCCTTCTCTATTAAGACATAAAGCAAGGGTTGTACCCCAATTTCCGGCACCTACAATTCCTACATTAGAATATTCCATAAACCACTTTTGAAATTAATAATTATCCAACAGAAGTCAAGGGAAAAGCCAACTAACCTTAAACTCGATTTCAGGCAGAACATTAATTAGGTTGCTAAGAACCTCCAAAATATTCGGGGTTAAACAACGTATCTTTTTCAATTAAATAAATATTGTGAAACTGTAAACCGTTATTCAGTCTTTCACTTTTAAGCTCAGGATATTTTAAGTCAAACCATTCTGAAAATCTAATCGGAAATATTGTGATCAAATAAAATCTATCGCCTTTTCCAAATAAAGATTCGAATGCAAGTCTACGAGCCTTTTTCGTATACATAATTCCAAATTTATCAAGATATGCGGGCATTGCCTCTATGTCACATCCATATAAAATAACAGGCACCTCTGGGTCTCTGTACGTATTAAAATCTTGAAGTAATTTCCTTGGCTTATAATCCGAAAGATAATAATAATAGTACAGACTTTGCGTTCTTCTTCCCTTTACTATATCCTCCTTGATCATCGAATCGACACTGCCAAGCTGCATTGCAAAAACTACATAAGAGTAAACTATAATACCCGGGATTATATACACTTTCTTATTCTCTAATTTTTTATGAAGTAAAGCAAAATAAACAAGTACACCCAACCCTATCGAAAAAATCGGAAGAAGATTAAAAAATATTCTGTCAAATGCCCTATCACCCCTGACAAATGAAAAGATAAAAGGCAAAATAAACACACACAAAAGAACCTTTGAGTTTTCTATTAACTTAGCGAATTTTTCTTTCCAAAATTTAATCCCCTTATAATTTACAATCAAACCGATTAAGATTAACGCAATTATTAAATACTTCCCGGAAACAAAATAAGCGATTACTTTGGGAAATACTTCAAAAAGTATTTCCGTGTTGAATAAACCCTGTGACTCCACGAATTTATTACCTACTAAACCTTTCCAAACAGGTATATAAAGAATCACTGCTATTATTGTACCAGCCACCATTGCTACCATCATATATAAATACTCTTTTTTATGCTTTTGTAAAAACTTAATTAAATACATTATACCAAATGCTAAAATCAGATAAAGATTTAAAGGGATGGTGTAAAGTAAAAGTGTAACAATAATTCCGATACCGAATAACTTACCCGGAGTGGGTTTGGTTTCATATGCAAAAATAAAATATACAAGCATTACGGCAAACATCACGCTTAAAATATATCCCCTTATTTGCAATGCAAAATTATACAATGGAATAGATGTAACAAATATCATCAAACTAAACCATGCAATTTCTCGATTGAAGAACTTAAGTCCGATTAGGTAAACAAACCCAATAGCTACTAAAGTATAGAAAAAGTGTAACAAACGAATTTTATAGGGTGAATCCATGAGGGCAAACAAATTTTGAACACCAAGGGCTTTAAGATAAATATTGTTAATTAAATTATGGAAAAGATGATTATTTGGTATATGATAATCGGAAAGTGTAGTTCCAATTGAAGTAAAAACGAAATTTTTTAGAGTAACCACTTCATCATACCAGAAATCTACATTAATAATCCTTAAAAGCGAAACAAGAAAAGGTAACGAAATCAACAGTCCGACTAAAATTAAAAATATTATAGAATTTCGTTTCTTTTTTCGTATCTCTTCGGTATCTTTTCCTTCTTTTGGCAAAATCACATACCTCCAAACTTATTTTCCTTTAATTCTTAAAAAAATATATACTTTCACAGGTTTGTCAACTCACATATCTTCTAAGGAAATCATAAATTTGACCACCTTGACTAAAAATCAAATTCATTTATATTAGAAACCACATGACACGAAAAAATATATATTATTAAGAGGGATAAATTTGAAATTAACAGTAGTGATACCAGTTTATAACGAAAAAGATACCATAAAAAAAGTCATTGAAAAAGTTAAACAAGCTGATGTTAAAAAAGAGATAATTATTGTAAATGACGGTTCAAATGATGGTACAAAAGAAGTTTTGAACAATTTAGCGAAAGAGAAAAAACACCATATAAAACTCGTACACCTAAGAAAAAATATGGGAAAAGGACAGGCAATAAAGAAGGGATTTTCTCTTGCACAGGGTGATTACGTGATAATTCAGGATGCAGATCTCGAATATGATCCGAAGGAATACCCAAAATTGCTCAAACCTTTATTAAAAAAAGAGGCAGATGTCGTATTCGGTTCAAGACTTCTCACTAAAGTCAACAAAGGAGACTGGCTATTCTATATCGGAAGGATTTCAATTACCTGGGTAGTGAACATCCTATTCAAAAGTAAACTAACAGACGCTTACACATGCTATAAAGTACTACCCTGTGCTTTCGCTAAGGATATCAATATTATTTCTAACGGTTTTGAATTGGAAGCCGAACTAACTGCAAAAACTCTTTTATCTGGTAAAACAATAAAAGAAATACCTATAAGCTATAATCCACGCTCAACGAAGGAAGGCAAAAAGATCTCATGGAAAGACTGGTTTCGCGGCATAAAAATGTTAATCGTTTTGAGATTGAGAAACAAATGTTAAAATTAAAAAAAGAATTTTTACCAATAATTATAATATCTCTTTCGATTTGTATCGCTTTATGCGCATTTTCTTTAATACCTTTTACAGGCGGAGATAATTTTGCTTATTTTTCTATTTCCCGGGCAATTGCACAAGGCAAAGGATATACCGAGTTATGGAATCCAAATTTATCTTTACATACTCAATACCCACCTATCTTTCCAATCCTGCTATTACCCGCCGCCTTTTTCAATTCTTACTCATTAGCCAAAATAATTGTTTTCCTATGTTACGTGTTTTCGCTCTTCTTTTCGTATCGTTTATTTAAAGAGTTAGATGCCTCAAAATCCAACGATACAACCTTACTCGCTCTTTTATTTTTTGCCTTTACTCCTGTACTGCTTGAATACAGCAGCTGGGTTCTTTCTGAAGTTCCTTATATCCTCGTCTCAATTTTATCAATATATTTTTGGAGTAAAAATAGATACAACCTCTCTTTATTTTTTGCGATTTTGACTTTTCTTACAAGAACAGCAGGTATTACATTACTGATCACTGTAAGTTTTTTCTATCTTTTGAAATTCAAAGAAGAAAAAAAGAAAATCATTATGCCTTTACTTTCTTTATCATCTGTCCTTTTATGGTTGACATACACTCATATATTCAAAGATTCTTCTCAGCAATCTTACTTACAGCAACTATTATTTAAGAACCCTTATAATCCAGCTTTAGGAAATATAAATATACTTGATTTATTGACCAGGGTATTTCAAAATATTTGGGCAATACCTCTTAAAGTGCTTAATCAAATATTCTGGGGAGAAGTTAAGGGCACTATTTTTCCCTTATTGATTGGAATTTTATTTCTCGGATTAATTATTATAGGAATATGCGGGAATACGATTTTTCCCGAAAAAACAAAGAAAGATATAAAGAAAAAATCCACAAAATTTTCAACAATAAATCTCATCAAGATTTACTTACTCTTATATCTATTAACAGTCTGGACCTGGCCAATTGTATGGTCTGCCGATAAAAGATTTTATTTACCAATATTACCTTTAATTGCTTTCTGGCTGGGAAAAGGTGTGACGGAAATCGTTAAAAAACTCCCTGAAAATTCTGCAAAAAAATTTCTTATTTTCATCATACCGGGTATATTGGCAATACACTGTATTTTTATATCCCTTACAGGCTCAGCTAAAATATGGGAAGACAATAAAAAGTGGCTCAAACACAGAATTCTACCAAAAGAAACTTTTTATCTCCAATCTTACATAAACGTAGCAAAATGGATATCAAATGAAAAGATATCCGAAAATTCCGTTTTTATTGCCAGAAAACCACAGGCGTTTTACCATTATACTGGTTTTCCTGCCGCCAGAGTTCCCAGGACACAATATCCTCAAGACTTAAAAAATATTATAGAAACCAATAAAATTAACTATATAACAGTCTCCGCTTTCTTCAACTCAAAATTTATCCTTTTAAGTGGAATGGATGCACTTAAAGATGAATATGAATTCACTCCTGTTTATATAGATGCCGATAAAACAGTAGCTGTATTCAAATGTAACACAAAACTAACCAAATAAGAAAATCCTTGGGGAGGAATTAAAATGTTTAAAAATTTTATAAATCTTATAGAGAAACGTCCAAAATTATTTTTAATATCAATTCTTTTTCTTATATCGATAATATATTTCTTCCCTCTTTTATCTACATCAAAGATGATTAACGGTTCTGACTGGCTTTTATCCGGATATACAAATCAACTTTCATGGACAAATTATTTTAAATCACATGGACGATATTTAATGTGGGATAAATACAATTTTTCAGGTCATCCAACAGTGACATCTTCGGGAGGAGGTATGGTCTACCCTATGAATATATTATATATAATCTTCCCTGTCCATCTTGGGTTAACTATTTTATATATTATTCATACCTTTCTTGCCGGACTTGGAATGTGGTTATTACTAAAAGAATATAAACTAAATAACTCCGCTGCTTGTTTGGGAGCAATAGCTTTCATGTTTGCCGGACAATTAATTTCAACAACTCAAGCCGGACATCTCGCGAGAATGAACGGAGCTGTTTTCCTTCCCTTTGCTTTTTTCTTTCTACACAAAGCCTTAAAAACTCTAAGATTAGGAGATTTCGTAATTTTTGGAGGAATAACAGGACTATTTATGCTTGCAGGTCAAGTACAAGTAACTTATTGGGGCATGATAGGTATTACTTCCTATTTCCTGTTTGAACTTTTAAGAAGAATGAAAAAAGATGGAAGAAAAAACACACTTAAAACTGGAGGTTACTTTTTAATCGGATTACTTGTTTTATCTTTGATCATTTCAATAAAACTTTTACCTCCCGCTCTCTCCCTTGGAACAGGCGCCAGGGGAGCAACAAGAGGTTACGTTTATTCTACATCCTGGTCACTACCAACATCTGAGCTTTTTGATCTTTTTATACCTCATTTTTCAGGCATCTTAGGTAACTATTGGGGAGAAAATCCCTTCAAATTAAACACAATATACCTCGGAATACTACCTTTAATATTAATCGGTTTTTCTTTCCTTTACAAAGAGAAAAGACATTTGGTAAAATTCTTTGCAACTTTCTCCGCGATAACTCTGCTCTTAGCTCTCGGAAGGAATACACCTGTTTTTAGAATTTATTACTATCTCGTACCAATGGCAAAGAAATTCAGAGCTCCGGATATGTTCTTTTTCCTAACTACTTTCGGTATTTGCGTTCTATCAGGAATCGGCGCAGAATACCTTTTGACTTTTATAAAGAAAAAAAATGAAAAAGAAAAGAAAACAGCAAAGACGTATCTTACTGTAACAGCCGGTATAGTTTTTATGTCTGCTTTAATACTAACTATTGGCGACGAAAGTATTTTAAACTGGATGAAACACCATTTTGCAGTTAATTTGATTGAACTTATGGATAGAGGAACAATCCAAAATAAAATTTATCTTATGAGCATGAATTTTCCTAATATCAAAAAGAGCTTATGGATATCCACTATTTTATTTATAATAAATACAGGTTTATTATATTCGTTTTTAGAAAGAAAAATAGATATTAAAATTGTCATTCCTATATTAGTCCTTATACTTATAGCTGATGTATGGGCTATAGACAAAAAATATCTTTCTTCTGTAAATAGTCCGGAAAAATATTTTGCAGCAGACGGTGTAACAAAATTGATTAAGCAGGATAAAGGATTATTTCGGGTTTTTCCTTTTTACTATGAAGGAAGAAGCCGAAACGGATACTTACAATATCACGGCATCGAAAACATAGGTGGCTACGGTCCAAATCCACCAAGCAGATATCAGCATTTTATCGGAGCAGGAAGAAGCGTTATGTTTAATCCGCAAAATCTTATTTTACATCCTCACATGATTTCTATGCTAAATGTAAAATACATAATAGGTCCGCGGCTGCCGGAAGACTTATCAAGTTATGATGAAAACGTTAAAAGAAATATTCAGCTAATCCGTGAATTTTACTCCAATTTTGAAATTGCCTACCAGGGGATGCAATATCAAGTTCTAAGAAATAAAAATTCTCAGCCCAGGGTTTCTTTGTTTTACGAATATTCTATAGTAAGTAGCGCTGAGGAGGCTCTAAATAAAATTCTATCTCCGGATTTTAAAGTCGGAAAAGATTTAATACTGGAAAAAAACGTGCCTTTTCCCCCGACAAATGGCAGCGGTTCTGTTGAAATAAGAAAATATGGCACGAATGAAAAAGTTTTCACCGTTAAAACCGACAAACCTGCTTTCCTGATTATAAGAGAAAATTTTAATCCTGATTGGGAATGTTATATAGATAACAAAAAAGAAAAAATATATCTGGCTAATTACTTGTTTTACGGAGTTTTTATCCCGGAAGGTGAACACTCGATACAATTTGTTTATAACTCCAAACCTTTCATTTTATCCTGTTGGTTAAGCTTTACCGGATTAATGATATTTCTCACGATACTTGGATTTTCTTTATACCCAAGGAAAAGCAGTTAAAAGTTAGCATTAAGTAGGTACCGGGTCAGAAATCGCTCTCGGCGCACAGCTGACAGCTCACTGCTAAAAAAATATTTGTGCTATTCGTGTGATTTGTTGTTCCTGTCTGTTTAGGTAGATGTGGTGGTTTTTTAAACAATAAAATTTCTTTGTTGTTTTTCTTTGTGTTCTCTGTGGCTCCGTGTGATAATCCTTTTTTGGTGATGATGTGTAGTGGATCAATAAATCAAATTCAGTATCCATCCGACGAAAAAGGCGGATGAAATCATTATTATCGAGGCCTTAAGCGTATCCCACAAACCTAATTCTTTAAAAAGCACAACGAAGGTTGCCACACAAGGGAAATACATTGTAAGAACAACAGAAGCGGTGATTAGCTGTCCCATTGAAAGCCCTAAAGGAGCCAGCATACCTATTGCCACATCCTTTCGCAAAAACCCTATAAACAACGCAGCTGTTGCTTCTGCCGGTATACCCAAGATGTTTGTGAGAAGCCTGCCAAAAATTCTCGACATGAAATCTATAAACCCAAATATATAAAATAAATTTACAATTAAAACACCAATCAGAACAAAGGGCAGGGCTTCTTTAACAAACCAGCCCACTCGAAGCCAGACTTTCTTCATCAAAACTTTAAAATACGGAATCCTGTACGGCGGGATTTCAGTAAATATCTCCGGACTCTCCCCCGAAACGTACCTTGCCATTATTTTACCTATTAAAAGCCATACTAAAAACAATGTAAGAAAAACAGGAGCAATTCCTTTAAACCCATATTTACCTAATAACCCGAATATCATGGCAATCTGAGCCATACATGGAACCGAAATTGACATGACAGTCGCAGCTATAAGCCTTTCTCTTCTTGTTTCCATAATCCTCGTGGCCAGGACACCCGGCACATTGCATCCACAAGCAAGGAACATAGGCACAATACCCATCCCGTGAACACCAATTTGATGCATAAGTCGATCTACAAGCACCGCAAGACGCGGCAAATATCCCGTATCTTCAAGAATAGAAAGCACAAAATAAAAACTGATAATATAAGGCAAAACAGCAGCTATCGGAATGAACAAACCTGTACTCAAAAGTCCGAATGATTGGTAAAAATCTATTTCTCCTTCAATCAATTCTCCTATCAGGATCTTATGTAATATATTCGCATTACCTAAAAAAGCTGAAAACTTCATTAAGACAGGTTTCCATAAATTTTCGAAAATCGGTTCGAACACAAAACCTATAAGACCCTCTCCTATTAAACGTATGATTGCAAAAGACAAAATCAGAACTATGCCTGCGAAAATTAGTCCCAATAAAGGATGAGTAGAAATTTCTTCCAAAATTTGAGGAAAAGTGTGGTGATGATGTTCTATAACCTGTACTTCTTCGACTACTTTACCAATAAAATTCCAAATATCCTTTTCTTTTATTTTAAATCCTGAAGGTTTCGTCTTTCCGACTTTTTCTCTTAACTCTTGAACGCCATATCCTGCAATAGCAACAGTTGGTATAACAGGAACTTTCAAAAGTTTGCTTAGATTATTCGAATCTATAGTTATTCCCCTATGTTTTGTCTCATCCCAAAAGTTTAAAAGAACTACAACAGGAAACTTAGTCGATAGCAATTGAAGAGTGAGATTAAGATTCCTTTCAAGGTTTGTTGAATCAATTACATTCACAATTATTGTTTTTTTCGGATCGCTCTCATCAAGTAACTTCTTAGCCACCTTCTCTGCGGGTGAATCCGGATGAAGAGAATAAGTTCCGGGAACGTCGATTACTTCAATATCCTCATTTTCTATTCGCGTCTTACCTCTAAGATACTCAACAGTCGTACCGGGATAATTAGAAGCAATAACCTTCACTCCTGTCAGACGGGTGAATATTGCACTTTTCCCCACATTGGGATTTCCAAACAATAAAATCCTTTTCATTTAGAAACCTCTTCAACAAGTATAGAACTCGCCATACCTCTGCCTACAGCAACCTCACAACTTCCAACCCTAATCACAACAGGACCAAAAAACGGATGCACGGACATTTTCCTTATAATAGATCCCTCTCTTATCCCCATATCTGATAATCGCCTGCAATAATTTTTCCCTCTACCCCCTCCATGTCTACCCCCTGCATGCCTCCTATCCCTATGTTCAATAACCCTTTCACCTCTTTGAACGGACTTTACCATAAGAGGCACATTTTTTCTTGCTTCAAGAAGAGATATCATGATTTTCGAAAACCTCTTTAGACTTCAGGTAGGAATTCATTTTCTCGCATGTTTCTTCCGATACGACATGCTCTATACCACAGGCATCTTTATCCGCAACATTTTCATTAACGTTCAAAACATTTATCAAAAAGCTTCGTATCAATTTATGCTTTTTATAAATAGCTTGCCCTACCTCATTTCCCTTTTCCGTTAGCTCTATATAACCGTATCTTTTATGCTTAATCAGACCTTCATTTTTCAGAGCCTTTAAAGCATAATTAACACTGGCAAAAGAAACATCCATATGCGAAGCAATATCTTTAACCCTAGCAACTTTCTCCTCTTCGCAAATTTCACATATAGCCTCAAGATAATCTTCCCTGCTTTTTGTTAACTCCATTTCCGCCTCCATTGTTAGATATATCTAACAATATAAGACAAATATATATTTTGTCAACCCCACCCGATGGTCCTGCGGACCAGTTAAATGGGTAAATAGTAAAATAGATCCTTCGGATCAGTTGAATTGTCAAATTGTTGAATAGTTGATTTAGGATTTTGGTGTTGGGATTTAGTTTTGACTTTGGCCTATGGACATTGGACTTTGGACTAAGCTCTAACTTACCACTTAAAACATAACTCCTGAACTTTTGACTGGCACTGCTTCTAATCCCTTCATGGGTTTCGTGTCTTAGTGTCTTTGTGGCAATTAAACAGCGGCTGTGCCGCGATAGGGTTTGACTATTAGCAAAAAAATATTATATTGACTATGAAGAAACAGGCAAACAATGAAAAATATTTTATTGTTACGGAACTATAAAACAAAAAGAATGGTATTATTGAGTAAAAGGAGGCTTTTGATGAAAAAATCAGCATTAGTTGCGTTTATTCTTTTTTTCATTCTCAGTTGCGGAAAAGAAAAAGCCAGTATTATGGTCTGGATTAAAGATGCTCCACCACCCCAAGATGTACAACACATATATCTGACAGTATATGGGCTAGCAGTAAAAAGTACAGAAGGCGATACTACAGTATTAGAGGACTATCCTTACACATTTGATGTTATAGGACTTACCGGTGGATTCTACACATCTCTTACTTATAACATCAAAACCGGCGAAAGTTTTATCGATATCGAACCGGGAGATTATACCGATATAATAATTGGCTTCGCCAGGAATCACTATTTAGTGAGAGATACTACAGGAGCCTTGATAATTCCCAGCGATCAACCACAAATATATGAACTCAATCATCCCTTCTCTTTATCTGCTAACGATAATATTATTTTAGTAATTGATCTTGACGCTTCAAAATCAATTAACTGGGTATCAGTACCATACGAATTTACACCCTCACTTACTATATTCGAAAGCACAGCTGCAGGATATATAGGTGGAACGGTAAGAGATTCCTCGGGAACAGCTATAAGACTGGCTCTCTGCGAAGCCGCAAATTCTACGGATACTTTAACAACATGGACAAACAGCAACGGCAGATATGTATTCATGCTGCCTGTTGGCACTTATGATATCAGCGCTTCCGCAGAGGGTTATACGATATCTGATACTACGTATGAAGGAATTACAGTAATTTTGAATTCGGTGTTAGACAGTCATAACTTTATACTGGAATAAACAAAATATATTAATAAAAACCTAAAAAATAAATGGCCGGGGTGGGCATATGTTATAAATAAAGTTATAACGTAAACAAGGAGGTATATCACATTTATATGTAGTGATATAATTGCCGTCACCCCGGAGTAATTTATTTATATAAAAAATTTAAAAAAGCGCAAGGGGTAAACTTAAACATCTATCAAAAAAGCCAATAAAAACAACGCTTTCAGAGTATCTTTTTTCTTCTTAAAATAAATTACTACTATCTTTTATATTTTAAAACGATTCCCAGACTATTTTGCCTTCTTTTTCTATATATGCATATTTATCGGGATTCTGTGATACCATTACAAAAGCCAAGCCCTGACGGAAGTCTTCACCGGAGACGAACTCCGCTGCTATTTTAATTTTACCGTTTTTGTCCAGATATCCAATCTTTCCTCCTGACTTTACCACTGCCATCCCATCCTGGAAGTTTCCTGCATATTCATAGATAGGTTCAACAAGGGTTTCTCCATTCTTGTCTATAAATCCCCATTTATTGTCGATACATATTCTTGCCATTCCTTCGGAAAATCGAGGTGCGTCATATTCCATTAGATCATACACAGGCTTTATAATTACTTTTCCACTTTTATCTATGAATCCCCACTTGCCATCAATTTGAACTGCTGCAAGCCCCTCCTTAAACGGAAAAGCACTCTCAAATGAAGGATTAATTACAAACTTTCCCTCTTTATTTATAAAACCCCATTTGGCCTCTTTCCTTACGGGTGCGAGTTCTTCGCTGAAATTACGGGCAGCCTCATAAACCGGATTAATTATAAAATTTCCTTTCTTGTCGATAAACCCCCATTTACTATCCTGCGCTATACATGTTATCCCATCTTTAAACAATGATTCATAACTACTGTTAAAATCAAATTTCTTGCTTATTGCTTCATTTCCTTTTTTATCTATAAAGGTTGTTTTAATAGTTTTCTTTCCATTCTCTTCCACTCTTACCATTACCTGCGCTAATCCCTCCGAAAAATCGGTTGCCCACCTGTACTGTATTTCAATAATTGTTTTTCCGTTCTTGTCTATATAACCCCAATCACCCTGCTCTCCAACAAGTGCGACTCCATCATTGAAGTAATCAACCTTTGAAAAAGCAGGCTCAATTATAACCTGTCCCTCCTTGTTCATAAAGCCCTGTTTCCATACCAATATGGATTCTCTCTTAAACTGTTTACGGATTGGATAAAGAACTTCGTTTTCCCCTGCCAGAGAGACTTCAGGTAAGAAAGAAACCAAGTACATTACAACAAAGATACACACGCACATTTTCTTTTTGTTCCCAAACATTAAAACCTCCTTTTTTTAAACAGTATAGAAAAAAATAAAAAATTTGTCAAGGATAAGTTTATTCCACTAAGACACAAAGTCACGAAGCCACCTAACACAACCCTTTTTTTCACGTGTAGGACTTGTAGAAATTGTAGTTTTTTGTTTTTTTTACTAATGACTGGCGACTAGTGACTAATGACTGGTTGATTATTCAACTGATCCGAAGGATCTATATTACTATTTTAAAGGAATTACCAGTAATTTATTTCCCTCATCTATTACCCTGAGCTTTCCGTCTTCACGTTTTGCTCTTTCGGCAATCCACTTGTTTGGATCCGTAACAGAAATAAATCCTCCGGATTCGATTTTTTCTGACGGGAGTTCGGAATACAAGTAAAGTTTAATTTTCTGCTGTAGCATTAACTTTAAGACCCTGTCTGTTTTCCATAAATATAATTCAAAATTCTTATCTATCCAATCAGCAGCCTCAGCAAGAGGCTTTTCCTTCAGAGCAACAAGATTATCCCAGAACAGAGCTTTTGATCTTGGACTTGTCGCTAGACCCTTAACTTCCTCCCCCTGACCGGGACTTCCTGTACATGGTGCCAGGATTAGTGCTTCTCCTCCTTCCTTTATTGCGTATTTTAATGCCATATCAAAGGAGTTTTGAACACCGTATATGGCATTACAGGCAGGTGGCCCTCCGGGTGAAATAACAACATATTTAGTACGGGGTAAATTAAAAGACGCTAAATCATCTACCGCTTTTGTCATCTCACATGAGACCTTATCCGGACTCCCGCACAGTATCCATTCGATCGACGATTTTGTTGAAAACATATCTAGAAGAAATACAGGGGTATTCTCTTCCTTTAATTTACCATCCTGCAGGATAAAGCGTTCGGATAATATTCTGACATCTCTATTGTCTTCTGCAAACGGATTTTCTTTTCTCGACACATCTTCATGATAGATAATCCGTCCGGCAGCGCTCAAATTATGTTTTAAAGCGTGTTTATGAGTAGAAGCAATAGTATTCCGAGAGCATAGCCCCGGACAGACCTGCTTATCTACAACACTGTATCCGTTCATATAATGATATTTTGATTCATGAGCGTAAATTCGCAAAGTTGTTTTAAGCCAATCTTTCGAAACTTCTGCATCCGTACCCAGTGGCGTTTTACCCAGATTAACATAATTCTCGCTGTCGCATTCATTTACAAGAACATTAACTTCTCGACCAAGATCTTTTGATATTTTTTTTATTGTGTTTATGAGATTTATGCAATAAACTTTTGGGTCATGTGTACCGTTGGCGATAAAAATAGTAAGACTTTCTGGGTTTCCTTTAAATATCTCGTTTATCATTACAGTAACAATCAACCCCTGAAGTCCCGAACGGAATTCATCGCTTATAACCAACCCTACTCTTTTATCAGTAACCATTTCTTGAATCTTTGCGGAATCGATAGGGTTTTTAATTGCTCTCTCTATTTTGACCTTCATTTCCGCCTCGGTCATATTGTTAGAGGATTTCCTGGGTTTAACCAAATCTCCCTCAAGAAAATCTTCCGGTACTGAAATACTTATTTTTTCATCACCGTAGGTTAGCTTCAATTCTTTGTTTATCATATCTTCTTAGTAATACTAAATTTCCTAAATGTTTTTGTCAAGCTGTTTTATGGATCCTTCGGATCAGTTGAATTGTCAAATTGTTGAATAGTTGAATAGTATTTTTAGGGTTTTGGATTTAGGATTTAGTTTGGACTATGGACATTGTACTTTGGACTAAGCTCTAACCTACCACTTAATCCATACTCCCTGAACTTCTAACCTGTAATGCTTCTGATCCTATTCTTTTCTGCGTCCCGAATTTTCAACCCATCTGTACAAAAACAGTATTGCTTTTCTTCATATCTTTAATCGGAATAAAATTACCTTCAATTTCTTTTCCGTTAAAAATTATCTTCTTTACGCCTTTCTGAACTCCTGAATCGTTCCGAATGGTTATATTAAGTTTTTTCTTTCTAAATTCCCTGCTTACGCTAAATTCTTTCCAGCTTGACGGAATACATGGATCGATTCGTAGTCCCTCGTACTCCGTCTGAATTCCAAGAATGTACTGCATTGCAGTATAATAAGCCCAGGTAGCCGAACCGCTCAACCATGGTAGGCGCGACGCGCCGAATCTCGGACTGTATTTACTGTGCGTATACTGACAATAAACATAAGGCTCTATTTCACGAATTTCAGCTTCTGTATTAAATGCTGCAGGCATAAAAGCGCGTAAATACTTATAAGCCTGATCACCGTTACCCAGTATTGTTTCCGCGGCTACAGCCCATCCCTGGGTGTGACAGAAGATGGAAGCATTCTCCTTCATCCCTTTGTTAAAAAGAGATGCTTTCACGACTCTGTGGTCTGTTTTTTCGTAAGGGGGACTAACCACCATAATGCCGTAATCTGTAGCGAGTTGTTCTCTGACTGCTTTCATGGCTTTCTCGCTTTGTTCTCTACTCGCATATCCACTTAAAACAGACCAGGATTGGGGATTAAGCCATATAGAACCCTCTTCATCTTCTTTCGAACCGAATTTCATACCATCATACCTGTAGGCCCGAATAAACCAATCTCCGTCCCAGGTATGTTCATCAAGATTCTTATCCAGAGTCTCAAGATGAGGCTTCGCCCACTTGACTTCATCTATTCTCTTTAACATTTTACAAATATCGATATAAGTTTTAAGTGCGTATCGGAGCTGAAAAGCAACAAAAACCGTTTCCCCTTCGTACCCGAGTTCGAGACAGTCATTCCAATCCGCGTACAAACCACATGGAAGGTCATGCGCGCCCAAATGATCCAGACTAAACTTTATGGCTTGCTTCATATGCCCGAGCACAGTATCTTCACCTTTATCCGCATATGGAAGCACTTTATCGTAAAATGAAATATCGCCCGTTTCTTTCACATACGCCGGAATGGTGTTAAAAAGCCACATACAATCATCCGAGCGAAAATTTTCCCTTTCGGGAGGTTCTTCTTTTCCGGGACTATGAGCCCAGGGGCGAACAACCGGCATAGCCCCACCTGATGAGACCTGACCTGTTATCATTAGTTCAAGTCGCTTAGCCGCTTCCTCCGGAATTAAATGCAATACGCCCAAAATGTCCTGCACAGTATCTCGATATCCAAGGCCATCTCGTTCTCCGCTGTACACAAGACTCGCCGCACGAGACCAGGTATAAGTTATAAGACAATTAAATGGATTCCACATATTCATCATACTATCGAACTCCGGATCGGGTGTCTTGACTGACATACCTTCCAGTCGGCCATGCCAGTAATCTTTCACCTTATTAAATTCCTCATGAACTTTACTAACATCCCCAAACTCCTGGATTACTTTCCTACCTTCCTCGGCTGCTTTACCTATACCCATAATAACAACCATTTCCTTCGACTCTCCGGGTTGTAGATCTACATCTATTTGCAAAGTACCGCAGCCGTTATCCCCTTTAGCAAGAGAGTTTTTACACTCACCTTCTTCTACCACCAGCGGATTTTTATAAGAACGATAAGGACCCAGAAAAATATCGCGGTCAGTATCGTATCCCGTAATTTCCGCACCGGCAACACCAAGGAACGTATGTCGGTTACCGTCATGGTTCTCGAAATCTCCTTTTGTATCATCCGGAAGAAGTACATTTATTCCATGGTCGATTATGTTGTCCACAACCTCCATACTCAGAATAGCCTGAGTGTATTGAAGATTAACAGTATCCTGCCACAAGAACCAGTTATTGGTATATTCTACGAAAGTAAATAATCTAAGTTTTCGCATTTTAGAGTCCAGGTTAGTTACTTTGAATGACCAACATTCAAAATATCTGTCTAAGGGAACAAAATATGTGGTTTCGGTTCCTATTTTCGAATATTCCGAGGATATTATTGTATAAGCAGTTCCGTGTCGGCACTTTGATTTATATTTATCGAGAGGCTTACCTACTGGCTGCCAGGAAGCAGACCAGAAATCTTTGGTATCACGGTCATGAATATAAATATATCGTCCGGGCTGATCCATGGGAACCCCGTTAAAGAGAAGGCGCATAAATCGTCCCTGAGCCGAAGACTTAAGAAAACTATAACCACCGGCATTATTCGTAATTATTGCGCCATATTCAGTAGAACCGAGATAGTTACTCCACGATTTTGGGGTATCAGGACGTTCTATAACATATTCTTTCTTCACGTCATCAAAATACCCGAATTGCATTTCCTATTCCTTTCTACATAGGTTTATTAGGATTTGATTTAATGTAATCAATCAATTCGTCTACCTGGGTAAAAGCAAGTGAACAGGTAGTGTCAGCCGAACCATAAAAAATAGCTATTCTTCCTTTTTTTGCACAGTGAAGTGTCGCGCAGGGGAATGTAACATTATCGACAAATCCAATCCTTTCGTATGGAGCCTCCGGAGTCAATATATAATTTTCACAGTCAACAATCACTTTCGAAGGATCATCAATATCCAACAGTGCTGCACCCATACTGTATATAAAACCACTACAGGACTGGCAGACACCATGATATATCAGCAGCCAGCCTTCGCTTGTTTCAATCGGAATGGGTCCCGCGCCCACTTTTACGTTTTTCCACCAGTAATGAGTGGTTTTCATAACCAATCTATGTTTACCCCAATACGTCATATCAGGACTTTGACTTAAGTATATATCTCCAAAAGGTGTATGCCCATTATCACTCGGACGGTTAAGCAAAACATAATTGCCATTTATCTTCCTAGGAAATAAAACTCCGTTACGATTAAAAGGCACGTAAGCATTCTCAAGCTGGATAAAAGTTTTAAAATCCTTAGTTTTAGCAATTCCAATAGTAGGTCCGTTAAAGAAATTACACCAGGTGATGTAATGGCTTTCCTCTATTTTAACAAGTCTCGGATCGTATCCATATAAAATCGGTTTCGCCGGAGACCCGTCTTCATTTTGAAACTTAATTATTTCCTCTTCGATATCCCAATTAATTGCATCTTTACTTCTGCCCAAATGCAGATTGGGATATCCATTTCTGTTATCCGCCCTAAAAACGCCAACGAATTCACCTTTATAAGATATTACGGCACTGTTAAAAACTCTTAAGCCATTTAAAACATCCGTTCCAATGACGGGATTCTTATCGTACCTCCATACAATATCACTACAACCTTTTGGTCTTTCCTGCCAGGGCATATTCGGGAGCGGATCGCCGATAATTGTATTTTTCATTTTTTTACTCCTTATTTTCTTACCGGTTTAGAAAGAAGTGTTTTGAGTCTCTCCGGAGCTCTTTTCTCGCCGCTCTTTTAATTCTACTCCGATTTCTGCTACGCGTTTATCATTTAAGGGATATATAATTGATAATATAAGCAACGATAAAACACCAAGCCCTGCAGGAATCAAACTGAACAGCATAATCAAACTTCTCAGGCTCTCCGCTGTCTGTGCCTGATTTGGCTGGAATCCAACCTGGGACATAAGCATAAGTGCAATATAAGCACCTATAGCCCATCCCATTTTTTGCGACATGGTAGAAGCGGAAAATACCAAACCTGTTGCCCTTCGCCCTCGTTTCCACTCGGCGTAGTCGGCAGTATCAGCGTACATTGCCCAAAGCAGTACACTGAGCGGTCCGCCGGTTATAGAACCTGTAAATTGTAAGACAAAGATCAATCCGATTTGTTCGGCAGTCATAAAATAAAAAGCAGCTGTGCTTGATATCGCAATAACGAAAAGAATTATAAAGGCCTTTTTCTTACCAATTTTTTTAGCAACCAGGCTTACGAGTAATGCTCCAATTAGCGATGCAATCTGCCCTACACCATTAAATAAAGAAGTTATCGTGTTAAAATCATAGATACGTTTTCCAAAGAATGGGAATGAAAGTTCCCGTGAGCCGATAAAATATTTAAAGTAGTGAACTGTAACGCTGCTTCGCACTGCTACAAAGAGAATAAAAGTAATAGTAGTGGCGAGAAGAATTAGCCAGGGACCGTTGGTTACCAGTTCATGCAGATCTTTCTTGACGGATGATTTTTGTGTTGGTGGTGGTTGTACCCGCTCGCGTGTACCTTTGAAGGTAATCAGAAAGAAAATAATAGCAGCGATACCATAGATTACAAAAGCTAATTGCCAGCCATGTGCATCATTGCCCCCGCCGAGTTTCTTAGTCATAGGTAACAGGGTAAACGAAACGATAGTACCCGCCAAAAAAGCAAAAATAAATTTTATTGAAGAGACAGTGGTACGTTCGTTTGAATCCGGCGAGATGACACCGAGCAATGCAGTATAGGGTATATTGATGGCTGTATAAAGCATCATAATAAGGTTAAACGTAATATATGCCCAGATGAGTTTTCCCGTCGGTCCAAAGTTAGGCACTGTGAAAGTTAAAACTCCGATAATAGCAAACGGCACACAAAGCCAGAGTATATAGGGACGAAATTTTCCCCAACGGGTTTTAGTGCGGTCTGCCAGCATACCCATTACAGGGTCGTTCACGCCATCGAAGATACGGCTCATCAGAAACAGAGTGGCTGCTGCTGCTGCCGGAATAACAAAAATGTCCGTATAGAAATAGGTGAAATACAACATGAAAGTCTGCCAGTACAGCACTGAAGCGAGGTCTCCAAAACCATAACTGATTTTTTCTCTCATTAGTAGTCTGCTATTGTCTGAACTCATATATTTCTCCTTGTTTGCTTTGTTATTTCAAATTTTATTTGGATTACCATATTACGCTTTCTCCAGTTTATCATACCAGTTAAATTTCAGAAATGTCGAAGTTACGATAAGAACACCTATTCCTATCCACATTCCAGTAAATTGTCTTATAACAAGATAAATAGGAATTAATACAAAAGTCATCTGCCAGATTATACCTACAATTACGTTTATCATATCACGCGAAAAATCTTTATTTCTTTGAAATTCAGGGTCAGCTTTTTTAACTTTATCATATACAGGTTTCCATAATCCCCACGGCCGGACTTTCTTGTAGAAATCCATCAAAATTTCGTCTTTCTCCGGAGCAGTAAGCAAAGTGCCCAGAATTGAACATATTGTACTTATAACAAGTATAAACGGAAAAATAGCAAGATTAAACTGAATTCCCCATAAAACATCAGGATTTCCAAAAGCAAAAGGTAGTATTATAGCCGCTGCCATACCGGAAGCCATTCCCCAGAAATAACCGTAACCATTGAATCTCCACCAATACCATTTCAAAACATTAGGTGCCATATACCCGCCCCATAGGCCTGCCACAATCCACATGGTAATTTGATGTATAGACTTCCCCAGCATTCCGAAAAGCAAACCCAGAATAATCAGCAAAAAAGAACTAAGGTAACTTATTGTTACATATCTTTTCTCCGATGCACCTTTATTTATATATCTCTTGTAAATATCATTTACAATATAAGAAGCGCCGCAGTTAACCGTTCCGTCATAAGTGCTCATAAAAGCAGAAATGAGTCCCGCAAGTATAAGTCCGACAAGTCCTACAGGAACAAAATTATGTATCACGTAGGGGAAAATCTGCTCAAAATCCACACCTGCACCCATTGCGCTAAGCTGGGGGCTAAAGAAGACCAGACCCAAAACACATATACCACTTACAAGCAGGTACCGCGGGAAAAACAATACAACAGTAACAAACCAGCTCATGAGAGAAGCTTCTCTGGAATTCCTGGCTGCGAGTATTTTTTGCATATCATAATTGGGAGCCGGACCCGCGCCGCTTACCAGCACTCCTTTAAAAAGCATCATCATGAGAACAATACCAGCCAGTGAAAAACCATCATTCGCCATCCTGTTATTTATAGCAGGGATTAGATTTCCCCAATCTAAATTTAGATTAGTCCACCCGAATCTAAGGCTATCCCAGCCAGCAGGAACTGCCTGCATTATAGCTTCACGCGTAGTATTTGTAATTGCAATATAGCCAATAAATACTGAAACAACTGTAAGGATGAAAAACTGAAATACATCCGTAACCAAAACCGCGAACATACCACCCATAATTGTGTAAAGACTCGCAATACCCATTATAATTATTCCGTACGTATTGGCAGAAAGTTCCCACGGCAGGAATATCTGAGAAAATTTACCTATTCCTTGAAATGCATATGCGAGAAATCCAATTGTACTTATAAGTGCAAAAACCACTACACTAATATCGGAAAGTTTCGCCCCAAGGTCACTACCAAATCTAGTTTTTACCCATTCCGCACCGGTTATAACATTGGAACGTCTCAGCCATTTAGAAAGAAATACCATCAAAAAAACTTGATTGAATACGGGCCACACCCAGGGCAGGAAAGCTCCTTTTACTCCGTATATAAACGTCCAGGTTACCAACATCATAGTACCTGTTACGTCGAACATTCCTGAAGCATTTGCTAATCCTAAAATATAAAATGGGACTTTATTTCCCCCTAAAAAATATGCCCTAATATTTTTGGAAGCGTATTTTTTAACAGCTATACCGATTAGAACTACTATAACGCCATACGCCAGCAAAATACCTATATCAACTATACTCATAATATCTCCCTTTCTAAAAATAATATTTTCTCACTTCAAAAGAAAATTAGCCAAGCGTCACTTCTACTTCGTGAATCTTTCCGTCAGAGAATATCGGAACTTTATTACCCTCTATTTCCTTACCATCAACTTTTAAAATTCCTATCCCTTTATTTTTCTTATGAGGATTTTTTACTTTTATATTATAAATTGAGCCCCTAAATTTTCTTTTCACGTTAAAGCCATCCCAGTCAGAAGGAATACACGGATCAATGATAAGTCCGTCATAATCCGGTCTCACCCCAAGTATAAATTGTGTAATTGCAACATAATTCCAGGCTGCTGTTCCTGTAAGCCATGAATTTTTTGCTTCACCACTCTTATATGCATCCTTGCCGGATATCATCTGAGAATAAACATACGGTTCGGTCTTGTGAATTTCACTTATTTCTTCCAGATATGCCGGAGCAATCCTCTTATAATAATCAAAAGCTTCATCTCCCCTACCTATAATAGTCTCAGCTATCATAATCCAGGGATTATTATGACAGAAAACACCCGCATTTTCTTTATACCCCGGAGGATAGCTGGAAATTTCTCCCAAATTAAGGTAATATTTTGAATAGGCGGGATTTAAAAGAACTATTCCGTATTCAAACGCCAATCTTTCTTTCAAAGAATCAAGCGCCTTCCTTGCTCTTCCGTCATTAACTCCTATACCCGCCATAACACAGAAACCCTGAGGTTCGATAAAAATTTTCCCTTCTTCATTCTCAATGCTTCCCACTTTATCTCCGCCATCGTCATAAGCCCTAAGGAACCATTTTCCATCCCACCCGTGCTTATTTATTGTGTCTATCATGTTATTTATATGTTTATCAGCCTCCTCAGCCTCATCCTCTTTTCCTTTTCTCCTGCACATTTCTTCGAATTCCCTTCCGTAACAAACAAACATACCTGCAATCAAAACGGATTCGGCAACTTTTCCTTCTTTATTTTCGGTAGTTTGAAAAGAATCATCCGGATTCTCAGAAAAACAGTTAAGATTAAGACAGTCGTTCCAGTCCGCTCTACCTATCAAAGGCAGTTTATGGGGACCAAGATTACTAACAACATGATAAAATGATCTTTTTAGATGTTCAAAAAGACTTTTTGCTGTGCTTTCATCATTATCAAAAGGAACAATTTCATCGAGGATAGAAAAATCCCCGGTTTCTTTTATATAAGCAGAAACTGAAGCAATGAGCCAAAGAGGATCATCATTAAAGTTTCCACCTATTTCATCGTTTCCTTTCTTAGTAAGCGGTTGATACTGATGATACGCACTCCCGTCTTCCATTTGAGTTGCAGCAAGGTCAAGAATCCTCTGTCTCGATTGTTCGGGAATCTGATGAGTACAACCTAATTGATCCTGGTTAGAATCCCTGAATCCAACTCCCCTTCCTATACCCGATTCAAAATACGAAGCACTTCTTGCCATGTGGTAAGTAATTATACACTGATAGGGATTCCATATATTTACCATTCTGGACAACTTTTCATCCGGATGCTCGAGCTGGCAAACAGAAAGAAGCTTATCCCAGTACTGATTAACAGCAGAAAGCTCCTTTTCTACATCTTTTGAAGATTTAATCCTGGCGATCATTTTTTCCGCTTTTGTTTTATTTATAATACCCGGACTTTCCCATTTGTCTTCCGGGTTATTCTCGACATAACCAAGAATAAAAATATAATCTTTCGTTTCACCCGATTTAAGTTCGCCCCCAATACAATGTGAACCTATAGGCTGCCATCCATGTGCCTGCGAATTCCTTGACTTACCTTCTATTACAGCAAGAGGAGAAGAAAAACCATTATAAAGCCCCAGAAAATCTTCCATCTGCGTATCATAACCTTCAATATCATAATTTACAGAATAAAAAGCAAAATGATTTCTTCTCTCGCGGTACTCGGTTTTATGGTATATAACAGAACCTTTTATTTCTACTTCACCAATAGAGAAATTCCTCTGAAAATTTGTCATATCATCAAAAGCATTCCATAAACAGAATTCCACTAATGAAAAAAGTTTAAAATTCTTGGTCGAATTTGATTTATTTGTAAGGCTTACCCTCTGAACTTCACCATTAAAACCAAGAGGAACAAAATAAAGAACTTCCACTTCAAGACTGTTTCTTTCTCCTTTAATCTTAGTATAGCCCAGCCCATGGCGACATTCATACTTATCCAAGTCTGCCTTAACCGGTTTCCAACTAGGAGACCAAACATTACTGTCATCATTTATATAGAAATATCTGCCACCGTCATCAGCGGGAATATTGTTGTATCGGTATCGCGTAATCCTCCTTAATCTGGCATCTTTATAGAAACTATAACCACCTGCAGTATTGGAGATCAAAGAGTAAAAACCATCATAACCAAGATAATTTATCCATGGATACGGAACTTTAGGAGACGTAATTACGTACTCTCTTTTTTCATCATCAAAATATCCGAACTTAATAAAACCCCCTCCGCAATATTCGCTCTATATCTATATCATCTACAAACACTAAGGCGCCATTTGGATGATTTAAGCAATCAATAATAATAAGTTTCATATAATTGTCAACACCAAGCAAGTTGCCTATTGCCAAATGTTTACAATAACATTATAGTTCAAAACCTTATAAATATGTAAGGGAATAGCGGATAAATTCTTTAAATCTAAGTCAAATAGTTAAATAGTAATTTTAGGGTTTAGGACTTGGGATTTAGTTTTGGCTCAAGACTTCCGACTTTGGACATTGGACTTAGGACTAAATTTCTCTCTGTATTCTATGTTTAAATTATTTTTTCGTCCGGTTGACTTTTCTTGGTTTTTCCATAAAATAATCTTTAAGTTTAACCATAAAGGATAGAAAAAGGAGGTAACAATGGGATTAAACTTATGTAAGAAACTCATTCCGTTTACATCACTCATCTTTTGTTTAAGCTGTGCCGAAGGAACATCATCTGCGAGCGTCGAAAAAGAAGAATTCGGAAAAACATCGAACGGAGAAACAGTCAATATCTACACAATAAAAAATTCCAATGGAATGGAATTAAAAGTCAGCGAATTCGGAGCAACGTTGGCTTCTCTTAAAGTCCCGGATAGAGACGGCAACTTTTATGACATTGTTTTGGGATTTGACGACCTAGAAGGCTATATCAAAGACGCTTCATATCAGGGCGTAATAGCAGGGAGATATGCAAATCGCATTGCAAAAGGCAAGTTTACCCTTGACGGAAAAGAATATACTCTGGCGACAAACGACGGAGAAAATCATCTACACGGAGGTACCGAAGGTTTCGGCAAAAAGGTATGGAAAGGGGAAGAGATAAAAGAAGATGACGGCGTAGGCGTAAAACTCACGTACCTCAGTAAAGACGGAGAAGAAGGATACCCCGGAAATCTCGAAAATACAGTAAAATATATTCTTAACAATAACAATGAACTAAAAATAGTGTTAGAATCCAAAACAGACAAAGCAACAATCGTCAATCTTACAAATCACGCATACTTCAATCTAAAAGGAGAAGGTAATGGTACCATTCTTGACCACAAGTTGCAATTAAACGCAACGGCATATACTCCTGTAGATGATGGATTGATCCCCACGGGAGAAGTAAAGAATGTCGAAGGAACTCCTTTAGACTTTACAGAACTTACGCCAATCGGCTCACGTATAGATCAACTCGATAAGAAATTCCACGGTGGGTACGATCATAATTTCGTATTAACAAAATCGGATGAACCCCTTTCTATGGTTTGTAAAGTTGTCGAACCTGAAAGCGGAAGAGTTATGGAAATATATGCCACTATGCCCGGAGTGCAATTTTACTCAGGCAATTTCCTTGATGGATTCAAAGGGAAAGGCGGAAAAGCATATAATCAGCACTACGCATTCTGCATCGAACCTCAGTATTACCCCGATTCACCGAACCATCCAAACTTCCCTTCCCCCATCTTAAGACCAGGCGAAGAAAGAAAACAAACAATCATATATAAATTCTCAGTCGAGAAATAAATAATAATAGCTACGTTGATTCAAAATAAAAAAGGGAGAGAAATCTCCCTTTTTTTATTTGTAATAAATGTTTAAATAGTTGATTTTGGATTTGGTATTTAGTTTTGACTTTGGACTATGGGCATTGGACTTTGGACTAAACTCTAACTTACCACTTAATCCTTAATTCCTGAACTTCTGACTCGCACTGCTTCTAATCCTATTATTCTCTGTGTCTCTGTGGTAATTGTGAGGATTTAGGATTTAGGGATTGGGATTTAGTAAAACAAAAAAATCCGTGTGTATCCGTGTTAATCCGTGGCTAATTTCTTTCTTAAAATCCACGCTTGACAACAACGGTACTTCTTATTAGTATAGGTTGAATTTTCGCAAGAAAATTTCTTAGAATGCGAATGGGAAAGAAATTCGGCTTTGGAAAAGAGTGGCGGATAAGAGAAAATGACACGATAAGAAGAATTTACAACAAAGGATTCTTTTACGGGGGGGAGTTTATTTATATACACTATTTGCCGGAAAAAGGAAAGAAGTTTTCTGTTCGTATGGAAAGGGGAATAAAAGGAGGATTAAAACGCAATCGGCTAAGACGTCATTTGAGAGAAATCTTAAGAAATGCCAATCCTGCCTTAAAGAATGGTCTATATATTGTTGGGGGAAGAAAATCAGCATTAATGGAAGATTACGATAAAATAAAAAATGATTTCGATAAAATATGTGTAAAGGAAAATTTATGGCTAAAGCAATAATAGCATTATTAAAATTTTATTCTAAAAACATATCCGTTTTCTTTCCAAAACGATGTAAGTATTATCCAACATGTTCCTCTTATGCAATTCAGGCTTTTAAAAAAGAAGGTTTCTTCAAAGGTTTGCTTCTAAGTGTTTGGAGATTATTGCGTTGCAATCCTTTTAGCAAAGGCGGATACGATCCCGTGGGAGGTAAATAATGGATGACTCCAGGAGAATGATATTGGGTTTTGTTTTTATATTTCTTATTATGCTGCTATTTCAGTACTATTCCGCCTCCAATAAAAAAAACACCGAACTAGAAACACCAAGTGACGAGGTTAGTGAACAAGTTAAGGAAGAAACAATTATCGAGGAGGAAAAAGACGACTTGCCAGAACTACTGGCAGAAAAGGATACGAGTAAGAAAGAAGAAGATACCGAAACTATTATAATAAACACAAAACTTATGGACGTTTATCTGTCTTCTAAAGGCGGAGTTATTGATTCTATTTACTTAAAAGATTACAAAGTCATGTTTTTTTCGCTTAACAGAAGCCAACCTTTACTGTCAACATCGATCATTACATCGAAAAAAAGCATATCAACACAACCAATATATTTCAACGTAAAAGTCGAAGAGAAAGATTCGAAAAAGAAAGTCACTTTTTCTTATATGCTTGATGAGGTTTTATTAAGTAAAACTTATATATTCTCGGATTCCTCTTATCTGTTTAGGCTTGAATGCTCTCCCGAGTCAGAATATCTTTACGAAATAAGCTCCTTTGATACAGGAGAGGAATTTTCTCGAGAAGCTTATTACAGCGGCACCGTATACTTCGCAGGTAACAAACCATACACTATAAAAAAAGGCGATTTATTCAAAGGTAGCAATGAAGATGTTTCTGGAGCAATAGAATGGGTAGGCTATAAAACTAAATATTTTTTCAGCGGAGTCGTACCGGAAAATTATCTTGAAGAATTTACACTTAAGAAATCCCCCGATAACCCCGTTATTTCTGTCCATGATCAATATAATACCTTATTGTATTTTGGTCCACTTAAATTTTCCGTACTTGCTTCCACTAAAAATGGCATGGAAAACGCAATATATTTTGGATTCCCTCTTATTAGACCGGTAGCAAAGTTCATCTACCACTTTATACAATTCCTCCATAGGTACATACCCAATTACGGTTTGGTAATAATTTTATTTGTAATTTGCCTGGTTTTTGGTCTTTTCCCTTTAACAATACATCAGACAAGATCAATGAGCAAAATGAAAGAATTACAACCGAGAATGCAGGAGATTAAAAAGAAATTCAAAGACGATCCAGCTCGTATAAATCAGGAAACAATGAAAATATACAGGGAAACAGGTTTTAACCCATTTTCGAGCTGCCTGCCGATGTTTCTACAGATGCCCATTTTCTTTTCTTTATACCAGGTATTAAACGGCTCAATTGAATTAAAGGGCGCTCCATTCATTTTCTGGATAAAGGATCTTTCCGTAAAAGACCCGTATTATATACTTCCAATACTTACAGGTATATCTATGTTTTTTCAACAGCGTATCATGAGCCCGGCAAACCAGGATGACCAACAAAAAATAATGTCCTACATGATGCCAATTTTCATCACTTTTATTTTCTTAACCCTACCTTCCGGGTTAACTCTATATTTTTTCACTTACAATATTATGATGTTAGTCGTGCAAACAATTATCCAAAAAAGGACTAAGGAGGCTTAATTATGGTTAACCAGGAAATAGAAGTAGAAGCAGAAAATCTTGAAGAAGCAATAAAAAAAGGAATGGAAGAACTTTCTTTGAAAAATAAAGAAGAAATGGAATGGGAAGTTCTTTCCCCCGAAGAAGGAGGCATGGTAAAGTTAAAAGTAAAGAAAAAAGAAGAAGCTCCAAAGGAAGAAGAAACTCCAAAGACTTCAGCTAAAGAAGAATTGGTCAGAGATGAAATAAAAAGAATGCTGGAAAAACTCGGAACCACAGGAAAAGTCAGAATTGAAAAAGAAGATGATAAGCTTTATGTCGATATTAGAACTAAAGACATGGACGGAATGTTGATTGGAAAATCCGGTAAAACATTGGAATCTTTTCAACATCTCCTGTCCAGAATCATTCATTCAAAAGATAATTCAATTGAACTTATTATCGATATTGCAGGTTACAGACGA
The DNA here is from genome assembly GCA_964525555.1 of uncultured bacterium. Taxonomy (GTDB): domain Bacteria; phylum Hydrothermota; class UBA3072; order UBA3072; family UBA3072; genus JAFGHJ01. The sequence continues at coordinate 72,124 of CAZGHN010000008.1, forward strand.
AAAAAAGAACGAACTCTCACTACCAGAGCGAAAGCTTTCGCCTACGAAGTAAAAAGATCTAAAAGAGAATATATTTTTCAGCCCTTACCGCCTTCACTGCGTAGATCTATTCACCTTGCAGTTTCAGATATAAAAGGTGTTAGAACTTATACAATAGGTGATACAGAATTAAAGAAAGTGGTTATAGCTCCTTCAAGAGAATAGAAAATAATAAAGGGTAAACGTCAGATAAACTTCTGCACTAACTTTTATATTGTTTAACATAAATAAATGAGTGATTTCACTGAAACTATTTGCGGAATAAGCACTCCAATCGGCAGAAGTGCTATTTCCATCATAAGAGTAAGCGGTAAAAATGCATCTGCCATAGTAGAAAAAATTTTCACGCCACAAGATAAATTAAGAAAGGCAAAAGGTGATTCAATCCTTCACGGTTGGATTCAAAATGGCCCTACGGAAGCCAAAAAGAATTTAGACGAAGTACTTCTTTTTGTTTTCAAAAAACCATTTTCCTACACAGGCGAAGACATGATAGAAATTTCGACCCATGGCGGAACTGTTATCCCTAAAAAAATTATTGATTTACTATTGACACATGGCGCAAGAATAGCCGAAAAAGGCGAATTTACAAGAAGAAGATTTTTAAACGGCAAAATGAGCCTTATTGAAGCAGAGGCTTTACTTAACGTAATACAGGCAAAAACAGAGAAAGGGCTTTTGATTGCCGAAGAAAACTTAAACGGTAAACTTTTTCACGAAATCGAAAAGATAAAAAAGGACTTCATGGAAATAAAAACTCATATCGAAGCTGACTTGGATTTCGGTGAAAGCGAAATCTTATCTCTTGATATACGTAATCTGACAAAGAAAATTGAAAAGCTTAAAGTAAGATTGGATATCATGGTAAAATCCTACAAAAGGGGGAAAATTCTGCTTGATGGATTTAAACTGGCTATAGTAGGTAAACCAAATGTCGGAAAATCAAGTTTATTTAATACAATATTAAAAGAAGATAAAGCGATAGTAACTGAAATTCCGGGAACAACAAGAGATCTTCTGGAAGGAGCAATCGATATAGAAGGTTATCCCGTTATTATTCACGATATGGCCGGAATCAGGTCTTCGAAATCCAAAATAGAAAAAATAGGCATCGACAAAGCTTTAGAAATGGTACGACAATCAGATGGAATTATATTTATTATAGATGGTTCGGGAAAAATCGATAAAGCAGATAAAGAAATATTTAAAATCATAACTAAAAAACCATTTATATTAGTTGTAAACAAATCAGATTTAAAAAAGAAAATAAAAGATATACCCTTTCCCGGTAAGCCAATCTGGGTCTCGGCAAAGAAACATTCCGGAATAAGAAAATTAAACAAAGCTATCATTAAATTAATTGAAGAAATAATACCAACCATTGAAGGAGAAGGCACTACCTGCACAACCGAGAGGCAAAAAAATGAAATTTCCTACGCAATAACCTCTATTAAAAATGGACTAAAAACAATAAAAGATGGCAAAGATTTAGAACTGCTGGCCTTTGATATAGACGAAGCAATCAATTCTTTAAAAGAATTAACAGGAGAAATAACATCCGAGGACGTTCTGGATAATATATTTTCGAATTTCTGTATCGGAAAATGAAAAAATCCGAATTTTTATTTAACCTGTCAGAAGAACTCGTAGCTCAATATCCCAAAAAAAAGGGCAGTTCAAGACTAATGGTCTTACACAGAGATACAGGAAAAATTGAACATAGAAACTTCTCCGATATTATCGATTACATAAAATCCAAAGACTGTATTGTATTAAACAATTCCAGAGTCATCCCGGCAAGGCTAAACGGAAGCAAAATCTCTACAGGAGGAAAAGTCGAAATATTGCTCGTAGAAAGAAAAGCCGATAATTTATGGAAAGCAATGATTTCTCCGGGAAAAAGAGCAAAAATTTCCGATGTAATAGCAATAAACGATACGGTTCAATGCACGGTTAAAAATATCGATGAGGTTACCGGAGAAAGAATATTAAAATTCGAAGGGACAAACGGGAATCTTCTAAAACACGGAACTACTCCTATACCTCCCTATATTAAACGTCCTCCTGAGGCTATAGATATAAAAGGGTATCAGACAATTTACGCGAAAAAAGACGGCTCGGTAGCCGCGCCTACTGCCGGGCTACATTTCAATAAAATAATCCTTGAGGAACTAAAGAAGAAATGCGGCAAAATTGCAGAAGTTACTCTACATGTTGGTCCCGGTACGTTTCGTCCGGTACAAACAGAAAATATACAAGAACATAAAATGGAAAGTGAATTCTTTACAATAACGGGAGAAATAGCTTCTATGATCAATCAAACCAAAGAAGTCGGCGGGAACGTACTTGCTGTGGGCACCACAACCGTAAGAGTTCTTGAAACAGCAGCGATAGAAAAAGGTAAAATAGGCCAAAAAGAAGGAAGAACTGATATTTTCATATATCCGCCGTATGAATTCAAAATAGTAGACCGTTTACTAACCAATTTTCACCTTCCTGGTTCTACTCTTATTATGCTTGTTTCTGCATTCGCGTCACGTGAGTTAATTTTAAATAGCTATATGGAAGCAATTAAGGAAAAATATATGTTCTATTCCTATGGCGACGCAATGCTGATTTTGTGACTGCCACAAAGTCACGAAGACACAAAGAATATATATTCAACCACTAAACACACTAAATACACGAAACCCAACCATTCCTATTAAGTCTGTATATTAATCTACAAAAAACACAAAAACCGTTATCTTTTTTCTACTAATTTACCAATTCACTAATTTACTATTAACTGATACGAAGCATCAACTAGAAATACATTCCAAACTTTACGTTAATCTGACTCCAGGAACCTTCCTCCGGGAACATATATCCGTAACCTACCTCACCGAAAACATTTAAACCCAATTTTAGATTCGCTCCAGCGTAAACCTGGGCTCCATATATATTCTCCGATCCAGCTCCCCTTTTTAAATAATTGAGAGTCGGACCCACGCCTAAATAGAAGCCCAATGGTAAGAGAGGCGGTGAAAAAATAAATTTTCCTGAAATCGCAAGACATATATTGGATGCCGTAATATCATTTACGGATTTCCAGGCATAACTAGCCTCTCCTCTTAATCCAAAAGGCAGCAACGGAAGATTCAAATCAGTTACTAATCCCACTGAAAGCCACCAGACACTTAATAGGTCTTCAGGTGGATCACTGCGAATATCAAAAGGACCAACAATACCAGTCAACTCTGAATACCCAAAATTTTGCTTATCGTATCCTACTTTTAACCCAAATTCCGGCAAAAGAGCCCAAGCAGGAATCGAAATCATAAAGACCACAAAAAAAACTATCAATATTTTTTTCATTTTTCCTCCCAATCGTACAAGAGTAGCAAAAATATCAAATTTTGTCAAGAGTAATTTCAAACCACAAAATACACTAAATTTTTTTATTCTAACTATTAATTTCCTTTTTAACAACAACTTACACAAATAACAAGAATATTTCTATCTTTTTCGTGTTTCTTTAATAAGACCCAAAAGGGAAAGGGGGTGGGATTTCGTGTGTTTAGTGGTTAAATGATTTTTTCTTTGTGATCTTTGTGTGCTTTGTGGTTCAAATTTGGTGGGTTGGATTGGGTTTTCAAACAAAATAATTCTTTTTTCTTAGTGTCTTTGTGCCTTCGTGGCTAAAAAGAAAAGAAAGCCTGCATTCCCCAATAGTTTTTTTCATAATATCCTTCAAATGTGACTTTTTTCATACCCCAGAAAAACTTTACTTCGAGTATTCTAAGACTCAACTCAAAATCGAATTCCTCATTATCATACAAAGTTGCCCGAACCCCGGGAGTTATCCTATTCTTGTAAAAAGAATATTCCAATTCCCCGGCTACAGCTCCCCTAAAAGAAAAATCGTCATAAGAATAATCAATGAAGGCTTTCAAGAGATCACTATTTACGGCAAGCAAAAAACTCTCCTTACCAACCTCTAAACCCGCGTATCTTGATTTAATACCTACTACCGAACTATCCACATCTTTCGAAATAACACAATAAATCGAATTATCCAGAGATAGAACGTAAATAGGCGCTATAAAATAATCCTCTATTTCAAAACGTCCCTCGGTAAAGAGACCCTCACCCACAACATTCGCCATCACAAGAAAAATCGGATCTCTCAAACGAAAAAGATAAGATGCGAATTCCTTATCGTCATGAGTGACGCCCAATCTGCCATCCCAGAATTTAAAATAACCGAACCATTTATCCCTGGTAGTTTCAAAATACAAATAATCGCAATTTACCGAAAAGTTTATTATATTTTCATATATAGAAGTCGAAATATTCCCGTTTAGAATAAATGGGAAAGTTAAAGAACCATATCCTTTAAGAACCTGTCCAATATCGCGTAAACCTAATATCCCACCCGAGCATGTTCCCCAATCAAGTTTTCTATCAAAATGTAAATGAAGCAACCTATAATCACCGCTTACCGTTCTGAGATAAGAATAAGGAATAGTGTCGTATTCTTCTCTTTCCGAAAGCACAAAAAAATCACCCTCACCAAGTACCGAACGATTCATGTATTTTTGATTCTCAAATTGTGCTATAAGGGGATCAGTATAATAATACATCCCAATTGAAGTAGCTTCTTCAATCCAAAGAAATTCACGAAAATCTTGTTTAGGAAAAGGAAAAAGAATTAAAGGAAGCTGAACATATAAAAGTTGATAAGCTAAAAAACCCATAGTAGAAACGTATATTCGAAGAATCTAAGTTGAATGGTTGAATAGTTTAATAGTTGAATGGGAAAATAGAAAAATAAATCTTTTAAATCTGCGTTCATCTGCGTCCAATTATAGGGCAGGGGATGTAATTCTGACTTCGCGCCTCCTGGCTTCTGACTCCTCTGTTAAATTTTTCCATTTTAATATTTGATTTTTACATTTCAGTAGATTTCATCTCTTTATGAGAAGTGTCAATGAAGATAAAATAAATAATAAGCAATATTAGTCCAATAGTTACAAAAGAATCCGCAACATTAAAAGTAGGCCAACGCCATCTTCCTATACCTACATCAATAAAATCAATAACCTCCATATAAAATACCCTGTCGGTAAGATTCCCTAACGCACCTCCGATTATGAGAGATAAACTAAAAATAGAAAATCTGTTATCACTTCTAAAAAAAAGAATTGTAACAAATATAAAAGCAATTAAAGTAAGTGCAGTTGAAATAAAAGGTCCACCGAATCTGAGACCAAAAACAGAATTTGGATTTCTGATATATGTAAATCGTAATATATTGCCTATTATGCTCTTAGAATCCCCATAGAACATGATTTTAACAATCCATTTCTTGGTAATCTGATCTAAAAAAAGAACAAATAGAAAAATGGGAGCAAACAATAATTTTTGTTTAATACTTATAAGACTTCTTTTTTCCAAGGAATTCTTTCCCTTTTTTCCGCACAGGACTTACAGCATCTGGCATATGGGATAACTTTAAGTCTTTCTTTCCTTATTTGCACATTGCAGTCTTCACACATACCATATTCTTTATCTATTATTTTCTGAAGAGCAGAATCAATATCTCTCAATTTATGAGTGAGTTGATTTATAATATAAGAATCTCTATCAATTCTATTTTCGATATCGGCAATATCCGCTATATGAGTAGGAAAAGGAGTATTTTCTTCTCCATCTTCTAACGGATTTCCTTCTACTTTAGGCTCCAACCCTTTTATCTCTTCAAGAACTTCTTCTCTCTCCTTGTTCAACTTCCTTTCAAAATATCCGTAATCAATCTTCCAGCTCAAAATTTCCTCCTTTTATAACTCCAACACATCTCTCACAAAGAGTATCAAATTCTCTATCCTTTCCAACACTCACCTTAAACATCCAGCATCTGGAACACTTCTCCCCTTTCGCTTTTTCGACACCATAAGACCCCAACTTACCTTCAAACGAATATTCCGAACTTATCTCAGATACAAAATCTACTTTTGATACAATAAAAATCTCTTCCAAATATTCTTCTAATTCTTTCAGCTCCTTCAAATCACTTTTGATGATTAACTTTGCCTCAAGAGAATTACCGATATAATTTTCTTCCTGGGCTGATTCCAAAACCTTATGGAATTCATCTCTGACTTCAAGAACTTTTTCAAATTTCTCGAGTAATCCTCTGTCCTCCTCTGTTTGTTCCCCAGATCCGGGAAATTCGGCAAGAAAAATTGATTTATCGCCAAAAAGGGACTGCCAAACTTCCTCTGTAGTAAAAGACAATACGGGAGCAAGCATCACGGCAAGATTTTTTGTTAACTCAAATAAAACCGTTTGAGCGCTCCTTCTCTTCTTTCCGTCCTTTGACTCTACGTATAATCTGTCTTTAATTATATCAAGATAAAATGAAGAAAGCATACTTACTATAAAATCATAAATTTTTCTATAAACCTTGTGATAATGTAACGCATTATAATCTTTGCCTACATCAGATATCAATGAATTAAGCTTAATTAGCACAAAACGATCCACAGGCAACAATTCATCTGTTTCCAAACGGTCTTTTTCTTTAAAATCGCCTAAGTTGCCGAGCATAAATTTAAAACTATTTCTTATCTTTCTATAAGCATCAACTAATCTCTGCATAATTTCTTTTCCGTATTTAACGTCCAAAGACCAGTTAACCGAAGCAACCCACAAACGTAAAATATCTGCCCCGAATTCCTCAACGATCTCAGAAGGAGCAGTTACATTCCCGAGAGATTTATGCATTGATTGCCCTTCCTCATCCAGCATCCATCCATGAGTAACAACTTTATCATAGGGAGGAACACCTTTTATTGCCAAAGAAAGCATCAGAGATGAATTAAACCATCCTCTATGTTGATCCGGCCCTTCAAGATACATGTTTGCAGGCCAATTTTCTTCTCTCAAAGCGCCAAAAGAAGAAATTCCTGAGTCAAACCATACATCAAGTATATCCAGACCTTTTTCAAAATCTTTAGAACCGCAATTTTTGCATTTAAAATTTTCATCTAAAATGTCACCCACTTCCAATTCAAACCACACATCCGCCGATTTTTCTTTGAACAATTCAGCCACTTTCAAAATTATATCTTCATTAAGAATTGCTTCTCCGCATTTACTGCAGAAAAAAGCAGGAATATTAACACCCCATTTCCTCTGCCTGGAAATACACCAATCAGGTCTATCACTAACGGCAGCGTACATTCTTTCCTGGCTTTGAGGAGGATACCACTGGCTATTCCTTACAACCTCCAAGGCTTTTTTTCTTAAATCACTATGGTCAATAGAAATAAACCATTGTTCGGTAGCACGAAAAATAAGCGGGGTCTTTGATCTCCAGCAAATAGGATAACTGTGCTGGATTTTATCAACATAAACCAAATTGCCCTTCTCTTTTAAAACATCGAGCACTCTATCAGAAGCCTCGGTTGTTGTCAAACCCTCAAAGCCCTTAGCTTCATTAGTAAATTTACCTTTCTCGTCAACAGGAGAATAAATATCGAGGCCCACTTCTTTTCCAAGAACATAATCTTCCCTTCCATGTCCTGGAGCTATATGAACGATTCCTGTTCCTTCTTCCATAGTAACGAATCTAGCCAGTCTAATAATGGATTCTCTATCAGCGAAAGGATGTTCAAATCCAATTCCCTCCAATTCCTTTCCCGGAAATTTCTCCAGAACCTTGAATTTGTTCCAACCGGCTTTGCTAGCATTTTTCTCAAGTAAACTTTCAGCCAAAAGAAATTTACTGCCATTTGCCTCGATAACCACATACATATAATCAGGATGAACCGCTAGGGCTAAATTTGAAATAATAGTCCAAGGAGTTGTAGTCCATATTAAAGCATCATACTCTTTTCCCTTCATTGTAAATGTCAAAGAAGGAGAATCCATCATCTGATATTCGATTTCCGAAATAGCAAGAGCAGTTTCGCAAGCAGGACACCAATGAACAGGCATATATCCTCTATAGACATATCCTTTCTCAACTACCTTGGAAAGGAGTTCCAATTCCATACCCTCGTATTCATTACTCATAGTAATATAAGGATTATCCCACTCACCCAAAATTCCCAATCGCCTAAAATCTTTTCCCTGTTCTTTAATCCACTTGGAAGCAAATTCTCTACAGCTTTTCCTTATCGCTAATATATCATCTTCTGTTTTAAAATTCTTTATAACAATATTTTCTATAGGCATACCGTGAGCATCCCACCCAGGTCTATAAGGTGTATAATAACCTTTAAGCATCTTATACTTAACGGTAATATCCTTAATAATTTTATTCATTGCCTGACCAAGATGAATGTGACCGTTTGCGTACGGAGGTCCATCATGAAGAATAAATTTTTCTCCGCCTTTTCTCTTCTCAAGAGCTTTTTTATAAATTGCATTTTTCTCCCAGAATTCGACAAACTCAGGTTCTCTTTTGGAAAGATCTGCCTTCATAGAAAAGTCCGTCCTAGGAAGATTTAAAGTTTTTTTAAGATTCACTACACCAAAAATTTTATTTAAGGCAAATCTAGATACATTTTTAGGCTTTTATTATCCGGATCTAATTCTTTAGCCTTTGTCCATATCTCTCTGGCCATTTCTTTATCTTCTTCCTTATAATAACAAAAACCCAATTTTACGGCAGCAGGCACAAAGTTTCCGCTTCTTTTTAAAACCTCTTTTAATTCCTTTTTCGCCTTACCGTAGTCACCCATCTTTACGTACATTGTGCCCAGAAGTGTTCGAATATCATGGAAATTCGGCGCAAATTTAAGCGCCTTTCTGAGCTCTCCGATTGCCTCATCATATCTCTCTATACTCGCGTATAAAGTGGCGGTTTCCTTATGCCCATTAGCTATCCTTGCCCTAACAGAAAATTCAACTTTTTCCATCTCTGAATCCCTCTCCATTTCAAGTTTTTCCGCTATTTCAAACTCAGCACCAGCTTTATCGATTTCACCCAATTGATTAAGAGTAAGAGCGTAATTTATATGACCCTCGATGTAATCGGGATTACTTTTGATCGCTCTTTCAAAATAAGGTATAGCCTCTTTATACCTACCCGAAAGAGATAGAGCAACTCCCATCAAATTGTTAATATCCGGATAATTGGGATTCTTCTCTAGTGCCTTTTTCAGAAAAAAACTAGCCTTTTGATAGCTGCCTTCTTCTATCAGCCTTTTCCCCTCTTCTAAAAATTCTTTTTCTTTAGCCATAATATCTCCTATTTTCTCTATTCTATATAAACAAAAAATTCCCTTATGTCAAGGGCAGTATTGTTATTATTTTTAAATTTTTCACAACCATATATTTGCCACGAAGACACAAAGAAAATAGGACGCAGATGAACGCAGATTTGCACAGATAAAAAAAACTATACTATTGTTATTTAAAACCCGTCCCAACCCGATTGTTCACATGTAGAACATGTAGAAACTCTAGTTTTTGTTTGGTGACTAGTGACCAGAGACCAACGACTGGATAACTCGGTTCAGATTCAAAGAATCCGAATTTTCCTTGACAAAACTTATACTTACGCATACAATGATAATATAAGGAGGTAAACATGAATAAATTTAATTTCATGTTAATTTTAATCGTTTTACTACTATCAAAAACAATACTTTTACCCGCCCAGATAGCTACACCTGTAGAAATAGACAGTTCTTATGTAAATTTCGCGACTGCCTATAGCAACGGTCATAAAATTGCTGTTTTGTATCCAATCGAACCCGACACCATCTATGCAGTCTACCAGTACAAAGAGGATACAATTCATATCGCATATTCTTATGATGGCGGAACAACCTGGCAATCTCAGGCTTTCTGGGCAACACTCTTTGGTAATGCTCATTTCCCTTCCCTTGACATTTATGACAACTCCCCATGGGTTGTCTCAGAAGGAGACTCTGCGGGAATAGGAGAAATTTTTCTGATGAATCCCTTTGTCGCGGGCTTTCCCGAAAGAATCAGTTACACTCCAGGTCATTCAACTCTGCCCGCTATCGCCGTCGATAGCACCGGAAATATGCATATCGTCTGGCAGGATAACACCCCCGGCAATTGGGAGATTTACTATAAGAATACTCTAAGCGATACTTTAAATTTAAGCAATGATAGTGTCGCTTCCGACATGTATCCATCTATAAGCATATTTAACGGAAATGAGGTACACGTAATCTGGGAACGATACGACACCATCGACTCCACCTATAGCATCGTTCACCGGTATTTCGACGAAGACATCTGGTCGGCTGAAGAATGCCTAGCCGGACCCATAGATATTCCCCTGCACCATCCGAGCCTCGACTTTTCACACGGCGAAGACAGCCTCTCTGCCGCATGGGAGGACAGTTCAGCAGGAAAATTAGATGCTTATTTTTGCGGAGGAAACGGAGGAAACTGGCTTACATCGGGTAACTCCAGATATCCTGTAATCTCTACCATGGGAAACGTATATAGCTACCTTTACTGGGAAGACAACAGCGATGGCGTTAATGATATTTATGCCCGTTATTATTATTTTATAACACCTGGCTGGGGCTCTTATAAATTCCGAGAATACTTTGCCGATGAAGACATGTACCACCCAAGTGTAGCAGAGGGTTATGTTGTATGGACCCAGGGAGATTCACCGCCTTATAAAGTTATGTTCGCCGCCGAAGGATTACCCACAGGCATAGAAGACCCCGAAACCCCAGCATCCTTAGAACTGAAAGTATACCCGAACCCTTTCACAGAAAACATAATCATTATTCCACCATCATCTGCGGAAGAGAACTTCCGATTAAAAATCTACGATATTACAGGCAAACTCATCCGAACTTTGCCAATGAACGAGAGAACCTGGGACGGCAGAAATTCAAAAGGCGAAGTAACAAAATCCGGAATTTATATTTTCAGGGCAGAAGGCTACAAACCGGCAAAAGTTATAAAGTTACTTTAAAATAAGAAAAAAACCATTTACCACAGAGTACACAGAGAATAGTAGGATTAGAAGCAGTGAAAGTCAGAAATTCAGGGATTATGGATTAAGCGGTAAGTGTTTTTCCTTAATCCTTGCTTTTCTTCGAAGCTTCTCATCTAATCCTTAATCCTCGCTTGATAGCCTGCTATTCTGCTAATCCTTAAAAACTATTCAACCTGGATTCGGAGAATCCACCCCCCTTGACAAATAAAAAACAATCAATATAATAATAAGTAAACATATGTTTACATAAATAGCCGAATGGAAACAAAAGATAAGATAGTCAAATTTTTAAAAGAGTTTACGGAGGAAAAGGGTTTCGCCCCAAGTGTAAGGGAAATAGCCGGACATCTTGGTTTTAGAAGTACAAAAGCAATAAAAGTTCACCTCGATGAACTTGCACGAAGAGGAATCATCAAAAAAATAAATGGTATAGCTCGAGGAATCAGCTTGCAGGGAATAGGTATACCTATAATAGGAAGAATTGCTGCCGGAGAACCCACTTTAGAATTCGAAGGGATAGACGGATATTTCTCTCTGGATAAATGGAGAAACAATTTCCTTTTAAAGGTAAAAGGAGACAGCATGATAGGCGCAGGTATTCATGAAGGGGATCTTGTTGTTATAGATAGATATAGAGAACCAGTAAAAGGAAATATAGTGGTGGCTCTAGTCGAAGACGAAACAACAGTAAAAAAACTCGATAGGAAAAACAAAAACTGGATACTAAAACCTGAAAACCCCGATTATCCCATAATAGATAAAAACTTCGAAGTTATAGGGGTAGTGATAGGTGTTATAAGGAGCTACTATAATTGATTTTATACGCAGACCTGGATGCCTTCTTTGCTTCTGTAGAGCAGTCCTTAAATCCTAACCTTAAAGGAAAACCGGTTGTAGTCGCAGGTGATCCAAGAAAAAGAAGAGGTGTAGTATCAGCGGCTTCCTATGAAGCCAGAAAATTCGGAGTCCATTCCGCCCAGGGGGTGGGAAAGGCCAGGGAAATTTGCCCCCATTGCATTTTTATACAACCTCATATGAGGATTTACGAAGCTTTTTCGGGTATTTTTTATTCCATACTAAGTGAATATTCCGACAAATTAGAAGGAATATCCGTCGACGAAGCATACCTAGATTTATCTTGCTCTCCAAAATTTAACAAGAATCCGGAAGATATCGGTCACGAAATAAAAAATAAGATAAGAAAGAGCCTCCAGGTAAACGCGACTGTCGGAATTTCAACAAGTAAAACAGTAGCAAAAATAGCCGCGGAACAGGTAAAGCCTGATGGAATTATAGTTATCCCACCGGGTAAAGAAGAAGAATATGTTTTTCCTCTCCCTATTTCAAAATTCCCGGGTATAGGAAAACGCTCGGAAGAAGGATTTAACAAGATGAATATATTTACAATCGGAGACCTTTTAACTTATCCAAGAAGAGAAATATTAGACGCTTTTGGTCTTAACGGAATAAAGTGGATAACGTCTATTTACTACAGTAAAATAAACAAAAATCAACCGAAAAAATCTATATCCAAATCAAAAACCCTGGAAAAAGATACAAAAAACCTCGATATATTGTATTCTCTATTGTATTATTTGACACAAAAAGTAGCCTTAAAACTACAAAAGACAAATGTCTACGCAACAAAAATCTCAGTAACAATTAGGGCTGCCGATTTCAGCGAAAAAAAAGGATACAGAAATATACCTCCAACCAATCTCGCGTCCGATATATACCCTATCGCAAAAGAAATTTTCATGCAAATACCAAAAAGATGGGTAAGGCTTATAAGTGTGCGTGCCTCCGACTTAACAAAAATGCCTTCTCTATTTCAGAATAAAAATAAAGTCAACCTCGAAAGAAAAATTTTCGAGATACGCAGCCGTTACGGCTTCGATTCCATACTGCCGTTAATTAATATCACAAGAAAACAATAAATCGTTAGAGGGTTAGAGCGCAGGATATTAATTTTGAATGTTGAATTTTTTCCTAAAAGCCACTACCTAATACCTATTTTCTAAGCATATACTCATTAACGCATCTACTTTTCTGACTCACTTCATATTCTTAGAATACGAATCGCGCTTGACATAAAATACAAAATCCCTAATATACGTGATGTAATGAAACTACAATACAATTACCGTAGAAAAATAAAAGGGAATAAAAAATATTCTTCTTTGTGCCTTTGTGTCTTAGTGGCTAGAATTAAAATTGGAGGATAATAAATGGCTAAAAAAGTTTCGCTAACCGGTATACAACCAACGGGAATGCCGCATATAGGAAATTACTTCGGGGCAATAAAACCCGCTTTAGAACTAGCGGAAAACTACGAATCAAGATATTTTATAGCGGACTATCACGCTCTTAACGCAGTAAAAGACAGGGAAAAATTAAACTATATGACCTATGAAGTCGCTGCAAGCTGGCTTGCCTGCGGACTGAATCCTGATAAAAGCCTTATATACAAACAATCTGACATATCTGAGACCTTTGAATTATCTACCATATTGGCCGCCTTTACTCCGAAAGGTTTAATGAATCGAGCTCACGCATACAAAGCTAAAGTAGATGAAAATACAAGCAAAAAAGAAGACCCTGACGCGAACATAAATATGGGACTTTTCACCTATCCGATTCTGATGGCTGCGGACATCCTCCTGTTTGATAGTGATGTTGTGCCAATAGGAAAAGATCAACAACAGCATCTGGAAATGACCGCTGATATAGCCGAAGCCGCAAATAAAAATTATAAAAAAGAACTCTTTAAAATACCCGCTGCAAAAATAGGAAAGGAAACTCAATATATAGTCGGTATGGACGGCAGAAAGATGAGTAAAAGTTACGACAACGCAATCGAAATGTTTTTACTGGAAAAGAAACTGAGAAAAAAAATAATGAAAATCGTCACAAACGCTCAAAGTATTGAAGAAAAAAAGGACCCTGAAAGCTGTAACGTCTTTAAATTATACAAATTATTCGCGACAAAAGATCAACAAAGAGAATTAGCTGACAAATATCGAGCCGGGGGCATGGCTTATTCTTACGCAAAAGAACAACTCTTCGAAGTGATGAACGAATTTTTAAAGCCCATGAGAGAAAAATACGAATATTTCATAGACAATAAAGAAAAAATCGACAACATTCTAAAAGAAGGTTCAAAAAAAGCACGGAAAATAGCAAAAAAGAAGATAAAATTTCTTAGAAAGGAAATCGGAATAATAAATATCGAGTAAAGTTCAAAGAGAAAAAGGGGAAGGTAAAAGTTTTTTCAGAGTAGTAACTTTAGTATTCCCATTATTGTTAACAAGTATAATTTCCAAATCTTTTGAAAACTCAGCAAGAAACTGCAAACAGGCACCACAGGGAACAATAAAATCGGTTCCGTCAGCAGCGATTGCTATTTTTTCGAATTTCTTGCAACCTGCGTTAATAGCGCTTACCGCAGCCACTCTCTCAGCGCAAATAGTCAAAGAATAAGAAGCGTTTTCTATATTAAAACCGCTGAATATACGGTCGTCCGCAAGCAGAGCCGCACCTACTCTAAAATTCGAATAAGGTGCGTATGCCTTTTCTTTTGCCTTTAGCGCCGCCTCAATCAGTTTGTCTTTTAAAATAATGACTTACTTCCCTTACTTTATTACCGGTTAGATCCTTTACTTTTCCTGTAACAAAAGCAGTATAACCGGAAACACCAACATGTTTCGAAGTAATAAAACGCACAAAGGTATAACCACACTCATCTCTCACAGATAATTCACCTTCGAGTTCAGGCACATAAATCGAACTGTCGCTTAAACTCTTGGTATCGATCATTTCGGAAAAAGCAACTTCAAAAGAAGGTCCCAAATTCCTCCAGCTTAAGACCTCCGGCGGGATTGTATCACTGACACACTCCGTACTATCATGATTACAATTAAACGTTACGAAGTCCTTCTCAAAAACAACAGAATCATCTTTGCCGAGTTTATTCCCGCTTGTATCCGAAATACCTCCCAAAACCCTCAGAAGATACCTTCTATCCGGTTTAAGAGGCAAAGAAGGTTCGATAACAACTTTGCCAAAATCGGAAGCCCCAGAACTGTCGATATAAGTAACGCTTTTTAAAGGTATTTTCTGTTTGTTGTTTTTCTCGACAATTTCGAAATTATTCTTTTTTACGGAAGAGCTATCCACAGCTGAGACAATCGCAGAAGTATCTAAAATATTCCATGAATAGTCATAAATATACAATGCTATATTCGCATCTGTCCAGATATAAGGAGTTGGATCTCCTCCTATACAAAAAAATACCTTTGAAGATATAAAAGGCGGAATTTCGTCTTTCGATAAGAAAGACCATTCACCTTTAGAAGCATCCGCTTTTACCGTAACGAAAGGAAAAACAAAATCATCATCGATTGGTTCTCCTGCAACTTTATCTCCGTCAAAATCAAAATATTCTCCATTCAATTTGTATATCTCTGTTCCGGAGATTCTTAGTAGATACCCCATATTGTTACTTAACCTATCGCGAGGTTTCAAAACAAGCCTGGTTTTGTCTTTAGAAACATCCCACTCGCGAATATAAGGTATTTTGTTACCATTCAAGTCAATTATCCTCATACCTGTAGAAGTCGTATCGATCTCTCCTCTAAATTGCAAACCAATCCAGCTCGATTTATCATATTTCTGTACGCCAACAGAGTCCCTTTTTTCCAAAATTTCACCATAAATCAATAAAGGAGGAATTACATTTTCTCCCGAAACTCCATACTCTTCTTTTAGTGGAACAGGAGGCCCAATTCTAGCACAGCTTGCAACGAATAAAATCAGAAAACCGATCAGTAGGTATATAAGTTTTTTTTCAAAACGATTATACAGAAATAATTTAAATTTTTTCATTTTAACAGGAACAAAGTACATTTAGCTTAATTTATTGTCAAGGGCAATTCGGATTCAAAGAATCCGAATTGAGTCATGAGTCTTGCGTCGAAAAAACCCACCCCACAACACCAAATCAATCTCACACAGAGACACAAAGAACACAGAGAAAAAAAGAAAAAATCTACTTTTGTTGTTTAAAACCCATCCCATCTCCATTTTTTTGCATATAGGACATATATATAACATAGTTACTTTTGTTATTTTGACTAATGACCAGTGACCAGAGACTGAAGACCGTTTCCTAAAAAACAAGACCTAATCACCAACTCTAAACGCATCCTCAAAATGTTCAATATCTTCATCCGCACCTGTTATCGTTATTACATCGAACCTAACATCACATCGGCCATATAAATCATTTGACTGCAAAAAGAATTTTGCACCCCTTATCATATGTTCTTTTCTTTTTTTATCAATACTCATTAAAGGATCCATGAATTTAGAAGATTTTCTCCTCTTGACTTCTACAAAAGCTATAATATCTCCTTTGTTGGAAATAATGTCTATTTCAAATCCCTTACCAATAAAATTACTGGCAAGAATTTTATATCCCTTTCTTTTAAGATACCCCACGGCAATATTTTCGCCTTTGTCCTTAAACGCCATTTATTATTTCTCGCAGTGGCGAAAAACTCTTCCTATGTATCTTGGTAGGACCATAATCCTTTATATTCCTTATATGAACAGCAGTCCCGTATCCTTTATGTTTGGCAAAATCATATCCGGGAAAAACAATATCAAAAAACTCCATTACCCTATCACGCAATACCTTGGCAACTATAGATGCGGCACCTATAGCATGAGACAAACTATCGCCACCTTTAATTGCTGTTTGAGAAATAGGTAACTCTGGAATCGGATACCCATCGACAAGAATCCAATCCGGTATCACAGAAAGCCCTGTTATCGCACGATACATAGCAACAATAACCGAATAATCTATGCCCCAACTATCTATAAGAAAAGAATCAACGTATCCAATGCCAACCGAAATTGAATTTTTTAAAATTTCAGGAAAAAGTTTAAGCCTTTTATTGGGTGAAAGCTTTTTAGAATCATCGACGCCAGGTATATAAACACCTTTTTGGAAAACTACAGCTGCTGAAGCAACCGGACCAGCGAGAGCACCTCTCCCTACTTCATCCACTCCACAAATAAGAGTAGCTTCGGGAGAAATCCAACTCTCATCTTCAACGGTCATTTCTTTTCTTTTATCTTAGCTGCCTTACCTTCTTTTTCTCTAAGATAGTAAAGCTTAGCTCTTCTCACCTTACCCTTTTTAAGAATCTCTATCGATTTTATCCTTGGTGAATTCACGGGAAAAATCTTTTCCACTCCTATACCCTGAGAAACTTTCCTTACTGTGAAAGTTTTACTTGTTCCCGAACCCTTTATCTTAATAACTATTCCTTCAAAACGCTGAAATCTATCCCTATCACCTCTTAAAACAGAAGTCGTAACCCTTACTAAATCTCCAGGTCCGAAATCAGGTAAATTCTCCACCAAATGATTCCCTTCTACAATTTTTAAATCGTCCACTTAAATCTCCTTTTAAACATGATGTTAGTTTTCCATGATATCTTTTCTATATCTTCTTGTTATTTTTATCGCTTCTTGTTTTCTCCAATCCTCAATACTAGCATGATTGCCCGAAAGCAAAACCTCCGGGACTTCTTTTCCTCTAAATTCTTGCGGTCTTGTATAAATTGGCGAATCTAAAAGACCTCTTTCAAAGGAATCAGTATTCACCGAATCAACATCTCCGACTGCCCCCGGAAGAAGCCTTGTTATAGCATCAATAACTACCATGGCTGCAACTTCACCGCCACTCAAAACATAATCACCTATTGATATTTCACCATCAACAAAATCTCTCACTCTCTCATCCACACCTTTATACCGGCCGCAAACCAAACTTAAAAACTTCTCCTTCGATAAATCCCTAGCCATTTTTTGACTAAAATTCTTACCACGAGGAGAAAGCAAATATGTTATACCCTTTTTCTTTACACTCTCCAATGCCTCAACTATCGGCTCTACCCGCATTACCATCCCCGGACCACCACCATAAGGATAATCATCTACAGTACCGTATGAATCCGAAGAAAAATCTCTTATGTTAATTAAATTAAAAGAAATAATTCCTTTCTCTTTTGCCCTTCCAACAATACCTGTTTCCAAAAAAGGGTTAAAAATTGAAGGGAAAATACTAAATATGTTAACTTTCATCTTAGTTGCCGTGCAGGTAGAAAAATTTTATGAAGGTTCTAAAATTTCGAGAACCGCTCTTTTACCAATTTTCATTGAAGCTGCTGTAACAATCGTCCTTATAGCTTTTGCTGTTTTCCCACCTTTACCTATAATTTTTCCGATGTCCTTTTTGCTAACTTTGAGTTCATACATTACAGTTCTCTCACCCGCTATTTCTTCTACCTCTACTTTATCAGGTTGGTCCACCAGTGACTTTGCTATGTACGTTATCAGTTCCTTCAACATCGCTTACCTCCTCCGTTTTACTTGTAGTACTCTTCTTATCAGTACTCGTACTTTCATTCGCACCTGCGTTCAATCTTTTAATCAAGACTTTAACCGCATCAGTCAGTACCGCACCTTTCTCCTGCCACCTTTTGATTCCTTCTTCATCGATTTGAAGTTCTTTCGAATGTGGATTATACCATCCTAAACTTTCCAAATACTTACCATTTCTGGGATTTCTGGACTCTATCGCAACAATCCTATAGCTATGCTGTTTTCTTTTCCCCACAGTTCTCAATCTTATCTTAACAGACACTTTCCCTCCTTAACTTTCTCTATTATTTAGAGATATTTATGAATTTACTATATCTGTCACATTTAACAAAATTTTGATTAAATTAATTAAAATATGCCTTTTTGTCAAGGGCATTTAGGATTCCTTTAATTTAAGTCAAATCGTTAAATTGAAAAATTGTTAAATAGGAAAAAACAAAAAGGTATGGGGCGGCCGATTTGACCTTTCAACAATTCAACAATTTAACTAGTTTTCTGGCTTTTGTGTCTTCGTGGCTAATTCACATTTTTGTTTTGGTATAAATACCGCTTACTATACCCATGCCAAACCAAAATAACATTCCAAGACCAACAACATAAATATTATTGTCCAGCAAATTATGAAGAGCCACACCGATAAGGGAAGCAAATAAACCCTGCGACAACCATCTCTCGTATTCGCTGTTATTTAAGTGCTCCTTTATAAGATTATAATTATCCCGGCTCCATTTGATTGCTACACCAAATACGGCAATAAGAGCTGCAGCCCCAATAATCCCGGCTTCTACCAGGAAATTCAAATACATATTATGAATATAATGAGCTCCCTTTTTATATTCAGGTGGAGAATATTCTTCACATAATAAATAAAAATTATGTATACCAACACCAGTAAATATAGAGTTCTCTTTCCACATTTTGATCCCAGCTTTAAAAGCCGTAATTCTACTGGGATTTATACCCTCCTTGAAAGCTATGAGTAATCTTGTTCTTAAGGGTGGAAACAATAGAGATATTATCATCAAAACAATAGGCAGCGTTATAGCTATTAATTTTTTCTTTTTTATAAACAATAGAATAAAAAGTGAAAAAATAAACGCAACTGTCGGCGCCCTGGAAGAAGTCAAAAATAGAGTTATGATTCCGAGTATTATAGAAACCCATAAAAATCTCTTCGATTTCTCTTCAATTGCAAAAGAAATAAGTACGGGCAGACAAAAACAAATAAGTGCAGCCAGAATCAAAGGATTATAACAAATGGAAGTAATCCTGCTTTTCCCTATCAAAGGAGCTACAATTGGTATACTCTTATAAACCAATGATAATCTTGTTATATATTGTAGTATTCCTATAACCGATACAAATATTATTAGTACAGCAATTGTTTTAACTAATTTCTCTATACGGTTTTTACCTATTACGAGTTCCTTTGCCAGGAAATATATTAAAATATATGATATTAATGCACAACTGGCATAAAAACTGTGCCTTTTATAAACTCCAAATACTGATGACAGAAACATCGTTCCCAGAAGAATAATTTGTAATTTATCAAGTAGATTTATCCGGATAGAGGGTTTTGAAAGTAGAACTAAAATTAGAGAAGTTATTATTAAAGGTATAGTAACATATGCGGAGATAGCTGTAAAAAAAAGCCCTCCTAATAGGAAATAGAAAGCTTTATCCTGATATGTTTTCTTATCCATATGACAATATGTATAACTGCTTAACCCGAAAAAGCAAGTCTTTTTTCGCCGTCAGCTGTCAGCCGTCAGCGGTCAGCTTTTTTCTTGCATGTAGAACATGTAGTTATTGTAGTTTTTGTTTTTCTAAAACCTAAAGCCAAATACCTAAGACCTAATTTCTCACACAAAGCTCCTAAGAACATAAAATTTTTGGGTTTTTACTATTTAACTATTCAACCATTTAACTATTTCACCGATCCGAAGGATCCTCTTTCAATATGTTCCCTGTACTCTTTTTTTTGCTTTAACGTGTTCTTTATAAGTACTACTGAATATATGGTCACCTCTACCGGTTGCTACGTAATACAAATAATCGGTTCTCGCTGGATGGAGTGCGGAAATTATAGATTGGAACCCGGGACTTGCTATTGGACCTGGCGGTAAGCCTCTGTTTCGATATGTGTTGTAAGGGGATTTCACTCTCAAATCTTTATACATCACACGTTTTTTATGTTTACCTAATGCATATAGAACAGTAGCATCGATTTGTAGAGGCATATTCTTTTTTAATCGGTTGTAAATTACTGATGCTATAATCGGTTTTTCTCTGTCTGTCATCGCTTCTCTTTCTATCATCGACGCTATCGTTATAATCTCGTGGGCAGTGAACTTCATAGATTTTATTTCAAATTCTTGAGATGGTTTTAATATAGTAAATAGACTGGCTACCATCCGTCTTATAACATTTTCCGCTTTCTCACCTTTGTAGAATATGTACGTGTCGGGAAATAAATATCCTTCAATAGAAGGTTTATTTATGCCAAGTTTTCTTATAAAAGCCGTATCGCGTACTAGGGAATCCAGCCTTGATATATCGATGTCTGCATCTCGATGTTTTCGAAAAGCGCTTATTGTTTCATTTATTTTTAGTCCTTCAGGTATTACTACTTTTACAGTCAGTTTTCTTCCCTTAAGCAAATATTCTAAAACTTCCCGCGGCTCTTCATATATCTCAAATTTGTACCACCCGTAAGAAAGACGAGTAGGTTTTTTAAAGATGATGACCATGATCTTAAATCCAATCCTATCCTGGATAATTCTTGCTTCTTTTAATTTTCTTGAAATAATATTTAGATTTTCGCCTTCTTCGATTTTAATTATAGCGTTTCCCTTTTTTAAAGGTTTTGCAATAGGATTCAATATTACTCCAATTGCTATAATTATGAGTAAGGCTTTAATTCTCTTCAAGGTAACCTTTAAGTATTAAGGAAGCTGAGATTTTATCTATAAGTTTTCTGTCTTTCTTTTTCCCTAACTCGGTAACAATCTCAATTGCTTCTTTGGTTGTAAAACGTTCATCATAAAGTTTTATAGGTATATCTAATTCCTTCTCGATTTCTTCTTTGATTTTTTGGACGAATTTTGCTCTTTGTCCGACTTTACCTTTTGTTGTTAAAGGAAAGCCCAGTACTATACCTTTAAAATCATATTCTCTATCCAGGTTTTTAATCTCTTTTAGCAGGTTTTCTGTTCTGACGGTTTTCTCAGGTTTAACTACATCGAGACTGTTGCTTATAGCAATACCAGTCCATTTGATTCCTATGTCGAGTCCAATCCAGTATTTCATAACTCAATATAATAGTTTTGATTCTATTTTCAAGTTGATTTAAGAGTTAAACACGGATAAACACTGTATAACTATTTAACCATTTTTCAATTTATCTATTTGAATGAATCGAAAGATTCTTACGACTATTTAACTAAAAATAATTGGATGTAATTATTTTTTAAGCGCTTCGACAAGTCCTCGAAAAGTATAAGGAGGTATTTCCGAAGTTACCTCTATACCATTTTTTCTTAACTTATCAGCAAGTCTTACGGCAGAAGGAACATCACACCCGGCACTGTACACCTCTTCCCAATCGACTTCTTCGACCGGTAAGGAAAAAATTAGCTCTCCATTAACAATAAAACTGACAACGTCCGCAAAAGAAATAACATTATCAAGTTCCTGTGAGATTATTATTACCCCAATCCTACCCTTTAAACTCTCTATAACCTCAGCAACTCTATCTTTAAATTGCCAGTCAAGACCGGAAAAAGGTTCATCAAGTATCAAATAAGATGGCTCCCAAATAAGAATGGAAGCGAAAGCTACTATTCTTTTTTCCCCGTAAGAAAGATCAAATGGTGAAGCTTGAAGAATACTGGAATCCAATCCTAAAAAATCGATGATATTATCAAGCTTCCTATCAATATCCACAACTTCAAATTTTTTCGCGCCATAAACTATTTCCTCATAGACCGTATCATTAAAAAATAAATCCTCAGGAAATTGAAAAAGCAAGCCCATTTTTCTCCATTCCATCTCAATTTGCTTTCTTGGAGAAAATATTCTTCCATGGTTTGGTTTAATAAGACCTTTCAATAGCATTGCAAGCGTTGTTTTCCCGGCGCCGTTGGGCCCAATTATAAGATGAACCTGCTCTGAGGTAAAAGACATAGAACAATTTTTAATTACTGGTACTCCCTCATAGCCAAAAGAAACATTTTTCAACATAATCATTTTAGCAACTCCATTATCCTATCGTATTGGGGAATATCCTCTTTATGTTTCTTCAAAAGATTAAAAAAAGCAGAATCATATGAAAAATGAGGACTACCTTCAAGTTCTCCGGTTTTAGCTTCAAACATTACCTTACCTTTCTCCAATAATATTACTTTATCCCCAAAATTTATCTCTTGAAAGTTTTGGGTTATAATCATAAGGGAAGAATGTGTACCTTCCCATATCTCATATATTTTCTCTCTTGATTTTCTATCCAGGTACGAAGTTACTTCATCAAATATCAAATACTCAGGCTGCATAGCATAAATACTTGCTATTGCAACTATTTGTTTTTCCCCCGCTGAAAGAGTAGAAGGATCTCTATCTAAAATATAATTTAAATCAAAATCTTCGATTACTGAATTCACTCTTTCTTTAATTTCTGAACTTTCCTCTCTGATATTACTTAGACCAAAACTGATTTCTCTCCAAACATCTGTTGTAACAAACTGGGTTTCCGGGTCTTGAAAAACAATTCCTATTTTTTTTCTAAGTGACTTCAAATCATAATCTGTAATATCCTTCGAATCTATAACTATGCTACCGGGCTCCGACGGTAATATGCCCGAAAGGCCCAAAGCCAGAGTGCTCTTACCTCCTCCATTCGGCCCAACCAAAACAATATTTTCTTCTTTATTCCAGGAAAAATTGAAATCTTGAATAACGATATCTTCGTCTCTCTTAAGAGTTAAAGAATAAGTTCTTATCACGAAAAAAACTAATAAGTATACTGGAACGTATCGAAATAATTCATTGGATCTACAGCACGCCCTAAAACCCTAACTTCGTAATGCAAATGCGTTCCTGTTACGAAACCTGTAGAACCCATTGCTGCGATTTTTTGTCCTCTTTTAACCCTCTGGCCTCTTTTGACATAAACTCGGGCCAGATGAGCATATCTGGTCGCGAAACCATATCCATGATTAATCTCTATTGTATTTCCATATCCACCCCACCATTTAACAGAGGACACAACACCATCAGCTGTAGCAACTACAGTAGTATATGGCCTGTTCGCTATATCATACCCGTAATGAAATTCACGCTTTCTCGTTATCGGATGTCTACGAAAACCAAAACCACTTGTTATATAACCGTGAGTCGGCCATATCGAAGGTACATGCGAAAGTTTATCATGTAATTCTCCTAATTTTCCGCCCGCTTCCTCGAAAGACTGCTTTTCGAGCTCTACAAGATTATTAAGCCTATCGATCTGCCTTTCTAATCCTCTCACGCTTGTGTCTAAATCCAAAGAGTAAAACTCCTTGTCCTGATGAGGAAAACCACCGATACCCATACGTTTAACCGATTTATCCACCGGTACTAACTTACTGGTAAGAAATAAAACCTCGTTGTTTTTACCCACAGAAAATAGACTTTCACCAAGAAACGAAACATCTTCCCTGAGTTTAACTAATTTTTGAAAATATTCCTGTCTCTTAAGTTCCAATCTGTTATACTCATCAAGAAGAGCTTTCTTCTTCGTTCCTTCTATTGTAATATATGTGAATGCCCCTAAGAATGTACTCAACAGTATAATTGTGTAAAAAACTGCCCTTTCACTTAAAGGTAATCCCCTCACCTTCCCTTTATTGGTAATAAAGAGTAACGTCCATTTTCTCATTGCTCTTATATTTTAATGACTTTGGCATGTTTTGTCAAGGTGTTTTTTTGTAGGATTTTTGTATAAATCGTATAAAGAAAACAATCATACGCTAAAATCCTTATATAGCTTGACCTTTCAGCTTTTTTATATATTACTTAAATATAAAAAAATTTCTTTATCTTGATGGATTTTTTACGTAAATTACTGACATTCATTAGTTAAAGAGATGTTTTGATTGTTTTCTGAATTTAAGGGAAAAACATAGAAAATCATTTACCACGGAGAACAAAGAAAAAAAGACAAAAAAGTAATAGCCACGGATTAACACGGATGAACACAGATCAAAAATACTTTTATAATTTTAAAAAAAATATAAAATGGGGTAGGGATGGGAAATCCGTGCATATCTGTGCAAATCTGTGGCCAATAAATATGTCATTTTGATTTCTAATTATTAATAATTAATTTCTAATGAAAGAATAGAATTCTTTAAAAATAAAGTAAATAGTTGACATAAAACACTAAAATCCTTATAATCTATATAACTATGGAGATTAAAATAAAAAAGGTACAGGGTTTAAAACTGAAAGGAAAAGATGATTCCGGACACGAAATCACGATAGATACAAAAAAAGAATACGGAGGTCAGGATTCAGCTCCAACACCTATGAGTATGCTACTTTTATCGCTTGGAGGATGCACCTTGATGGACGTTATTTCTCTTTTAGACAAGATGCGTGTAAATTATGATAATATAGAAGTTCAGGTAAGAGGAGAAAGACGCGATAAACATCCAAAAACCTTTAAAAGTATTGAAATTAAATACATCGTTTATGGAAATAAAGTCGATAAATCAAAAGTAAAAAAAGCTATTGACTTATCTGCTGAAAAGTATTGCTCGATAAGCGCAATGCTTTCTAAAAGTGCAGAAATATCATACGTCTTTGAAATTATAAAAAGAAAATAAGTTTCGGAGGAATAATGAGAGAAGATAAATTTACACAGAAGGCAAAAGAAGCCCTTTCAATAGCGCAGTCTTCTCTTTCTAAATTCAACCATTCAGAGATGACTCCTCTTCATCTTTTATACGGCTTGCTGGATGCCCCCGAAGGAATAGTGCCAAAATTGATCGAAGACATGGCTCTGAATACGGATAAAGTCAAGAATAAAGTATTGGACGAGCTTGAAAAAATCCCAAAAGCTTACGGCTCTGTACAAGTTTATCTGTCTCAGCAGGCAAACAAAGCTCTTGACGACGCCTGGGAAGAAGCTCGTAGATTAAACGATAAATATATAGGAACCGAGCATATACTGCTCTCGTTGACTGACGATAAGGAAAAAACCGGAGAAATACTTGCAGATTTCGGAATAAGCAAGGAAAGAATCTACGCTTCACTTAAAAATGTAAGAGGCGAAGGAAGAATCGAAGATCCTGACGCCGAAAGCAAATACAAAATACTGGAAAGATATACAAGGGATCTTACAAAAGAGGAAGGAGATCCTGTTATAAATCGCGAAAAAGAAATTCAGCGAGTGATGCAGATTCTGATAAGAAAAACAAAAAATAACCCCGTACTCATTGGGGAAGCCGGTGTCGGGAAAACCGCAATTGTAGAAGGCTTATCACAAAGAATAAAAAGCGAAAAAGTCCCGGAGCTATTAAAAAATAAAAGAATTCTCGAACTTGATCTCGCCGGTCTTATAGCAGGAACAAAATTCCGCGGTGAATTCGAAGACAGACTAAAAGCTATTATGGGCGAACTGGAAAAGAAAAAAGACGAACTTATTCTTTTCATAGATGAAATTCATACTGTTGTAGGTGCAGGAGCGGCAGAAGGGGCAATGGATGCTTCCAATATGATGAAACCTTTCCTCGCGCGTGGTGCAATGAAAACTATAGGAGCTACGACCATTTCCGAGTACAGAAAAAATATCGAAAAGGACCCTGCACTTGAGAGAAGATTTCAACCGGTATGGGTGAATGAACCATCAGTTGCAGATTCAATAGAGATATTACGGGGCTTGAAAGAATCCTATGAAAAATATCATGAAGTTGAAATAGAAGATTCAGCTATTGAATCGTCAGTAAAACTCTCTAAACGTTATATAACAGATAGATATTTACCCGATAAGGCAATAGACTTGCTGGATGAGGCCTGCGCAAAACTTCAACTTGAGAAAGCAGATGTGCCCGGAGACTTAAAAAAGAAGGAAGAAAAAATCAGAAATCTCCAGGAAGAAGCAAAAAAACTCGCAGAAGAAGGAGACCATCGAGGCGCGCATAAATTGATTGAAGAAGAAGAGAAATTACGCCAGGATTACCAAAGAGAAAAGGAGAAATGGACAGAGTGCCATCAGTGCGACAAACCTATAAGTGATGAGGATATCGCAGTTATTATTTCCGATTGGACAGGCATCCCGGTAAGCAAGATGCTTGAGAAAGAAAAACACAAACTAACAAACCTGGAAGAAGAAATACATAAAAGAATAGTTAATCAAGAATATGCGGTAAAGGCAGTTGCGGATTCAATAAGAAGATCTCGTTCCGGTATCTCAGATCCTGACAAACCTATAGGGTCCTTCATCTTTCTAGGGCCTACGGGCGTCGGAAAAACAGAACTTGCAAAAGTCCTTGCCTGGATTCTTTTCGACTCTGAAGATGCTTTAATAAGAGTAGATATGAGTGAATTTATGGAAAAACACTCAATTGCCCGACTTATCGGCGCCCCTCCAGGGTATGTAGGATATGAAGAAGGCGGCTATCTGACGGAAGCCGTAAGAAAAAGACCTTACAGTGTAATACTATACGATGAAATAGAAAAAGCTCATCCTGAAGCTTTTAATATTTTACTTCAAATTTTGGACGATGGGAGATTAACTGATGGAAAAGGTCGAACCGTAAACTTTACAAATACAGTCAATATAATGACTTCCAATATTGCATCTGACGCAATTCAGAATCTTGCAGATAATTATGAACTCCTCGAAGAAAAAGTCACTGAACAGCTCAGGTTAAAAATGAGACCGGAATTTCTAAACAGGATCGACGACATTATAATATTCAAACCTCTTAAGCTCGAACAGGTAAAAGAAATTGTAGATATAATGATAACCGATCTTTCCAATCGCTTAAAAGAGTCGGAAATAGAATTAAAAATAACAGAAAAAGCAAGAGACTTACTGGCGGGAAAAGGCTATGACAAATCTTTTGGTGCTAGACCACTTGCAAGAACAATACAGAAATTCATCGAAACACCTTTATCACTTAAAATAATTGACGGTGAAATCACAAAAGGAAAAGTCGAAATTGACGTAAAGGATAAGAAATTTGTATTCAAAAAGAAAAAATAGTGGAATTATTGTTGCCACCAAGTCTCTAAGACACAAAGGAAAAGAAATGAAATTTAAAAAAACAAAAGATGAAAGCAAAATATATCTTATAAACTTAGTGCCTTGGTGTCTTAGTGGCTAATATATATGGGATTGATTAAAAATTTAGAA
Source organism: uncultured bacterium (assembly GCA_964525555.1). Taxonomy (GTDB): domain Bacteria; phylum Hydrothermota; class UBA3072; order UBA3072; family UBA3072; genus JAFGHJ01. Next base: position 100,005 of record CAZGHN010000008.1, read on the forward strand.
GAACTTACTAAAGATTCAAATAAAATAAGAAAAGATCTCTTAACAATTCTGGAATACGCACTAGAAGAATCCTTACCTGAAGCAGCCATAAATAAGGTAGTCAGATTGAAAGATGACGAATTAAAAATCACGAACGAAAATATTTATTTGTCTGAGATCGACAAAATCTTTGTTATTGGAAGCGGAAAAGCAACTTACAGAATGGCAGAAGCTCTATACAACATCCTTGGAAATAAAATCTCCGAGGGTATTATTACAATAAGTGAATCTTCTAAGAAAAATATTGGCCCTATTAAAGTTATAAAAGCGGGACACCCAATACCAACTGAAGAGGGAATAAAAGGAGCAAATGAAATCTTATCACTCGCAGAAAAAGCACAGGAACAAGACTTAATTATAGCTTTGATTTCCGGAGGAGGTTCAGCTTTACTCGCAGCACCTCTTGAAGGCATAAGTTTAAAGGACCTGCAAAAGTTAAACGAATTACTGTTAGCCTCAGGCGCAACTATAAATGAAATAAATATTGTTAGAAAACATATTTCAAAGATAAAAGGCGGAAAATTATCAAAAGCTGCTTATCCCGCAAATTTGATTTCGTTAATTGTATCTGATGTAGTTGGAGACAACTTAGCCACGATAGCTTCCGGACCAACAGTCGGAGACAGCAGTACATACAAAGATGCGTATCACATACTGGAACAATACTATTTGACAGAAAAAATTCCTTTCCCTATCATGAACATTATTAAAGAAGGAATTGAAGAAAAAATTCCTGAAACCCCTGAACCTCGTACCAAGGTACTTTCCAAAACATTTAACAAAATAATACTTAGCAATACAAAAGCCTTAGAAAGTGCCGAAAAGAAGGCAGCTGAACTCGGATATAATACATCTATTATATCTTCTAAGATGGAAGGAATTTCAAGAAAAATTGGCCTTTTTCACGGTGAAATAGCAAAAGAAATCTCACTGTCCGGTATTCCCATAAAACCTCCCGCTATAATACTTTCAGGAGGAGAAAGTGTTGTTAACTTAGATGAAATCGGAAAAGAAGAAGGAGGGCCAAATCAGGAATGCGTAATCGGTTTCGCTGAGAAAATGGGTTCTCTAAATAAGACCGCTTTCCTCTCAGTTGATACTGATGGAATAGATGGATATTCAGAATTTGCCGGCGGAATTATTGGCGGAAACAAAACAAGCTTAGACAGAGAAAAAATCGAAGAAGCTTTATCAAACCATTCCTCTTCTGACTTCCTCCGAAAAATAAAAAGCGGTATCAAAACCGGCGAAACAGGCACAAACGTCAATGACCTGAGAATTTTAGGAGTTGCAGATTAAAATCAAAAAAATCTCACACAGAGTCACAAAGAACACAAAGAAAAAATAAATTTTGTTGTTTCACTAAAACCTAAGACCTAATAACTAAAACCTGAAAAATATAATTAGCTATAGCTAATTATATTTTTCAGCTCTCGCCAGTCTCTCCCCTACAGGTGGATGGCTATAATAAACCATCTTGACCCAGAAATTAGGATAAGCATTAGAAAGACTTCTATTTGCAAGACCTGCCATTGCTCTTTTGAATGCTTCAGTATCACCAGCTAACTTAAGTGCTTCGTCATCTGCCTGATTTTCGAATAATCGGGATAGGGCGTTCTGCAGAATTTTCAAAAAAGTCAAATCAACGATACTTAAAGATAACAAAAACATAGGCAGTAGAGTAATATTCGCCCTCGTACCTGTTAAAAAATCAGGAAAAAAAGTTTTAAATATTATATGTAAAACGTAAAAAGAAAACAAATTGAAAAACAGACCGGTAAAAATCATCTTCGGTATATGCGCTCTTTTGTAATGTCCAACTTCATGCGCGAGAACAGTTCTTATCTCATCTGATTTCATATTATTTATAATATTATCAGTTAAAATAACCCTCTTTGTTTTACCCAAACCTGCCAGCATAGCATTTTCCTTAGTTGTTTTTTTGCTTGTGTCCTCTCTGAAAAATCCCTTGATTTTAAGTCCGCCTCTCTCAAGAATTCCTTTAAGAAAATCTTTTAATTCGTCATCTTCTATAGTCTCGTATTTGTGAAATATTGGCATAATCCATACGGGATAAATCGTAGAGAAAACAACAGAAAACAAAACCATAAAAAAGGACGCTACCAGCCACCATAACTGACCAAATTTCTGAAAAATACCCAAAAGAACTCCAAATATTATTATACTTAATACAAGAGACACAATAAAACTCTTCAGATGTTCCTTAAACCATTCTTTTCTCGTTTGATTTGAGAATTCATACTTCTGTTCAACGACAAAACCCGAATAATGAGATAAAGGAAGCGAGAGAATCTCCATTATGGTAGCATAAATCAGCATATAAACAACAAAAACCAGAACAACGGAAGAAAAAATATTCATATGTGCAATTTTATAAGAAACACCTGTAAAATAGAAAATCAAATTAAAAGCGATAGATATAAGCGTTATCCAAAGGTCGATCTTACGCCGTGTCCACTCATACACTTTTGCTCTCTCTTGTTTTTCTTTATCCAACAGCGGATGTATCTTTTTCGTTATATTTCTCACTTAAGGAAGATTATAAAAAATCAAAAAACCGCAAGGGGGGAATTTTGCTCGAAGAGCAAAAATAGGATTAGATGCCGTGCAAGTAAGATTTTCAAGTGGTATGGATTAAGTGGTAAGTGTTTTTGTTAATCCTTGCTTTTCTTGAGAAATTTACAACTAATCCTTAATCCTGGCAGGTCTAACCGCTTCACTCCTAATCCTGCTTGTTTTCCACAAGCAAAAATCTCTTGTCAAAACTTAAAAAATACTTATAATGATAAAAATGGATAGTTTGCAGGAAAAAGCTTTTTCGCTTTTAGAAAAAAATATAAAAAAGGGTCACAGCAAGAATTTTAAAAAAGATTTTTTTTACCTATCCCCTGATTCTGTTCATTTTCACCAATGGTTTTGGGATTCCTGTTTTCACATGATAGTTATGTCAAAATTCGATGCCGGAGCAGCAAAAAAAGAATTCGAAACCTTAACATCCGTTCAACAGGAAGATGGTTTCATCCCGCACATAATTTTTTGGAAATGGAGACTTAGGGATCGCTATCAGAAATGGTGGCAGAAGGAAGTAAACTCATTAAAAACTAATCTTTTCACCGCAGAAATTCAACCTCCGGTGATAGGTATTTCACTACTCGAGATTTTCAAGAACACTAACGACTTAGAATTTGTTAAAAGAAACATAGAAAAAGTAGAAAAATATTATCTGTACCTCAAAGGAAAAAGAGACCCGGATAAAGACGGTCTTATATCTATAATTACACCTATGGAATCGGGAATGGACCTCTGTACACATTATGATTTACCTTTTGGCAACATTAAACACGACCCCCACATAACAAAGAAACACATAACTAAATTACTCACACAATATAAAGAATGGAACTGGGACTTAAAAAAGATTTTCAAGTCTTCTCTTTTCGATGTCGAGGACGTATCATTCAACACAATTTACTGTCTGGGTTTATACGCTCTTGCTGAATTATACGGCGAATTCAATAAAACCAAACAGAAAGAAATCGAAAAATGGGCAGATAACGTAAGAGAAAGCATAATAGACAAATTATGGTTCGACGACCAACAAATTTACTTCAGCCTATATCACAAAGGAGATTCCGAGATACCTATGGAAGTAAAAACTATATCTTCCCTATTCCCTTTAACTCTTTCCATTCCGAACTTCCACTTAAACCACTTAATAGGACATCTACAGAACGAAAGAGAATTCTGGAGCCCGTATCCTATTGCAAGCGTAGCTCTGAATGAACCCTCTTTCGGACCTTTAACTGATACCCGTCTCATATGGAGAGGAACAAGCTGGGTAAACACTAATTGGTTTATCGCAAACGGCTTGGAAAAACACGGATATATTGTTCTCGCAAAAAAAATTGCGCGTAAGACAATAGAACTGGTTCTAAAATTCGGCTATTGCGAATATTATGACCCCTTCGACGGACATCCGGGTAAAGCAATGAGGAATTTCGGCTGGTCTACGCTCGCCATCGACCTTATAGATTTGCTGAATCGAAATTAATTAATCCTTCGTATCGTTTAAATTATTAAATACAAAAAATCTTTGCCTCTTCGTCGAAAATAGAATTTTTCAAAAAATGAAGATTTCCAGTTGACTAATTTGATTTTTTGAGTATAATTATATATGTAATGTAGTATTCTACTCTATGTAGTTTCTACAAAGAGGGGATCCCACTATAATTATGATATCCGGGGGAAGGATATCTATTATATATCCCCTGAGTAGTTTGTTGGTTTTTTGACAGCTTGCATTAGTTTGGTTGAATAGTTAGTAATTTAAATCAGGAGGTAGAGTAAAAATGCCAGAAGGTAAAGTAAAATGGTTCAGTCAGAGGAAAAACTACGGCTTTATTGAAGTCGAGGGCGAAGACGATGTGTTTGTTCATGCATCTGCACTGGTAGAAGGCACTGACGTACTGAACGAAGGCGATCAGGTTGCGTTCGACATCGTTGAAGGAAACAAGGGACGCAAGGCTGAAAACGTTAAGAAATTATCTTAATTGTTGTTGAGATAGTTAGCTTTTAAGTTCTTTATATAAAAAGTAAATTAGGAAACAGTTCCAGTAAAGAGACTTGTAATTATACTTCCTTTTCGTTATGATTTGTGTGGTTTGATAATTGTTAGGTATAAACTTTTTTGTAGTATTCCTGATATTCCCCGGTTACTACTTTATTTACCCAATCCCGATTATTTAAATACCAATCAATTGTACTTTTGAGTCCTTCTTCGAACTTGTAACTGGGCTTCCAGTTCAGGTCTTTTTTTATCTTGGAACAGTCGAGAGCATATCTAAAATCATGGGCTTTGCCGCGAGGGTCGGCAATGAATTTGATATTAGGTTTTAGGTCCTGGGTACTTGGATCCGCCTTTAAGATCTTGCATATAAGTTTTACAACCTTTATGTTTTGCATCTCGTTTTCACCGCCAATGTTGTAAATCTCTCCGAGTTTTCCTTTTTTAAGGACTAAATCAATGGCTTTGCAGTTGTCTTCTACGTATAGCCAATCTCTTACGTTAAGACCCTTTCCGTAAACAGGAAGCTCTTTTCTTTCAAGAGCATTCTTTATCATGAGAGGAATCAACTTTTCAGGAAATTGGTATGGTCCGTAGTTATTTGAGCTGCGAGTAATAATAATCGGGAGATTGTATGCCATATAATATGAACGGCAAATCAATTCAGCCGAAGCTTTACTCGCGGAATATGGACTGTTGGGCAAAAGAGGTGAAGTTTCTTCGAATTTTCCTGTTTTTCCCAGCGAACCGTAAACTTCATCTGTAGAGATATGGATAAAGACATTAGGTCTTAGGTCTTGGGTTTTAGGTTTTAGCTTTTTCCAATGGGTACGTGCTGCTTCGAGAAGAACTTGGGTGCCTTTTATATTTGTATCTATAAAAGGTGCAGAGTCAAGAATGCTTCTATCCACGTGGGATTCTGCAGCAAAGTTGACAACTATATTAGGTCTTAGGTCTTGGGTTTTAGGTTTTAGCTTACCTCCCTTCCAATTTTCACCGGAGAATAAAGAGTCTACGAGCTTTCTGTCGCATATATCGCCTTTAACAAAAAAGTATCGTGGCTTACGGCTCCTGGAAGAACTGCCATACTTTTGTTCTACATCTTTCAAATTTTCCAGATTACCCGCATATGTAAGTTTATCAAGATTTACAATCACAACATCATCGTAATTTTCCAGTTCATATCGAATGAATTTACTTCCGATAAAACCAGCTCCGCCGGTGATAAGAATTGTCTTCGGACAATTCTTAGGATTAGAGTGATAAGGATTAAGAGTTAAGTCCTTTCTTTTCATTTAAGCTTACCTTTTAGTTTCTTTATGAGAGAATTTAACATTTTACTAATCTCTTCACAATTTCCTGACATATAGTCATAATCTTCTTTAGCGAGAAACCCTAATTCTAAAGATAATAGAGACAAATACCTTAATTCTTCCAAAGAGCCTCTTGAATTGAATAAAAAAAGTATGTACTCTTTTGTGGTGTTCCTAGAGAATCCTTCTACAATGTTAGTTGGAATTGAAACAGCTGCTCTTTTCATTTGACTCGATATTCCATAAGTCTCCTCTTTAGGAAAAGAAGATACAATCTTGTATGTCTCTTTAACTAAATCGTGCGATGCATCCCAAACTTTTAAATCTTTCCAATTCATTTCACTTAATCCCTGTTTCACTCCTATTTCTCATCTATTCCTTAATCCTTGAGAATCTTTCTTACTAATCTTCTAATCCTGGAATAAAAAGTTGTTGTCTGCTTCTTTGAGTACGGGGAGCTTTTTGTCCTTCTCCGACAAAATTGGTTCGCCTTCTAAAGGCCATTCTATTGCTATATTCGGGTCTTTCCAGAGTATACCTCTCTCATGCTGACTCGAATATTCATTGCTGGTCTTATATACGATATCTGCTTCTTCACTCAAAGTTAAAAAACCGTGTGCGAATCCCGAAGGTATAAAAAGCATACCTTTATTCTCTTCGGATAAATAATCCCCTATCCATTTACCATAATAAGGAGAACCTCTTCTTATATCGACAACAACATCAAATACTTTTCCTTTGACACATCTTACAAGCTTTGCCTGTTCCGCCGGAGGCATTTGATAATGCAGTCCTCTAATAACGTTTTTTTGGGACTTAGAATAATTGTCTTGCACAAAATTTACTTTTATTCCTTCTTTTTCAAAGATTGACTTTTTGTAAACTTCCATAAAAAAACCCCTTTCGTCCTTAAAAACTTCAGGTTCTATTAAGATTACGTCGGGTATAGAAAGTTTTTTAAATTCAAAATTCATACCTAAATGTCTCCGGGCTAAGTCTAATGTCCAAAGTCCTGAGTCTTAACTTTAAGAAAATAAATTTAATTATAATAATCAATTTTCACTCCTGAAATACATAAAAAAACTTCCATTCTTTTTTATCTCTGACTTTTTAATGAATCGATAAATGATGATAGAGATTCTTTCCAATGCGGCATTATATCAAGGTTTTGTATCTTAAGCATGTAATTCTCGAGAACTGAATTTTTAGGACGTTTTGCAGCTGTTTTGAATTTATCACTGGTAGTCTCTCTAAGTTTTATAGTATCTGAGCCCCCTGGTTCGGAATTTTTTGTTTTTAAAGTAAAAATACCCTTATCTTTTTCTACCTTGCATCCAATGTTTCTGAAAATTTCAAGAGAAAATTCAAACCATGAACAGGACCCCTGAGAAGTACAATGATAAGTTCCGTAAAAATCCGTTGGTATCAATTTTTGGATTTGGCTGATTACATTTAAAGTCCAGGTGGGAGAACCAAACTGGTCTTTTACCACTTTTATTTCTTTCTTTCTCTTCGCCAGATCAATCATTTTTTTTACGAAATTTTTTCCATTTTTACCGTAAAGCCAGCCTATTCTTAATATAAAAAATTTATTTAATTGCTCTTTTACAAAATTTTCGCCCATAAGTTTTGATAAACCGTAAATGGTTTTGGGGTTGGGAGCGTCGTATTCATAGTATTCTCCTTCTTTCTCTCCATCAAAAACATAATCAGTACTTATATAGAAGAATTTAGCATCTACTTTTTTTGCTGCTATAGCGATATTTCTTGTTCCTAGTCCATTTACTTTGAATGCCTTTGATTTTCCTTTTTCACAACCATCTACGTCAGTATATGCTGCACAGTGAATTATCAGCTTAGGCAATGAGTTTGTTATAAAATTATTAGTCGATTTAAAATCTGAAATATCAAAGTCTTTCTTATCAACAGCAATAATATTATAATTTTCGGATAAAACCTCTACTAATTCCGAGCCAAGCTGGCCTTCTGCTCCGGTAATTAATATTTTTGGTGAATGAATTTCATTAAACACGTTTAAAGATAGAAAAATAAAAAGCATTTGTCAATAGGAGATCTTAAGAAGGCGACCACCTATTCCAAAAAACCAATTATTTAGATAGGATTAACACAAATCATCAAAATAGTAAAACAGTAAAATAGTAAAAATTTGTTAAATCCTAAATCCCGCGAATCTCATTCTTGCTTTTTAAGCCCTTCGTACCACCCAATTGTCTTTTTTAAACCTTCTTTGAAATCTGTTTTTGCCTGAAAGCCGAATTTTTCTTTTGCTCTACTGGTATCAAGCATTCTACGGGGCTGTCCGTCGGGCTTTGAAGTATCCCATTTGATCTCACCCTGGAAACCGGTTAATTCTACGATCAAATTCACGAGGTCTTTTATCGTTATTTCGAATCCTGCTCCCAGGTTTACAGGCTCTGATTCGTTGTAAAACTCCGTTGCGAGCAAAATGCCTTCTGCTGCATCCTCGACATATATAAATTCTCTGCTTGCTTTACCCGTTCCCCAGACTGTTATATGGTCTTTGCCTTCATTTTTTGCGTCCACACATTTTTTAATTAATGCGGGTATTACATGGGACGATTTAGGATCGAAATTATCTCCCGGTCCATAAAGGTTCACAGGAAGTAAATATATTCCGTTAAAGCCATACTGCTGCCTGTAAGATTGTAATTGAACAAGCAACATTTTCTTTGCAAGACCATAAGGAGCGTTAGTTTCTTCAGGATATCCATCCCAAATGTTCTCTTCTTTAAATGGGACAGGTGTAAATTTCGGATAAGCGCATATAGTCCCGAGGCAAACAAACTTTTCCAACTCATTTTCCTGTGCGTACTCAATGCTCTGAGAACGTGTTCTCCAGAAAATTCTGGAACAGATACGAGTATGAATTCTTTGCCGTGCGTATTCAATGAGCTGAATCCCCATAATTGCGTTATCATAGAAAAACTTACCCGGATTCTCCCTGTTGGCTCCGATACCTCCAACCACTGCAGCAAGATGTATTACAATATCAGGATCTTGACTTTTGTACATTTTTAATATGTCTTCTTTATTGCGAAGGTCAAATTCGGGGAGATCCGCAATCATTATATTCTTACAACCCCGTTCTTCAAGCTTCCGGACCAAATGAGTCCCCAGGAATCCCTTCCCGCCTGTAACTGTTATTCTCTTTTTATCCCAAAAACTCCTTTTAGTCTCTTGTCTCTCGTCACTAGTCATTAGTCCATTATCCTTTTTTATCCTTTTCCTTCAAATACTTAATAAATCCTGATAGAAGTTTTATTATAATTATTGTCTCTTTATATAATAAGTCGAAGCTATCATTATCTATATACCCTAAATCAAGAGCTACATATAATTGACTCTGGACTTCTGCAGTAGAACCTCTGGCAATAAATAGAAATTGAGTAAATTCTTTATCTGTTTGTCTTGAATATCCTTCGGCAATGTTACTCATAATGGATAAAGCAGCTCTTCTGACCTGATCTTTCAAACTCCAGTCTTTAGAAAACTCTCCAGAACTGCTAACTTTATAAATTTTATTAACAAGTTTTCTCGCTTTTTTCCATGCATCTATCTCTTCAAAAGATTTTATATTAGATATTTTGTCCCCCTATTTTTAGACTAGTGACTAGTGACCAGCGACTAGTGACTAATTCTAGGAGCTTCTGCTTTTAAGTCAGAAGCGACCATAATTTTCACAAGTTCTTTAAACTTAACTTTTGCTTGCCAGCCTAATTTCTTTTTTGCTTTCGAGGCATCCCCGACTAACGATTCGACCTCGGAGGGCCGGAAATAATTAGAATCAACTTCTACCAATACTCTCCCTGTTTTTTTATCAATACCTTTTTCGTTTACTCCCTTACCCTTCCATTCGAGACTTACATTGATATTTTTAAAAGCTTCTTCTGCCAATTCTCTGACCGTGTGAGATTCTCCCGTAGCAATCACATAATCGTCCGGCTTTTCCTGCTGAAGCATCAACCACATTGCTTCGACATATTCCGGAGCGTACCCCCAATCTCTTTTTGCATTCAGATTTCCGAGGAATAATTTATCCTGTAAACCATGATGTATTCTGGCAACAGCACGGGTAACTTTTCTTGAGACAAATCTTTTTCCTCGCCTGGGAGACTCATGATTAAAGAGAATTCCGCTGGAGGCGAATAAATTATATGCTTCCCTATAATTCACTGTAATCCAGTGAGAATAAACTTTAGCGGCACCATAAGGACTTCTGGGATAGAAAGGCGTAGTTTCCTTCTGTGGTGTTTCGACTGCCTTTCCGAACATTTCGCTTGATGACGCCTGATAGAAACGGGTTCGCAGCCCCGTTTCTCTTATTGCATCCAGTAGTCTGAGCGTCCCGATAGCATCAACTTCAGCGGTATATTCCGGAACTTCAAATGAGACTTTTACATGACTTTGAGCTCCTAAATTATATATTTCATCCGGTTTAATCTTTTCAACCAAACGATTCAAATTACTTGAATCCGTTAAATCGCCGTAATGCAAGAAAAGCCTGATGTTTTTTTCATGCGGGTCTCTGTATATATGGTCTATCCTTTCAGTAGTGAATACGCTCGCTCTTCTGATCGTTCCGTGAACTTCATATCTCTTTTTAAGTAAAAATTCAGCCAGGTAGGAACCGTCCTGACCATTTATTCCCGTTATCAATGCTTTCTTCATTATTATATGCCTCCTGTTTTTAATTTAGAAAAACAGGCTATATTGTCAAGCGTATGTTATTTGTTTAATTAGTATTTCGACTTCCTTCTTATTTCTGTATTTTAGTCTCATGTTTTTAATTTTGACGTGTGACTCGTGACGCGAGACTCATGACACATTTAATGATATTAATTTAAAATATCAAGATAGATTGTCAAGGATATATCAATTGATTAATTAGCAATTTAACTATGTTGGACATTTTTGAATTGCTGGCGCAAAATACTAAACTTATTCCTATTTCAGTGTAGGAAGGTTAAATCAAACGTTGACAAATCTGGCGTTTAGTTTATGTTAAGTGGTAAGGAACCTTAATGGAAAAACTATCCTTTGAGTACAGAGTTTACTTTTTCATATGGAAAAATCTATAAAATTATTGTCGGAATATTTCTATCCTGAACCTACAGCTAACGGAGCAATTTAATTACCCTTTATTTTAGTTTTAAATTAAATCTGTTTGAGTAGCTTAAGTGCCTTGCGGCAGACTAAAGACTCCTCACTCTTTAATCAGCGTACAAATACCAATTTCTTAATATCGCGGAATTCACCTGCT
>CAZGHN010000009.1:0-105924 GCA_964525555.1 uncultured bacterium
TTTAATGTTGGATTAAAAACTCAAAATTCAAAATTTAAAATTATTAATTCGTGACCAGTGACCGATGACTAACGACTCTATTTTCTACATTGACATGGATTGGATTTTCTTTATACTTCTAATATTGGATGTATAAACTATGTTAGGCGTAATAGCTTTGCTAAATTTTGTCTATGACGGTTTTTTTGCCCTCTATGGCACGAAAAGTTTTGGATAACCCAAACGCATGAGAATCTTATGACAGAAAAAACAAAAAAACAGCTTCCAGTAATATTAAGTTTCTTAATTAAGCTTTTTCAAATCATTCTTTATATACCGATTCAAATCATCTTTATTCCTTTTGCTATTATTGGATTAATAATTGGAATGTACAAGGAAATGGTATTAAGCAAGAAACTGGGTGTCTCCTTTTCGGCAGGTCAAGCGCTTCAATATAGGTGGATCATGCATTATTTTAACACCAGACCGGATCCTCTTTCAGTTGCATTTATTAAAAAGTTTCCATGTGAATCACATTTTGGTTTGTGGTCGACTATGGGCGCTCTTATCATTTCCCAAAGGTTATTTGGCTTCACCACCAGGCTTGGAAAACTTGTTAAACCAGGTGAAGAGACCTATGATTCCACAGCGGGTATTCGGGTGCTTATGTTTGACAAGATAATAGAAAAATATGTTGATGAAATGGAGCAAATTGTCATTCCTGGAGCTGGCTTTGATCTAATAGCTTTGCACTTTACAAAAGGAAAAAAAGTAAAGGTTTTTGAACTCGACCAGGTTAATACACTTAATATCAAAGTGGAGACATTGAAAAAAGCAGGCATCGAACATGATTGGATCATCTATATCCCGGTTGATTATTCAAAGGAATTTTGGGTTGATAAACTTTTAGAAGCAGGTTTTGACAAAACTAAAAAGACTTTGTTTCTATGGCAAAGCGTTTCTTTATATTTAGAAGCTGATATTGTCAAAGATACACTGAAGGCGATGGCTGATTTATGTACAGACGGAAGTATCATCGCTCAAGACTTTTATTCCGAAGCATTCAGCTTTGGTGCAAATTCAATGGCCGTGAAAAGTCAAAAGAATTTGATAGAAAAAATGGGAGAGCCCTGGAAATTTGGAATAGATATGTCAAATGATCATAAAGCGGCAGTTGAATCATTCTTAAAAGAGTGTGGATTAAAAATGACAGAATATTTTCAATTCGGTGAAAAATTAGATATCGAACCCTTTTACTGTATTGTTGAAGCTGAAAAACTGTAAGAAACAGAGGGGTCAGGTTTTCTTCGAATCTTTTACTGACACAAAAAAAGAAAAGTTTGAAACAAAAATTTTTTTTGAAAACTTAAAAGATTTTTCAAAAAAGATTGGCTAAATTGTACTCGGCGACCGACCCCAGCTTTTTCAAAGCCTCATCAAGTCCGTATCCTAAGGACTTGACGAAATAGATATAGAACGGGAAGCTCTTTTTTTATTTTTTCCTCATAGCCCTTGACTTGGAGTTAACTCCAGAGATATAATAAAGGATAAAGATGAAAGCTGTGAAAGATTAAAATATAAGGGTAAATACATTTAAATATGTTTTTTCCGTGCGATAGCTTATGCTCTCTTCACGATGCCCTTGACTGGAGTTAACTCCAGATGTTATAATATTATTGGAGGTTTTTTGAATGAAAATTTCAGAAGTAAGTAAAAAATATGGTTTATCTCAAGATACACTGCGGTATTATGAGAAAATAGGTTTAATACCGCATGTTAACCGTAATTCCGGAAATATCAGGGAATACAATGAAGATGATATACGCTGGATCGAATTCATCAAATGTATGCGAAGCGCAGGAATCCCTGTAAAAGTACTTGTAGAATATGTAAGACTTTTCATGTTAGGAGATACGACACACAAAAAACGAAAAGCTCTTCTGGTCGAGGAAAGAGATAAGCTCGCAAAAAAGATAGAAGAAATGAAAGATACGCTGGATAGATTGGATTTGAAAATAGCAAAATATGACACTTTGCTTAAAACAGCCCAGAATAAGCTGTCAAAGAAAAAACCTAAAAAACGCCCTGAGCGGAAAAAAAATGTTATTTATGAATATAAATAAAAAGGAGGAGATTATGAAAAAAACAATAGTATTTTATGCATTGGTATCTTTAATGGTTATGAATGCATGTGTACAAAAAAAAGGAGGAACGTATATGAACACAAATGAAATTTTCCCAAAAGGCGAGAAAGCTACTGCCGACTATTTTACCGGAACAGTCTGGGTTCAGTTTTTAGTGCCCGATCCCAACAGTATATATAACACTCAAGTATATAATGTCACATTCGAAGCTTCAGCAAGAACACATTGGCATTCCCATCCGGGAGGCCAGATACTGCTTATAACCGATGGAAAAGGATACTACCAGGAAAAAGGAAAACCGGCTCGGTTATTAAATGTAGGCGATGTCGTAACCATACCGCCAAATATTGTACATTGGCACGGAGCTTCACCGGAAAGCCGGTTCGTACATGTAGGAATGAGTACAAAAGTAGATCTTGGGCCGGCAGAATGGTTTGGACCTGTAACTGATAATGAATATAACGACGCAACTTCTCCATAGTTTTATTGATCATCATGACCCTGAGACAGTTAAATTATCGAATAACTATAAAATATAGAATTAAATGAACAAAAAAACAATAATTATTTATTATTCATGGTCAGGTAATACGGAAACTGTTGCCAGATTGATTCATGAAAAAACAGGAGGTCAATTATTTAAAGTTAATCCGGTTAAGGCTTATCCAAGCAACTATCGTTCTTGTGTCGATCGGGCAAAAAAAGAGATTCAAGCCGAATTCATGCCAGAACTAAAAGCACTTCCTGACAATCTGGATAGCTACGATATTATCTTTATTGGAACTCCCATCTGGTGGCATTCAATGGCACCCCCGGTAACCACATTTTTAAAACATGCAGATTTATCGGAAAAAACAATAGTTCCATTCTGCACACATGGGGGAGGCGGAAAAGGTCATTATATAAATGATGTTACTCGATTGTGTGAAAATTCCGTTGTCCTGGATGATCTCGCTTTATACGGAAACGGAGGTAAAACAGCTGCGTCAGAAATATTTGCCTGGCTAAACCGAATTGAAATTATGAAGAATGCATAATGGAAGACAAATTCCACGTTGATCTACAAAAATTATCAAAAAAAAATGATAAACTTGAAAGAAAGGAGAGAAAATAATGAAAGATTTTACATTCTATAATCCCACTCGAATTGAATTCGGAAAAGGAAAAGAAGAAAACATAGGCCAATATATTTCCGAATATGGAATATCTAAAGTATTGATAGTTTACGGTTCTGACCGAATTAAAAAAAGCGGCCTGTTCGACAAAGTCGCAAAATCCTTAAATGAAAATAGTATTTCCTTTGAAGAATTGGGTGGTGTACAGAGCAATCCACTATTAAGCAAAGTCTATGAAGGTATAGACATTGCTAAAGCAAAAGGCATCGAAGCCGTGCTTGGTGTTGGCGGCGCTTCAGTATTAGACTCCGCAAAAGCTATTGCAGCCGGCGCAAAATACGATGGTGATGTTTGGGACTTTTTTACATTTAAGGCTGTTCCAAATGAAGCATTAAAAATATTCTCAATTATGACACTAGCAGCATCAGGCAGCGAAATGAACAATTATGCAGTTGTAACCAAAGACGATACCAAAGAAAAATTTAGTCTTGCCGGAGCTGCCACTTTTCCAACGGTTTCAGTTATTAATCCGGAACTTCAGGCTACAGTAAGCAAAGAATACCTGGCCTACTCGGCGGCAGATATTTTTGCACACAGTTTGGATATGTATTTGACAGCAACTTATTTGCCTGAACTAATTGCCGGATATGTTGAGAACATTCTAAAAACGGTGATTCGTACAACTGAAATTTTGCTTAAAGATGCAAATAATTATGAAGCAAGAGGCGAATTTGCCTGGGCAGCAACACTTGCCTTGAATTTCACAACATTCTGCGGTATTGAAAACAATCGGTTCGATACTCATTTCATTGAACATACCTTATCAGCCGAATATAATATTGCTCATGGCGCAGGTTTGTCCATTGTGGTTCCGGCCTGGATGAAATGGCAAAAAAAACAGCTCCCTGAACGTTTTGAGCGCTTTGCTAAAAAAGTATTTGGTGTTGAAGGTGCAGATGCCGGTATTGAAGCACTAAAACAGTGGTATAAAAAAATCGGAGCACCTGTAACTCTTAAAGAAGGTAATATCCCGGAAGGAGATATTCCTGTATTGGTTGATAAATTGTCTGCATTAGCAGGTATGATGGGTGGAGAATCTCTTTATACCAAAGAAATGCTTACCACTGTTATGGAAAATGCACGATAGATATAAATCTTTTTAGAGAGTCAGGTCTTCTTGTTTGAATTCCTTACCAAAAAGAAAAGTTTGAAACAAAAATTGTTTTAGGGAATTTAAAAATTTTTATATTGACAGAGATTGGATTCTACTTATATTTTTAATATAGGCGTTAAGTAAATATATAAATAATATGTTAATTTATATGAAGTTAACCAGGAACGGTAATATCAGTTTATAAGGCTTAACAATGGAGCTTATACGATTAATATTAGTACATATAAACTATGTTATACCTTACTAACAGAAATTACTTGAACCAAACATTAATTATTAAAATGATAAAGAATATAAACAATTCTTTATTGATAAAAAGAAAGGCGGCAAGAAAAATGAAAACAAAAATTAAATTATTCGTTTACCTAATATTTATAGTATTAACTAGTCATGCATTCGCTGATTACCCTATAGTATCTTACAGACATCTGGCAGATCCTGGCGCATTGGTGTATAATGGGAGGGTTTATCTTTACTGTTCAAATGATGATGACAACGTAGGAGATGACGGATATGATATGCGATCAATCGTTTGTGTTTCGAGCAGCGATCTGAAAAACTGGACCGACCACGGCATTGTTTTCCAGGTGCCAGAGGGGGCATCATGGGCGGGGAGAAGCTGGGCGCCATCTCCGGCTGAGCGCGATAGTATGTTTTATCTGTACTTTGGTGACGGTGGTAGCCGCATTGGTGTTGCTGTTGCCGATAGTCCTACAGGTCCATTTACCGATCCTATAGGCGGAAGTTTGGTTAATATAAATACTCCGGGTGTTTTACCGGCTGATAATATATGGTTATTCGATCCCATGACTTTTATCGATGACGATGAACAAGTCTACATGTACTTTGGTGGTAACGGTGAGGATAATTTGCGGGTTATCAAGCTAAACGGAGATATGACCAGTCTGGCTGATTCCGCAGAAAGATTTACCGTTCCCTATTTTTTTGAGGCAGCCTGGATGCACAAGCACAATGGGGTCTACTACTTTTCTTATTCAACTAACCCAAGTAACGGAATGCGTATCGACTATATGACAAGCGACAATCCTACATCAGGCTTTACTTATGGCGGTGTACTATCTCCGCAACCCCCCAACAATAACAATAATAACCATCATGCAACTTTTGAATTCGGTGGCGAGTGGTATGAGGCTTATCATAACCGTATTGTAGCCCAACAGGAGGGTATTGTTCCTACTACTTATAAACGCAACCTTTGCCTGGATCAGTTTTCCCATAATGCGGACAGTACTATTGAAACCATGGTGAACACAGTCGATGGAGTAGAGCAGGTTGGGTATGTGGACCCTTACGTACGTGTTGAAGCTGAGACAATGAATGATCAGGACGGGATAGAAACCGAAGTGTGCAGTGCTGGAGGCATGAATGTTACTAATATTGCAGATAGTGAATGGGTAAAGGTTCGTGGTGTCGACTTTGGGTCAACCGGACCAGCTGCTTTTGCCGCCAGTGTAGCGAGTGATATTAAAATCGGATCTTCGAAGGGCGAAACAATTGAAATTCGATTAGATGATGAAACCGGAACTCTAATAGGAACCGTACCGGTTTCCTATACAGGTGGTTCGGATGTATGGAAAACTGAAATAATAGCTGTCGAAGATTCAAGCGGTGTGCACGATGTGTATTTTGTCTTTAAAGGTGAAGATAGTGAAAACCTTCTCAACTTTGATCACTGGCATTTTATTGAAAAAACAGGTGCACTCGATCTTCTGGCAATTAACGCTTATGTTGGGGATTATAAAATTGATACCGTTGCAGGGAACAACACTACGAATATTACAGTAAATGCAATTTATACAGATGGAACCAGTGAAGATGTTACTTTGGCAACTTCTTTTACTTTCGATAAGCCAAATATAATTTCTATTACCGATAGCATTATTACAGGCCTTAACTATGACACTGTTACGGTAACCGCCAGTTATAATGATACAACGGATAGGGTAAAAGTTGTTGTCAAAGACCTGGAAAGTGAGCTTATAGTGTCTCAGATTTATTCTGATCCGAGTGATATTGAATTATTTATCGGAAATTCAACAACAATAACAATTACAGCAGAATTTGACGATGGTCACCTTGAAGATGTGACCGACGAAGCTACCTACGATAATCCTAGCCCTGAAATTGCAACTATTTCAAACGGACTTATTACCGGGGTGAGTGAAGGCGAAGTTGATATCAACGTAAGTTATCAGGGTTCAATCGGCGAACCAGAATCAACAATGGTTCATGTCACGGTAAGCCCTGGTTTAGCAGTTTGGATGGAAGCTGAATGTGGCGAAGTGGGCGAAAATTGGAATATCCTGAGTGATGCCCAGGCTTCTAACGGTTATTACGTAACGGTTAAACCCGGCATTCAAAGTCTGGACAATGCGCCAACAGGTAGTGAGAATCAAATAGTAATTCCCTTTTCTTTGGCTGCAGGAGGAAGTTTTTCAATATACGGCCGCTTGAATTGTCCAACCTATGATGATGATTCTTTCTGGTTAAAAGTTGACAATGGAACATTTTCCATGCATAATGGTTTAGTAACCAGCGGCTGGGAATGGATTTTATTTGATGATTATGAACTAACAGAAGGTGCCCACACCCTGACCATAGGCTATCGTGAAGACGGCGCCAAAATGGATAAAATCGCTATTTCAAATTCCGGAACAGCTCCGGAAGGAATGGGTGGAGCAGCACAAAATCCTTGTGATTCGTCAGGTATAATAAATTTAAATGAAATCCCCAAAGATTATTCGTTAAAACAGAATTCTCCAAATCCGTTTAACACAAAAACACAGTTTACCTATGCTCTTCCAAAAAATTCAAATATGAATATCTCGATATTTAATGTTATTGGAGAAGTTGTGGAAGTATTATATTCTGGTAACAGAAAAGCCGGGAGATATAATATCACATGGAATGCATCAAAGTTTTCATCGGGAACATATTTCGTTCGTTTTAAGGCTGGTGATTATATTCAAGTAAATAAATGTGTTCTTTTAAAATAATTGGTATTATAAAAACAGGGATCAGGTCTTGTTTTTTGAATTCCTTACCAAAAAGAAAAGTTTGAAACAGAAATCGTTTAAAAAATAGGCAATCCTAACAAAAACTTCGTTTTTAGTGAAATGGTCAAATAGTAGATTTGTTAATTATTTCTTCCCACCCAAAATATTCACATGTAGAATATGCAGGATTTGTAGTTTTTATTTTTACTAAATCCTAACCCCCAAATCCCAATCCCTAACTTATACCAACGGCTATATTTTCTACATTGACAGAGATTGGATTTTCTCTATACTTATAAGTAGAAGTTGTGAGGATATATATAATATTTTAATATATATTAAGTCACCCAGAAATGTTGAAATCAGTTTAGACGGCTTAACATTGGTATAACAAATTAATTAACTTGAACTCAAATTTGCTACTGCAAATTTGAATCAGTTATTATCTCGTTAGGTTTTGCGGAGGCCTTCAATTTATAACATAAATAAAGGATATTTTATGAAAAATATAGTACTCTTTTCCAGGATTGTTGTTAAATTTCTGCTATTATTTTGTTTATTTTCGTGTCAAGTTCAAGATACTTCAAAAACAGTACAATCATTTCCTCTTGACGAAATTACGATTACAGATATTCAGAAAGGATATGCGGATGGCAGTTATTCAGTAAAGCAAATTGTTCAACTTTATATCAATCGCATTGAATCAATTGATCATAAAGGTTATAATCTTAACTCTGTTATAATTATAAATCCTGATGCACTAGAAATTGCTGATTCTCTTGACAAGGAGATATACCAAGGTAAACTACGTGGACCACTGCATGGTATCCCAATACTTCTAAAAGACAATATTGATACGCATGACCAAATGCCGACAACTGCTGGATCAAGAGTTCTAAAAGAATCTTATCCGCTTCAGGATAGTTGGGTTGCTAAAAAGCTTAGAGAGGCTGGTGCAATTATCCTCGGAAAGACAAATTTAAGTGAATGGGCGAACTACCGAGCATCATTTTCTTCAAGCGGTTGGAGTGCCATAGGTAATCAGACTAAAAATCCATATGTATTGGATAGGAATCCTTGCGGTTCTAGTTCTGGTTCAGCCGTCGCTGTTTCAGCGAATCTTTGTGCTGTTGCAATTGGAACCGAAACTTGGGGCTCAATAATTTGTCCCTCTAATGCAAATGGTATTGTAGGGATAAAACCAACTGTAGGTTTGTGGAGCCGATCTGGAATTGTGCCCATCAGCTATACGCAAGATACACCCGGCCCGATGGCTCGAACAGTTAAAGATGCAGCGATTTTACTTGGTGCGATCACCGGCATTGACTCGAGTGATCATAAAACTTTGGCAAGTTTTGGCAAATCCTATAATGACTATACTCAATTCTTAAAAAATGATGGATTGAGAGGTAAACGGATAGGTTATCTCAACACAAACAAAGGGATTCACTTTAGAGTTGACTCACTAATGAATCGAGCTCTTGAATTTATGAAAAGTGAGGGTACCGAAATTGTTGAGCTGGAGGAAATAGTTGATGGGACGCCCTATGTAAATTCAGATGAAGTTATGGCATTTGAATTCAAATATGGATTAAAAAAGTACTTTGATAAAATGGGAGAAAATTCACCAGCATCCAATCTAGAGGATGTAATAAATTTAACTCGGGCTGATAGCCTTGAAATGCTTTATTTTGATCTTGATGTAATGGAAAACGCACAATCAAAAGGGGATCTTGATTCCAAAGAATACATCGAAGCTGTTCAAGCAATGCTAAATGCTTACGGTAAAAACGGGATTGACCGGATAATGGATAAGTATGACCTTGATGCAATTGTATCACCGAGTGGTGGTCCAGCATGGAAGACCGATCTCATTAATGGTGATAATTTCATTTTAAGTTCTTCTGTTTATGCAGCACTTTCTGGGTACCCCAATATTAACGTTCCAATGGGTTTTGTTGGTAATGTTCCTGTAGGTATTTCTTTTTTCGGTAGGGCTTGGAGTGAACCTGTATTGCTCGAGATTTCTTATAGTTATGAGCAAGGAACCCGACATAGAAGTGCTCCAAAATATTTAGCTACTGATTAAGTAAATATAAAAATTCAGCAAAAACCTAACAACTTGCTAAGCCGGACGCGAACCTTCACTACGTTTGGTTTGTTTTTGTGCCAGCGGATTTGTTTAGACTGAACTTTTTATAGTGCTTTCTATGTTCGCGTCGGTTAGCATAGTGTTATGCAGATTTGAACGACTTTCCCTGAGTGTCTGTGTTATCCTGGTTATTCTTATAGCAAGAGGAAGCAAAACGAAATAATAATCTTTGTTCATTCATTAACGAATAAAAACCGGTTCGATTTTTCTTTAGAAAAACGCATACTTTGGCGGCGACTTCGCCCAGAAAAAATAGGCAATCCTTAAAAAACTTCGTTTTTAGTGAAATTGTCAAATGGTAAAATAGTTAATTAGTAAAGATACCCCACCTAAAATACTCACATGTAGGACTTGTAGGGATTATAGTTTTTGCTCTTTTTTATCGACTGGAGACCAGTGACTGATGACTAATGACTATATTTTCTACATTGACAGGGATTGTATTTTCTTTATAATTTTAATATAAGAGTTACCAAGATATACAGTATATATATTAAGTCACCTAGAATTATAAAATGTTTTTTTTACGGCTTAACAATGGAGTTTTTACGATTAATATTGGTACATATAAACTATGTTATGCAGCAGCGATATCCTGAAAGTGATGGTTTAAAGGAAAAAATATGAAAACTGTGGTTCGATTTGAGGAGTTCGGGATTTTCCTATTTTCAATCTATCTTTACTCTACTTTATCATATCAATGGTGGTTGTTTCCGCTTCTCTTATTCATCCCTGACATAAGTATGGTTGGCTACCTCAAGGATACAAAGATTGGGGCGATTGTTTATAACATATTCCATTTCCGAGCGTTTTCGCTCCTCCTTTTCGTACTCGGTAGTTACCTTTCACTAAATCTTATATCTCTTATCGGCGTTATTCTATTTGCGCACTCAAGTCTTGATCGAGCTTTTGGTTATGGGTTGAAGTTTGATGACAGCTTCGGGCATACTCACCTTGGCATGATCGGTGAGGAACCTAATCATGGAAAATTTAATTAATTAAAAAAACATAGGGGGGTTGGGTCTTGTTTTTTGAATTTTTTAAGGATAAGAAAAAGAAAAGTTTGAAACAAAAATAGTTTTAAAAATCCAAAAAACCCATTAAGACTTTGTTTAAAAAATAGGCAATATTAGTAAAAACTTCGTTTTTAGTTATGTGGTGAAATAGTAAGTTAATTGGTTAAAAAACTCAACCTACAACCCATAATTAGCCACGAAGACACTAAGACACAAAGTAAATTTTTTTGTTTTTCCTACTCAACCACTCAAAGATTCAACCATTTAACCTAGATTCAAAGAATCTACGTATATTTCTTCTTTTTCTTCAAAACCTTTAAATTCTCAGGTTTTTACTTCTTGTATCTTACCACCTTTAAACAAAAGCCATAAAGTGAACGATAATTCTCCAATTACACCAGGTACAGCAACAATTATCAAAAATATATCTTCATAGTCAGCGTAGTTAGCTAATAGGAAATTTGCAAAACTATCAATTAGATAGCCCACGGATGCAATTACCAATAAGAGACCCAGAATTTTCGGCATGTAACCTGATTTGTATATCAAATAACCAAGCACAAATAAATGAAGACCAAAAAAGATTAATCCAATAAGCCATGTATAGTTAAACGTATCAAGAAAAAACATCACCTGGGCATAAAGTTGATCCGGAACAAATACCTTTAAGTACTCAGCACCGCTTAAAACTTGTAAAACACTAAAAAGATTATACAAGGCTACCCCAAAAATAGTACCATTAACCAACCTTAACCACCCCGAAAGTAACGAAAGGTTTTTGTTAATCCCTTTAAGTAAAATATAAAGAGTCCAGGCCAAAAACACATCAAAAACAACCATGATAATAAAGCTCAGAATACCCATGCGAAAGAGCATACCATTGCCCATAATATTATTTGCCGTAGCCACTGCATCTCCGGGAACAATAAGACTCTCAAGAACAAAAAAATTTGAGAAGAAACCGGTCACAAATATAATTAGATATCCAATCCCTGTGACTATTGCAACTTTGCGTAGGGATATATCGGCAACACTATCTGCCATCTTAATACCTCCTTTTATTTTAAGCATAAACTAAAAATCTCAAAAAATCAAGGGCTTTTTTTAAGAGTAAAAACCGGTTCGGACTTCGCCCAGAAAAAATAGGCAATATTAGCAAAAACTTCTTTTTTAGTGAAATGGGCAATTAGTAAATTAGGTAATTAGTAAAAAACTCTAAAATAATTCAAATGTGGAATTGTAGTCTTTGTTTTTTTATCGACTGGAGGCTGGTGACTAGTGACTGATGACTCTTTTTGCTACTTCTTCTCTTTACAACAATTATTTTAAAAAGGATTCTTATTTTCATATAAAACTAACAATAATGTGAAACCAGAGGAAATAAATTCCGACCAGAATAAAAATAGTTCCTGTGACTTTTCGCATATAAATTTCAAGTTTGGTTACCTTATTAAACCACTTACTAATAGATTTCACGCCAAGAGTTATACCTATGGCAAAAATAACAACAGGCAAACCTGTACCAATACCATAAATGAAAGGAAACGCTATGCCAAAATCATTATTTAATGCCAGAGGTATTAAACTTCCAAAAAAAAGTGCCGCTGATATAGGACAAAAAGAAAGCGCAAATATTGAGCCCAGTGCAAATGAACCAAACATACCCATTTCTGCCAGTTTATTCTGTCTTTCACTCGATATTGAAAAATCTAAAAAACTTAATCTTATGATTTCTAGAAGAAGAAGTCCGACAATAATAAGAACAGGACCCAAAATTTTATTCATGTATTTCTGTAAGAAATTAGCAGTGGCGGGAATACCTGCAAGAGAAGAAATAAGAATCACCCCGATAATAACATACGCAGTCATTCTTCCCAGCGTATACGCAAATCCCGACCATAAGACCTTATGTGGATGATTAATCTTTCTGGAAAGAAATGAAACAGCCGCAATATTTGTAGCCAAAGGGCAGGGACTTATCGAAGTAAGTATCCCTAACCACAAAGCTGAAAGAAAAGCAATCACTGTTTTTTCTCTTGATTTATTTCGTCGAGGAACCCTTTAGTTTCTTCTTCAATATATTTATAAAACTCGTCTTTATTTCTCAGTAATTCCCAAACTTTCTTCAAGTTCTTAAATTTTGTTTCTTCGCCATCTTTAACCAGAGACAAAACCACCGATTTTGTATAGAGCTGATAATCGCCTAAGAAATGCTCGTTTTCTTTTTCTTCTATATTCACAGGCTTAAAAACAAGTTCTCCCGAAGTCAGCTCATCCTCAAAATTTCCCTCTAGCGATTCTTTCGTATATTTCTCTATCGTATAACAGGATTGGCATCGGTAATTCGTATAAAAATAATACGCAATTACCTTTGTTTCATTCTCTTCTTTTTCTCCTTCAGCAGACATTTTCTCAGCGTGAGATTTCCCCGCGATATTCGGTTGCACTGTTTTTTGTTCTCCACTATTTCCACAGCCGACAATTAATTCTGTTGCCGATACCACTATTAATAAAGCAACGATTAAAAATTTATTGAGTTTGCTCATTTTCTATTCCCTTGAAAGCAAAATTTTCTTTATTTCTTCTTTGCCGGGAACCTTTCCTGCCGATCTTACCTCGCCATCGATTGCGAGAGCCGGAGTCATCATAACACCATAATTCATTATTTCGTCAATATTTGTAACTTTCAGGATTTCTGCATCTATGTTCAGTTCTTTTACCGCTTCTTCTACATTTTGAGCTAGTTTTTTGCATTTCGGACAACCTGTCCCTAAAATTCCAATTTTCATTTTTCATCTTCTCCTTTTTTAAATTAATTTACCGAAGATCATCCCGCTTAAAGTTGCCATAAAAACAACAAGCAAAATATAAACGAGCGTCTTTTTTGTTCCTATTATGCCTCTTATAACGAACATGTTTGGCAGACTCAAAGCCGGCCCCGAAAGAAGAAGTGCTAATGCAGGACCTTTGCCCATACCCGAACCTATTAAGCCCTGAAGTATCGGGACTTCTGTCAACGTTGCAAAATACATTAAGGCTCCGGAAACCGACGCGAAAAGATTGGCACGCAGACTGTTCCCTCCTACTAAATTTACTACCCATTGCTCAGGAATAAGAGCCCGATGTCCCGGTCTTCCAAGCAGAAAGCCCGCGACAAGTACACCTGCAAAAAGAAGAGGTAGAATCTGCTTTGCAAAATCCCAGCTCGAAGAAGTCCACGCTTTGAGTTCTTCCTTCCTAAACCATCTATTAAGCATCAATATTAAAATAATAATCAAAAATCCGGAGATAAACCATTTTATCTCATAAATCCTCTGCCATATTTTTATCGATTCATCTTTGCCCCAGTTGACAAAAACAAGAATTCCAACCATAACCGCGAAGTACAGCGCTGTCTTCAATAAAGGTCTTGAGCCTTTTTCATCTTCCCCAATCATTAAATTTTCGTTTGCATTCTTATTCTTTTCTTCTTTAAAGAAAATAAGATGCATACAGAGTCCTATAACAACAGAAAAAACAATCGCTCCGATGGCTCGGGCAAAACCCAGTTCAAAACCGAGAACCCGTGCGGTCAGAATAATAGCGAGAACATTAATTGCTGGACCCGAATAGAGAAACGCTGTAGCAGGACCGATTCCAGCACCTCTTTTGTAAATACCAGCAAAAAGAGGTAAAACAGTGCAGGAGCAAACCGCGAGGATTGTTCCGGAAACAGAGGCGACCGAATAAGATAAAATTTTATTTGCTTTTGCTCCAAAATATTTAATAACCGACTGCTGGCTAACAAAATTAGAAATTGCTCCGGCAATAAAAAAAGCAGGCACGAGACAGAGAAGAACATGCTCTCTTGCATATTCCTGAAGCATCAAGAAAGCCTCTATCATTGAAACTTGAATTTTAATATTTCCAAAAGGAACGAAATATACCGTGAGAAAAACTGCTAAAATCAACAAAATTTTATATCTTTCTTTCATTGCTAGACTTTCCCTATCCGACTCCGCACTTCTCCCTTATACTTTCTCCCTTACATTTAACTATTTTTCTCCTATCAGAAGCAGTAAGTTTCGCCTCTTTTTTTAGACCTTGAATTATCTCGCTTTCAACAGTCTTTGGGTTTGCAGAATAAATAATCCATTTGCCCTCCCGTTGACTATCAACTAAATCAGCCTCCCTTAAAACTCTCAAACCGTGAGAAATCCTTGATTGTTCCATACCCAGAATACTCCCCAACTCACAAACACAAAGCTCACCTTCAAGCAATAAAAGATAAATATGCAACCTTGTTATATCCGATAAAGCACTGAACATTTTTACAACTTTCTCCATTCATTTACCTCCAATTTTATATGAACATATTAACATATATTCATATAATTTCAAGGGAAAAAATTCCAAGAGTAGTGACTTTTTTAAAAAACGAAGAACCGGTCTCTAATACCTAAAATCCGATATCCGTTCAAATGTTTTTAGATTTCAGGGTTCTTGACGAATATTTCCTGTAAATCCATTCAGCTAAAAAAGATAGTATCAGCACGCCGATAAGCACAATAATAGTTTTTGGAGAATTCTTAATTTCGTAGTAAGTTAAAATAACAAAAGAAAATACACATCCAAAAATAGATAACCATATAAGATATGGATTTGCGTTTGTTTCTTTGTAAAGCCTAAGATGCGCAAAATTAACGGCACAATAAATAATTAAAAAGGAAGCGCTGCCAAGCATCGCAATTCCGCTAAGATCCAGCAAATTTGCGAAGAAAATAACCAGACCGGCAGTTATAAATAGTCCTTCTGTATTTCGTTCCCATAACTTCCTTTCAAAAAAGGCAGGTAATTCTCCTTCTTTTGCTATCATATAACTCACATTTGCCCCACCGTAGAGAGTGGCATTAATGGCCGATGAAGTGGAAAACAATGCAGCAATCGCGATTATTTTGAATCCTAAAACTCCAAGAAAAGGTCTGGCAGCCATTGCAAGCGCATAATCTTTTGCTCCTACTATTCGGGAAACGGGTAAATTCCCAATTACAGTCAAAGAGACCGCTAGATATATAGAAATACATATTAAAACACTCAAATACAAAGCCTTTGGAAGTGTTCTTTCAGGATTTCTCATATCATCAGCCGCATTCGTAATTAAACCAAAACCTTCATAAGCAAGAAAAACAATTGCTGAGGCAAAGAATATACTTGATACATGTGGCCAATGCGAGAAGGACAAAAGGGAAGACTTAATAAAAAAACCACCTATTGAAGCAAACATAACAAGAATAAACACTTTTACTCCAACAATAATTACTTCGGATTTTCCGACAGCTTTTGATCCTATAACGTTAATTGCTGTAAATACAAGAATTATACCTGTAGAGAATATATTAACCCATATACGACCAGCATCTGCAGGTAAAAATGTCATAGCATAGCCTGCAAACGCACGGGAATACAGGCATAAAGCAAATATATATCCGACCCACAACAAAATGTTTAATCCCCCGCTCAGAATACTATCGCCAAAACCCTTAATGAGAAATTCGACGGGACCTCCAGCAGAAGGATATCTAACTCCTAACTTCGCGAAAGAATAGGTACTAAGAAAGGCTACAATACCCGCAATCAAAAATGACATATACATTGCATTTCCGGCAATTTGTGTTGCAAGTCCTAAAATAGAAAAAATACCAGCCCCTATCATCCCACCAACACCAATAGAAACAGCTCCAAAAAGGCCAATAGATTTTCTTTCCGTTATATTAGTGATCTTCCTTATCCCCCATATTTATTATATCTTAAATATGCAAAAATATGAACGTATATCTTCTACTTATCTATGAAACTTAAGTCCCTCATGATCAAGAAGCTTATACACTCTAACTTTTATAAAGTCCGTTATTATAAAAAAGACAAGCGCATATCCCCAGATAAAAAGGGCCAACCCCCATCCCATGGCAGGCAATAGGAATCCATAAACGACAATTAAGGTGGCAATAAATTGTGTTATTAAAACAGCAGCTAATAATTGCTTAGACGGTTTTATCGACCAGAAAGGGCCCTTAGTTCTTGCCACAAAAACTGTCATATGTCCGGCTACAGAAAGTTTTAAATAAATAAAAGACTGAAGCACTTCCCGGCTTAGATGAAACACATCTCTTCCGATATACAGGACGGAAAAGGATACAAAAACACCAATTATACCCAATACAGTTGATATGCCGAGTAATGTGCGCATATTCCACTTATCCGGTTTATCAGAGGGCTTCACATTATCATAAGCTATAGTCATAATCGGGGCGTCATTAAGAAGAGCGAGTAAAACAATCATTAAAGCAGTCACAGGATAAAATTTAAACGCAATAATCGAAGTTGTAACAAAAATTAAGACCCGGATTGTTTCCGTAATACGGTATATGGAATAATTATTCATACGTTGAAATATCTTACGGCTCTGTTTTATAGCGTCGATTATCACTGAAAGACCAGGCTTGGTTAGAACAATAGCGGCTGCAGATTTTGCCGCATCTGAAGACCCCGCGACAGCAATCCCCGCATCGGCTTTCTTAAGCGCCGGAGCGTCATTAACTCCGTCTCCGGTCATTCCCACTATATGCCCTTGGGATTGAAGTAGTTCAACAATATGATATTTATGTTCAGGGAAAACTTCGGCAAACCCATCCGCTTCTTCCACAACTTTCTTAGCTTCTCTATCGTTTTTTTCAAGAAAAGATTCTGCCTTAACAATATTTGTACCCATGTTTATTTGCCTTGCAATTTCTTTCGCGACTGCAGTATGATCGCCCGTAACCATCTTAACATCTACTCCCATGGATTTCGCTATTTTGATTGTCTCTGCCGAATCTTCACGAGCCGGGTCATTTAAAGCAAGAAGCCCAACAAACTCCCAATTCTTATTTTCGTCAGTTTTTGCTACCCCAAGCGCTCGAAAACCGCTTGAAGCGAAAGCATCGACTTTTTCATTTACATTTTTAGTATCAAATTCTTTGTTTTTTATCAGCGACATTATCACTTGCGGTGCACCTTTAGATACCATAAAATGTTTGCCATCGTTATCTTCTACCTTAGCTTCGGTACGTTTTGAAACCGGATTAAAAGGCGTAAAATTCGTTACTTTATAATTCTCGGATAATTTCTTGGTCACATTTAAAGATTCAGCTTTAACAATAATTGCATTATCGATAGGATCTCTATCTTCCTCTTTTGATGCCAGCGCTCCGAAAAGTAAAACATCTTTTTCGGTGAATCCTTCGAAAGGCACCGTTTCCGAAACAGTTATCTTGTTCTCGGTGATGGTTCCTGTTTTATCCGAGCACAAAATATCTTCACCAGCCATTTCCTCAATTGCAACCAGCTTGCTCACGATAGCTTCCTTCTTCGCCAGTGCAATAGCCCCAATAGCCATAGTAACTGAAAGAACAGCTGGCAAAGCAACCGGAATAGCGGCAACAGTAAGAACGAGTGCAAACTGAAGGGTTTCCAGCATGCTTTCATGCCTGGCAAAGGCTACAAGAAAAATAACGATAACTAGTACTACAGCCATAAAAATTAAGTAATCCCCAATCTTCACTACCGCTTTCTGAAAATGGCTTTTTGTCTCGGTCTCTTCTACCAGCTTAGCGGTTTTGCCAAAATATGTATTCATACCCGTGGCAACCACTAGCGCGGTCATCTCTCCTTGATTGACAACAGAACCCTCATATCCAATATCGGATTCATGCTTTTCTACAGGCATTGATTCTCCGGTCAGCGCAGATTCATCTATCATCAGATAATCACCGTCTAAGAGCTTAACGTCGGCGGGGACGATGTATCCCAATCTAATACGAATAATATCTCCGGGAATAAGCTCCTTTGCAGCTAGCTCTGACCATTTACCATCACGAAGAACTCTTGCTTTAAGTGCGAGTTTTTGTTTTAATGCTTCGATGGCATTATCTGCTTTAAATTCCTGCCAGAATGCCACAACTGCATTCAACAACAATAATGCAAGTATAATCCAGAAATCCTCCCAATGCTTTATTATTACTGAAAGTACGGCAGCAACCTCGATCATCCATGGTATTGGACCCCAGAAATATCCTAAAAATTTAATTATGGGATTAACTTTCTTTTCGGAGATTTCATTATATCCGTATTTTTTAAGCCGATCATTCGCTTCCGAAGAAGACAATCCCTTATCGTCCGTAGAGAGCCTTTTAAAAAGATCGTACCTTTTGAGATTCTTCATCTCCTCTATACTAATATTATCCTCATTCACAATATCCTCCCTTTATATAAACATTTCTTACCTGATTATAAAGAAACCTCAGGCTTTGTCAACAAATAGCCTATACCAATTGGATATAAAATACGGAAAAGATATTCTTAAAAAAGACAATACTTTTAAAAACTTCGTTTTTAGTTAAATGGTCAAATAGTAAAATAGCTAATTAGTAAAAAATTTTAGTGATTTAGTCTAACTTTATCTTTTGCCTCACAAAACGCCAATCAAGCTTGACAGAGTGTATTATTCTTTATAAAATTGTTTATATAAGAGGAGGTGATTGTTACTGGAGCGTTCGCTTTTCGTATTTTTGCTTATAATATCAACCACAACAAATGCTTTCCAAATGAAGAGGGAAGCTTATATAGATATACCTACAGCTAATCTTAACCAGGGTTTTTATATTGTTGTAAATTCTAGTTATCCAATTAAAGACGTGGATGACGTCAAATTAGACCCTAATATAGGGATCAATTTCACCTATGATAATTACGGGGGAGCTTTAAAATGGTATGACGGCTCCGACTTTGCGCTTGATTTCTCCTATCAGATACTTTCCGGTTACGGCAATATTCCCTGCATCGCTGTAGGGTTCAGCGATATTAACGTAAATAAATATA
Source organism: uncultured bacterium (assembly GCA_964525555.1). GTDB lineage: Bacteria > Hydrothermota > UBA3072 > UBA3072 > UBA3072 > JAFGHJ01. The sequence goes on from CAZGHN010000009.1 coordinate 19,493, forward strand.
TTTCTACCGCAGGAACGGATGAAGTCTTCAACGATGAAGATTTTACCCATAGACCTCCGGAATCGTGGTCTTTTTATGTTGTAGCCAGTAAAAAACTGAATAGGTTAATAGAAGTAAATGCCGGACTGGGAAGAGGTAAATTTGTGGGGTACGGTACGTTGTATAAGCACATGAATACCGATATGTTCACAGATGGGAATCATGAAATCTGGGCATTTGGTCTTTTTGGGGGGATGAAAATAATTTTTACAAATAGCATGGCTTTCATTGCGGAAGGTGATGGACGCGATGTTAATATAGGATTGGAATACCAAAATCAATTGATTAAGGGAACACTGGCTTTTACAAAACTCGAAGTTTTTAATAATTCGGAACAAGATTTTTCACCCCGTGTAGGTCTCAACGTCTCTTACAAAATAATGAGCTTAAGGGAAGAAGCCCGAAAAGAGAAAAAGAAACTTCCGGTTTCTATCGAACTTATAGACAATGAAAGCAGAGCGCCGGTTGAGGGGAAAGTAATAACAACCGACACAAAAGGCGATACAGTTGAAATTTCTAAAGATAAGAGTATCCATCCCTTTAAATTGGAACCGGGAATTTACACCGCATTTATATCGGCGACCGGATATAAAGACAAAGAAATCGACATGATGGTGAAAGAAGAAACAGATAAAAACCTTTATACAATAGAACTGAGCGGAATAGAAGAACCCGTAAAGTTAGAAGAAGTCGAAGATTCTGTAAAAATAATAGAAACAGAAGAATCCGTAAAACCGGAAGAAATCGAAGATTCTGTAGAAATAATAAAAATAGAAGAACCTGCAAAACCAGAAGAAGTCGAAGATTCTGTAAAAATAATAGATAATTTCGAATATATAAAAAACGAAATAGATGGCATAAGAATAAAATTTCCTTTCAGAAAAGCCAAACTTACTCCGACTGCACGTGACAAACTAAAAAGAATTATCGAACTTATAAGCGATAATAAAGATTTTCATTTGCTTATTATCGGACACACCTGCTCTATAGGAACCCAGGATTCAAACCTTATATTATCTAAAAAAAGAGCTGAAAGCGCGAAAAAATATCTCACAAAACATCACATACCCGCCGGCAGTATCAGCACAAAAGGTTACGGAGAAACCAAACCTGTTGCCGACAACAACACAGAAGAAGGCAGGATAGAAAATAGACGAGTAGAGTTTAGATTCTCCCGGTCGAAAGACAAGTAATAGAAAAGACTCACCGTACCATCAGGTACCTGAACCTTTCCATTCTCTTAGAAAATATTTGAAGAACACGAAAAACAAAAAACCCGGTTCGAACTTTGTCCAAAAAAATAGGCAATATTAGCAAAAACTTCGTTTTTAGTGAAATGGTTAAATAGTAAATTTGTTAATTAGTTCCCGAACCAACGAGCCCACGATCCAACGAACCAACTAAAAAATTAGCCACAAAGACACTGAGTTAATTATGAATGTTGAATGTTTAATGTTGGATTAAAAACTCAAAATTCAAAATTTAAAATTATTAATTCGTGACTAGAGACCGATGACTAACGACTCTATTTTCTACATTCTTCTCTTTATAATAATTATTTAAATATTGACAGAAATTGTATTATCCTTATATTTACAAGTAAGATTTGTGCAGTTATAAGGAAGATAATATGTTAAGAAAAAATAACCTTATGCGTCGTTTTTTATATCAACTTTGTTTTTCCTTTTTATTTCTATCTTGTTGCTCTCTATCATATTGCTCGGAAGTGGAATCAAAATCCCAGGCAAAAACGTATCCTGTCCGTTCAGCTAAAGAGTTGATGCGTCTTGTTTCCAACAGGCAGATACGAAAATTGGAAAAGGGAGAATATCTGCATGGTGATTGGAATACTTTGCTGAAATCGAAACCGCCAAAGGGCATCCAATGGAACTATCCGTGGGGAGTTACCCTTTTTGGTCTACTGAGGGTAAGTCAAATACTCGATGATAAAGACATGGAATCATTTGTTCTTACCCACAACCGATTTGCGGCCGATCAATTTGCGTATCTTCGCTGGCAAAGAGAAACCTTTGGTAAATATACAAACGCCGCGGGAATGGAGGATTTAATGATATTAAACAAGTTGGACCACTGCGGTTCCATGAGCAGTCAACTCCTGGAGGGTATTCTTCGACACGATGCAGAAGTAACACCGGAAATGGACGCGCTTTTGAAGATCGTTGCAGACTATATATCCAATGGTCAAAGTCGTCTTCCGGATGGGACACTTTGGCGCCCGGAACGCGAAGAAACTATTTGGGCTGATGATCTCTTCATGAGCTGCCCTTTTCTTGTTCGCTATGCCGAATATTCAAAAGACACCTCTTATTTGAATGATGCAGTGAAACAAACACTCAATATGGCATCCTACCTCCAGGACAGCGATGGCGTCTACTTTCATGGCTATTCAATAAAAGATAAAAACCCATCAGGTTATAAATGGGGACGTTCTAACGGATGGGCTATGGTAAGCACAGCTGAGGTGCTTTCAGCTATGCCAAAAGACCATCCGAAATATGAAAGCGTCCTTTCAGTGCTTCGCCGACATATTGAAGGAATTAAACCGCTTCAAGCACCTTCTGGACTTTGGAATCAGGTTCTGGATCATTCGGAATTGTGGGAAGAGACTTCTTGTACGGCAATGTTTACTTACGCCATTTCAAGAGCAGTAAACAAAGGCTGGATTGATAAGAATAATTTAGAAGTGGCCCAAAAGGCACTCGCTGGATTAAACAAAAAAATAACAGAAGACGGCGCGATCCTTGATGTTTGCCAAGGAACTGGTATTGGATTTGATCTTCAATTCTATGCGCAGCGGCAACGACCATTTGACGACCATCATGGGCAAGGTGCTGTACTCCTGGCACTTACTGAATTATTTCTAGCAAAACAAAAGCCATAACAATATTACCGGGGCAAACCTTCTTCAAAAAGTGAGAGATTCTTTCAAAAATCTCGAAAACAAAAAAAAGGGAATATTAGAGAGTAGAGAGTAGTAAGTAGTTAGCAGTCAGAATCCCGACCCATCCCAAGCATTAAAAAACAAGGGGATAGGACTTTCAATTCAAAAAGAAAAGTCACAAAATCTTATATTGACAAAGATTGGATTTCTATTATAATCTCAAGATAATAGTTAAGAGTTATAGAGATAACATGTTGATGTATATGAATTCGCCCAAATATATAAAAAATCGTGATTGGCCAGCCAATCTGGGGATATAAGAATAATGAATATACCTATTAAAAATAAAATTTCCGCAATGATGAATTCAAACAATAAAAAACTCTTAGCAATAATAATAATTTATATTATTGCATTCCTTTACATGATAATATATTTTAGTAAAGTTGACCAACAACTGGTTTATCACTTTATGCAACCTTTTTTTACAGGACACTTAGATTGGACCAGGGTCTTTTCAAATCCGGGCTATTTATCTTCTTACTTTTCGTTATTCTTTTTCCAGTTCTTTTTTTCAAATATCTTGGGTTCAATCATTCTTACCGTATTAATTATGCTCTGGTGCTTATGCTTGATTTTAATACTTAGAAAATACTTTAAATTTCATTTGTTTGCTATTCCTGTATTGCTTTCAACACTCCCAATAATTTTTGCACATAGCTATTATAACTATCAATACCAAATTACCTTATCCTATCTTTTGGCAGCATATATTGCGCTTATCTATGATCGGATTATAAGAAACAACAATTACTATAATCTTTTCATTAATATTGTACTATCATTTATTACATATATAATTTCAGGTCCAGTAGGATTATTGATGTTTATTTCAATAGCAATAGCATTATTAATAATTAAGAAAAAATATATTTTCATCCCTTTTCAATTGATTATCGGCTTGTTGATCCCGGTAGTTTCATCTTTTGTTTCAAATACTTTACCTCTTAAATATGCTTTTATAAGTAATTTTCAGGCCGTTTTTTATTACTATATTCCATTAATAATATATTTCTTGCCTGTTATATTGTTACTAGTTCTACTCATACCGGCTCTTCGCATATTACTTATAAAGAAGGAACCCGCTTGGATGATAGAATCAATAATTAATTTCCTGACAATAATCGTATTATTTTCTGTAACAATTCATTTTTCTTTTAGAAAGGAAGAAAAAAAATTAATTCAAATTGATCATCTCGCATACCAGCAAAAATGGGATAATATTATTGAATTGGCAAAAGAAGATTTGATACAAGATGTATTTTCGCAATTTCACGTAAACAGAGCATTATATCATAAAGGATTATTATTGGAAAAAATGTTTAATTACCCTCAATTATATGGAACTAGAGGATTACACTTGGAACTTTATGATATTCCCGCGCAAGAAATTGCAATTCAGACAAGTGATTTATATTACGATATGGGTTATTTAAATGAAGCAATGCACTGGGCACATGAAGCGTACATGATGTTTGGAGATAGACCCCGAATTTTACAGAGGTTAACTGAGGTTCATTTAATTTCTCATCGATATAAGCTTGCGGAAAAATTTATAAATCTATTGGATAAATCTATAGTTACAAGACAAATAGCTGAATCATATAGACAATTTTTATATTGTGATTCATGTGTTTTATCAAATGCCGATTATAGAAGATTTTATCAATCAAATCCGAAAACAAATCATAGTGCTACCAGGAAAGCTCCTGAGTTCAATTTAATTTATTTATATAATAATAATCAAAATAATAAAATGGCATTCGAATACTTAATAGCATATTATTTATTGGCTTGTAATATTGCCTCTGCCGATTCTTTGTTTGGTGAATTTAGTGAATTAGGATACGATAGGATGCCTTCTGTTTGTGAAGAAGCGCATTTAATATATCTGGCACAAAACAATTTACCGATAAGAATGAACGATTTTCAAGAGAAAACCGTTAATGATTTTTATAATTTAAATAGTGTACTTTCAAGTTATAATGGAGATATAAGAGTGGCAAAAGGTGCACTCCAACCTTTTAAGAAAACATACTGGTATTATGCCCTATATAATTGCTCATATAATAACACAAATGGAAATTAAAAAAATTAAGAAAGAATGAATGAATGAAATATAAAATGATCCGAATAATAATACCATTATTTATGATCCTGGCATTCCTATCATGCACTGAGATACCGGAGCAGGCAGAAACTATTTCTGTTAAACCTGAAATTGATCCATCTTATTCCGGAATAATTATTCCATGTAATATTGCTCCGTTAAATTTTAAAATTAATAATCCCGGCTCCGCATTTATCGTTCATATATATGGCAGCAATGGTAAGGATATTTTAATAAATTCAAAGGATGGCAATATTGAAATTCCTTTTAAGAAATGGAAAGAATTAATTGCAAATAATATAAATGGGGAAATCCATTATGACGTATATATCAAAGATAAAAGCAAATGGTATAAATATGAAACAATAAATAATACCATTTCGAAAGACAGTATTGACTCATATATTGCATACAGAAAGATTGGATATGGATATTTGCTTTATAACGATATGGCACTTTACCAAAGATGTATCGAAAATTATCAAGAGACCCCAATAATGACAAATGATTTTGCAGTTGACAATTGTATGAATTGTCACACATTTAATAAAAATGATCCCTCTCAAATGGTCTTCCATATACGTGGAAAAGAAGGTGGAACTGTTGTTATAAGCAAAGACAAAAAAGAATTTCTCAATACTGCTACTAAATATACTATGTCTGCGGCGGTTTATGCTTCGTGGCATCCATCTGGCAAATACGTAACATTTTCGGTCAATAAACCATTCCAGTTTTTTCCTGCAGAAATGGAACAAAATATCGTAGTTGAAGATAAAGCCTCGGATATAATATTACTGGACATTGAAACAAATACTGTTACCACATCACCTAAAATATCGACCAAGTCGTTAGAGAACCTACCAACCTGGTCCCCTGACGGAAAATATCTTTATTACATTTCCGCGGAAAAAACCGATAGTTTTGAGACGATAAAATATGATCTATTGAGAATTCCATTTAATGTTACTACTAATGAATGGGGAAATGCCGAAACCATGCTTACTGCAAATGAAACCGGAAAAAGTATAACATATCCCCGTGTTTCTCCTGATAATAAATATGTAATGTTTTGCATGATAGATAATGGATATTTAGCTATCCACGAGAGAGAATCTGATATATATATAATGAATCTTGAGAACAAAAAATATTACAAATTACCTGTTAATTCAGATTTTGTTGAAAGCTACCCTTCGTGGTCAAGCAATGGGAGATGGATATTATTTGTGAGTAAACGTACAGACGATCTGTATTCCAGCTCGTGGTTTAGTCATTTTGACGAAAATGGAAACGCAGGAAAACCCTTTATTCTGCCACAAAAACAAGCTGATTTTTATAAAAGTAATTTGAAGAATTTTAATCGTCCCGTATTTATTAAGGGAAAAGTAGAACATACTTCAAAAGAGATTTATAAGCTTACTTCAAAAAAAGCCGAACCAGTAAAATTCGATAAAAATGTTGACATAGATGCTTTATCAGGGGCGACAAGGATTTCAATCCCTGATTCTGGCAAAAGCTCCCTTGAAAAATATATAGATTAAAATAAAATACATCAAGAAGAAAAGATAACTTAGTCCATAGTCACTAGTCGATAGTCCCTAGTCTCCCTGTCTCCCCCCTACCTCAAAACAAACATCGAAAACAAAAATTGTTTTAGAAAACTTAAAAGATTTTTCACGCCACCAATCACCACCTTGACTAAAATGAAAGAATTTTTTATCTTATTAACATAAACATTAAATCTAAAGTAATAATATTAAAAAGATAATTATGGATTCAGAAAAGAAAACAAAAATTTCAAAATCAGATTACATAGACAGGCTCAATAAATTGTGCGGGAGGAGCGATTTAATACAGTTTCCTAAAAAATATAAGGACCGACTCGTTATATTGGGGTCAATCGTTTTAAGTCTCAACCCCCAAAAACAGTACTCCGAAAAATCAATTAACGAAACCATTATAGAATGGATTCGCAAGATGGCAAGTAAATCATACCTGGATTACGTTACGCTACGCCGTTATCTCATAGATTTCGGCCTGCTTAAGCGAGACCCTGCCGGCTGTAAGTATTATGTTGCGGAATCTAAAATAGCTTCTATCTTTGAAAAATCCATTCGTGCAATTGATCCCTTCTCCCTTGTAAAGGAATTTCGCGCTCAAAGAGAAACTCAAAGAAAAAAATAAAAAAAATCCGATTCAAACTTTGTTTTAAAATTAGCCACAAAGATACAGTGTAAAATTAACGACTTTTTTAATCTTTATTACTCACTTGCTTGCACTCTCTAAATAAACACTCTCCGGCGGTCCCAGATAACTCGGCTTTAATCCGCCGGCATCAATCACGAATTTTTGGAAAACAACGCCCGGATCAACCATCCAGATTTTCAGCGTATGCTTGCCTGGTTTGGCTATCCTATGAACGGATTGTTTCTTCTTAATATGGTCAGTTACAGAATTATTCCACCAATCCGGGTAATCCCAGTCGGGTGTGGTTTCACCCTCGTGCATGTTTATGATTTGCGGTTCTTCATCGTCGACGGCGATGGCATACTTCAGTCCTTCATTTTTCTTGTAATTCAGTGTTGGTGAAAGGTAAGTATCTACTTTTAATTCACCTTCGTTAAAAACAGTAAACACATACTCAAGGCGAGGGGTGTTTTCACCCGGCTTCCTGCGGTCAGCGTTCGCGGGTTCCACCGTTACCGACGAACTCGTACGCCCCAGATTGGGAATTATTGTCCAACTGACGTCTTTAGAGTTAACCGCATTGGTAAAATGGGCTGCTTCAATGGAAACGACGCCGTTGTTCTCTACAAAACCGTAGACTTCCGGTAAATCACTCTGAACGGGTACCTTCACTGTATACTCTTTACCTGCACCTGAAATGACGATTTCACCAGTCGTACGTCCTTTCGGTGTCTTTTCCCAATCGATACTGACATAAATCTTTTCATCGAATTGAATTGTTCCTTTTTCTTTCGACAGTTTTATCCAATCCTGTTTAGCATTCAAGGTATAACTTAACTTTTCCTCACCTCTATTGAGTATCTCCACATAGTAATTCTGGTTGTTGATAGGATCGAACTGTGACATTTCGTTATTGAAAGCCCAGTCTCCTTCAACACCTATCCACCCCCATCTGGGTCTGGTGCCGTATTCAATCAAATAGCCAAGTTCAGCAGGATTTTCGGTTTGAACATAAGATATAGAGGGCATCTTATTCATAGGTGGATGGTTCCAGTAAGTGTATCCAATATGCGTCTGAGCCATCATGTGATTCCACTTACCGTTTTCCAATTTTTCATGAAAGTAGCGGGTTAGTTCGGCATCTTTATCGAACAACGCTTTCACTTTTTCAGCATAGAAATTTGCCGATGCACTACCGCGTTCACTGTAATATTTGTTTTTACCGGCAGCGGCATACATCTCATTTAGATTACTACACATTTCAACCGGGGAAAGTACCAGCTGATAAAATGCCGATTTATAACTTTTCGGCAGCTTGTCATAGATGCGCCTGGCTTTTTCAAACAGCTGTTTGTAGTCGCCAACTACTGTTTCAGCTTCACGATAGTTTTCAAGGCTATAAGTTTCCGGTGTCAGCATTTCCGGAGTACGGCGAGCGTTGTATTTTGTATAGAGCGATAGAATCTCGGCAATTTCTAACATATATTGATCACCAAACTGCTGTTTTGCCCAGTTTATATAGTATTCCGGCAAATCATCAGCGTCGATGGCTTCGGGATTCCAGGCGAAATCCAGGAAAAAGCTAATGGGCAGTTCCATGGGTTTAATATCGCCGACATTGACAATCCAAAGGTTCCGAGCCCCCCACTGGTAAGCAAGATTCATTTGCTCCCAAACGCGTTCGATCTGGGTGACGTTAAGCCATCTGTAAGATATGGGGCCGCCGACAAAATCAAAGTGATAGTAGATGCCGTAGCCTCCTTTGTGATCTAAATCATCCTTTTTCGGCAGGTAGCGTATATTGCCCCAGTTGTCATCACTGAACAGAATCAAAATATCATCATCGACTCGCATGCCTTTATCATAGTAATCCTGGACTTCTTTGTAGATTGCCCACACCTGCGGCGTTTCTTCGGCAGGTTTTCCGGTGACATCGGCAATGATTTTTCGCTGATCGGAAATGATTGTTTTCAACAAATTTACTGCTGTCTCTTCGGACAGTGCCTCGTCACCATCGCCACGCATACCCATTGTAACCACACTTTCGTAGTTTCCCATACGTTCGATACCACCGCGCCAAAATTCCTGCAGTTTTTCTTTATTCGTTTCATAGTTCCACTCGCCACCTTCGAAACGATACCATTCATCGTGTGCGCGCATCATTGGTTCGTGATGACTCGTCGACATGATAACGCCAAGCTCGTCTGCGAGGCGCGGATTTTCCGGATCATCGTCATTAAAGGCAGTGGGAGTCCACATTGCCGGCCATAAATAATTGCCTTTGTTACGTAAAATAAGCTCGAATACTTTTTCATAGAACTTGTGGTTGAAACCACCGAATTTTTCCTTTGCCCAATTCCTTAAAGCGGGCGCTTCATCGTTGATAAAAATACCACGATATTTAACTTTCGGCTCGCCGATACTGTAAAATCCGAACTTGACGTAAAGTTCTTTACTTTTTTTCACCGGCACATCCGCCCACCAGTACCAGGGTGAGACGCCGATATGGGATGAAAGATCGTACATACCGTAAATAGTACCACGTTTATTACTACCAAAAATCACCAGAGCTTGGTCAATATTGGGCAGTGGGTTTTTAACGGTTTGAAGCGCGTAGGTATCCCACCTACCTGTTACTTCTTCAGCTTTGATTTTCTTTTCTTCAATTAGTTGGTCAATAACAGGATTCTTGCCAATTGTACCTATAATTACTACAGTATTTCCAATTGGTTTGTCCGTAATTATTTCTGGCTCGATACCTGTTACGTTCTTGATATCCGCTTGCAAATGCCCCGCGACCCTTAATACGCCCGGAAAATCTTCCGAACTTACACAAAGCGGTGCAGATTTACCACCTGCGACAAGCGGAAAAAAGCTTTGCCCGTTTTTTGTTACGATGTAAGAATCTCCAGCCGAAACCTGAAAAGCGAAAAGAAAAAAACTTAAAATAAAAATAGTGTTGAAAACTAATAGATAACTAAAGCCTTTTTTGATTATAGAATGCGTTTTTTTTAAAATTGTATTTTTCATTTTTTTATACCTCTCCTTTCTGTCTTCTAATCCAATATTCTGAAAAAACATAAAAATGTCAAGTATAAAATTTTAAGGCAATTAACATTTTCTTTTATAATTAGGCACAAAGCCACGAAGAAATTTTTTTGTTTTTCCTAATCAACAATTCAACTATTCAACCTTTCAACACCGAAGCAAAGAATCTACGTACAATTCCTGTCTTTAGGGAGGTAAGCGGTGCCTCGTCTTGACATCTATCTATTTATTTATTAAAATTAATAATAAATATGTTTTAAAAGATTTATTTAGAAAATAGGAGTAAGCCCCATGATATATAAATTTAAAGAAAAAAACTTATCAATAATTATTCTTTGTTGTTTAATATGTTTACTTTTCTCAACTAAAGCCCTATCTCAGGAAGAACATCCCCTGCCTTTTGCGGCAAACTGGGAGGATGGCCATAATAATCGCCTAAAGGGTTTTAACCCGGGTTGGCAGATGGATATGGTCGAAAAAGGACATCATATATTGTTGAAATTTACTTATAACGTTAATTATGCTGATTGGTTTATTAATACTTACCTGGAGGATTATTTTGAAGATCCGATTAGGAAAGCAGCAAAGTATGATATACCAATAGTATTGGGAACCACTCAACCTGAAGCGATCCTCTCTGATAATAATGGTCCGTGGTTAAGCCTTCCTCCGGATTCTAACCCCAATCTTGTAGATACCAATGGAATCGTTCATGGGGTAGTCTCTCCCTGCGGACCAGTTGAACCCTGGGAAACAGTAGGCGAGTGCTGGGTCAATACTTCACTCTTGGCTGGTTTAGGGTTCACCCCTAGAGGCTGGTGGAACGATCCTCTACTGTCTCGTTTCCAAAATTGGTACCCTGATCCTCCTTTTGTAATATGGCTTTCCAATAACGAAGCGAGTGATATGGATTGTGGTGATATAGATGAAGATTACAGATTTCGAGATGCGTACAGCGGCGATCCGGATTACGACAACTGGCAGTTCAGGAATGAGATAATAGGAGGGAATACAGACCTTACAAATCCGGGAGCCGGCGGATATGAGACCGGACATGGATACATTCCAAGATATAACGCTATGTTTGATGGAATGAGAACCCAACTGGATGAATGGTCGGATAAAATCAAATTCGTCGGTTATGAGAATAACCTTAGGGTTTTTGCCAGATGGACTGGCTGGGTTGAATATATACCTGCTCCTATTCCCGGAAGATTTTCCACGATACCTCACATATGGGATGGTACTTCCCCGGCTTATTACGTTAACGAATGGCAGGGAAATTGGGATTTTACAGGATACGCACCACAATTGGAAGCAATGAATCTTCCCTTCCAGGAAGATTATTACAAGAGCGTCAACCCTGAATTCTGGTGGGAAATATCTACCTGGTTTGACCCCGAATTTATAGATAGTTTCAAGAGTGTGGGGCAGGTGGTTAATTCCGAAAGATATGAAGGTTATATAAAGTGGAGTATGTGGTTGACAAGACCGAGAGCTGTGAGGGATTTCAAGTATTCAACTGATACCCTGGAAGACTCCTGGCAGTGGTATGAACCCATAGTAGACGCAGTCGATGAAGTGCATTTAAACCCTATTCTGGAACGATTGTGGAAATACAGTGAACCAGTTCTTTTAACAAATATTCCGCATCCCTGGAGAGATAGAGATGAGTTCTGGCCTGAATTATTCTACAATGGTAACGAGAGAATGAGATGGTACCAGTTATCCAATGATATAACTTACACACCTAATACCAGTGATGATTGGGGTTCAATGCATGATAGAATTTATGAGGTCTGGATAATGGCTAATGTTATGGGGACATCTCCCAACAGAGAATGGTTAGTATTTGCATATACACCACTGGTGGTGGAAATGGATGTCGAGGCCGATTTACCCGAGTACGGAAATATTACTATAACGGCAAAACGAGGGGGAACTTACTACCTGGTGAGAGAATCCGACTCCAACGAATACATAGAAACAGAACCCGGCGTAAGGGCAGTCGAACTGGATGATATAGAACTTGGTACGGGAGAAGTACATAGATTCAACGGCATTTATTCCACTGCCTACAAATGTAATATTACAAATTACTTATGGGACTTTGATGATGGAACAACATCAGACAGTATTGTTATCAATCACTCTTTCTCAGAAGATGGAATCTATGAAGTTGTACTTACAGTAACCTCCGACAGCGGAACAGTCGATTCAGATACTGTTATGGTTAATGTTGGTAGCGGAGGAATAGCTCCCAATGAATTTTCTTTTTCTGTTAACTCCATAGCAAGAGAAAACGCTCTATTTAAAATCTATCTTCCCGAAAAGGCTAAGATTTCTCTCTTTATATACGACGTATTGGGTCGTCTCGTCTCTAATCCTCTAAGCGGAGAATATTCTGATGGCGCGCATGAAGAGAAATTTTCTCCAGGGATAAAGGGAATATATTTCTATAAATTTGAGTCCTCTTATAAAAAAGTTAAAGGTAAAATTATAATATTTTGAGAGATGGGGTTTAACCTCATATTAAATACACTACAATACCTTTAAGAAGACAATGCCATAAATTCCAAAGTTCCTATCGAAAAATATCAAACAATAGAACCGATCCGAACTTTGTTTAAAGTACAAATGGTGACGGAACTTGACATTGTGACATTATGCTCCAAAAAAGCAAACGTTTCTACTTCAGAATCTTCACTTTCGCCGTTCTAATGAGCCGCTTGATCTTTCTACTTTATCTAACCAAAAGCATTTTCTTTACCGCGACAACGTCTGCGTCTCTTGCTTTCATCTCATAAAAATACGTCCCGCTAGCTAAGCCCGAAGCATCGAACGTCACAAAATGCATGCCGGATGAGAACTCCTTCTCTGCAATCACGGCTACCTCTTGACCGATAAGATTGTAAAGTTTTATAGAAACAAATGCCCCTTTAGAAATCCCAAAATCGATTCGCGTCGATTGACTGAACGGATTTGGATAGTTTTGCCCTAATTCATAAATATTCAATACTTCTCCGTCTATACCTTGGGTACAATTGTTGGCTGCATAACCCTCGCCGGTCGGCGGCGCTGAAGAAGTAGTTAAGCTCACTTTGTCAAGCTGTGCACCATCTTCGCGATAAGCAACTGTAAACGTATGCGCTCCTGAATCTAAGTTATATGTCCGTGCCTGCTCCCACGCCCAACTGCCGTTAGGCCCAATGTTGTTCCACATAAACCATGAATCACCGTCCATTCGCAACCAGAATGAGTCGTCATTAGCGTTTGGTGTAATAACCCTTGCCCACAATGCATATTCTCCGTCTTCGCCAACATCGAAAGTATAGGTTATGTGACCATCACTGCTGGCCGGGGCACTTCCTGTACTGTTATTTCCCGGTTGTATGGTAACATACCCGTCATGGGAAGCTTCAACGTCAGTATTTATATTCCAAAGGGAACCAACTGTACCGCATTCGGCCTCTAGCCAAACATCATATCCATTGCTACCTGTATGTACAGTAATAGTAACATTATCAGAAGAAGTAGCCCCTTCATTGTCAGTTACTGTTAAGGTAATAACGTGGGTTCCAACTGCTAAAATTACTGAAGGGTTAACCCCTGATGCAATTTCAGTTGTATCTTCTTTCCAGATGTATGAAGTAATTGTTCCGTCTGAATCATAACTTTCTGAACCATCCAAAGTAACCGATTCACTTCCGTCAAGATTAGTGTCGATTACAGCCCGATTTGCTCCTGTATAGGCAACGGGCGGATAATTTACTGTTGTATCTAAAACAAACAAATTCCGGTCAATGGATTCTCCAAGCAGTTGATATCCCGCAGCATTAGGGTGCAGCCAATCATTCGAATATGCTGCCAGAAGCCTTGTGGTATCACTAGGGTCCCGAATCGTTTTATCGAAATCGATACACGCATCAAAATTACCCGGGGTTCTGATCCATGTGTTGACGTTATTTCTGATTACTTCACGAGCAGGGGTATAATAGCTGTGGCCATTACAGGGAGTTAGGGTTGCACCGTAAACCTTAATATTCTTAGCATGGGCATCATCAATCATATCTTGATAAGTACTAATAATAGTGGAAGCAGATGCGCCCCCTGCAATATCGTTGATTCCGTAAAAGATGATAACCCAGAATATCCCTCGTTGATCAAGAACGTCGTGTTGATACCGGCTTTCTCCGGTAGTAACCCCGGTCCCGGACACATTTGTAGCCCCAATACCCATATTGAGAACCCCTACATTCTGAGTAATGGCACTATCAAGAAGAGATTCCGAAAACATATCCGGCCACCGATTTTGCAAACCGCCTGATAAACCATATCCATCGGTAATGGAGTTGCCAAGAGTTACAACGGCAGCCGACGATTGGGCAAATACCTCAATCGTACTGATTGTATACCAATGTGCTGTTACGACTGCGCCACCGAAATCAGCCGATGAAGTCTGATCACCGGTAAGGATGTATGAATCAGTACGCGACGCTACATGGCCGGTCATATCAGCAGTTGAAGCTGCTTCTCCATAGTAGATGCTAATTGCAACACGCATACTTGGAGTTAAATTGAATGCTACCGGATCTGAGGCAACCTCAGCACCCGGGCTCATGGTAACCGAAGAACTACCACCAAATTTCAATTCTGCTATTGTAGATGTATCAATGGAACTGCCACCCGTTGAGACAGCAATTTTCACCGAATTCATCGTAACAGGGGTTGCACAGGTCCTATTTGAGAATCTTACCCGCAATGTGTCTCCACCGATTGACACCCTGACTACCTGTCGCAAAGTGTTGTTAGCAATATAAGGTGAAGGAGGTGTATTAGAGGATCCAGCAGCATAGGTCGCACACCCCCATGTTCCTACCCAAAATTTTGACTGACCCAAAAGGCTCCGCGTACTAAGTAACATGCAGAATGCAAGTATAACCGAGTATGGAAGCATAGATTTTAAAAATTTAATTTTAAACATGATATTTAATCTCTCCTTTTTTTAAAAACCGCTATCTCATAATAGACATTTTCTTAGTCTCTGCCAGATCGCCTGCTCTTAATGTATAGAAATATATTCCACTAGGCAAACGAGATCGGGCTACATCAAATTTTACGGAATGCGTGCCGGCAGAGAATTCCTTCTCTGCAAGTACAGCAACTTCCTGACCGAGAAGATTGTAAACTTTCAAAGAAACAAAATGAATAATTTTTTCATTTTTACTCCTAGCTATTATTTTGATACTTCATTTTACAAGTAAGAAATCTTTTCTTACTTGTTACTAAAATATCTTTTCCATCTTGCAATACTAACTCTTTTCTCATGATCAATATTCTTCTTTTACAATCGGCGTTACTCGAAAGTAGTCAAAATCAACATAACCGCCAAGTTCTTTTGTGGCATAACTAAAAAGACAGAATTTGTTTCCTGTAAAAACAGAAAGATTGAATTGCATTTGTAGTTCATTGCCAATTGTAGTAAAAGATTCGTTATCCAAACTATACGAAAACCTGGCAGTACCTGTTCCAGGAACCGTCTTTCCTCCGTAATACATTGCGGCGCCGGAACCATAAAATGGATCAGCCCTAAGGTAGATCACTTTAGCGTCTACCTCTATTGAATCAACAGATTCACCATTGTTGACCATGATAACATAATTCAATCCGTTTATTTTCTTTATACCAATGTATGCATAGGGATCCTGAAAAATAGCCAGACCGGCTATGTCTCCTTCTTTCATATTGGAAAAATCTATTTTAACGGTACCCACCGTAGCTGTTGAATCCGAATAGTAAGCAAACATTCTCTGGGTAAGTGTATTACGGGCATCGGGTAAAATTTTTACCACTTTGACTGTTTCTAGACGCAAATATCCCGGATTTTTCGCCAGTGACCACCTCAAAGGGTCCGGATTATGGTTCCATCCCCATTGCATACCCAACTTTGTATCGTCGAATTCATCAGAAGTCGGTAAAATCTTAATCGGATATTCTTTTCCTACATCTGGCTTTTTGTAAATTACAACCGCTTTTCCGTTCACTCCGACCATCGGCCAGCCGTCCTGCCAGGTAACGGGTTGTAATGATGGAAAACGTCCGAATGGTCCACTATCGACAAAGAGCATAGTCCACCACTCTCCTTTCTGCGTTTGTATAAGTGCACCCTGATGTATTCCATAATTCGGACCTTTTGTGGTATCCCTGATTACAACTTTTTGTTCATACGGTCCGTATATATTTTTTGAACGAAGCGCTACCTGAAATCCGTCCAAACCCCCATACGTGCAATACAGATAATAATAATCATTTATTTTATATACATGAGCACCCTCGAGTCCTTTCCGAATATCACCGGTATAAACCAGAACATCTTTATCTTTTGCGACAAAATTCGAATCAAGTTCTGTGATATAGATATCGCAATATCCGTAAGCAACATAAATCTTCCCGTCATCGTCAAAAAATAAACCGGGGTCGTGAAATCCTCTGGGAAGTCGTTGTATTTTCCACGGCCCTTCGGCTTTCTTTGTCGTACAAAGAAAACCGCCGGCATCTAAGGAATTAAACAGTAAATAGTATTTACCATTATGGTGCTTTAAACTGCTTGCCCATTGCCCGCGCGAATACCTGTCGCAGCCGTCCAGATTGTAGCATGGACTATAATCCATACGCTCTACAACATTGCAGCAGTATTCCCAATTTACAAGATCGTAAGATTTGAGTATGGGTACTCCGGGGAAAATAAACATAGTAGTAGTGAGCATATAATAGACAGAATCTACCCGTATTGCATCAGGATCGGGAAAATCGGAAGCTATGACGGGATTAGAATAAGTTCCGTCACCATTGTCGCTTTGCATTTTTACTGTGTTTAAATCGGTCGATGCGCAAGAAGACAGAATCAAAATTGCCAAAATTGCTTTAGGAAAGGTCTTCATCTTACCCCCATTTCAGTGATCGTATATTTTTGTCTAATTCTCAAATTTTATCTTTTAATTTAAATCCGTTTACTTTTTCCCTCTAAGCAAACGAATATAATAGACTGCGCCGGCAGCGCTACTTTTTGAAGCTTGAAATTTTAGCCGGATATTGTCTTTTCCTTTAACCATTTCGTTTGGAATTGCATACTCTACATCCTGGAATTCCGCCTGATACCATCTCCCCGTATTATCTTCAGCTATCAATTTTTCGTTATCTATAAAAATGTCAAATTTTCTGCTGCCCCATTCATATCCCCAATACCGCACCAGCAGAGTCAAATTGATCTCTTTATTCGTTGCCAGTTCATAACTAAAATACCCGTCGTTCCTGGCATCCCGCCAGAATTCATTCAAATGATTACCTGTATTTGAATTGGAACTTTGAATCGCATGATCAGCTTCCGGCTGTTGTTCACCGGTTGCGACAAAATCGATTGTGCGTCTTTGTAAAGCCAGTTTTTCTTTCTCTTCTGCTGCGATCGAATCGAGATGTGTCTGGTATCCGCAGTTTGTGAAAGCCATCCAATATACTATATATCGGGCATCATGGATTTTATAAAAAGGTTCCAAAACAATATCCTGCGGATTAATCATGTTAGTTTTAGAAAATTTGAAGGTAAGTGGTTTACCTTTTACCGGTACTAATTTATCCGTAATTTTGGAAAGGTCTTTTTCAACGATTATCGGTGCCTTATCGACAGGAAATCTTTTTCCATGGGGAATGTGCTCCCATCGGCCTTCACCAGCGATTAACCCTGCCAGGTCCTCTGTACCGGTTCTTGCTCCAAGCATTATTGGCCCATGCATGAAGGCAATATAATTCGGTACATTGATTAATTGCTCAATTGTATTGTGCATGGGTAGGATAATGTCGACTACATCCCCATCTCTCCATAATCGATCAACAGCAACATAAGAATAGGGCTTTCCCGAAAGGGACAAAGTATTACCATTTACAATTATTTTCAAAGCTCCCTCATCGACCCATGACGGATAGCGAATCATCAATTTAAACGACGAAGATCCTCCCACCACAGTCAATCTGGTCTTTTCTTCATACGGAAAATCGGTTTCCTGTCTAATCTTAACGCCTTTTTCTCTCCAGTTTAACTCGGAGGCAATAAACAGGTTTAAAAACAGCGAATCATTCTGATGAGTATAAATAAACTGGCCATATTTTCCATGGTTCTCCATGCCGGTGCCAACGCAGCACCACATCGCCTGATTCGGTGCAGAGTAAACCCGGTAATGACGAGGACGTGCAGGGGTAAAATAGACGTAACCGCCATGTTCGGGATGCTGTGTAGAGAGTATATGATTGTACAATGCCCGCTCGTAAAAATCGGCATATTTCACACTCGGATTTACTCTAAACAAATCCTCGGTTAATTTGAGCATGTTATTTGTGTTGCACGTTTCAGGACCTTCTACATCATTTACATAATCGCTACATGCCTTCTTGCTTGGGAAGTGCTCTTTTCTGCTGTTTCCGCCAAATGCAAGACTGCGGTTAGTAGTAACTGTCTCCCAGAAAAAACTGGCAGCCTTTACGTACTTTTCATCATTGGTAAGTTCTGCTATTCTTTGAAATCCAATAGCTTTAGGCACCTGAGTATTTGCGTGTTTGTTATCAAGATTATCAAACCCCTCTGCCATTGCATCGAGCAATTCTTTATGGGAGAATCGCCTGGCGGCAGTTAAATATTTCTCGTCACCCGTCATTTGATATGCGTCGGCAAAAATTTCATTCATCCCGCCATACTCTGTGCCAAGCATCGATTGCATTTGGTCACTTGTCAAAGAGGACGTTATATTTATACCCCAATCACAGAATTTAAGAAAAATAGTTTTAGCGTCTTCATTGCCGGCGTACAACCAGGCATCGCGCAATCCCGCATACATTTTATGAATATTATACCATGGAACCCAGGCTTGCCGGTAAGCTGTAAAATCTCCTGTTTTTAATGTCGACCAAATTTCACTGCTATTTGGGGCTCCTCCGACGTACCCAATACCCCAGGTTGGGTGTTTTACTGCATTTGTATCCTGGCAGGTCTTCAGCTGCGATATCATATATTCCATGCGTTTTAAACAATCGGAATTACCCGTAGCAGCATAATGTATCGCCAGTGCCGATAAATAGTGTCCTCCAACGTGCCCATCAAGTCCGCTCCAGTTCGCATAGAGTGGGGCTTTCGGCGTAAGGCCGGCTTCTATAAGGTAAGTAGCCAATAACCGATCTACATCATATTGCAGAAGGGTTTGAATATTTAA
The DNA here is from genome assembly GCA_964525555.1 of uncultured bacterium. Lineage (GTDB taxonomy): Bacteria > Hydrothermota > UBA3072 > UBA3072 > UBA3072 > JAFGHJ01. Next base: position 39,096 of record CAZGHN010000009.1, read on the forward strand.
ATCGAGTGCATTTTTAAACGGTCTGTCCAGTAAAGTTACATCGCCCAGGGGAAATGTATTCGGATATAATTTATCCTGTGAGTGAATACTACCGGATATTAAAAAACAACAGATAACAAAAGCAAAAAGTAATTTTTTCATATCTATTATTGCCTTTTTTAGAAATACGCTATTGTATAATAAACATTTTCTTGGTTTCCCTGGAATCTCCTGCTTTTAATGTATAGAAATAGATTCCATTTGGCAAACCCGAAGCATCAAATGTCACGGAATGTAAGCCCACAGAGTATTCTTTTCCTGCAAGTTCGTCTATTTCCTGACCGAGAAGATTATAAACGACCAGAGAAACAAATGATTTTTCAGGAATTTCAAAATCGATTCGTGTCGACCGATTAAACGGATTTGGATAATTTTGATGCAGCTTGAATGATCTTGGATCCTCATCGACCATAAGGATCTCGCCCGACACAAAAGTCGTTACGCTTTGTGCGTCAAGGGTAACGTCTAAACTGTCGTTTATTACTAATATAGTGGATTCTTCACTACAATTTTTAGTTCCCGAAGTAACATAAGGTGTGAATATTTCCACATTACCGTTCTGAAAAGCAAATGTCTGATTTCTTGTAAACGAGGCAGTGTTTACCGCAACAACAACTACCGTTGAATCTGCTGAAGTATCTATATAAGCAGAAGCATAAACACCGAACTGAGGATTATCATCGCACTCAACTCGCAAATATCCCGGACGTATAAATCTGGAAAATTGAGACATAATCCAACCGCGCTTTGTAACAGTACCTTTGGTGGCATAGGTCCCATCAGCAATAGGACCATAATACCGTACGATGTACCACCAGATGTAAGCGCTCATCCCTGCAACCATTACGTCGTGCATTTCAGTTCCAACGTCGAGAGCCAATGGCCAATCGTTTCCTGAATGTGCGCTTTCTGTATAATGCTCTGTCATCCATATTTCTTTTCCATAACTCTCGGCAAGAGGATAAGATGTAAGTCCGCCACCATATATATGCCCACCAACCATACCCAAATTCGCACGAGCAGTGGCGTCATTTAGTATAGGATCAGTCATTGCATGGTTGAAATTATATGATTCCGAAGCCATGACTTTAGTTCCGACTGACGAAGCGTTGTTCTGCATAAAAGTGCGCATTTGTGTAGCACTCCAATCACATGATTCATAGGAAACGCTAATATCCGGTTCATTTTGAACAGATACGGCATATATTGGCGCATTGTTTGTCTCCATATAAGTAACGAATGAATCCAAATGCTCGGCAAAATCGTCATAATAAGCTGCTAAAAGGTAACCGCCTACAGGGTCACTGTTGCTTTTCATTGACGGAGGAGGAGACCAGGGCGATGCCATAAGGGTTACGCCAAGTGAACATGCCGCCCGGGCAGTAGTAACATTAATGTTGAATTCACTTGGATTATATGGAATCCGAAGACGAAGTATTGAAAACCCAATTTGGCCATCTTCGGTACCAAAAGCAGTTTCAATTTCAGAAGCGGTCATATCGGGCCGCCATTGACGGATATTCGCGGCACCGAATCCCCTGATTATCTGGTGAGTATTATCCAGATCTATTACGGCTGTACTCTGTGCATAAATATTTGCAGAAAATATAAGTGAAAGCACGAAAACAAAAAACAGTTCATTAATACTCTTGTCAGTAAAAATTTTGTTTTTATTTCTCATAACACCCTCCTTTTTATTATAAGTGTTACTCATAATTATACAGTTCAAATCTTTGAATTAAAAAACCACCTGCCAACAAAATACGCACATGCCTTCCTTGATGTGTTTGATCTCCATTTAAATATCTTATTACTTTCCAATTATTGTTTTCAAATCTCCCCTCTTCGGCTTTCAATATTCCGACATTTAAAACCGGATTCTTTATATTTTTGAATGTGATTACAACTCCGGATCCCGCCAGATAAAATTCATTTTCTCCGGTCTGAATAACAATGACACCCGCCGGCTCCCATGTATCATTACTACTGCCATCTTCATAGCCCAGAGTATAACTATGTCGTATTGTGAATTCATAATTCCCCAGTGTGAAAATCGTTTCTCGATTTTCTTTATCGAGTAATACGCCATCAATTTTATTCTGCCCATGATGAGACGCAATCATTGGAGTCAGTAGAGCTATTAATTTATACATTTTACCCAGAGGTTCATTTTCCGGGTCATTTGTAGATTCGATAGAAAATGGTGCAAAACCGATTGCTTCATAGTGCCCAATGGTATAAGCAGCTTTAGCGCCGACAGTATTGTCAAATTTATGTTCAGGAATAAATAAAGGGTTGCCTTGACGTGTATACAGATCACACCAGTGTTTAATATTAGGAAAATATAAATCTGGTGACAGAAAATCTATGGATAGCCCGCCCGACCTCCATATATCCATCAGATGGGGAAGTGGTCCAGCACTTGGATAGTCTCCGGGCAACCAACCGGGTCGATTTAGTGCGGCATTTACATACATTGGCAAAGGATAAATTGCTTTACCGGCTTCCGCAATAGTATTGGTAAATTTAGAGTAATACCATGCCATGAAAATCTCATCGGTATGTGGACCTTTCCCAAAAATTTCTTCCCAGGTACCAGATTCTTTATATCCATTTTTAGCCCATCTTTTATTGAACTCAGGTACTAAATTATCCTTGTTCTTTTTTAAATACTCAATGAATTCACTCGGAACATTTTCCTGAAATTTTTTATTTGCCAACGGGTGATAATCCCTTGCAGTTGGAAGCATTCCAATTTCATTCTCAGGTTGAATCATTATTATGGTATGCTCTTCCCCATCCATTTCTTTTACATGCTTCATTAATGCTTTAAATGCCTTTAAATCTGCCTCTAAATTGCTTTTGCTGAAAGGTGTTAATATCTCATGGCTTTTTCCATTATTGTCTTTTACCCTTGGAAATCTTTCCTGGTCTTTTTTAACCCAGGACGGAGCATAGCAGGACATACTATTTTTCCATGAACCAAACCATAATAAAACTAGTTTTAAGTTCTGTTTACGTGCTTCCTTAATCAATTGATCGATTAATTTGAAGTCAAATACACCTTCTTCAGGTTCGATTAGATCCCAGCAAATGGGTGCCAGGACTGTATTTAGATTCATTGCCTTTAGTTTTGGCCATATAGGTTCCATATATTCTAAACTGGTGAAAGATGAATTTCCTAACTCTCCGCCCAATATTAAATATGGTTTGTTGTTGACTATTAATTGGGTTGTGTTTCCTCTTTTCTTAAGGTGAGGAATTCTATTTTGGCTAAAACCAATTTGTGATGTGAGTAAAATTATACAGATGATGAATTTGTTTATTGATTTCATAGATTGCTTTTCAGAAAAGAATAAGTCCTTTAAGACTCAAAAAAGTAGTTGTATTTGATAATTCCACTATATTTACCTTCTTTAATTTGCTTAATATAAATGCTTTTTGTATAGACTAATAAAACGAACTCATTTTGTCAAGGCTTCTTTTGCAGGTACTCTGCCCCTGTCATTTGCAAAACATAGACTAACACTATATGCATCGCCAAACAAATATCTGTGATTATATCAAGATATTTTTTAAGATTCGCGCTACGGAAAAAATATTCTTGCGTCTGTAAATCTTACCTAATCACAATCATCTTCTTTTGAATACTATGCCCAGATGTTTCTAATCGGTATAAATATATCCCCGGGGGTAAATCTCTTAAGTCAGCTTTAACAGTATATACCCCTGCCGCTTTAACTTCTCCGACCAAATTCTTTACTTCCTGGCCCAGAGTATTATAAACTGCCAACTTAACAAAACCTTCCCGATCTATAGAATACTCAATGGTTGTAGTCGTGTTGAGAGGATTGGGATAGTTCTGAGACAGTTTGAATGATGCTTGATCGGACGGAGTATCTTCTTCTACTCCGGCATAAGCACCCGACGCAAAAGTCGTTATACTCTTTGCTTCAAGAGTGATGCTAAAACTATCGTTTATTACTTCTATAACGCTTTCACGACTACAACTTTTCGTTCCTGAAGTAATATAAGGTCTAACCCTATCAACAACACCGTTCTGAAAAACAAATGTCTGATCTCTTGTTATCGGGGCATCGTTTACTGCAACAACAAATACCGTTGAATCTGCTGAAGTGTCTATATAAGCGGAAGTATAAACGCCGAGCTGAGGGTTATCAGTGCATTCAAGTCGCAAATATCCAGGACGTATAAATCTGGCAAATTGGGACATAACGAAACCGCGCTTTGTAACAGTACCTTTGGGGGCATAAGTCCCATCAGCAATTGGTCCATAAAACCTAACTATATACCACCAGACGTAAGCGCTCATCCCTGCAACCATTACATTATGGATTTCTGTTCCAACGTTGAGAGCCAGCGGCCACAGATTTCCTGAATTTGCGCTTTCCGTATAATGCTCCGTCATCCATATTTCTTTTCCTTTACTCTCTGCAAGAGGATAAGGTGAAAGTCCGCCACCATATATATGCCCGCCAAGAATATCTAAATTCGCACAAGCGGCGGAATCATTTAGTATCGGGTCAGACATTTGACGCCTGAACTGAAACGATTCCGGAGCCATTACTCTGGTTCCGATTGACGGAGCATTATTCTGCATAAAAGTAAGCATTTCCGCAGCAGTCCATTGAGTCCAACCTCCATCATAATCCGGTTCGTTTTGAACAGATATTGCGTATATAGGTACACCATTATTTGTCATATACGTATTAAATGAATCAAGGTGCGCAGCGTATTCGTCATACATAGCAGTATCAATCCTTTTTACAGCACTCGCAGTATCAAGCATTTCAGGCGGGGCATTCCAGGGAGAAGCAAAGATGGTTACATCATAATATGTATGCGCCAACTCGGCGGTATGAACATTAATGCTGAATTCACTTTTTTGAGGTGGAATACGAAGACGAAGTATTGAAAGTCCAATTTGCCCATCATCGGTACCAAAAGCTTTAATTATTTCCCCAGTAGACATATCAGGCCTCCATGGAATGATATTTGCTGCGCCGAATCCCCTGATCATTTGGTGGGTACTGTCAAGGTCTATTAATGCTTCATTCTGTGCATAAAGGTTTGCGGAAAATATCAGTGAAAGCACAAGAATAAAAAATAGCTTATCAATATTCTTACTGGTAAAAATTTTACTTTTATTTTTCATGATAACCTCACTTCATTTTTATTATTACTCTTCAAAGCCGCAGGCGGCGACCAGGAGCATATCAATATCCTGGTTTCACTTTCCGAAAGAGAATCAAACATTTCTACAAGTTGTTTTCTGTATGGATGATATATAAGACCGGAATACCAACATGCAAGGGAAGCACCAAAATCTTCTATCGTTTGATGTACGTCAATTGTATCGACAGTCGCTGTGGCAGCAAAACCTTCAATTTGAACTGACGTTGCTAATAATATGGAGACAAAAAAGACAATAAAGAACTTCCTACACCTCTTCATGTAACTCCTCCTTATAATGTAGTTTAGTTTTATTTTGATTCCCTCTAATTATATAATAATATAAATTGTTATTATTGTCAAGGGGCAGAAGTCATATAGGTATGGAACTTAACTTTATAACACAGAAAGACATAGCAGTAAGAAAAGACGAGATGCATTGATTTATATAGAGATATTATATAAATTATAACTTTAAAATCATCTTTTCCAAAATCTCGATAAAAAGAAAAAAGAATAACATAGTCCAAAGTCCCCTCCCTACCCAACCAAAATATAGAAAAACAAGGGGATTAAACTTTCAATTCAAAACAAAAGAATTATTATAAAGAAAATTCAGAAAATCTTAAGGTTGAGACACATACATGACAGGCAAACTCTTATCGCCGGTTATGTCTATGGTATAAGTTTCGTTCTCTTGGAATCCCTCAAAATCTCCTTCGGTAAACATAGTACCAGTTTCACCATTATCGTTCGAATTATTAACATGTTCCCATCGATAAGACAACATTACGTGGGAACTGGCAGACACCTTCATATATTCAGTGGTATCACCTGGCATCAAAAATTCATTGAGCCCTGTAAAAAGTTGGTTGTTAAACTTGATTTCTGAGATTTTATAATTTTCCAAACTATTTATAACTCTCAAATCTGGATTTTCCGGATTGTTCTCCGGATTTACGCAACCAAACATTAAAAATAGGACAGATAAGTAAAATGATAAATTAAAATTTTTCATCTTTACTCCTTTATTATAGCATAAACAAATAATCTCTAAAAATCAAGGGGGGGTTTTTATATATGTAAAACAACGCCTACTTCGGAAAATTATTCTCCTCAATGGGGATTTTGACTTCTTCTTGAAATCAAAAATTTTCGGATAAAATATAATAAAGGTTAATCAGTCTACACAGGTAAAGCCTAAGGCTTTAAAGATATTCCTTAACGATTCGTCTTCTTTTCTCAGTTTAAGACGGGTATTAAAGAACTCCCTTCTTCTCCAATAATTTGCTCGTAAACCGTCAAAAAAATCTCTTTTTTCCTTTCCTTTGAAATTTAATATTTTTCTCAAACTACCGTCATCTTTTTTTATATCATATACCTTAAAAACAACATCGGCTAGACTTTCGAAAATTTCTTCAGTTTTCCTGTGCGTTAAGTCTATATTGGAAACCTCAGGAACAGGTAATTCTACCTTCCACTCCTTATCGATTGAAAAAAAATCACAAATAGCATCGAAAACCATTTTTGTGCCTTTAACTTTTCCGTCATAAGAATATCCCGCGATATGAGAAGTTCCTATATCGACTAATTCGAGCAGCTCTTTATCTATATCAGGTTCTTTCTCCCAAACGTCCAATACAGCTCCGGACAAAAAATCTTTTTTTAAAGCGGTTTTTAATGCCGAGCCATTCACAACTTTTCCTCTGGAAGTATTTATAAGAACGCTTCCTTTTTTCATCTTATCAATTCTTTTTGCATCGAATAAATTTAAAGTTTTATCCACACCACAGTTGTATAAGGGGACATGCAGAGTTATAACATCACAATCCATCAATTCATCCAGTTCCAAAAAAACACTGTCTTTTGTTTCTCTAAAACGCGGAGGATCGTTCTGCAAAACTTTAATTCCCAGACCCTGCGCTTTTTTTACTACTTTACTTCCGACGTTCCCGACGCCGACAACGCCGAGACAAATTTCGGGAAGAGAAATCTTCCCTTTTTTATCCAGCAACAATAACGCTGAGATGATATACTCCGCTACCGAATTCGAATTGCTGCCCGGAGCGCTCGAAAATCCTATACCTCTGCTCTTTAAATACTCTGTGGCTACATGGTCTATACCAGCTGTCGCAGAACCAACAAATTTAATGTTACTATTTTTCAGTAGCTGCTCGTCTACTTTTGTTACAGAGCGAACGACGAGAATATCAGCGTCTTTAACCGTACCGGGAGTTATCTCCCTGCCAGAAAACGAACTTACTTCTCCGATCAAGGAAAATGTTTCTATACCTAATAACACATTTTCATCGATAATTATTTTCATAATGTAAAATAATATAACTTTAAATTATCGCCAGGTTATTAAAAATTAATTGTCTGTTTAGGAAACCTGGTTCGCCACTACAGATGAATTAAACCCTTTAACTATAAGCCATACTCCTAGAACTATTTCATTCAAACCCATTTGAATTCCAAGAATTCCTATTGGACTAAAACCGAAGATCTCTAACATAATATTAGCTAAAACCAATACGGCCCCTATAAGACCCCAGAGCGACAACCATCGAGGAATGAGTTTTAATTTATACAATAAACAATAAAAAATAAGCGCACCTAAGCCATAAGAAATAAATACCATCTCATTAGCCCAAAAGCGCTCTGCAAGCAATAAAGTGCCTAAGGCTTGAAAATTAGAAGCATCCGTAGCTCCTGCTTTCATATATTCCTGACTTATATTTAATAGTGATAACGATTTGATGTCACTAGCAATTTGCATTGCAAATTCAATAACCCTGAAACCAACGTATCCAAGAGCCATACTTTCACTGAGTTGTTTAAAGATAGGAAACATCAACACTGCAATACCTATATAAGCAATGCCATTAATTAACTCAAGGAGTACCCCTATTATCACCTGCGTTCTGTTTGCAGAAACTCTAATAAGATAATCTGAAGCATTTAGATTAGGGTCTAAAAGAACAAAAGCTCCTATGCTATACGAAACCATCAATGTTAAAAATAATATTCCCACAATTCTTGCGGTTTTTATATCTGACTTCATTTTTCGCCGCCTGTTTAATAAGTAATTATCTGTGTGTATCTTATTTATCCTTTACACCCTTAATCACAAGCCACAAAGGAAATACAATCTCAATAATCGAAACCCAACCAACCAATGCAAATATCTCTTTGTTTTTGGGTAAAAGAAAATTTCCGAAACTTTGTATTATATAGCATAAAGATGCAATTACCAACAATACCCCCAGAATGCGGGGAATGTAGTCAGACTTGTAAACTAAATAACCAAGGAAAAAGAGATGAAGGGCAAAAAATAACCCCCAAATATGAGACACATATTCGTGCGCATTGAGAAATAGCAACACTAGAGCATGCAACTCTGCCGGTTCGAATACTTTCAAGTAATCAGCGCCGCTCAAAAGCAGCAGGGCCGTAAAATTATTAAGAAGATTGATTCCCTGAATAATGGTCATCGCTAACCTAAAAAACGCCGCAATCAGAGAAAGTGTTTTACTTACCGGTTTAAGTAATACGTAAAGCATTACGACCAACACTATTTCAATCAAAAAGACGATTGAGTCGCCAACAATACCGAGACGGAATAGTCCCTCATTAGCAATAATATTATTGGCTGTTATTGCGGCATCTCCGGGCACAATAAGAGTGGTTGGGACATACATCATACCAAAGAAAGCAAATGGAGTCATAATTAGGATTAGAGCCCCTACAATTCTTGCGGCTTTGTCTAGTGATATTTCATTGATATGATTTGTCATATTTATTCCTCCTAATTTATTTTAGAAATCCAAAATAGCCAAACAGTAACCCAAAGCATATCATAAAGATCCCCCAAATACGAGAATGTTTATATCTCTTTCCAAAATAAGAAAGCGATTTTGGAAAGATAACTACAATTAATCCCCCAATAAGCATTGTCCAACTTATAATCGTAATCAGTACGGTCCAGTTTTTGACCCAATTATTATGGTATTTGACTAAGACCATACCAATAATTATACCGAAGGCTCCGGAGACGAAAGTAAGCGCCTTGGATCTGTTAAAGTCAGCAGCAATATTGTCGAAATTAAGTTGCCCTATTAGCACGGCAATACCGCTGGAAATATAAATTACGGCAATTATTTGTGCTATTAATATTGATAATTCCATAATAACCTCCTTTTTTGTTTTATATCTTTGTTTTTATAAAGAAAATCAATCATTAAACCTCTTACCAAAAATATAGTATGGGATATACCGCCCCAAACAATATCGCATACAAGAGAACTTCCCTTGATACAGGATATTAAACCCCAACTTCAAAAAGAAATCGCTAGCTTTTTCTGATTTTGTCCTAAAATGAACACCTTTTATACCCGATTCCTTAAGATAGTCAAGATACCTCAAAATTAATCTTCTACCTATACCAATACCTCTATAACCTTCAGCTATATTTACATGTAAAGTAGCCGGGTACTCATTTGAAAGGTCGGGAGTGTGAAATTCTCCCTTTAAAAAACTGAACAGAGTAAAAAATATATATTTTATTGTATTTTTTTTCAAAAATACTCTACTTATCAATGCTCTTCTTATAATACCCGGCAATACCCGGTATCTAAAAATTTTATTCTTAAGTCTTACATTGTTCGAACCTGTAAGATAACCAATAACTTCCCCTTTAGACTCTGCGATAAAACAGGAACGAGGCTCATAATCCGTATAGTAACGAGTCAGGACATCGGCAATTAAGTCTTTATCATCTACAAAAAATTCAATTGGATTTCCAAGAAAAGAAGTGGCCACTGAAATATCTCTTATTGCTTTCCTGTCCTTTTTCTCGTATCTCCTAATTTTTACTGCTTTCATAGTTTTTCAGTATTTCACATCCCTCGGCAACTGTAATAACTTCTACGTCAATTTCTTTGAGCCACTTAAGAATCTCTTCAAAGAATTCTACAGAGACAGCATTATCTTTAACAGCAGAAGGAGCAAGCGGATGAGGCTCTCCGACGTCGTGAAAAGTTAAAATTGCCCATGTCCCAGGTATTATAACCCTCTTAACATGCCCTATGTTATTAAAAGATCTGATTGTAAAATCCTTCAATAGAAAAGGATTCGAGCTTTTCGTATTTACACCTATATCCTGTGTTGATGCTCCAATATAATATTTCTTAACGACATTTACTGCCGTTCTATTATAATTTCCATAGGGATAAACAAATGTTTTGACATTAAATCCTTTTTCCTTAAGAGTTCTAAAGTCGTCTCCTATCTCTTTTTCATATTCCTGTGATGTTCTTAAATTTTTCAAGTCTGCATGATTCACCGTGTGCCCGCCGATTTCCATTATCTCGCTGAATTTTTCGACATCCTCCCAGCTCATATACCCTTCCTTCCCCATAAATCCGCTGATGATATAGATCGAGCCTTTAAGATTATATTTCTTTAGCAATTCATACGCGTTAAGTTGGGATTTCCATCCGTCGTCAAATCGGAGACTCACATATGTTTTATCAAAACTGGGAGTATTATAGATAAACCATCCGTAAAATTGGTTTAAGTAAATGGCAACAGCAAGAAGAACAACAGCGAACGCAATAAAAATGAAATGTCTCTTTGTCATTCCCTTATCGCATTAATCGTATAAAGTATAGTACTCGTAAATATATAAGATATCAGCAATCCAAATATAAATATATCCGCCACCAAATTAACTACGCTTATAACAAAAGTTCCGTAGGGCACAAGAAGGGACTGCCCCACTTTTCGTAGTCCAAGAAAAAGTAAAACAATCAAGATAGAGAAAACGAAATTTTTCAAAGGCGGATATTTTCTCTCTTTTCTGGTCAGATAAAAAAGAAGAGTAAAAAGCAGGGTCGCAAAAGCAATAAGAGAAAGAATTATCGAGTTAACAGTAGCCGGAATGAGAATATGGTCAAAATCAACTATACTCTTATCTTTACTCGAAAAGAACAAATGCTCAACGAACATAATCATTGTAAGACAGAAAACAAATAGCAAAACACAGTTTTCTACAAAATTTTCTTTACTCCAGAATTTCTCTCCTCTCTTGCTGGTCATATCGTATTTTCTGAACAGAATAAACAGCATCGCAAACGCTATTATCCACATTATAAATCCGTCAAGTGTCTTTGGTATCAACTTCGAGATAATATCACTTTCCAAAATAATCCCCCTATATATATTTAATTTTTGAAGCTAGGGTCCAAAAATTAATAAACTTTGCTCTTTTCATATAAAATTCCCATAATAATAATATCAAGTATAAACAAGAAAGTTCTACTAAACAAGGGCTTATATCAATATAAGGAGTTCCCCTCTCAAAAAGCACTTTAAAATCTACGTAAAACCGGTTCTCCGAAAGGCAGCACTTCCGATAAATACTCAAAGTAACCTTCTATAGAAAACCAACCTTCAATACCTCTGGTATCATCTGCTTTCTCGATATGAAACTCCTGAGCGGGCATAAAACTATAACCAATTAAAAATAACTTTTTTTCTTGTTCTGATCTGCAAACATCAAGAATTAAGGAAACATGCCCAATACCGCCGCTTTTATTCTGGGCAATCATATCTCCGGGTCTTAATTCTTCGACTGAAACTTCCTTACATCCCTCTTTCAACGAGTAAGAATTCGAATACGCAAAAGCCCATCGCAGAAACTCGTTGTAAGTTTTTCCGCTAATGGAGAAATACTTTTTATTTCCGCTATAATCAAATAGGTATAGCGAATCTAATTTATCCATATCTTTATGATATTCCGCCCAGAACCGCATGCAGAAATCCGCACATTGCTCTAAATCGGCTCCGAACAAAAGAGGAATATCAACAACTGCAAAAACATTGTAGAAAGAATAAACATCCAATCTATTACCCCCATAATCAAGAATTATGGGTTCTTCTTTTAAGGGCAGAGTTTGAATCCAATTACTATAAGACCCTGAAGGGAACTCTTGTCGAACGTACCCATCGGGAGTCCGAATAGAGTCTACTATAGTCTGACTATCCGCAAAAGCTACAAAACCAAATAAAACAAAAATAAGAGCACCAAATTTAAGACTTACGGATCTTAATTTTACCATGTTAAAATTTTATATCTAACGCATTTCTTGTCAATAGGACTCTACAAAAATAAGGCAAAAAATATTATTATATTGACAATACATATTCTTTTTCGTAAGATAATAATAAAACACTCTATAAAGGAGGTTTTTTATGGTTCTTTTTATTTCTTTACTTTTAGTTGCACAGGGGGCGGCTACCACAAACAACACGCGCTGGGATTCACCGGATATACTTATCGAAGACTCTCTTGGCGACTATGTAAACTTCGCCGCCGATTACAACTATACTACCGGAGATATATATGTTGCGTGTATTCCCGATTCCGGAACATATTTCGGCCCGAATTATTGGGGGCTACTCGTATTCCGCTCGACTGACCACGGTTTGTCCTGGGATTCTGTGGCAAGTCAGACCTATTCTACAACATCAAATATGGGAAAAGAAATTGATTTGGTTGTTACGAGGGACGATACTTTATATGCCCTTGTCAGCTGGTATGATAAAGGGGATAGCACAGACAAGATGAACGTTGCGAAAATTTACGATACGGGAGCAGGATGGACCATAGATTGGATTATGAGTAGCGGAAACTTAGTAGGGGAAGAACTCCATTCTCTAAGACTCGTGAGAGACGATTTTGACGATTTCTATCTGTTTATGTCGTATTTTGTCGCTACCAGCAGTGGAGGTGACACCGTACGCATTCGACGCTCCACAGATAGAGGATATAATTGGGGGCTTCTTACATCAGGGTGGGCCAACTATTGGCTGGATCAAGACCTCACCACCGCTGATTCCAGTTTATATCTCACAGTAACCTATCAATCCGGCAATACCCAGCAGATGCAATTCGCATATTGGAGGAATCGAGCAGATGGAGCCCTTACTGTGCGAAATCCCTTCGCAGTTGACACAACTCTTGCAGGACCGATTCAGCACACAAGAACAGGAGCTACCACCACACTGCCGGATGCCGGGCAATTGGTCTATGTCACCTTTTCTCAGGAAAATCCAGGAGGCCAACATGATCTTCTCTACTTGTATTCAGAAGACGGAGGATATACATGGACCAGCACTCCAGATACACTAGCACAGGGAAGTTACGCCCCGGTGGCCTCCGACATAAGGGGCTATCAGTCTAGCCCCAATCAATACATGAATGTGACCTATTGTCTTACAGCTATGCTTCCGATGTTTACCAACTATTACAGATGGTCTTCTGACTCCGACCCTACCAACTGGCATGATACAACCATTGTTGGCAACGGAATGGAACGTTCAATCACAGAAATGATTTATTCGCCCGGTTCACCCGCACCCGGAGGAGGAGTTGTATACAATGATGCATATGGAAACCTATGGTTTGATGGCCCCTGGTATAGCGGAATTTCTGAAGACACTGATAAAGGCAAAACAACAATCAGCAGTAAGATTGTACTGGCAGGCAGTTCTGTAGAACTTGGGTCGGTTGGCGCCGTCGTTTACGATGTAACCGGCAGAGAAATAATAAAATTAAATACAAATACATGGGATTTAAAGGATAAAGAAGGCAAAGAAGTTAAAGGGGGCATATACTTTATTGCCGATAAGGAAAACAACGTAAAAATAAAACTCTCGGTAATCAAGTAAGGTTACTTGAATTTAGAATAAATAAATGGAGGGCATACTTGTCCTCCATTTATTTTTTTAACTCTACTTCTTTAGTTTATAATACATAGAAAAAATATCTTGACAATCCATTTGTTAATAACTATGATTATAATAACAGTAACCCAGAAAGGAGGTTCTTTATGTTATTATTAATTTCCTTAATGTTAATTGCACAAAGTACTACTATAAGTAAATCACGATGGGGTTCCTTTGATGCGCTTATCGAAAATTCTCTCGGTAGCTATGTAGCCTTCGCCGCCGATTACAACTACACTAACGGCAATATGTATGTTGTGTGTTCCCCCGATTCCGGACATTATTTTCATCCGGATTCTCTGGGATACCTCTTATTTCGTTCTACCGACCATGGCGCGAGCGGAGAGTTATTATTAAGAGATATTTGGTCCGCAGAAGGTTGGCGAGAAAAAGATATAGATCTTGTGGTTACAAGAAGCGACACAGTTTATATTCTTGCTAGCTGGTATGACAGAAATACCGATACCGATTGGTTACAGGTAGCTAAAACTTATGATACCACCGGAGGTTGGAATGTTGATTGGATTGGCCCCGCAATAGAGGCTACAGAAATCCGTTCCCCGAAACTTGTGAGAGACGATTTCGACGATTTTTATTTGTATCTGGCTTATCTTGATATTACTCCCGGATATGACACTCTGCATATTTTACGCTCCGTAGACCGAGGATATAACTGGAGCACTCTCATTAAAGCCGGCTCTGCAGCAGATTGGGAAGACCAGGATATAGCCGTGTCTGATTCTTCCTTATATCATTTGTCGTTATTACATAGCGGACCTAATTACACTCTGCAACTTGGCTACTGGAGAGAGAGAGGAAATCCTGCAACCTCTAAAGTAAAAAACCCTCTCTGGGTCAGCACTCCTGCCGCCGGACCACTTCAGTATCCGAGAATAGGCGTTACCACTACGCTGCCAGACAGCACACAGTTAATCTACTTGTTTTATTCCCAGCAAAATTCTTCTAGCGGAGATTATGACCTTCTTTATCTGTACTCTGAAGAAGGCGGAGATGACTGGCCTAGTTCTTCTCCTCCTGCCAACTCCGTTATTCCTGACACGCTCGCATCGGGTAGTTATTCGCCGATACTCTGTGATATAAGAGGATATCAGGCAGCGCCTAATCAATATATGAATATAACCTACTGTTTCACATACTCTACACCATCTTTCGAGAACTTCTGGTGTTGGGCTTCCGAAAGCAATCCTACAAATTGGCAGGAACTCGCCTCTGTAGGCACGGGACCAAATAGATCCATTCCGGAACTTATTTACTCACCCGGATCACCCGGAACGGGATCCGCAGTTTTTTATAACGATTCCCTCGGTAACATATGGTTAGATGCTCCCTGGCTTAGTGGTATAACTGAAGATAACGTGAAGAAAAAAGACAAAATCAGCAGTCAGATTGTACTACCCGGCAGCACAGTGGAAGTCGGCGAACCAGGCGCTACTGTTTTCGATATAACCGGCAGCAAAATATTGACTCTAAATACCGGCTCATGGGATTTAAGGGACGCAAACGGCAACGAAGTTAAATGTGGCATCTACTTTATTGTAGACAAAAACAACAATAGAATAAAACTTTCGCTAATCAAATAATTTACTTCTAAAACCATATATAGAAAAAGGGAAGGTTGATCGGCCTTCCCTTTTTCTATTAATATTTTACTATAATCTCTTCTTTGTTTCTTAGTTAAGTGTTGCGGAAAACATTACAGAAAAATCGTATCCGCTCCAATTAGCTCCTTGATCCGGCACGGAATGATAACCAAAAGAACCGGCAACCCCCAACCCCCAACTGCCTCCGACCCAAAATTCCTTTCCCATAGCCATATCAAAAGCTAGGCCCATATCACTACTAGCGCTAACTCCCCCCGATTCCAAAGTCAAAGATCCAACACCTATTGACGGCGACAGGTAGATATTAATAGGCATAATATAATAGGTTAATCCACCTCCGAATCCGGCAAGCATGAAAGTTCCATTAAACGGACCATTAATCCCGAAAATCTCTGCCTCCGGGTTTGGCATTAACCATCCGAATAAAGTCCCATGTACGGCAAGATTCGGTAATATACAAGCACCGATAGCAAGATTGGTGTTAGTCGACACACCAGACATCTTCACCTGCGAATCGGCATACGCCGACTGGGCTGCGCCGACGCCTGTAGACAACCTGAGAAAGAAACCCCCATCATGATCCCGAGGACCTGCAAACGCATCCGACACTAGCAGGATCATAATTAGACAGATCCATACCAATGTTTTGGTAAGCATACTTTTTTTCATAACTTACCTCCTTTTCACTATAAAAGATTTTAAAATACCTGCCTCATTAACAAGATAGGCGCCCGAAAGAAAATCTAAAGAGGAACTAACAATAACAAAAAATTTACCAATAAAATCTTTATCGACCTCTATTCCACTCTTTATTTCAGCATTTTTATAAACCGGTAGCTTGCAAGCTAAAGAATATTTGAAATTACTTATACCGTATCCCTCTTTCCGTAGGTTATAATTAACCATCTTTTATATTAAGAAATTATAATTGTCTAATATAATTTGTCAAGTGGATTAATTTTTACAATAAAAAACATATAAATATATTCAAACAAACTGCTTGACATTAAAATAAAATCTCCTTATATTATATTTTATATTCATGTATGCTTTAAGAGATTTTTACCTTAGGGAATTAATCGAACATTTAAAATTATGTTTAAACTAATTTTAAGAAGGAGGAAACGATTGAAATTATTTAATTGTCTACCAATACCGTTTATATTTGTTATACTCACCATCTCTTGCGGAACATCTCAAAAGCAACTTACAACAGCAGTTTCTTCTCTCAGGCCAAGAATAAAGGAAGGAGATACGCTTAAGTACGAAATCAAATTCATATCAAATAGTAGAATGTACATCAATACTTTTGAGTATCCAGAATTACAATATTACGCTTCCGCTAAGATTTATACGATAGTCACTAAGATCGAAGGTGATTCAATTAGTTTCAAATCAGCACTGACTAAAACTTCTGCTTCGTTAAGAAAGACAGGCTACCAGTTAAATTCCATTCATACAAAAAATTATTTTCGTATGGATTTCTGGAAGGACCTCAAAGGTAAAGAATGGGAATATACTTTAACTCCAACAGGACTTACAAAATCCTCGGATGAGAAAACAAAAAGATTCATCTGGTTTTTATTCCCTTTTTTACCTCCAAAAGAACCTGTCTCAGTAGGACAATCCTGGGAGAAAGAACCTGAAAAGGGATTCATAGTAAATTTTCGCTTCAATGAAATGAAAGGAGATAACGCAATCATCGAATACAAGTATAACAATAAAGAAAAGGAAGAAGTTGATGATTCGGATATAAAAGAAGCCGTTCTCGACGCAAAATCAAAAGCTAAGGTAATACTTAATACGAGAACAGGCAAAGTAACCGAAATAAAAATCGATTCAAAGATCAAAAAATCTGGCAAGATTAAAGCGTATAATGTAACAATATACTTCGACGAAAATTGGAATATTAAAGCTGTTGAATAGAATTTCATTCGGGTTTCTATTTAAACCTTTACTGTTGCTTATTTGTTTAACCTCTACTAGGCTTTATCCCAGCTTCGAATCTTTTTTTAGCACATCCGATAAAGCTGATGCTTTTATGCGTTATGATTCAACCTATTACGAAGTTAATAAAGACGGAACTTATACTACCACTTACCACGAACGAATAAGGATATTATCGCAGAACGGGATAACAAAATTCGGACAAAGAAGTTTTCCTTTCGACGCATCATCCGGGACAATCGCAGTTATATATGCAAAAGTATATAAACCAAACGGAAAAACAATAAATCTATCTCCGAATGATATTGAAACCTTCCGCATGCCGGCATGGGAGGGAGCAAAAGTTTTCATCCCCAATATTTACTTCCTTAAAATAACTTTTCCTCAGCTGGAGGTAGGTGGTGAAATAGAGTATAAGGTTAGGGACGTCTTTAGAGGTAGCGCAATAGCAAATCACTTTGGTGTATATGCTGTTTTTGAATACACGGAACCGATAGCACAAAAAGTAATTATAGCAGATGTCCCCAAAAGTATGGATCTAAAGTGGGCTTTAATTGAGAATAAAATAGCTCCCAAAGAGAATAAAATTCTTTTTAATAGAGAAATAAAAAAAGATCGAATTGTTCATACATGGTGCATGGAAGAAATATACCCGCTTGAAAAGGAACCAGCGATGCCCTACATAATGAATATATCTTCCAGATTGTTAATTTCAACTCTACCTTCCTGGGAATTCTTTTCGAAATGGTACTACGAAATTTCAGAACCTACATTTAAAACAAATATAGATATGATAACACTTACATCTGGTTTAATAAACGAAGAAATGAACAAAGAAGAAAAAATAAGAGCATGTTTTAACTGGGTAGTGGAAAATATACGTTATGTAGAAACAACGCTTACTGGTCCTAAGGCAGGTCTTAGGCCTGCACCAGCACCAAAAACATTTAAACGACAATACGGTGTATGTCGGGATATGGCTGCTCTTTTGATATCTCTTTTAAGCAAAGCAGGCATTGAATCCACTATAGCACTTACCAATCCTACAATGAAAATCGAGGAAAAACTCCCTGTAAATCAATTCAATCATGCAATAGTCGCCGTTAAATTAGACACTAATTATATATATCTGGACCCTACGCCCGACAACTCAAAAGAATTTCTCCCTGCATATGAATATAACGGTCAAGTTGTTCTCGTCTGCACACAGAAAGGGGATCCTTTAAGATATACCCCATTCCAACATTCGGATAAAAACCTTCTTAACATCACAGCTAAATCGGTCCTCGACCAAAACAATGAACTTACTGGAACATTGACATTTGAACCTCGTGGATATATGGATCTGAAATATAGGAATATGTTAAGAAAGAACACTCCGGAAAAGAAAAGAGAAGCAATCGTAGACCTAGCAAAAACAATAAATCCTTCCTGTGTAATCGACACTTTCTATATAAATGGATTAACTTCATTAAAGGAAGATCTCTTAATTAAAATCGAATATAGGGTCAAGAATTACGGAAATCAGATGGGGAAAATACTATCATTACATTCACCAATCAGAAACTCATGGGAAACCGACAATTTTATAAGAGGCATCAATCCTTTTGTATTAGAAGAAAGAAAATATCCAGTGAACTTGGAAACGGTATCAAAAATATCCTATAATGAAGAAATTACACTGGCTAACATTTTCAAAATTGAAGATATACCCGAAGATTACGAATTTTCAAATGAATATATATATACAAAACAGAATTACAAAACAAATAACAACAAAATTATAATAGATTCAAAATTTATTTTGAAGAAGCCTGAAATCCCTCTTAATAGATACAAAGAAATAAAAGAAATGCAGAGTAAATCAGATGAACTTGCCCGTCAAAAAATTATAATAAAAAGGAGATAAATATATTCTTTTGTATATTAATAATTGCTTCGGGAGGCGCGACAATTCTTTCCGACTCTACTGTAATTAAAATCGACCAAGAGGGCTTAAGAACTTTCGATAGAAAGACTATCATTCAAATAGAAAATCAACTGGGGCGAGAAGAATTCGGTGATATAGAAACAAGATACAACAGCGAATACTCTGTTTTTGAAATCGTCGAAGCATACACGGAAACAGAAAATGGGAAGAAACACGAACCAGAAGAAGAAGGAATTTCAGATCTTTCTGCTTATGAAACGGCTATAGCGCCCATGTATTCTAAAAACAGGCTAAAAGTCGTAAGTTTCAAAAAAGTCAATCCCGGAGCAAAAATATATTACCATTACCGGATAAAATCGAGAATCTCGTATGCTTTACCTTTTTCAGGCACACACATTTTTCAAAAAGATTTCCCCATAAAAAGAAAACTCTTTTCTCTGGTCCTCCCCGACACGATGAACATATTTTTCAATATAGAACCTGACCAGAAATTAAAAGAGGAAAATTGTATTTGCTACCTATGGAAAAGAGAAAACTTACCCCGGATTAAAGATTACAATTATCGACCTCCTGACTTTAATATTGCCGAAGAACTAATTTATTCCTCAGTTGAATCATGGGAGAAAATGGGTAGCTCTATATATAATATTCTCAACAAGGAGATAAAACCCGTAAAAAGAAATAGGGATATTGAACAGTTGTATTCTTTTGTTAAAGATTCAATAAGGGCAATTCCAATTAATTTATCCCCGGTAGGATCAGGGGGCTTCTCGCCGAAAGAAATTATAAAAAACAAGTATGCTGCCTCCAGAGACAAAAACGCGCTTTTTTTATCTTTGTTAAAGGGAGCAAAGTATGATGTATCTCCTGCTTTTATTTGCACAGGTTCTCTTCACAAAGAAGAAATTCATAAAATGCTACCTACCTTATCTCCTTTCTACTGCCTCGTAGCTGCTGTAAATAGCGGAGATAGCATACTTTTCTTTGACCCATCATGCAAATACTGCGGATCGAAGTATGTTACCTTTGAAGGAAAAACGGCATGGGTAATAAAACAGGACACTTCATATTTTTATAAGGTCCCTGAAGCATCTAACAATGAAATATTAGTCGACAGCCGTTACGAAGTCTCTACAGAAGGTGATATAAAAGCAAAAATTATTGCAGAATTAAACGGCTATTTTTCAGAAATGTTCCAACAACGGCTTGAGTCTGAAAAAGAAAATACGAGGAAAAAAGTTCTGGAATATCTGCTTTCAGAAATATCCATTTCTGCAAAGGCTGACACTATAGATATAGATTTAAAAAAAGACGCGGTAAAAATAAAACTTGTTTTCGAATCTCCAAGATACGCACCGAAGCAGGGCAAGTACATAACAATGAAGATTATTAACAATATTATACCTTTCTTCCCGCTTTTATCTCTTACAGATTCCGAAGACAGGCCTTACCCTTACTATTTTAATTTTTCTGACGCAAACCTGGAAGAAAAAACAATTATTTTATACCCGGAAAACTTAGAGTTATCACATTTACCTGAAAATCAGGAATTCTCCGGAGAAGGCTATCTTCTTAAAATCGAAGCATCCTCAGATGAAAGCAAAATTAAATATACAAGATTTGCCTCATATCATAAAAGAATAATTTCCCAAAAAACAAATATCGCAAAAGACCTTGAGGAATTTTTAGACAAAAAGACGCTTTGGATACTTTTTACAGAAAAGAAAGAAAAAACAAATAATTAGACCATCTTTATAAATTAGAATTAAATAGCAACAATACTATATAATAAGATATCTTAATAATATACTATTTTACGATAACTTATAAAACTAATTATCAAAACTTACTCCGCTACCTCTTCACAACCACATGAAAGATATTTCCTATCTTCAAACTCCTCTCTTTTTCCATCATTCCAATTGTTAACCGGCCTATAATAACCAACGACCCTCGAGTACACTTCCGCACTAATTGCAATAACTTCATCCTTAACATCCTCCATTTTTCCGATACTATTATCTTCCATTTAAAAAACCCCTCCTTTGAAATGGTTTTAAATATGTACCCATTACAATATTACACTATTTTTATTATTTGTCAAGTGCATGAGCCTATAATCCCTATTCATTATTCCTTACGCTTACAAAACCTTTCCCTGCAAAGATATTATAAACTCTTTAATATCAATATCTTTCCCTGAATTTTTTAGGGCTTCCTTCAATATCACTGTAGTTCCTCCACAGCATGGAACCTGCATCCTAACGACACTCAGAGACTTGATATCATTGTCTCTTATAATTATAGATAGCTTATCAATATATTTCTCAACATCACCGTCCAATTTAGGACAAAATATTACTATGGGTTTTCCCTGTAAAAACTTATTGTGGAAATTCGGATTAGCAAACGGAACGCAATCGGCAGAAACAAGCAAATCGGCATTTGCAAAATAAGGAGCATGAGGATTAACGAGTGAAAGTTGAACAGGCCATTGACGCAGCTTAGATTCAAGTTCTACGTTTTCGGTAGCCGTCTCCAAAACATCTTCACGCATATCTATGGTTTTTGCACCCGGACACCCTCCCAACATACAACCGGATTCTTCTTTATACTCGGGAACCTCTATATCATTTTCTTTTAAAAACTCTACAGCTTGATTCAAATACTCAATTTCGCCATGTCCTTCAAGATGTTTAAGATGTGCTTTAATTGTATTTTGCCCGGCTTTAACGATATTCACCATGACCTTCTTCTCATTATAAGCCTCCGCCTCCCTCTCATCTATACTTATTGCGCCGACGGAACACTCTCCGATACAGGCACCCAATCCATCGCAAAATAAATCGCTTATCAATCTTGCTTTGCCATCAATTATCTGTAAAGCACCTTCAGGACAACCAGGAATGCAATTGCCACATCCATTGCATTTTTCCTCATCTATCTTAATTATTTTTCTTTTCATTTATGCTCCTTCTTTCAGATCTGAATTTTTCGCGCTATTTCTTTACCTTTTTTTGTTTTGAAGATTTTATTAATTCTGTTTTTATCAATTTTTACGTCTCCTTCAATTATATTTGTAAGCATATCCGCATCCAGTATAATCCTGAAATTAATTGTATTCATTGCTCTTGGGGTATGATGATGAGCTATTATATCGCAGACTTCTTCTATTATACTATCTTCTACTTTAAGCTCCTTCATAATTTTCCTTGCAATAGGAGGACCCTCCATCTCTTGTAATCTCCCATTAGACGAATTGAACTTCCGTTCGGCTTCTTTGATGCCTACATCATGCAGTATAGCCGCCGCTACAACAACATCCTCTTTACCAATCTCGCCCCTCAGAATAACTTCCGCGTATTTCAAAACAGTATTTGCATGGTTTATTCTTTTTCTGTCGCTACCAAAAAATTCTTCCATTCTTTCAATCAATTTAGCCTTTATATTCATAGAGTCAGGTCCCCATAACGCCAACAAGACCGGCTATAGTCATACTCTCAAATTCCTTTTCAACAATTTTTTCGATGTTTCTTATTCTTTTTCGTAAAATACATGTTTTTCTATTCGAACAAATATTTCCCCTGAACATACAAGCCGATAACTGAAGATCACCCTGAAAAATTCTAATTATGTCAGCCACTCTTATTCGGGATGTATTGACTCTTAATTTTACACCACCCGCTTTCCCCTCTTTAGTCATAACAATACCTTTTTCATTCAGAACTTTAAGTATTCTCCTTAAGAACTGATACGGAATACCATTCTCATCGGATATTTCCCTTGCGCTCCTGTATCTTGGATTATTTAAGGCAAGATATATTAACGCCCTTACCGCATAATCCGTTTTCTTTGTTATTAACTGCATATTGATACTATTATAGTATCAGTATTAAAAAAGTCAAGAGATTTTATAGGCTCAAAATCAACTTGTATGTCTTCAGTTACCCCAGCAGACAATTAGGATTTAGGCTATCTCCTGTAATTTGTAGAGTGTTCGGTATATACTTTCCTTTTGTTCAATGAGCTCCCGATGAGTACCCCTGCCGACAATTTTACCCTTATGAACCACTATAAGTGAATCTATATTTTTCAAGGTCGATAGTCTATGTGCAATAATAAGCGAAGTACGATCCTTAATCATTTTAAGCAAGGCTTCCTGAATCAGCCATTCTGTTTCCGGGTCTATATTGGCTGTAGCTTCGTCAAGAACAAGTATTGGTGTATCATCTATCAAAGAGCGTGCAAACGTAACTAGTTGTTTCTCTCCTGCCGAAATTCCACCTCCTTCCTCTGTAACTTTAAAATCCAAGGAAATATTCTTCCTATGCATCGCTTTACCTAAATTCGACACTTTAAGTGCACTATTCAAAGCATCTTCGTCCGGTTTCCTCCAAAGATTCACATTCTTAAACAGGCTTCCGGCAAAAAGGAACGCTTCCTGGGAAACGGTGGCTATGTGTTTTCTTAAATACTGTTTGTTTAGATTTCTTATATCTGTGCCATCAAGTTTAATCGAACCTTTCTGAATATCGTAAAGCCGAAGGAGAAGTTTAATGATAGTCGTTTTCCCCGAACCCGTATATCCTACTATTCCTACCTTTTCTCCGGGCTCGATTACGAAACATACATTTTTCAATATCCAATTCTCACCATCGTAAGAAAACCAAACATTCTCGAATTCAATCTTACCCTTTAGTTCCGGGCATTCAGGCACAATAGGATCGAGAATTCTATCATCATTTTTAAGTATATTGTATACTCTTTCTCCGGCAGCCATTGCAGATTGCATTACATTGAAATACTCACTCAACTGCCTTATCGGGTTGAACAATCTCTCAAGATAGGATATAAATGCGACAAATGTTCCAAAACTAACTACGGCCGATATAATCCCTTTCCCTCCAAACCATATCAACAGTGCAACTCCAATTGAATCTATCAAATCAATCATCGGACGAAACACGGCAAAAACTCTTATCATTCTAAATGTACTTAAATAATAATCTCTATTGATTTGCGAAAACTCCTTTTCTTTGCGTTTTTCCTGAACAAACGATTGGATGACAGAAATCCCCGAGATGCTCTCTGAGATATTTGAATTTATTACGGCAAGTTTTTGACGCATATTTCTGTAGACCGTTCTTGCCTTTAATCGAAAAATGAAAGTAACAAAGGCAAGAAGAGGAATAACAGCGAGTGTTACAAGAAATAGCACCGTACTCAAATACAACATTATTCCCAGTATCCCAAAAATAGTCAAAATATGAGATCCAAGATAAACAAGGACTTCCGAAAAAAAATCACTAAGAGCTGCTACGTCGTTTGAAACCCGGGTAACCAACCTTCCGACCGGATTTTTCTGGAAGAATTTATAAGTAAGAGATGTAAACTGTTTTATAATATCTTCCCTTATTCTATAACTTATTTTCTGTCCAATCCACTGTATTTGATAAACTTGGATATAGCTAAATACAAAAATCAGTAAAACCAGAATCAAATAAATAATGGCAAGTTTCTTAATTCCCTCAAGGTCACCTACACGCAAACGCATTCTATCTGTTATGGAAAGTTTTGCCATCTCAGAGGAATCTAATATGTAAAATACATCGCTCTCCGAATGTTGGGTTCTCTCTATTATTCTGTATATGCCTTCGACCTTCCTTATCAGATAATAATCTTCCTTAGAAATAATACCAGCATCTTCCATCTTCCCCTTAACTGTCTCTTTGACCGACACGAGATTGATGAATTTTCGGTTATCTGAACTTTCAATAATTTTATCCGTGAGTTCCACTGGTATTTCTTTCGCCTTAAGAATTTTTTTACCGGTCGGAGACACATAACGGTCAATACCTACTTTATAAATGAAAGGAAGCGTAAGATTAAATCCGGTCAAAAGAAGAAGAAGGCAAAAGTTAAAAAGGATAGTCTTCCAATACGGTTTGATGTAAACCATGAGCCATCTCATTATCGTCGAATCGTATATCTTTCCGATTTTATCTTCTTCGAAATAAGAAGGAGGCTCACCGTTTATCATTCAAGAAGTTCCTCCAATTTTTGTTTTTCATATAAACGCGTATATAAACCGCCGTTTTTTATTAATTCTTTATGTGTCCCTTTCTCAATTATTTCACCATTGTCCATTACAAGTATTTCATCCGCATCCTTTATAGCAGACATTCGGTGGCTTATTATAATGGAGGTTCTGCTTTTTAGAAAATCAGCAATGTTCTCCATAATTGCCTTCTCAGTATGAGAATCGACGGAAGAGAGAGCATCATCAAGTATTAATATAGGAGGATTAAGTATCAAAGCTCTTGCTATGGCAATACGTTGGTTTTGGCCACCGGAAAGGTTTGTTCCTCTTTCTCCGAGAAGTGTATCAAACCCTTTCGGAAGGCCCATTATCTCTCCGTATATCTCAGCTTTCTTTGCCACTCGGACGATTTCCTCTTCCGCTATAAGAGGTACTCCAAAGGAGATGTTATCTCTGATTGTAGTCGAAAACAAAATAGTTGTTTGAGGAACCAGGCCTACAGATCTCCTTAGATTTTCCAAAGAGAAATCCTGAATAGGTTTACCATCTATAAAGACACCACTGGCATCAAAGCTTCTCCAGAGAAGTTTAACTATACTGGATTTACCGGCAGCGGTTGTCCCTACAATCGCTGTTCTCTTATTAGGTTGGAACTTTGCATTTATTCCTTTCAGTACAGAAGCCCCGTTATAACTAAAATGAACGTTCTTCAGTTCAATCAAGCCTCTCTTAACCCTCTCCTCTCCATTATCTATAATTTCTGGCTCCAGATTCAATATTTTATTCAATCTTTTAAGCGACGCAGTTCCGCGCTCTATTACATTGACAACTATACCAACTGCTATCATCGGCCATATCAAGAGATCAAGATAATAAAAAAAAGCAACAAAAGAGCCCAGCGTTATACTCCCGTTTATGACATTCCGCCCCCCAAAAAACAAAACAATTGCAAATGCTATTGATGCCAAAAAGAAAATTGCAGGCCGAAATCCGGCCCAATATTTAATTAAATCCATACTTCTTACAAGATATTCCTTATTCACTTCGTTAAAATCTTCAATAGCTTCTTTTTCTTGTACATAATTTCTTATTATAAGTATACCCTTGATGAATTCGCGAGCCTTTCCCGATAAAAGGGAAAATCCTTCCTGAGAACGCTCAAATCTCATATGTACCATTTTTCCAAAATAATATGTGGTGACAGCAATAAACGGACTAATTGTAAGAGTATAAAGTGTAAGGGATTTGCTAATATATAACATCATAATAAGAGCAAAAATCCCCATAAATACAATATCGGCTGCAATCACCACACCGAATCCGGCTGCTTCCTGAACAGCCGCGACATCGTTCGTTGCACGCGCCATAATATCTCCTGTATCGCCTTTATGATAAAACCGGGCACCCTGAGACATTAAACGTCGATAAAAATCATTTCTTATATCGCGCTCTATCATCCTCGAAGCTCCTATTATTAGAAGTCTCCAGAAATATCTAAAGATTATCA
This sequence comes from uncultured bacterium, assembly GCA_964525555.1. Classification (GTDB taxonomy): domain Bacteria; phylum Hydrothermota; class UBA3072; order UBA3072; family UBA3072; genus JAFGHJ01. Next base: position 66,164 of record CAZGHN010000009.1, read on the forward strand.
CAATCAATCCGAAACCCATAATAATAGAAACGTAGAACAACAAAGAGCGAGAAAGCGGTAAGGACCCAAGGTCATCTATAACAAACTTAAGCACCCAGGGGATAACCATATGGCACCCATCAACTATCAGGAGAAAGAAAACCCCCAGAATCAATCGTCCTTTATATTTTAATAAAAGTCTTAAGAGATCCTTTAATTCTTTCATGATCCCGTTATTGATAGATACCTTATGTATCTTTGTCAAGGTTTTGAAGTATAAAGTCTTGAGTCTCGAATCTATTCAGAATTAGTAGAACAGTATGTAGTCGAACGCGGATTAAGGATTAAAAGATAAGCTTTAAAGAAAAGCAAGGATTAAGAAAAAACTTACCACTTAATCCATAATCCCTGAATTTCTGACTTGCACTGCTTCTAATCCTATTCTTATCTGCGTTCATCTGCGTCCATAACATAGATTCTTCGCTTCGGTGTTGAATAGTTAAATAGAGAAATAGTAAAATAGTTTCCCAATTTTTCAATTTTTCTAATTTGTTCTTTGTGTCTTGGCGTCTTCGTAGCAAATTTTAAAAATATTTTCCGATTATTTTCTTAACCTCTTCCAACCATTTCTTGCGTTCTTTATCGGTACTTGTTTCAATCACTCCGAACGTCTTTCTGTAGAAATCTTTAATGCCACAGAATTCAAAAACGCATTTTCCCCACAGAGTTTCAAGCGGATCACCAAATACTTTTTGCTCTCTTTCTCGAGGCGTATTTGAGGTGTTGAAGACAATTGCAATTTTAGCTTTTAACATACCAACAGGAACATCGCCTTTATCTCCCTCCAAAAAGCCATAAGCAACATTCGGTCGCATTACCCTGTCTATCCATCCTTTAAGAATCGCCGGGGGCTGGCCCCACCAATTAGGATGAACAATGATAATTCCATCCGATATAGATATCTCCTCACAATAATTCATAATCGAATCGGACAATAAAGCATCTTCGTCAATTTCATCTTCCAAAAGCAAGGGGTCAAATTCTTCCTCATAAAGGTCATGAAAATAAACTTTATGTTTTTTCTTACCCAGTGTATTCACAACTACTTTGGCAATTGCGTGATTAAAACTTTTTTTATTCGGATGAGCAAGAATGACCGATACCTTCATTATAAAACTCCCAAAAAAATTGTACTGTATCTAGAACAATCATTTGTTTTCTAAAGACGAGGTACAAAACCCACAACGCGTAGCTTTTATCGGAATAACCGAAAAACAATAAGGGCATTCTTTTGTCGTTACTTCGGCAGCAGGCTCTTCCCTTTTCAAGCGATTAATATTCTTTATTACCAGAAATACCGCAAAAGCAACAATAACAAAACTTATTATTGTATTAATAAAGGCACCGTAATTTAATGTAACTGCGCCTGCCGCCTGCGCTTCGGCGAGTGTAGCATATGAAGCACCTCTCCCACTAATAACAATAAAAAGATTTGAAAAATCGACTCTACCCAACAACAACCCTATGGGTGGCATTATTACGTCTGAAACAAGAGATTTAACAATTGTCCCGAAAGCACCACCTATAATTATACCGACAGCCATGTCAACTACGTTTCCTCGCATAGCAAACTCTTTAAACTCTTTTAACATTATACTCCTCCTTTTTTCATTTGATTTGCCTATTATTATTTGGCAAAACTTCCACGCAAGGCCTTCTTAAAAAATTCACCACTTCCGGTAAGCTCGTAACTCTCCCAGGATTTAAGCATCTGAGGATGCCAGTCGGCATCAAAAATCCAGCCAACCCAGCTTATATTCCTTTTCTCAAGATACATGACAATAGCCTCTCCGTAACCTTTATTCTCACTCTTTTCAAACTCCTCAAGATTAAAGCCAAATTCTGTTGCAATAACAGGATACTGATCTTTGGCAAAACCGAAGTTCTCATCCCATTTAGGTTCCCAGGGTTTTTTTCGTTTCATAAAATAAGGATGCGTCGTATAGGCAATTCCTTCGGCGTTAATGGGATCATAGCGAATATGATTTAAATCATAAGCCCAATCGAATCCCGCAACGAGAGGAATTGTCTCTTTATCATACGCACGGATAAGTTTTATTATATTCTCGTTTATATTTTTCCACTCCCTCCAGGACATACTTCCCAGAAGGCCAAAATAGTGTGTCGGTTCATTAAATATCTCATAGAAAGCGACTGTGTTATTTCCTTTGAAATGCGAAGCGATAGTTCTCCAAAACTCGTAGGTTTCCTTTTTTGATGTATCATAATTATAATCCTGAAAAAGCTCCATCTCTAAATTGCCAATCGAATGCCAATCAATAATAACATACATCTTAAGTTCCGTACACCACTTGACAGCCTCATCGAGAAGCTTCAAATAGCCTTCCGGTGTTCGCTCTCTCCATGCAATGGGATGAACAGGAATTCGGACTATATTTGCACCCATCTTTTTTAATTCCTCAAAATGTTTTTTACTCCAGTACCCCTGCCCTTCAAGCTTATCAGGATCGGCAATTGCCAAGCCGCGAAACATAACCGCCTTACCACTGGGATTAACAAACTCATTATCTTTTACACTTATAAGAGGAAGGTTTTTTAACATTGAATTCTCGGCAGGCTTTTGTGGGGGAGGCTGATTCCACCAATAATCTCCCACTTTTATTTCTTTTTTCTGCTGTGCATAAAGATTCGTAATAACAAACAAGAAAGACAAGCTAATTACCAATAAATGATTTAAAAACTTCATAACTTTTTTCTCCTTGTTTTTTATCTTAGTGGCTGTTAGATACCCTGTATCAGAAACTTTTTTTATGAATAGTTTTTTTAAATGAAGGTAACAATCGAACATCTTAAAAAAATAGCGGTAACGAAAAAATTGTCAATAGATATAAAATTTTTCTTTATAAATTATTCGTAATACGTTTTTATGAATCTAAAGATTGTTTGCCTGCAGTCCCCTAAACATTTTTTCGTCTAATCCGGGGCAGAATATCAAAACGAATAATGCCTGTAAGAATAGAAAAAAACACAAAAGCTTCAGTCAGCATGCCCGCATAGGAACGATAGATAGTATTGTAAGTAAGCCACAACGGACGAGGAATTATAACAGTAAAACGGATCTTACTTGGATTTTTCATCCATAAGCCGATTGTTTCAATAGTCATACCAACAACAGGCAAAAGACTTAGCCAATTTTGCCAGGTTATGATTCCTGCTATCACGAATAAACCTATAAAAACGTACAGCAAGGTATTGCTTTCCAACCATTTTTTTCTGCCTCTCAGGATAAAAAGGAAAGTACGCGATGCGCCCAACATATTCATTGCGGAAGCAGTCCAGGCTCCCAAAAGAGCAAAATGTATAATAAAACTTACTTGCCCTATTCCCAAAAATATAAGAATAAGATGACGCTTGTTATTTTGGAAGGAGATTATAGCACAGATGAGACCAATCATACCTATACCCTGGGCAATAAGATTATTGCCCGTGGCGGTATTACTCATTAGTTGTAAAATTGTATTTATATGCAAAGAAAAACTTCCCCATTTAATTTTATCATTTATATTTTATGCCACATCAAACATCACATAACATATACAAAAAAATCCTCTTGGCAAGCTAAATAGAATTTTTAACATTATTTTAATAAAAAATTAGGATGTTTAATTAAAAATATTAGAATATCGTTCTGGTTTCTAATAAAATCTTTTTTTTAGTTTACCACGACGGTCTAATCCCAGGAGCATAAGGGAATCTCAGACTCTTGTAATATTCGAGAGTACCTGAAGGCTTTTCGTATTCCGGTGGAATAGGCCTCTTGGAAAAAGTTTGGAAATACAACAGACATGAATTTCGCCACCAGACAGCTTCCTTCTGCTGAATTTTCAAGAACGCTGATACCTGATCGAATCTTTCTTTATCAATCTTCCCTGATAAATTTGAGAATTCATCGATCATCCATTTTACCGAATCGGCACCGTGATAATATTTATAGCAAAGTTCATCCCACAATGTCCTCCCCGATTTCATTTTGTAATCCCATGGCAGATGATGAAACCAGAGAAGATATTCATCAGGACAGGTTTCAAGATTGGAAAATTTCTCTCTCGTTTGCGGATAATATTGCGCTAAAGCATCCGAGCCTGTTTTTGTACGGTCAAACCCGATTCCATTGGAATCCGCCTGATGATAATACACTGAAGTCCAATCTGGTCTGCCTGACACCGAAACCCACGGACCCGGACCATAGTGATGTCCTTCCGCCATAATGTGATGAAGTCCGAGCGGAGTCATATAGCTTACAGTTATTTCACGAGAAGCCATCATAATTTCCTTTAAAGTCTCTACAACTTCTTTATCATTTGAAAAAGTCATGCGTATCCATTCTTCCGCGATTTCCCCAGCTGAGAGTTCATGGTTCCAGGCAAGACGTCCAAACGAGTACCAGTTAGCCTGGCCAAAATGATGTCCTGTCCAGTTTCTATCGGTTCCGATATTGGAAACACCGGCAAAGCCGGTATTTTTATAACCAAAAAGTGAACCGTCAAGAACTTTCGCCACTGTAGAACCCTTCCCCTTAGCATAAGTATCGGATTCCAGACATTCTTTATATAAAGTTGCAAGATAAACCAGATGGGTAGCTTGACCTAAATATTCCTGAGTAATCTGAAACTCTACCATAACAGGAGTCTTTTTCATAGCTCCGAAAAGAGGATGAAAAGGTTCGCGTGGTTGAAAATCTATGGGACCGTTTTTCGCCTGTATCAACACATTATCTCTAAACTTTCCGTCGAGAGGCACAAATTCATTGTATGCCTGCTCCGCTCTGTCCTCATTTTTATCGTAGGTATAAACAAAAGCTCTCCACATAACAATACCTCCGTGCCGCGCGAGTGCATCAGCAAGCAGGTTAGCTCCATCGGCATGACTCCGATCATAATTCTGTGGTCCGGGCTGTCCTTCGGAATTCGCCTTAACTAAAAAACCTCCGAAATCGGGTATGTATTTATAGATTTCATCGACTTTATCTTTCCACCATTTTTTGACCTCTGGGTCCAGAGGGTCAGCTGTTTTAAGCCCGCCAATTTGAATAGGAGCACTAAAACGCGCAGTAAGATATACCTTAATTCCATATGGCCTGAAAACATTAGCTATAGCAGCAACTTTTTCCAAATACATCGGGGTTAAGACAAGCGCATTGGAATTAACATTGGTCAGAACAGTTCCGTTAATACCGATAGACGCATTGGCTCTTGCATAATCTTTATATCGGGGATCCAGATAATCGGGCAGCTTATGCCAATCCCAGAGAGAGAAACCCGCATATCCTCTCTCGACCGTTCGGTCAAGATTATCCCAATGGTTTAGAAGCCTATATTCGATTTTAGGCTTATCACTTATCGAAAGATTTTCTAAACTTTTGTTCGTTTGAAGCAATTTTAGAAAATTAAAAACTCCGTACAATACACCAACATCCTCATTTGCAGCAATCACAATGCATTCTTTACCTTTAACTACTGTTTCTTGTATTGTGCACCCTTCTTTTCCCAGTTTTTTCAGCTTACCGCTAAGCTTCAAAGAAGCAACAATTCTTGAAGATTTGGGAGTCCCCACAATCAGGGTTCCGTTTTCTTTAACTTTATCCGTAAACCCAGCGGAGGAATTAATTAACCCCTCAAGCCCTTTTGCCAACTCTTCCCGTGCAGCTTGTAGGGTGGGAGAATTCCCCGGGAAATGAATTTCGTTAATATGTTTTTTATACTCATTTAACTTATTCTCATCGACTATCCTATCGTATCTGAGCCATAATCTATACCCATCTTCAGCAAACATTACAAAAGGAACCAACGACAAAAGAAAAAAGATAATTCCTAATACACTAAATAAATTATTAATCCCTTTGTTTTTTGAAAACATACAGCTATCTCCTCTTTTAGTTTTAATTAATACAATTTAAATCATACGGAGAATACAAATCCTGTCAAGGGATATAAAAGATATAGTAGAAACCCTACAAAAAATTAAATCCCCTTGACAAATAGTAATAATTACTATATAATAATAATATGAAAATCGAAGATATCGATTCGTCGATTGAAATATTTAAAAAGAAATGCCGGGAAAACGGCCTCAAGATTACACCACAGCGTACGGCAATATACAAAGAACTTCTAACGGCCAGGGATCACCCATCTGCAGATATGATTTACAAAAGGGTAAGAAAGAATCTTCCCAATATATCCTTTGATACAGTTTTCAGAACTCTTTTATCTCTTTCTAAGATAGGACTTGCTGATGTAGTAGAAGGCTACGGCGAACCAAAGCGATTCGACCCGGACTTAGACAATCATCATCATTTCCACTGCGTAAAGTGCGGGAAGATAAAAGATTTAAAAATCGCGCTGCGCAATGACATAGAAATTCCTGAAGAAATCAGCAAAGATATATCTATTATAAGAAAGAAGTTAATAATCGAGGGGATTTGCAAGGAATGCGGAAATAAATGAAAAAATTTTTCATTTTATATAGTAATAATTACTATATAATATCTATTATCAATAAGGAGGTGGGCGTACAGGAATAAAAACAACTTATTGTAAGCGTTTCCGGTAGCAATTAAAATTTTAACCTTAAAAATGGAGGAATTTAAAATGGCAAAAGTAGCAATTGAAATGGTAAAAAAATCGGGGGTCGACCTTGATAAGTTATTGAAGTTGTTAATAAAAAACGCATCTGCGGAACTAACTACTTACTACTACTATACAATTCTCAGGGCTAATCTTATAGGACTGGAAGGAGAGGGGATTAAAGAGATCGCGGAAACGGCAAGAATAGAGGATCGTAATCATTTCGAAGCCTTGATGCCCAGAATATATGAATTAGGAGGTGAATTACCGGGCAGCATGAAAGATTTCCATGATTTATCAGCGTGTCCGCCGGCATCTCTACCGAAAAAACCAGACGCAAAAGCAATATTGAAGGTACTTGTAGAAGCAGAGCGTTGCGCGGTAAGAGGATACACTGAAATCTGTCATATGACGGCGGGAAAAGACCATAGAACTTACGATTTGGCTCTTGCCATTCTCAATGAAGAGATAGAACATGAATCCTGGTTTTCCGAGTTCCTAGGAGAAGGTCCTTCTGGACATTTCTTACGCCGCGGAGATACCTCCCCGTTTGTTTCGAAGTTTTTGAAGTAGGCTTACCTCCTTAAAAGGCTGTCTCGATCACTTCCGGGACAGCCTTTTATAATTCTAAAAATTTACTACAAAAATCTTGCTTTGAACATAACGCAATATTAACTTCCAAAGGATTGAAATCCTATAAGCCCGACATAGAAACAGACAAAATAGAACTTAAGAGATTATCTGGCCTCTTCACCAAGCTGGATAAATACGAATCCGCGGTTGCGTAAGGAACCTTAGTTATTTAAAAAATGTGCTCTAAGTAACCTAAAAGGCTATTTACCTGTAAAATGGTCCACAATCCAACCAATAGCAACTACAATTATTATTATTGGAACCCACGGCACATTTACATTTAAAACATTCAACTCATTCAACAACCAGAATACCCCAATAAGCAAAACAATTATCGCAAAAGTAGGAAATACTCCATCTTTTTCTTCCGGCATAATTTAACCTCCCATTTTGTTTAGAAAATCAACAATTAAACTTTTTCTCTGTTACTTTCTCACTTTAATCTCGGAATCCTTAAGCTTTTTCCAATCGCTGGGCACGACCGATTGCCAGGATATACCTTCAGCGCTTAATCCTTTTTTTGAAACCTTGTTAATTTTTTCGCCTTCCCTCTCTTCTATTTCAAGGTCAAAACTAAACTTGTCCTTTCCGCTTTTAAGAAGCACTCCTTTTTGATCTTCCGCAAGGCGAAGTTGAATGGGGGAGTCTTTTTTAACCTTCACATTAGAAAGTTTAAATGTTCTGGATTTCTCTTCTTCACCTAAAGAACGATAAAGTTCTACATTAAAATCGACTGAAGCCCTTTTACTGAAAAGCTGAACTTCTTCTTTTAACGTACCTAGACTTTTTAATACAAGTTTATCTTTTCCTGCAGGACTATCTTCAGCCTTAATTTTCACAAAATTTCCTCCTCCAGCAATATATAATTCATATCCCTTTCCTTTACTGACAACATCAATATTCAAATCCCCACTATTGGAATTCTTCACGAAGTAAACTTCTGGCTGTTTACCAGGATCATCAGTAATCAAAGGAAATTTTATCGTGTTCGCCATTTTTTTACCCGGATTATCTTCGATATCGGAAAGAGATTCATGCTTCTTTATATCGGTTTTATAGAACTTTCTCCCCTCTTCATCCGTAATCTGAGCAACATATCCTCCATCTCCGGCAAAAAACACTGTATTCAAATCTTCTCCCAACGATTTAAAAGGATTTGTAGAAGGAGGAATAACCATCGAAGAAGGATAGGCAAATATAATACCCTCACTGCTCGCACTCATATTCCCTTCCCAGAGTACATTATCTCTTCTTTTATCCCTACGAAATGACCACTTGTAACCACTCCAATGTGTTTCTATCTTTATATAATTGCTGTCGTTATCATAATAATCCTTAAAAGCCCTATAAGATCTATTAGGGTCATAAACGTAAATTCTCCATTCACTGTTGGACACTTTTTCGGTATCGTAAGCTATCAAGGCGTGTCCGCTGCCTGCTCCGGCTATAACCGTTATAAGAGGAGGATCATTCGCTGCTAGATAATATTCGACATCGTTGTATGCAGCCATAGCATCTTTAATCTCGCCAGTAACAGCTCTCTCCGCGAAACAACTTATCATTGCCTGGCTGGCCTGATGCGCCTGCATAATCATTATTGCCTTCCCTAGAAGTGTATCGGTCGGACCTGTATATACTTCATCCACACCTTTTTCCCAATAATTATCTCCCGGGTACCTGTATACTGGCTTACAAAAACCCAGATGGCCTTCTTCCTTTAATATAGTTGTTGCCATAAGGCACATTCCGAAACAAATATAACTCTTTGTAAGCTCATAGTACAGCGTGGTGTAAAGAAGTTGGTCAAGAGGATCGTTTGCACTTATACCTATAAAACTCTGCTGAAAAATATCCCACCTTGTTCCACCCACATCCCAGTTACAAAAATCCCATCCGTTTACCTTCGCATAGTGCTCCTCTCCATAACACGGGTAAAAACAAATTAGCAAAAGCACCAATATAAAAACAAACTTAATTCTTCTCATCTTTACCCCCTTTAAGGTGCAACCGTTCCGCTTACAGGAGTCGACAGCTTCGAAGAACTTCCGTCTTTGCCAAAGTACTGTATCCTGTAGTAGTACTGCTTACCCGCCGTAATTTTTCTATCAATGAATTCATTGCCTTCGATTACAGGACTCATCTGCAAATAACCTTTGGCAGAAGAAAGGCTACGAAAAACAACAAAACCATAATTCTCAGCGTCAAAATTAGGCTCCCATTCAATCTTAAGAGCGCATTCTCCCGACACCGTGTTTACCGTTACATTGGTCGGTGTGGGTGGACCGCTAAAATCAAAAGTGTACGTTTCAACGTAAGCAGAGGCCTTTCCAATATTCCCTCCGCAGTCAGCCCCTTTTACCCTATAATAATAAACCTTCTGCGCAAGTACAGTTGTATCAAGAAAAGAAAAAATAGAATCTGCAGCCCAAGCGTTTGTTACAGGGATATCTTCACATACGACAACTTGAGGAAACTTGAGCTCTTCGCTTATCCTTTTCCACGGACCCGTTGTGTCATCAGCCCGCTCAACAATAAAACCAAAAAGATCCTGAACCGGCGGGGCGACCCATTCAACTTTTATTGCCCCATCGCGAGCCTTAAGCCCTGAAATAACCGGTGGATGAGGAGGTGTTTTTTCTCTTAATCTCTGACATACAGTTCTGCTTGTGTCACTCGCATTTTGTGTCATATCAAAAGCCTTTACCGAATACCTGTAACATATTGGAGATGTCAAAGGAACACCTCTATCCTCATAAGCTGTAGAATCTTTTTCGTCGATATTGCCAATTAGATACATCGGGTATGGGACATATTCCCATTTTGCACATCCCCTTTCCTCATGCCCCTGAACGCAAATACTATCCCAACCGCATATTCCCCGATACACATTATAACCTCCCATATCCGGTTCCGTATTTTCTTCCCACGAGAGTTTTATATACTCCTCGAAGCCTTCCGCAGTTAAATTAACTGGCGGGTCAGGCGGATTGGTATCCGACATATATCCCGCAACGGGAGAAGAAAGACGCCCTGAATTACCGTATACATCGGTCGCTCTCATCCTGTACCAGAAAACTTTTTCTCCAAACGCAGGACGAAGATCACTTGCGCTATACATAAAATACACATAAGAAGAATCGGGGCTTACCTGTCCAATTGTTCCAATGTTCATGGGTGATGGATCTCCTACGGAATCTCCTCTATATACAGTATAATTCTGAATGCTATCTATACGACCAACAACATCACGCATAACTTTAAACCACTTTATCTGCAAACTGTCACCGCGAGGAACGACAGTAATATCCCGAGGGACCGCCGGATTTGTCGAATCGTATGGCGATCCGCTTTCAGGAGAAGAAAAAGAGCCTTCTCTACCCAAAAGATCAAGCGCTCTTATTCTATAATAATAATTAGTGCCAACAAACGGTCCATCTATAGAATCAGTCTCTACCAGATGTTTAGTCGGATAACCATTATCATCTGTATGCATAAAATCTTCAAAACAATTATAAATACCTGTAGCAGTACTGCACTGCGCGGGAATCAAGGCGGCGTTTACTCTCTTTCCGATTATCATCGGATTTGGAATATTTGACCTAAACACTTCAAAGGAAAAAGCATGATCCATCTCATCCCACCTTAATAAAACCGAATGATCTCCCGGTTCTGCCATGACATTAGAAGGAGCCGGTAGAGTGACAGGAGAACCGGCGGTTATCTGAATGTTTCCCAAAACTCTTTCCGCATTATTTTTATCCACTGCTCTTAACTCATAATAATAAGTAGTTCCGTTTACAACATCGTCATCAACAAAAGCCCATCCCATAACAAGAGCAATTCTCCAATAAGCACTTGCAAGCGCCTGCAATACTTCAAATTTCTTAGTTGTATCGGAAACTTCGGAGATATTACAAGGATTAAAAGGTATAACGTTCAACTGCAACATTTCTCTATTTATTCCCTCTAATACTGAAGCTTTTACCGATTCCGTCTTTAATATCGAGGCTTTAGAAGCATCTTTATAAATTTTCGAAGAAATAGCTTTACTTTCAACCATAGTCTTATCTACTTCTACGGTAGAAGCAGAATAGGGAACAGTTTTTTTACTCGGAGTAACGGAAGATTCTTTTATAATATTTTTATCTATTACACTTCCCTCTATTCCCTTTAGCATCCCCTTTTCTTCTTCTTTCTCCACAGGAGTTGAAAGAGAACTTGAAATTATATTCCATTCCTCGGATCCGTAGGGAATAATACTTTTAATGCGATTACAATCACTCCACGGCACAAGAGGCTTAGGATTCAGGGGTTCATCCGGAAATTTACCTGTTGGAGTATCTTTCCTATACAGATTGTACCCTGTAACGTTTTCTTCATGAGACCACAAAAGGAGAATAAAAGTGCTTCCGTCTAATGCGACATCTCCGCTTAATCCGTAAAGGGCATCCCCCGCAAGCAGTCCTATCGGGATTAACACAAACATACTTAAAATAATAAATATAAATAGCTTTTTCATTTTTATCCCCTTTTTAATATTCAATATAGAATCCATCTTCTGTACTTAGACCGGCAGTAAGCTTAACACTTGCGCAGAAAATATAGGCTACACAACCTCTGAGTTTTATAGTCCCTTCGAAATACGAAGGATCGGGTGGCACTGCAGCAAAGAACTGTAAGTTTGCCAGAACCGAAGCGGAAACAAGTCCCCATAGAATCTCACCGCGTATATAAATTCCGCAATTACCCAACATAGCAGGACCCGCACTCTGTACAAATAGACCAAGTCCAACATGTATGATTAGCTCAGCTTCAAGTACACCCCCTAAGAATTTTTTACTCCAACTGAATTCACCATATCCGTAAACACCAGTAAGTGTTGCTGGGAGTTGCGAAACATTTATACCAAACCGCCCATCTTCATCCAAAAGTACCCAGGCTTGACTACTCGGAGCATCTTTACCTATAAACAAGCCTCCTTCCATTCCAGCCCCTCCGAGCCACGAATAAATATCCACAGAAACTCTCCCCTGAAGCATAAAGTAATCACTACCGAAATGCCAGGTGACCTGTCCTTCTGCTTCCAATCCTCCTACAAGAACATCCGACATATTAAAATGCCCATAAACCTCACCATCAAGAGCCGGTATGCTCCTATCATGAGTAAGACGAATCCTGCCGTTTACCTCCGCGTGTGCCAAACCCACATCTATATACATCAAACCATGACAGGTAAATTGGGTCATTGTAGGAGTAACCACAGTTTTCCACTCTACCCCTCCGCCTCCTTGAGCAGGAACCAAACTCACGGCACTGGCTCCGGCATACAGAGCACCACCCGTTACCATTCGCTTAAGTTCATCGCCCTCAATGTAAATACAACCCCATGTCCTCTCAACCGAACTAAAATTTCCTACACCAAAAAACAGATCATGAACATTATAATCAGTCATACATATACTCGAGGACATGCTATCTATCCTTATAGTCGCAGGAAGATGAGCGTCCGGCATAAACTCAATATCTACCAGCCCTGTTCCCTTAAAACCATTCTGTACTGCTGAATCGTAAATTATTTCAGGGAAATCCATAATAGACATATCGGAACCCCACTCCCTGTACAACGCAAAAGAATAAGGTTCTATAGAAACCAATCTGCCAAAATAAGGTTCGATAACTGTGTCATATATTGCATCATGCACAGTAATAAGAGTATCCGTCACTCCAAAGAAACTAAAGTGAACATTACTCCTTACAACCAGTTCCCCGGGTTTATTAGGATCGTACGCGCTTAGAGCGGCCGAATCTAGAGTAATGGGGAAACCGTCAAACTTCTGATGGGCAGCATTATGATTAAAATAGAATTCTCCGAGACTCCCATTGGCAAGCATTTCTCCCCATATTATATTAAATCCCTTAGAAAAATGAATGGGTTCGTAAATATCCGCATTAGTATAAACGATCTCACCAAGTTTTGCGCTGACCACACCCCTCTTGGAAGTAATACCTACACCCCAATAAGGCAATTGAAGCGTATCACTAAAAGCAACATTACCTCCGACAAAACTCGCTGTTGAAGTAACCTCAAGATCACTAAATGGCGGCATAATTTCGCATGTATCTTTATCATCCGAATAAAAATCACACTTCATAGGTATTTTAAACTGTCCTCCTATATCCGAATCAAATGCCGAATTACCAGTAAATTTAAACTTAATATCCACCAGACTATCACCCTGCTGTTTTCTGATCTGCCTTCCTAAAGTTGTAATAAAAGGAGCTATACCAATATACTGAGGCAAACTATCATTTCCCAAAAGGACAGTATCTCTTGGCCTTGAATCATTAAAAGTACTTAGCATTCCAGAAATTCCGAAAGATCCGATATTAAAATAACCTCCAAGGATTCCATCGGAAATTTTAATAGTATTTTTAGTGTCTACTGAATATATACTAAAAATGTAATTGTCTTTATCGTATTTAATAGTCAATCCGGTAAGAGAATCGAGCTCCGATGTCGAGTAAACCTTGAAAGAATCGCCCTTAACAGGCGAAACAAATTCGCTAGGCTCCCCTCTCAATCTAAACTGTCCTAATTCCCAGGTTATACCAAAACCACCCCACCTCATCTCTTCACTATTTAATACCTCACCATAAATATTCAACTTTGAATCGACTAAAAGAGAATCATAAGAAACGGAAAGCGCAGTTCCATCAGCTTTATAAACACCTTTTTCTCCCTTTCCAATAAGAATATGACTACTGGTAAATTTACCTTTTGTTACTTTGCAACTGTCAATTTCAAGATTACCCGAAGCCAAATATATAACAAATCCCATTGGATTAAGCGTAGAAAAATCAAAAGGTGAAGCAAGCTGGAATGTCGCACTGAAACCGCTCGAATTAAGTTTTCCATTCGTAAATGTATATTTTCCGTAAAGAAAACCGGTATTAGAATTCTGCATCCCTTGTTGTTCTATTGTTTCTCCCTGATTAAACGAAATCCCGACAACAGATGGGGTTATCGTCCTACTTAAATCCAATATCACTTTATTCGTCGATTTAATTAAAATGCCGGTTTCTCCGAGAACAAAGGGACCTCTCTCCTCGGCAGGAAGCTCTTTGTATAAATCGATAGAGGGAGAAACTCTTGATGTAAAAGGCTCAAGCACAAGAGCTTCACAACTGAATGTATCACATAGGCAGGTAACCTTAACAGCAATCTCAGAAACTGCCGAATCCACCCACATATGAATATCGTATATCGAGACAGGATAGCCCTCCACATTAATCTCTAAAGGAGTAGAGAAATCTTCGGTGACTTCACCTGTAGTAACCTCTGCCGTATCACCTGTTGCCCACTCTGCTTTTAAATTATTGAAATCCAAGGGAAATTTGATCTCAGTCCATGTAAACACCGGGCCGCCAAAATGAGTGGGTATGTTTTTCTGCAGAAAAAACGACTCCGCATGCCCTGAAAGGGAATCCAGTTTTGAACCTGCATTATAAGTTATATTCTTCAACGTAAAATCACCTATTTTCAAAACCCCGGGAAGCGGCAATCTAACCATATCATCCCTATATATATCTCGCGGATTAAACTGCCATATTTCACTCATACCCTGTTTCTCTCCAAAAGGTCTGCCAGCTTCATCAATAGCCTGTACCTGCCATGCATAATTTTTATCCATATCAAGAGCTTTTGCTTTAATTGGATATTGAAAAGAAGTGTTTTTAATGCCATCCTGCTCATAAATAGGCACATTTGATCTTATAGCTTCTTCCTTGGTTTGTCCCTCATAAACCTCCACAATTTTGATTTTATAAATAATTTTCATGTTGGCAGGAACAGGAGTAGGTCTTGTCCAGGTAAAAATAGGCCTTTTAATCTTTGCTTTCAAATCTCCTTTTGGAGATATCAACCTTGGAGCTTTTGCCAACATAACTGAAACTTTTATACACTGTTTACCAAGCTCTCTATTGGTTTTTGAATCTTTCACGGAAATACACACATTATAATTGCCTGCAGGAACACTACCAATACGAACGAGATATTTCTTATATTCTGCCTTATACCATTTATCACGCAAACTTTTTATATCACGCGAACGTATTCTTTTAGTTCCCGGAGGTAGAGTAAAAGTGTTGGTACTTCCTCTAAAGATAAGTTCATTTTCCCTGCTGATTTCCCCATGGAGGTATACATTATAAGTAGTAGGTGCAGCCACTCCCCTTCCCGAAGTAGAATTTGTCAAATCCACCGACCAAAGATCTTCAACCTTCAATTGGTTCGGAGGAGGCCTATTGATTCTTACATTAACTTGAGCAAATATAGAAAGTGAGGAAAATGCAAAAAGAATCCAAATAATTAAAAATTTTTTCGAACCTTTCATAAAACCCCCTTATACTCGAGCGTAAAAAATACTCGAGTGTAAAAAAAGTATTTATTTTTCAATAAATGTCAAGAGCCACTTAATTTAAAATCTCACACCTTGACTTATTCCAAAAAATGCGTATCTTGTCTGCATAATTATGCAGTTAGGAACCTATAGGATCGTAAGGAATGTATCAGTGGTATTTCCCTTTTATTTTCCCTTTTGGATTTGACGGTTAAATTAAGTGATATTTATATATCATATATATAAATATCACAATCTAATTGCATGGTTAAAATATGTACATATTCTAACCCAAAGGAGGAGAAATGAATATATACGTAGGAAATATTCCGTGGAAATTAACGGAAGAAGAACTAAGAGAAACCTTTGAAGCACATGGAGAGGTTTCAGCAGCCAAGATCATCAAAGATAAACACACAGGAAGATCCAGAGGATTCGGATTTGTCGAAATGCCGGATAAGTCTGCAGCCGAGTCAGCCATTAGCACATTGAATGGTAAAGACTTAAAAGGCAGAGAACTTGTTGTAAACGAAGCTCGCCCCCGTCAGGAAGGATTTAAAGGTTCTTCAAGAGGAAGTCGTCCTGCTAGTGGCGGCAGCTCTCAGTGGTAAGATAGAAGTTAACCAACAACATTTTAACATCTAAGGGGGCATTTCCAAGAAATCTATATAGTATACATCCTTGCCCCCATACACTTAGAAAAGATAAAAAACAAAACAATGTGTTTTAACCCCTTTACTTTAGAATGTTTAATGATATATTTATACAAAGTTATCAGTCTAAGAGTATATGCATGTATATGGAATAAAAATTTGAGGAGGGAACTCCAGGATTATGGGGACATCTCTTGAGGGAGTAAATAAAGAATTTAAAAATGTTTGTTAAACTAATCTCACCCAGATCTCCCGTACAATTTGTTAGCAGAAGGGAAAAGGCAGTAAACTTTTCCCGACTAAGTCTTGCAACTGTAGCGGCTTTATTCCCCCGGGATACTAAGCTTGAAATAATAAATGACAGTATCGAAGAAATCGATTATGATGAAAAAGTAGATCTTGTCGGCATAACTTCTATCACATCAACAGCGCCTCGAGCATATGAAATAGCGGATAAATTCAAAGAAAAAGGAATACCTGTCGTCCTGGGAGGGATACATCCATCAGCTTTACCTAAAGAGGCCATAAAACACGCCGACTCAGTGGTAATCGGGGAAGCCGAAGGCCAAATAAGGAGGGTCGTAAATGATTTAAAGAATGGTAAATTACAGAAGTTATATATCTGCAAAGAGCGACCAAGCCTTAAAAATCTTCCTCTACCAAGAACTGATTTATACCAAAAAAACAAATACTACAAAGAAATGCATATGATACAGACGACCCGTGGCTGTCCTTTCAATTGCGATTTCTGCAGCGTTACGGATTTTTTCGGACAGACTTACCGAACAAGACCAATAGCCGACATCGTTAAGGAGATAAAAACCGTTAGCAGACGCTCTATAATATTCTTTGTCGATGATAATATTGCGGGATACCCTAAATATGCCAAAGAATTATTTAAAGCTTTAATTCCTCTAAATATAAAATGGTTCGGACAGGCAAATTTATTTATTGCAAAAAATAGAGAATTACTTAGACTCGCCGCAAAAAGTGGGTGCACATCTCTTTTTATGGGTATTGAGTCCGTATCTCCAAGCAGTTTAAAAGAAGTCGGCAAAAGCATGAACAACGTAGAAGACTACAAAGAATCGATAAAAATAATTCATAGTTACGGTATTGGTATTGTAGGAGCTTTTATCTTTGGTTTTGATTCGGATAGAAAAAGCGTTTTTGAGGAAACTGTATCTTTTATAGATAAAACCCAAATAGAATTAGCCAGCCTTGCAATACTTACCCCACTGCCGGGAACACGGCTTTACGATAAGATGGAAAAAGAGGGAAGGATAATCGATCGAGACTGGTCAAAATATACCATCGGAGAGGTCGTTTTTCAACCCAAACTTCTAACAGTAGAAGAACTTCAAGAAGGGTATTACTGGGCGAGGAAACATGTTTCGTCTTTTAACTCAATCTTCAGAAGAACTTTTCATCTGAGAAAATCCTCTTTATTATACATCCCAATCAATTTTTTGATGAGAAAAGCGTCTCGAGCTACGATGAAAGGCGCTTTGAGTTCAAGCACTCGTCAAAGCATAAATCGTAGATAATTTTATAATCTCGAAATTACCTATATTAAAATCGAACATATTTTTCGTTTTAACTACCCAACGACCCCACAAGCTAACGAACCAACTTTAATAAAAATGGCTTTACAAATCTTCTAAAGAAAATATCTTTAATTAAAAAGGAGGATAATATGATTACAATAACGAGCCTTTTAAAGTTAGCCCTTACGTACATTCTTTTGATTTCTGTCTCCCTGTCTGGAGGAGAAAGCAATTCCGAAAAACAAAGTTCTAATGTAGACACAATCGATACATCAGAAGGAAATCTTGCGATTACACTTATAGGTCCTGCCTCTGTGATGTTTAACTTTAACGGAAAAAACATCCATATCGATCCTGTAATGAGAGAAGGGGACTATGACAAAATGCCCAAAGCAGATATCATATTAATTACCCATGAACATGGTGATCATCTGGAACCTGTTGCTATAAGTGCAATAAGAACTAAAGAAACGGCAGTTGTACTAACAGAAAGATGCTCGGAAAAAGTAGAAGGCGATATCATTATGAAAAACGGGGATATCGATACCGTAGGAGGGCTACCCGTTGAAGCTATTCCTGCATACAATATAGTAAACAAAAGAGCAAACGGCGAGCCTTTCCATCCAAAAGGAAACGGCAACGGCTATATAATCACTTTCGGCAACAGGCGAATTTATATTGCCGGAGACACGGAAAACACGCCTGAAATGAAAGCATTGAAAAATATATATGCGGCGTTCCTTCCGATGAATCTTCCTTACACTATGAACGCCAAAATGGTAGCAGATGCGACAAGAGCTTTTAAACCTACAATCCTATATCCATATCATCGAGATGATAAATTTATTGACGAGCTTAAAAAATTACTGGAAAAGGAAGATATAGATATCAGAATTCTTAGCAAATAATAACTATTGCATTATAATTTTTTTATCTTATTGTCTTTATCTATTCTAAAAGGTAAAAATACCTTGTAGGCGAAAAAATCAATTTAACATGGATAATAATATAACTAAAGGCGTAAAAGACTTATTAGGCGAACCAAAAAAGGCAATAATAAGATTATCAATTCCTATGATTATCGCAATGCTTGTCCATGCTTTATACAACATAGCCGATGGATTCTGGGTGGCAGGTTTAGGCGCGGACGAACTTGCCTCAATCGGTCTTTTTTTCCCCTTCTTTTTTATAATAATAGCTCTCGGCATGGGAATAGGAGTGGGGGGCAGTTCTGCTATTTCAAGAAGGATAGGAGCAGGTAATAAAAAAGAAGCAGATAATACAGCAGAACACACGCTCATTTTGGGTTTTCTTATATCCATAATAATAAGTATATGCGGTTTCCCTTTTCTAGACGATATAATGAGAGCATTCAGTGGGAGCAACGAAAAAGTAGCCAGTCTGGCAATAGATTATTCAAAAATCTTTTTTTTAGGAACTCCAATATTAATATTTTCAAATATTGCAGGCTCAATACTAAGGGGGGAAGGTGACGCAAAAAGAGCTATGTACGGTATACTTATCGGCTCGATACTAAATATAATACTCGACCCGATATTTATATATTATTTCGAACTTGGTGTAAGCGGTGCCGCAATTGCTTCGGTCTTCTCTATGGCTATAAGTTCTCTACTATATATATACTTGATGTTTGGTAAAAAAGACACTTATCTCGATATAAATATAAAGAATTTTAAATACAATAGAAGAATCTTAAGCGAGATTTTATCCGTCGGCATACCATCCACACTGGCGCAATTATCCATGTCCATAAGTATGATTATACTCAACAAAATTGTGGTAATTGTCGGGACAACAGACGGAGTCGCTGTTTTCACAAGTGGTTGGAGAATTATTATGTTAGCCACAACTCCAATCATGGGGCTCGCAACGGGAGTAATTGCTGTAACAGGAGCCGCCTATGGTGCAAAAAATAAGGGAAAACTTAAAACGGCATATTTATATGCGGTAAGATCAGGTATCTTTCTGGAATTGTTTATAGCTTTAATTGTTTTATCTTTTACAAAAGAGATTTCCTATATTTTTACTTATTCAAAGGAAGCCGCGAGAATTTCGACAGACCTTGTCAGGTTTCTAAAAATCAGTACTTTATTTTATCTGGTCGTCCCTCCCGGAATTTTAACCTCAGCAATGTTCAGAGGAGTGGGAAAAGGAGTAAATTCTTTGATTGCTACCATTATCCGAACCTTCGTTTTCCAGATACCACTGGCTTATATACTGGGAGAGCATCTTAACTTCGGACTTACAGGTGTCTGGTGGGGAATCGTACTCGGTAACGTAATCGCAACTATTTTTACTTTTACCTGGGGATATAGGACAGTCAACCATATTCTTTAAGCAATAATCGTATTTCTCAAATATTGAAATCATACTACAATATACTAATCGAAATGTAAAAATCAAATATTAAAATGGAAAAATACAAATCAAAGTTCAAAAATAAAAAGATAACGAATACAACTAAATGATATAATAATTTTCTGTTCCCGGAAGTCAGGTAAAAAAATAATTTTAAATTTTAATTTGTAATTTTGATTTTTAATCTTTAATATTTAATTTTCTAAAGAAAACTAAATATTAAGCGATGGATTCTTTCCGAAAACCAGAAAATTGAACGACAATATTATATATTATTCATATCGCAGAGCCTTAACAGGGTCCATCTTCGAAGCCCTATTGGCAGGATACAGACCAAAGAAAACACCCACAATAACGGCAAAAAAGAATGCAAGTAAAATGGAACTAGGCGTTACTACAGACTGTCCTCCCCGACTCAAAAATCTGGGGCCCATGGCGCCTGCACCAACCATCATATTGCCTACTGTATTGGCAAAAATAATACCGAAAAAAATACCTAAAAAACCTCCGCTTAAAGAAACTATTACCGACTCGATAAGAAATTGAACGAGAATATCAATTCTCTTCGCTCCTATCGCTTTTCTTATTCCAATCTCCCTGGTTCTCTCCGTAACCGAAACCAGCATTATATTCATTATACCTATACCCCCGACAATAAGTGATATTGCTGCAATTCCTGAAAGCATAATTTTAAAGGTACTGGCTGTTTGCTCTACAGTCTCTCTGAATTCTTCACGGTTTCTGATATGAAAATCTTCAACCTGATTGTGCCGTTCCAGAAGCAATTCTCTAACTCTTCTTTCAGTAACATCGGTCGGGAGAAGACCGTTTGTCTGGGCATCAATAGAACGGACAATATCATCTTCTCCGGTAATTCTTTTTTGAGCGGTAAAAAGAGGAATGAACACCCGGTCGTCAAAATCCCACCATCCAAAAGTACCTTTCTCCTCCATAATACCGATTACGGTAAAACGCATATCTCTTATCTTAATCTCTTTTCCTATAGGATTCTCATCTCCGAAAAGTTCCTTTACTATTACTTTCCCTATAACACAAACCTTTGCCCAGGAATTCAACTCATCCTCTGAAAAGAACCGACCTTTCTCAACCTTATGGTTATTTACAAACTGATACGAAGGCAGGACTCCAAAAGCATCAGTATCCCAATCCTTATCACGATATTTTACCGTTATATTGCTTCTTACCTCCGGAGACACATCTCTTATAAAATTCAGTTCTTCTTTCATTGCTATTGCATCTTCATAAGTAAGACCTTTGGATCGACCTCTCCACCTAAGAGCTTCTTCCTTACTATCGGGCCTATGATAATGAACATTTATGACATTAGACCCTAATTTTTCTATCTGAGCAGTAATATTCCTCTTTGCTCCTTCCCCGACACCCATGACACCTATTACAGCTCCCACGCCTATGATTATTCCGAGAACTGTAAGGAAAGAACGAAGCTTATTGGCAAAAAGACCTTTGTATCCAGAAACAAACCCAGAAACAATACTACCCATGAGACTTGTACTTCCCAGGTTTTCTTGAGTCAAAACAGTTTTCTTTTTGGAAAATTCCTTATTTACTTTTTCTACTTCTATTTTGCCGTCCTTTATTCTAATGCTTCTTCCCGCGTAATTAGCAACATTGGCGTCATGAGTTACCATTATAATGGTTTTCCCTTCCTGATGTAGTTTTTCAAAAAGGGTCATAATCTCTTTCCCGGTTTTCGAATCGAGATTTCCAGTAGGTTCATCCGCAAATATTATAGAAGGGTTATTTATTAAAGCTCTCGCAATAGCGACTCTCTGCTGTTCCCCGCCGGAAAGTTCGTTAGGATCGTGGTAAGCTCGCATCTCGAGTCCGACCTTACGAAGAGCATTCATTGCCTTTTCTTTGCGCTTCTCTTCACTTACACCGGAATAGAGAAGAGGAAGCTCAACATTATTTATAGCGCTCATCCTCGGAATAAGATTAAAGGTCTGAAAAACGAACCCGATTTTTCTCTTTCTTATATCTGATAATTCATCATCGCTTAACTTGCTTACATCACGACCTTCCAGATGATAACTTCCGGAAGTCGGTCTGGAAAGACATCCCAGTATATCCATCAACGTCGTTTTACCTGAGCCGGATGGACCAACTATCGATAAAAACTCTCCTCTATAAACTTTTAGGGAGACACCTCGCAAAGCATGAACTTCTACATTACTTCTACAGTAAACCTTGAAAAGATTTTTTGCTTCAATTAAACGCATAATTTTTTTACCTCCGGGAAGGACGTCCTCTTCCCATTCCTGTGGGCATAAATTCTTCTTCAGTAAGAATCTTCAAAGTATCGCCAACTTCTAATCCTCTTTTTATTTCTATATTAACAACATCTTCAATTCCCACAGTAACATCCCGGGGTACAAATTTGCCTTTCTCCTTTACATAAACCATAGTCTTTCCGTTTCTATTTATAACACCCTGTTTGGGTACACTAATCACATTTTCTGCCTCTCCGACAATTATATCAAGGTCCGCCGTCATGCCGGGACGTATCCTCTCATCCGCATTCAGAATTTCAACTTCAACAGGATAAACCACGAGATTTTCCTCCTGAGTCCCAGAAGGCGATATCCTTCTGACTTTACCCCGGTAAACTTTACCCTTTATGGCATCGAAGCCTATTTTAACTCCCTGCCCTTTCTTTAGTTTTCCCACGTCAACCTCGTTTATGCTGGCTTTTACTAACATCTCACTCAAATCGGCAACCGTCATAATTGCAGTTCCTCCGCCGCCAATTGCCTGAGTTCCTGAAGTTATCTTTTCTCCCTCATCTACATTAACACTCGTTACCACTCCATTAATAGAAGCCGTGAGAGTAATATTTTCCGTTCCTTCGAGGTCGATATTATCAATATCTACATTACTCTTCCCTCCGAGCATTGCCCATAACTGTTTCTCTGCAAGCTGAAGCTGTATTTGACTATTTTCATATTGTTTCCGGGCGTCTTCGACATCCTGCTCGGCAATGAAACCCTTTTCGTAAAGAGCTTCTTTTCTCCTCTGATCTCTTTCGGCATCTTGCAGATCTAACTGTTTACTCTTTATAGAAGCCTTAGCCTGCGCTACTTTTTGCGCCTCTTCCGGCTCGGGGCGTATAAGAACCAGCTTTTGTCCTATCTTGACCTTATCCTCTTCTTCTACAAAGAGTTTTATTACTTCTCCGGCAAGCTCTGACTTTACGTCTATTGAAATAACCGGCTCTACCGTACCGCTTTCAGTAACTTTCTGGATAATATTCCCTTTAACTGCAACAGCAGTTCTTAATTCGGGTGATTTATTATTTCGACCCCGGGCAATACGAAAGATCAAAAAAATTATTATTACCGCAAAAATAACTGCACCAATTATTACGTTTCTTCTCTGCAACTTCATTCCGATTCCTCCTTATCATAAAGAACTCCGATTGCTCTCTTTAACAAAGCCCGAGCTTCAAGAAAATCATATTTTGAGTTAATAAAATTAACCTTTCCTTCCGTGAAAGCGACCTCGGCATCTATAACCTCCGTTATCGGAGCAAGACCGTTTTTATATCTGCCAAGTGCAGCCTCGTAACTTTCCTCGGCACTCGCGACTTGCCTCTCGGTTAATTCAATCTTTTTAGACGCAGTTTCCAAACTAATGTAAGCGGATTTAACCTCAAGTTCGGCTTGTCTTTTTAAATCTTTATACTCAAGTCGCGCGTTGTTTAAGTCTATATTGGCTTTTCTAATAGTCCTTGAGCTTACTCCTCCATCGAATATCGGAAAACTTAAAACCAGGCCAACACTCCAATCAGAATTATCATCCAGGTTAGGCCTGTTTAAAGGTAAATCTTCAAAAGCAAAGCGCTCCGCGTTTAAACTATATCCACCTGTAAGAGTCAGAGAAGGGAGTCTATTGATCCAGGCTATCATCATACTGTATTTACTTGCAGCGATTGAAGATTCCTGTTGTTTTATATCGGGTCTTTCTATGTAAGCTACATTCAGAACACTATCGAATTCAGGAAGTTCCAACTCTTTTAACTCGACATCTTCTATCGATATTGTAGAATCAAGATCCAGTCCCATTACCTCATTGAGCTCCGCTCTTCTTATCAAAAGTTCTCCGTTTGCTTCATGCAAATCAACCCTGGCTCCTTCTAAAGCGGCTCTTGCTTTGAGCGTATCGGCTCTGGGAACCATACCAAGCTCAAATTGGGCTTTTGAAAATTCGAGCTGGTACTTCTTCTGCTCAAGCGCTCTTCCTCTAAAATCCAATATCTGGGATGCTTTAAGTAAATTATAGTATCTGCTTATAACTTCCATAATAAGATTCATACGTGTAATCCGATAACCTTCTCTTGATGAAGTAAGATTAGCATCCGTCCTTTCTACATCAAGATACGTTCTACCGCTGTTAAATAGCTGCGTTGAAGCAGAAAGAGTAAGTTCATAATGATTAGAATTCCACTCAAATCTATTATAATTATGGTTAATATAGTAACCACCTGAAAGATTGATATCAGGAAAAAAGTTCGCTTTTGCATCGCCCACGTCCATTTCACTTTTTCTCACCACTCCTTCGGCAATTGCAATAAGAGGGGAATTTTCAAGGGCTATTTGAATACATTCATCAATTGAGAGGGCTCCCCGGAGAATCCCCTCTTCACTACTTACCGGGGAACCTAAAACAACAAAAGCAAATGATATAAACAAAAAAATATATTTCAATTTTAATACATTTATATATAAATATTTTCTCAATTTTATACCCTCAAAGGTAATTATATTCACTTTTAAAATATAAGCAATAAATTAGGGGGTGAAAATATTCTTCTCACCCCCTAAGAATCAAGAAGGGTAGTTATTTTTTCATAGGACAGCCGGGTTTGCCCTCTTCTCCGTGCATTCCGGGGTTACCATGCATTCCGCACTTTTTTTGTCCTTTCCTTAAAAATTTATGAAGAAAGATCTTCTTTGCTTCTTCTTTCTTGTCTTCAGGAATAAGTTTATACATCTCTATTTTGTTTTCTAACATCTTTCTTGAAATTTTTTGCCTTAGAGCCGATATTTCATCATGTATGGAGAGAATTTTATTGAAATCAAGCTTTTTCTCCATAAGAACTTTTTCCATTTCAAGTTCTTTCTTTTCAATTTTATTTTTTAATTCAAGCATTGTTTCTTTGTTCTTTAATCTCATTTCTTGCATTTTCTGCAATACTTCTTCATCTAAGCCAAGCGAAGAAAGCCAATCATGATGCATCTTACCCATATATTCTTTATCGCCTTTCATCTTTTCACTTGTTTTACCTTCTTCTGCCTTAATAGTTAATGGTAAAACCAAGAGTGAACCCATTAAGACATACAACATAACCATACCATACTTTTTCATAATTTCCTCCGTTCTATAAATATTAAACACTCTTAAGGAGTATATGTAAATCCATTATTAATTAAATCCAGAAACTCCTTTTTATCCATCTTTGAAGATATGACCCAGTAGACTTGATTTAGGTTCCAATTTTTAGTTTAATTGCCACAAAGACACAGAGAAAAAAGAACAGTCCAAAGTCCATTGTCTAATGTCCATAGTCAAACAAATAATTGAACCACAAAGCCCACAAAGCACACAAAGGATTCTATTTTGTTTTTTTGCTAGTACCTAGTACCCGGTACCTGGTATCTAATCATAGCCACGGATTGACATGAATAAACACGGACAGGGAAACGAAAGTAAAAACTCCGGGTTGAAAAAATATCCGATTATGGTACTTTCCAATTAAAAGAAAAAATATATATTAAAATTATAATTTAAGGAGTTTAATTGAAACGAATATTATTCTTCTTGGTGTCATTTTTTATTATTTCAGTAATTGCTTTTTCGGAAGATATACCGAAAAGAGTATATTACACGAAACGACTGGAAACGCCTCCGCCTGAAATCAATGGCAAACTTAATGACAGCTGTTGGCAGGGTGAAGGATGGGTTGGAGATTTCTTACAAAGAACACCCAATGAAGGTGCCCCGGCTTCACAAAAAACAGAATTTAAAATCCTGTATGATGATAAAAATTTGTATGTAGCTATTCGAGCATACGATAACGAACCGGAAAAAATAGATGTAAGATTTTCACGACGTGATGATTTCGCAGGAGACTGCGGGGGGATAGCCTTCGATAGCGATTTCGACCACCGCACTGCCTATGAATTCAATGTAACGGCGGCAGGCACCAAAATCGATCTACTCCAGATGGACGCCCCCGGGTACTGGTTTAATGATAAAAATCATGATGTAGTCTGGGAGGCAAAAACCGCTATAGAAGACTCAGCCTGGACCATAGAAATGCTTATTCCCTTCAATCAGCTTCGCTTCTCACAAAAAGAAGAACAGGTCTGGGGACTTCACGTTTGGCGTCAAGTTTATCGTGACATGGAAGAATCAAATTTTCAACTCCTACCAAGTGGTTCAGAACCAAGAGTACATCGCTATGGCTTATTAAAAGGAATAAAAAACATCCCAAATCCAAAAAGGATCGAACTACTGCCTTATATTAGAGGTAACTTGAACACTTTTGAAACAGAAGAGGGAAATCCCTTTACGGAATCGGGACAAGAATGGGGAAAAGCTTTTGGTCTCGACGGTCGTATCGGACTCGCGTCAAATTATAATCTAGACTTTACAATAAATCCTGATTTTGGACAGGTTGAAGCCGATCCGTCCGTGGTAAATCTAACTGCCTTTGAAACTTTCTATGAAGAAAAACGCCCGTTTTTCATGAAAGGGAAACAGTTGCTGGAATTTGATTTGGGAGGTCAACCACTTTTCTACTCTCGCCGAATCGGACATTTTCCTTTTTTTTACCCTCATATAGAGGAGGACGAGTACGTCGATATACCTAAAAGCACAACGATTCTTGGTGCTGCCAAGTTAACAGCTAAAACTCCCACAGGCTGGTCTGTTGGAATTTTAAACAGTACAACATCAAAAGAATCAGCCGAAATAAAAGACGGACAGACACGATATGAAACAGTCGAGCCTTTTACTAACTATATGGTCGGCAGGGTTCAACGTGATTTTTCTAAGGGTGAACATTCTCTGGGTGGTATTTTTACAGCCGTGCATCGTAATATCGACAATGATAATCTTAATTTTCTCCCGGAAGCCGCATATACGGGTGGCTTCGATTGGATGACACGATGGGGTGACCGTTCTTATTATATTAACGCTAAAGGCGCATTCAGTCACATTCGAGGAGACCGCTATGCCATTTTGGAATTGCAGAAATCATCTGTACATTACTTTCAGAGAACTGATGCAGAACATCTCGAATTAGACTCATTAAAAACATCTTTAACAGGAATGGGCGGAGAATTAGAAATTGGAAAAGTCAGAAAAGGGAACTGGCGATTTAGGGAAGGAATAGAATGGCTGTCTCCCGGTTTTGAACTAAACGATATCGGATATATCCGTCAGGCTGACTTAATCGCTCAAGTTACTGAAATTTCGTACGTGGTAGATGAGCCAACCGGCATATTAAATTACTACGGAATATATACTTATCAATACAATCAATGGAATTTCAATAGAGAATATCTGTTTACAGGCGGAGAAATTTACACATATATTCGCTTTAAAAATTTCTGGGGCATTCAATCAGATATCTACCATGAACGAAACAGAATTAACACACACCTTCTTCGCGGGGGTCCGGCAATGCGACTTCCTGATCAGACCACCATTTACTTCGGAACTTTCACCGATTACCGAAAACGTATCCAATTCGATATAGATTTATATAAAACATTTTATAATGATAAAGTTTCTTATGAATGGAAAATTTATCCAAACGCGTACATACGTGCGACCGACAAATTGAGCATCTCGCTCAGTCCCGGCTATATATTTAACCGGGATAACTGGCAGTATATATATGTGGAAGATGTTTCAGGAACCTCCCCCTATGTTTTAGGTCTCATCGATCAAAAAACAGTGAATCTAACAATTAGACTGGACTACTATATAACCCCCGACCTATCTATTCAGTATTATGGAGCGCCTTTTATTTCAGCAGGCCATTATTCTAATTTTAAGAGGGTCACTAATCCAAAAGCAGAAAATTTAGATGACCGTTATTCCACGATCGAAGAAAATATGATGCAAATTGATTCCGAAACAGGCGATATTGAGGTGGACGATGATGAAGACGGAACCATTGACTACCGCATTAGTAATCCTGACTTTAATTTTATGGCATTTCAAAGTAACCTGGTGCTACGATGGGAGTACAAACCAGGTTCGACCTTCTATTTGATATGGACACATAGTCGAAGCGGAAGCACGAGAAACGGAGAATTTAATTTTTCCAATAATTTAAAAGAACTGTTCGATATTTATCCTGAAAACGTGTTCCTTGTTAAATTTAATCATTGGTTTTCTTTCTGAAATAGAATCACTGACAGCAAGGTATTTTAAACAGTTATGAAGTTCGATGTTTGAGAATAATGACTGATGACCGTAGACGAAAGACCGTGGTTACCAACTCCCAACCCCTAAATCCAAAATCCTAACGTAGCCACAAAGGCACTAAGACACGAAGAAAAAAATATATTTTTTGTTTTAACTAAATTCCAACCCCAAAACTCTAAATCCTAGATTAGCCACATATCAAATAAACTTGTTCTAAATTTTTGATATAAGTCAATTATTGCTTTTTAGAATAAATTAATCTTCGTGGCTAAATTATCATTGTCCGTTAAACGAGTATGTTACAAAGTTAAACAGGTCCCCTTGCGTATCAGATTGATAATAAGTATCATCGGTCACCGATGATATAAAATCATCAACCCAGTTATCGCTTTCATGTCCTCGAGAGATATTAAATCCAACAACAAATGAAAGAACAAAAACTACGATCAAAGAACCGGTAACAGACAATCTTGTCTTTGCTCTTCTGGATTTCTCGGAGATTACTCTCCTGGCTATCTCTTCACTCCAGAGTTTACTCTGTTCTCTTTTACTTATTTCCTCGCTTATTCTATACATATATTTTCTCCTCATAAAATATTTCTTTTAATTTCTCTTTTCCCCTGTGTACTCTTGATTTAACCGTACCCTTTGAGATAGAAAGGAATTTTGCTATTTGTTTCTCGTTAAACCCCTTCATATATAAATCAATCACGTCCTCATATTTGTCAGGAAGTCTTTTTACCGCTTCACTTAGTTTTAAAAACAGATCCTCTTTTTCTATTTTTTCTTCTATATTATCACTTCCATCATTCAAGTATTCCATATTTTTTTCAAAGTATTTTTCTCTTCTTCTTTCTCCTGCCTTTAATTTCTTATTCATCCTTATAGACTCATTCTTTGCTATTGTAAACAACCATGAAGACAATTTTGATTCTTCCTTAAACTTGTTTCTAATAAGACTCCTATAAGCTCTAATATAAGTTTCCTGAACCACATCATCTATCGCATAATAATATTCAGAAAATAAATTATTCCTGATGGCTTTTAAAACAACGCTTTTCGTTTCCTCTATAATAGAGGCAAAAGCCTCCTTGTTCATAATTACTTTCTCTTTTTCTCCGACTTGTGATGCCTCTTCGGTTCGAATTCTTCTATCTTCTTCGCTAATATCTCCCGTTGTTCCCGGGTAAGAACAGAATGCATCTTAGCCAATCTTTCAGCCATAAGGCTATCCATTCGCATTCTATGTTCTTCTTTCAAGGAATGCAGCTCATTCATAAATTTTAAAACTTCTTCCCTTGCCAATGAATCCTTTCTGATGAGTTCAACGATCTGCATACTGATACTCTCATGATCCTTCATCTCTTTCCGCATCACGGATCGCTTTTCGCACATTTCTTTCTCTATTTCCTTCAATTTCTCTATCTGTTGTTCTGATAAATTTAATTCTTTTGCCATTTTTTCGATCCTGGCAAATCCAAATTCGGAAATATCTCCAGATCCTCCAGGATGGTGGTGGCGAAAAGGAGGTCTTGAAGATTTCTTTGACGAGAAATCACGATTGCAACCCGCTAACAAAGAAAATATTGTTAAAGATAATATCAAAATAATATTCTTTTTTGACATATATCCTCCTTTACTTAATAAGACCCTGTAAGTTTATTTTCGGTTCCAAATATTCCATACTTACCAACCTACCAGCACAAGCTATTAGCTCTTCGTCTTTTGCTTTTAGTTTTTATTCTTTTCAAGCTAACAGCTAAAAGCCAACTTCTAACAGCGAAATTACTTTCTCTCCATGTTTTTCACTCGTTCCAGAATTGACGGACGGGCTGCCTCCATCATCTCGCGAAAATCTTCATAACGCATTGTCCGTCCTTCAAAAGTACGCTTCTCGAGAGCACTTAAGAAACGGCCCTTAAATTCTTCGAAGTAAGAACCGTAAAGGTGATAACTGTCAGCCATATGACAGTATCGACCGAGTTTTATCTCACGACCTGAAATTTCCGTAATACGTTTTGAGATTTTTGTTTGCAACTGAACAAGTGCAAACATATTCATAAATGCAGCCTTATAAGCATCATTCGAACGGAAACGTACATTCATATTTAAGAAAGATTCACCATCCTGCTCTGTAATCCGGCACCACAGACTCTGAAGGCAGGCGGGGTCATAGCAGTCGTTATCTTCCCATACTTTCCAGGTAATTGCCTGCGCTCTTCTTGTATAAGGCTTATCCGCCAGCTTCTGACACATAATTTCAATCTGGTCCAGCGGTTTCACACCGGGAGCATCATAAGCAAACAGTCGCTTATGATATGTGTATTCCCATCGTGCATCCTCCGGGTCATTCGGATCGCGCACGAGATGGTCTTTGATACCTTCACACACTTCCATCACATACTCCTGCAGAAATTCAATGCCCGCAGGAAAATCTTTATGAAGCATAGGTTCATTTAGGGGATCAGTGACTGTGATAATCATAGTTGCATCTTTACTAGGCGGGTCCTCGGGCTTGTCATATTGAGTTTTAATGTCGCAACCGTTCTCGTAAAGAGAAATAAGAGAATTTTCCCAGGCTCGCGCAATACAATCACCCTCCACGTGTAAAACAGGTATACCTTTTGTATTTTTTTCTGATTTTTTAACAGGCGCCATACATAACTCCCTGTTTGAATATTAAAATAAAAACTTCTTTTGTCAATAAATTGGGACCATAAAGTTATTTAAATAGTCCATATAAATAAATAGTAATAAATACTGTGAATTATTATCAATCCTCTATTTTTGGTTGATAAGGTAAAAAAATATGATATTTTTTTCTTCGTGTCTTCGTGGCTAAAATAGAAACTTGAAAAATTAAAAACTCAACCCTATAATACTCAAATTTAATCTTAACGAACGCTTGTAGTGTCTTCTATTACCTCTCCCTCTTTATCAACATGCATAACTTGTTCAAGATTCCCCTCAGCATCGTATTTCATACGTAGAATCGCAGCTTCGCCGTTCAAGGCATTCGTCAATTTCTCGTTTACATCTAAAAATCTGGTTTCTAATAATTTTTCATTTTCATCATAGTCCCACTGGATTACTGCAAATCCATAAAACTTGCCTTCTGTAAGATTATCGGATTTATCATAGTATCTACGTTCTATAACATTACCGTAAGCATCAAACTTACTCCGTATAATTGCAACACCCATGTTACTTTCCTTTAATTCATCTTTTTTCCCTAAATATTTCTCTTCAATTAAGTTGCCATCTTCGTCGAACCGGTTTTGAATAACAGCGACACCCTTTTCTATTTCCGTTAACTTTTCTTGTGAATCATAATATCTCGTTTCAATCTCATTACCCTTGTTATCAAATTTTCTGCGTATCAATGCAACATCGCTTTTATCTTCCTCACGATTCCCCTTATCATCAAAGTAACTCTCTTCGATAATATTTCCATTTTCATCATATTTAAATAATATTTCAAAAACACCACTATTAGTTGCTATTTGTTTTCCTTCGTAATCATAAAAATCTGCTTTTATGATTCGACCTTCTTCGTCTAACTTCCAGATATATTGGGTAACTCCATTATTATCCGCCAGATAATCACCCATCTCTCCGTAATTCAACTTAGACACCGGATAACCATCATCGCCATTTATCAAATCTATAGAATAAACCCCATATTGGTCCCTACCAGGAGAACCTGTTTTAGTTAAATATGTCCTTTTTTCATATGCTTCTAAATATTCTATAACTACTTGAGCAACATCAACACCAAAAAAAGACTCTCTACTTAATTTACCATTCAAAAGATGATCTATTCTAATTAATTCGCCTTTATTATTATATTTAAAACGATAAGCCTCTCCTTTATTTGCGTTCTCTTTTGCAACAGGATAAACTCCATGGATTGCATATCTACCGTCGACTCTAACTTTGCGATAGTATCTACTGCCTTTTTCGCTTTCGACACAACTGCTTAAAAGTAAAACAATCAAAAATATAATTGAATATAATTTCAGCTTCATTTTTACCTCCTATATCTCTTAAGACTTCATAAATTTTCAGCAAATAAATGCTACGCTACCGCCTTTTATGCCTATCTACAATAAACTTCCAAATAAAGTAAATATGCATTTTCTCTACCCAATTTCCCTTCAATATAAACAAGTTGATAAAAAAGGCAAGCCTAATCGGCTTTTACACCTATAAAAATAAGTGAAAATATTATCGCTTCCTCTAAAGATTAATAACATCAATTTATTTAATTTTTCATCAATATCTTACTTTGACCCCTCAAAAAAACATTCTCAAATCATACCAAAAAACCTCCTACAAAAAAATGTCACAACACAATAAAAAAAACTCAAGAAAAAACCAAAAACATCAACGCTCCAGCCCGACAAAAAAAAATAAAAACAACTGTAATAAAAATACAAATAAACACTAAAAACATGGCAATAAAAAAAACATCCCGCCATAAAAACCCCGTATAAACGTCAAGCAGATACACTGTGGAAAACCCGTTAACAAGAAATTTCACGTAAAATAAGACATTGAATGCCAAATTCTTAATCTATCCTTTTTCTCCACAACAATTTACGCTAAGTTGTTATTCTTTATCCACTTATACGAGATTGTCTCGACTTGCTGCTTCTATCGATTTAAGTTATACTTTTCAGGCATCCTACGGAAGAGAGGGGTATAAAAAGTCTTTGAAAATTTATAGTTTTAATGCTAATTTTTTTAGAAAATTAAATTTAGGTTTTTTATACCACTAAAAAGTTTAGAAAAAATAACTTAAAAAAATGTTTAAAAAATGTTGATAATTAAAAATAACAGGTTATGGTATTGGCCTACAAAAGCTTACGCTGAAAAATTGTAAACAGTTTTCAAACGCCTTTCTTCTCGCAAAGATTATTGACAAAGCATTCATTACAGTGAGGTTTTCTGGGCAGGCAGATATTCTGTCCCAGGGTTACCAGGATATCATTATAAATTATCCACCACCTCTTTGGCAGTTTTCTTCTAAGGGCAAATTCCGTTTCTGTAGGGTTTTTTGTTCTGACATATCCAAACCTATTAGATATACGGTGTACATGGGTATCAACGCATATGCCTGGCTTTCCAAACCCAATTGTTATAACCAAATTTGCGGTCTTCCTTCCCACGCCCGGAAGCTTCAGCAATTCATCCATCGAATCGGGAACTTTTCCCTTATATTCATCTGTTAAAATTCGCGCGAGTTCAGGGATTCTCTCTGCCTTTGTGCGGAAAAATCCAACCGGATAAATTAATTTTTCTATTTCTCTTGCAGAAAGCTTTTGTAACTCTAAAGGAGTAGATGCTCTCTCGAACAATCTCTTTGAGGCTTCTCTTGTAACTGCATCTTTAGTTCTTGAACTAAGTACAGTCGAAATAAGCACTCGAAATGGATCACCTGTCTTATTTGCTATCTCGGTTACAATAGGAGCATCCCACTCTCCGTATTTATCTTTCAGTATACTTAAAACTTCCTCAATGGTTTTGTTGTCCATAGCTGGATTATATTAAAACAAGTACAAAAGGCAACCACCGAACCAGGTCTTAGGTCTTGGGTCTCAGGTTTTAACTTAAAAAACAAAATTTTAAATTTTCCTCTGTGAGCTCCGTGTCTCCGTGTGAAAATAATTTTTTGTGTGGTATGTGGGTTTTTATTCCTTGACATATAAAATCGAATTTATTATAATAATCAAAAAAGGAGGACGTATGCGAAAATTTCTTTTGTTGAGTGTTTGTATCTTGGTTGTTTTTGGTTGCGGAGGAGGCAGGACAGTAAAAAGAATAGCCACCGATGAAGTAACAGATCTCTCCGGTAGATGGAACGACACAGACTCAAGGCTTGTAGCACAAAGCATGATTTCCGATATGTTGTCTCGACCCTGGCTTATCGACTTTGAGCAGGATAAGCTTAAGAAACCCGTGGTTATTGTGGGTACAGTCAGGAATATGAGCACCGAACACATAAATGTCGAAGTTTTCATAAAAGATATGGAAAGAGAACTTATTAACTCGGGCAAAGTTCAGTTCGTCGCCTCAAAACACGAAAGAGAAGAAATAAGAGAAGAAAGAATGGACCAGCAAATGTATGCTTCCGTAGAAACCGCCAAG
The DNA here is from genome assembly GCA_964525555.1 of uncultured bacterium. Classification (GTDB taxonomy): domain Bacteria; phylum Hydrothermota; class UBA3072; order UBA3072; family UBA3072; genus JAFGHJ01. The sequence continues at coordinate 101,032 of CAZGHN010000009.1, forward strand.
AAACTTGCTCAGGAAGTAGGTGCCGATTATTTCTTGATTGGATCTGTTAAATCTGTAGAAGATTGGTTCGAAGGTAAAAAAGCAGTATTTTATTCGGTTGACCTGGAACTAATCGATGTTGAGAAAAACATAAAGGCCTGGATAGGCAATAAAAAGATAAAGAAACTTATCGAACAACGTGGATATAAATGGTAATGAATGTTTTCTAAACATTCCTTTGCTGTTTTCTCGGCACTGTTTGTTCTTCTTGCAATAAACTGCGCTTACGTACAAACGCAGGTAAAACACTATAAAGATATTGAAGGGGATTTTTCTTCACGCTTTTATAGTGGAGCGGCTGAACGAATAGAAAAAGCTAAAAACGAAGGCAAATACGAAGCTAAAGACCGAGTTCTATATTACCTGGACATGGGCATTGCTTTACATTTTGCCGGAAGATACCAGGAAAGCAATAAATTTCTGAATAAAGCTGAAACTTCTATAGAGGAAAATTTCACCAAATCAATCAAAAAGATGTTAATTTCATTTCTGCTAAATGATAATGCTCTTGATTACGCCGGAGAAGATTACGAAGATATCTTTACCAATATAATAAAAACCCTTAACTATATACACTTAAACATGAACGAAGACGCTATGGTTGAGGTAAGAAGAACAAATTTAAAACTAAGTAGACTGCAGGATAAATACAGCGGAATGGCAAAAAAGCTTAACACAAGTGAAAAGCTAAAGGAAAATGAAGCAGAAGCGAACTTCATTCCCGGAGAAACTAACCTCAGATATTCAATAACAGGTAGTTATCTATCTATGCTTGGATATAGAAACATGGGTAAATGGGATGATGCCGAAATTGACAGAAGAAAGTTGCTTGAAGCATCTTCAGGAAGGTTGAAAGATTTCTCAAAACAAATTCTTTCACCCGTAGACGAAAATGCAGTTTCTGTATACACTTTTTGTTTTGCAGGTAAGAGTCCGGTTAAAGTACAATCTACTCTACTGCTGGACTTCGACCCAGACCTAAATATGGCCAGGATTATGCTACCAGGTAAAGAAAACATAGAAATCAATTCTTTCTGTTATGACGGTGATAAAGAATTTCATTTAAAATTCGCAATTCCTACAATTGCGAGGAGAAAAAGCCAGGTTAGAAGTATTAGAACTCTGGTAAACGGACACGTTCAAGGGGAAATGCAATTGCTTGAAGATTACGGACAAATAGCAGAAGAAACTTTTAAGGTAAAAAAACCCCTTATCTATCTTAGAGCTGCATTGAGAACTTTAATCAAAGCAGCAATAGACTCCAAAGCAAAAGAAGATATAGATAAGAAATACGAAGAAGAAAGTGAAGAAGATACTGAAGAAGAAGCTAAACAAAAAAGTAAGAATAAATTTATGGCAGGATTGCTTAAATTTGCAGTGGATGCAATAACTGATGCAACCGAAAACGCCGATCTGCGATGCTGGAGAACAATGCCCGGGAGAGTTTACGGAGGAAAATTAGCTCTTCCCCCGGGCGAACATGAAATTGCTTTTGAATATTTAGATAATCACGGCAATGTGGTCGACCTGGAAAGGAAGAATGTTTTAATAAACAAAAACGCTCTCAACTTAATCGAGGGGGTATCGTACAGATGATTAAAAATGTTTTTTTCGGAATATTCATTATATTCTTAACTTTTGGATGCGCTTCAAGTGCTTCAAGCACCGAAACTACCAGTTTCCCCAAGTGGATTGAAAACCCGGATGCTTTATATCCAAAAAGACTATACCTGACTGCTGTATCAAGTGGAAGTTCGCTCGATGAAGCAAGACAACGTTCGATTGCATCTCTTTCCAATATTTTTTCCGTAAATGTAAATTTAGACAGAAGAATACTGGAAGCATACTCAGAGAAAAAAAAGGATGAACAAATCGATTGGGAACATTCGGTAAATCTTGTAAATAGAAGTGTTCTTACAAGTGAAAACGAACTTATAAACGTAAGAACAGGAAAAACTTATTTCGATGAGAAAACAGCAACTTTTTACGTCCTTTCTATAATAAGTAAATCGGAAACGGAAATGATTTATCTTGAAGAAATACAAAAAAACGATAAATCTCTTATGAGTTTTTACGAACAGGCAGGTAGCGCTGACAATAAAATCACAAAACTCATTTATCTCAAAAAATGCATGGAGGTTATCAAAATCGGGGAAGCTCTTCGCTCGATTCACAGAATCCTTTCTCTTATGGGCGACACCCCGTCTTCACCCATTCCCAAAGAAACTATTCTGGTTGAACTACAAGAACTAAAAAATCAAATAGTGGCAAAAATAGAAACATCCGGAAGCGAGAAAGAAAAACTCTCTTCTTATTTAAGAGAAGTGGTGAACCAGATAGGAATGAGTACAGGAGAGCAGAATCCTGATATCATAATCAAAGGTAATCTTGATATAGCTCCTCTCGAATTCCCGCGCGAAGGAAAGTTCGTTCGCTGGGAACTTACCGTCGACGTAACAAACGCTATGACCGGCAATACGATGAACACATACACAGCAAGCGCAAGAGAAGGACATGTCTCAGCCGAATCTGTAAAAGGAAGGGCTCTTGATAAGGTTAAGGAAGAACTCAATAAAAACTTTTTTGAAAATTTTACTACATTCTTAAGTGAATCCTACGAAAAATAGGTCGAGGTTTTAATTACGATTATATCATAGCAAAAAGAATTATCTTGAAGAAAACTCTACGGATAAAAGGAGCTGGAATGTTTTGTAGACCATTCAAATATTCATATTTATTTCTTTTAATCTTAGCGTTAACATGTACAAAAAAAGCGCCTAAAACATTAGAAGCTAAAGTTATTGATAAAATCCACGAATTAAACGGTTCCGATAAAGACCCGGAAACTTTTGCCGCACCCGAAGATGAACCACCGTATCTATATCCTCCAAAATTAAAATTAGTAAAAATATCTGCGGATACAGTATATCTTACGGTTATAAACGACTGGACTTTAACCCAATCCATGGGAACTACCGGCGCAGAAGATTACATCGTCGAGTCGGGAGTCGCACTTTTAAAAATTGACGGTATCAACTATGTTGATTACGACTTTGCAATGGGTGATCACGCCTACCCCGGAACTTTTTCCAAAGCCGGATACCAGGCGCGAGAAGAGTAAGATTATTTACTTACGTAACTTTGATCTTTAGCTTAAGGACTTTTAACCTTTAGCATATTTCTTATAAAATATACCTATCATGTAACCAAAACCCAAAAATCCGCACAATGTATAAATAACCCAGAATAATTGATCCTTATCACAAATCGAACCATAAGTAAACGGATGCGAGATATCCCATAACGTAAGCGCCAACCAAAATATAAAGCTGTATTTAACTCCCTGCAAAGGTCCGCTGATTCTACGACTAAGGGGCAATTTTTCATACAAAAACGTAAATACCACACCGAAAAATACTCCGATTAAAAGTTTAGTCCATATAAAGTACCACGCATTTAATTGTTCCGGTTCGAATTTACCGGGCGGGGCGAACCCGGGGCCGTAAACAATTCGTGAAAATATTACTCCTGCGATGAAAAGAGTAACACCCATAACAAGACCGGAAACGACTCCAGCGATTAACATTTTTTTGGTACTCATTTTTAACCTCCTTATTGGCTTTTAACGAGCAATTAACAAACTTCACCAGCCCTATCTTTGCACAAGCAAAGATAATTGAAGTTCATTTCACTGTCAAGACTTTCCACTTACAAAAATTAGCCCTTAGCTATCCGCTTTTAGCTTAAAAAATAAGCAAATAAAAACTTTGTGTCCTTTGTGGCTTTGTGTGAGAATATTTTGGTTGGGACGGGAGAGGTTTTAAACAACAAAAATCTTTCTTTTCTCTGTGTGTTTGTTTTTTCTCTGTGTCCTCTGTGTCTTCGTGTGATATATCATTTTTGGGGTTGGGGGGTGTTGACAAAGTTTTCTTATATTGTATACTCACTGATGTAAATTAAAAACAAAAAAATTTTAAGGGAGGATATAATGAGGAAATTTTCTGTTTTTGTTTTATTGTTTATAACGGGACTCGCACTTTACGGAGTAGATCAAGAAGAAAAAGCGAAAAAATCTGACGACATAGTAATAATTGTAACGGATTTTGGAGAAATTCAATTTGGTTTATTTCGTGACGCAGCTCCTTTAAATGTAGACAATATAGTAAAACTGGTCAAGAAAGATTTTTATAACGGTACCACTTTCCATCGAATAGTCCCAAAGTTCGTGATTCAGGGAGGAGATCCCCTTACAAAAGATGATGACCCGTCTAATGACGGATACGGAGGGCCGGGTTATTACTTAAAGGATGAGTATTCAAAAGACTTAAAACATCTAAAAGGAACCGTAGCACTCGCTAAAGCAGCAGACGATCGAAACGGTTCACAGTTTTATATTTGTCTCGGAAGATTGAAATTTCTGGACGGTAAATACACAATCGTCGGACAGGTAATAAATGGCATGGATGTGGTTGAAAAGATTGCCAAGGTTAAAACAGGCAAAAATGACCGACCCATCGAGAACGTTGTAATGAAAAGAGTATACATGAAGAAAAAAGAAGCGGCAAAAACTGAAGAAAAGACAGAAGGTTGCAAAGAAAAAACAGAAGCAGAAAAATAAAGAACAACTTTATATACGATAAAAAAGTGGGGCTGTTCTAACCTCACTTTTTTATTTTTTAAACTCAATAGAAATAAAATTCAGTGAGAAGGGAGTAGAGAGTAGTTAGAAGTTAAGAAAACAACATTGAACTTGGCTTTGGGGAGTTGGGCTTTGTGTTCTCTGTGTCTTTGTGTGAGATAAATACCTGCCCATTCCGTACAAACTTCGAACTCTTCGCCTGACCTTTGAAAATA
>CAZGHN010000010.1:0-91970 GCA_964525555.1 uncultured bacterium
ATCGAAAATCTTAGCCTGTAGTTTCCCTACATCGATTTTTCTCATCTCTTGGGCTTCGACGGTGCCGATAAAACTAAACACCATGATTAAGACTAATAATTTTATACATTTACTTTTCATAATAACCTCCTGTTTATTTATTAGATAAAATTACGTTAATTTAGTTCCCAAAAAATATAAACACTATAAATTTCAATTGTTGGGAGAAATTAAAGATTAAAAAAAGAGAAATACAAACAAAATTTTTGGTGTATTGGTGTGCTAAAACAAACGATACGAATAATTTGAAAAACTGCCTTGTTTCTTCCCTGTGTTATTTATGAGTGTTCTTTCTTGAGCATAAAATAAAGTCCTGCCAAAAGGAAGAATATATCTGGAATTAAAATTGAGAGAAAAGGAGGTAAATTACCCTTTATGCCGAGTTCTTTAAACAGCTGTATTATACCCCAGAAAGTAAAGGCGGAAAGGGTCCCTAACCCAAATCCAAATAAAAGACCTCTTCTCTTAACCTCAAGAGCAAGAGGGCATCCGAAGAAAAGCAGAATAAAGCTTACAAAAGGATATGAAATCCTCTCGAATAATTCTATCCTCTCTACATTTGATTTCTGAGCGCTTTGGTCTAGTTTCTTTATATAGTGTAAAAGATCCAAAAAGGAAAGGTTTATAGGGTCATATTTGCTCTTAGCTAATTCATCGGGAGTGCTTTTAAAATCTTCTATTATTTCTGTTTCTTTTGACTCGAGAATTACCAGGTCGTCGACAAAATTTCTAATGTAAACATCGAAAAGAGTCCATGTAGAATCTTTCCAAACTCCTCTTTCTGCATCAACTCTTGTTACAATTTTACCGTCTTTGTAAGTCAAGATGTGTATTCCGTTAATCGTTCCTTCATTCAATGTTTTTATATTGATTATTTTTCCAGTGTTTGTTATATAGTTTATGTTTCTTGCAAAACGGTTTTTATAATCCTCTATTTTGTCAATTTTAATCCTTTTGAACTCTTTAAGTAAGTACTTTGATTTTGGAACCAGTGAAAGATTAAAAGAAAAAACCATTAATGAAATTAAGAAACCGTAAAAAAATATGGGTCGGTATACTCTAAAAGGAGAAATTCCAAGTCCTCTAATAGCTAGTACTTCGTTGTGCTTTGTGATTAGCCCAAGGGAGAAATAGATCCCCATTAAAGTAGCAAGGGGCATCAAAAGAATTATAATTTTTGGAGAAAACAAGAAATAATATTTTAAAACAGTTAATAAAGTTGCTTTTCTGTCTACAAAATACCCAATGTTTTCAAAAAGGTTCGTGATTATGTATATAAAAACAAATCCGCTTATTGACAAAATTGAAGCAAGTAGAAATTTTTTTGCTATGTACGTATCTAAAATTTTATTTTTCATAGACTATCCTGTAGAAGAGGAATAACCCGGCTATACCAATAACAATGTTAGGAATCCACATCGAAATAGAAGGATAGAGAGTACCTCTTTCACATAATTCTTCACCTCCAACCAGCAATATATAGTAAAGCATGAACATGATGAAACTCATTGTAATCCCATTACCAAGTCCTCCTTTTTTTGTTTGTACTCCTAGAGGAACACCGATCAGCACAAAGACTAAACAGGCAAAAGGGATAGAAAATTTCTTATGGGCTTCGATTAGGTAACGCCATTTTCTTCTTTTAACATCGGTTTTTCGGGCACTTTCCAATAACTGTTTTAAATTCATTTCTCTGTAGCCTCTGTTCACCGTTCTTACTTCTTTTTGCTCTAAAGGAATAGAAATAACGTAATTATTAAAATCCATTATTCTGTATTCTGCAGGATTTTTTTGATCTAATATATGAATTTCACCTTCCTCAAGTGAAAATGTCAAACTGTCACCTAAAACTTTCATTTTACTTTCTTTTGCGTAAATAATTCTTGTAGGTTCTCCTGGTAAATCTTCCTGTATCATAATATTCGTAAGCTCAGATTTTTTATGATTTATTGATTTTGCCCAAAGAGTATATCCGTTACTGATTTCATTGAATTTTTCAGGGAACAAATGCAAGGTAGGTCTTGCTCTTGCAACTTCCAGGTAGAGCTTTTTGAGTCTAAAGTTAGATTCTGGGAGAATATATATATTAAAAAAAATCATTCCTATTGTTATTCCAATAGCAGATATAAAAAACCCTTTGGTTAGACTTATAAGATTAATTCCAAGTGCGCGAATTGCGAGAATTTCGAGGTCTCCGCTCATTCTACCGTATGTTGAGATAGTTGAAACCAGCACACCCATTGGAACGGTTAAGGCTATAATAAAAGGTAGGCTGTATAAAAAAATTCCTAATACTGATAAAAACGGGACATTTTTACCTATAAGAAAATCAATTAATTGAAAAGCCCTATCCATTAAAAGTATAAAGCTAAAAAGTACAAATCCTGCGAGAAACGGAATCGCTGCCTGTTTTATCAAATACCTGCTCAGACGAGAAATTTTACATTTTTCTGAATGGGAAGAAGAGCCTTTCATATTCATATTGGGCAAAGCGATCAGTCATTCCAGCAATATAATCGCAGATGACTCTTTCTTTGCCGAATTCTGGTATTGTGTTTTTGAATTGCGGGGGTAATTGATTCGTTTCGTCTCTATAGATTAAAAAAAGAGATTCGATTATTCTTTTTGATTTTTCCATCATTTTTATAACCTTATAATGCTTGTATAGATTTATCATTAGAAAGTCTTTTAATTCTCGATTAGGATTTTCCAAATCTTCTGAAAATTTAACTAAAGGCTGACTAGAATACACATCTCTTAATCTTTTTATATCATTGTTTTTTATATTGCTTAATGTTGTTTCAATTACGTTCCTTACTTCAAGCTTAATAAAGTTTCTAATAGCCATATAGATTCTTTCTTGTTTTTCAAGTTTTTTATCCGTTTTTTTGTAAATATTATTCCAGAGCTCGACTTTATTTAATTGTTCAAGTTTTAAGTAGTCGGATTTAAGCCCATCGTCAAGGTCGTGAGCATTGTAAGCTATTTCATCAGCAATATTTACAATTTGAGCTTCAAGAGAAGGTGAAGAAGATGGATCAAATTCACTTTTTACAGGTTTTGGTGTATCGTATTCAGTTTCATGTTTTATTATACCATCTCTTGTTTCGTAACATAGATTTAAACCTGAGAATTTACCGTACTTATGCTCAAGAACGTCCACCACTCTGAGACCTTGAACATTGTGTTCGAATCCACCGTGCTCTTCCATAAGTTCGTTAAGTTTAGTCTCTCCGGCATGACCGAAAGGAGTGTGTCCAATATCATGAGCAAGACTGATTGCTTCAGTAAGAGATTCATTTAAATTGAGTGCCCTTGAAATAGTTCTCGCGATTTGTTGGACTTCAAGAGCATGAGTTAATCTGGTTCTGTAATAATCTCCTTCGTGATTAACAAATACCTGGGTTTTGTATTCTAATCTTCTAAAAGCTGTTGAGTGGATAATTCTGTCTCTGTCTCGCATAAAATGAGTTCTGTATTTCGGTGATGGTTCTACATATTTTCTCCCTTTGCTTTTTCCGGAAAGGACTGCATATGGAGCAAGGGTTTTTTCTTCTAGTTCTTCAAGATACTTTCTAAAATTTCTCATATAAAGAAGAATTTGTTAATATTCGAGGTTCTGAATTCGTTATTAATATTGTATGTTCAAAATGTGCAGAAGGCTTTCCATCTTTTGTTACCACCGTCCAACCATCTTCAAGAACTTTGACTTGGTGGCTCCCTGCGTTTATCATTGGTTCAATTGCTATTGTCATACCATTTTTCAGTCTTGGTCCGATGCCCTTTTCCCCGAAGTTCGGAACAGCCGGATCTTCGTGTAAATTCTTTCCAACTCCATGACCAACAAAATCTCTTACAACGTTAAAGTTTGCATCTTCAGCCGTTTTTTGAATAATATAAGATATATCTCCTACTCTATTTTCTTCTTTCATAACTTTTATCGCATTATAAAGTGCAGATTTTGTTATATCTATTAGTTTTTTCGCCTCTTTATTTAATTTCCCAATACCAAATGTATAGGCAGAATCGCTAAAGAATCCATGATATTGCACTCCGACATCAACACCTACCAGATCTCCCTCTTTGATTGTTTCTTTATTTGGTATTCCATGTATTACAACCTCGTTAACCGATATACAAGAAGAGGCAGGGTATCCTCTATATCCTTTGAAAGCAGGTTTTGCATTTCTTTTTTTGATAAATTGCTCAATTTTTATATCCAGATATTTTGTTTCCATTCCTTCTTCGATAATGTCATTTATATATTCAAAAGTTTCGGATAGTATTTTAGAAGCGTCCTTGATTCCTTTAATTTCATTGGCGCTTTTAATGATAATCATATTGAGATAATAAATAGCTGATAACTTTCTGTCAAGGTAAAATAGCCGATTCTTTTGGGCCTCTTGATTTTTTAAAAAAAATTTGTATCATTGGAACATGAAAATTCTAAGTTTTATTCCTATTGTAGGAATAGTTTCCGGACTGATTTCTTTGTTACTCTTTTTCCTTTTCGTAAAAAGATTAAAAAAAAGAAGAAAAAGAGTACTTATTTGCATTATTCATTTCCTCATAGTAATAATTTTTGCTTTAATATCTACGATCTTCCTGCTCTTTTATACAAGTCTCAAGGGATATCAGAATTTTGCATATAATAAACCGATCTTTTCTATAGAATGTCCTATTAAAGGTGATGATTATTTTGAACTTAAATTTATCCCTCTAGATGATGAAGATGCTCAGGTTAAATATTATCGTGTTAAAGGACAGCAATTTGTTATTGAAGGACATATAATCAAGTGGGAAAATTTTTTCGTGACGGTTGGGATGAAGCCTCTGTACCAGGTTACACGATTAACAGGTCGTTATGTTTCGTTTAATGACGAGAAAGAAAAAGAACGAAGCATTTATGAACTCGCGGAAGAGACGATGATGTGGAGATGGCTGATGCAGTACGGGGAAAAAATCCCGGGCATTGACGCTGTTTATGGGGTTTCTTCGTTCAAAGACGCAGTTGAATATAAGAAATATATAGTGAGTATTACTCATAATGCGTTTGTGATTAAGGAACAGTAACTTTAGGTTTTTGGGTTTAGGGTTTGGGATTTAGTAAAACAAAATATCATTTTTTTTCTGCATTTTCTGTGGTTACTTAGAGTTAAGGGTTCGAGGTTTCCAGGGTTCAAGTGAAAAAAATAAAAACTACAAATACTACATGTTCTACATGTGAATAATGGGGTTGTGGGATGGGGTTCTGTTTTCTGACTCCTGGCTCCTTAATTCTTTCTTTTAAGCCCCTTGACTTTAAAATAAACAAAGTTATTCTTTTCGAAAAGGAGCGCAATTGAAAAAAATTAGGATCTTGTTGCCTATTATCTTCTTATGTATAGGAATCGGCACAATTTTATATGTAAAAAGAATTAATTCCAAGCCTTCGGAAATATTCTCTGATGATTTCTTTGCAAGCGGTTCCAACACCGAATACTTGGGGATATATCTTAAAGGCTACAAAGTCGGATATCTTTCTTCTAGAATAGATACTGTCGAAAACGGATATAAAGTTTACTCCAGTACTTATATGAAATTATCTCCAGTAGCAGGCATGGAGAAAGAAATTACGTATAAAATAACTGCCAGCACTGATTTTACATACAATCTGAAGGATTTTGAATTTTCAATGTTTTCAGATAATTATTTGTTTGAAGCACAAGGAAAAAGAAAAAGAGATACGCTTTTTATTGAGATGAATGTTGGTGGGCAAAAAAGGAAGATGCAATACAAACTTAAATCTGACTATTTACCCGCAACTATTGAAGGTTTAGTAAAAAGCGGAAAATCTGGCAAATTTGAATTCTTTGATCCAACTTTACAATCACTATTCGAAATTGAGGTAAAAAATCTCGGAAAGGATATGATAGACGATATTCCCGTCACGAAATATGCTGTAAAGCAATCAGGGATAGATATTTACTTCTGGGTTTCGGATAAAGGTGAACTCATAAAATCCGAATCCCCGATAGGTCTTGTTATGAAAAAAGAGAAAAAAATAAATAAAGAAGATATAGAAACAGTGGGGCTCAAGTTATATGACTCATATGCTATAAAAGTAAAAAAAGAAATAAAAAATCCCCGTAATATTTCTACTTTGACGATTCGTCTCGATTCGGTCGACCTATCAGGTCTACGAATAGAAGATGACAGGCAAACTCTTAAAGGCAATGTCCTTACAATCCGAAAAATTAATCCGGGGGAGTCTTCTACGATTCCTAAAAACATAAAAGAGTTTCTGAAAGCTACCACTTTCATCCCCTCAGACGATGAACTTATTAAGAAAACAGCAAAAGATATTGTTGGAGAAGAAACGGGTCTTGCTGCAGTTGGCAAAATCATAAATTACGTTGATAAGAAACTAACAGATAAGCCTACATTTTCTATACCAAATGCTCTCGACGCTTTAAAATCCGGAGAAGGAGATTGTAACGAACATTCAGCTCTTGCGGTGGCATTGCTCAGGGCTGTGGGTATTCCTGCTAGAGTGGAAGTAGGGCTCGTTTATGTTAATCATGCTTTCTATTATCATGCATGGACAGGAGTTTATCTGGGAGGAAAGTGGGTCTCAGCTGATCCTACTTTTGGTCAGATCATAGCTGATCCTACTCATGTAAAATTGGAATACGGAGGTTTTGAGAATCAGGCAAAACTCTACAAGGTTATAAATAAACTCCAAATTTCAGTTTTAAATTATGATTGAACTTAGGAACCTTTCCAAGCAATTTGGAAAGATTAGAGCTGTTAATGATTTAAATCTTGTGATACCCAGGGGAGAGTTGTTTACTCTACTTGGTCCAAATGGGGCGGGAAAAACCACGACTGTAAAGATGATTACAGGGCTTATCTTACCTACAGAAGGAGAAATATATATTAATCAAGTGAATCTTTTAAAAGAACCGGAGAAAGCTAAAAGCATGGTTTCTTATATTCCCGATGAGCCTTTTCTTTATCCTGAATTAACAGGCAGAGAGTTCATTTTTTTTGTTTCCAGGCTTTACGGTATGGATAAAAAATCTATTGAAAAGGATATGGAATACCTGTTTACGGAATTTAGAGTGGGACCTTGGATTGACTTACCTTCTTCTGAGTATTCTCATGGTATGAGGCAGAAAGTTATATTTATACAGGCATTAATTCATAATCCGGATGTCATGGTAATTGATGAACCTATGGTAGGATTAGATCCTGTTTCTGCGAGAGCCGTAATAAGAATTCTGAGGGATAGAGTTTCTAAAGGAGTTGCTGTTTTTATGTCCACACATTCTCTTTCTCTTGCAGAAGAGATATCTGATAAAATTGGAGTAATTGACAAGGGCATTTTAATAGAAACAGGAAGGGTCTCCGAACTTAAAAAGAGTATTGGTAAAATTGATTCGACTTTAGAAGAAGTATATTTTAAGTTAACAGAGGAGGAAAAAAGTGTCTTGTAAAGTAGGAGTTTTGGTTTCTGGACGTGGTTCGAATCTTCAATCTATTATAGAAAAAAGTAAATCTTCGCAAATCCGAGCTGAAGTAGTAGCTGTTCTTTCAGATAATAAAGAAGCTTATGCTTTAGAAATAGCAAAAAAGGAGGGGATTAAAGCTTACTACATTGACCCGGAAAATTCAAAACCAATATTAAGTGGAAATGCGGAAGATAATTATATAAAGACCTTGAGAGAAAATGAAGTTGAACTTGTATGTCTTGCAGGTTTTATGAGAATTGTAAAAAAGAAATTAATATCCGAATTTAAATGGAAAATGATGAACATTCACCCTTCACTGTTGCCATCATTCAAAGGACTTAATGCCCAGAAGCAGGCTTTAGATTATGGTGTTCGCTTTGCAGGCGCTACGGTTCACTTTGTTACGGGAGATGTCGACGGTGGTCCTATAATTTTGCAGGCAGTAGTTCCGGTTTACCAGGATGATACAGAAGATATTTTGTCTAAGAGAATATTGAAGGAAGAGCATAGGATTTATCCAGAAGCGATAAATCTTTTTGCTAATAATAAATTAAAAATAAAAGATGATAAAGTATTTATTGAGGTAGCAAATGGAGAATAAAATTAGGATAGGTTTAGTTGGTGCAGGCGCTGTTGCCCAGATTGGATATCTGCCGGTTATTACAGAGAGAGAAGACCTTATACTTGAAGCAGTATGCGAATCAAATAAAGAAAAAGTAGAAATACTTTCTAGAAGATATAAAACAGATAAAAGATTTGTTGATTACGAGAAGATGTTGCAGGATCCCGAAATAGATGCGGTAATAATTGCCACGCCTAATTATCTGCATACTCCAATGGCTATCTCGGCTCTTGAATATGGAAAAAATGTTCTCTGTGAAATGCCTCTTGGTCTCGACGCCAAGGAAGTAAAACGATTGGGAGAGGTTGTTGATTCTTCTGATTATATTTTAATGCCTGCTTTTAACGGAAGATTTAGACCGGATGTTGAGATTCTGAAAGATCTCGTTTTTTCTGGAGAGTTAGGTAAGCTTTCGTTTGCTAAAGCTGGATGGTTGAAATCATTGCATGAGGAGCATTTGGATGGTTGGAGGAGAGATCCTTTGAAATCTGGGGGTGGAGCAATAATGACTTTAGGCGTGCAGATTCTTGGATATGTCACTTATCTTTTTGGTTGGGATATTTCTTCTGTAAGTGCAGGATTTCATTCCACCGATAAAATCGAGGATTCGGGAATAATTTTTTTGCGTTATAAAGATGGTAGATATCTTTTGCTTGAAGTGGGATGGACTCTTCTTTTTGAAAGGGATTTTACCTATTTTAATCTTTATGGTAGTGATGGAGTGGGGCTTTTGAATCCACTGAAGATAAAAAAGCTTGAGGATAATAAAGTTAAGGATATTACGCCTCTTAATATTCCTAAACACCCGGTAAAAAGTTCTTATCAAGGGCTTATTGATCATTTTATAAATGCGGTAAAGACGAAGAATCTAACTGAAAACACATGGAAAGATGCGTATGCTGTTGCCAGGATAGTAGATGCGGCGTATAGGTCTGCGGAGGAGAAAAAAGAAATTTTTCTTGACTGAATTTTTCCCGATTATGTTGAATTACTTAGATCGTTTTAAAAAATATCCTTTTGATTACTTACTACTTTTTTTCAGCGGAGTTTCTTTAACCTTTTCTTTCGCCCCTTTTAATTTCTCTTTTCTTGCTTGGATTTCCTTTGTTCCTTTTCTTTATTTCCTTCGTAACGGTAAAAATCCTTTTTTTAAGGGTTTTGTAATGGGTTTCGGTTTTTTTTCTACGCTTCTTTATTGGGTTCCTTTTTCGAATGTGGTAGAAGGTACAATTGTTCCACTGGTAGTACTAGGTTCTTTTGTTTTAGTGTTATATCTCTCGCTCTTCTTCGGATTTTCGGGTTCTCTCTACAATAAGTTAAATCGGCTGGGCTATCCATTTTTGTTTCCAATTGTTTTCGCAGGATTAGAATTCTTGAGGAGTCTTTCTTCTGTTTGGGGTTTTACATGGGGCTCTATCGGTTTTTCTCAAAGTAATTTGATTAGATTGGTTCAATTTGCCTCTATCGGAGGACTGCCTCTTGTTACATTGTGGGTGCTTTTTTTAAACTTATTTTTATATTTATTTATTATACATTTTAAATCAAAAACAAAAGAGAAAATGATTTATTTGTGTTTTTTTGTAACTTTGTTGATTATACCTTTTATATATTCTCAAGTGATTATTAATAGAAAATATCATGTTAAATATAAAACAGTTTGTGTTGTGCAGCCTTGTGTTTTACCAAACGATAAAAGAAAGACTGATTTTGATCGGTTACTCAAGATAAAAAAAATTATAGAAGATAGTCCTGATGCTGATTTATATGTTTTACCGGAAACCGCATCGCCGTTTTCCCTTACAAATAGTTATGAAACAGAGCTTTTTTTTCGGGAGTTAGCTAGCGAAAAAGCGGCGCCTATTATCATTGGAACGATTGATTACAAAAGAGAAGGATCAAACTTTGTGTATTATAATGCAGTGTCAATTGTAGATTCATCCGGCATTAAGGGTATTTACAGAAAGATTTTTCTTGTTCCTTTTGTCGAAAGATTGCCCTTTGATGATGTTCTTCCAAAATTGAAGGATATTAATTTAGGGCAAGGGAGTTTTACTCCGGGGGCTGACTTTACTGTTTTTGATATTGACAGTTTGAAATTTTCCATTTATGTATGTTATGAAGCAATTTTTCCGCAAATTTTAAGAGAATTTGTAGAAGGTGGTGCTGAATTGCTGGTTAATATTACAGAAGATGGTTGGTTTGGTAAAACTAGTGGGCCATATCAACATGCTCAAATGGCTGTTTTTCAATCAATAATATTTCGAAGAGCTGTTGTGAGGTCTGCAAATACAGGTATTTCATTAGCGTGTGACCCTTACGGAAGAGTTTTAGATAAGACTCAGATATTTAAAGAGGGTTTGATTATTTGTAAAGTTCCTTTGGTTAAAAGTAAGACATTATATTCTAAAATTGGAAATACTTTTGGGTGGAGTTTCTTATTTTTCGTTTTATTATTGGTTATATATAGGAAAAAATAACTATGATAAAAAAACAGAATCTTGAGAGTATTCTTAAAAAAATAAAGCCTTTGAAAAAGATAAAAGAATACGCAATCAAGGCAAATAAAAAAGTTTATCTGGTAGGTGGTATGCTCAGAGATCTTCTGCTGGGGATTGAAATAAACGACATAGATATTGCGATAAGCGGTAAAGGTAAAGAATTTGCTCAAGCTCTCGGCAAAAGCTTTAGATTAAAAAAGGATCTTAATGAGTTTAGAGTCACTAGCGGAGATATGAACATTGATATACTAGGTTTGGGTTCTACTGAAATATTAGAAGATCTCGGCAGGCGAGATTTCACTATAAATGCTATGGCTTATAACCTTCTTGATAAACGTTTTATCGATCCGTTTAATGGGGTTAAAGATCTCGAGAAAGGTATCATCAGAGCAATGGGCAGAAAAAATATAGTAGAGGATAGTTGCAGGATACTTAGGGGGTTACGTTTTAGAGCTGCTTTTGGTTTTGAAATTGAAGCAAAAACAGCGGATTTATTTTTAGAATACGCGGATAAGCTTACCGCTGTTGCTCCTGAGAGAATACATTTTGAGCTTATAACGATTTTCAATGCCGAAAATTCACATCTTGCAATAGTACCAGAGATTTTCGATAAAATTTTTCCCGGGTTTTTAAAAATGAAGGAAATTAAAGGGGGTAAAATAACCTCAGACCTTATTGAGCATTCGATATTAACTCTTAAAGAGGTTGATTCTTTATCTGAAGATCTTTCTGATTTTGGTGTTCATAGAAAGAAAATAGAAGCATATTATTCTGAGAATAAAATAGTTTTAAAATTGGTTGCACTTTTGCACGATATAAAGAAGCCAGAAACAAAGAAAATTGAAGAAGATAAGGTTCATTTTTACGGTCATGATAAAATGGCTTCAGATTGGTTCAAAAAAACCGGAAAGAAATTGAAATTTTCTACTAAAGAAATAAAGTACATTACTAAATTGATTATGTATCATATGTGGATACATCTTCTCGCTGCTCAAGAAGAAATTACCGAACGAGCTAAAAGACGAATATGTTTTGAGTTGGGTAATGATATTATAGGTTTAGTTCTTTTTACCCTGGCAGACCAAATCGCAACGATGGGGGAAAAAGACGCCCATCTCATACAAGTTTGCAATCAGATTATAGGTTATTATTTTTCAATGAAAGATGAAGTGGAAAAACCTTTGTTGATGGGTAGAGATCTTATTGAACATTTTAATCTTACACCGGGACCTGTTTTCGGAGAAATTCTAAGTAAGGTCCAGATGGCTTATGAGGAGGGAGAAATAAAGACAAAAGAAGAAGCCATTGATTTTATCAAAAATAATATAACAGGGCTTGACATCAAAGGATCTTAAGGTATCTTGGATTATGGAAAGGAGGAGCAATAGAATGAGAATACGATTTTTTACATTTATATTTATCCTTACTATGATTTTTCTTATGACGGGATGTAAGAAGGGTAAATTCAAACCGCCCAAAGATGGAATCGTGACAAAGGAGATGGCTGAAAGGTATGTTACGGTTTCCGTTGCTCTTACAAAAATTGCAGAAGATCAAGCGTTAAAGCTTGCAGAACTCAGAAAAAAACATGGTATTTCATCAACTATGGCAGAACTTAGCGATAGCGAGTACGTAGCAAAATACCCCGGAGTTGTAGCTGCTTGGGATTCTTTACGGGCAGAATGGGACAGAAAACAAGATTCTGTGTATAAAGAGTTTGGTATGCCTGAAGAGGAATGGGATTGGATAGCAGGAGCTATTATTTCTTACGAAAACAAAGAAATTCGTGGATTTATTATTGAGGAGTTCGAACGAGTAAAAAAAGAAACAGACTCGTTACAGCAATTGCCCAAAGATAGTAACTGAATAAAGATAAGTTCTTTTTTCTAATCAAACTATAGAAAATCCATAAGGCAATAAGACCAGCGAAAAAGGCAGTCACTCCAGCGCTGAGTAAGCTTAGAGGTGCTATATTTGTCTTATAGATATCAGGAATATTGAGTAAGAAAGCCCCTAAAAGAGCAGGTATCGCAAGAATGAAAGAAAATTCGAAAGCTTTTTTACGTGTAATTCCGAGCAGTAGTGCCGTAGCAACTGTTATACCTGAACGAGAAATACCTGGAATAATAGCAAAAGCTTGGGCAATACCAATAACAAAAGCCATTTTTAAACTTATTTCTTCCTTATCTTCCTTTGATTTTTTGGTTAAAAAAAGTATTAATCCGGTTAGCGAAAGCGCCACAATTACAAGGAGATAATTGTCAAACATTAGTTCTATTTTATCTTCAAAAAGGAAACCTATAATAGCTATTGGTATTGTTCCAATAATTATCAAAAGTATCTTTTCTTTATTTAAGTACTCAAATATTTTCTTTCGAAAGAATATAATTATTGATAATAAAGTTGCAAAATGGAGCGTAACTTCCATTACTACACCCTCGCTCTGAAAATTAAGCCAATGTTTTAAAATAACTAAATGTCCTGAGCTGGACACAGGCAGAAATTCTGTTAAACCTTGAATGAGCCCCAATAAGAACTGTTTCATTATAACTTACTCAGAATAAGAGAAATGAATCCTGGTACAATTAAGAATTTTAGTATTCTTTGTGTATTGGTAAACCATACAGGATTAGGTCTTGATCGTTTGATCATAATTATAAGAGGTAATACAATACCAGGAATAGCGCAGGCTGCGAAAAGTCTGCCAAAGACGAAGGAAGTAGCAAAAATCCAAAAAATTAGAATCCATAATGTAAAAATAACAAGTTGACGAGTCCGTTTAATCCCAAATACGACAGGAAATGTACGCAGGTTAGCTTCTCTATCTCCTATCATATCTTCTCCGTCTTTCAATATTTCTCTTGGAAAGCTTATAAGAAAAATTAAAGAAGACGGAAGAATCGAGTTTTTTAAATTGAGAAAAGCAGAAGAGGCAATAGCACCAACCATTATAGTCATTGAAAGCAGTAAAGCGACAGTTATATTGCCGATTAGAGGATGCCTTTTTAGAAAAGGGGTGTATACAATCAGCAGGAAAGTGGATGCCAAACCAATTTTCAATAAGTTTAAATCGATAAAAAACAATAAAATATTACCCGATGCAAACAATGAAATTGAGATCAACAATGCATGGTTTTTATTTAACCTTCCTGAAGGAATTAATCGCTCTGGTCTGTTTATCCGGTCGGTTGCAACATCAAAGTAATCATTTATCAGGTTTCCTGCTATTGTTATCATTGCTACCGAAAGTGCTGCGAGATAAACATAAATTCCTATATACGCGGGTGTGAGAAAACCACCAAGAATCACTGCTGCTCCTGCGAATATAGCGTTAAGAATCCTCATTTTTTTAGCCACTGATTTACACTGATATGCACGGATTTCCCAATACCCCATCCATATTTTATTTTTTTAAAAAAACAAAAAAGAACCTTGATTTGTATTTGTCTGTGTTCATCCGTGTTAATCCGTGGCTATTTCCTTTTTTTAATTGTTATGAGACTTTTGAACCAGCAGGGATATCGTCATCGGGAGAGATAATTGATAAGTTATCTCCGCTACTTGCGGCCAGTAGCATACCTTCCGAAGTAATTCCTCTTATCGTTGCTGGTTCCAAATTTGTTATGACAACTATTTTCTTATTTTGCAGTTCTTCTGGCGTGTATTGTTGTTTTATTCCTGCTACAATAGTTCGTTTTTCTCCGGTATTAACAGTTAGTTTGTAAAGTCTATCGGCTCCTTCTATATCTTCCACTTTTTCTATTACTCCTATTTTTAAACCCATTTGAGTAAAATCATCTATTGTAACATGAGACATTTTTAACCTCCTCAATTGTTTTTCTACGTCAGTGTCTTCTATTTTTTGAAAAAGCGGTTCTATCTTTCCGGTTTTATGGCCCCTTGGTAATTCTATGTCCTTTAATTTATCCCATTCTTTCTCTTTTAATTTCAATAAATCAAGTATTCTTTCGGCGCTAAAAGGTATGAAAAGTTTTCCTATTGTGCCAAGTACATGGGTAAGATGAGAACATAAATAGATTGTTGTAGCCATTCTTTCTTTATTGTCTTTTATTCTTTCCCAGGGTTTCATCTGATCGTAATACCTGTTTCCTGTTGTGCTTATTTGCATCCATAATCTAATTGCCTGTCTGAAATTGAATTTTGAAAGAGAATCGTCAATCTTTTCTATTAAAGAGTTGACTTCAGATAACATCTCCTTATCTTCTTTTTTTAACTTTCCCGGTTCGGGAATAACGCATCCGTTATATTTATCGACAAATTTAAGGGTCCTGTTTACAAAATTTCCGAGATTATTTATTAATTCCTGGTTTACTCTCACCTGAAATTCTTTCCATTTAAATTCCGAATCCCTTGTTTCGGGCATTATGCAGCATAGATAATATCGTAGAAAATCAGGCTTGAAATTCTCTAGATATTCGTGCAACCAAATAGCCCAGTTTCTACTTGTCGAAATCTGTCTTCCTTCAAGGTTTAAATATTCGTTAGCCGGTATCTCATCAGGTAGAGTATAATCCCCCAATCCCATAATAATTGCTGGCCATATTATACCGTGGAAAACTATGTTATCTTTACCTATGAAATGAATCAATCGAGTTTTTGGATTTTGCCAATAATCTTTCCATACGTCTTCTTGTCCTATTTTCTTTGCCCATTCTATTGTTGAAGATATATATCCGAGAGGAGCATCGAACCATACATAAAGGACTTTGTTTTTAGGTGCTTCATCTAAGGGTACCGGAATACCCCACTGGAGGTCTCTTGTTATAGGGCGAGGCCTGAGACCTTCGCTCAACCATCCTTTAAGGTAGCTTTTTACTGTTTTTCTCCATTCCTTTTTTTCTATCCATTTTTCCAATTGGTTTTGAAATTTATCAAGTAGGAGATACCAGTGTTTTGTTTCTTTTTTTACTGGAGTTGAACCGCACAATTTACAAATAGGATTTTTCAGTTGGTCCGGTTCTAACCAGCTGCCGCATGAGTCACATGAATCTCCTCGTGCTTCTTCGAAATTACAATGTGGACAAATACCCTCGACGTATCGATCCGGTAGGAATTTATTGCAGTTTTTACAATAGAATTCTTTGGAAGTCTTTGATTCTATATATCCTTTTTCGTATAATTCAAGAAATATTTTTTGTGATAAATCATGGTGTATTTTTCTTGAAGTTCCAGAAAAATTATCAAATTCTACGCCCAATTTCTTTAAGGACTCATATATAATTTTATGATAGCGTTCTACAAGCTCTTTGGGCGATATGCCTTCTTTTTCTGCTGAAATTGTTATTGGGACACCGTTTTCGTCTGTGCCGCATATATAAATTACATCTTCTTTTTTCTTCTTCAAAAATCGTGTATATATATCTGCAGGAAGATATACACCTGCGAGATGTCCTACGTGTATAGGTCCATTTGCGTAGGGTAGGGCACCTGTTACTATTGTTTTGCTTTTTTCTGTATTCTGACCCATATTTCACCTTTTTTCTTTATTTCGGAAATGGGTATTTCTTCCTGAGTTTCATCTGAATATGATACCGTTACGACTCCGGTTATCATATTTCTGTGTAAGACTGTACTTTCTCCTTTTTCTGTTTTCACTTTGTTATCTCTTTCGGGGAAAGTAGGACTGATAGTGTCGTAAAAATTGTGTTCGAATTGCAGACAACAAAGTAATCTTCCGCAAAGACCGGAAATTTTTGAAGGGCTAATATATATGTCCTGATTTCGAGCAGTTTCGAGTTTCACTCTTGGTTTTTCTGTTAGAAAAGTATTGCAACAAAGTGTATTTCCGCACATTCCCAGACCTCCAGTGAATCCCGCATAGTCCCTTACCCCGATATGTCTCAACTCTATTATGCAATTGAACTCTTTTTTTAGATCTTTTACTAAAGACCTGAAATCTATTCTTTTATCGGCAAGGAAATAAAATTTATATCTTTTCCCGTTCCACTCTTTATCTACACCAACTACTTTCATTTCAAGTTTATGATGTTTTATTCTTTTCTTGCAGAAAATAAGAGCTTTTTTTTCATCCTTTAAGATTTTTTTCACTTTCTCTTTTTCGCTATCGTAAATAAGATGTAAAACTTTGCCTTCCGGCTGAAGCTTACAGTGAATTTCGTCTCCTGCCCTACCTACAAAGCGTTCATTTTTTATTTCGCATAAAAGAAATTCTCCGCTTTTAAGGGTGAACTCTGATTCCATTGGATATTTTACTCCGTGAAATTTAATAAAGTACAGCATTAGACTTTTAGCAAAAGGTAAAAAATTATTTTTTCCGGAGCTATATTTGAGTAGTAATATCTATATGCATTTTTTAGATACTTAAAAGAATTCCATGTCTTGGTGTAATGTATTTCTTTATTTTTATATTTTTCTTCTATACTTTTTTGTAAATATTGTAAAAGGAACTCTATTTTCAGGTCTTTCTTTAAGCCTTCGGACCAGTTTTTTATACGAGATTTCACTGGAGTATTAAAGAATAATTCTTCGATTTTTCTCTCGAGTGATTTTTGTGAATTCATAAACAGCGTTTCTTCGATTCCTCTACCGAAACGAGACATAACCTTATTTTTTAAGATTTGTTGCTGAATTTCCTGGGAAAGAGGAGTGAATTTTATGATTTGGCTTCTAGAAATTATTGTATCAGGTAAAAAATTTTTCTCCGATGTTACTAGAATAAAAATTACATTATTGGGTGGCTCTTCAAGTATTTTTAAAAATGCGTTAAACCCTTCTTTTGTTATGCGTTCAGACTGGACAATTATTACTATTCTCCAGGTATTTTCCATAGGTGTAATGTAAACGTAATCTTGCAGCTTCCTTACGGTGTCAATTGAGATAGTTCCTTTATTTCTTCTAACGGTGAAATATTCCATATTTTTACGCATATTAATTAATTCATTCTTTTCATATCCTTCAAATTCCGGAAAAACAATTGACAGGTCGGGATGAGTGCCTTTATAAATTCTTTTATCATCTTTCAGTATTTCTGAAGCAAAATTTAGTGCTGTAGAAAATTTGCCAACGCCTGGTGGGCCGTAAAACAGAAAAGAAGAAGGGTAATTGCCTGTTTTTATTATAGAGGATAGAATCTGTTTTGGGATTATTTGACCTTTTACTTCATTCATACATTTATAATTTTATATAATTGAAAGGGTTAACCGCTATTCCATTTTTTCTTATTTCAAAATGAAGGGAAGGTTCTTTCACTGACCCTGTTTGTCCTACCTTGCCAATAATATCTCCCGCTTCTACCTGTGTTCCGTTTTCTACAGAAGCAGAGGCAAGATGGCTGTAGAGAGTTATAAACCCGTCACCGTGTTCTATAAGAATCATTTTTCCATAACCGAGAAAGTTATCGCTGTACACGACTTTCCCAGGCGCCACTGCTTCCACACCTGTTCCCCATGGAACTTTAATGTCTATACCTCTATTTATTGTTTCAGTTCCGTATTTTTCTTCTACTTCTCTTCCGAAATATCCGGTTACCATGCCATCTACAGGTAAAAGGAGTATTTTTTCGGAAAAATATCTGCTTCCCGGAGCAGTTTCTTGTCTTGAAAGACTTCTGATTAGCTTTTCTAAGTCTCTCATTGCCTTTTCCATTTCCTGTGACATTGCTACCGCTTTTTTACTTTCTCCCTCAATTTCACTTAAATAGTCATTCTTTTCGTTTTTTGTCTTTTCTAATGCAATTTCCTGATTTTTTACTTCGTATAATATTTCATCAAGTGTTTCTGCTTTTTTGTCGATTCTTTCTTTTTGCAGAGTAAGTCTCGTTTCTAAACGTTCGATTTCATCAAGAACTCTTTTATCCTGATCGGCTATTATAGTTAGAAATTTTACTCTCTTAACTGCATCAGAAAAAGAATATGAGAGAAGTATAACTTCTATAGGATGTAACGGTCCATGTATGTAAATTTCTTTGATTCTCTCTGCTAAAATTTCTCTTTTTTCCTGAAGGCGAAAGTGTATTTCATTCATAAGGAGTTCAATATTCTTTTTCTCTTCGTTTGTTATTTCCTTTTTTCTCTTGAGCACATTGATGAGTTCGGTATTTAAACTTATTTCTTTGTCAAGTTCCTGAATATTTTTTAAAATGTCGGTTTTTTCGAATTTTAATTCTGCAATTTTTTCTTTTTGTTCTTTTAATTGTTGTCTTAAGATTTGTAATCTTTCCTCGGGCGATCGGATTTCTGCAGAAATTAGAGTAAATAAAAATAAAAAATAAATCATAAATTTAACCTAATAATTTATTGTCGGGTTTAAGCGAATCTTCGATTGTTTTATTGTCTTTTTTAAACATCGATGATATTTTTTTATTTAAACCAAGAAGAAATCCAAAAAGAGCAATCAAAAAACTTTTTCTATTCATAATATCCCAGCCTTTTGACATCTGTTTTTATTTTTCTCCAGTTTTTCTTAACTTCAACCCACGTTTTCATGTAGACTTTCTGTCCGATTAATTCCTCGATACTTTTTCTTGCCTCGCTTACAACTTTTTTCAATTTTTGTCCACCTTTGCCGATTATAATTCCTTTTTGAGACTCTCTCTCAACAAAGATTTTAATATCTATCTTATTGTTTTGCATATCTTCCACTTTAACTGCAACAGAGTATGGTATTTCCTGGGAATATTCTTCAAGAATTCTTTCTCTTATAAATTCTTCAATAAAGAAACGTTCAGGACGATCAGATAGATAATCTTCAGGGTAAAGCATTGGCCCTTCAGGTAGATATTCCAGCAAAGAAGGTATTATTTTTTCGACATTATCTCCTCTTAAAGCTGAAATGGTAAGAATTTTATCATAAGATTGTATATATAAATTATTTATTATTCTATTTAAGTCGTTTTCGGATATTAAATCTATCTTATTAATAATCATGAAAGTTGGTTTATTGTTTGTCGGGGGCATTGCTATTTCTTCGACGTTTGTTCTATAATCTATCATGAACAATACAACATCGGCATCGTCTAAAGCTGTCTGTATTTGATATTGCATTGCTTTTTCCATTTCGTTTCCTGGTTTGAATTGACCTGGAGTATCTAAAAAAATAATTTGATTATCATTTTCAGTCCAGATGCCTGTAATTCTATTCCTTGTTGTCTGAGGCTTTTTTGTAATAATAGAAATATTGCTTCCTATCAGACGATTTGTTAGAGTGGATTTACCTACGTTAGGTTCTCCAATAATTGAAACATAGCCGGTTTTCATATACGCAAATATATCCCTATCACTTATAAAGTCAAGGGAAAGGTAATTAGTATACTGCTTTGGAACTTTTGCCATAAAAGAGAACTCGAAATTTTGTCGATGAGGGCGCAATCCTACTAAGCAATTAGCTATTCGCATTTTGCTTTTTGCTTAAAAAACACCTCACAACAATAAAAAAACTTATTTTTAACACAGAGGCACATAGAAAAACGAAAGCTCACAAAGTAAGAAAAAAAGACATTTTTGTTTTGTTAAAAGTCCAACACGCCATTTCAGAAATTTTTGAACCACAAAAAGCATAAAAAGCAGAAAGGTTTTTTGTGTTTTGAAACTAAAAGCTAAAGCCGAAAGCCGATTTTAACAACTACTGCATCTTTATGACTGTAATTTCCTTAGACGCCCAGGCCGTAATCTGTCTTCCTCTATACAATAAAGCATATATTTTCACATTTGCCTGGTTGACATTTTCTGGAAGTTTATTGGCCTTAAATTCTGCCTTTCCTTCACTAATTGGAATAATTCTGCCTGCAGTAGGGGGAACAACTCGCCATACAACCCTGTAATCGGCAGGCGATTTATTTAATATTAAAGGTATTTTGAACCCTTCTATTACCTGTTGAGAAGGGAGAGAAAAATCAATATATGAAGGAGGAGGTGGACTGGGTGGTATCCACGTTACCGTATCCTCTGGCCACGAGAAATTATCACCTACTATTATAAATGCTCTCCCCGGTTTTATGTTTAGTTCTGCCTTAGGTCTTACTATAATTGCTCCGGGGCCAAGCCTCCTGGGGATAAAAACGCCTTTATTGCTAATCGTTCCAAGATCCTCAGGTATTACTCTCCATATTAAAGGTATTCCTTCAGCGCCCCTAACACGAAATTGGAACTCCCGGTTTATATCTTCTTCTCCTAAGTTTATGAAAGAAGGTATTAATTCTAAATTTTTTAGATTTTCAGGCACAATCGAAACGTCAGCGGAAACGATCCCTTTGCCGAATCTTTTTGGTAGAACCGCAATGACTCTGCCCTTTGTAGGTATTTGCCCCGCGATAAAAGTGCCGTCTTTTCTTATGAAACCACACCTTTCAGGTATTACTTTCCATATAACAGGAATTTTTGTATTGCCAAAGCCTTCTGCTTGAACTTTAAAATTAACTATTTCTCCGGGATTGAGTGTTGCGGATTCAGGGGTTATGCGTAGCCCCACTTCTCCGCTAACTATCACAATAGCATATACTTCGCTGCCGTTCTTCTCCGCAACTACAACTGCTTTCCCCGGTATCTTTGCGGTAAATAAACCGCTTGAGTTTATCTCTCCTACTTTTTCACCTTGAATCGCCCAGGCAACTTTTTCTTTTGTGTTTACCTTAAACTGTATTTTCTCTCCTGTTTTTACCCTTTTGAATCGCGGAGTTATTTTAATATCATTTATAACACCTCTTACTCTTAAAAATGATGTTTTTATTTCTCCGTCTGTAAGAACAGCAATTACTCTACCGATACCGACGTTTTTAGCAGTAAAAACACCGCCTATGATACTTCCTATATTACTGGGAATACATTTCCACTCTCTTACCGTTCCTCCGGTAACAGTAAATTTAGTTTGTTCTCCTTCTTTAAGAATTACAAATGACGGAATTATTTTTGCTTTTTCAGTGTTGCCTATCCGAATATAAGCAAATCCCGTTGCTATTTTGCCGTTTATTTCGCTTCTACATTTAAGTACTCCTCTTCCCTCTTCTTTGGCAACAAAAAAACTCCCCTGAACACGTCCCAGTGAATTAGGTGTAACGCTAAATGTCAAATTACCCTTTAGTATTTCTCCCTCTCTATCTAATACCCTAACGTTAAAGGGGATTCTTTCTCCTACTTTACCCTCGATAGGGTTTGGTGATATGTGCAGTTCTAAAGATAATAATAATAAAACTAACATTATCCCTCCTTATAGAAAGTGATACTTTTTTCTTCTTTTGTCAATAGAGAAAGATAGTGTAATCCTTCTTCAAGTGGAGGTATTGAATCGCTTCCTATAAATATAACATTTGAATCTTCTGTTTTTGCGTAATTTATTTTTTCTCCGTCCAGCCAAATTTCAAGTGTTTCAACGGGATTCTCCAGTACAAGAACAATCTCAAAGTCTTGCCCAACTACAGCGCCCTCTTCAGGGAAAACAAAACGTGTTTCTTCAAAAGGTTTTTCAATAATAGTTTTATCCGTCAAACCTTTTTCTGAAGCGGTCTGCAAAACTATTTCTCTTTCGGAATCGGATTCATGTATGTTTGCTTCTCCCGATCGGCTTATATCCATTTTTACCGACGCTGGAGCTTTAGCAGATTTTGAAAACGAGGTTATTTCCTTCTCGGTTTCTACAACTTCTGCGAAATCTTTTCCTTCTACCGGTACATGTGCCTTTGGTTTAACTATATCTCGGGATGTTGACTCCATAGTGGTTTTAACGTCTTTCGATTTTTCCTCTTTCTTTTTTTCTAATGGAATTTCGGTGCTTTTTGCAATTCCTTCTTTCAAAGGTTCTTCTCGTTTAATTTCTTTTACTGTCAATATTTGTTTGTTGTTTTCAATATTAAAAAGAACTGAAGAAAATATGATTAAAAGAGCTGCCGCACCAACAGTTATATATTTCCATCTTATTCGACTTGAAGCAATTACTGTAAGTTCTTCTTTTTTAGTGGTATTTTTTAGTATATTATCTATAAGAAAATCAGGACAGGAAACTTCATCTTTTGTTGAGCGAATTCTTTTCAAAAGTTTTGTTCTTTGTTTAAACTTTACTTCACAAGATTTACAAGATTTTAAATGATTTTTCAAATCTTTTTCTTCTTGCGCCCCAAGGGCCTTATCCAAATAGCCCTGAATTAATTCTTCAAAATATCTATGATTTTTCATATTTTTTCCTTTATGAGTTCTTCAAGTTTTGTTAAGGTTCGGTTTAAGCGCGAGCGTACCGTGCCTATCGGAATACTTAATGTTTGCGCTATTGTAGAATAATCGCAATCCTCGTAATATCTAAGGATTAAAACTTCCTGGTATTTTTTGGGTAAGAAATAGATTGCTTTTTTTACAATTTCTTGGTCGGAATTCTTAACTAAAAATTTTTCAGGATTACTTTTTGTCGGAAGATGTTTTATATCATCAATAGAAATTATTTTTCCTTTTCGAACCTGATCTCTTCGATATTTAAAGACAACATTAAGAGCAATTCTGTAAAGCCATGTATAAACGGCTGAGTCTCCTCTGAAAGACTTAAATCCTTTCCAGGCATTCGTAAAAACTTCCTGTGTTAACTCTTTAGATACTTCATAGTTATTCGTCATATTGTAAACCATTTTGTAAATCCTTGGAGTGTTTGATTTAACAACTTGTTCAAATAACTCTTTTCTTTTTTCATCATCTTTCTTCTCCCGTCTCTTCATTTTATCTATTTAGATACAAAAAATCCTTTTTAGTTCCCTAAAAATCATATTCATACACTATTCTAAGTAGATGTTCATCATAGCCATCTTCTAAATATGGATAATAATTTACATTTATATTTCCAAAGCTTCCTAATCCCAGAGTTCCATCCACGTTAAAATCAAAACTTGTCTGTCCGCTATTAATGTAAGTATAGAAACCAATAGATAAAAGGCTTTTTTCGTGGTACCAAGAGACATTTGATAAAATTCTATAGGCACGTGTTTCTTCTATATAAGTTGTTTTTTCAATACCTATCGTATTTTCTATTTGAAAAGTACCCGAAATCGATTCAAAACCCAACCCGATGTACCTGTATTTTTCGTTGTAATATTCCGGATATTTTGCCCACTGGTATTCAACAATTGGTGAAAAATAAGCGGATAGGAGCCATTTAAATGATTGATTTAGTGATATCCCTAAGGAATTTTCTTCCTTGTAAGCAAGATAGTCGAAATAAGTGTAGAATTTTCCTTGTTCGTATACACCATTTGCAAAACCGGAAGACCTGTCTTTGTAAAGATAAGCGTTACCCAATGTTAAATATTCATCGCTTACTTTCCTTATACCCAATTCAAGATTATTTATGCCTGATTCAAGCATTATTTTCCCTTCAAAAGCTTCTCCAGTTAAAGTTGTATCCATGTACAAATTATCATTGCCTTTTGAAAAAGCACCCTTTATTTTCAAAGATATCACCCTATTTAAATCCAATTCTGATTCCCCTGATATTACAGTAGATTTCTGAGGATCGTCGAATGTAAATCCTGTTATATTTGTGGTATCATCTTCACCGTAAAAAGCTGTGATTCCAATAGAGAAAATTCCCTTTTTAAAAGTAGTTTTTCCTCCCCAGAGTAACCTCGGATAATCGGCAAATAAGGAATCGTAGTTTTCAGAGTATAAGAAAACAGGTTTTAGAGAAAAACCCCAAAAATTTATCTCACCCGTTATTCCGAAACCCCCTGGAGAATAGATTGTTAATTCATCCAGATAAGGAGAAATGTATCCTCCTTCAAGGAAACTGTTTCCTATCAAGAAATTTAGGTAAGGATACCAGTCTATCTCGTATTCGGGATCATGATATAGGGAAAATCTAAATGAGGTTTCGTCTTTATACACAGAAAAATCCAGCCCAACGAGAGCTTCATTTTCATTTGTATAGAAAGTATCCGAGTAGTATATATTTTGATTTCCTATTGAAAGGTTCCCCGAAAAAATATAAGGGCCTTTCACCTTTTCTTCTGTAACGAAAAAAGTCCATTCCTCATTTTCGCTATCGGTTTCTACTTTCATTATGTGTTTACCTTTTGAGAGGTCCTTAGTCTCCGCGAAAAAATATCCTGATTTTACTTCCCCCTGGATATTTATATCATCCAGATAAACATTTATTGATTTCTCCGCGACCGGAGGATCAATTAGTATAGTTATATCAAAAGGAGTAGAAATCGAGTCCTTAGGAGATATAATAAATATCGCTGAAATAATTATTATAACCATAATTTAGAAATATTTTATCTTTTTTACATGTTTGGTCAAGGGTTTTTTTAAACTACAGCATAGGTGATTAGAATTAATATGATCAATAAGCAAATAATTTTTTACAAATTAAATATTCTTAAAAGGTTTTGATCGTTGAATTTTCGATTAATTTATATATAATATTTTTCATGATTAAAAAATTAAATTCGATGTTTTTAAAAAGGAATTATGGCACTAGAGAATATATTGTTTGACCTCGATGGTACGTTAACTGACCCCAGAGAGGGAATAACAAATTCAATAAAATACGCATTGGAAAAACTCGGTAAAGACGTTCCGATAGCTGAAGATTTACTATGGTGTATCGGGCCACCGCTTAAGGAAAGCTTTAAGAAGATTTTAGAATCGGACGATGATACCGCAGAAATAGCTCTATATTTTTATAGAGAGTATTTTAAAGAAAGAGGAAAATTCGAAAACAAGCTTTATTCAGGCATTCCCGGAGTGCTGAAAAAATTGAGAAAAGACGGTTTAGAACTATTTGTTGTAACATCTAAGCCGCATATATATGCAGTCGATATAGTAACTCATTTTAATATTTTGAGTTTTTTTAAAGAAATATATGGAAGTTATCTTTCGGGTGAATTGACGAATAAGGAAGAACTTATTGGCAGTATGCTTAAGAATGAAAAAATCTCGGCTAAAAAGACTTTAATGGTCGGGGACAGGGAACATGATATTATAGGTGCAAAGAAAAATAGAGTTAGGAGTGTCGGTGTAACTTATGGGTATGGAATAAAAGAAGAGATCCTAAAAGCAAATCCCGACTTTATAGCAGATTCACCGAAAGGGATATTTAAAATAATCAAGGAATTAATTTAGACGTAGAGGAAAATAAGAGTTTTAGACGTAAAACCGACCGAAGACCGCAGACGGACGACAGAAAAAACAAAAAAATATTCGTGATATTTGTGTTATTTATTATTAAACTAAGCCTTTGGCTTATAGCTATTCGCTTAAAACAATAAAAAAATCCTATTAATCCTGTTTTTATCCTGTCTAAATATTGGGTTGGGTTTTGTCTTTCGACTCAAGACTGTGTTAAGTGGTCTCTGTGGTTAATTAATTGGCAAAACGATTGTAAACTTGGTTCCTTTTCCAAGTTTGCTCTCGGTGCTTATCTTGCCGTTATGTAGCTGAACAATATGTTTTACTATCGAGAGTCCCAGTCCGGTTCCGCCGAGTTCTCTTGAGCGGGATTTATCCGCAACATAGAATCTTTCGAAGATTCTAGATAAGTGTTTACGTTCTATACCGATTCCCGTATCCGAAATTTCAATTATAACGGATTTATCTTCTTTTTTCGCATTTATTTTTATTTCACCTTTTTCTGTGTATTTAATAGCATTTTCTATCAAGTTAATCAAAAGTTGTTCGAGCTTAAAGGGGTCAGCTTTAATTTTGGGAACGCTTTTCTCGATTTCGACTTTATGTTTTAATCCTTTATCTTTTATTTCTTGTTCATAAACGCTGAAAGCATTGTTTACTAATTTTTTCAAATCTATTTTTGAGTAACTTATGCCTATCTTGCCTTCTTCTATATCTTCAAGCTCGGAGAGTTTGAGTAAATCTTCTACTATGTTTATAAGTCTGTTTGTTTGTCTTTCTATTATTTGCAAATATCTTTTATTTTCACCCTTTGCCGTTCCAAGAAGCGTTTCAATAAAACCTTTGATAGCAGTCAAAGGGGTTCGCAGTTCATGTGAAACGTTTGAAATAAAATCTTTCTTTATTCTTTCCGTTCTTTTTATCTCTGTTATCTCGTGAAGAGTTACAACGATTTCATCATGTTTATCTAAGAAAGCTGCACTGCAGATGAAATCCCTGTCGTGGATACGTATTTCTCTGGTTAAATCCTTTCTGTTTTTTCTTACTTCCTCTATTATTTCTTCAAAATGGGTTTCTCGAACAACTTCCCAATAGTTTTTGCCTTTTATTTTTCCACTCTTAAAAATTTCTCTAAAACTGTCATTCATAATAGCTATTTTTTCTTCTTTGTTAATAACAATAAGAGCTTCTTTTATTGAAGAAACAATAACTTTTAGAGAATCTTTCTGTTCGGATAATTCGGAAATCAATTCTCTTATACGTATAACCATATCGTTAAAATTCCTTGTAAGGCGGCTTATCTCTCCTGTACCTTCGGTTAAAACCTCTATATTGAAATTGCCGCCGGCAACGCTATCAGCAGCAACTGCAAGTTTACTTATAGGTCTAGCTAATGATTTGGAATAAAAGAATGCGGCTAAAAGAGAAAAAATAGCCAGAATCGTAGCTATAATTATCACATTTCTCATTATATAATTTAGAAGATTATGAATCTGTGTTACAAAAAGACTGACTCTGAGCGCTCCGATTAAATTACCGGTGTTATCTTTTAGCGGAATTGCTACATAAAGCATTTCTTCTTTAACCGTCTCACTGAATCGCAAAGAAGAGCCGGTTTTACCGTAAAAAGCTTGCAATATTTCCGGTCTTGTCCCATGATTTTCCATATTTTCAGGATTTTCTTCCGAATCACCTAAAACAATCCCTTTTGAGTCGATTACGGTTATTCTGGCTTCCATCTTATTCCCCAAATCTTTAACAAGAGAATCGAGAGCGGAGAAATCTCCTGAGACCATATAAGATTCTATTGTCTTATCTAAAGCTATGGCGATTTTCTCAAGATCAATACTAAGTGTTTCTATATAGTGTTTCTTTACCACTCTAAATGAAATAGCCACAAGCAAAAGAGAAATACCTATTGCAAGTAAAATATGACTGAGAAAAATTCTAAAAAATATATTTTTTCTCATTCTTTGAGCTTATAACCTATTCCTCTGATGCTTTTGATGCATTCTCCGGCGGACCCAAGTTTTTCTCTCAAATGAGCTATATGTACGTCGATAGTACGGTCGAAAACTATTCTATCTCCCTCGTATAGATATTCCAGAATCTGGTCTCGTGAAAAAACCCATCCTTTTCTCTTTGCGAGCAAAAGAAGAATCCTGAGCTCGGTTGAAGTGAGTTCTTTTTCTTTACCGGAAACTAATACTTTATACTCTCTTGGGAAAATTTCTACATTATCTCCTATTTTGATGACTTCCTGGTTTTTTTCTTCTTTTGTTCTTCGCAGGACCGCCTTAACTCTGGCAATTAGCTCTCTTGTAGAAAAAGGCTTTGTTATGTAGTCGTCAGCACCTATCTCAAGACCTAAGATTTTATCTACTTCTTCTCCTTTAGCTGTTAGCATTATAATGGGAATATTGTAATATTTATCTTTTTTCTTTAAGTTTTTACATACTTCGAATCCATCTGCGTCAGGAAGCATTAAGTCAAGAATGATAAGATCAGGAGTTTTCCTCTTTAGGAAACTTAGAAGTTCGTTTGCTTCATAAAAACCTTCAACTCTAAAACCTGCTTTTTCAAGATTAACAGAAACAAGCTCTACAATATCCGCCTCATCATCTACAACAGCAATTAATTTGCCCACATTTCCTCCGGAAAACATTTCATGCAATTATAAAGAAAATTTATACTTTTTACTATTTTATGGGAAATCATATCAAAAGTAAAGGGTAAATAATTTTCTGTTTTTCTTAATATGAACAGACGCAGAAATTATAGCTTGTATTTTATATCTCCTTGGATTATTTCCCGTGTTTTATATCCTTACCTTTCACCATATATATTGTATCTTCGCAGATATTGGTAGAAAGATCAGCAATTCTTTCAAGATTTTTAGCTATTCTCATTATTTGAACTCTTTGATCTACTGAATCAGGTGAATCAATATCGGAACACATATTTATAATTGATGTTTTAATTATTTTGTCTCGTAGTTTGTCCACCACATCGTCCTGCTTGCAAACTTTTTTTGCCTTTTTTGTGTCGCCTTCAATAAAAGAATCAATACTGTTTTTTAGCATCTTTCTGGTCTCATTTGCGAGAGATAAAATCTCATCGACAGACTCTTCTTTTTTGAGTTTTATCAAAAAAGAAGCGCTGTCTGCTATGTTAACCGCGTGATCAGCCATTCTTTCAAGGTCATTATTCATCTTTAGAATCATCAAAATATGCCTTAAGTTTTTTGCCTTAGGTTCAAACTGTGCAATAATTTCGATACAGTGTTCTTCTATCTTCATTTCAAGATTATTAGCCTTGTCTTCTTTGTCTTTCATAACGGATTCCAAAAGAACACTATCTCTTTTGGATAAACCTTCAATACTTTCTTCAATCATAGATTCAACGAGAGATGCATAGTTTACAATTTCCTTTTTTAACGATTTTATTCTTTCTTCAAACATCTTTACCCCTTCTTAACCGAATTTTCCACCGAGGTATTCCTCGGTCCTTTTATCCTGAGGGACTGTGAATAATTTTTCCGAAATGCCGAATTCGACTAATTCCCCGAGATACAAAAAGGCGGTGTAATCGGAAATTCTGGCAGCTTGACCTATGTTGTGCGTAACCTGAACAACCGTTACCGAATTCTTCAATTCAACACTCAGTTCTTCTATTTTAGCAGTAGCCTGTGGGTCAAGAGCAGAAGTAGGTTCATCAAAGAGTATAACCTCAGGATTTGTAGCAAGCGCACGGGCAATACACAACCTCTGCTGTTGTCCGCCTGAAAGTTCCATCGCGGAAGAATTGAGTCTATCTTTAACCTCATTCCACAACCAGGAGTCTTTCAAACTTTTTTCAATTCTTTCCATCAATTTAATTTTATCTTTAAAACCCTTAATGCGCAACCCAAAAGCCACGTTTTCAAAAATAGACTTTGGAAAAGGATTAGGTCTCTGAAAGACCATGCCGACTTTCATTCTAAGAGAAGACAAATCTGTTCTTTCCTCATATATATTATAGCCATCAAGGATAATTTTTCCCTTAATCTTAACGTTATCTGTCATATCATTCATTCTGTTGAAACATCTAAGGAGAGTGGTTTTTCCACAGCCGGAAGGCCCAATGATTGCAGTTATCTTTTTATCGGGGATAGAAAAGGAAATATCCTTTAAGATCTGTTTCTCTCCAAACCAGAGATTGAGTTTATCGACTTTGAGTTCATTGTTTACCATTTTTTCTTTCTCCTCATTCTGTATCTAATAATAATTGAAACCGAACTAACTACAAGCACTAACCCTAGAAGTACTACCGCAGTCCCGTAAGCGATAGGTACCTGGTATTCGGGATCGGTACCTTCCGTCATCAGAGCATATATATGATAAGGAAGTACCATCACCTCGTTAAAAATAGATTTTGGCAATCTTCTTGTATAGAACGTTGCAGCTGTAAAAAGAATCGGGGCCGTTTCACCTGCAGCTCTTCCTATGCTCATTATTGCTCCTGTTAATATACTGGGTATGGCTGTAGGAATAACCACTTTAAGTATAGTCTGCCTTTTTGTAGCGCCAAGCGCGTATGAGGCTTCGCGGAAGCTGTCAGGAACAGCTTTTATCGCTTCTTCTGAAGCTTTAATAATCAGGGGTAAAATCATTATTCCTAAAGTCAGAGAACCGGAAAGTATGGAAACTCCAAATCCGAAGGTTATTACAAAAATTGCCAGACCAAAAAGCCCAAAAATTATGGAAGGGACACCAGCTAAAGTACCGATAGCAGTTCTTATTATTGTTACCAGAACATTTTTTTGGGCATATTCTACAAGATAAATAGAAGACAGTACCCCAATAGGAAAAGCAAATAGTACTGATAAAATCGTTAAATACAGGGTACCGATTATAGCTGGAAATATTCCGCCTTTTGTCATTCCGTCTCTCGGAGGTTCGGTTAGGAAAGAAAAGGAAAGCATTTTTCCTCCTCTTGCGAAAATAAGAAGTATAAATAAAAACAAAAATAGTATACTTATTAATATTGTCAGCCGCAGTAAATTTATTCCTAAGAACTCATTTATCTTTCTAAGCCCCATTTTTACCCTTCCCTTCAATAACCCACTCTGTTATTAAGTTTGAAATAAAAGTTATCACGAAGAGAACTATTGCTATTCCGAATAAGGCATGGAAATGAGAACTCCGCATGGTTGTTTCTCCCATTTCAGCTGCTATTGCGGAAGTCATTGGGCGAACAGGTCTAAATATTGAACGGGGAATAGCGGTGGCTCCTCCTGCAACCATCAACACAACCATAGTCTCACCTATGGCTCTGCCGAAACCTAATACGACTGAGGAAATCACTCCCGATCTAGCAGCGGGTAGAACTACCTTTATTATTGTCTCCCACTTGTTAGCCCCAAGAGCAAGAGATGCTTCTCTTAACTGCCTTGGAACCGAATTTATTGCATCCTCAGATATACTTGAGATTATAGGCACAACCATCACCCCAAGAATTATTGAAGCTGTAAAAGCGTTTAATCCGATTGGTATTCCAAAAACCCTGCTTACAAAAGGTCCTAAAAACGCCATTCCGAATAGCCCGTAAATAACGGAAGGAACACCGGCAAGAAGTTCTACCAGAGGCTTTAAAAATTCCTTTGCCTTTGGATGAGCAAGCTCAGAAATGTAAATTGCCGACCCCACACCAAGGGGAATAGAGACTACCAGAGCTCCTCCTGTAACAACTATTGAACTCACAATTAAGGGTAAAATACCAAATTCAGGAGGATAATGTGTCGGATGCCAGGATCTACCAAATAAAAACTTAAAAAAACCTACTTCAGCGAATATAGCATATCCCTCTTTGAATATACTGAATATTATGCCGAAAAGAAAAATAACCGAGCATAACGCTGCTGTTAGGGTTAAATATTTAAAAAGCTTTTCTTTAATCATTTTTCACAATTTTTGGAGGTGGGATCATTTTAATCCCACCTCCTTTTTAAAATCCAATCCTGTTCTAGCTGCTACTTTAAACCCCTAAGAAAGTTTACTTAACAGGAACGTATCCCACTTTTTTAGCTATTGCCTGTCCCTGCGGTGAAAAGACAAAATCCATAAAGGTTTTTACGATACCTTTAGGCTCATTATTTGTATACATAAAAAGAGGACGTGCAAGCTTGTATTCTCCTTTCTGAACAGTTTCTTCACTGGCTTCTACCCCATCGACTTTTAATTCCTTAACCTTATCCGAAAGAAAACCAAGACCTATATATCCGATCGAGTAAGGAGTTGTGGATACTGTAGTGGCAACAGCTTTGTTTGAAGCGAGCATCAAAGCACCGTCTTCAACCTTGGCACCTTCAAGAACTAATTCCTTGAAAACTTCAAAAGTTCCTGAAGAATAATCTCTAGATATTGCTACGATAGCCTTACTTGGACCTCCAAGGTCTTTCCAGTTTTCAAATTCGCCTGTAAAAATCTTCTTCAAGTCTTCGATAGAAATAGAATCTACAGGAACATCCGGATGGACAACGATAGCAAGACCGTCTCGGGCTACTACGTTAGCATAAGGATCTATACCTTTTTCTCTGGCAAGTTTAATCTCTTTTGTTTTTATTGGCCTTGAAGCATCCGCAATATCTACTGTTCCATCGATGAGTGCTGCTATTCCGACACCCGAACCACCGCCTCTTACTGATACGGAAATATCTTCATGAATATCCATAAAAGCTTCAGCCGCTCTCTGAGCGATTGGCAATACTGTTGTTGAACCTGTTATTGTTATACTTTTTGAAGCAGCATAAAGAGATACGCTACTAAAAGTTGCTATACCTGTAAGTACGAACAGATAAACAAACATCCTGAGTTTTTTCATTTTTAGCCTCCATTTACTCTTTAAATTTTATTTTTAAACATTAACAGCCTATTAAGCATTTGTTAAGATAGTGTTAAGGGTTCGACTGTTATTTAGAGAACGTTGCTGAACTTCCACTGCAGCTGAACCATCAATTTCTTTCTAGGTGACAGAGTCTAGTTTTAAAAAGGGCAAGATTTTTTGGAACTAAATAGCGGTTTTTTTATCTAAAGAAATAAAAAGGAGGCTTTTATGAGTAAAAGATTATTAGCAGGGTTAGGAATATTTTTTGTTCTGTTTCTGGTTGTTGGTTGTAAAAATAACCCGACAGGAAATGATATTTCGCTTGATGAAGAGGTAATTCAGGATTATATATCAAACAATACTGATTTCGAGGAATATTTTGAGTTTGACGAATATTACGGCAAAGGAGACACCGTTCCAGGCGAAGTTCGGACCAGGACCATTGCCAATCCGCATTTATGGTATAGAAAGGCGCAGGATATAAACAGAGATATATCGATTAATATAGTCAATGACTCGGCCTTTGTTAAACTTTGGACTAGAGTCGAAGGCGTATTTCATATACTGGAAATAGATACATCGGCTTCTCCAGTTACTTTAATAGACCATCAAAAAGATCTCTTTGATCACTCTTTTAACTATGCCATATTTAAACGTTACCCCGGAGTAACTGTTCACCGGGGATGGAGACTCGAAAGCCTAACCGGCGTAAATGTCAATGTGGACACCGAATGGGTTGCTATTGACTCCCTCAGAATTAATTGCCAGTCCTACGAGGACACGTTATTTGATGATCCCATGGTATTTTTCGGGAGAGAAGAACTTCTTACTTTTGGAGGTCGGGAAGC
Source organism: uncultured bacterium (assembly GCA_964525555.1). GTDB lineage: Bacteria > Hydrothermota > UBA3072 > UBA3072 > UBA3072 > JAFGHJ01. The sequence goes on from CAZGHN010000010.1 coordinate 33,445, forward strand.
GGTTACCCTCACCATTTATTCAAATTATGACATATATTCTTATCTGCATGCCCGTAGTCTGGGATGCTGGAGAAGATGGAGATTAGCAGAAATAGAGCCGGGCGTATGGCAAGGTTATTGGATAACTCCGCTTACTCACGGGATTAGGGCTATCGCGTTCGATGTTTTGACGAAAAATACCATTGATGAAGAAAACTCTTGGTATGAGTCTAATATTTGGATATTACCTTACAAAATCAAATAAACTTTTCGCTTTTTTTCACTTCTTAAAAAAGGGGCAGTCGAGCCTGCCCCTTTTTGACTTTAACAACGAAACACAAAAAATACACGAAGTCCGCAACATCCGCATATTCTGTATTTTTTTACAATCTGGAATACGGTACCTGGAATTTTAAATCTTTTGTTATATATTATATAATGATAATGAAAAAATTTTGGGAACTAAATTGTAATTTTGATATCTAAATAAATATTGGAGGAGAAATGAATAAAGGAAGATTTTTATTAATCATTTTTATTCTTCTTTTTAGTATATTTTGTGAGAAACGGCTTGATACAGACGATAATTATGTGTACCTTGAGTACAGTGATTTCATGAAATCTTCTCCCGACAAGATAGCCGATAGTCTTGCAACAATATTAAATGTTGCTCCTGCAACTTATAATCGAACGGTTTCTAGTGGAATGTTATTTAGTTATTATATTAACTGGGACGTGAGAAAAGGGTATGAATATATTGCAAATGACAGTGCGAAGATTACAGTTTGGGTAGATGAAGCAGATAATCCTTGTTATGTGACTTATGAGTCAGAAAGATGGGGAACATCAAAAGATTGGTCGTATGCAGAAGACTCTGTTATCTCAGATTTTAAGTCAATTATCGAAAAAGCCGGAGGAGATTTAATTTTCGCACACGATTTAAAACTAAACAAAAGAGCTGGCAGGGACGATCACTGGTATGAATTATATCTTAGTCAAACGTATCATGATACAGTTATAGGTTCCTCTGATTTTATAGGTTACCCTTATTTCTATTCAGAAACGGAAAGCGATACAAGTAAGGTCAACTTTTTAATTATTAGTAGATGGTATACGAACCTCAATGATATTACAGAAACTTTATCAGACTATGAGCTAAAGTATATGGCTAGCATGTATTTCAAGTATCATAAGGGTATCAATTCGATTCCTGACAAATTGGGGGTTGTAGGATATTATATTATTAAGGATAAACTTTGCAGGCGGGTTGGGAGTGTTGTGACCGATGAATGGGGTTCTACGCTCGATTTATTTATTGATGTTCAAAATGGAGAGGTGATTGGAGAATATGCCGTGCATGTTGGTTGATGGTACTGCTATTAAATAGATCTTTAAAGTCTAGGAGTCCTCTCAAGGCGAGGAAAATTTTTCGGAACCAAATTGTAATTTTACTATCTAAAGAAATATAAAGGAGGATTGTATGAGAATGAAAAAATTCGCAATCTTGACGTCGGTTTTTGTTTTGCTTCTGATTGTTGGTTGTAAAAATAACCCAACAGCAAATGATATAGCTCTTGATGAAGAGGCGATTCAGGATTACATATTGGGTAATCAGGAAGGTTATTTTGCGTATGATGTTTATTATGGTCAAGAAGACACAGTGTCCGTGCCATCTGCACCCGGAGTGCAATTGAGCGCAATTACGGCTTTAAAGCTTTTCTGGTATAGAGAATTACAGAATGCAAACAGACAAATATCGGTTGATGTTGCAAACGATTCTGCTTTTGTTACCATTTCACTCAGAATTAATGGCCTTTTCCATATTATTGCGCGTGATACCGCGGCAATCCCGGATTCTACCATTGATTATCAAAAAAATCTCAGAGACAATTTTGTAAGTTACGCAATATTCAAACGTTACCCCGGAGTAGCTGCTTACCGGGGATGGAGACTCGAAGGCCTAACCGGAGCTGAAGTAATTTCTGATTCCGTAAAGGTGCAAATCGATTCTATAAGAATTAACTGCGAATCATATACGGATACTGTACTTGTTACTCCCTGGGTGTTTTTCAGAAGAGGAGAACTCCTAACTTTAGACCCGCAGGAGGATGTTACTATTACACTTTATACAGCTGACGACGTTTATTCATTTTTACATGCCCACAGTCACAGTCCGGAACTCTGGTTAAGGTCGAGATTCACCGAAATAGAACCCGGCGTGTGGCAGCGAGAATGGCAAACCTCTCCTGTTCCCGGAATCAAGACGGTAGCTTTCGATATTTTACAGAAACTGACAATTGACGAAGAAAACTATATATACGATTCTAACGTTTGGATGTTTCCATATAGGATTGAATAAGCTCGTGCTTGTTTCCGTTTCTTCAAAAAGGGGCAGTCTCAACTGCCCCTTTTTGAATTATATAGCCACAAAGCACAAAATAAGTCGCCCGTCTAGAGGCATGTGTCGTGAGTCTTGGAGTCGAAAGACAAAACCCAAACCAATATTTAGACAGGATAAAAACAGGATTAATAGGATTTTTTTATTGTTATGAGCGAATAGCTAAAAGCTAAAGGCTAAGTTTAACAACAAATAACACAAATTTTTTTATTTGTTTTTTCGGTCGTCCGTCTGCGGTCTTCGGTCGGTTTTACGTCTAAAACCCTTATTTCCCTCTTGATTTCTCCTTTTATTCTGGTAAAATGTATGTATGCTAAAGAAACTTGGTCGATATTTATTCAAATATAAAGCTTTACTCGTCTTTGTTATCATTGTTATGATAATTGTCGCCGTTTTGAGTGGTTTTACATTGGGTATGATAACTCCGATCGTTTCAACAATATTTGGCGAAGAAAATGCGAGTTCGGGGCCGGGTGCGTTGAAATGGCTTCTCGATTGGATTGGATCCGGAGATAAAATGGACTCATTGATTCGGTTGGCTTTGGTTCTTGTATTTATCTACGGAGCAAAGGCGCCATTTACTCTTCTTTTGTATTTTCTTTCCGATACACTTGAACAGAAGACTATATCCGATATAAGAGTGGATATGTTTTCAAAATTAACGGAACTGTCCGTAAAATTCCATTCGAAGACAGAATCGGGAAAGTTACTTTCAAAAATTACAAATGATACGGAAAAAATTCAATTTGCTTTGAGGCGGGGAGTTATAGATCTGAGCAGGAATTTTTGCCTGCTACTTGTTTATATGGGTTTGGCTCTTTGGGCTTCCTGGAGATTATTTCTGGTGTCTCTTGTTCTAATACCTATTATTATTTTAGTTGTACAATTAATTGGTAAAAAGGTTCGAAGACAATTTACCCATCTTAGAAAACATAGAGCTTTTTTAAACACATTGGTCTCCGAGATGCTGTATGGAATAGGAATAATAAAATTATTCGGAATGGAGAGATATGAAATAGAAAAATTTAAGGTAGAGTCGGATAGATACCGCAAGAATTATGTTAAAAGCAGTTTAATCAAGGGATTGTTACCCGTTTCCTCAGAATTTTTAGGTGCGTTTCTTGCCGGAGCGATACTGATTTCGGGTGGAGTTTTAATTTTTAAAGGTTTTATAACGCCCGATAAATTTCTTATCTTTCTTGGCTGTGCCGTAGTGCTGCAGCAGCCGGCGCGACAGATAAATTTAGCGTACGGAGATCTTCAACACGGACTCTCTTCCATGGAGAGCGCACTTGAAATTATTGAGGCGACCGAGAAAGTTAAAAATACCGGAAAGCTTGTACTGGACTCTTTTAAGTCCTCGATTAAGTTTACGGATGTTTCTTTTTTTTATGATGGGGGGATTCAAGCATTAAAAAATATCAATCTTGAAATAAAGAAGGGAGAAACAGTTGCCATTGTTGGTCCTTCGGGTTCAGGAAAGACTACTCTTGTACGGCTTATTCCGAGATTTTTCGATTGCGGACAGGGAAAAGTAGAGATCGATGGAAAAGATATAAAAGAATATACTCTTTGTAGTCTTCGGAGTAAAATAGGGATGGTAACTCAGGATTCTATATTGTTCAATGATTCAGTCAAAAATAATATTAAATACGGTAAGATTGATGCGACCGATGCACATTTAGATGAAGTACTTAAGAGAAGCCACTTGGAGCGCTTTGTAGGGAAACTTCCAAAAGGTTTAGATACTATTATAGGAGAAAAAGGAGGAAGGATTTCAGGTGGAGAAAAGCAGAGAATAGCTATTGCCAGGACGATACTTAAGAATTCACCCATCTTGATTTTAGATGAAGCAACTTCTTCTCTTGATACAGAGTCCGAAAAACTTCTCCAGGAAGCCATGTCTGAACTTATTTATGGAAGGACCTCTATAATAATAGCGCATAGACTTTCCACAGTTCTAAATGCTGATAGGATTATTGTGCTAAACGAGGGTAGGATATTAGAAGAGGGAACACACCAAACTTTGCTAAAAAAAGATGGTATGTATAAAAAACTTTACAATCTCCAATTTAGAGATTCTTCTCGTTCTTCATAAATCTTAATTAATTTTTCAGTTATTCCATCCCAGGAATATTTTTTTATAAGGTAGTCTTTGAAATTCTCGCCCATTGTTAATATTTGTTTTGAACTTGTGTTGATTAAATGTTCCATTTTTTCGGCCAGGGCGAAAGGTACATCTTTTTTAAATATAAAACCGTCTTTTTTATCTCGAACTGTTTCTTTAAGTCCTCCCAAAGCTGAAACTATAACTGCTTTACTAAAATATCCTGCTTCAAACATCGTTATACTCTGAGAGCCTTTGCTATACGGAAGTATTACCGCATCAATATTTCTGTAGATGAGTCCGAGTTTTGAATACGGGGGAGAATAGTTTAAGTAGTATAGATTCTTTAAAGTTTTTTTGTTTTTATCTTTTATAACTACACTGTATTTAAGATTTTTTTTATTCAAAATTTCAATTGCCGAAAGTAAGGTTTCAAATCCTTTGTATTTTTTTATAGGACCCATGAAGAGAAAAATGGGTCTTTTTAAAGAAGAGAAAAAGTTAGAATATAGACTTTTTGATTCAGAGGCATTCGTAGTATCGAAAGTTTTGTAAAATAATTCTACATTGCCGTGGTCTAATTTTAATACGGGATTTGAAATAGAAAACATCTTTTCTATTTTTTCTTTTGTTTCGTTATCGTGAACTAAAATCCTATCCATATGGGAATATATTTTTTTAAAAATAGAAAAATCGATAGAGTATTCTCTATGGGGAAGCAGATTATGTGCTGTGTGGATTATTTTAGATTGAGAAAAGTACGGAATTATATATTGTTCGATACTTGGCACTGTAAACCATAGAAAATGAAGCGTACTCATTTGATCTATTTTCCCCCGTAAGTGAGTATAACCAAGCAGAATTTCAAATGGTTTTGTAAAGTTAGAAACAAATCGCTGTGTTTTTTTATTTTCAAATGTACCCCTGCTTATAGGTAAGAATAAATTGTCTGCGTCTATATTGATTTTTCCTCGCCAATCTCCCGGGATATATCCGAAAAACTTAAAGGGATATTTCTTTTTTTCTAAAGTAGATAATAAGCAAAAATTGTATGGCTTTGTCGTGTTTCGGGCATCGATGAGAAAGGTTTTCATTTTAGGACAATAACTTTTCCAGTGTATCTTTTTCAGTATTTCTATCTAATTTATTCAATTCTATTTCTATTTTTGCAAAAGGATAAGGAAGCATGAATCTATCCCAGGAAGAAAAACGAAAAGCTTTTTTACATGTTATTCTTACTGCTAAAACAGAAAGGTTTGTTTTTTTTATTATTAGAAAAACTCCCTTTTTCGCTTTTCTTCTTGGCCCTTTCGGGCCGTCAGGTGTTATAGCTATTTCAAAGCCTTTCTTGCAATAATTTATTAATTCGATTAGAGCTTTACTCCCTTTTTCTTTTGTATCCCCCCGAAACACTTTAAATCCTAAAAGCTTTAAAATTCGGCTTATAAGTTCTCCATCACGGCTGGGGCTAACAATAACACCTACCTTCCGACCTATGTGTGTAAATAACGGTGGAAGTATGTTTTCATGCCAGAACACATATAGAACTTGAGAATTATGTTTTTTAACAAGTGAAATACCTTTAAATTCTATTCTCCAGGTTAAGCCCAGTATGTATATTAGAATAGTTGCCAGGAATGGTTCGCTAAACCATAGAAAGGATTTTATTAGCGATCCTATCATAAACTCCCTTTTCTCCCAGGATAGACGGGATTTTTCTTAGTTTTTTCTTAATTTTATCTTTGTTTTCATAAATTTTTTCCAATTCATGTGAAATTCTTGTTGGATTTACTTCTTTCTGGATTAATTCCGGCACTAATTCTTCAGAAAAAAGAATATTAACAAGCCCAAAATACTTGACTTTTGCCAACATTTTTGAGATAATCCATGAGAGATATGAAAGTTTATAGACTATGACCATTGGGGTTTCTAATATGCCGGCTTCGATTGTTGCCGTTCCCGAACTCACGATTGCCAAATCAGCCGATTTAAGTATCTCGTATGTTTTTCCATAAAATATTCTTATGTTATCTAAAAATTTTTGAGCAAATTTATTTGCAATTATAAGGTCTTGCTTCTCATTAAGGGCTATTACAGCTCTGCTTTCAGGATATTTTTTAGAAAAAAGTTTACAAGCCATTAATAAAGGTATAAGAAGACGTTTGATTTCTGATTCCCTTGAACCGGGAAGCATAGCAATTAAGGGTTTACCCGCGGGCAATAATTTATTTTTCTCTTTTTTGTTAATCGTGACAATATCTATTAAAGGGTTACCAAGAAAATAAGTTTTCAATCCTTCTTTCCGGAAGAAAGATCGTTCAAAAGGATAAATAACGAATAAACCTTTGAAATATTTTGATAAACTTTTAGTTCTCCATTTTCCCCATGCCCAAATCTGTGGTGTAATAAAATAGAAAACAGGTATGCCTTTGCTTTTTAGATATTTTGCCATAGGGATATTGAATCCCGGAAAATCGATTGTAATGGCAAAGTCAAAAATATTTTGTTCTATACACGTAGAGATTTGTCTTCTTGCTTCTTTTAAATTTGATATTTTTGAAAATACTTCGCTAAATCCGACGACACTAATTTTATCGGAGGGATAAATAATTTTGGCTCCAACATCAGCCATTCTTTTGCCGCCAATACCATAGAATTTAATGCCAGGATTAATTTTCTTGAAGGATTTAATAAGGTTTGAGGCATGTAAATCCCCGGATGCTTCACCAGTTATTAACAAAACTTTCATTATTATTATTTGTTTTTCTCTAGAGATAAATTTATGTTAACTTTTTTGGCTCTCTTTTTGATTTCGTCAAGGATTTTATGTGCAAGAGCTAAAGAATTTCTTGCTTCTTCAGGAGTTATCTGAACGGAGTTTTTACCTAAACACGCATTAATAAATGCCTTGCATTGTAGAGATATTGGCTCTTCTGTTGAAACATAAACTTCTTCTTCGTTTATTTCTGGTTCATCATTTTGAACTTCTCTGTGAAAAATATTTACTTTTTTATTTAAGCAATCAACAGAAACATACGAATATTTTTGCCAGAAGCGTATTTTTCTGACTTTCATCAAAGATATACGAGAAGATGTTATATTTGCTATTGCGCCATTTTCAAATTCCAGTCGGGCGTTTGCAATATCAACATTGTCGGTCAGAACTGGTACTCCACCGGCAGATACCGTTTTTATAGGAGAAGCAACTGTGTTAAGTATAATATCTAGGTCATGTACCATTAGATCTAAAACAACCGAAACATCAATTCCTCTGCCGTAAAAAGGCGAAAATCTGTGTGCTTCAATAAAAAGAGGATTTTTAATTATTTTTTTTGCGGCAAGTATCGCTGGATTAAAACGCTCGATATGCCCAACTTGTAATATTAATTTTGATTTTTTTGCGGTTTCTATTATCGCGTCGGCTTCTTTTAAGTCAAGCGAAATTGGTTTTTCTATAAACACATGATTGCCCTCGTTAAGAGCTTTGATTGAAATATCTTTATGGGTATTTGTTGGCGTTGCAATAAAAACACAGTTTGTTTCTTTTAGAAGATCTTTATAATTTTGAAAAAAGTTACAATTATATGTTTTTGCAATTTTTTTTCCTGTTCCCTGGTCGATGTCTGAGATACCCACCAACTTTATTTTTTTCATTGTTGCTAATATGCGAGTGTGATGTTTTCCCATATGCCCTACACCAATTACTCCGCATTTTACCATAATATCCTCCTACTTTAAGAGATTCTTAAGGAATTTTAGTTTCATTAGAGTATATCTTGAGAGTATTTTTGTCAATAGCATAGATTGTTTGCCACGAAGTCACCAAGACACAAAGAAAAAAATAGTTTATCCATAGAGACATAGAGAGCAAAAGTAAAATTTGTTGTAAAAGACCATTCCTCTAAAGCTCTAAATTTAACGTAGAATAAAGAGAATTAAAAGGATTCTTATTTTTTTGGCTAACAGCTAATAGCGAAAGGCCAAGCGCTTGGTATTTATGTGTGTAATAATTTTTAAAAGTTGCGGGAATAGAAGTTTTGAGGTAAATGAAGAGAAAAATTACTTGTATGCCTGTCCTTCGCTTATAATTTCATCAACCCCTAAGTCATTTATATTTAATATAGAAAATAACTCGTTTTCGATTTCCTTTTCTATTTCTTCCTGCAGGTTATAGATTGCGTCTTTCTCTTTGTTTTTTTCATCGAGCAGACGGGCACTTTCTAAGAGAAGGTATTGCAAAGGAGTGTCTATTGTTTCTTCAGTTTTTCTGCACTTGCCGTCAATCTCGATTTCTGCTTTTTCTAAAGACAATATCTCTAATGCCGCTTCTGTACCAACTTTATCTGGAGTTTTTGCTCCGATTAAAGCCCCGTTCTTAAAATATAAAGCCGCCTTATTCCCTTCGTATTTAATTTTTAAGCTGCAGGTTTTAGCTTCCATCTGTATAAGCTGCAGAAAAGAAGGTAAGGAAAAACCAGTTATATGACCTTCTGTTTCTGCCTTAAGGCCCTCCAAAATCTTCGCCTCAAGTTCTTTAATATCGAATGGTTTTTCAAGATAAAGAAAAGCATTGAATTTTTTAAGACGCTGCTCAATTTGAGGTATACCAAAAGATGTCATGATAATTACTGGTATTTCCGGATGTTTTTTGCTCATATGGGCTAACAAATCAAGACCATCCATAACAGGCATACCTATGTCGGTTACTACCAGGTCTATATCGTTTGATTTGAGAACATCTATGGCTTCTTTGCCGTTTTCTGCAATGTGAACATTAATCTCATTTGCATATTCGCTGGACAAATATGCTTTTATCGACTCTAAGGTCGGAGTAAAATCGTCGACTATTAATACTTCTTTCATCTATATAATATAGTGCAAAAAATGTTCCATATTTAAGGCATTGCAATACAATTATATAAGATTTGAAAACTAAAGATTTGTGTAAATTAGAGTGAACCTTAGTACATTTTTTTTTACTTGGTATTTTTTATTCTTTTTCAATAATTGTAGCAATTTTTAGATATTTGCGGTTTTCTTTTTTTGTGGTTTAGGTAGAGAGTCTGTGGGGGTCGGGAATGTAAGAATATTTTTTTATTGCGGTAAAATAATTTTTTGTTAAATTGAATAGTATGATTTCTTTAAGTTGTATTTATACCCTAGTTATTTTTTCTTTAAATGTTTCACAGTGGCCGCTCCCCGAACGTAAGGGTTTACTCTCGTCCTTTGGGGAATGGAGGGATGGGCATCTTCATGCCGGTATAGATATTCCAGCAAGAATAGGTGAAGAGGTTTATTCCGTTGATGACGGTTGGATTTCAAGGGTAAAGGTTTCTCCACTTGGATATGGAAAAGTTGTATATATAAAGAGCTGGTCAGGAGAAACTTATGTCTACTCTCATCTGTCTTCTTTCTTTCCGAATTTAAAAAAGATAGTGAGAAAGGAACAATTACGTAAGGGTTCTTATGAAGTAGAGATTTGGTTTAAAGAAGGACAAATTTCAATTAATAAGGGGGATGTGGTAGCATATAGTGGGCGTTCGGGTTGTTTTGATCCTCATCTCCATTTTGAATTAAGAGATAAGAGCAACAGGCCAATTGACCCTTTCAGGCGAGGTTTTAACGTTCCTGATACCGTTCCTCCCGTTATTAAAGCGATTCGCTTTGTCCCTCTGGATGAATCTTCTTTGGTCTTTGGGTCTCATATAGGAAAAGTTTTTAAGGTTGCTTCAGATATGATCTCAGTTTCTATCAAAGGAAAGGTAGGATTAGAAATAGAAACTATTGATATGGTTAATACCAGATCCGGAAAGCTTGGAATTAAAGAAATCAAATTATATAAGAACAATGTACTTATAAGAAGAGAATTTGTAGATAATTTTTCCTACTCGAACTACAAGGATTCCAGATTTCTTTTTGATTTTGAATACCGAAAAGGAACAGGCAGGAAATTCAGAAGATTATTTACCGTTCCGGGCAATGGTTTTCCTTTCTATAAAGGTTTAGATGGCATAGTAACCGGCGATGACACGGGAAGTTATTCAATTGAGGTTTATGATGGGTCTGGTAATATGAGCAGGTTGGTTATTAAATTGCTGAATTCAAAAGAACAGAAAAATATAAAATCCGATAATTCAGTCAGAAAAAAAATACTTTTCGAAACAAACGGTTTTCAGGTTAATAATAAATGGTATGATTTAAGGAAAACTAAAGAGTCTCTTAAATCCGGAGATTCCATTGCAATATGGAATTTTTCAAAGAAAAAATTCAGAATACTGCAGTCTCCGGATGGGAAATGTCAGATATCATTTAACAAGGGAGACCAAATTAATTCAAAGTTAATTGCTGTTAAGGTAAACAAGGGATCTTCACCCTTCTGGAGTTGGGAACCGCCGATTCCTCTTAAGAAAAAAGTTAAAATTAAAATAAAAGTCCCAAAAGGGGAAAAATTCTATTCTATATACGAGAAAACCCGTTACGGGTGGGATTTTTGCTCATCGAGAAGAGAAGGAGGATATGTCGTCGACTTCATAGATCATCTGGGAAATTACGGGATATTAAAGGATACGATCGCTCCAACGGTTTATTTAAATAGAAAATATTTTTCTTCTAAAACTCCTCTGCGAATAAGTGTCTGGGATTCCCTGTCAGGGGTAGATTTTTATTCTGTTAAAACTTTAATTGACGGAAAAAAGACAGTTTTTAGATACGATCCGCAGAAAAAGAGATTGATTTTCGAACATCCGGAAGAAATCTCAAGAGGCAAGCATAAATTAAATCTTTCGCTAAGTGACAGACAGGGAAATAAAACGTCAAGAGTGTGGGAAATTGTGAAGAAGTGAAAGGTTTTAATAGAGAGTAGTGAGCAGTAAGCAGTTAAGATTAATAGTGAACAGGGAGTAGTGAGTAGTAGTTAATAGAGAGTAGGGAGAAGGGAGTAGTTAGCAGTAGAAATAACAGAAAAAAACTTTGTGTCTTGGTGCCTTAGTGGCTATGGTTAGGTACCAGGTGCCGGATCCCAGGTCCCAGTGAAAAAAACTAAAGAAAAATCAGTGTTTATCCGTGTGAATCCGTGGCTAATTATGGGTTGTGGGTTGGGTTTTAAACAACAAAAGATCTCTGTAGTTCTCTGTGTCCTCTGTGGTTAATTTTTGGTTGGGTGGGGGCTCTTGACAACACAGTTATTTTGAGTATCCTAATTTTTGATGGAGGAAGGATGTTAACTGTTGAGAAGATTGGTGGAGTTTCGATGTCGAAATTCCAGGATGTGCTAAAAAATATTATTATGGGTAATCGAAAGCCCGGAGATTACTACAATAGAATTTTTGTTGTCTCCGCTTACGCAAATGTTACTAATTGGCTTTTAGAGCATAAAAAGACTGGAGAGCCCGGTGTTTATGTAAAATTTACAGAGCAGAAGGATTATGACAAAGCGCTGGATGAAGTTCTCGATAAATTGCTTAAAATAAACAGAAATTTTATTGATATTGGATTGGACCTTGAAATCGCCGATAATTTTATAAAAAACCGTATTCAGGAAGCCAGGAATTATCTTCATAATATGGCGAATGTTTTGGCTTCAGGGTATCTTGACAGAGATAATATTTTGCTTGCGGCTCGTGAAGTTTTGGCTTCCCTTGGAGAGGCTCATTCGGCATTTAACTCAGTGAATATACTTGAAAACAACAATATTAATGCGACCTTTGTCGATTTGTGCGGTTTTGAAGATTCCGAATTGTTAAGTATTGATGAGAGAATACATAAATTAATGAAGGGAATAAACTTTGCCAAGACTATAGCTATCGTTACCGGTTACACTAAAGGGACCGAAGGTATTATGAGGGAATTCGACAGAGGTTATTCCGAAGTTACTTTCAGCAAGGTTGCAGTTGAGGTTAAGGCAACTGAAGCGGTTATTCATAAGGAATTTCATCTTTCTTCCGCTGATCCTAAAGTGGTGGGTGAGGATAAAGCTATTCCTGTAGGATTTACGAATTTTAATGTTGCAGATCAGCTTGCAGATATAGGAATGGAAGCGATTCATCCGAAGGCTTCTAAGCCCATAGAGATGGCAGGAATAAACATAAGGATAAAAAACACTTTTGAGCCCGAGCACGAAGGAACGCTCATTTCAAAAGACTATGTAGGAGAGAAATCAAGAGTTGAAGTAATATCCGGCAGCGATGAAGTGGTTGTTGTGGAAGTGCATGATCCTCAAATGGTTGGGGAAGTTGGAGCTGACCTTGAAATAATGAAGATTTTAAAGAAATATAAGGTTAGTTATATTTTGAAGGCTACTGATGCAAATAGTATATCTATGGTAATATGGGAAAGAGATTTAAGCGATGAGTTTGTAAGTGAATTGAAGGAAAAATACTATAGAGTTACCTTTAAAAAAGTGGCTGTTTTGTGTGTTGTAGGAACTAATATTGCAAGTCCCGGTATTCTTGAAAGAACTACGAAATTGTTGGCGGATAACAAGGTTAATGTTGAATGTGTTTCGCAATCCTTGCAACAGGTAAATATGCAATTCGTAATTAACCGAGGAGATTATAATAAGGCTGTTGTAGCCTTAAACGATGCTCTTTGCGTAAAAAAAGATGGTTCGGCTTAAAAGTCAGTTTCGTGTATATGTTAATACTCATTATTTAAAAAGGTAAGAGAGGAGAGTGTAGATGTCTAAGATAAAAAATATCGGAATTATAACCAGCGGTGGAGATTGCGGCGGGTTGAATGCAGTTGTGCGGGGAGCTGCTTTTATGGCTATGGCAAATGATGTATCTGCCTATATTATTCCTAATGGGTATGCAGGATTATACAATCTTATTGATATGGAAAAATTGGCTAAGCTTGATGAAAGGAGAGTCGATACAATCAATTCTACACTTGCAGGTTCAGAGGCAGGACATTCCAGAGTGAAGATAAAAAAAATAAAGAGTGAGGATAAATATAAAAGAATTAAAGATGGGCTTAAGAAATTCGATATAGATGGTTTAGTCATTTCCGGCGGAGATGATACTGGCAGTGTAGTAGTAGACCTGGCAAATCAGGGTATATCATGTGTGCATGCGCCAAAGACGATGGATCTTGATCTGCAGACTTATTCTGTAGGAGCTGATTCTGCGATCAGCAGAGTCGCTAATTTTGTTTCCGAACTAAAAACCACCGGACAAAGCCATAACAGAGTTATGGTAATTGAGGTTTTTGGAAGATATGCAGGACATACAGCTTTTAGAGGCGGTATAGGTGCTGATGCGGATTGTATTTTGATACCTGAGGTGCTCGTAGATTTCGATATTGTTTATGAGCATCTTAAAAAACGTTTTATGAGAAGGATAATTGATAGTGATGTTAATGCAGGCACTTATACAGTCGTTGTTGCTGAAGGAATGAAAGATGCTTCCGGGGAAGAGATTGTAGATGAAACTCTTGAGGTTGATGCATTTGGACATAAGAAATTAGCCGGAGCCGGCAGATATGTCAGAATCCAGTTGGAAAAAAGATTAAAAGATGATCCGGAGATAAAACAATTTATGAAGGAACAGGGGATGTTCGTTGCTGATTTGTACGAAGTACCTGAGGTTCGTGACGTTAAACCGGAGCATCTTGTTCGTGCCGGAAAATCTTCCGCCTTTGACGTAAATTTCGGTATGGAGGCCGGTGCTGGAGCAGTAGTTCTTTTGCTTAACGGCCTTACCGGAGTAACCGTTCAGGACGTCAAGAAAGGAGAAATAAGATATCTACCTACAGAGAAAGCTATAAAGGAACGGAACGTAGATATGGAGATGATATCTTTTTATGAAAGTATGGGATTCTGTTTTGGAAGAAAACCACATACCTATAAAGTGAAATTTAATGAAAATAAGGGAGAAATAGAACGTCATCTCTAAATTTTTTATAGAGAGCTTGAGTTTTATATCTATGTTAAACGGATTGATTTTTTTAGGTGGACAAAAATCTTTTTTATCTTAGTATAATAAAAAGGGAGGAACGATGTCTAAAGTAATAGTTTATTCAACGCCAACATGTCCTTATTGTCATCTTGTTAAAGATTATCTTAAGGAAAAGGGTGTCGAATTTGAAGATAAAGACGTTTCAGTTGATCGAGTAGCTGCCAGAGAAATGATAGAAAAGTCAGGACAGATGGGGGTTCCTCAGATCATCATAAACGATAAGATAATTGTTGGCTTTAATAGAGATGCTATTGACGAAGAATTGAATAAGAAAGATAAATAAATATTAAAATTTACGGAGGAAGGATGGCAATTTTTGAAGCAAAGGAAATTTTTAGATTTGCTATAAGGATTGAGGAAAACGGTGAGAAGTTTTATCGTTTTGCGAGTAATTTGACCGAAGATAGTGAAACAAAAGAGATATTCAATTATCTTGCCGATGAGGAAATAAAACACAAGGAAATTTTTACCGGTTTTCTTTCGGAAATAACCAAAGATGTATCTTTTGACAACTACTCTGATGAGTATCTCGATTATTTAAGGTCTTATGTTGACAATGTAATTTTTACAGATGAACAGTTGGAAGAACAACGTAAAAAAGTGAATGATGTGCTTTCTGCCGTTATTTTTGCTATGCAGAGAGAATTGGATTCTATTCTTTATTATCACGAGGTTGAGAAATTTGTATCTGAGAGTAAAAAAAACTTGATAGAAAAGATTATTGCAGAGGAAAGAAAACATTACGCAAAACTCTCGGAGATGAAAAAAAACTTAAAATAATTTGACTCCCCAAAAAAAATCAACTTTTAAAATTACTGTTTTGGGGTCCGGGTCTTGTGTCCCGTCGTTTGAAAGATATCCGTCTTCGTATTTTTTTAATCCCTGTGATATCAAAGAAAATTGGCTCGTGGATATTGGTGAAGGAGCTCTTTTTCGCCTTCATGAATCCGGAAAATCGTATAAGGAAATCGATAGAATATTTATAAGTCATACGCACCCTGACCATATTGGAGCTCTTATCCCATTGATTCTTGCTTTAAAATATACTCCCGGCTTCAAAAGAATTAAACCTTTATATGTGTACGGTCCGGATGACGTCCAAAGATATCTTGATATGCACTTAGATTTCGCTCCTTATTTAAAATATGAATTCCCTCTGGAGTTTATTAGTTGCCCTGCCGGAAGTGAAGTTAATTTTAGAGATTGTTTGTTGATGACAGAAAAGATGAAACATTTTGATCCTACTCTTGGGTTTCGGTGGAATATAGGCGATAAGGCTATAGTTTATGGCGCGGACGGTGCTTTATCGGATGCTTTAACCCGTTTTTCTCTTAATGCTGATTTGTTGATATTGGAAAGTTCATATCCGAAAAAAAACCCAACTCCCGGTCACTTAACTACTTTTGAAGCCGGAAAAGCAGCTGCGGAATCTGGAGCGAGAAGATTATTGCTTTCACATTTTTATCCGGAGGTCGCTGAAATGAAAGAAGAAGAAATATATTCTGAAGTAAGGATTTCCGGTTACAAAGGGGAGATTATTTTAGCAAAAGATTTGATGAGGCTCGAAGTATAAAAGAAAGAAATTAGAAGCAAAAAGTTAGAATATAGAATCCCATCCCCCAACCCAATAAATTGGCCACGAAGGCACAAAGACACGAAGAAGTACAATACTTCTTAGTATCTAATTTTAAATTGCATGTTGGAAATTGCAAATTGTAAATTTTAAAAACAGAATTAAGAGGCAGATTAAGAGGATTTTTTTGTTTTTCTTGACACAAGACTCACGACAAATGACTCAAGACTGTGTTATGTTCTCTGTGATTTAATTAGTTTTTTGAGGGAGAGGGATGAGATTCTATATTGAGATTTTAGATAATAATTAAACTTTTTATTGACAAATACTAAAAAATCCGTATACTTGTTTTCAAGTGCTAGGTAGTAAGAATTCTAAAATTCAGGTAATATATATTTCTGGCAATGGAATATAAAAGCGTTGTAGGAAATTTTGGCTGGTAACATTAAAAATTCGATAATATTGGAGGATTATTATGAAAAAGACCTATAAAATCCTATTATTAACGATTTTTGTATTTGGACTATTTTTGGCAGGAAACGAATATGGAGGGGTTAACAGATCCAGAATATACAAGGTTGAAATATACAGAGATTCAATTACATCTGAGTTAATAGGAGCGCTTTATACTACGACTTTTAATAATTTGCAGGTAATTACGAAACATTGTGTAACAAAACGCACAAGAATATTTCTAAATGATAGACCTGTTAAATTATCTGAGTTAAGAAGAGGATATAAAGTGATTGTGTATTTCAAAAACGATAAGTGTAAGACAGCAAGTGTGATTAAGGCTTACAGATAGAAGACTATCGTAATATTTGTTCGATAAGCCTAAAATTTCCTACAACAGCTATACGTGGATCTCTTAATATTTTATTTATTCAACGCATTAATGTATTGAAGGCGATCGTATAGTTCCGGTTTATCGTCTTCCTTTTTACTTAGTTTTCCTCTGAATTCTTCAATTTTATTGTAGTTGTGTTCATTCATCCAGAGTTCGATTTCCTCGAGCATGGTTTTTATATGTTCAATGCCGTTTTTGTATAGTGTTGAGCATATTTCTACAGCTTTTGCTCCGGCTAAAATTTGTTTTATTGCATCCTTCCCGGAATATATGCCGGTTGTTGCAACAAAATCGCAAGACACACGGGCAGATAAAAGAGCTATCCATCTAAGAGTATTGCTAAATTCATTTGGAGAACTTAACGGATAACCTCCGGTTAACTCGAGGCTTTCAATATCTATGTCGAGCTGATAAAACCGGTTGAATAAAACTAAGCCTTTTACTCCTTTCTTTGATAGATCATTAACTGTTTTTGCTATAGATGTTAAGTAGGGACCGATTTTAACCGATACCGGTAAGTTGATTTCCGACAGCACCCCTTCAACAATATCAAAGTATACCCGTTCTATTTCCTCACTGCTTCTTCCTAAATCGCTTGGAAGAATCGAAATGTTGAGTTCAAGAGCGTCAGCTCCAGATGATTCAATCTGTTTTGCGTAGTCGACCCACCATTTTGGAGAAACACAATTTAGACTTGCTATTATCGGTATTGAAGTCTCTTTTTTTGCTTTTGATATTAAATCCAGGTATATATTTGGTCCGTTGGACATGCTCATTCCGCGGACATACTCAAAAGCTTCCGTGTGATCGGTTAACCAAATGTTATCAATCAATTCGTCGGTTTCAGATTCTATCTGTTCTTCAAAAAGGGATTTTAATACTATTCCTCCTGCGCCTGCCTCCTCGCATTTTTTTATGTTTTCAATGTTACTGGTCAAATCACTACTGGAAACAATCAAAGGGTTTTTTAAATCAATACCTAAATATGTGGTTGTAAGATTTGCCATATTTGCCTCCCGGCTAATTTTGTATTATTTATTTATCCATTTTTTTGCTTTATTGATTGCTTTATTATAAAAATCATATTTCATTTCAGGAATTTCTTCTAACTCGAAGAATTTTGCGTCTTCGGCATCATCGCCTGCGCATATTTTACCTTTTGTTATTTTAACAAGAAAAATTATGACAACAAGATTTCCGTAAATTTTCGTATTTTGACTATGTACACCTAACAATTCTACTATTTCTCCTTTTAAAGACGTTTCTTCATACAACTCCCTTAGTGCTGTTTCTTCCGGTTTTTCTTTGTATTCCATGAAACCGGAGGGCGGTGCCCAGGATCCTTTTGAAGGTTCTAATTTTCTTTTTATAAGGGCGATTTTGTTATCCTTTATCGGGATAATCGATACACATGGAAGGGGGTTTTTGTAGTCGATAAACCCGCAAGAATGACAGTTTTTGCGTTTTCTTCCTTCTATAAGATCAAGATTTAGTTTTTTGCTGCATACTGGACAGTACTTAAATTCCGATTTTGAATTATCAATCGAATTTGCCTTTGTCATGAAATCAAATTAAGGTTTTAATTAATTAAGTCAAGAAGGGAAAAAGCCCAATTGTTCATTGACAAAGAAAAATCAAAAAAATTGATATATAATTGAGAGAACAAAGAAGTTTTTTATATTCTGCTACTTTATTTCATATTCCAGGCAAATCCTACATAAAGACCTATTCCGGAATCGTAATAAGGATAGTCAAAAATTCGTGAATATCTTGCTCCCATTACATAACTGAAATCGTAATGCCTGAAAAGCATTACACCTGTTGAGGCAATGAAGGTTAGACCATCTCTCCTATAGGAGGGGCCAAATCCGAACCCCGGGCCACCACCTATGAAGAAAGCATGGTTTGCTCTTGCATCACTAACATAATAGAAAGGAAAATATATTTGGCTGCCTCTCTCTATATGTTGTGTCCTTACTAATATTTCTGTAGCAATGTGAGGAGTAAGAAAATACATATAACTCACATCCACATCAAAGACCTTCTGAACAGCATTAGTATCATTTTCACCTCTGTAAGAGCTGTCTCCAAGAGCATAGAAATATCCGGTTCGCAAAGAAAAGAAAGAACTAACACTCTTTCTCCAGTTTTCTATTTTGTATTCCGGCAGCTCATATATCTGTATCCTTTTTGAATAGGCTTCCGCGAATTTTTCAAGAAGTTTTTCTATATTGTAAAGAGAATTGACAGTTTTTTGAGTCGAATATGTTATTATGCCAGTTTCTGTTGAAATTTCTTTTATTTCTAGCAAAGTTTTACCTTTAGACATTCTGCTAAGTACTGCGTACAAGACTTTATCTGCTTTGGCTTTTCTTCCTTCTTCCATTGCGCAAAAAGGTGTAGAGCAAAACCTGTAACTTTCCAGAACAATCGCATTCTTTAGCCGACCTCTAACTTCATTTTTGAAATAATTTGAATATACATTTAAATCAAGTGGTTCCGTTTCCAAGTCCACACTACCAAAGTTTAAAATGAGAATTTTTTCCTGTGCAAACACACATAAGGAAAAAAATAATAATAAGACTAAAATTTTTTTCATATTATACCTCCTGCAGATTTAAATTAATAAAGTTTTTGTGTTTGTCAATCAAGTATATTGACATTCAAGAAGCTTCCTTTTATTATTTATCATGATTTTGATTTTGTTTGCGGTACCGGTGATTTTGCTTCATGGGCACCGTTCAGATGCAATTGACTCTTTAGCGACTAAAGTATGGTTACCCTATCAATTAAATCATCTTGAGCATCCCACGGTTTTCACTGAAATATTAGAGGAAAGGCATGGTGATTATAGAATAGGTAAAGATATTTCAGGAGATTCTATTAGTTTTAATTCGAAATCTATTTTACCTTCACAAAAGGGAGAAAATCTGATATTTAATTTTTCTTATTACACAGGCAGGCCTTCTGTAATCGGAGACGGACAGCTTTTGCCGGCTAATGAAAAATACAGAGAAGAGTATGTTAAAAATCTTGAAAAAGGCAGTTATTCAGAGGAGTTGTCTGTTTTTGTAAAAAAAGTACTCGTTTCTGTTTATGGAGATGATTGGATGAAGAAAAAAGAGGCAAAAGTTAACTTTGTTGCACATTGTATGGGAGGTATAGTACTTCGATATGCAATAAAATTTTTAAATATTCCCGGGACAGAAGTAAAATTTAAGGACGTGACCGAAAAGATTTGTTATGTTGCTTCTCCTAACAATGGTTTTCACAATCAACTTTTTGGCGTAGAGGCTCTTACCGGCGATTTACAGTGGCAAAAATTTGGTGAGGATTTAGAGATGAATGTCCCTCCTTCCAGGTTGAAAATCTGTAGAGATATTGAGTTTTATTCAAAAAATAATGAAACAGGTACTTTTTGTGAGTTAATAGGTACTGATAATCTTGGGGTGGAGAGTATCAATATTTACGGAACTCGAAATCATTTTCGAATCAGGCTTTTCTTTGGAGTTAGTTTTTCTTTAGGTCCGGATGATGGAGATATATACTTTGAAGATACTTATATCAGAGGAATCGAAAATATTCCGGTGTATGCAAGTCATTCATACTCTCTCCCGCATAAAGCTAAAAGCTATTTTCTGTTTTCGGTGATTAATACGGGCTCGACGGGTGAATATGCCCTTACCTCAAACAGCGAAGTAAGGAAAATAATTAAATCTTTTATACTATCAAACTAAAAGCCTTAAAATTTAGTGCTTGAAATTTTCTTTTTTCTTCTATATTCCCAGACAAAGAGAGAAATGAAATAAAATAAATACAAGATGAGAATCTTTGAATTGTTTTTCGGTATTTTCAAAACTGTAAAAGGTATTTTTTCTACTATTATCATAAATTTATTCATTGTAAATCCTATTAGGTAGACAAAGTTGCCTGTAATGTTACCCATAAAAGGAAACATTAAAAACAAAAGACAGCTGGAAATTAGAATTCCCGTCAGCGGTATAAGTATGAGATTTACAATTAATCCCATTAAAGGTATGTAGCCGAAGTAGTAAGTAGATAAAGGCAATGTGCCAAGTTGTGCGCTTAGGGTTATCAAAAAGGGTATTATAATCCATTTCTTGAACCAATTGTTTGTAATTTTTTCCAAGGGTTTTTTAATAAAATTCAACATTATAAGGATAGAAAAAACTGCTATAAAGGATAGCTGGAAACTTATTCCAAATATACTCCTTGGCATAATTAGAACGATTAAAATGCCGGCGGATGAAAGGATGTTAAATGGATCAATGTTCTTTTCTCTGAATTCACCAATTACAAAAAACAGTAACATTATTGAAGCACGCAGGGTAGGCAAACGAAATCCTGTAAAAACAGCATACATTAAAACGAAAATTTCGGAAAGCAAAAAGGCTGGATTTCTTTTTAATTGTATCGCTTTAAGAAAAAGAAAAACTAAAGCGAAAACTATGCCCGTATGTAATCCGCTAACTGCAAGGAGATGGGCAGCCCCACACGCTTGAAATCTTCTGTACATATAAGGAGGAAGAGAATTTCTCATGCCAAGCGTAATCGCAGAGCACATTTCTCCGATATCCCCAGGGAAATTTTTCTTTAATTTTCTATCAAGAGAGTTTCGAAGAGAAAACAGCTTGTTTAAAAAAGTTGCTGAGGATTTGTTTGATTTTGTATCTACCAATTTAAAAAACCCGATATCTTTTACGAAAATTCCGCTGCCTTTAACAAGATCACCGGCATTCGCCGGGAGGCTTGAATATAACTCTCCCCAAAAAGGGTCTATGATTCTGTTATCTAAGTAGATTCCTCGAAAGAATATACGTTTTCCTATTACTGGAGTACGAGATTTTTGATAGATACCTGCAGTGAGGAATAGAACAAGAATCAGTAAGATATCTGTTTTTCTTACAAAATATCCGAAAGCGGCGAGTGAAAAACCCGTTAAAAGTATTCTAATGTCAATAAATGCACCAGAATAAAGACCGGCTAATAAGATAATAAACGTAGTAAAAGCCGGTCTTTTTTTTAAAGTTTTATTTATATCCATTTTGTGCTAAGATATTTATTTGTTGAAAAAGGGGGAAAGTTGTTATTTTTTAAAGAATTTTCTTATGCCTGTATGATTTTTTAGTTCCTCCATAAATTTTCTTGCAGTCATATTATTTCTATCAAGTTTCAGGACTTTTTTTGTGTATGAAAGTGCATTATTGTATTTTCCCAGTTTTGCATAACATTTGGCAAGATTAAAATTATGCTCTGCTGTATCTTCGTTTACTACTGCTTCTAAGCATAAGTCCAGTCCTTTATTGTCTCTTCCGGAGAGAATTAGAGATAACCCATAATAACTTTTAAAAGTTTCGTTGTTTTGTTCAAGGAGAAAAGCTTTTCTGAAATACTTAGTTGCCCGCATCGGATCTGCTAAAAGGTATCTCATTCCTTGTTCAAATAATTTTTTTCTGCTATTTCTTCTGTCTTTTTCCTGATCTTCTTCAAAAATACCGAGAGCACATTCTCTGATATATTTACTTCTTGAATCCTGGTCTCTTAAGGTAAGGTATGCTTTTGTGATTTTTAAAAAATACGGAAGGAGCTGCACGGCTTTTTCTTCCTCTAAATGGTCGGGATGGTATTTGGCAGCAAGTTTGTAATAGGCTTTTTTTATTTCCTGGTCGGTCGCATCTTTTGTAACTCCTAATATTTCGAAATACTCCATACTTTAATTTTAAAGATGTCGTAAAAAAAGTCAAGGGTTTTTAGCGTATAGCTTTTATACCTTTACAATTCAATTAATCTTTTTAGAAAATTAAACGTTAAAAAATTAAAAAGCAAAATGACATATGACAAGAAGTCAAGTTTTTGGCTGTTAACTTTTAGCTTTTTTAAAAAAGCTAAAAGTTAACAGCCAAAAGCGAAGAGCTAGTTTATTGTTTTTAAAGTTTTCAATAGCTTTGCAGTCAATTTAAACCTTGACTATTCAACCGTTTTTAGTAAATTACTAAAAAAGGAGGCTTGATGAAGGGGAAAATAGCAATGATTTCCTTCTATGTGCCTAATGCTGTATCTTCGGCAAGCTATTTTAGAAATAATAAAGCAGAGTTTAAAGGAAAAGCGGCTTCTTGATATCTTTGTATATGTTTAGTTCTGAAAATCTTAAAATTATAACTCTTAATTGTATTTTTCTCTTCTTTTTTCCCGACAAATGAATGTAAAATTTAAAGAAAAAAAGATTTTAATGGATAAAAAAGAGATGGCAAGCACCATCGAAAGACTATCCTCTGAAATACTGAAGGACAATCCTGACATTAAATCTTTATGTATTATTGGAATTAGAAAAAGAGGAGATATATTAGCTGAAAGAATCGCTAATAATTTAAAAAGAATGACTTCGTGGGAGATAAAAGTTGGAGTGCTTGATATTACATTGTATAGGGATGATTTAACGATATATGGGCCGAAGCCTATTATTGGTTCTACTAATTTCCCTTGTTCGATTGAAGGTAAAGAAGTTCTGTTGGTTGATGACGTTATTTACACTGGACGAACTATAAGATCTGCACTTGACGAAATAATAGATTATGGAAGACCTATCAGTGTGAAGTTGGCTGTTATGGTCAATAGGGGAGGAAGAGAACTACCTATTTCTCCGGACTACATAGGAATTTCAGTTAAGCTTAGGAAAAAAGAAGAGGTTCAAGTTTTACTTAAGGAAACAGATAAAGAAGATTCGATCAAGATAATAGAGGTTAATAATGAGTCTGGATAGGAAGGACTTACTGGGTATTACGGATCTAACAAAAGGTGAAATTAACGGGATTTTGACAACTGCTGAATATATGGAAGAAATTCTTAAAAGGCCAATAAAGAAAGCTCCAACACTCAGAGGTATAACAGTAGCAAATCTTTTCTTTGAACCAAGCACAAGGACATTAAATTCTTTTGTCCTTGCAGAAAAGAGACTTTCCGCGGATTCCATTAATTTTTCGGCTGCTTCTTCATCGGTTTTAAAAGGTGAAACTCTGCTTGATACTGCAAAAAACATACAAGCAATGGAAGTTGATATATTGGTAGTGCGTCATTCTGCACCGGGAACCCCACATTTTTTAGCAAGTAGACTCGAAGCATCTATAATAAATGCAGGAGATGGTTGTCATGAACACCCTACACAGGCATTATTGGACATTATGACTATAAGGAAGAAATTTTCTACCCTTAAAAATTTGAAAGTTGCTATTATTGGCGATGTAAAACATTCAAGAGTGTCTCGCTCTTTGATCTCGGGGTTAAATAAAATGGGAGCTAATATAACAGTATGTGCGCCGCCTACTCTTCTTCCTCTTTGGTTGGAACCGTTTAATGTAGAATTTGAGTATAATTTAGAGAAAGCTCTTCCTGGAAAGGATATTCTCTATGTGCTAAGGATACAAAAGGAAAGACAGGAAGAGAGTTACTTGCCTTCTCTAAGGGAATATGTAAGAGACTATTCGATTACATATGAAAAACTTCAAAAATTTGCATCGAAGAAGGTAGTCATAATGCATCCTGGTCCGATTAATAGAGGAGTAGAAATTGAATCGGGTATCGCTGATTCTGAGTATTCGCTTATATTAGATCAAGTGACTTCGGGGGTTGCCGTAAGAATGAGTATTCTTTATCTCTTATCAAAAAGGAAGATAGATGGGCTTAAAGATTAAAAACGTTCATCTTTTTGACCCTTTAAATGGGATTGATGAAATTGGGACCCTTTTTATAGAGAAGGGTAAAGTGGTAAAAAAGATAAAAGCTTCCAATGTGAAAGAAATGGATGGAAAAGGATTGTGTGTTTTTCCTGGTTTTATCGATGTTCACTCTCACTTTCGAGAGC
This sequence comes from uncultured bacterium, assembly GCA_964525555.1. GTDB lineage: Bacteria > Hydrothermota > UBA3072 > UBA3072 > UBA3072 > JAFGHJ01. The sequence continues at coordinate 58,181 of CAZGHN010000010.1, forward strand.
CCGGTTATGAAGATGCAGAAACTATAGAAACCGGGTCAAGGGCTGCAGTTAAGGGGGGATATTCAACTGTTTGCGTAATGCCAAATACCGAACCTCCGATTGATAACGAAGGAGTCGCAGGTTTCATAATTGAGAAAAGTGAAGATGTAGGTCTATGCAGAGTTTTTCCAATAGGTACCGTTACTAGGAAAAGAGAAGGCAAAGAGCTTTCTGAAATGGCGTCTCTTTATAAAGCTGGTTGTATTGCCTTTAGTGATGATGGAATTTGTGTTGAAAATGGTTCTCTGATGCGTAATGCTTTGGAATATTCCAAGCTAATAGACGTACCTATAATTGACCATCCTGAGGATTTCAATCTTTCTCTTAAAGGACAAATGCACGAGGGTGCTGTTTCAACCGAATTGGGTTTTAGAGGAATACCGGATGTATCTGAATCTGCTGTTGTTGCAAGGGATATTCTTCTGGCTAAATTTACCCGGGCAAGACTGCATCTGGCGCATATATCAACCGCCGATTCTGTTAAGCTAATAAGGGATTGGAAGAATGATAAGATAACAGCGGAAGTTACACCACATCATTTGCTTTTAACGGATGAAGAGATCAGAGGATTTGACTCTAACAAGAAAATGAAACCTCCCTTAAGAACGAAATTTGATGTTGGAGTTCTTCGGAAAGCAATTAAAAATAGATTAATAAAAATTATAGCAAGTGATCATGCTCCACATCCCGATTATAAAAAAGAACTTGAGTTTTCGGAAGCCTCTTTTGGTGTAACAGGATTGGAAACTTGTTTTTCAGCTTTGTATACAGAATTGGTCGAAAAAGGAATACTTGATTTAGGTGTATTAATTGAATCTATGACGGTTGAACCTTCCAGAACTTTTAATTTACCATTAGGAGAAATAAAAGAGGGGGCAATGGCCGATTTTGTTATTATCGACTTAAAGGGTAAGTGGACAGTTAATTCAGAAGATTTAGCTTCCAAATCGAAAAACTCTGCTTTTTTGGGGCGAAGATTATATGGAGTTGTTAAATATTGCATAGTGAACGGAAAAATAGTTTATAATGATGGAGAATTTAGCAATTAATTAAAATGGAAACTAAATTTAATCCCACATTTTTAGAATTAGCCAGTACTTTTGAAAGTAAACTTCTTGATATACTTGAAGAGAACGTTGGAGAAAAAAGTCGGTTTGAACACTATAGAAATCTTCTCATCAGATATCTCAAATCAAGAACAATCAAAACTACTTTTTCCGATTTTATTAAAGAGCATAGATGCAAAATATTTGTTGAAGTTACGGGTGAGGATATAGCTTATCTCAGGGATATATTTACTAGATTGAAAGAGGACAAATTATATAAAAAAGATAAGAAATTCTTAAATGATCTATTCCTCAACGCTTTGGATAAAGGAGATCATTATTTTATAATATTATTGTCGGCTTTAATCAATTTATATCCATCCGAATTGGCGGAGGATTTGCCTACTTCCAGTTTTATTGGTAAGAGTTTGATTAATGTTATAATAGAAGGAATGCCTGAAAATAAGATAAAACCTCTTGCAAGATTAATGATAAAAGAACCTTTATTTTTAGGGGTTCCCTCTCAGAATATAAACATAAGTGATTTAAGTCCTTTTCTTGCTCATTATGGATTAACACCATCTGTATTTATTAGAATACATGATATTTTGATAGAGGATTTTACGGAGAGAGAATCTGGTGATATAATATCTCTTGCTAAGAATTCCGAAATGACGAATACTCAGACTTTAAGGAATTTTCCTTTCGCAGATTTCTTTGTACCATCCAGCAATACTTTGCAGGCTTTAGCCAAGATAGCATCTCAGAAAGCTGCGAAAGCAAAGAAAAAATTGATGGATAGGGATAGGAATCTTGATAGCAAAGACATGAAGGTTCGAGAAGAAACCCACAAATTTCTACAAAAAAGTCTTAATAAGTTTCAATCTCTTATAGATGTTAAAAGTAAAGACTTATCCATTGTACTAAAAAATACTCAGGAAGAGATTACAAAGCTTGAAGAAACTTTGAAGCTGCATCTCCGTATGGTTCAAGAACTTAATGGTTCGGCTTCATCCTTAAAGAATGAAATAGATCAAAATAAGGTTCTTCTTAATATTAAGCCTCAAGACATAACTGCTTTGTTGCCGCCTGCTCCGTCCTGGTCAATTGAGAAAATGGTGATAGAGTTCTGGCATGCTCAGCCATTTCTCGCTATTATAAGCCCTGCTTCCGAGAAAGCTATAATTCATTTTCTTAGGAAAACAGAAAGAGCTACTAAAGACAATCAAGTTTTTTCCAAGTTAAGCACCGGTCGCAAAAGATCTTTTTGGCCGGATACCCATAAAGTAATATATAATTATAAATTAGTTTTTTATGAAGTCCTTGAAGCTATATTTGTTCGCCATCTTATTAGTAATATTGTAGAAATATGGCCACCTTCGGTAGATTTTGATAATCCAAGGTCAAGGACAATAGCTGACAAGAAAATTCATCTTATAGGTTTAGATCTCCTACCGAGAGGCAAATTTTACCGATTTTCTAAGAGTGGAAAAATCAAGCCTAATATAGATAAAGAGCATTTAGAATCAAAGGCTGAGCTTTCAAAGATCCTTCGGAAGAAATTTTCTTCTCTTGTTTCCACCCTCGTTTATGATATAAGAGGGTCTACTTTTATGTCTCACCGATTAAAAGACGCAGAAAGAGAAAGGTCAATACTTTCACTCTTTCAATCCCGTATTTTTGAAGCTGCCAAAAGAGGTTCTTCTTTTATATTAAAAGATACTGGTGACGGTGGTATTCTCTGGTTCGGGAGCAATTCCCAAAAACTTTACAAGAATATTTATAAAACCTCCACCACAAGATCAGGTTCAATTGTGCGTTATTCTACAGCTCTTGAAGATGAATTCAATCTTTTACCTCATTTAAACAGCGGAGAGATGGCGGTAAGGACTGCTTTAAATATGGTCAAGTCCGCCGAGAAATTCGTTAAAGAGAATTATGTTAAATACCGAGGTTGGTTTGGGGAGATAACGGAAAAGGAAATTTTTCATGAGGGAATTACTTATGCCTTGCTTCCACCCCAGTTTAAATCTTTATTTAGGCTGGGTGTTGGAATCTCTAGCGGAAATCCCGGAAAGGATCTCATATTTACTCCTAATGCTTTCGGTGATCCGGATTTGAACGGAATGCTTGTTGATGAGGCGGCGCTTCTTTCTTCAGGGAGAAGTCCTGAGAGGTCTGTTATTCTTATTGATGACAGTACCTTAATAAATCTTATGCTTAATTCCGATAATTATTTATGTGTATCTTCTCTTGAGAACGGAGATACTGAGAAAGAAATTATGAATAAATTGCTTTATCTCTTAAAATCAGAGGATAAAGATCGTTCTTTTTTCTTTGATGGATTTAGCGTTTCCCCGGTAGGCATTTATCATTTAGACGAACAAGACAAAAGAAAAGCTTTAAAATTCGATATTCCCAAAGATTTTAAACTTTCAATAAATGAAAATGGCGAGCTTGAGAGCAAAAAGGAAAGGATTAAAATTATATATGAAGTTTTGCCGGAAGAAAAGGATGAAAAAGATGAAACGTAAGATTTTGGGAATCGGAGAAATTCTTAAAGCGATTAATTCTCCAGATATAGAAATTGACGAAGTTCTTACTCTGATAATGAAGAATGTTTCGCAGTTGCTGGATGCGGAAGCTTGGTCTCTCCTGCTGTTAGATAGAGAGAGGAAAGAACTTATTTTCAAAGAAGTAATAGGGGAGAAGAAAAACAACTTGAAAAACACTAGGATGCCTATCGATAAGGGTGTTGTAGGTTGGACAGTAAAAAACAAAAAGCCCGCGATTGTAAAAGACCCATATGAAGACCAAAGATTCTTCCAAAGTATAGATAAACAAACGGGTTTTAAAACAAATACCATACTCTCAGTACCTTTGCTTAGTAAAGGGAGAATACTGGGGATAATAGAGGCGATAAACAAGAAAGATAAAACTCCTTTTAACGAAGAAGATCTGAACCTGGTAAGCAGTTATGCGGAACATGCGGCTATTGCTCTTGAAAATGCAAATTTGGTACAGAATTTAAAATCGAAAGTTGGTCATTTGACGCTTATGTTTGACATTAACAAGACTATTACTTCAATTCTTAATCTTGATAAGCTTTTAAAGAAGAGTGCAGAATTAATTCAGGAGGCTTTTGATTATTATTTTGTAGGAATAGTTCTTGTTGCCGGGTCTTCAGCTATACTTAAAGGATTTTCTGCAAAGGAAAAAATTGAACCGTTGTTAGAAGTACCGAAAGGTAAGGGTTTGATTGGGAGAGTATTGAAAGAAGAAAAAATGATTATTTGTCAAAACACCGAAAAAGAAAAAGAATTTAAAGATTTTTTTGGAGAATTTAAGTCCGAAATGGTTGTTCCAATCAAAAAGGGAGAAAAACTTATTGGATTAACAATTATAGGTTCTCCTGAAAAGTATGCTTTTAGTCATGAGGAAGCTAAAATTATTCAAGAAGTTTCCTATCAATTAGGTATAGCTATAGATAATGCAAGACTTTACGAAAAAATAAGGCTTGCAACAATCACTGATGAACTTACTGGATTGTATAATTCTCGGTATTGTAATGAATATTTGCCGACAATTGTGGGGAAATGGAAGAAAGCGGAAGAAAAGGGCGCAGTAATCTTTATGGATCTAGATTACTTTAAGAATGTAAACGATAATTATAATCATTTAATAGGAAGTAAATTGTTGAAGCTTGTAGGTAGAGAGATTATGAATATGATAAAAAACGAAGAGCACATCGGAATCAGGTACGGTGGAGATGAATATGTGGTGGTTTTGCAGAATTTGGACCTAGCCGGAGCTATTGAATTTGCAAAATCACTTAAAGATGCAATAACAAAGAAGAAATTCTCGATAAAAGACGAAAAGAGAAAAATCAAAGTTCAGATATCGGCAAGTTTTGGTATAGCCTGTTATCCGGGAGATAGTGAAGATTTTTATGATCTTCTACGCCTATCTGACCTGGCAATGTACTATGTTAAAAGCAGGGGAAGAAACAATATAGCTTATATAAACTTAGAAAAAGCAATTTCGTTAATTGATGAATCAGAAGATACTTGACAGGTATCCGGATATCCGATTCCCTGTAACCCTGGCGAAAGTAGATAATCAATATAGTTCTCTTCAGGATACTGTGCCTTCGGAAAGTTCCATAGAATTACTTGATATTGCTGATGCGGAAGGCAGCAGAACTTATGAGAGAACACTGGTTTTTTTATTGGATTATTTGTTTAAAAAGAGAAATGTAACGATTAAAATAGAGCATTCCTATGGGAATGCTCTATTCGGTAGATTCTTAAAAGGTAAAGCTAAATTAGATTTAATCAAGAAAGAGATGAAAAATTTGATAGCGGAGCGCAAAAATATAGAGAAATTAATGCTCCCGAAATTAGAAGCGATGCATCATCTGGCCGGAAGAAAAGATGATATCAATATCCTTAAAAATCTTGCTGTTTCATATATTCCTGTTTATAAAATAGATGGCTTTTCTGCTTACTTTGTCGGCCCTCTTTTGCCGAACACTAACTTTCTTTCTACTTTTGACCTCAAAGTTTTAAAGGAGGGATTTTTGCTTGTTCTTCCGTCGAAAAGTAATCCTTCAAACGTTGATAAGGTCGAAGAAAGGAAAAAACTCTTTAATACTTACAGAGAGTCGGAAAGGGAATCGGAAATTTTAAAAATCTGGGATGTTGCACAGTTAAATCAATATATAATCAATGGAGATATTTCGGACATATTGAGAATTGCAGAAACGATTCATAGCGAGAAAATAACCGATATTTGTAAAAAGATAGTTCGTGGTAAAGAGAAATTTCAATCCGTTTTTATTGCGGGGCCTTCATCTTCAGGTAAAACGACATTTTCTAAAAGGCTCGGGATGCATTTCCGTTTGCATGGGATAGAGCCTGTCTATATATCACTTGATGATTATTTTCTCGAGAGAGATAAGACGCCTTATTATAAAGACGGCACACATTTCTTTGATTCCTTCTCAGCTATAGATATTAGTTTGTTTAGAGAGCATATTTCTAGGCTACTGAAAGGTAAAAAAGTAGAAAGACAATATTTTAATTTTAAGACAGGAAAGAGAGAAAAAAGTAAGGAGAGTATTGAGTTGGGTGAAAATAAAATGATTATTATAGAGGGACTTCACTGCTTTAATCCTGAATTGTTAGGGAATATTTCTCTAAGGTCATTTCTGATATATGTTTCTCCCTTAACTCAATTGAATATTAATAGGGTTAATAGAATACCAACAAGGGACGTTAGGCTTTTAAGGAGAATTTTCAGAGATACAAGATATAGAGGATATAATGCTGAGTATACTTTAAAAAAATGGAAATCCGTTAAAGACGGAGAAGAGCAATTTGTTTTTCCTTATCAGGAAAGGGCTGATGTTATGTTTAATTCTTCTTTGGTATATGAACTCGCAGTATTAAAGGTTTTTCTTGAAACTCCTTTAAGATGCGTTCCTACAAGTTCTCCTTATTATTGTGAGGCTTTACGATTATTGAATTTTCTGGATCATTTTCTTAATATTCCCGAGAAAGAAATACCACAAACTTCTATACTGAGAGAATTTATAGGAGGAAGCACGTTCCTTTACTAAAGGTTTTGGCAATTAGCTATTTGCTTTTCGCTGCCCACCATCAGCATCCCGCTAAAACCAATTCCACACGCCATTTTTTACATGTATAGCGTGTAGAACTTGTAAAATTTATTTTTTTGCATTTCTATATTGACTACATGTGCTAAATGTGCAATTTTTTTTGTTTTTTCTGCTGTCAGCCGTGAGCTGTGAGCCGTTAGCTTATCAAAACGGTAGTCCGAAGTAGACGTCGTAATAGGTGTCACTAGATGTGTAGTGCAGATTGGTTCTTTTAGAAATATCAAAGTTTAAGATAGTTATTCCAAGATTGAGTCTAAATTCTATACCAAAAGACATAATGGGATCAGCAAGTGCTATCATGTGTTCTTGAGTGGTAAAGAACTTAAAATTTCTGTAGTTTGTCGTTGCTGCTCCTATATCTGTGAAGAAAGCTCCTTCAATTCCGCCGAGAGATATTGGGGGAAAACCAAGATCCAATCTTTTTATTAAAGGTAATCTTAACTCCATGTTTATAAGCCCTGCAGTGTTTCCGGTTTGAGTATTATACTCGTATCCTCTTACAGTACGTCCGCCCCCCATTCCTATCATACCAAAAAGCTCGCGATCTCGTTCCCAACTGTGAATGATAGCGAGACGCATAGCTATACTATAGTCGCGCCCCAAATAAAAATATTTTCTTAGATCTAAAGAGACAGTACTTATATTCCAAAAATTTTCTCCTGATAAAAGTGATTTACTGTAAGAAATTCTACCTCTGAAACCCTTTATAGGATTCATATAACCCCATACAGTATTATCCTGGACAAGAGCTATATTTCCCGTTAACCCAAAGTTTGGTATAAATCTGGACACATCCTCATATCTTACCCAGCCGGTTTCGGAACCCGAGTAAGGTAACCATAAATCTCCGCCGAGATAGTAAGCACTAAGTCCTATTTCTAGTCTTTTAAATCTGTCGATAGGGAATAAAGCATCCGTATTGATGTTCCAGATGTCTCCCGCAAGCCAGCCTGAACCAAATAAAAAGTATCCTCTTTGCCTTATTAAGGATGTCGATAGGTCTATTCTATGTTTTAGGTATAAGTATTCGAGATAAAAACTGCTTTCAGTCAAGTCTCCTGTATTATCAAATAATGCGTAAAGTTGGTGGTTTCCTAACATATCGCTCATACCTAATATTAGATAACCAAAGACACCATAATCCGAATAATAACCAAGAGCACCTGCAAAATAGTCGAGGCCGAAATTTAAAGGAGCTTTTCCGTCTTTTTTCATTGCGTCTTCTTCGGCTAGAGTAATGTTTATATACTCCTCTTCATCTAGTTCTGCAGGTTCATTGGGTTCTTTTCTTGTTACATCTTTTATGTCGTCGATGAAATATATATCCCAGCCTAAATCGGAGTAAATGGAAAAGGCCAAATGACCTGAATTTGAAATTGAAAAATCATTTAGTGATCCAATAATATCGGTGACTTGTTCTACTTTACTGGAATCAGGATTATATACATATAAGTTTTTGCTACCATCTCTATAAGAAATAAAATATACCTCGGAATTGTAAACCTCAGGGGCAATAATGTCTTTTCCAAAAGAAAGAAATTTTTTGATGTTTCCCTCTAGATTAGCAATATATAACATTTTTGTTTCATAATCCCAACTATCTGTTTCCGGTCTATCACTTACGAAGATTATAGAATCCCCTTTCCATGCAGGATAATTATCTGAATACCTATCATGGGTAATATTGCTTAGTGATTTTTTCTCAATGTCGTAAACATAGATATCCGAAGCTCCGTTCTTAAGACCGACAAAAGCAATTTTATTCCCCTCAGGAGAAAATTCCGGCCAACGGATTTGATCTAGATTTAATTCTATCCGGTCAAGAACCTTTTTGGTTATTATTTCTAAAATATAAAGTACGTCTTTTCCCTTCTCCATAGCAGGGAAAACAATTTTATCTCCGTCTGGCGAAAAATCTGCATGTCCATCCATAAGGTGTAAGGATTCGAACTTGGGTGCGTTGCCTCCTTTAACTAGGACTCCAATATCTTTATTTGTTAGGGAAGAAATGAGCCTAATTTGAACTTCCCCTACCTTGTCAGTAAAATATACAATTTTATCTCCATTAGGAGAAATTGTCGGAGCGTAGTTATATAAGTTTTCAAATCCTTTATGGGTCACCATAGGACGCCCTATATCGCTAGCATACTGCTTCCCTTCGATAACCGGCCAGTATTTCTTCTTTAAATTCTTTGTCCATTCAGAATTTAAGCGTTCAACATCTATGCCGAGCACGCTTTTAACAGCTCTGTCGAAGGTGGTGTAGAGTTTTAGTTTTCTCATTATTTCTCCAATTTTCTCATTTCCATATTTTTCGCTTATATAATATAATATTGATTGCCCTTCTTTATAAATTGGGTATCCTCCAATCCGGCTTAATTGAGATATAGTAAACAATTTATTGTTTAGAACTGCATCCTTTACATATGTTTCTGCACTCTGATCCCAGCCTAGAGATTCTAATTCAGCCATGCCTTCGGTAAACCATAGAGGCGTGTTAGAAGAAATTAATCTTTTGACCGCATCTACCCCAGAACCGTAAAGTATTCTGTATTGGAATATATGCACTAATTCATGGTTGAGAACATGTCTAAAGTCGGAATAGGAACCGTTGAAAGGAATAACTATCCTATTTTTAAAGATCTCGGCGAATCCTCCCACGCCTTCTGGTAGTCTTCCCATTATTACGTTAGTTCCTTGGAAATCAGGATGAGATTTGTAAATAATTATAGGTATTTTTTCCTCTTTTTTCCGCTCTTTATATTGCAATCGTTTTTTTAGTCTTTTATAGCTTTCTTCCAAAACATCTGCAGCAAAAGGTACTAATACCTTTTCTTCTTTGTAGTAATATATATAGAAATGTTGTGTTTCGTGCATATACCATTCATAAGATCCGTATTGAATCTTGTTTTGTTCAAAAAGATATTGAGACGTAAGAAGAAACAATAATATCATATTAATCCTCCTATTATAAATCCTATTAGAAGTCCGCCGGCGAATGTCCAGGCCAGCAATTTAGTGTCCATTATTTCTTTTTTGTATCCCATTTTTATTGCTACGAAAGCGAGAAGATTTCCTATGCTATTCACAAGAAAAAGAAGAGGAAGAGCCAGGAATCTAACAATAACACTACCAACAAGAGGTATTCCACCTAAAAGAGAAACGAGACTTGCCCAGCCTTGGGATACTAGAGCGAAAAGAAAGACACCGACACCTACTATGCGTTTATCCCATCTGAAGTAAATTCCTAGAGCGATTATAATGCCGGCAGTTAAAAACAATATTAATACTTGTAAGAACCTCTTTTGGGTAGTTTCCGATTCTTCAAGTGAAATTTTATCTTTAAGTTTTTCTAAATCTGTAGACATTTTTCCCATTAAAGTTTATTTACATATTATAAAACAAACACTTTACTTCTTCAATATTAGACCTAAAGACCTGCCAAATGGTTCCGAACGGGGTTTTATCTATTTTGTCAACCATAATTTTCTATCAAGAGTTCTGTACTGAATTGCTTCTGCTATATGATTAGATTCGATTTCTTTCTTTTCTTCAAGATCTGAAATTGTTCTTGCCATTTTTAGAATTCTATCAACAGCTCTTGCAGAAAATCCGAATTTTTCCATCGAAGAATTAAGCAACATCCTACATTCTTCATCCAGATTGCAATGTTTTCTTAAGTTTTTTGAATCCAGATGAGCGTTAAAATAAAATTTTTCTTTCTTATATCTCCCTTGCTGTATCGCCCGGCATTTTTTTATTCTATCTCTTATTTCTTTTGAGCTTTCTCCTTCTTTCATATCCATAATTTCATTATATTTAACTCTTCCAACAGTAATATGCATATCAATTCTGTCAAGTAGAGGTCCTGAAATCTTTGAGCGATATCGGTCAATTTTTGAAGGAGTGCAAGTGCATTCTCTATATGAATCTCCGAAGTACCCGCAGGGACATGGATTCATAGCTCCTATCAACATAAAACGTGAAGGATATGCTATTGAACTTTTTGCTCTCGAAATAGTTACTAAGCCATCTTCAAGAGGTTGACGAAGAACTTCCAGAACGTTTCTGTTGAATTCTGGCATCTCATCTAAGAATAAAATACCGTTATGAGCGAGGCTTACTTCTCCCGGTTGAGGATAAGTGCCTCCACCTATTAGTCCCGCGTAGGAAATTGTATGGTGTGGAGCTCTAAATGGTCTTTTTGCTATCAATGAAGTTTTTGATGGTATTTTGCCAGTGATGGAGTGGATTTTAGTGGTTTCAATAGCTTCATCTATATTCATTAAAGGTAGAATTGTGGGAATCCTTTTCGCCAGCATTGTTTTACCGGAACCTGGAGGCCCAATCATTAAAACGTTATGCCCCCCAGCAACAGCAACCTCAAGTGCCCTTTTTGCAGTAAATTGACCTTTAACATCAGAGAAGTCCATATCAAATTTTGAAGTTTCCAGAAATATCTCATCTATGTCTACCGAAAAAGATTCTTTAGTATTTTTTTCAAGTGTATCAATACATTCGGTGAGATTTTCAACGGGAAATATCTCGGCCCCTTTTACAATGCCTGCCTCCTCGGCGTTCGGAAAAGGAACAACCATTTGATTTATCTTTTGTTTTTTTGCTAGGACAGAAGCAGGTAATACTCCTCTCACTTTTCTGATTCTTCCATCAAGTGCAAGTTCTCCGACAATCAATGTTTCTTCCAGTTTTAGGGGATTGATCTGTCCGGAAGCAGATAGTATTGCCAGGGCTATTGGTAAATCAAGAGAAGTCCCTTCTTTTCTTATATCTGCAGGCGCAAGATTGACGGTTATTTTCTTTACCGGAAATTCAAACCCTGTACTTTTTATAGCAGATTCAACTCTTTCTCTAGATTCTTTCACAGCAACCTCGGGCAGACCGACTATTGTAAAAGCGGGTAAACCTCTTGAAAGACTTACTTCGACTTCTACGGGTTGTGCTTCAATACCTTGGAAAGCACAAGAAATAACTCTGGAAAGCTCCAAGAACTACCTCCAAAAACTATTTGCCAAATCGTCGAAAAATTTTTAACCCTGGTGCAGTTTTTGATAGATAAGGCTATGTATATTTTTTAATAATTAGCTCTTTTGTTGCTTTTGACTTATTCCGATACCGGTACCGTAACTGAGTTCCCCATTATCAATACGTATATGGTAATGACAATCGGGATTTGTGCATACCCATGCTTTAAACGGTATTGATGCTCCACTCTGTCCGTAATCAGATAGGGGAACAAGTACGCCAAAATTACATTTTTGACATTTGGGATATTCCATTGGTAGATCCACTTCCTCCTCCCTTTATTATTTTTAAATATATAAAATTAAAACAGGCACATCCTCAGGACTCGTTCTTTGTAAACTGTACCAATCTTCACTTCCTGGTAAAAAGTATAATTTTCTTTGCGCATATGTCAAGGGGTGATGCTTCGCAGTGGGTCATGAGTCGCGCGTCTCGTGGTGTGAGTCAGAGCCAGGGATTAGGATTCGGGATATTCAAATCAGTTAAACTATTTAACTTATTTCTCAGACTTTGTGTTCTTTGTGAGCTTTGTGGTTCAAATATTTTTAAAAAAACTTACTTACAGTATAAAAGACATTATCCCTTGACATATTCAAGCATTTTTATATACTCCGAGAGGGAATTTTTAAAATGTATAGACCGGAAATTACAGTTCTTGATTGTACGATAAGAGATGGCGGACTTATGAATAATTCAAAGTTCCCATTTGAAACTGTTAGGGCTGTTTATAAAGCCGTATGCGAAGCAGGTGTCGATATAGTAGAGCTTGGTTATAGGAATAGCAAAGAAATGTTCTCTACAGACGAATACGGTCCCTGGAGGTTCTGTGACGATGAAGACCTTAAAAAAATTGTAGATGGTATCGAATGCGGCGAAACCAAACTTTCTGTGATGATGGATGCTCATAAGAGCACAGTAGATGATATAATGCCAAGAGAAGGAAGTCCGGTAGATATTATCAGGGTTGCCACTTACGTAAAAGATATTGACAAAGCAATAAAAACCGCTAATGCTGCGACTGATAACGGTTACGAAGCGACAATAAATGTTATGGCGATTTCTCATGCCGTCGATTGGGAATTGGATGAAGCTCTGCAACAAATACAGGAAGAAACAAAAGTTATAGCGGTATATATCGTGGATAGTTTTGGAGCTTTGTATAGCGAAGATATAGATTTTTATTATGATAAGTTCGAAAAATACATCAGAGACAAGGAAATAGGCATCCACTGCCATAATCATCAGCAGCTTGGATTTGCTAACACAATTCAGGGTATTATAAGGGGTGCAAACTATGTAGATGGAACTTTGTATGGGATTGGGAGAGCTGCGGGCAATTGTCCTCTGGAGCTTTTAATGTCTTTCCTGAAAAATCCCAAATTCGATATAAGGCCAATCTTAGAGGTTATTGGAAAATATATCATGCCCTTACAGAAAGAAATTACATGGGGATATAATATACCTTATATGGTAGCAGGGATATTGAATTTACATCCCAGGGATGCGATGGAGTTTATTAATCTCGATAAAGAAGATCCGAAAAAACTTGATTATAGAGTTTTCTACGAAAAGTGCCTTGATTTAATATAGTAAAAAAGGTTTCGGACATCCTTCTTTTTTGCTTTTCGTTCTAACTCAATGAATAAACCAATTTTTTACAGTGTTCCGTATGTGCTATCAGATGAAGTAAATCATTCACTATTCAACATTTTATTGAATAGTTTTTCTATGTCTACCAACAATTCCGGATCTTGATTACCTAAAAATTCAATAAATCTTGCTCCCCCTTCATAAAACGAGGCCCTGCTGAAAGGCTTTTCTTTGCCATAGTGATTTTCTTTAAGGTCTAACTTTCGTCTAATTTTGTTTTCGATGAAACGCGCAAAACCCTCTTTCCACTCCTGCCAGATCATGTATTCAAAATCAGCTTTACTTAGAATTTGTTTCAGTTCACAATGATATTTGAGAATGTTCTCGGAGTTATTCTCTTCTAAAGCATTTAGGAATAAAGAATAAGTTTCCGAAAACTTTTTTTCTTCATATGGAAAAGGATGATTTAACTCCCACATGAAATCTTTTTTCTCCATAGCTTTTCTAGCTATTTCCAGCTTCCCTTTGAGTTTTTGTTCACAATTTTCCCATTGATAACAATGCATGAATTCATGAAAAATCGTAACGTAACCTTCAATAGATTCAAAGATTTCACCTGAGACCACACAGGCCGCCTTACCTTCGTAAGACTCAAGTGGAAAAGCGGCCCTGACGCCTCTAGGAAGGGGAATCTCGGTGGGAGCTTTTTTAACAAGAACATATTTTTTCTTAGATGAATCGGTATCGTAAACAAAGAAATAGTTATTCTCTACAATAGCAATAGGGAATGTTTTTTTTAAGAAAGGATGAATGTCTTCAATTTTATTTTGGATTTCGAATATTTTCTGTAAACTGCTTTTGTATTTTAGTTTTGCTTCTTCCGATGTAATAGCCTTGCAAAAGGCTGATTGATTGAAAGCAATCCCCGAAAACAGAAGAAATATAGTTAGTTTTATTCGTGTTGTTACCATAAGGATTTAATGTTTATATTGCCGTTGGAAGTTCTTACGTTCATTTCTTTACGTCCGCCTTTACCTAACTTTGCCTTGATATATTTTTCCTTTTTACTGTTTATGATTTCAAATCTTTGCTTCCCGGAAATTTCATGAGTATAAATCTTTCCCTCTGAAGTATTTGCTGTTAACTCTGCATCAAGTTTTTTTGAGAGGCGAAGTTCTATTTCTCCGTTGGATGTCTCAATGTTTGTATAATTAGATTTAAGTCTATTTATTTCAGCATAAATTTTACCGTTTGTTGTTTTAATTCCTTCTATACCTTCTATATTTCTTAAACATATAGCCCCATTGCTTGTCGAAGCGTTTACAAAGCCCGCTTTTCCTATATCTATTTTCCCGTTTGAAGTTTTGGCAATTATATCTCCATCGATATTCTGAGCGGCAATCATTCCGTTTGATGAACTTAGATAAGTTGGCCCTTTAATGCCGTCTGCTTTAATTTTTCCATTCGAGGTTATTATTTTTTCTACTTTTGTACCCTGCGGGACTTCAATCTCATAGGCTACGGAGATGTTTTCCATTTTCTTTGTTCTAATTTCCATCGTAGAACCGGTCTTTATCTCTATGACATCGTTTGCATCTTTAAATTTAGTATTCTTTGAAGTTATTGTAGCGAGTACTTTAACTTTATTTTTGTTCCATGTATTTACTTCGACCTTTCCATTGATGTTGTAAACCTGAAGTTTGCTATCCTTTTTAATATCGTAGTCTTTGGAGAAATAATGCTTGTCGGATTTGCACTTGGAATCCTGGTCGTGAAAGTCTACATCAATATCTGACGCCTCTACAAAACAGGGCCACGAAGCAGAGTCGAATATACGTCTTGGTACCTTTATAGAAAAAGCCGAGGTAGAATCAGATCCAAATTCGATGACAGCTAAACCTTGGGTACCGATAGTATCAATTCTGATATATGGGTAATGGTGGACGTAAAGAGAATCAATTTTGATTAAAGGTTTAGGTATCGGATACAAATTTGAGAAATATTCTTTTGATGATTCATCAAGGCTTTCCAATAGACTGTCTATGCTTTTATTTAATTCTTCTTTGTCCCATTTTTTATTTTTGTATTCATCAGCGTATTTCTTCTCAAATTTCTTCATTCTCTCTATATATTCTTTATCTATATTCCCGAACTTTTCGAACATTTCTGTATGTTTATTTTTGTAGTTCTTTTCCCATTTCGCTATATTCTCTTTCCACTCTTTTAATTTTTTCTCATTTTCTTTCAATATCTTCAAATGTTCTTTAGTTCTTTTATCTAAGTCCTTCTTTCTTTTACTTAGTATTTTTTCTAATGAATCAATTTCTTTGCTGTTTATTTTTTCAATTTCTTTATGATAATTATTAAGTTTTTCTTTTAACAGATCCAATTCCGTGAGCAATTTCCCAATCTTGTCCATTTCCCCGGAGAGATCTTCCTCTATCTCTGCAATATCCTCCATAGTCTTTTGAAGCTCCAGCTTTGACATTGGTAAAATACAAAGCGGTACAAAAATAAGAATAAATACTACTAAAGTATTTCTTAACCATCTAAACTTAAAAGTATCTTTCTCCAGCCATTTAAGGCGGGTTGATATTTTTCCTGAATCTTCGAACAAACCTAAGAATCCGAGACCTGGTTCGAGAGGTTGAGCAAGTAGCCTTCGTGCGGTCTCCAGTAATGTGCTTCTGTAGCCTTTTACCTTTTTCTGCAGTACATTGGCAACTGTTGAGTCGCAGCACAATTCACGTAAATGTTGAAGTTGTTTCTTGACTCCCCAGAAAAGAGGATTGAACCAGTATATGATGGTGAGAAAAGTCTCGAATTCTTTTACCAGCAGGTCTCTTCTTTTAATGTGCGCGAGCTCATGCAGTAAAATATTTTCCGCATCTTTTTTAGAAGTTTTGTTCAAGAAGTCGGTTGGGAGTAATAATACGGGTCTTATCATGCCGAATATAGCAGGAGAGCTAACCTTTTTGGTTATGACAACATTTGGGATAACCTGCAAATTTAATCGTCTTGCACATTTAATTACAAGTAACTCAAACCAATCCGGTACAACTTTCTTTTCTCCCGATATGTTTGCTTTTCTCATCTCTCTGAATTTTTTAATTAAAAAAATAAGAATAAAAAGAGAGCCCAGCAACCAGAAAATCATTGCGAAAACTTGCCAATTGGGTTTGATATTTGTTTTAGGAATAACCCTTTCGCTTTCAGGAAGAACTGTTTTACCTTCACCCGCGAGAATTAACTTACTTCCAGCTGGAGTGGTTGTCGCCTCGGAAGTAGTCGTACCATGAATCAAGGAAGTCTGCTCTGTATGATAATGACTAAGAGCTTTTAGCGCTATTGGTTGAAAGTTAGAAGTAATGCTTACCGGTGATGCAAAAGTAGGGGGGAGCAATAATTTTATTAGCACCATAAACCACAAAACATACCTAACCTGAGGCCATACCCACCGGCGTAGGAGTAAGTCTATACCGCTTATGAGGATTATAAGAAGACTTACCTGCCAGAACATTCCACTCATCCAGCTCCACCACGTTAGGCTTAATGTGTTAAGTTGTTCAATCATTTTTCTCCTCCTCTTTTAGAATACGCATCAATTCCTCTCTTTCTTTTCTTGACAGCTCTTCTTCGGCAACGATATGATGCATTAAAGTGCCTATTGCCCCGTCGAAAGCCTGGTTTACAAAGGATTTTATGGCTGCCTGACGCGTTTTTTCTTGTGATGCAATAGGCTCGTACATACTAACATTACGTTTCTTATTTACTTTAATAACTCCCTTTTTAGCCAGTCTATCAAGCATCGTTTTTACGGTAGTATATGCCCAGTCAATATCTCCATCCAGATTCTCCATGATGTCTCTTACGGATGCAGGATAATCTTTCCATAAAGCGTTCATTATTTGCCATTCGGCTTTTGTTAACCCCATATATCCTCCATTTTTTAACATGACTACAAAGATTCTCTTTGCGGCCAAAGTTTACTGTTTATTAACAATATATTCAAGCCAATTATAAAATTCGTTCCGTGCATCTTCACTTGTTCCATGTCCCATTTCTTCCTCAATATGAAATTCGACCTTTGCGCCTAACGAATCAAGCTTTTCGACAACTTCCTGCGTTAAGTGGAATGGAGTATTGTTATCTTTTTTGCCATGAGCAATAAAAATAAGTGTTTTCTTAAAGGGTATAAGATACTTTTCTTTCAGAAAATTAGGATGGACCTCTTCAGGGAAATATTCGGTTGCCAAATCAGGTTGTCCCGAAAAAACAGCCACTGCTTTATATCTGTTTGGTGTTTCGAAAAAGGTTCTATAAACACCATAACCTCCCATAGAAAAACCAGCCAGAATAATATTCGTTGTATCAATTGGATAGTTTAGAATGACATCATTGATAGCTTCCTGTATATCAATTTGAGATTCATTAGTTGTATAGGCATGCCTTTTGCCTCTACCACAGGGAGCAATTGCAATTAACTTATTAATTAATCGTCGATTGTTAAGTTGTCCTTGGTCGTCTTCATCACTTCCGTGAAGCCATACTAAAAGCTTATACTTCTTAGACGGATCAAAATCCTTTGGGATTTTAACACTGTAAGGTTGTAAGGTTCCATCAATTTCCGAACGAAATGCTCTCCTAAAAACGCCTGCTTTTGTCTTATAGACCTCTTCTCCCTTTTTCGCTTTTTCTATGTTTTCTAAAAAGCTTGTTAGTTTTATACGTAATTCAGGACAAACCTCATATGATTTAAGTTTTTTGAATTGTTTTTGTATCTGTTCCAATTGAAATTGCAATGTATTGTAACTACCTGAGGAAATATTACTACATATAATTTTTAACTGTTTTTTTAGCGTAGCATAATCAAAAGTGGGTAATATTGTTAATCCTGATTTTCCAGAATAATTACCATTTTTAGATTTCCATTCAATCTGATAATCACCCGGGGCCAAATCTGACGTTTCTAAATTATATTCTTTTATCGTTAACCCTTTATTACAATGATATTCGATATTCTCTGTTTTGACTCTATTACCTTCAACACCTTTAATTAATAATTGACATTTTTCTATAAAAGGATTGGCGGAAACTGTAGCAATTTTTAACTTAATTGAATCACCTAAAATACAATTTCTATTCATCTCCATATATGTTTGATTGCTTCTTATTAGCTCTGGGTTCTCAAAGTTTAAGTTCACGTATAATCTTTCCTTCTGATTGTCACCAATATATCTTTGTCCATCTTTAATGATAGTATGGAAATTTAAATCGTTTGTACCTATAGCTTTTACAAAAACCATGTTGAATCCAATCCCCTCTGAAATCCATGGATGATAAGGGTAAACTTCTGACCATGGCAGAAGAAGTTCGAAGCCTACTTTGTTTTTCTCCGATTTTAATTCAAATTCAGTCTCGTTGGTTAATCCTCTAAAACCAAAAACCATATTATGATGCCAGATGACTTTTCTGAAGAAAGCATTTTTGTCTTTTGTGGCTGAAAATCCTAATACGTAATATTCATCTGCGGGTAGGTTTTCCGGACAAGGTTTTGTTATTGCAACAGTAAAGCCATCTCCATTTTGAAAACCTCTATCTCTGCAAATAAAGCTATCCGAACCAACTTCGATATAGAGATAGAGGAAATGAGTTCCGTAAGCAAGACGATAATTAATTTCAACCGGTGCGGGGTTTTGAGGGTTATCTTTGGCGATAAAGTTAAATTTTCTTTTTGGTAGTTTTGATAATTTTGTATCAAGGATACCGTCAATGATAGGTTCTTGTGCCAGAAAATTTATCTCTGGCTGTAAAATGGTTGTAGGTTCTGAGCTTTGGATAACACCACTCTCTTGTGCCTGCAAAGATTCGGTAATTACAAACACAAGACTAAACACACTAATAAACAATAAACTATTAACCCTACACATTATCAATTGTCCTTGTCGACGATTTTTTTGCTAAAAACACATCTAACTAAAACATCCATGCGTATCCGATTTTCGCAAAAAGACTTCTATCTGTTTGTGTTATATCTGTATTGTGATCACCGAAATAGTTATCTGTGTATCCTACATAAAAAGCAGTACGCGGATTGATTTTATATGAAAGTAGAATCTGACTTAAAAATTCTTGTTCTTCGGGAGCAACTTCATCTATGTATAGGGAAGGATCCTTTTTGTAATTGGCGTACTGAAAAATCGTTCGGATTAAGATTCTTTCGCTGAAATGATACATCAAATTTACGTATTCTCTTGTAGCTGTGTATAACCTGCCGTCTGTTACATATAAACGTTCATAATAGTGGTCAAGATAGACCGATAAGCGTGGACCGATTTTTAAATTGCCGCTGACACCCAACTGTAAACCTTTTCCGGGACGGGTGTTGTCATAATCTATACGGTTACCAAATACGCTCCATAAGTTGAAATTGAACCATTTGGTAAATTGACCCCCAACCCAATAATTCAGAAAACCCGTATTGAATTCTTGTCCTTCATAGAGCTCTTTGGAAAGTTGTCCGTAAACACCAAAGTATGACTGAAGGGGACCGTTGTAATTGAAATTTGATTTTAGCGATTTACGTCTTGTGTTGTTGTCATAATCTTTTCCTATGTCTGCCCCTACATAGATATTGATCCAGGTGAACCAGTTCTCTGGACCTGCTCTCCATATATAATTGCCTCCAACATCGACAAACCTAAATCCCGTTTGATTTTCGAATCCAAGATCAGAACGAAAATCAGGACTCAGATCTTTATAATCACCAAAAAAGTTGTGTGTTTTGGTGTCATGTAAGTAGCCTACCTCGATACCTCTGCCTGTAAATGCGTCTGTAGATTGGTCGTACTGTGAGGCGATATCGTCCGGATACAGAGTTTTTGACCCCAGGGCCTGCCATTCAAAGCGGTCGTTTTTGCCAAGGCGAAGTATCCCATCAAGACCGAGCACTCTATTGTAATAGTTCTTTCCTTCCCTGTCAGTCAGGAGTAAGCCTATATTTGATGATTGTCCGAAATCACGGAGATATCTAAAAACGGTACCGTAAGATTTCATATCGCGTTCATCTGAGTCGGAGCCTTCGATAGACGGAAAGACAAAATTCGTGGTGGCATCTTGAGCTGAGAAGAAACCAATGGTGTTCTTTCCTTCTTTTCCTGTAAGTTTAACTCCTAAATTAGGATCTGCCAGGGTCCTTGTGTGAACCGCATCTAATTGTGTTTCAAAAAAATCGTCTCCTTCTAAAAAAAACGGCCGCTTTTCGGGATACCAGAGTTCAAAACGATTGTTTATATCTACCTGTATTATGTCAGCTTCAATTGTCGAAAAATCCGGATTCAGTGTCGCGCTCAGTTTGAGATTGTTTGTGATGCCCCAATTTGAAGTAAAACCGATTTCGCTTGAGTAATCCTTATTAAACGGACCCGAAGTCTCATTTTCTCTTTCCTGCGTAACTAAGGACGTTAATGTAGGAACAAGTTCAATATCTCTTCCCGGTATTACGTCACTGAAACCGGTAATTTTTTCTAACTGACAGAAATAACAATTATTATTTCTGTCTCTTTCAAATGAGCCTATATGATGGCGTACGTTTCGGGGATAACTTCTTACTGCATCGAAACCCCAAATCTGTTCACCCTCGGTTCGGGGAAATTTTAGGGAACTAAAGGGTATAGCCATTTCAACTATGTATCCTTCTTCGGTAATACGCCCGTCGGATTCCCAGATGGCATCCCAAGAACCTCCGCCTCCCGAGGTACTTTCAATTATATCTGCCTGGATACCCAATGGATTGCAAACAAAATCATAGCATCTCCTCTCGTCATTAAAAGTATCGAATAGAATAAGAACCCAGTCATCATCCCATATATTATCTCTATCGCAAAAATTAGCTCTTATTTGCGATGGGTCAGGATCATAGGCTTTAAACGCAACATAAATATTTGAGTTATCATAGGCCATATAAACTTCTGTTTTAACAGGTGCGGGAATATTTTCACCCGGGTTGACTTCGATGTTCGCATCGATCTTTAGGGCCTGGTTCCAGGCCTCTTCATCAAAATATCCGTCTATCTGTATTTCGGTGTCGATGCGTGGAATCCTGCAGGGAACCTTTTCTCTTTGCTCTGCTTCACTGTCAGAAGCCATCAGCGTCAACCGAAAAGCTAAAGCGTACAATAGAACAAATCCTACAAATAAAAATTTCACGAAAGATGCAGTTTTACATGGTATCTCAATTAACTTTTTCAACTTACCCTCCTATTTTTTCTACGTTTGTAGTACATTATACTACAAATGTAGAATTTGTCAAGGGGTTTTTTAAAAAATAGCCACAAAGACACCAAGGCACAAAGAAAAGATTTGTATTCTTTGTTAAATATATATCCGAAAACCCTATAAAATCAATCTATTTTGAGATAAAACAGAAAAACATAATACTTAAAATCTGCGTCCAATCATTGGGTAGGGTGATGGGATTCTGGCTTCTGGATTCTGGCTCCCAGCTTCTTCCTTACAATTTTCTAATCTTTATGCTTCCGTTTGTAGTGCTCGCATTTATTTTCGGACCGCCTTTGCCCATTTTGCCTTTAATGTGTTTATTCTTATGTGTTGAGATAACCTCTAAGGGTATGCCGTCCAAATCTATTCCGCCGTTTGTGGTATTTAGTTCAAGAATTGCGTTAAGCGAGGAAGTTAGCCCGAGTTTAATGGAGCCATTCGTAGTCCTAATTTTTATGTCTTCTTTTTCTATTTTCTTTATTTCTGCCTCGATGCCACCATTTGTTGTTGTTAAATCTTTTATTCCTTCGCTTTTTACTTCAATTTTGCCGTTTGTTGTTGCGGCAGTCACAAAACCATCTGCGTTTTCAATTTCTATTTTGCCGTTAGTGCTGTGAGCTTCTATGTTTCCATCAACATTGTCGACTTCAATTCCCCCATTTGTTGTAACCAGTTTTGAAGGTCCTTTTGTTCCTTCTAAATCTATTTTGCCATTTGTTGTATTTACTTTAGAAACAACAACGTAATCGGGAACCTTGATTTCATAGTCAACTGAAGCCTTAGATCCAACCCCTCCGGAAGAAATCGCCTCTTTAATGATATCCCATACGCTTAAGTCTTCTTCATCATGAGATTTTTCCTCTTTTTCCTTGGATTTATCCCCCGGATATCTGGTTTTGATAGTCATGTTCTCATCCACAGAAATATCAACATCGATCTTATCCAGTTCCTCCATGCTCTTATTGGAGCCTATAATAGCAAAAATCTCTACCTGGTCCTTATCCCATTTTTCTATCTCAATTTTTCCGTTTCGGCCGGATACGCTAAGTTTCATACCCGGTTTCGCGTCGTAGGTTTTCTTTATTTCTCGCTGGAACTTATAAGAACTTCCTAAGTATAATGGTAAAGTGGCAGTAAATATAAGAAAGAGTTTTAGGGGTATGCTTTTTAATTTTTTCATATTTTCCTCCTTTTATTCTTTAGTTAAATCCCCTGTCAAGCGTTTAATTTTATAAACGGATAGATACCAGTCAAAGCGAGCCTGTGTCATAGAATATTCTGCCTCGAGTAAATCTTCTTCTGCTTCTAAAAATTCTATTATAGAGGCTTCTCCGAGATTGTATCTTTCGCTTGTGGCTTGATGGTTTTCTTTTGCGAATTCTAAAGTTGCGCTGGCAAGTTCTAATTTCTCTTCTGTCTCTTGAAAGCTTAAAAATTCGTCTTCTACAACAACTTTTAATTCTCTGGCTCTGTCGCGTGAGTTTATATCAGCTAAGTCCTTTTCAAGGCGTTTTACCGTGAATTTATTAAATCGAGAAAAACCTGTAAATATAGGAACTGTGACAGTTAATCCGATTGAATAATCATAATTGTCCTGTAAGACTGATGCGCTGGGGAAATCATCTCCTAAATACTGAAAACTTCCGAAAAAAGAGACAGAAAAGAGGTCTTCTGTTGAGGTTCCCAAAAGGTTGTATTTTGCGGCATTGCTTTCCGATTTATACTTATTGTATAGTGGGTCGGTTTGCATTGCCAGATATTGGATTGAATCTTTAGAAGGAATTTCGAATTCTATTTCAGGTTCCGTGAGCATCAGAGAATCTTCTGCGGTTAGACCTAAAATATTGTCAAGCGTCAAAGCAGAAACTCTTGCCTGTTTCTTTGTGTCGAGGAGATTGATTTTCGACTGGAAATGATCAACCTTTGCTTTCAATACTTCTGCATTTGACGCGAGCCCCAGAGCCCTTCTTTCTTCAACAAGATTTAAGTTTTTTTCCGTCCGGTTCACCCCCGCAATTCTGCTTTCGAGTAGTTTTCGTGTCATCAATGTCTTCAAGTACACAAGAGCAATATCGTAAATAACACTATTTCTCGTATCAATAAAGGAGTAGTAAGCCGAGCTGTTTCTATAATGAGTTCTCATCGATGTAAATATATCGTCAGGACCTAATTCCCAGGTGGCAGAAATGCTATAACCGCTGGTTGTATCGATAGAATTAATACCCTGTATTTCACTGCGGGTTTTCATCCAGCTGTATCCTCCGATTATTTGCGGTAGCATGTTGGAATACACAAGAGAGTTTGTTTTTTGTTCTATGAAAAAGTTCTTCTTGGCTTTGAGATATACAGGATTTTCTTCCAGTCCCATTTCTATTGCATCTTCCAATGTTAAATTTAACGCGAGCAATAATACAATAATCACATCAGCCCCCTTCGATTTCTCCGTCTCTTATCTTTATAATTCTCCCTGCTTTTTTTGCCAGTTCCGTCTCGTGGGTTATCAAAATAATTGTCTTTCCGGCTTTACTTAAGTCCTCGAATATGGAAAATATCGATTCGCCTGTTTTGGTATCGAGGTTGCCTGTTGGTTCATCTGCAAGAATAAGATTCGGGTTGCCTACCAGGGCTCTCGCGATAGCTACTCTCTGGCGTTCACCGCCTGAGAGCTCAGTCGGCAGGTGGTTCTTTCTATGGGTTATCCCGACCTTTTCTAAGGCTTCCATAACCTTCTCGTTCTTATTATTTTCGTCAGAGTTACGATAATAAAGAGGTAATTTAACATTCTCAAGAACTTTCTCACGGGGCAACAAATAAAAGAATTGGAACACGAATCCTATTTCTCTGTTTCTGAACGCGGAAAGTTGATCATCCGAATAAGTCGACACTTCTTTTCCTTTATATAGATATTCTCCGTTTGTGGGCAGGTCGAGACATCCTAATATGTGTAATAGTGTAGATTTGCCGGATCCGGAAGGACCTATAATGGAAACAAATTCTCCTTCTTTTATTTTAAGGGACATTTTTTTTATGGCTACAACTTTTTCCTCGCCCATATCATATTCTTTTCTTACGTTTATTGTTTCTATTAGAATATTACTCATAACGCAAACACTCCACTGGTTTTAAATTTGCCGCTTTTTTTGCAGGAAAATATCCTGAAATAACCGAAATAACAAGAAGAACGATAACTGTAATCACGGGTATCTCATAGGACATCGTAGGCTTACCTATAAATTCAAATATACCCGTTTCGGGTATAAAAGAACAGAACCATACGAGTGAAAAACTGAAGAAGAGTCCCGCCGCACCGCCAATTGCCGATAGCAAAAGTGATTCTAAAAGAAATTGTCGCAGGATATCACTTTTCCTCGCCCCAACGGAACGTTTTATTCCTATTTCTCTCGTTCTTTCATCAACGATAAAGTACATAATATTTGCAATTGCAGCTCCTGCTATTAGCAGAGTCATAGCTCCCACAATGGTCAGGAAATATTCAATTCCTTTCATTGCCTTGTCCGTCATTCTTTCTTGTTCCGCCACATCCCATGTGCCCAGCGCTTCCTTGTCTTCAGGGTCAAATTTGTATTTTTCTCCAAGCACCTCGCTAATTTCTTCCTGGGCTTTTTTTGACAGGTCGGCAGACACAGGCTGATAAACCATGTTGTTTATGTAGAGCCAGCCGTACATAGTTTTAAAAGTCGTGTAAGGAATAAAAACGGCGCTCTGATCGCTACCGGAGTAAGAACTATTCTGTACTTTTTTCTTCATTACTCCGATGACTGTAAAGGGGATTCCGTTTAAAAGAACCCTCTTGCCGATAGCATCTTCTTGCCCGAATATTTTTTCTTTTTCTTCATTCCCGAGAAAAATAACTCTCCTTCTTTTTTCCACGTCCAGTTTGTTAAGAAATCTTCCTTTTTCTGGTTTGATAGACCTCATCATTCCATATGAAGGATTTACTCCGCAGACCTTAGCGTTACGGAGCAGTTCTCCGTATTTTATAGGTTGTCCCCAGTGTATATATTCCGGAGATGCTTTTTCAATTATATCGATCCTCTCTTTTAGGAGTTCTGCGTCTTCGGGAACAAATCTAATCCTTCTGCCGATACCCAGACCTCTGTAAGGAACACTTGTCTGGCCGGGCCAGAGTATGCCGATATGTTCACCCAGACCCTTAAGACCCTTTTTTACCTGGACCATAACGCCTACGCCGAAGGCCATGTTAAGAACAATCGCAGTAGTTCCCCATGATATGCCGAATATAACCAGGAAAAACCTCATTTTGTAGGCTCTAAAATCCTGGCCTAATTGAGTCAATACTCGTTTCATTTTTGTATCGTTTCTCCTTCTTTTAAACCGGAAACAACTTCGATATTTAACCCATCAGATAAACCGATTTCAACATCCCTCTTTTCTCCGTTCGCAAGATTGACGTATGTTTTTTCCTCTTCAAATTTTACAGCACCTTCAGGTATAACCAGTACATCGTTACGTTCGTTAATGATAATATCGGCGGTTGCCGAATATCCTATTCTAAGGGGTTTATTTCCCTTTTCTGTAACTATTATCTCAATGTCAAAAACTGTTGCTCCTTCCTTATTGCGTGCTTTAGGAGCGATAATATCTATTATTCCATAAACCTCTTCATCGGGTATGGCTCCCACGGTAATTTTTGCTTTCATTCCTTCTTCCAGTCTTCCCACATCGATTTCATCGACAGTTCCCTTGAATAATAAATCTTGAAGACGTGCAATTTTCATAAGCTCAGTACCCGGTTGGTAAGATGTAAGCGGAACTACGGGGTCCCCGATGCTAACTTGTCTCGAAAGGATTGTTCCGGAGACGGGCGAACGGATTATGGCGTCGAGTGCAATCCCTCCGACTCTCGCCTTACCTTTTTCCATTAGATCCAAACTCTGCCTTGCAAGGTCGTAAACGGATTGCGCTTCCTGGAGATCCTGCTGCATATTTTCGTATTCCTTATCCGAAATCAAACCTTTTTCGAAAAGAGCTTTTTTCCTCTCGATGTCTTTTTTCGCATTTTCCAATCTGATTTCCGAGACTTTGACTTCTTTTCGTACCGATGCAAGTTCAAAGGGGGTTGGCGTGGGGTCGATTTCAAAGAGGGGGTTGCCCTTTTTAACCACATCACCCATTTCGACAAACACTTTCTTTATTACTCCTGAAAACTTCGATTTTACACTTGTCTCATACTTAACCTCAATAGTGCCGAGAGCAACAGCAACGTCCTTAATATCACCTTTTTCGACAACTATAGTTGGGATTTCCTCGCTACCATTCCTTTTGTGACTCATAGCAGACAAAAGGACTACAAACAAAAAAACTGATATAGATATAAATACAAGCTTCTTTTTTCGAGACATCATTTACCCTCCTTTTAAAACGAAATAAAATATAGCTTTTTGTCTCTTTTTCTGTTTGACGAGCATCTTACGTGAAAAGTTTCAACCTTCTGCATTTTATGTATATACAAAAAATCCTCTAAAAAATTCAACATAAACAAATCCTCCTACTATTCTAATTCTTAAAATTCAATTGTATTATTGAATTAATACAAAAGCAATATAAGGCAATTTGTGCGTTTTGTCAAGGGGAAAAGATCCTTCAGATCGGTTGAATTGTTGAATAGTTGAATGGTTGAATAGGGAAAAACAAAAAGAAAATCTTTGTCTTCTTTGTGGCTTTATTTGAGTTAAAAAAGCTGGCAGCCGACAGCAAAAAATCTCTGTGTTCTCTGTAGCAAATATTTTTTTGCAGATAGGTTTTTCCACCTTGACAAGGTATGGTATCAAAATATAATAAGTTCGTAGAAGATAAATTATTAGAGTGAAATTGTAAAAAGAGGTATTTGGAGAAATGGGTGAATTATATAAAACAGATCCGGAAGTTTACAAAGCCATAATTGGTGAGGCTAACAGAGAGCATGAAAATCTTGAGTTGATAGCTTCCGAGAATTTTGTATCCAGGGCAGTTCTTGAAGCTATGGGTTCTGTGATGACGAATAAATATGCAGAGGGTTATCCGGGCAAGAGATATTATGGTGGTTGTAGGTGGATGGATGTTGTCGAAAATCTTGCTATAGAAAGGGCGAAAAAACTATTTGGTGCCGAACATGTAAATGTTCAGCCTAATTCAGGAGTTCCAGCCAATATGGCGATATATTCTGCATTGCTTGACCCAGGAGATTTGTTTTTCGGTCTTTCTCTTTCTCATGGAGGTCACCTTTCGCACGGCTATAAGGTAAGTTTTACGGGTATCTTCTGGGAAACTTATCAATATACTGTTGATCCCGAAACAGAGCAGATAAATTATTCTAATCTTCTCGAGCTTGCCAGAGAGAAAAGACCCAAGTTAATAATGACAGGTGCTTCTGCATATCCAAGAACTCTGCACTGGGATAAATTCAAAGAAATTTGTGATGAGGTAGGAGCATATCTTGTTGCTGATATTGCCCATATTGCTGGTCTTGTCGTTGCCGGAGAACATCCTTCGCCTATACCTTATGCGGAGGCAGTATCAACTACGACCCATAAAACACTTAGGGGTCCACGAAGTGCTATAATACTCTGTAAGGAAAAATGGGCGAAAGCTATAGATAAAGCCGTTTTTCCGGGCCTGCAGGGAGGGCCTCACATGCACACGATAGCAGGTAAAGCGGTTGCTTTCAAAGAAGCGCTCTCGCCAGATTTTAAAAGATACCAGCATCAAATAGTATTGAATGCAAAAGCATTTGAAGAAGAGTTTAAAAAATTAGGATGGAGACTTGTTGCCGGCGGTACCGATACGCATTTAATACTTGTCGACGTTAAAAGCAATGGTATTACTGGAAAGCAAGCTGAAGAAGCTCTTGATAGAGCAAAAATAACGGTAAATAAGAATACGATTCCGTTTGACAAGGAAAAGCCTTTTATAGCGAGCGGAATAAGAATAGGCACACCTGCTCTTACATCCAGGGGCATAAAAGAAGGAGAGATAAAGAAAATAGCACAGTTGATCGATAAGGTTTTGAGTAACATAGATAATGAAAAAATAGTTGAAGAAGTAAAAGGCGAAGTTAAAGAAATCGCCGAAGAATTTCCTTTATACCCGAAAATAAGAAAAGGAAGAAAGGAGGACTGATGTACAGGAAATTATTTATTCCCGGCCCGACCGAAGTTAGAGAAGATGTAAGAAAAGCAATGGATTTTCCAATGTTTGGACATAGAATGCCGGAGACTTCGGAACTGATGGATCAAACCGTATCCAAGCTAAAAAAGGTTCTTTTCACAGATAATTTTATCATTTTAGGAACTTGTTCCGGAACCGGTTTGATGGAAGCTGGAGTCAGAAATTGTGTTAAAAAAGGAGCTCTTCACAGCATATGCGGAGCTTTCGGAAAAAGATGGGCGGGAATATCAAAAAGCTGTAAAAAAGATCATGAAGTTTTAGAGTATGAATGGGGTAAGGGTATTTCGCCGGAAGACATAGAAGAAAAACTTAAAACTGGTAAATTCGATGCTGTCTTTATGACGCATAACGAAACTTCAACCGGTGTTATTAATCCTTTGAAGGAAGTAGCGGAAGTTGTAAGCCAGTATCCTGATGTTATTTTATGTGTAGATGCTGTATCTTCAATGGCTGGTACTGAAATTAGAGTTGACGATTGGGGTGTTGATTATGTTGTTGCTTCGGTACAGAAATGCTTTGCTCTTCCTCCGGGATTGGCGGTTGCATCTGTAAGTGAAAAAGCGATGCAGCGTTCTGCTGAAGTGGATGATAAAGGGTATTATTTCGATTTTCTTGAGCATAAGAAATACTGGGATAAAGCAAAACAGCCGGCCACAACAGGTGCGCTAAATTTGATTGCCGCCCTTAATTACCAATTGGACAAAATAGTAAATAAGGAAGGCATAGAAAACCGTTTTAAAAGACATACGGAAATGGCCAATATAGTTCAGGATTGGGCAAGAAAGAATTTCTCACTTTACGCTGACGAAAATAATCTTTCACCCACAGTAACCTGTATCAACAATACTAAAGGTATTTCAATCAAAGGTCTCAATGAAGAATTGTCCAAGAGAGGAGCTTACCTTTCTAACGGATATGGCAATTTGAAGGAAAAGACATTCAGAATAGCGCATATGGGAGATTTAACGGTTGAAGAAATAAAGTGGCTTTTGGGAGAGATTGAGGATATTATTGGATAGGGGGGAGATTGCAAGATTGGAAAAAGGGTCGAGTTTTTTTACTCGACCCTTTTTTTGTTTATTATTGAAATTTTTTAGGAGTTTTAATAAAGTTAAAAAGAACTCTTGACATTCAATTCCAATAATTGTAACATTAACGTTAGGAGGGTTAATGATAAAATTCAATTCATTAAAAGTTCAAATTTCTGTGCTTTTAATTGTTATAATTTTGGCTATAAATATATCGATATTAGTATCAGCTAACATAATTGTAAAATCAGAGTTTGATACTATTTTGCTGAGTAGAGCAGAAAACATACTTAGGTCAATTAGTTCTACTCTAGAGTTTAGCTTAGATTCTAAAAACCCCTCTTTTCTAGAATCGACACTTACTGAACTGGCGAAAAGAAAAGACATTCTGTATTTAAAAGTCTACGATTTATCAGGCAAGACATTTACTAAAATTGAAAAAATTAAGGTAGGAGATACTTTATCAGCTGAGACTATGATTAAATTGAAGGAAGGGAATAAGAACAAAATTGTTAAGAAAACAGGTGGGCAAATAATAATTGATTGCTATTTCCCTGTTTACGGTGGTATGCGAGAGGACGAGGTGATAGGTGTTTTTAGGGCGGGGCTTTCTAAACAGGAATCTTTTGCCGTAACAAAGAGGCTTTCATACGCATTGCTCAAGATAATCATTGTTATTAGTATTGTTTCATTGCTTGCTACTTTAGAATTATTGAATTATTTCTTCAAACCGTTAAATACTGTCAGAGAAAACTTGAAACGTATAGCAGAAGGAAAAGCAGATATTCATGTCAGAATATCCGATAAGTTTTTGACTGCGGAGAGTAAAGAGCTTGCAGCTTCTTTTAATCAATTTGTAAATAAATTGGAGCAGGATAAGGACTTAATACGTCAGGTTGCAGAAAGGATATCTGCGCAGGCTGAAGAACTCTCAGCTTCTGCCGAGGAGATGACAGCTTCCTCAGAAGAAGTTTCTTCCACAATGGAGCAAATTGCACACGCTTCTGAGAAACAGGCGCAAGAGTCCCAAATTGCTTCGGGAATGTCTCAGAAAGCTCTTACAGTAGTTCGTCAATCCCTGGATTCTGCACAGGAAACTCTGAGCTCTTCGGAAAACATTTCAGAACTTTCGGGAAAAGGCAAAAAATCCTCCGAAGCAGTTAGAGTTGCTATGGATAATGTTACGAATACGATTCATGAGTTGGAAGAAGTTATTCAAGGCATAGCACGTTATTCCGAAGAAATTCTCGGAATAACGGAAAAGGTTAGAGAAATAAGTAAGCGAACAAATATTCTTGCCCTTAATGCTACCATAGAAGCGACTAAAGCCGGTGAAACAGGAAGGGGTTTTGCTGTAGTTGCAGATGAAATAAGAAAACTAGCTAATCAATCTTCAGAAGCAACTAAGGTAATTTCTGAAATAACAAATGAAATTTCCGGTGTTATAAATTTAGTAACACAGAAAACACAAGAAACAGTTGAGGAAGTTAATAAAGGTAAGGAGACATCATTGAAATCTGCGGATTTCTTGAAGGATATTGCCGCAGAGATAAATCATATAACTAAAAGAATAAGACAGATTGCGGAGATTAATAAGAGGGGGGAAGAAGAAGTTAACACAATAACAGAAGCGCTAGAAAACATTGCCGCAATTGCAGAAGAGAATGCTGCTTCTTCAGAAGAGCTTTCCGCCGCAATAGAGCAGTTGTCGGCTTCCGTCGAAGAATTGTCAACAACATCTCAAGAGACAGCCGAGATTGCCGAGAATTTGCATAAGATTACAAGTAGTTAGTTAATAATGAGATAATGGGATTTGTATATACAATAGCCGGGAGTATCTTTGTTTACGCCCTTATTGTTTTTATGACAAGAAAACAAAGGGAAGAAGTAAAAAGACTGCTTTATTATTCAGTTTTCCCTCTATGTTTAATGCTTTGTGGTTTTGTATTTTACAAAGCAGGATTTTTCTCGGAAGAGTATTTTAAAGCAACAGTTTTCTTTTCTTTATATTCTTTTAGTTTTTTGTTTTTTATAACAATATTGATAAATTTAAAGAGTAATGAAATAAATTCGAAGTTAATTGCAATTCTTGGAATTCTTGTTATAGTGACAGCGATTCTTCACAAGTTGGGTTACATTAATACTGTTACGATGTTTCTCTCTACTCCGAGAATTAGTATCGGTGATAAAAAAATAAGTTTAAATGGATTTATTGTAGCGGTTTTGATTTTTTACTTGTCTTTCAGACTTTCTAAAGGATTTGAGAAAACCGCAAAAGCTCGTCTTGAAAAATTACCATTTCTTGATACAACAAGAACCAATACTATCTCTATGTTAATACGATATTCAATAATAGTAATAGGTGTTTTTGCCGCCTTTGCCATTGTTAATATCGACTTTACCTCCGTAAAAGTACTAATTGGAGCTCTAGGTGTAGGTATTGGATTCGGGCTAAGGGAAATAGTTAATAACCTTATAAGTGGCTTTATCCTGCTTTCAGATAAGACCATAGTTCATAATGACTTGATCGAAGTCAACGGTCTTCTCGGAAGGGTAGAAACAGTTGGAATTAGAACAACTATAATAAGAACTTTTAATAATGTTGAAGTGATAGTTCCCAATACGAATCTTGTAAACAATGAATTAATAAACTATACTCATTCAGACCCAATAATTAGGATAGATATTCCGGTTGGCGTATCTTATTCATCCGATCCTTTTAAAGTTAAAGAGGCTTTAATTGAAAATTTGTCTCAACTTGAAGGTATACTAAAGAAACCGGAAGTTATAATATACTTTACTGATTTTGGAGAAAGTTCTCTGGATTTTCAAATTTCTGTTTGGACAGACAATGCTTTAAAAAAGAAAGAGATTGAGAGTGAAGTACGTTACGCTATCTGGAAAACTTTTAAAGAAAACAATATTGAGATTCCTTTTCCTCAGAGAGACATTCATATCAAAGAAGACAAAAAGCAATCTGACACTCCAACAGGATCACTCGCTTAAGATTTCTTACCTTTTTTTATCTCATCCCAGACCCATTTAGCATTATTTTTTAAGCTGTCTAAATCGCCGTCGTTTTCGATTATGAAATCGGAGTATTTGATAAAACGGTTGCTATCTTCCTGAGAGATTAACCTGCCGTTTATTGTTTTTTCGCTTAAACCTTTTGCCTTGAGTCTGCTTTCCTTGTCTTTTTGGGTAGAAATTAAAAGGATGATATAATCGAACCAATTTTCTATTTTCCACTCAAATATTAATGCTGCGTCAACAACAATCGTTTTTTCTTTTGAAGATCCGATAAGCGATTTTAGTTTTTTTAACAACTCGGGATGAACTATCTCATTAAGTATTTTGAGTTTATTTTTATTGCTGAAAACTAAATTTCCGAGTTTTTCTCTGTCAACTTTGCCGTTTTCTATTACTTCTTCGAATTCATCTTTCAGTTTCTCTAATATATGGGATTCTCTTAAAATTGCCCATCCAAGTTCATCGCATGATATTATATGAGCGCCCAATTTTTCATATAGTTCGCATATTACAGTCTTACCTGTACTGGTATTTCCTGTTACTCCAATAAGCATATCTCATTATAGTAAATACAAACGTTTATGGCAAGGGATTTTTAACTTTTCATAATCATATTAGTTCAAAAAAACAACGAGGGTTATATATATATTTGTTGGCGATTAATTATGAAAAAGATTTATAAATAAGAAATATTGACATAAGGTAAGGATTTTATTACAATATAATAATAGGGAAAAATATTGGTTATGAAAAAGGAATTAAAGACTTTGATATTTTTGTTTTTTGTATTATGTCTTGTGGGTGCTGCCAGAGCCCAAGAGATGAGAAAAATCGATGTAGGGAAACTACAGGCTAAGATTTTCGAT
>CAZGHN010000011.1:0-88233 GCA_964525555.1 uncultured bacterium
CTTCGTTCTCTCAAATTTTCCCTTTGCCATTGTTTACCTCCTATATAAACAAAAAAATATACACCTCATTTCGAGGCTACGTTAGAGAAAACCTCTCACTATCATTCAACATTTTTTAACCAAATGCCTAAAAACCGATAGTATATTACAAAGAAAGCCAATCTTGTCAAGGGGTTTTTGAGAAAAAATACTAAATAAAGAAGTCAGAATCCTCAAGTCAGGAGCCAGAATCCCATCACCACAAAAAAAACATTATCTCACACAAAGTCACAAAGTACGCAAAGCCCTCCCTACACATCTTTTTCTGCTTTGTTTTTTTCTACTTACTACTCTCTACTCCCTACTCACTCTCATCTAAATCCTAAATCCAAAATCCTAAATACTAAGTTGGGAACAACAAATCACACGAACATCACGCTTTTTCTGATTGTTCGTTGCTACTTACTAATCACTTACCTTTCTCTTTCTTGACAAAGTCGGAAAAATTCTTATCATTATCTTGAAGAATAACTTTAGCTAAATTAAAATAAAAAAGGACTAATCGGTTTAGATGCATAACATATTGGCGGAATCAAAACTAATACCCAATGTCTGTATTATTGCAATTTTCCAGGCTTTGTTAATGGCTATCTTTCTTTTTACCTTTAAAAAAGGTAAAAAGCAGAGCAACATAATTTTAGGTTTCTGGTTTTCAAGTTTTGCTGCTATTGTAAGCTGTTCATTTATTGTCGGTAATTACGCCTGGGAACCTTTTATAGATTATCATAAATTAATTTTCGTTGTAGGTCAATTATCCCTTCTGATTGGACCTCTACTTTATTTTTATGCAAAATCATTATTGGATGAAAATTTTCGTTTTAAGGAAGACGATTTCATTCACTTATTACCATTTATCGTAATTACCTGTTATGCAATAGTGGCATTGATCTTTACAAAAAAATTTTATATCTGGGGACATCCCCTGGATATTGTTCGTAACGGTTTTTTCGTATTTCAAAACTTATTCTATTGGTTTCTTATTTTACAACTGCTAAAATCATATAAATTTCCTTTTAAAACATTTTTTTCCAATAAAAAAAATTTAAAATATAATTGGATTCGGTTTTTAATCATTGGCTCATTTGTTTTATGGATTGCGAAGTTACATTCTTTTATATTAGGAATCACACCAACAAATGAAAATTGGTGTACTTATACGGTTAACGCAAGTTTTTTGGCTTCATTTTTATTTTTTACTTCAATAGTATATTTATCCCTAAAAATACCTGATATTTATTTATTTAGCAAAAAATACATGTATTCTCCTTTATCGAAAAAAGATAAAGCAAAATTTATGGAAAAATTATTGAAATATATGGATGAAGAAAAGCCTTATCTGGATCCAACTTTAAATTTAGAAACGCTTGCCCAAAGATTATCAATTTCAACAAAATATCTTTCGCAGATTATCAATGAAATGTTTAATCAAAATTTTTATGATTTTGTCAATCAATATCGTGTTAAGGAGTGTATTAACCGGTTAAAAGATAAAAACAATTCCGGGAAAACTCTCTTGCGTATTGCTTTTGAATGTGGTTTCAATACAAAGTCCACATTCAATTCTGTGTTTAAGAAACACACAGGAATAACTCCTAAAGAATTCAGGAATAATCATAACTTAAAATAGCGATTTTAAAATCAAGTAATAGTAAATAAAAAGGTCCGAATTCTTCCAATCGGTCGACAACTTTCCTCCTTTTCAATATAATTGTTGTAGAGCTGAAAATACCGGCTTAAAAAGAAATTATAAAAAAACAAATTAAAAAGGAGGGTGAAAATGAAAAAGTTAGTTTTATCTATCCTGGCAAGCTTCACGAAGAAAAGATTGTTGTTAAGTTTTTTAGTTTGTACTTGTGTTTTGGCTGTTTACCCGCAGGCAGTTTATGTTGACAGCGAAAACGGAGACGATAGTAATCCGGGAACAGAAGCAGCACCGTTTTATTCGATTCATAAGGCTGCAGAAATTATAGAAAGCAACAGTAATAGCATCTATACAGTTAAAATAAATCCCGGAATCTACGTTTTAGATAGTTTTGTATCTATCTCCACAGAAAAAGATATGACAGGTAGAAGAATTGTATTCGAAGCCAATATCCTACCCGATGATGCATCATGGGACCCGTTGAAAATGCCGGTAGTTGTAAATAGATCACAAGAAGGAAAGATACCAGGATTTGATCACATGGCCGGTTTTTTAATTGAAGAAAGTCATGTTACAATTAGAGGGATTAAATTTCTTGGCCATTTCTATCCAAACACCTATTATTATCCGATTACCAGAATAAACAAAGAAAAAGTAGATTTATTAGTCGAACAATGTATGTTTGTTGGGGATGAAAATGCGTCACGAATTCAGGTAGGGGTACTTGCACATGGCGATACAGTTAAAGTTGATCATTGTGTCTTTTATAACTGCGATAACGGAGTTGTATTTTGGCTAACTGGAGTATCGGTACCTAAAACCGGAAATAGTTTTACCAATTCTATAGTTTTTGGTGGATTCCATGCAATTTGGACCTCAGATGCGGACGGAGATTTCAGCTTTAAGAATAATATAATTTCAGATTGCGAATATGCATGGGTTAAAAACTACTACAATTCTACAGTATATACTTTAGATACCTGTGTAATAGTAAATAATCAAAATTACCAGGGAGTATGGCATCCGGGAGGTGTTGTTCCGGAAGCCTTTACAGTAATCGAGAATGACGTTATAAAAACAGGCGAAATTTCATTAAGATTTATAGATAATTTAAATAATCCAATACCGATCGATTATCTACATATTCTGCCGGATTCACTTGGATATGATCTCAACGCGGGATTATTTAAAGGTGACACATCTGCCGTTAGGGGAACATTAATCAACCACGAAAAATTTAAATTATTGCAAAATTTTCCCAATCCTTTTAAATCATCAACAACCATAAAATATAATCTATCAAATGCCAATTATGTTACTCTAAAAGTATACAATGTCGCAGGTCAAGAAATAGCAATATTGGTAAATGGATTTCAAATAGCAGGGGAACATGAAATAGAATGGAAGCCCAAAAAAATGGCAAGCGGAATATACTTTTACAAATTAGAAGCCGGAGATTTTTCAGCTTCAAGAAAATCAATATTACAAAAGTGAGTCTGGAGTTTACTGTAAGTAAAAGTTCAATAAAAACATAGGAATTAATTAAGGGGGGGTATCTTAACCTCCCCTTCTAATTCCCAATATCCTAATCATCTAATTAACTGATTCCAAGGATCTACGCCGGGGGTTGCTTATTTTCCGATTCTTAATAATATCCTGGAGAAAATGCTGGTGTAGCTCAATCGGTAGAGCGGCGCATTCGTAATGCGCAGGTAAGCGGTTCGATCCCGCTCACCAGCTTTTTCTCTAAATGGAGAGGTGACCGAGCGGCCGAAGGTGCACGATTGGAAATCGTGTTTCCATTTAATCGTGGAACCAGGGTTCGAATCCCTGCCTCTCCGTTTTTTAATTAGCCACGGATTAACACGGATAAACACTGATTTTCTTTAGTTATTTTTACTGAAACCTGGGACCCGGTGC
This sequence comes from uncultured bacterium, assembly GCA_964525555.1. Lineage (GTDB taxonomy): Bacteria > Hydrothermota > UBA3072 > UBA3072 > UBA3072 > JAFGHJ01. The sequence goes on from CAZGHN010000011.1 coordinate 3,602, forward strand.
CTAGTACCTAACCATAGCCACTAAGGCACCAAGATACAAAGTTTTTTTCTGTTATTTCTACTGCTTACTACTCTCTACTCATTATTCATTACCAATAAACCAATTTATAATTGACTGATAACTATTCCCGCTTTTTCGGAAATTCATCCTTGACATTTATACTCTTTTTCATTACGATTTATTATTATGAACACATGGTCTAATATACAAACATCAATAGAAGACCCTGAAATTGACAAAATAAACAAAATCGAAGAGAAACTTGGTAGATTGCCCGATAAAACAAATCAAATACGCGAATTAATCACGAGATTTGAAGTATGTCACTTCAAATATCAGGAACACTTAGAAAAAATTAAAAATTCTATAATGAACCTGCAACTCGCCACTGATCCGGTAAATATAGGAATAAATCATATTAAAAATGGCGAAAACGCATGGAAAAATGATAAAACAGGAAGAAGTAAAATGGGCCAGCAATATGTCTGGGCAATTGAAAAATGGTTGGGAGATTATCCTAAAACAAAAACACCCAAAGGCTATAATGAAGAATTAAATAAACAAATTGAAAGATGGTTGGGCGATAAAAATCCGGATAAAGAGAGAATAGTTCGTCTATTATTAGCAAGATTGGTTTGGGATTGGAAATTATACGAAGAACTACAACAGGGAGAAAAATATAAAGACCTTGAATTTCAAGCTTGCAGAATGGATATTTGCCATTACGCTTTTCCCGTAAACCTTGATTTATTACTTGAAGGAATAGGAAAAATGAAAGCAGTTGAAAATTTTGAGGGATGTGGTTCATTTAATCACAATATAAAGAAATTCGTAGAAAACGAATTTTTAATTTTGAATAATTTACTAAAATCAATTTCAAATAACAGTAACTCGAATAAAGACGAATTAATTAAATTCTGGCTGATTGCTTGCCTGGCTAAAACATTAAAAGAACAAGTTAAATTAACAAAAGCTGTAGAAATAAATTAAAGTAGCTAAAGTTCTTATATTATAATAATTAAATTTCCGGGGGTAGGTTTTTTACCAATCGTTTAAAATACTAACTGAACAATTAACTATCTTAAACCTTTTTAGTTTCAAATCTACCATTTACCGCTTTCCAGATATTCATCGATAGCTTTTGCGGACTTTCTGCCTGCGCCCATTGCGGCTATAACAGTCGCTTCACCGGTTACTATATCTCCACCTGCAAATACACCTTTCATCGATGTCTTGCCGGTCTCCCCATCTGCCTCGATGTACCCCCACTTGTTTCTTTTTATCCCCGGAGTAGCATCTAAAAGTATTGGATTTGTATTTTGTCCTATCGCAATGACAACTGTATCGACATCATAAATAAATTCGCTTCCCTCGATTTGAACGGGTCTTCTCCTACCCGAATCGTCCTCTTTTCCGAGTTCCATCCTGATCATCTTTATTGATTTAACCCAACCTTTTTCATCTCCTATAAATTCAAGCGGATTTACGAGAAGATCGAATATTACTCCTTCTTCCTCTGCATTATCGATTTCCTCATTTCTTGCCGGCATTTCCTGACGCGAACGTCTATAAATTATGTGAACCTCTTTCGCACCAAGACGAATAGCACTACGAGCAGAATCCATGGCAACGTTGCCGCCGCCTACAACAGCGACTTTTTTACCTATTCTTATCGGGGTATCGTATTCGGGGAATTTATATGCCTTCATTAAATTAATTCTCGTTAAAAATTCGTTAGCTGAATATATACCCAATAGATTCTCGCCCTTAATACCGAGAAATCTGGGAAGCCCAGCTCCTAACCCAAGAAATATAGCTTCATAACCTTCCTCGAAAAGCTGCTCTATTGTAATTGTTTTTCCAACGATCACATTACACTCAAGTTCTACACCCATTGCCTTAAGAGCTTCGACTTCTCTGCCTACAATTGCTTTCGGGAGTCTGAATTCCGGAATGCCGTAAACAAGAACACCTCCGGGTCTGTGCAGAGCCTCAAAAATCTTAACATCGTATCCCATTCTTGCGCAATCCGCTGCAACAGTCAGACCTGCGGGACCAGAACCAACAACAGCAACTTTTTTATTCTTTTTAGCTTGCATTGCCGGTACTTTACTTTTAGCACTACGAGCCTCGTAATCCGCAGCAAAACGTTCGAGCCTGCCTATCGCTATGGGACTACCCTTTATACCCAGAACGCACTGTGCCTCACACTGCTCTTCCTGGGGGCAAACTCTGCCTGTCATACACGGGAGAATATCGTCTTCTTTTATTTTCCTTGCCGCTTCGGTGTATTTACTTTCAACTATAAGTTTTATGAACTCGGGAATATTGATATCGACCGGGCAGCCCTTAACACAAAGGGGTTTAGGGCACTGTAAACATCGCTCGGCTTCACGCTTTGCCTGTTCTTCAGTGTAACCTAATGCAACTTCGTTAAAATTCTTTACTCTCTGGCCTACTTCCTGTTTCGGCATCGGCTCACGAGAAACCTTTCGATTCTTATCGATCATCACTCTTCACACTTACAGCCTTTATAGCCGTCAAGCGCTTCTTTTTCCTCTTTCTCGTATGTAGAGAGCCGTTTTATTAACAGATCGAAATTTACTTTATGCCCGTCGAACTCCGGACCATCGACACACGCAAATTTAGTTTTTCCGTCAACCTCGACTCTACATCCGCCACACATACCGGTCGCATCCATCATTGTTGAATTGAGGGAAACTATTGTTTTAACATTATATTGTTTTGTCATTTCTGAGATTTTCTTCATCATTATTGCAGGACCAATAGCGATCACAAGGTCCATTTTTCTTCCGGCATTTTCAAGTTCCTGTAATTCATCGGTAGTAAATCCTTTCTTTCCGTAAGAACCATCATCTGTCAAAACATATAACTCATCCGAAGCTTTTCCCATCTCTTCTTCTAAGATAACATGCTCTTTATTTCTGAAACCTATTATGGAAATCACATAATTCCCAGCTTCTTTAAACGCCTTTGTCTCGGGATAAACAATAGCAGTCCCAACGCCTCCGCCTATTGTTACTACAGTTCCTATTTTTTCTACTTTAGCAGGATGTCCGAGTGGTCCGACTACATCGCAAATAAAATCTCCGGCATTTAGCTCTCCGAGTTTATACGTAGTTTTACCCACTTCCTGAACGAATATCGTTATAGTTCCTTTGTCCTTATCGGCTTCTGCTATTGTAATAGGAATCCGCTCACCTACCTCATCTACCTTTAGAACAACAAACTGTCCCGGTTGGTAGTTTTTAGGCACAAGCGGTGCTTCTATTACGAATTTATTTAAATTCGGTCCAATTTTTTCTTTCTTCAATATCTTATACATGCATAACTCCTATAATTGCTTATCTTTATATACCTTAATTATTTGTTATTACGGGATATAAAAGTTTATTAAGATTTTAAATATACAATATTCAATAGAAATGTCAATGGGAGATTTTGAACCATCAAGGTTCAAAATCAGTTGAGTAGTGAAATAGTTAATTGGTAAATTAGTAAAAAACAAGAACAAAAAGAAAGATTTTAGAATTTAGAAGTTTGGAGTTAGAAGTTAGAATTACATCACACCCTATTTATTTTTTCTACTCGGCATATTTCGGATTTTTTCTCCGGCTAAACCCATAAAACCCCCAACAAGCACAGATGCTCCACCAGCTATTGTAAAAGTCGCCATCCAAGAAAATTGTTGTGATAAAGTTAAATTAATATCTAACTCTAATCCTCCTGCCATTGTCTTTAAAAACCAGATCAATGTGAAAATATAGAGAACCAAAATAATAAATGCTGCAATTGAACCATATATGAAACCTCTTTTCTTCGCCACCAAACCAGTATAAAAGGAAGGAAATATTCCTACGATCAAAACTGTTGAAACAATAAACCTGATAGACCATGTAAATCCGTACATACTACGCTCAATCTCCTTGATCCATTCAAGTTGATTAATGATAAAATTTAACATAATTACTTTTAACCACTAAATACTATCTTCTAACGACTAACTTCTTTTAATAATTTCAACTCCATCTCCCTTCCCGACAATAACAATATCCACAATATCCAGAAATAGGCCATTTTCGACGACACCGGGAATCATATTTAATTCGATTTCCAATTTATAAGCGTCTTCGATTACGCCTAGACTCGCATCTATTATATGATTACCGCTATCGGTAAGGTATTTTTCACCTTCTTTCATCCTGATTTTGGGATTATATCCTTTTATCTCCAACTTTTTGAAAACATTGCCAAGCGCATAAGGAACCACTTCGATAGGTAATGGAAAAACACCCAATTTATCTACCATTTTAGCGGCATTTACTACCCATAGATTTTTTACCGAAGACTTTGCAACCACTTTTTCGAATAATAATGCTCCTCCGCCTCCCTTTATTCCGTTAAAGTCAGGATCAACCTCGTCGGCACCGTCAATAGTTAAATCTATCTTCTCCACATCATCTATGGTTAAAAGAGGAATATTTAAAGATTCTGCTAATTTATCGGTGGAAGACGACGTTGATACTGCCTTTATTTTCAAACCATCTTTAACCATCTCCCCTATTTTTTTTATCGCATAATAAAATGTCGAACCCGTACCAAGACCTAAAATCATTCCGTCGGATATGAATTCTGAAACAGCTGAACCGGCTAATTCTTTTTCTTTATCGATCATTCAATACTCCTCCTTAAATTTTGCCATTATTATAAAAAACTACCTTTAAAAACTATAAAAATTTTCCCTTCATGCAAGATATTAAATTTTATTTTGTATTTTATATCTAAAGATTGCACATCAGTTTTATCAAGATATCTCTTGTATATTTCAAATTTTCTACCATTGCTCAATTCACGTTTCTGGCTACCGGATTTATCACGAACTTTGCTTCTTTCTTTACTCCACGCAGAATCCAAAACCCACATCTCACCATCAGTTTTTAGCATCTTTTTAAGTCTATCGAAAAATATCTTTTCCTGTTTATCGTCACAATGACTCAGGAAAAAACCTGTTAAAGCAATATCAAATTCTTTTTCTATAAACTCATAATCAAAAAAATCATCCAATATTATTTTGCATTTTTTTCCAATCCCAAGAGACTCAATCTTTTTTACACATTCATCCAGCATCTTTTGCGATTGATCAATAAGAGTAATTTCAGAACAATTCGAAGCATAATAAGGCAACCAGTATCCCGTTCCACACGCAATATCGACAATTTTCCCTTTAATAAATTTATTGAGTAAATTTGATATAATTTTTGCTTCAGTTTTATACGCTTCGGGGTCCGAGATGGAAGCTGGAGAACCTCCAAGAGTATATAATTCCTCATATTCTTTGGCTCTCTCATTATAATATTCGTTTATCTGGACTTCTAGTTTTTTCTCCATAAAAAAACACCTAAAGCAAATATAAACTATGCTCATTTTATGTCAAGAATCCAATCGTTGGTTCGTTGGATCGTTAGGTCGTTAGATAGTAAGAAAAATACTTGCGCCTTCCGTGATTAACAGCCAGATACCAGGTCTTTGTTCCAAGGCAAAAATAAAAAAACTAAAGGTACTACGTGTTCTACATGTGAAATTTTTTTTATGGGATGAGTTTTAAACAACATTAATTATCCTGTAAATCCTTTTTTTATCCTGTCTAAACATTTGGTGAGGTAATGGGTTTGAAACAACAATAATTAATTCTGTTAATCTTCGTTTATCTGCGACCTATTCACTTCGCGTCTTTGTGCCTTTGTGGCTAAAAAATACTATTGACTTAAAAGTCGAAATTCATTATACTTACAAATAAATTCTACCTTAAGGGGGTAGCAATGAAAAAACGATTAGCTATATTTTTAATTGTTACTGCTTTTTTAGTGGGTATTGCCCTTGGTAATTTTCTTTCTCCATATATTTCGGCATTAGGTGAATCTTACGAACAAGTAAGTGAAGCAATTGCAATCGTAACTGTAAAAGAAAATATGAAAACTATAGAAAAAGCGGCAAGAAAGTACTCCTGGGGAAATGGTCATTATCCAAAAAACAACTCTGTTTCATGGTTCAAAAAAGAGGTTGCATTAGATTTCGAAAACCCTATCACTTATAAAACCGGAGAAGGCAATGCATATATGTCAGGAGGAGCAAATAAACCGGGAATTGTAGGCTTTGAAAGTGACTCAGCAGGTAATTTTTGCAGGATCACCGGATATGGAGTCGAAGACACAATTAATCTCTTTTTAGGATACAAAGACTCAAAACAATTAGCGACTGGAGAAAAAGATGAAAAGACTGCATCCGGTGAAGTTAAAATCTTAGAAAAAAGCGCAGAGACAACAACCTGGAACATTTTCGGTGCTAACACTAAAGTTACAGATAAAGGTGCTGAGACATGGCGATTTTTCTGGGAATTTACGGTTTATAACCAGGAAAAAGAACCAATTACACTTATGGCTACTGTAGAATTTTTAGACAAAAATGGTTCAATAATAGCAGATGAGATCCTGCAAAATTTAAATATTCCGGGAGAATCATCAAAAACTTTCAACAGTTATACATTAATTAACGCAAATATAGCAGACAGGGTTACGGAAATAAATATTAAGGCAAAAAGAGAAAAATTTGTGCAAAAGTAATTTAGGTTTTAGGTCTTAGGTACTGGGTTTTAGTTAAAAAACAATAAATAAAAACTTTGTGTACTTTGTGACTTTGTGTGAAAAATTAGGTCTTAGGTTTTTGGTTTTAGGTTTTAGTTTTAAAAAATCACAATAAGATTTAGTGTATTTGGTGTATTTAGTGGTTAAATAACTTTTTTTCTTTGTTCTTCTCTGTGTTCTCTGCGTCTCTGTGGCTAATTTTACTTAAATCCCATCACATAAAAATAACTATCAACAAAATATTCAATATTTTTAAAACCGCTATTTTTAAACATCTCTATAAAAATACCTTTTTCAGGTAACCGATGATTTGCAACCTGATCACCTACATCTTTATGCAACTGGTTTATTTCTTCGGGAGTCATGGAGTGACCTATTATTAATCTGCCGCCTTTCTTTAGAACTCGATAGCATTCCTCAATCGTCTTTTCTTTATCCGTAAAATGAGGAAAAGAATTAAAAATGATAACTGTGTCGAATTTATCGCTGCTAAAAGGAATATTTTCGCCTTCGCCCCTCAGCGCCATTTCATCAGGATAAGTTTCTTTCAGTCCTCTAACCATTGCAAAAGATTTATCTAAATAAACTATAGTTGAATCGGGAATATTAGCATTAAAGTAATCACGCAACACTCCCTTACCACAAGCTAAATCCAAAACCGACCTCGAATCCTTACTGATTAACTCTTTTACAAATATTCCGGCAACTATCTTTGACTCTGCCGAAACTTCCCAATTTTCCGCCCACCTCTCAAAACAATCAACGTCCATTCCTACCCCTTAAAGTCAGAGAAATTATAAAAATAAGAGAAGAAACAATTATTATTGTTGCTCCCGCAGGAACGTTAAAAAGATAAGAAAATAAAAGACCCGAAAGGCATGAAATAATTCCGAAAAGAATAGAAAGAAAATACATCTTAGAAAGGCTGTGCGTTAGTATCCTTGCAGCTGAAGGAGGATTTATCAACAGGCCAAAAATCAATATTCCGCCAATTGTATTTAAATTCAAACAGATAACAAATCCGGAAAGAAAAAGAAGACTATAAAAAATGAACTTTTCAGGTATCCCGGACGACATTGCAACCTCTCTATTATAAAATACAGCTTTTATTTCCTTTCCGAAAAGAAGTAAAAAAACAATTACGAGAAAAGTTACTCCCGCATTGATATAAATATTACCTCTCGAGAGAGTGAGAATGCTTCCCCAGATAAGATTAAATGCTTCTGTTTTCGGACCCTTAATAAGCCCCAATCCAAGAAAAGCAACTCCCAGCACAAGAGAAAAAATAATACCGATAATCACGTTTGCCTCTAGACCGGATTTTTCCGCAATAGGACCAATTAAAATCGAAGCCAGAAGAGAAAAAACTATTGCCATAATAATAGGATTAATACCTAAGAGAAGCCCAATTACAGAACCTGCGAAGGCGGCATGTGATATAGCCACCCCGACAAAAGGAATCCGAAGAAGAACCACCCATACCCCTACGATACCAAGCCCCACACCCGCAAGGATGGAACCCATTAATGCATTTTGGAAATAATTATAACTTAAAAATTCCCACATACTTTTTCAAACTTTCCTCGTCAATATCGTAAAGTTCAGATAAATCTTTTGCATTAAAATCATCGTGTGAAAAATCACCGAATACTTTTCCGCCCTTAAGAGCTACTATCCTTGTAATTTCCTCGGGTAAATATCTGAGAAGATGAGTTACAAAAACTATCGTCAATTTATGTTTTTTATAAATATCGGAAATCAGACTATTAATTTCCATCTGTGAAGCAGGATCTAGATTCATAAGGATTTCGTCCAATAAAAGAATCTCAACATCTCTTGCTAGTTCTCTTGCAATCGATACTTTTCTCTGTTCTCCTCCGGACAGAAAACCTGCGGGTCTATTCTCCAAATTCATTATACCAACTTCATCCATAACTCTACTCACAGATGCAAAATCTTCTTCTGTTAGATTTTTAAAAAGCCCTTTAACTCCTACTCTTCCCACACAAACTACATCTTTAACCGAAAGAGGAATATTCTTTGCGATAAATTCATTCTGAAAAATAAAACCGATTTTTCTTCGCACCATTAGTCCGTTTCTAACCGGATCGAGGTCAAATACCCGAAGACTACCCTCATCAGGCATAAAAAGTCCGTTTATAATTTTAAGAAGGGTAGTTTTCCCTGCTCCGTTGGGACCTATTATCGCAACAAAATCCTGTTTTTTTATATCAAGAGAAATGTCAGATAAAATTTTTTTACTGCTAAAGAATTTACTGACTTTTTTTATCTTTATCACTTAAGATTTCCATTAAAAGATTTATATTACTCAGAAGAGTTGCTTTATATCCCTCTTTGCCCGGAAAGTTTGAGAAAATCATATACTTACTTTTCAATTCATCCGCTATTGTTCTACCAACCTTCTGGCCGCTCTGGAGATTATCCACAACTAACTGCACGTTTTCCTCCCTACCCACTTTAATCACCTCTGAGATTTCTTTAAGAGAGATATCATCTCCGGGAGAAAAAACGGAAACCACTTCCGCGCCAAGAAACTCAAGCAATTCCTTTTGATGTTCATTACAGACAACCTTCAGCCCTTTTATGGACTTTTTTTTCTCTGAAATTATTACGGAAAGAGAATCTATACTCATTTTTAACTTTTCGTATTTTCTATTTATTTCATCTATTCGTATACTATCAGAGTTATATTCTTCTTTTAAAACATTAGAAATCTCCAAGGCTCCTTTTAGATATACCTCGGGAATCATCCAGCTTCCATCGGTTTTCAAATCGACTATTCGAATATTTAGGCCTAACTCTTCTATTTTTTGAAACCAGGATTCATAACCGTGATATATAATCAAATCGGATAAAAAAATTAAGTTTGCTTCAACCGGCGAAAGATCAAAGTGACCGGGGCAGACTCCGCCCGGTACAATGCTAACTACTTTCGCATCATTGGGTGCAAGAACCTCGACAATAGAAGATATGTCGGTTGTCGACGTTACTATACCCATACTCAAAATTAGAAAAATCAGATTCATCTTTCCAGAGCAATTCCCATTTTCAAAGTTCTTCCGGGCATATTATAAAAACCTACTGCGTTAGGCACTTCTACATATCTCAGGTAATCTTTGTCGAAGATGTTATCCATACCTAAAGATAAAGATATATAATCCTTAGGCTTTAAATTCAAACGGAAATCAAAAACATAATAAGAAGGGATTGCATCCACATGATTATCAGCCGCGTAATAGTCGGTTAAATATCTTCCTCTCAAACGCGCTTCTAAAACATCCCTATCAAATGTTACGTTTCCGCTGAACTTTTGTCCGGGTATGCCTTGAGTTCTTTCCTCTCTATCTATGTAAGAGTAGAAGATTTTCAACTTAAGCCAATCGATTGGATATATGCCAATTGAAGCTTCAATTCCTTTCTCTATTAATGTATCAACATTCTCGAATTGACCACTAGCAGGGGAAAACCGGATGAAATTATTTGTGTTCATCCTGTAAAGAGCAACATCAAAATCCGCAATATTTGAAAATTTCTGCCTTAGACCGATTTCGTAATCCCAGAGCAACTCAGTATCAAGAGAAGAATTCGAGGGAGGAAAAAGATACAGGTCATTAAAAGAAGGAAGCCTAAATCCTTTACCGATCCTTCCCCTTAATCTGGTATCGTTGTATTTAAACACAATACCACAGTCATAAGAAAATACCCCTTTCAAATCTTCTGCATGAGTATACCTTATACCTCCTGAAAGATTAAAAAAAGAAGTCTTCTGTTGCGTATGAATAAAACCTTCATAAACTTTTCTGCCCCACTCGCCATTAGAAATCCAATTACCGTATTGTTTATAAAACTCAATACCGCCCTGAGTCTTATTTCCCTCTACCGGAGAAAGGCCAACTAAAGAACTGAAGCCATCAGTTCTATCTCTCGATTCCCATCCATCGGAAAATTCATGATAACCATATGTCCTGTATAACTTTGTTTGAAAATCGATTTTATTCATTTCTCCGTACACAGAAATATCAAAAGCACCCCTTTCATAATTCTGGTAACCATCGGGAATATTTGTATCTCCTACAGTAGCCGGATCCTGTTTGTAAGCCTCCACGTATTTAACATAATTTTCGATTTTCCAATCTTCATTAATATTATATACCAGATTACCCTGATAAGCATCAGTATTTGAAGCTGAATTCTCCTGGTAGCCATCAGATGAACTTTTTTGCACTGTACCGAGGAAATCTAATTTCGCGAAAGATTCTTCAAAAGAACCCGTCAAGTTATAAGTATTGAAACTTCCGTAATCGCATTCGAAGCCTAGCTTATTATCGCCCGAAGGTCGCCTGGTTAAGATATTGACAACTCCACCCATAGCTCCGGAACCGTATAAAGATGAAAGAGGGCCTTTAACAACTTCTATTTTCTTTACATTATGGAGAGGAAACGTATGAGTCACCGCGCATCCGTATATAGCCATCTTCTCGGGCCTGCCGTCGACAAGAAAACCCAGTTTTCTCCCGTTATTACCAATACCTCTTATAACCACATCAGCTCTTCCGAAATTTCCCGTTTTCATAACTTCCACACCGGGAACATCGGAAAGCAAATCCGGGGCGACATAAGAATTCACAAACCTTATGTCTTCTTCGCCTACAACTGAAACCGAAGCCGATACATCGGAAACATCATCCTCGTACCTGCTTGCAGTAACCACCACACCTTCAGAAATATACATTTTTGCAACAAGCGTATCTAAAATAGATTCTACGGAATCCATAAAAGATGAAGCATATAACAAAAACAGAATCATAAAACCCCCGTATAACTCGTGTTACTTTTTAAAAAAAAATAACACGAATAAGACTTTTGTCAAGGGGGTGAATTTTGAACCATGAAAGTTCAAAATAGTTATTGGTGAATTGGTAAATTAATATATTAGTAAAAAATGTAAACTGATTTACTGATTCACTAAATTCTCGAACTAACACACCCACCCACTAACTCACCAACCAGTCTTTACTTCTTAACCTCTATGTTTACTTTCGTATAATAAATTTCCGAATCGTCGATCTCGATTACTTTTCCCTCAACAGTAAAAGAATCATCTAGCCTGATATCTTCTGAAGAGCTTCCTATCATAATTCTAATCTCTCCGGGTTCTACAATTTTTTTCATTTCGATATTGTAAAAAGCGAGCAGATTGACAGGCAACTTTACATCGACTCTTATCTCTTCTCCTTTTTCAAGATACATTCTTTTAAAACCTACCAATTTTTTGACCGGAGGAGCCACACTCGCGACAACATCTCTAACATACAATTGAAAAACCTCACTGCCGGAGACTTTCCCTGTATTTTTAAGATAAAAACTTACATCTAAAGTGTCGTTTGCTTTAACTTTTTTATTTTTAATTTTTAATTTTGAATATTTAAAGTCCGTATAACTCAACCCATGCCCAAACGGATACAAAGCAGTTACAGGTACATCGATATATTTTGAAGTAAAGCGATTATCAGGTGAAGCCGGTCTACCAGTATTTCTATGATAGTAAAAAATTGGGATCTGCCCCAGATTACGGGGTATGGATACAGCAAGCTTTCCTCCGGGGTTAAAAACACCAAATAGTACATCGGCAATCGCATTTCCCGATTGAATACCCAGAAACCAGGTTTCCAGAATCGCAGATGCATTTTCACTCAAATAGGCAGTAGCAAGAGGTCTTCCATTCATGAGAATAACAATTACTTCTTTACCTGTGCCTATAATCTCCTTTGCAAGTTTTTCTTGAACACCGGGTAAATTAATTTGCGAACGACTTCTTGCCTCTCCGCTTATATCACCTGATTCACCCAAAACAAGAATAACGACATCGCACCCTAGAGCTATAGAATCCGCTTCTTCAAAACCACTTTCATCGTCCCCTTCGACTTCACACCCTTTTGAATAAAGAACTTTAACCCCCTCAGGCACAGCATTCTTAATTCCTTCCAACACCGTTACAACATCTTTTTCTTCACCGTAAGCAGCCCATGGACCAAGCGGTGAACTTGCATCATCTGCGAGAGGTCCGATAACCGCAATTTTTGTCAGCTCCTTATTCAACGGAAGAGCATTATCTTCGTTCTTCAATAAAACAATAGATTTACATGCCATTTCTTTTGCGAACTTTATATGCTCTTCTTTTAAAATTTCCGCTTTTTCAATCTCGACTTTACAATATTTAAAAGCATCATCAAAAAGCCCGAGTTTATATTTAGCCTCAAGAATTCTTCTTACTGCTTTATTTACTAATTTTTCCGATACCTCGCCATTCTTTACAGATTTTAAAATATCCTCTCCGAATATTCCACCCATCATATCCATATCCACACCAGCAGAAAGAGCCTTCTTACCTGCATCTACTCTATCCTTTACTATACCGTGATTTATAAGTTCTTCTATCGAATTCCAATCACTTATAACAAAACCATCAAAACCCCATTTCTCCCTTAATACATCGGTTAGAAGTTTTTTGTTCGCAGTCATAGGCTCCCCAGCAATATCATTAAACCCGCTCATAAGAGAACCGGCTCCCGCTCTTATTGCAGCAAGGAAAGGAGGCAAATACACCTCACTTAAAGTACGAACAGACACTTCTGCACTGTTATAATCTTTTCCCCCCTGAGCTGCACCGTAAGCAACATAATGCTTGGGACACGCAATGATGGTATTAGCATAGCTTAAATCATCTCCCTGATAGCCCCCAACCTGAGCTCTTGCCATAACCGCACCCAGATAAGGGTCTTCTCCCGCCCCTTCCACAATGCGTCCCCATCTTGGGTCAAGAGCAATATCAACCATAGGAGCAAAAGTCCAGTGTATACCGGAAGCCGCTGCTTCAACTGCACTAATTCTTGCCGCTTTTTCTACCGCCTCTTCATCAAAGCTACATGCAGATGCGAGAGGAACCGGGAAAATAGTTTTGAATCCATGAAGAACATCAAGCCCAAAGACCAGCGGAATACCAAGATGCGTCCCATCTACTGCTATTTTCTGCAAGGATCCAACAAATTCCGCTCCCACTACATTCAATAAAGAGCCAACCTTACCTTTTTTTACCAACTCTTTCATCTCATCATCTATTCCGTTATTAAAACCCAGAGTATTACCACCTGAGTATTGAGCCATTTGACCCAATTTCTCCTCCAGCGTCATCTTCTCCATTAAAGAATCTATAAACTCATCCATTGGAGGTTTTAACAAACTTAGATTTTTTTCTGATTTTGCCTGGGAAATAAAGGAAAAACCCAAAAGAAATACCATGAGCAACCTGCTTAAAACTCTGAACTTTTTCAATTCCGAACCTCCTTCCACGAACGGATTAAAATTTACATAACTAAATTCCAGAAATAAAGATTTACAATTAGTTTTCATCGTGATTAACCTAATTATAGTGAAATTCAAGGATAATTCAAGAGAAAAAACCACCTCGTTGTTTTACCACAGAGAACACAGAGAAAAAAAGTTATTTAACCACTAAACACATCAAATACACTAAATTTTATTGTGATTTTTTTTGACTCATGACACAAGACACATGACCCATGACGGGGTTTACTGATTTAAAAAATCACTGTTACCAATCAAGTAATTAACTAATCAACCAATATACCGAAGCTTAAAGACTCAATTCCTCCTCATTAACCCAAAGACCGTGAATATTACAATAGGAAAACGCGTATAGGGTACCGGATTTTCCGGTTTTAAAAGATAGAGTCGCAGTTGGTTCTGTATAAACAGTACTTGTATCAGGCCCGTCAACAGAAGCACCATGCGCTGAAAAATCAGCTTTCCCAACCATATACGGAAATTTACCCCCTTCAGGATGAAAATAGACTTCGATCCATGCAATATGATGCTCCGTTTTATTCGGATGAGCAATTTCTTTACCAACCGAAACGCATAATTTAATCTTATCACCTTTCTCCAAAACTTCAATCACAGGAACATGTTTTTCAGACTTCCAATCAGCTGTTTTTAAAAGCTCTCCAAAACCCATAATTAAATACCTCCCTTTCGTTAAAACTTTTTAAACATTTTCGAAGAAGCGTTACATACAGGACATTTATCTGGCGGAGTTCCTTCGTGAGTATACCCGCAAACAGGGCAAATGTAAACTTCTTCTAATTCAATATCCTTACCTTTTGCTATATCCTTCCTTGATTTTTCATACATCTTCTCATGTATCTTCTCGGCCTCCAGAGCATAATTGTGCGAAACTTCAGCCGCTTTCTCACCTTGCAGATTTGCAGTATTTTTATAAACCGGATACATTTCTTCGATCTCAAAAGACTCTCCGTCTTCTCCTGCTTGAAGATTGCTGGCGGTCTTGCCTAAATAGCCTAAAAGCCTGGCATGATTTCCGGCATGGACTCTCTCAGCATACGCAATAGCTTCAAAAAGCCTTGCGACATTAGAATATCCCTCCTTTTTTGCAATATCGCTGTAAATAATATATTTCATGTGAGCCATTGATTCTCCGGCGAAAGCATCGCTCAAGGCTCTTTTTGTCATCTCATTCATCTTGCCTCCCTAATTTTAGTTTCTATCTTTGTAACGATTCCAAACTTATAACCATTCCAAATCATTATATGTAAATTATTTGTTTTGTCAAGGTGTAGATTTTCTATAATTTAATCTGCCACAAAGGCACCAAAACACAAAGCCTTCGGATTAGTTGAGTGGTTAAATTGTTGAATGGTCGAATGGTCTTTAGGATTAGCAGAATAGCAGGCTGTCGAGCGAGGATTAAGGATTAGATGAAAGGCTTCGAAGAAAAGCAAGGATTAAGAAAAAAACTTATCACTTAATCTCTAATCCCTGAACTTCTAACTTGCACTGTTTCTAATCCTTCTATTCTCTGTGCTCTCTGTGGCTACTCTTTGGGATTTAGGATTTGGGGGTTGGGATTTAGGAACAAAAAAATCTTTGTGTGCTTTGTGACTTTGTGTGAGAATTTCTTTATTTGGGACGGGTTGCCATCTTGACATACATCACCAATTCGATATGATAAATATGGAAAATTGAAAATTAACAAAAGAAATACTCAAGAAATAAAAAAGGTCTATACAAAATTCAAGAAAGAAATCGAACAGAGGCTCGAAGAATTCAGGCAAATAGGAAAAACCGCGTCTCCCGAAGAGCTATTCAGGGAATTAGCATTCTGTATCTTAACCCCTCAATCAAAAGCAAAATTATGCTGGGAAGCTATTCTTACGATGCAAAAAAAAGATATCCTTCTTAAAGGAGCAAGTAAAGACATAAATAAAGAACTTCAGAAGGTTAGATTTAAAAATAAAAAAGCAGAATATCTGTACCAAGCCCGGAGTAACTTTTTCAAAAAAGAAAACTCGATTTATGAAAACATTAAGAAAGCTAAAACTCCTTTGGAATTACGAGAATATCTCGTAAAAAATGTAAAAGGGATTGGCTACAAAGAAGCGAGCCATTTCTTGCGAAATATCGGACACGGAGCAGAAATTGCAATATTGGATAGACATATTATAAGAAATTTGATAGAACTAGGAATCTTAAAAGAATATCCGAAGAACCTTACAGAGAAAAAATACGAAGAAATAGAAGAAAGAATGAAAAAACTATCAAAAGATTTGGACATGCCTATGGATATTCTTGATCATGTTTTCTGGGCAAAAGAAACAGGTGAGGTATTTAAGTAACCACAATCTAATAAAAAACTGCTTGACAAAAGAGCAGAATTTCCATAATTTGAATATAAATATGAAAACACAATCATTTGATACAAATGCTAAAACAGAAAAAATACTTATATCTTTGCTTCAAAAACAAAGTACTTCAGAAAAATTCTCACACGTTCGTTCTCTATCGGAAATAGTAATAAATTTATCAAAACGCGCCATAAAAAGAGTCAACAACAACTTAAGCGAAGAACAAATAAATGAGCTGTTTATAGAATATAACTACGGTAAACATTTAGCAGCAAAATTTCGAAAATATCTAAGTAAAATGCAAAAATGAATTCGCCTGACATATTGTTAGCATTAAAGCCATTAATAGCATCTTTCAACGAACTAAACATTTTATACTATATAGGCGGTTCTCTGGCAAGTTCCATTTACGGCATGCCGCGTGCTACTCTCGACGCGGATATAGTAGCAGATATATACTCAAATCAGATTAAACCTTTAAAAAGCAAACTTGAAAAAGAATATTATATAGATGAAAATATGATAAAGGACGCAATTAGAAATAGTTCTTCATTTAATTTAATACACCTTGAAACCTATTTAAAAATAGATGTATTTGTTTATAAGAATAACCTATACCAGCAAAACGCCATTAAACGTAGAATACAGGACACGCTGGTTGAAAACACCCAGAGTAATAAATTTTACTTTGCTTCACCTGAAGATATTATTATCAATAAATTAAACTGGTACCAGATGGGAGATAAAATTTCCGAAAGGCAATGGCTGGATGTTATTGGAGTTATAAAAATCCAGGAAAATTCACTCGATAAAGAATATCTTAAGAGATGGGCTATAGAACTGAATCTAATTGAACTACTCAAAAAAGCTTTTATTGATGCAGGAGTTAATCTGGAATAATCTCTTGAAATAATTAAGGAGGTTTGATGGGTAAATCATTAGAAATGCTCGAACATATTATGAAGCAGATTTACACTGCTCAAAAGGATGAGATTACAGAATATCATATTTATTCAAATATAGCAAAATTAGTAAAAGATAAAAAAAACAGTAAAGTACTACTCGATATTGCTAACGAAGAATTAAGACATGCCAAATTCTGGAAAACTGTTACAAAAAAAGATATAAAACCGAACCGCTGGAAAATTTTTAAATTTACTTTAATCGCGAAATTCTTAGGATTCACGTTTGCCATAAAATTGATGGAAAAAGGAGAAGTGCAAGCTCAGTTTAATTACAATGAAATAGCTGAATATGTCTCGGAAGCGGAGCAAATCGCAGAGGATGAAGAAAGACATGAAAAAGAATTGATCGATTTGCTCGACGAAGAGCGACTCAATTATGTAGGTTCAATTGTACTGGGTTTAAACGATGCTCTTGTAGAACTGACCGGAGCTCTCGCGGGTCTATCATTTGCCCTTCAAAAAACCCGTCTTATAGCAGCAGTAGGGATCATAACAGGAATTGCCGCCTCCCTCTCGATGGGAGCCTCAGAATATCTTTCGACAAAAGCCGAAGGGGAAACGGAAACAGCATTAAAATCTTCACTGTATACTGGAGCAGCTTATATCGTTACTGTTTTACTGCTGGTTCTCCCTTATTTTATTCTACCAAATTATCTTCTAGCCTTGATGATAACCCTCATCGTAGGCGTATTAATTATACTTTCTTTCAATTATTATATTTCTATTGCTAAAGACTTACCTTTTAGAAAACGCTTTCTCGAGATGACATTCTTAAGTCTCGGAGTCGCTGCCCTTTCTTTTGGAATAGGGATTGTTATAAGAGTAACTTTGGGAGTGGATATTTAAAAATTAGACACGAAGACACTGAGTTAATTATGAATGTTGAATGTTTAATGTTGAATTAAAAATTAAAAACTCAAAATTCAAAATTATAAAATCCCAACCCCCAAATCCCAAATCCTAAATTTTATCGATATTTCGATAAAACTTACTATTTCCATTGACTAAAACTCAATACATCTTATTATTATTCAAAACGTAAAAATCAGGGGGATGGAATGATAAAAAAGTTTTATGTGATTATTATTTTACTGATCTCTTTAAACTTAGCTGCGCATAAAGGTATGGGCATAGGAATCACCGCTGGTGACCCTACAGGTATCACAGCAAAGTACTGGACAAGTCACAACACTGCAATATGCGGAGCTTGCGGCTGGTCGTTCAGAGGCGAAGGGTACCTTCATTTGAACGGTGATTTTATTTATCATAATTCTAAAATATTCGAAGTTGAAAAAGGAGAATTACCAATATACTTCGGACTGGGAGGAAGACTCGCCTTTAAAAACGAAACGGAGATCGGCGTTCGATTCCCTGTAGGAATTGTGTATCTTTTTCCTGACGCACCTTTCGACGCATTTTTCGAACTTTCTCCCTACCTTAATCTTTATCCGAGAACAGATATGTTTTTATCAGCCAGTATAGGGGGAAGATTCTTTTTCGAATTATAAAAAAAGTTAAAAACAAATTCCGGTCTTTTCTTTTTTACACGGACCTTTAGCTTTATACTCGGAACAACGATAACAAACTTCATTGGGAAGCTTTTTTTCTTCAAAAAAAAGTCTTATGTTACTAAGAGTGGTTTCGGCTATATTTTTAAGCGCTTCTTTTGTAAAAAAACCCTGATGAGAAGTTATAAGCACATTGGGAAAGGTAAGGAGCCTCGCCAATACATCATCACTTATAATAGTACTTGAATAATCCTCAAAAAAATATTCCGATTCCTCTTCATAAACATCAAGACCCGCACTGCCTATTTTACCTTTTTTTAAAGCCGCTATTAAATCCACAGTATTAATAAGCTTTCCTCTGCCCGTATTTATTATCATAACTCCGTATTTCATTTTTTTTATACTCGATTCATCGATTATATGCAATGTTTCTGGTGTCAGGGGACAATGCAGGGAAATAATATCGGATTTACCATAAAGTGTATCCAATTTCACATAAGAAAAACCATATTTTTTCTCATTCTTTTTATCCGGAAATTTATCAGAAACGAGTACTTCCATATCAAAACCTTTTAAAATCTTAGCAACTAAAAGACCTATCTTGCCTCCTCCTATAATACCTGCCGTTTTACCAGCCATATCAAACCCAAGAAGGCCATTTATATTAAAATTGCTGTCTCTGGTTCTGTAATAAGCCTTATGAATTTTTCTGTTTAAGGAAAGCATCAGAGCCACGGCATGCTCGGCAACGGCATTGGGAGAATAAGCGGGAACCCTGACCACATGAATTCTACCGAACACAGCCTTCAAATCCACATTATTGTACCCTGCACTGCGAAGAGCTATAAGAGTTATGCCATTATCGTACAACTCATCCGCCACTTTCTTATTTATAGTATCATTCACAAAAGCACATATACAATCGGAATCTTTGGTTACAACAACGTTATTTTCCGAAAGACGGCTTTGAAAATATCTTATATCATAGCCGTACTTCTTGTTCGCTTCATCAAAGAAATCTTTATCGTATTGCTTCGTGTCGAAAAAAGCTATTTTCAACTTTTTCACAGCTCTCTTCAGACCCTTTTTGATTCTATCAAACTTTGCAGTTTCTGAAAATCGATTTCTCTTTCGTACATAGGCTTCTTATTTTTTTTATAAGCTACCAAGTTTTCCTCAAAAGGCTTATTTTCTTTATTTATATAGAAAACACCTAAAGGAAGTTTGTCTTCCTCTGTTGCCTTCTTAAAAGCTTCATTCTTATCAATCGGATCATAATCTTTATCTAAATAATAAGTGTTTTCCTTAAACCATTTTCTATCGTTAAGTTTATTATAAGTAACACAGGGATGAAGTAAATCCACAAGCGCGTATCCTTTGTGTTTTATCGCTTTTTTTATTATCTCTTTAGTTTTTTCTAAATCATCCGAATAAGCACGAGCCACAAAAGAAGCGCCGAGACCGATTGCCACAGCCAGAGGATTGAATGGTTTCAGTATAACACCATCTACCTGGACCGGTGTTCTAAAACCCTGCATGCTCGTGGGTGACGCCTGTCCTTTAGTAAGACCGTATACCATATTGTTATGGATAATATTGGTAATATCCGGATTCCTTCTAATCGTGTGTATAAAATGATTACCTCCTTCACCGTACATATCACCATCTCCGCTTTCCGCGATTACGGTTAACTTTTTATTTACCGCCTTTATCGCAGTTGCCGGAGGAAGAGCCCTTCCGTGCAAACCGTTGAATACATTCGTTTTCAAGTAATGAGGAATCTTCGCCGCCTGGCCAATCCCTGAAACCATAACCAGTTCTTCGGGTTTTATACCGAGTTCCGATAACGCGTCTTTTAAAATCTTAAGGATGCTGAAATTTCCGCAGCCGGGACACCATGCAATATCTATTTTTCCCATATCATAGGTTTTAGCATCCATTATTTATCCTCCTTTTTCGCTACTTTTTTAAGTTTTTTTACGATCTCCTCTACCCCAAAAGGCAGTCCGTTGTATTTTAATACCGATTTATCGATTTTCATTCCGGTTTCCATTCTAATTAACCTTGCAAATTGCCCGGTAGCATTGTTTTCCACTACTATGGTCTTACCCGCTTTCTCGATATATTCTCTGGTATCAGGATGAAGCGGATAAAGTTGTTTATAATGCAAAAAAGCGATATTCTTGTCATCGAGTCTTTCTAAAGCTTCCTTTATACCGTAATAAGTAGAACCCCACCCTATCACTAATGTCCTATACTTTTTATTTCCAATAAGCTCCGGAGGTTCTATTTCCTTTTTAATTAAATCCATTTTCCTGAGTCTCTTATCTGTTATCTCTGTTCTAAAATCCAGGTCCTCGGTTATATGCCCTTCTTCGTCATGCTCGTCGCTGTCCACCGAAACGAGTCCCTGCCCATAACCCGGAATACCTCTGGGGCTTATGCCGTTTTTAGTTAATTTATAACGCTTATAATTTTTATCAGTTTTAACTATGAATTTTTTATTCTTTAATTTCGATAGATTAATAGAAGAAACAAGAAAAGAAGCATCGAGTAGATATTGATCCGTCATTACAATAACCGGAACCTGAAACTTATCCGCCAGGTTAAAAGCCTTCCTGCTTAATTTAAAAATATCCTCTGTTTTACCGGGAGCGAATATTATTCTAGGAAATTCTCCGTGACCGGCAAAAAGTGCAAAAAGTAAATCTCCCTGTTCGCTTCTTGTGGGAAGTCCTGTAGCCGGACCGGGTCTCTGGGCAAGATGAATTACTATCGGAGTTTCCAATATGCCGGAAAGACTCAAACCCTCCGCCATTAAAGCAAATCCTCCACCCGAGGTAGTAACCATGGCTCTCGCTCCGGCGTAGAAGGCTCCGAGAGACATATTAATAGCGCATATTTCACTCTCTGCCTGCTCCGCTATTATCCCGAATTCCTCCTGCTGAGTGGAGAGAAAAGTAAGCACTCCGGTCGAAGGGGACATCGGATATGAAGAAATAAAATTACATCCTCCGGCTATCGCTCCGAGAGAGACCAGCTCTGTACCGTTTAACAGCGAGCTATCCTTTACCTTCTTGCTTCTCTTTATCTTAAAATCGAATTTATTTTCCTTTATTAGTTTTTCTCCTATTTCAAAACCTTTTTTCCCGGCTTTGATATTTCCTTCAATAATCTTTTTGTCTTTCTTCCTGAAAAAATCCCTAATAAAACCCCTCACCATGGAGAAATCGACACCGAGCATACCGCAGAGTAGTCCAACAGTAACAGTATTAGCGTATAGTTTATTACCCGCCTCTTTTGCCAGTTCTATGAAAGGAACTTCGAATGTCTTTTTTGCCCGACCCTCTATAAATTCTTTCTTCCCGAGTATTATCGTATCTTTATCTATCCTCCACTTTACATGGTCCACCGCTTTTGAATCTAACGGAATTAAAACATCTATTTTTTCTACAAAAGAATCAACCCACTCATCGGATACTCGTATTTCAGTAGAATTGCTTCCTCCTCTAATTCTAGACATAAACTCTCTCGCTGCAAAAACAAAATAACCTGAACGTTTAAGAACAGAAACGAGTATTTTTTCAACGGTTTGGATACCTTGACCAGCTTCACCGCATAAAACGATTGAAATATCTTTCATTTTTCCTCCTCTCCGTCAGGAATGAATCTAATAGTAAAAAAACACAGAAACATCTGTCTAAAAGCACCATAATAAACACAGAAAAAAGTTAATTTTATATTACCTCTATTTAAGAGTAGACATCCATTTAAGTTTGTCAAGTGCTTAAATTTTTGAAATAACACTATTTAAAAGAAAAGTCAAAAAACCTCAACTCTTGACAAATAAAAGTATATCCTTACACTATAAATAACATTAGAAAGCACCAAAAATTTAGAGTTTGTATCAGATAATTAATAAAAAAGAAAGAAATGCTTAACAATAGATCTTAAACGGTAAGATTGAAAAAAGTAACTTTTTGTTAATAAATCCGTCTTATAAATCAGTGATTTTTTAATTTCTAACATTAAAAAGGGGGAACAATGAGGAAAGAGTACCCTTTCGGGAAAGATATAATCAAGTGGACATCTACCAAATGGATTGAAGAAAACCTCGGAAACGGCAATTTTATGATTCTGGATGTACAACCCGACATTCATGATTACATCACAGAACATATACCCGGCTCCGTTTACTTCAATCAGAAGCTTCTAAGAATACCGTATAAAGGTATCCCCGGAAAATTCGTTTCTGAAAATGTTATCAAACAATTGTTCAACAGAGTAGGATTAAAACCGGATTTTCCCGTTGTGGTCTATACCGGAACAGGCAGTTTTCGAGGTTGGGGTGACGGTTTGGAACAAACCATGGTCGCGTATTCACTTGCCCGTTTCGGACACAATAAAGTCTGGCTGCTCGATGGTGGCCTGGACAAATGGAAAAAAGAAAATAGAGCTCTAACCAAAGAATTCCCCCCCATAGAAGAATCAGATTTCCCTGTTAACCTGCGAGAAGATTTTTTCGTAAATATAGAACAGGTGAAAGAAATGAAAGAAAGAGAAGATGTTATTCTGCTGGATGCAAGACCTTCTGAAATGTACGAGGGACAATCCATCTGGGCAAAACCGGGGCATATTCCGGGAGCAATGAATCTTCCCTGGAAAAGCCTTATGAATTCTGAAAACACAAGACTTTTAAAACCCGGAGAAGAAATAAAAAAAATCCTTGACGCACAGAATATTACCAAAGATAAAATCATTATATGTTCTTGCGGAACAGGCCGAGAAGCAACAAACGAGTTCATCCTGTTAAAGTATTTTTTTGATTTTCCAAAGATAAAAAACTACGAAGGTTCGATGACGGAGTGGACTGCTTATCCTGAAAACCCTACCGTAACCGGCAAAAATCCGAGATAAAAATGCTACCTTGTTCTGAGCGGACTTGCCGGATGAAATTCGAATACCTGCCTGTTAGAATTTAACAAGCAGAAATATAATGCTATAAATATCAGGGCTAAAGGAGTAAAAATGATAATACCACGAGTAGATAAAGACTTATGTATCAGCTGCGCTACATGCATAAATCTATGTCCCGATGTATTTCAATTTGGAGATGACGGCAAATCTGAAGTAATAAATCAAGAAGGATGTAATGGTTGTGATTGCCAGGAAGCTGCCGATTCATGCCCGGCCGATGCAATAATACTTGAAGAAAGGTAATAGGTCTTTTATATGCAAATATTACTCTTGAAACTTGATCGAAAAAGATTGATTACTTTAACATTTATTGAAGGAAATCAGGTAGATTATTCATCAACTTTTCTCCTTAATATTATTACTTATCAAAAAATTTCTCGATTTCATCTTTTTTAAGATTTTTGTAAAATTCATCAACAAGATTCTTACTGGGGGAGGCGACATGAAGCAAATCGCACTTTATGTCACTTAGTTTTGATGCCTCTACGCTAAAACTCTTAATACCAAGACTAATAAACAAGGGATAAAACTCTTCAAAGCTCGCAATTTCGCCACATAGACACACTTCCTTTTTGTGCTTTTGTGTTTCCTTAACAATTATTTCCATAAGACGAACAAGAGAAGGGTGAAGGATATGATACCTTTTCTCTATTATTTGGTTAGTTCTCGATGCTGCAAGCGTATATTGAAGTAAGTCATTCGATCCTATATTGGCAAAATCGACATATTTCATAAGAACACCCGACATTAAAGCTGCTGCAGGCGTCTCTATCATTATTCCTTCTTTTACTTCTTTCTTATACTTCTTTTTCTCTTTTCGTAAAACAGCTTCCGCTTTTTTTCTTATCTCTCTGAATGATTCTATATCAGATATATCGGATATCATCGGATATAATAATCGGATATTTCCATAAGCCGAAGCTCGAAGTATCGCTTTAATTTGATCGATGTAAATCTCATAAAAAGCATCTATGGCTCTTGCTCCACGGATCCCAAGATCATGATTCTCTCCGGGAGGAAGACGTAAATACGTAGGCATCTTGTCCCCGCTAACATCCAACACCCTTATATTAACACTTTTACCATCCGCGATTTCGGCGATATATCTATAAACCTTAAACCACTCTTCTTCAGATGGGGCTTTCTCTCTGCTCGAAAATAGAAATTCAGAACGGAAAAGCCCTATTCCATCAAAATTCAAACCCTCGAGCATCTTTATCTCTGCCTGAAGGCTAATATTCGCTTTCAACGTAAGCCGCTGGCCTTTTTTAGTTTGAGTCGGTTCCACCTCTTTAACCATACAAAATTGTTTACGCTTTTCCGCTTCTTCTATCTTTTGGTCATAATATCTTTCTGTTTTATTATCCGGGTTTACAATAACCTTTCCAAGAGAAGCATCCACAATGATTTTGTCACCACACTCGATATTTTTTAAAGCATCTATACCAAACACAATAGGAACGCCAAAATTCTGAGCAAGTATGGTAGCATGTGATGTAAGTCCTCCTTCCTCACTAACAAAAGCAAGCAAATCACTCCGGGCTATATTTAAAACCATAGAAGGACTGAGTCTTTTCGATACAACGACTACAGGCTGCCTTTCATCTATAGGACAATGAAATTTTCCGGAAAGCCCATCGAAAGAAGAAAGAATACGGTTCCTAATATCTACAATGTCATGGGTTATTTCCGAAAAGTGGAAGTCCTTGTTTTGGAATCTTTCTTGATAGATATCAAAAACATCGTTTACAGCATGCTCCGCATTGATAAGCCTCTTTCTTATGAGAGCAACAATTTCCTCAAACAAAGCCTCATCTTCTAAAATCGTACTATGCGCGGCAAGTATTTCTTCACCGGTTTTTCCGAATATCTCTTCCGAGACCTTCAACATCTGCTCTATTGCTTGTCTTGTTTTCCCATAGGCCTCTTTTAGACGAGTAATTTCTCTCTCTATCTTCTCTTCCTCTATCATATAGTGAGGAATATTTTCTTCTACTTCTTCGGTATAAACATTGGCGATCCCTTTAGCTAAACCCGAATTAGCACTTATACCCTTTAAGATTTTCATTTTTTCTTTACCTTATCCTCTATATCTTAAGTTTTATGCACCTTTTCCTTTAAGAAATTTTATAATTTCTCTGCAGAAGGAAGGTAAATCATAGGGATTACGGGAAGTAATCAGATTTCCATCGACGACCACCTCTTCGTCAAGAAATTTAGCTCCGGCATTTATTATATCGTCTTTTATTGCAAAAAAACATGTTGCTGTCCTCCCTCTTAAAACATCAGCGGAAACTAATACCGAACCCCCGTGACAGATCGCAGCTACAAGCTTTTCTTCTTCGTTCATCTTTTTAACAAATTCGTTAACTTTTGAATATCGCCGCAAAACATCTGGAGCGTACCCGCCTGGTATTACTACACCATCAAAATCCGAAATTCTGACTTCCTCGACCGTGATTTCTTCGGGTGCCGGATAACCTTCTTTACTTTGATATTCTTTCTTCTTTCCGGTCCCTACAAATACTGTTTCGAATCCCGCTTCTCGCAGCCTCAGATAAGGATACCATACTTCCAGGACCTGATAGTGATCTTCTATCAAAACAGCTATTCTTTTCATTTTATTCCTCCAAGCTTACCTTTTGAAAATTCATATTTTATTTTTTGTATTATCGTAAATAATATTCGGTCCATTTCCACTCAATCTTTTTTTATTCTAAAAATTTCTCAAATCTCTCTTTTTTTGCCTTACAGATAGGACACACTCCCGGGGGTTCATCACGACCGCAAAGATATCCACAGACCTTGCAACGCCATATTGGTTTAGACAGCTTCGACTGCCCGATTTTATTTTCCACAGACTCTCTCTCCATTTTTTCTCTTTCCTCCTTGGGAGGCCTTCTCTCCGGTATCTTTTTTACTTCTTTTTTTCCGTCTACAACCGCCTGTGATACGTAAAGTCCGCAATAACAGGTATCGTAGTCATTTAAATCAGGGTCTCTATAATCACAGGGACATATTATATCAAGGTCTTTATCTTTTACTGCGGACGCAAGTCGGCATGGGCATGCCCAGTATCCATATCTTTTTTCGTTTACAAGCAAACCTTCTACCAGGTCTCTTGTGAATTCCTCATCGGGATTTAGATGGTAACCTGCAGAGGCTGCCTCTTCATTCAATCTCTTATACAATTTATCGATCAGCTCTTTCGTTATATTAATTTCATCCATTTGGAATTTTACTCCTGATTTCCTCTTCGTCATAACCATTTATAGATTCCTTATCATTGATAACAATCGTTGGAAAAGACCCCAGAGGATTCCATTTTTCCATCTCTTCTTCCGCTTTCTTCATTTCTTCTTCATTAAGAAGATCAACATCAATATAATCATACCCCACATTCAGAATATTCAACAATTTTTTTGTCTTTTTACACCAAACGCAGGTGGATAAAGCATAAAGCATTATCTTCCCCATATTTTTCCCTTCCACGTGTTTTACATCCATCTTTACCCCTTTAAAAGTTTTTATATATTACCATTTACCAAATCCTCTAAAGTATAAGATTTTAATGTTCTTTGCAAAGTGACCCCAACTTTTTCCCATAATTTCTTAGCTTTACATTCGCTATACTTTTCACAAATCGAAGGAGAATCTATACAGTTGGCGGGATTTAGAGAACCTTCGAGTATATCCACTATCTCACCACAGCTTATCTTATCCGGAGGTCTACCAAGAATATAACCCTCTCTCACTCTAACTATTAGCCCTCTGGCTTTTAAAGAAGAAATAATATGATCAAGATACTTCATAGAAACTCCTAGTCGAGAGGCAATATCCTTTAAAAGAATCGGCTTATCTCTATAACAACGGGCAAGTTCGATCATCGCTCTCATACCATATCTTGTCCTCGTCGAGAAATTCATTCTTCAAGAACTCCCATATTTTTTCTCACCCCATTGACGCTTATCATAACATTAAGCAACAGCGACCACTTCTTTAACTTCAGGAACCTGTTTTTTCAGGTAACTTTCTATGCCGGCCTTCAAAGTTAGCCCGGACATCATACATCCTGAACAAGCCCCCATTAGTCTGACCTTTACAATTCCCTCTTCTGTTATTTCTACCAATTCTACGTCTCCTCCGTCAGCATGCAGCGAAGGTTTTATATCTTTTATTGCTTCTTCTACTTTTTCCTTAGTTTTATTGATTTCCTTTTCTTTTCCCATTTTCACTCCTTTTCTTTATATTTAAAAGCACAAATCAACTTTTCCTTAAACAGTAAACCTGACAATAACTTTATCTACATCCCAAAGATTTTCAAGCTTTTCTAATATTTCTTCCCTGATGTTGTTCGCAAACTGATGATCTTCGGGAAGACTTACCGATACCTCGATTGTTCCATTTTCAATTTTAACACTATCGATTAAATTAGTTCTTACAAGGTCGAGCCCCGCAAGTGGATTCATAACGTGTCTTAGTCTCTTCAATACTATTTCTTTTGTTGTCGGTATCTTCTCCTTAACAAGACCGTGCTTTTCCTCATAATTGGCAATTGCAGCCCGCAGACCGTCCACAGCGAGCACGGAACAATGCGTTTTTATTTTTGGTAGTCCTCCGAGCGCATCCGAAGCTTCTCTCCAATTTATTTTTTTAGCCTCTTCGAGAGTTTTACCCTTAGCAAGTTCGGTAATAATTGAACCAGTGGCAATGTTTGACGCACATCCGTACGATTCAAACTTTATATCCTTTATCTTCTTCGAATCCTCATCTACTTTAATATAAACAGATACCATATCTCCGCACGCAGGACTTCCCTCCGTAGACTTTCCATCAGGGTTTTCGATGCTTCCTACATTTCTGGGATTTCTAAAATGTTCAAGCACTTTTTCGTTATACGGAAATTTCATCTTTTACCTCACTTCTTCACCTTTAAGAGGACTAATAATCCTCAACTGTTTAACAATATCACCAAGAGCCACCACTATATTATCCACGTCCTCCTTTCTATTGAATCTTCCGAAAGTAAAGCGAACAGAACCGTGTGCTCTCTCGTGATCTCCACCAATACCCAATATAACATGGCTTGCCTCGAGAGATTTGCTAAAACAGGCAGAACCGGTACTAACTGCAAACCCTCTCATATCTAAATGGAGCGTAATAGATTCGCCCTCGACATAGTGAAAAGTTATATTGGCATTATGGGGTATTCTCTTTTCAGGATGGCCGTTTAATATGTTATCGGGAATCTCGTTTTGAACTTTCCCTATAAGATAATCACGAAAATCCTTAAGCTGCTGATTTTCTCCCTCCGTAACAAGCTCCACTGCTCTTGCAAAACCCACTGCCCCGGGAATATTTTCAACACCAGCACGCAAATCAAATTCCTGGAAGCCTCCGTCAATCCACTTCGAAACAGGAATACCTTCTTTTATGTAAAGTCCTCCGATACCTTTAGGTCCATGTATAGTATGCGCAGAAACCGTCAACAAATCCACACCTATCTTTTTCAAGTTTAAAGGAACTCTCGAAAAAGAGTGAGTAGCATCACAGTGGAAAATCACATTATTTTTATTGCATATTCCAGCTATCTCTTTTATGTCCTGGAGCGTTCCTATTTCCTGATTTGCGTGCTGAATCGAGACCAGTATCGTTTCTTTGCTAATCGAATCACTGAGCTGCTGCAAATCGACAAGACCGTATTTATCTACGTTAAGATAAGTAACTTTGAATCCTTCCCTCTCAAGAGATTTTGCGCTGTGCAAAACAGGAAAATCCTCTATCCTGGAAACAATTATATGCTTTCCTTTGTTTTCGGACAGCCTTCTAACCACTCCTTTAATGGCAATATTACTCGATTCAGTACTTCCCGAAGTGAAAATCAATTTGCCCCTAGGATTTCCGAGCTTTGATAGTATTTTTGCTCTTGAGTCATCCAGCGCTTCTCTTGCTTCTATACCAAGGGAATATCCGAACTCGGAAGTTGCTACAGCGTAAATATCAAAAAAGTAGGGCTTCATCGCTTCCAGGACCCTCTCGTCCATCCTCGATGATGCCGCATTATCAAAATAAATCGTATTTTCTTCCATATATAATCTCCTCTAAATAAATAGAGTTACATCGGACTCCATTGCTTCCCTTATATAAGTACCCACACCGCAATAAGAACTAATTACATCGTCTCTTAAATTTTCCTTATTTACACCCATTATATCCATTGTCATATCACAGGCGAGTATTTTTCCTCCAAGTTCTACGAAGTCCGAAAGCATTTTATCGAGAGAAGCGACCCCAGCCTGCTTCATCTTCCGCCTTATCATCCATCTGCCGAGACCGAACATATTCATCTTTGAAAGCGGAGCCTTATCCAATTTGCCTTTTTTAAGACGCTCAAGACCCCAGAATGTAAAATATAAAGAAACATCCATTCCCATAGAGAGCGCTCCCAAACCAATAATAAAAGCGCTCATAACCTTATCCAAGTCTCCGCTATGAACAATTAAAGTTGCTTTTTTAGCCATTTCTTCCTCCTACTTACGAATCCTTATCGACCACACACCATCCGCCTCATCAACACTCAATAGTTCAAGCCCCATAGATTTTACTGCCATAGGTATCTCTATCTTCGAAGACTGATGAGTTCCCTTAACTTCAACGACATCACCCTTAGAAGCCTTACGCAAAGCCTTTCTTGTTTCCACCAAAGGAACCGGACACGTCTCGTTCCTGCAATCAACTTTTATTTCAGCCATTTTAACCCCCAATTTTAATTTTTATTCTACCAGTTCTATAGAACTAGTAGAACTAATAATAATATAACCCTATTATCGTTTTTGTCAAGGGGGTAAAAGATAAAATATGTGAGAATTTATTGTCAGGTAAAAGGATCAATAGTTTAAAAAAATAATAAATCTCCAAAGCATTGACCCAACAATAGCCATTCTAACTATCGTCAAAATCAAACACGATATTATCTTGCCCCCCGGGTATCAAAATTTATCAAATATAGAAAATTTGCCTCCGCCGGTTAGCATAATGGCTACACAGTTAAGGAGAATCAAAAAGTTATATTCAAAACCGCCTTGTGCAAGAAAAAAACCTTTTGGGGCGTGTACCGTTATAATTGCGACTAGCATTACAATAGCTATAAACCCGGCGCTTATCCGGGGAATTATCCCCAGTAAAAGAAAGAGTCCGCCTAGCCCTTCTGCTAAAGCAGCTATCCACGCCCAGAATAAAGGCGCAAAGAAACCCAATCCTTTTAGCATCCCTGCAAAGCCGCCTATACCGCTTCCGCCAAACACACCAAGGATTTTTTGCATTCCATGAGCCACGAAAATTACTCCTACACCAATTCTTAAAGCCAAAATTGCAATATCGGTTAATTTATCTTTATCCATACTAATCACCTCCTCAAGGTTATTTTAATTAATCCGTCGAAAAAAATTCTTAATGTCAACGTTTCTATCTCTAATTCAAACACTAAAACACAAACATCTTAATCTTTATATTTGTTTATTAAAATCACCATCAATTCATCACCAATTTAAAAAAATATCTTTAAAAAGAGGTTTTTTATTTTGCCGTTCCGACCTGTAGATGCACATATAGTAGTGCATAATATATCCTAAAAGCCCTCGAACTCTAAACCCTAATACTTTTCCTGCCGCTTTTCCATGCGCCATAGGGATTAAATAGCCTAAATCCACGGGAGTATATTCTACGAGAGGCCGATTAAGAACGCTATTTATCACATTCTGAGCTGCAATTTTCCCCTGATTAACAGAAAACATAACAGCCATTCTAAGCGGGCTATTCTTTTTATTATCCATAAAATATGCCGCGTCTCCGGCAATGAAGACATTATCATAATTTCCGTTAGAGAACCTGAGATCTTCTTTTACCTTTATCCTCGTATTTTCCTTTTCTGCACGCATATTCTCTACAAAAGAAGATGTCTTTGCGCCCGCTGCCCATATGCAAAATGCATTATCCATTTTTTTCCCCGATCCCAATAAAACATTCTCTCTCTCAGATATTTTAATAGAATCATTACAAATAATTTCTATTTTTGAATTCTTAAGTTCCCCCCTTACATCTTTCCTTATCCATTCAGGGACCATCATCAGAATATCCTGAGCTACTTCAAGAAGATATATTTTATATCCTACCCTATTCCTCAGGAGATAATCTATATTCGTTGCTATCTCGACGCCGGTATATCCACCTCCGATTATAATAATATTCAATTTTTCCCGCTGTTTTACTCTTTCTAAAATTTTTCCTCTTATACTGAGCCCGTCTGCCACACTATCTAATTTAAGACAATTAATTCTGGCGTTTTCGTTATTAAAAAAATTGGTTTCGGAGCCGCTGCATATAATAAGATACTCATAATTCAGCTTCGTACTCGTTAAATTTAATTCTCTTCTCTCTAAATTTATACCGGTAACTTCTCCTTTAATAAATTCAAATCCGTGCATCCTTGCGAACTCACTTAAATCGACCAGCAAATTACTAGATCTCACTCTATGCCCTATTATGTCGGGAAGCATAGGAAGAAATTCGAAATTATATTTCCTATCAATTAAAATAAGCCTGAAATCTTTCAAAAAAGAGTCTTTATATTTAGACAAATGCTTTAAAGCATTAACCCCTGCGAACCCTCCGCCTATTAATACAATATTATTTTTGGGCATGGCTAATTTTGTCCCGAATAAACGAAAAGATATCAAAATCAATCCGGGAATTTTTAAATATATCTTGTGGTAATAATATATTAGCTTCTTCAATAAAAAGTCTTATATCCATGCAAACGAGTTCAGACACATCGTAACCTTCCATCAAAGACATTATATATCTTATATCCTTATACTCCGGATTTTCACTGTTCAAAATCGAAGAAATAATGTTCTTTTCACTATCAGAACATTTCTCCAAGAGATATATAAGCGGAAGAGTTACCAGGCTTTCTTTTATATCCTTAAACTTATCTTTATCGTCATTTTCTCCAAAATAATCAAAATAATCATCCATTATTTGATAAACCATTCCCGTAAGAACACCAAACTGATAAGATTTTCCTATTATTTCTTCATCCAATCCCCTTATCATTGCACCTAATTTGCTTGCTAAGCCAAAGAGAACACCGCTTTTTTTCTCTATTATCGATAGATATTCTTTTTTTCTTAAAGCAACTTCTTTCTTTTTATGATTTTCAATTATCTCTCCAATTAAGACCTCTCTTAAGGCACGCGTCGCCTCCGTAAAAATTCGAAGATCACACAATTCTGCTATTATTGAAAAAGCGGAAGAAAAGAGATAATCTCCGTACAAAAGGCCAGTGGAAACGCCATGCCTGGTATAAAGTGCAGAATTTCCTCTTCGTAATTTGGAATTATCCAGGATATCATCGTGAATTAGTGTAGCTGCATGTAAAAGTTCAATCGCCGTAGCTAATTTCAAGGATTTCTCGCTTACGTCCTGCGAAAAAACAAAGAAAAGCTTTGCTCTTAGCCTTTTGCCGCTACTCAATCTTGCATCCTGATATAGCTCGGGGAGAAACTCCTTTCCTTTGCATACAACTAGCGATATCTTTTCGTTTATTTTATTTAATAAGTTTTCCCAGTTCACGATATCACCAATGTTATGATAGTAGCTATTCCAACAAGAGAATGTTGTATTATAGTAAACAGGCTTGCCTGAATAAGCATACCGGTATCATTCAATCCGTTCTTTAGATTGAACAAGGCTTTTACCCCCGGAAGATGAAACAGGACTATAAAAACTACAAATTTAGGCAATATTCCCTGAGTTATATTCAAGAAAATAGATACCAGTGAAAAGAAAATTATAGAACCATAAAGAATGTATCCATTATTGACACCTGAAAGCGACAACAAGTTACGCTTGCCAACATTAATATCTGTTTTAAAGTCCGGAACCTCATTGCAGATTATTATTGCTGCCACCAAAAATGATATAGGTAACGAAATAAGAAACGAGTCAAAAGTAAACTTTCCGCTGAACAGATAAAAGCTACCTATAACAAGACCTATGCCAAATAAAATAAATATATCGAGTTCACCTAAGCGGTTGTAAGCCAGCTTTAGTGGCGGAGCCGTATACTCTACAGCTAGTACTCCTGCTATAATCATAAACGCCAAAAAAACCGGATCTCGAGTAATCGCAAATATTGCAAAACCACAGAAAAAGCCAACAAATAGTAAAATCAACGAAAAATTTAATATTTCTCTTTTTGTATATATGCCTTTCCGAATCATCCTTGACCCTCCAAAAAAAGAACTGATTTTTTCAACTTGGTTATCGGCCTCACTTTCATAATCGAAATAATTATTTATAAGATTTGCCGATAAACTTGTCGAACATACTCCGATTAGTCCAAGCATAAGAAGTGGCAAAGAGATAAAAAATCCTTGATTCAAAGCATAAGCAGCACCTATAAAAAAGGGGATAATGGTTACAGGTAAAAAATCAGCTCTTGCCGCTTTAAAAAACAACCGGAGTTTCATATTATTATTCCTTTTGTCGAAGAGTTACGAACCATTTACACCGTCCCCCACAAATACTCAACAATTCCTGAATAAGTCATAAAATTTGACTGCAAAATTACTTTTATAAAATAAATTAACAAAAACGTCAAAGAATTTGTGGTTCCCATATTAATCCAATAGACGTTTTTCCCCTTTCAACTCCTTTATATCCGTTATGTTTTGAGTAATCTCAAGGCATCCTATATACTTACCCGATTTGCCTCTAAGAGCAAAGTACTCAATAAGGATTTTTTGCTTGCTTCCTTCCAAAGGAAGATTTATCCAGAACCTTGCCTTCTCTCTCTTTCCCTTTTTCATCTCGTCAAGGAGTTTTTCGACTTTATCCAGGCTCTTCTTTGGATGACAATTGCGAACATCTCTGCCGACTACACCAAGCGGTCTCTTAAATATTCTCGTCTTGTGCTTATTCCAGGCGAGCACTTTATCATTCTCATCTATCACAGAAAAATCAAACGGCACTGCCTCCAAAAAAGCCTGCATCACACCTTCCGTTAAACTACCTATCATTTTAACCCCCAATTTTAATTTTTATTCTACTAGTTCTATAGAATTAGTAGAACCAATAATAGTATAACTCTATTCCGGCTTTTGTCAAGAGGGTAAATTTATTTTTTTTATTTTTTACGGAACTTTTAAGGTATGTTCCTCGTCTATCATATGTGAATCGAGTAAAAAATCTTAAAAAGGAGGAATTTATGATTAAGAAAGATTTAGTGAGTTATGGTCCGTTAGATAAGTTTTTTGATATAAGGGAAGATTTTGATAGTGTAATGAAGGATTTTTTAAGGGGTTTTAGCGGTCCTATTTCGAATAAAGGTTTATATGCCGTTGCGGATGTAAAAGAAGATAGCGATAAATATACGGTTACTGTTGAAGCTCCGGGAATAGAAAAAAAAGACCTGAAAATTAAGGTAAAAGAAAACGGCCTACTAATAGAAGGAGAAAAGAAAGAAGAAACCAAGGAAGAAGGTGAATCTTATCTCCGAGTAGAGAGGTCTTACGGAAATTTCCGAAGAGCATTCAATTTTGCATCCGATCTGGACGAAAAAAAGGTAAATGCTGAATTTAAAGACGGAATCTTAACCGTTACGCTGCCAAAAACCGAAAAAGCAAAACCTAAAGAGATAGAAATAAAGGTAAAGTAAAACTAAAAGCAACAAACTTACAGAGGGCTGGAAACAGCCCTCTTTTTATTTAGAGTTCAACAAATAACTCTTAAAAGCCTTATAATCACTGGGCAGATGAAAAGGCTCTATTACTCTTTTATCTATATCGATAAGTGATGGATGAGGCTCGGGGCTAATTTTGAGAGTTTCCTCAATTATTTCCGGGAATTTAGATGGATGAGCAGTTTCAAAACAAACTGAAGGTTTATCTATTTTATCATAATGATGCATTAAAGCAGCAACACCTACAGCGCCATGAGGTTCTAGCAATATATTATAATTCTCATAAATTTCTTTTATGGTTTCAACGGTTTCTTCATCATTAACCGATACCGAATATAAATTTTTCCTCATTACTTCAACATCCGGTTTCTTATGAACATTTCCTTCCTTATCCACCGTTCCACCATATAGGTCAAAATACCTCGCGAGATTACTGGGATTTCCGACATTCATTGCATTAGAAAGGCATCTTCGGGACGGATCAACCTTAGAATATACACCACTTTCAAGGAATTTCGGAAACTCATCGTTTTCGTTTGTCGCTATTATCAGAGGATTTACCGGCAAACCCATTCTGCGAGCAATCTCACAACCAAGGGAATTCCCGAAGTTACCCGAGGGAATCGAAAAAATAACAGTACGGAATTCGTCAACTACATTTACATAAGAATAAAAGTAGTAAACTATCTGGGGTAAAATTCTGCCGATATTTATAGAATTAGCCGAAGTCAAATTCAAAAAGTCAAGTTCCACGTCAGAGAAGGCCTGTTTCACAAGACGTTGACAGTCATCGAATTTTCCGTCGACAGCTATAGTAGAAATGTTATCATCTATTGCATTTAACTGCTTACGCTGACCTTCGCTAACTTCTGACTCCGGATAAAGAATACATACTTTAATACCCTTAAGTCCTTTATAGGCATTACCTATGGCACTTCCGGTATCTCCCGAAGTTGCCACCAAGATAGTAATTTCTTGCTCTTCTTCTTTTAGCTCCTCCATTAATCTTGACATCACCTGCGCGGCAAAATCCTTAAATGAAGCAGTCGGACCCTGATCCATTCTGGCAAGATATATTTCTCCGGTAATTTTTTCTAAAGGTATGCTAAAGCTGTATGCATCCATACATACCTTTTTTAGTTTTTCGTCACTTATATCATACCCAAGATATCTCTTTAGTATTTCAAAGGAGACTTCATAGTAAGGTCTGTTTTTTAGAGACATAATATCCTCTTCGGTAAGTAAAGGTATACTATTGGGCATAAAAAGTCCGTTATCCGGCGCCTGCCCCATAAAAAGAGCCTCTTTAAAGGTTACTTTACCTTTAAAACCTTTTATTTCTTCAGTATTTAAGTTTCTATTCGTACTGTAGTATAAAATTCTATTACCCATGGTTAAAGCATCTTATAAAAGAACAAGGAAAAAGTCAAGATGTTTTAAAATAGATTAATATTTTTTACTCTTGACAGTTGAAAGGTATTTATTAAGTTTAGCATATAGTGTGGAGGTTTATTGAAATTTCTATCCGATTGTTTTAATTTGAAATTTACTAAGGAGTTTAACATGTTTTTTAAATACATCTCTTAATGGTTACTATACATGTTACATAAATTACGTGATTTCTACTACATTACTCATATAAATAATATACCTTCTATATTGAAGCACGGGATTTTGTCTCATGAAGAAGTAGAAAATAAAAATATAAATTTCACTCGCATTTATGACGAAGAAATTGTTGAAACCAGGAGAGAAAGACAGCTTCCTAACAACAAAACCTTATGGAACTACGCCAACCTTTACTTCCAACCGAGAAACGCAATGCTTTACAGGGTAATAATTGAAAAATCTCCAAAAGATATTGCCGTAATTTCTGTAAGCTCCCGCATATTATCTAGAAAAGATATCTTTATCACTACCGGAAATGCAGCAAGTCAACTCTCAATTGTATTAGATTGGAAAGAAGGTCGCAAGGCTGTCAATCAAATCCGAAGAACTGCAAGCAAGGAATATTGGACGGAGGAAGATGGCGCTAAAAGAGAAATGATGGCTGAGTGTTTGGTTCCAAACGTAGTTCCAGTAGAAGAAATCCAAAGCAT
The DNA here is from genome assembly GCA_964525555.1 of uncultured bacterium. Taxonomy (GTDB): domain Bacteria; phylum Hydrothermota; class UBA3072; order UBA3072; family UBA3072; genus JAFGHJ01. The sequence goes on from CAZGHN010000011.1 coordinate 41,299, forward strand.
CTATGTTGCAGACCACTATACGGCAACGAACTTAGAGAATCAATTACGAACTCGTATATCTATAATCCCTGAACCTTGGATATTTTTTCAACCTTCAAGAGAACTTAGCATTATTAATAATCTCTCCCTTGCTCAAGGAGACCTGTTCTTCTCTAGAAAGCAGACCTTAACCGTGAGCGTGAATTGCGTTGGGGTTATGGGTAAAGGACTGGCCTCGAGAGCAAAATATCAGTTCCCCGACGTATACGTCTTTTATCAAGATCTATGCCGTAAGAAAACTCTAAAAATGGGCAAACCTTATCTCTTTAAACGTGAAGGTTCTTTAGATTATAAATTGGCTGATGAACCTTTAACACTAACAAACGGAAATGCAGAAACTTGGTTTTTACTTTTTCCAACGAAAAATCACTGGAGAGAAAACGCCGATTATGATGGTATCGAAAGAGGATTACAATGGCTTCAAGACAATTACAAAAAAGAAGGCATAAAATCATTAGCCGTTCCAGCTCTTGGATGTGGTCTGGGTAAATTAGAATGGAGCGAAGTTGGTCCATTACTATGTAGATATCTTCATGAATTCGATATTCCAGTTTTAGTATATTTACCCGCCGAAAGGAGAATACCTGACGATCAACTCTCCAAAGAATTTCTTTTAAGATAATTTAATAAGGTTATAACTATAATAATTTCAACTGCTAGATATCGATTTCTTTCGGGTCTTCTTTCGTGGGAACAACCCTCCATTCCTGTTCATCATAATCAAAATCAGCAATTTTATCAATATCTAATTTCAAATATTTACCCCATCCATCTGCTGCAATCTGACCATTTTTTAATGTTATTTTCCCACAACCCTCATACATCCGGCTTGTTTCTTTGGTTACTCGAGCCGTTACTTTTATTTCCTCATCAATCGGTATAGGTTTTCTAAAACGAACATTAAATTCTATCGTTACAAACCAGACATCTTCTTCATAATTCATCAGAATTGCCCTGCCGATCGTCTCATCTAATACAGCTGAAACTATACCGCCGTGCAGTCGATCGGGATAGCCCTGATGCTCTTCTATCGGATTGAAAACTGCAACCAATTCTCCGCCTTCCAATTCATAAAAACGAGCCTTTAGCCCCAGGCTGTTTTTCAGTCCGCATACAAGACACATTTTCGAATTCGGCTGCTTACGTTTGACTTTTCTTTTCATTATAAACACTTTTTTAAAATACGGATTATTTGTCTTATCGCAAGTCTAATTTAAACTACAGAGAACGCAGATCGACTCAGATTTTTTCTTTTTATGCTTTAACATAACTAAGAACTTTCAATTGTTGGGGACTATCTTCTAGCTACTATAGAATTCATACCAAATGAAAAACGTCTCACAAAATTAAAAAATAATTATAACGCTTTCGTTAAGAGAGCACTTTACTCTATATAAGGATTCAGAATGAAATACTGATATAAGTGATTTGAATATCAGAAAATTAAACTACAATAAAACTACCAAATACCTTGTTCAACTTCATCTATAATTTTATTCGCTCTCTGTATACCCTCTCTAGCATAATTTATCCATTTGGTATCACTTGTTCTCGCTATTGTTTTTTTCCAGATTACTATAGCCTCTTCGAATTTTTCTTTTGCCAGCCTCAACTTCTTTTCCTGCACATAATTCGAACCTAAACGGTAATAGTATTCTCCGTAAAGGGCCAAAAGAATGCCGTCGTTTGGATCAATCTTAAAACCCTCATTAATATATTTTTTAACGCCCGGAAGATTCTTTCTGGTAAGCTCAAGATTAACCAATTGATAATATACACTTATATTATCGGGCTCTATTTTTAAAGCTTCTTTGTAATAACTCTCGGCCTTTTGATACTGCTTTAATCTTAAATAAGCATTTCCAATTTGTATTCTACTGGAAACATGCTTGGGGATTATTTCTATTATCGATTTATATTCTTCGATGGCTTTATTGTATTCTTTAAGTTCCATATAAGCTTCACCAAGTTTTTTAATTATTTCAATATCATCGACAAAAGCTTCTTTAGCTTTCTTTAACAATTCGATTGCTTCCCGATAACGTTCAAGCATAAACAGAAGATCCCCATACCGGTAAGCTATACCTCCATTTTCAGGGTCAAATTGATATGCTCTTTTATAATTCTCTAAAGCCTCAACGAATCTTTCACGAGACTCCAGAAAAGACGCATACATATCATAACTCTCGGCATCTTTGGGATTTTTTTCTATATTATCTAAAAAAAGCTGCTCCGCTTTTTCAGGCTGACCCATCCTATCATACGTATTAGCAAGAGCTAACATAATTTTTCTATTACTCTCCGGGTCGGAAAAACACCCAAATTTTTCCCTGCAAATCGCAAGAGCTTTATTCGTATCTCCTACCATAAAATATGCCTCTCGAAGTGCAAGAATAGCATCTACATATGTAGGGTCCGCTTCAACAGCTTTCTCAAGAAGGGGTACTGCTTCTTTATAATTTTTCTGCTTCATATGCTCGAAAGCAAAACTGTAATACTTTTCCGCCTCAGAAACCTCCGGTACAACGGTCTCTTCTCCATCTTCTTCTTTCTCGGCTGTAGACGCGCAGCTTATCAAAACCATTAAAAAGAAAAGAAAAAATATCCTTAAAACTCTCATTTTCCATACTCCTTTTTTAAACATAAAGATTTCTTTTTTATCTATAATATAAAAATAATTTAAATATCTGCTATAGTCAAGGGTCTTTAGGTCTCAGGTTTAAGGTGTTAGGTGTTTGGATTTAGGGTTTGGAATTTGGTTTTGACCTCGGACGTTGGACTTTGGATTAATTTTCTAATACGTCTTGACATATTCCTTCAAAAACCATACAATATCTAAAACACAGGAGAAATAATGAAAGTAGCTTCGGTTCATCAAATGAGAAAACTCGATACCAGTGCCGTTAAAAAATACGGTATAGATGAAATACTTCTAATGGAAAATGCAGGCAATGCGGTTTTCTACGCAATCGAAAAAGAGATAGGAACCAAAGGAAAGAAATTCCTAGTTCTCGCGGGAAGCGGAAATAATGGCGGAGACGGAATGGTCGTTGCCCGTAAACTTTACTCAAACGAAAATCAGGTTAAACTCTTTCTCCTGGCAGACGAAAAAAAACTAAAAGGAATAACAAAGAAGAATTTCGAAATATTAAAAAAGATAGGTATACTCATAAGGAAAAAACCCGCACAAAAAGAAATATTAAGAGCGCTCAAAGAAACCGATGTAATCATCGATGCAATGCTTGGCACAGGTCTATCCGGAGAAGTCAGAGGTATTTTTAAAAAAGCAATCGAACTTATAAATAAATCCGGTAAAAGAGTCGTAAGTATTGATATCCCTTCGGGTATTAACGGAAATACCGGAGAAATTACGGGAATCGCAGTAAAGAGTGATATAACGGTAACTTTCGGACTCCCTAAAATAGGAAATCTCAATTACCCGGGATATGAACATGCACAAAAACTCATAGTGTCTCATATTTCTTTCCCTCCAGAGCTCTATAACGATGACTCTATAAAAACAGCTATAAATCATCCTATACCTCTCAAGAAAAGAGAGAAAGATACACATAAAGGAACTTTTGGGAAATGTTTGTTTCTTTCCGGAGCAAAAAAATATCTCGGAGCGCCTTACTTTTCCGCTATGTCTTTTCTTAAAACAGGAGGCGGACTCTCCTACCTGGCAGCACCTGAGGGTATCTCTTCTTTTATAGGAAAAAAAGGTAAGGAACTTGTACTTCTACCCCAAAAAGAAACAAAGACAGGCTCGATTGCGAAAAATAATCTAAAAGAATTAATAGAATTTTCTAAAAATGTAGATTTTGTTGTAATCGGCCCGGGGCTTTCTCTCGATAAAGAAACTCAAGGTCTGGTTCGTTCTCTGGTAACCAAAATAAAAAAACCCCTCTTGATAGATGGAGACGGATTAACTGCATTAAAAGACAATCCAGATATTATTAGAAAGAGAAAAAATCTCACAGTTCTGACTCCTCATCCGGCAGAGTTCATTAGACTATTCGGAGGAAAAACAAAAGACACTAAACCAAATAGAATACAAATTACAAGAAAGAAAGCTGATCAGTACGGATGTTTTATTGTTTTCAAAGGGGCAAATTCGTTAATTGGATGTCCTGACGGAGAAGTTTTTATCAACCTCACAGGAAACCCAGGCATGGCTACTGCGGGTTCGGGAGATATACTTACAGGAATAACTGCTGCAATGTTTAAAGTCGTTCCGGGAAATAACGAAAAAAATAAATTTAAAAACGCAGTAAGAATCGGAGTTTTAATACACGGTCTTTCCGGAGATATTGCGGTTAACAAAAAAGGAGAAGAAGGCATTACAGCGACCGATATCCTTAACTCGATACCGGAAGCCATAATGAAATATCGACAAGCAGGAAATGATTTAATAGGAAATATACAAATAATATAGCCCTTCAAAACTAACGAAATGTAAAAATTAAATATCAAAATGAAAAATTACAAATCAAAGTTCAAAAAAAAACATTCACCACTGAGGACACGGAGGGATAATTGTGTTATAGAAGAAAAAAACTGAGACCACAGAGAAAAAAGATAAATAAAAACTCTGTGCTCTCTGTGGTTAAAAAATCTGGGGGTCGGGAGAGGTGGGCTCTGTGTGTGTTTATCCATTTTGCTTTTTGATTTTTGACATTTGATATGCCAGAAAGAGAAGATTAAATCAAAGGAGACGTTCTTTATTAAAAAACAAGGGATTAATCGTTAATATCATGAATATGGAAGCTTGGGTTCTTGAAAAACAGGGAAAAGTCGAAACAAAACCCCTTTTCAAAAAAGACGTTCCTATTCCTAAGATTCTAAAGAATAAAATAAGAATAAAAATTAAAGCAACCGGTATCTGCAGAACCGATTTACATACAATTGAAGGAGACTTATCCCTGCATAAAAACCCTGTGATACCGGGACATCAAATTACCGGAATTGTCGATGAGATCGGAGGTGACGTAACTTCCTTCAAAAAAGGAGACAGAGCAGGTGTTGCATGGTTATACAGTTCATGCGGTAGCTGTAAATTCTGCACTTCGGGAAATGAAAATTTATGTCCGAACGCTAAATTCACCGGCTGGGATACAAACGGCGGTTACGCCGAATATATAGTTATCGATCAGGCTTTCGCATATCATCCGGGAGAGAATCATTCATTCGCCGAACAGGTACCATTTATGTGCGCAGGAATAACCGGATACAGAGGTTATCGTCTCGCCGAGGTAAAGAAAGGTGAAAAATTAGGTTTATTTGGATTCGGACCAACCGCTTCATTTGTATTACAAATTGCAAAAGGAAAAGATATAGAGTGTTTTGTCGTAACAAGGAGTAGATTAAATCAAATCTCAGCAAAGGATTTGAATGCTGACTGGGTTGGTGACTACGATGATAAATTTTCCGTCAAACTTGATGCCGCAATACTATATCCTCCTGCAGGTGAACTTGTTCACCATGTTCTATCACTGCTTAAACCCGGAGGAAGACTCATACTCTCCCCCATATATATGTCACCAATAGAAATAAAAGACTATAATAATCTACTCTGGATGGAAAGAAGCATTAAATCGGTCGCAAATATAACTCGCAGAGACGGAACGGAGTTTTTAAAAGCCGCCGATGAGCTTAAACTAAAATCACGGATAGAATTATATGGGTTCGACAATATACCTGAAGCTCTCATAAAATTATCAAAAGGGGAAATTGACGGAACCGCAGTAGTTACACTCGAGTCATGAGTCACGCGTCTAAAAATAACAACCAAAACAAAAAATTTTTTTATCTGTGCTCTCTGTGTTAAATTTTCTATTTGCGGCAAAAATTTCATCTTGACAAGATATAAAAAAATCAATATCATTAACCGAAAATTAATCAAAAATTATCCGATTTACTTATTTTTTGCAGGTAAGTCAAGGGAGGTTTTTATGAAGAAATTTTTATTATTTTTTTGTTTAGTGAATATTTCTTTAATACCGGTTTTTTTATCTGCTTCCGAAGAAAAAACACCTGATGTTTCAGGTTCCTGGTTACAAAATGCAATGGAGAAAATCCGAGAAGAAGAATATAAACCTTCTTTACAGGATTACGATTACAAAGGTGATAAGTTTTCTTCTGCGAGATTTCACTTTGCAAATAGAGCCAATAATCTCCGCGCATATTCCGACGAAAAAGGTTTAGAACTTACTCCGAGAGTAACTGCTGGAGAGGAGACCTGGAATTTAAAAATCAAATCTATTAAGGCAGCCAGTGATAAAAAGACTTTAGATAATTTAGACGTCGTAATTGAGGGTGATAACATCAAGTGCACAGGAAATGGTACTGAAATCGTTTATTCCAATTCGGAAAATGGAATCCTGCAAAATATTTCGATAGAGGAGAACGTAAATATAGAAGGAATAGATCTTATTATTGAAACCGAAAATCTCTATATAACCCCTAAAGAAAACAGATTTATATTAAATGGCGGAAAGAGTGAGATTATATATAAAATCAATAAAATTGAAGACGCAAACGGCAAAGAAATATCTTACCGGCTGTCATCGGAAGAAGGGAAATTATCAGTTTTACTTGACCGAGTAAGTGCGGCTTATCCCATAAAACTCATTACAAGTTTTACTTCTACTAATCCACCGGAAGAAAACTTAAGAGTATCTACATCGGCTAAAGGAAGAGGCCTTGACACGCTTCCCGATTGGATAAATGAATCAAATCAAGAATACGCATATTTCGGTTCTTCGGTCTCTACGGCAGGGGATGTAAACGGGGACGGATATTCGGATGTGATTGTGGGAGCTTATTATTACGATAATGGACAAACAAACGAAGGGATGGTATTTGTATATCATGGAAGTGCTTCGGGATTACCCTTATCTGCCAACTGGACTGCCGAATATGACCAGGCAGACGCTCTTTTCGGGTCTTCGGTCTCCTCAGCAGGAGATGTAAACGGAGACGGATATTCGGATATAATTATAGGAGCTCCTTACTACGACGGCACGTTTAACACGGATGAAGGTGCTGTGTTTGTATATCATGGAAGTGTTTCGGGATTATCATTATCCTATGACTGGTCATTCTCATACAATTATGATTTCCTATACTTGGGAAGTTCCGTTTCTTCGGCAGGAGACGTAAACGGAGACGGATATTCGGATGTGATTGTGGGCGCTCCATCGTACGAGAATGGAGAATCAAAAGAGGGGGCCGCAATAGTATATCATGGAAGTCCTTCTGGTCTTTCCACAGGCAGTGCCGATTGGTCCGCCGAATCCAATCAGACAAACGCAGAATTAGGTACGTCTGTCTCCTCCGCGGGAGACGTAAACGGAGATGGATATTCGGATGTCATTGTGGGGGCACCTTACTACAGTAATGGACAATCAGAAGAGGGTAGAGCTTATATATATCACGGAAGTCCTTCGGGATTATCCTTATCTTACAATTGGATAGCAGAATCCAATCAAGTAGACGCTCTTTTCGGCTTTTCCGTTTCCTCAGCTGGTGATGTAAACGGGGATGGATATTCGGATGTGATTGTGGGCTCACCTTACTACAGTAATGGACAATCAAGCGAGGGTAGAGCTTATGTATATCACGGGAGCTCTTTGGGCTTATCTGCCAGTTCCAGCTGGACCGGTGAAGCCAATCAGGCAGATGCATACTTTGGTGCCTCCGTTTCCTCGGCGGGTGATGTAAACGGGGATGGATATTCGGATGTGATTGTGGGCGCCTTTGAGTACAGCAATGGAGAATCAGATGAAGGCAGAGCATTTGTATATCATGGAAGTTCTCTGGGATTATCATCAGTAGCCAGATGGACAGCCGAATCCAATCAGGCATTAGCATACTTCGGTGGAAGTGTTTCCACCGCAGGAGATGTAAACGGAGACGGGTATTCGGATGTCATTGTAGGCGCTTCTTTTTATGACAATGGATTGACGGACGAGGGCAGAGTATATTTATATTATGGGAATGCTACAAGTCTTAGTTCATCCCCTAACTGGATGGCCGAATCTAATCAGCCATACGCAGAGTTCGGTACCTCCGTTTCCTCGGCAGGGGATGTAAACGGAGACGGGTATTCGGATATCATTATGGGGGCACCTAATTATGATAATGGACAATCTAATGAGGGTAGGATATTTGTATATCATGGAGATTCCTCTGCGCTTTCCTCAATCCCCAGCTGGTCAGCCGAATCCGATCAGACAGACGCCCACTTAGGTCTTTCCGTTTCCTCGGCGGGAGATGTAAACGGAGACGGGTATTCGGATGTCATTGCAGGTGCTGATGGTTATGATAATGTGGAGATAGATGAAGGTGGTGCCTTTGTATATCATGGAAGTTCCTCGGGACTCGCTGCATCTCCCAACTGGACAGGCGAATCCGACCAGGACTCTGCAGGTTTCGGCTGTTCCGTTTCCTCGGCAGGTGATGTAAACGGAGACGGATATTCGGACGTCATTGTGGGTGCTTATTTGTCCGATAATGTAGAAACAAACGAGGGAAGAACATATGTATATTATGGAGGTGCCAGCGGGCTCTCTCTTGCTGCTAACTGGATAACTGAAATAAATCAGGAAAACGCGAAATTCGGCTATTCTGTCTCATCTGCAGGTGATGTAAACGGAGACGGATACTCGGATGTAATTGTAGGTGCTTACGAATACGATGGCGCGGGTACAGATGAGGGCAGAACCTTTGTATATCATGGAAGTTCCGGAGGGCTCTCCGAACTTTATAACTGGTCAAGCATCTCAGGTCAAGCATATGCCTACTTAGGTTATTCCGTCTCCTCTGCGGGGGACATAAACGGAGACGGGTACTCAGATGTAATTGTGGGGGCATATTGTTATGACAATGGACAAACGAACGAAGGTAGAGCACATGTATACAACGGAAGTTCTTCAGGACTCTCTGCATCTCCTAGCTGGACAGGCGAATCCGACCAGGACTCTGCAGGTTTCGGCTGTTCCGTTTCCTCGGCAGGTGATGTAAACGGAGACGGATATTCAGACATAATTGTAGGCGCTCCCTATTACAACAATGGACAATTAAATGAAGGGAGGACATTTTTGTTTAATGGAAGCTCTACAGGTCTTTCTGTATCTTCCGACTGGACAGCTGAATCGGACCAGGCAGACGCTTATTTTGGTAGTTCTGTTTCCACTGCGGGGGATGTAAATGGAGACGGGTATTCGGATGTGATTGTTGGGGCACCTTATTACGATAATGGACAAGCGGATGAAGGAAGGGGTTTTTTGTATTACGGCAATAATTACGGGATTTCACTTATACCCAGACAATACTCAACCGATTATTCTCATCCTATTCAACTCGGAAATGCAACGGGTGGAACGGAAGTTCAACTTAATATACTTGGAAGGGCGCCACAGGGCCGTGGAAAAGTGAAAATGCAGTGGGAAATAAAAGAACTAGGTCAATTATTTGATGAAACATCCGTCTCCGAAAGTGCATCATGGCACAATACAGGTACAAGCGGGATTACAATTTCGGAAGACGTAACAGGATTGAGTGAGGCAACCGCCTATCACTGGAGAATGAGATTGAAATACGATCCTGTAACTTACAATGGCTCAGTTTATTCCAGATGGCTATCAATAGGCCCAAATGGCTGGAATGAGATTGACCTTATATCAACAGCTCTTTCCGGAATCGAGAATAATACAGAGGGAATTGCCGATTTACAACTCAATGTATTCCCATCCATCTCAACAAATATCTTCGACATAAGTTTTTCTGTTTCAGAAGAAGAGGCAGAAGAGGATATAAGTTTAAGGGTATACAATAAAGCGGGAATAATGGTCAAAAACATTTTCACAGGAAAAAAACCCGCGGGCATACACACAATAACTTTGAATGGGAATAAATTGCCAAACGATATATACTTCATTTCCCTTAAAAAAGGAACAGAAAAAAATAGAGTAAGGAAGGTTGTTCTTCTGAGATAGAAAATGTAGATTCTTCTCATCGGTGTTAAATAGAGAAATAGTAAAATAGTTAAATAGTAAAGAAGTCTACGTTATTTGTGTGATTTGTTGATGATAAAGAAGTTAGGAGTTAGAAGATAGAATAAAACAAAAAAATAAAATCCTGTTAATCCTGTTCTTATCCTGTCTGATATCGGGGTTGTAGGAGGGGTTTCAAACAACGATATAATCCTTTTTTCTCTGTGAGTTTTTTGTTTTTCTCTGTGTTCTCTGTGGTTCAATTAGGTCTTTGGTTTTAGGTCTTAATAAAAAAAACAACAAAAAAATCTTGTGTTAACCTGTGGAATCTGTGGTTTATTAATTGCGGAATTTAGATTTTTTGTTATTATTAGTATAGATTATTAATAAGGAGGCCTTATGGCAGAAATTTCGGTACAAACAGTTTTTTTTGAAGAACCGGGAAACATAAATACAGAAAGAACCCTTCAAATTGCTTTAAAACGAGTACAGGAACTGAGTATAGAGCAAATCGTTATAGCTTCAACAGGTGGAGACACAGCACTCGAAGCAATGGAAGTTTTCAGGGATTATAATCCTATAATTGTAACTCATTCAACCGGATTTAACAATCCAAATGAACAGGAAATGCCAGACGGAACAAGAAGGCAACTTGAAGATATGGGGGCAGTTGTCCTTACTTGCTTACACTCATTTGGAGGAATAGGAAGAGCAGTAAGAAAGAAATTTGACACCTATCAACTTGATGATATAATAGCCGGCACGCTCCGAATTTTAGGAGAAGGAACGAAAGTAGGCTGCGAAATTACTTTAATGGCAGCAGATGCAGGACTTATAAATACCGAAAAAGATGCCGTCTCAATTTCTGGCACCGGAAGAGGAGCAGACACGGCTTTAGTTCTAAAGCCAGCTAATACCCAGCACTTTTTCGACCTTAAAATTAAAGAAATTCTCTGCAAACCGAGACTCGATTGATTTTAGGTCTTAGGTATCAGGTATTAGGTTTTAGTTAAAACAAAGAATAAAATCCTGTTAATCCGTTTTTCTAAAAGTGATTCTTCGAATCAAAAATTACCAAATCAGTCAATCAGTAAATTAGTTCTCCTTTTTTACTAATAACATAATTTACCAATCAACTAATAACTAAGTAAAGGTGTCTTTGTGGGGATTAATCTCAATTTACAATCATTCCAAATTTGAACCCTTGACAAATTTGAAATAATCCTTATCCTTTTAAATTATGGAAGAAATAAAAACCCTTTTAAAAGAAAAAGGTATAAATCCGTCAATCCAGAGAATTAAAATATTCAAATGCCTTATGGGTAATAAGGACCATCCCACGGCTAAGGATATTTACAAAAAGATATCAAAAGAAATACCCACCCTTTCGAAAACAACAGTATACAATACCGTAAAGCTTTTTGCGGATAAAGGAATACTAAAGACTATCAGGATTAAAGATGGTGAAGCAAGATATGATATAAGCTTACATCTTCACCCTCACTTCAGATGTAAAAAATGCGATAATCTTTATGACCTTAAAGATAAAAAACTAATAATAAAGGAAAATGAAGAGATAGAGGGGCATCTAATTCAGGAAAAATGTGTATGTTATTGGGGAATCTGCAAAAAATGCAGATAAAACTTTTATTAGGATGAACGAAAAAGCCTTATACACACTAAACTACGGCGTATACATCGTATCTACAAAAAGTAAAGGAAAAATGAATGGACAAATTGCCAACGTAGTATTCCAAGTTACAGCAGAACCACCAAAAATCGCTGCTTGTCTCAGCAAAGAAAACTTAACGCATACTTTAGTTTCAGAAAGTAATGTTTTTAATATTTCTGTCCTTGGTGAATGTTGCACGATGAATCTAATAGGAAATTTCGGATTCAAAAGCGGAAGAGATATCGACAAATTTAAAAACCACCATTACATAATAGGTAAAAATGGTGCACCTATAGTAACCGACTCGGCAGTAGCTTATATCGAATGTACGGTGGAAAATACAATGGACGTTGGAAGTCACACATTATTTATTGGTAAAGTCACGGAAGCAGATCTCTTGATGAAAGATGCTCCAATGACGTATTCTTATTACCACATGGAATTAAGAGGAAAAGAGCCTGAAACAGCCCCGACTTATAGAAAGGAAAAATAAATTTTGGCACGAAGACACAAAGTCACAAAAGATATTGTTGTAAAAAAACTTTCTTCTTTGTGGCTTTGTGACTTAGTGGCAAGAAAATAGGAGGGAACATGGATAAATACGAATGCACATTCTGCGGATACATATATGATCCTGCCAAGGGCGACCCGGACAATGGCGTAGCACCCGGAACAGCGTTCGAAGATATACCGGATGACTGGGTTTGTCCGGTTTGTGGTGTAGGCAAGGAAGATTTCAAGAAAGTAGAAGAATAAACATACGGAAAAAAATGGCATTTTTATTCGACCTGCCCCCGTTAATTCAGGCGCTACTGGCAACATTATTCACTTATTTTGTAACGGCGCTTGGAGCGGCGAGTGTATTCTTCACAAAAGAAGTTAATAAAAAACTCCTGGATTTAATGTTGGGTTTTGCTGCGGGGGTTATGATTGCTGCAAGCTACTGGTCTCTTCTTGCGCCAGCGATTGAAATGAGCAAGGGGCAAAACATCCCCATGTGGATTCCACCCGCAATAGGGTTTCTTTTGGGAGGAATAGTTCTTAGACTAATCGACAAAGTACTACCACATCTGCATTTAGGATACAAAGTAAGCGAAGCCGAAGGAATCAAAACATCCTGGCAACGTTCGGTATTGCTGGTTACTGCAATAACGCTACATAATTTTCCGGAAGGACTGGCAGTAGGTGTAGCTTTCGGAGCAGCAGCTGTTGGACTGCCGGAAGCTACAATGGGAGGAGCAATAGCTCTCGCTCTTGGTATAGGGATACAAAACTTCCCGGAAGGAATGGCGGTCGCAATGCCACTTAGAAAAGAAGGCTTATCAAGGCTTAAAAGCTTTAACTTTGGACAGTTGTCCGGAGTTGTCGAACCTGTAGCCGGAGTTTTAGGAGCACTCTTTGTAATATCCGCAAAGTCCCTGCTGCCCTATTTCTTAGCTTTCGCAGCAGGTGCCATGATATTCGTAGTGGTTGAAGAAGTTATACCCGAATCCCAACACGGAGGGAATGGCGATTTAGCCACAATGGGTGCCATGCTAGGGTTCACGGTTATGATGATACTCGATGTCGCGTTAAGTTAATAAATCAGCTATTCGCTTTTAGCTGTTAGCTTTTAGATTTTTAATAAAATCATGATTAGAAAAAAACGGAGGGTAAAGATGATTAAAAAAGGAGAGAAAGCTCCGAATTTTAAACTTAAGGATCAAAACGGACATAATGTACAATTATCCGATTTGAAAGGCAAAAAAGTCTTACTTTCATTCCATCCGCTCGCCTGGACCAGTGTATGTGCAAAACAAATGCATTCTCTTGAAAAAAACAAAGAAAAATTCAAAAAACTAAACACAGTAGCGCTGGGAATAAATGTCGACCCTGTTCCTTCTAAATCAGCCTGGGCAAAAACTCTAAATATTAAAAGAACCAAACTACTGTCCGACTTCTGGCCTCACGGTGAGGTTGCAAAAAAATACGGAATATTCAGCAAATCCCAGGGGTTTTCTTTAAGAGTCAATATAATAATAGATGAAAAAGGTAAAGTCCTTTTTGTAAAGAAATACCCAATTTCAAAACTACCGGATATCAAAGAAATAATAGAGGTACTTACAAAATGATAGAGATATTAGCCAATTTAATAATACCTTTGGGAATACTAACTTATCTATCTTTAATACTGGGAATAATTTCAGGAATAAAAAGATGGAAACTAAAAATACACAAAGCAATTGCAACGGTCGCAATAATACTTGCCACACTACACGCAGCACTTGTAATATACTTTTACCTATAAAAAGGAGAAAAAATGAATAAAAATACAATTGCCCTGTTTGTATTATTGACAACACTTGTTTTTTCTTTTGTAAGCTACACTCATCCACCGACCAAAATAGAAATGGAGTTCAACAATGAAGATAAAATTCTGAAAGTAGATGTTCATCATCCTGTTCTTGCACCGAGAAATCACTACATAAATAAAATTGAAGTCTACGTTAACGATAACTTGAAAATCATTCAAGACTTCGACCATCAACTCTCGAAAAAAACACAAAAAGCCGGATATTTCATTTTTGAAGCAAAAAAAGGTGACGTTATAAAGGTCAAAGCAACTTGCAATAAACACGGTGATAAAACGGCAAGCTTGACTGTAAAAGAAAAGCAATAAATCACACTGAGACACAGAGAGCACAGAGAGTAAAAAAATAAACAAAAAAAATACTTTGTGGTCTTTGTGGCTTTGTGTGAGAATTTAATTAAAAGGAGAGAAAATGGACGTTAAAGAAGCAATAGAAGAAAGAAGGGCATACCGGTCATTAGACCCAGTCGAAATCGACGATAGCATAATTAAAGATCTTGCAGAAAGCGCTAAGCTTTCCTGTTCATGTTTTAATAAACAACCATGGAATTTCGTTTTTGTTCAAGATAACAATAAACTAAATGAAATGCGCGATGCTCTTTCACAGGGTAACGAATGGGCTTATAATGCTTCTATGATAATAGCTGTATTTAGTAAAGAAGAACTCGATTGTGTAGTAAAAGAAAGAAAATATTTCCTGTTCGATACCGGTATGGCAGTAGGCATGATGATATTAAGAGCTACAGAACTCGGGTATGTAGCTCACCCGATTGCCGGATTCGACGAAGATAAAGCAAAAGAAATACTCAATATACCACCGGAAATGAGACTGATTACGCTGGTAATCGTAGGAAAACATTCCAAGGAAATAAAAAAAGAATTAAGCGAATTTCAGATAAAAGGCGAAAAACAGCGCCCGCCTCGGAAACCTTTTGAAGAGTTTGCCTGGATTAATGAATTTAGATAATAGAACTGATCAAAAACACTATTGACAAAAACTAAGAAAAAATTAAAATCAAAATCAAAAAAGGATAAAATTCAATGTTATTATTGATTACTCTATCGCTAATATCGGATACGATTTATGTTGAGAAACAGTTAATCAAATCCGACTCTTTATATTTTGAAAGTTATAAAGATACTGCTCTTTTCAACGCTGCTGAAGAAATACTTGATTCTCTGATACTCGATTCTAAAGTTTTGCTTGACGAGATTTTCTGGAAAAAATCCCATCTTTGCTTCGAAAAAGCCTATTCATTTAAAGATAACACAAAAAAGAAAGAATGGTATGAAAGAGGAGAAAAATTTGCAAAATTTGCCATTGAAAAAAACCCGAATAATCCAGAGGCACATTTTTGGCTCGCTTTAAACATGGGCGGAAAAGGAAAAGCAAACGGCGTTTTGAACTCTCTATTCATGGTAGATGATCTAAAAAAAGAAGCACAAAAAATTATCGAACTTAACCCCAATCATGCAGGGGCGCACATGCTTCTCGGAGAAATTTACAAATCACTTCCGGGCCTTTTCGGAGGAGACAAGAAAAAAGCAATCGAAGAGTTCAAAATAGCCATCGAGAAAGATTCTCTATTTTCTCCATCATATGTAAACCTTGCCAAAACTTATAGAGATATCGGTGATACAGAAAGAGCAAAGGAGACTATAAATAAATTAATATCTCTTAAAACATCACGTGATATAAGACATTTTGAATTATACGATAAAAAAGACGCCGAAAAACTTATTAAAGAACTCGAAGAAAAAAAATAAATTTAGGCCACAAAGACACCAAGCCACAAAGAACACAAAGAAAGAATTTAGAAGTTAGTAGTTAGAAGTTAGAATCCCATCACAACTCCCAAAAAATTCATTGAAACACAAAGACACAAAAAGCAAAAAGATTTTTCGTTGTTTTTTTTACTATTCAACTATTCAACGATTCAACCATTTCACTATTTTAATCTCTGTGATTAAAATACCTTTCATATTCGTAAATCGTAAAAAGCTTCTCCGTACTCGAAATCCGAATCTTTCGCCGTATCTCTGCACCATTTTCTTATATCATCTTCCCAGTCTTCATGAATAGCTATTTGACTCTCATGAAAGCCAATCGCTTTGATTTTCTTCTCAATGGTATCTTTTATATCAATTACGAGATTAGGATTATCTGTGGGAGCAAGAAGCAACTTTTCCGGTCTAAAAGGCTGTAGCCCTATTTCCCTCAAAAAAGGATAAAAATGCCAATCTCTGGCAATCATAACACCTCCAATAACCGCAAAGGCATTTGCTCTGTGATCGGGATGGAACATTCTAGTCCAGGGGTCATTAGTAACAACCCTATAAGGTCTTAATTTTCTAATAAGAGCAGCAAATTCTATTCGGAGAGCGCTTATGTTCTCCAGCTCTCCATCAGAATGCTGCAAGAAAATTACTTTTTTGACTCCAAGATATTCCGCAGCTTTTTTTTGCTCATCTTCCCTTCTGCAGGATACTGTATAAGGAGCTTGGTTCTCATCCCAGCTGCCTTTTCCGCCATCAGACGAAATAATATAATAAACATCACCTTCTTCGACCCATTTAACAACACTTCCACCGCAAGCGAGTTCCGCATCATCGGGATGCGCCATAATTACCAGTGTATTCCTTGGCGATTTTTCCGTAGAATTCAATATACCTCCTCGAAGTTTTTTCCCAACTATAAGCATAAGATATTTTACTGGCCTTCTTACCAAAATCGTATCTTTTAGATTTATTATTAAGTAAAAAATTAATACCGCGAGCAAATTCTCTGGTATTTCTTTTCACAAAGATACCGGCTTTTCTCCCTACAACTTCAGATAAAGATGTATCGGAAAAACCGACTACAGGTCTGCCGCATGACATCGATTCAAGAGCCACCAATCCAAAAGATTCATAATAAGAAGGAAGTATAAGCATACAAGAATCTTGATAAAGTCTGTATAGGTCTTTATGAGGGAGCTTACCGAGAAATCGGACAGGATATCCGGAAGACATAAATTTCACATCCTCATAATAAGTTATATCTTTTGAAGGACCACCCACAATATTTAAGACAAAATCTCCCTTGATAAATTTCAGCGACTCCACAAGCAGTTCGATTCCCTTAACAGGATCGATTCGACCTACAAAAAGCAAATTTCTGCTTCCATCTTTTCTGAAAGGAAAATCGCACATAGAAACACCATGAGGAATCACTTCGACAGATACTTCCGGATGCAATTGTTTAATCCATCGTTTTTCCTCACAAGTCGGGGACACTATAAAATCACACAAACGTGTTATATCTCTTTCCTTTTCGATTCTAACTTTATCGCAGGTAACTCTTTTAAGAGCTTCGATAGTATGAAAACTGTGAATCCAGGTCAAAGCGGGGAATAATTTTTTTATTCTCATAGCAACAATTCCGGAAAGCCAATAATGAGAATGCAAAATATCATATTTTTTCTTAATATGAAAACGTACAATTTCTTCCTTAAATTCCTCTAAGCTCATACCATTCAGATAGATTAAATTGCATCTATCTACTTTTTCTTCTTTTTTTATACCCCTGCAGAAAATATCTACTTCCATATTCTTACTTATTCTTTTGCAAAGATCCGAAAGATAAATACTCATACCTCCCGAGGAACCCTCACCAACGGAAGCAACAGGCGACGTATGATAAGAGATTATACAGATTTTTACCTTTTTATTTTCCATGTATATTTCCTCTTTGCACCCAGATCAAATTTAAATCGCTCTTCTCCGCGAAGAAAGTTATAATATAAAAGCTTCTCGTCAATCGCCACCCTTATGTCCAACGCAAAGGAAATAAGCCCCGGAGACAATTTATAGAGATCCGGATTATAACCCGTATTAAAAGCATACACCGAATCACCCATCTGAAAACAAAAATTTATTCCCACAATTTCATCCTTATAAAAAGACGATTTTAATCTCAGCATGTTACTTTTCTCTAAATACAGGGCGAGCTCCTTAAAAAAATCTTTCATTTCTTTATTTAAAAATTCTTTTTTTTCTCTACTAGAATATTCCATTAATTTAAACAATTTGTCAATATCTTTTGCTTTTAAATTCTTAATTTCTAACCCTTTTGCTTTATTGAGTTTCCTTCTAAGTTCGTGTCTGTTCTTAGAAGATAACGATGCAATATAATCACCCCATGACGACGGAAGCGTCAATACGGGAAAGACTTCCGCTTTTTCTAACTCCTTTACATTAAGTATAACAGTAAGGATACTAATAAGTTCATCTCCTTCGAGGAGCGGGTATAAATCAATATTCAAATGTTCTGCTATAATAAAATTAGCTAGTCTTTTCATTATTCTCTCAGAATAATCAGGAACTAATACGACACCACTAAAATCCGTAACCCTTCCATCATTAATCAAACATAGGCTTCCGTTTTTTATATTTGCGGGAATAATACCAACAGCTTTCTTCTCTTTGTAAAAAACCATAACATCAAAATCTTCCTTCAATAAAAATCTGCTAAGTGCGGAAAACCATCCATAAGATACAAAGGGAGACGGATTTTTCGCGACTTTAAAAATCTCTTCCCAAATTCCGCTTAATTTAGAAACTTTCTCGAATTTTATCTCTAAATCTTCTAAAATTTTTACTCCTCGCATACGCTTATAAATATAAAGATTTCTCTTCGCCTATAGTAGTTGATTCCCCATGACCCGGATATACAATCGTTTCATCAGGCAGAGGCATTAGTTTCTCCCTAATGCTTTTAAAAATCGCTATCTCACTGCCTCCGGGAAACATTGTATTTCCCCAACCACCCGCAAATAGAGTATCACCTGAAAAGAGCTTATCCTCAAAAAGAAAACAACAACTTCCCGGCGTATGTCCGGGTGTATTGATAACCAAAATTTCTTTGCCGTCAAATTTAATTGTTTCGCCATCTTTAAGTGCCCTGCCGGCAACTTCTATATTATCTAAAGGATGTATCGCGACTTCCGCTGACGTCGCCTTCATTACCGGAACCAATGCTTCAATATGGTCAAAATGATTGTGCGTTAAAAGTATCAAATCTATTCGCAAATTTGAAACTGCTTCGATTATCCTATCCGGCTCACCTCCGGGGTCTATAATTATCCCCTGACGCTCTCCTATTAGAATATAACAATTTGCCTGCAATATTCCAACTACTAATTTTTTTATATTCATTTCATTTTTAAAACCATTACAAATTATTAATATTCAAAATAAAAACTTTGTCAAGTATAATTTTCTCCAGTTAATTCAAAACTTTGATTTTAACACATGGGAAAAATTTATAAATAAAATATAAAAGACACAGCTCTTCGCTTTTGGCTGTTGGCTTTTAGCTCTTCTAAAAATAAAAGCTAAAGGCGAAAAGCTAATAGCTAAAAGCCCAGACAATTTTCATTTTGCGGTTTAAATTTCAACTATTTAAACGAAGATAAAAACAGTCAATTTATAGTAAAAGGGGGGTGTTGACAAATTAAAAATAATTACTAATTTAATTTATATAGGTATTTTAATACCTATATAAACAGGAGGTAAAAATGGATAGGAGAGATTTCTTTAAGAAAGCTTTTTCCCTTGCAGCAGTTGCAGGCTTCTCTTCGATTTTCAAATCCACACCTTTACTGGCAGCAGAAAAAGAAACTAAAACCAACAAACCTCCAGATATAGTAGCAGTAAGAAACGGTACTCCCGAACAAATGTTCGATAAAGGTATCGCAGCTTTTGGTGGAATGAAAAAATTCATCCGCAAGGGACAAATAGTCGTAGTAAAACCAAATATTGCGTGGACTGCAAATCCCGAAGGTGCAGCTGATACAAATCCGGCGTTAGTCAAAAGAATCATCGAACACTGCTTTGGTGCAGGAGCAAGTAGAGTGTATGTTTTCGATCATACGTGTGACGATTGTCTTACTACTTACAATGTAAGTGGTATAGCAAAAGCGGCGAGGGAAGCTAACGCAACTGTAGTGCATGCAAATAAGGAATCATACTATCAGGAAGTAAAAGTTCCGGGAGCTCATTCTCTAAAAGACGTCAAAGTCCATGAATTAGTAATAGGAAGTGATGTCATCATAAATGTTCCTATATTAAAACACCACGGAAGCACACGGATGACATGCGCATTAAAAAACTTAATGGGAGTTGTTTGGGATAGATTCTATTATCATAGAACCGATCTAGACAGATGCATTGCTGAATTCCCACTTTATAGAAAACCTGACCTCACAATAGTAGATGCTTACAATATACTGACAGATGGACCGAGAGCCCGCTCTTTAGACCATGTCGTAAATAAAAAAATACAGCTTATCGGCAAAGATATGGTAGCTCTTGATGTTGCCGCTTCGAAAATTCTGGGAGAAGAAGTGGAAAACATAAAATACATTAAGATAGGAAACGATTTAGGTCTGGGAAATAGTAATCTGGACGAATTAAATATAAAGAGAATCAACCTGTAAATGCGGTTTAGCAGGTTAAAAATTGTTCGAGTTGTAGTTGAGGTTTCACTCCTACTATTAATAACAAGTTCCTTTTTTTATTTTCTTCCTCAAAGAATAAAATCTATACCCATTAAATCGCAATTAATTCCATTGATAATTTCTTTTTTCAGGGAAGGATTTCTATTATCATTGTATTTACTCATTGTCTTTCTGATTCTTACAGTAATATTCGGAAGGATCTATTGTTCTTTTTTCTGCCCCCTGGGCGGATTTCAAGATATTCTAATTAGAGCAAAGAAAACAATAAAGAAAAGAACAAAATTCAAATATAAGAAGCCCTTAATCGCTCTACGCTTTAGTATACTTACTCTAACAATAATAAGTACTATATCCGGAAGCCTTTATCTTATCGGTTACCTGGATCCGTACAGCCTTTTCGGAAAGACGGTCAACTACTTAATAAAACCACTTATAGCTTTCATAAACAACAGCAGCGAACTGGCACTTAGAAAATCCGGTATATACGCACTTCATATAATGAATTATCCTCAAATAAATCTAATGGCTGTAATACCTTTTATATTAATCCTGGGTATAATTATATTTTTATCCTTAAAAAGAGGCAGACTTTATTGCAATTCGATATGCCCCTTAGGTTCTTTACTTGGAATTTGTTCCAGTCGATCATTATACAGAATAGAAATAGATAAATCGATTTGCACTTCCTGCGGGATTTGCGAATCAGTCTGTAAAGCAGAATGCATAAATTCAAGAGAAAAATTTGTGGATAACGCCTCATGTGTAAGATGCTTCAATTGCCTTAATGTATGCCCGCTTTCTGCAATCAGATACAAACCATCATTAAAAAAAGAAAAATTCGAAAACAAAGAAAAACAGAACATCTCGAGAAGGAATTTTATTTATTCATCTCTCGGCGCTTTAAGCTTTACGGGAATAAATTTATTTATAAGAAATAAAAAAACTCATCGGCAAAGATATCTTCCTCCTCCAACTCCACCAGGAAGCATCAGCCTCGATAAATATATAAGTAAATGCACTGCATGCTATCTATGTGTTAACAACTGTCCTACAAACGTACTTCAGCCTTCTTTATTCCAATACGGACTCAAAGGTGCTTTCATTCCCCAGATGGATTTTTATAGTGGATTTTGCTCCTATGACTGCAATGAATGCCTGAGGGTCTGTCCGACCGACGCTATAATACCTCATTCAAAAGAAGAGAAGAAAAAGATTCAGATTGGGAGGGTTAAATTCATTAAAGAATTTTGCGTGGTTTATAAAAATAATACCAACTGCGGCGCGTGCGCAGAGATATGTCCGACAGATGCCGTAAGGATGGTTCCATACAAAGGATCATTATTTATTCCCTCTACAAGAACCTCAATTTGCGTAGGATGCGGAGCCTGCCAGTATGTATGTCCGGCTCGACCCCAAAAGGCTATTATAGTAGAAACTAATATAATACATAGAGAGGCTAAAAAACAAGAATTTAAAAAAACACAAAACAGCAAAGAAGAAGCCGAAGATTTCCCGTTTTAAAAGCATCAGATACTATAAAACATTGACAAATAACCGTTAATAAAATATATTCAAGAATAAATAAATTGGCTACTATAACAATTTCAGGAGATGTAATTGAAATCTATAAAAATCTTTACTGAAAAAAACAAGAAAATTAAAAAACTAAGGAAAGTTCTGAGAAGTTACAAATCCGTCCTGGTTGCCTTTTCAGGCGGCTCGGACAGCAGCTTTCTTTTAAAAGCGGCAATAGATTTCTTAGGATCTGACAATGTCCTCGCCGTAACAGTAAAATCGGAACTCATTCCGAAAAAAAATATTACAGATGCAAAAATTATAGCTAATGCTATCGGCTCCAAATGGGAGACTGTCGAGATCCCGGTTCTTTCCGAAAGCAACTTAATCGGAAATCCAACCGACAGATGTTATATCTGCAAAAAAGCCATACTCAAAAGCTTAAAAAAAATCGCAAAAAAAGAGGGAATAAACCAAGTGGTTGAAGGAGCAATAATAGAAGATACAAAGAAATACCGACCGGGGATAAAAGCAATAAAACAGCTCAGGGTTAAAAGCCCTCTAAAGGAAGCCGGATTAACAAAGGAAGAGATAAGAAAGTTAAGTAGAAAACTAACCTTGCCAACCTGGAACAAACCATCCTTCACATGTCTCGCAACACGTTTCCCATACGGAACAAGACTTACAAAAAAGAATTTAAAGAAAGTAGCAACCGCAGAAGATTTCCTTGAGAGTAAAACTTTTAAAGCTTTCCGGGTCAGACATCATGGGAATATGGCAAGAATAGAAGTTTCAGAGAAAAATTTCGATAAACTCTTATCTCGCAGAAAAAGCATAATAGCCGAATTCAAAAAAATCGGTTACGATTACGTAACTCTCGATATAGAAGGATACAGAAGCGGAAGCATGGATATAAACCTTTAAAAAATGAAAATTTTCTAATATATAATGAACAAGAAAAAAATCGAAAAACTACTTGAAGAAGTCAAAAAAGGTAACAAAAGCATAAAAGAGGCATTAAAAACTCTTGAAAATCTACCTTACATAGACCTGGATTTCGCGAAAATCGACACACACAGGGAACTCAGGATGGGCGCACCGGAAGCTATTTACTGTATGAATAAAACGCCAAAGCAGATAATGCAGATAATAAAAAAAATGAAAAATGATTCTAATATTATAGCTACAAGAGTTCCCGAGAAAGCACTAAAAAGAATAAAAGAAACTTACCCCCAAGCGAAGATTTATCCGGAAGCAAACCTTGCTTTCATAGGCAAATTTCCCAAAAAGACTATAGGAAAGGCAGTAGTAGTAACAGCAGGAACATCGGACATCCCCATAGCGAGAGAAAGCGAAGTAACCGCAAAATCGATGGGAATAGAAGTTGAAACAATCTTCGATGTCGGAATTGCCGGTATACACAGAGTACTTAGCATAAAAGATAAACTCAAAAATGCAGATATTGCGATAGTAATTGCCGGAATGGAGGGAGCTCTTCCTTCAGTAATAGCAGGCCTTATAGATACTCCAATAATAGCAGTACCAACATCTGTTGGATACGGTGCAAGTTTTAAAGGAATCGCCCCCCTACTTACAATGTTAAATTCTTGCGCACCCGGTATCTGCGTTATGAACATAGATAACGGTTACAGTGCCGGATTCTTTGCGGCTGCGGTGATAAAGAAAATACGCGAAAAAGGAAAGTAATGAACAATACGGGTAAAAGAATTCTATATATAGACTGTTTTTCGGGAATAAGCGGTGATATGTTTGTAGCAGCCCTTCTCGACGCAGGCGTAAAGGAAAAGGAATTTAAGAATAAAATATCTAAAATTCTCCCATCGCATGCAAAAATTAAAATATGGAATGAAAAAAGAAAAAAATTCACCGGTAAAAGATTTAAGGTCGTATTATCAAAAAAAGAGATAAAAGAAAGACATTTAAAAGATATAAAAAAGATACTCGATAACTCTAAACTAGACAAAAAAATCATAGAAAAAAGCAAAAAAATGTTCGAAGAACTCGCAGAAGTCGAAGCGAAAATACACGGAGTATCTAAAGAAACAATTCATTTTCATGAACTTGGCGCTATAGATTCAATAGCAGATATCCTCGGAGCCGTAATTGCCGTAGACCTTTTAAATATAAACAGAATATATTTCTCGAAAATCAACGTCGGAACAGGTTACACGGAAATAGAACACGGAAGAGTTCCTCTTCCGGTTCCGGCAACCGCAGAGTTACTCAAAAGATGTAAAGCTCCGGTATACTCGAGCGGAATCAACAGCGAACTGGTAACTCCAACCGGCGCATTATTTATAAAACATTTTGCCGATTCTTTTACAATGCCCGAAATACGAATAGAAAATATCGGGATTGGTTTAGGCTCAAAAGAATTTAAAGAAATCCCAAATTTCCTAAGAGTAATATTGGGAACTCTTGAAAAAGAATATTCCGAAAACGAAACCCTGATCGAAACAAATATTGATGATATGAACCCGGAATTTTTCCCTTCTGTCGAGAAAAAACTCTTGAAGAGCGGAGCGCTCGATGTTTTCCGAACGCCTATTCAGATGAAAAAAGGACGCGGAGGATTCGTACTATCAGTACTCTGCGAAAGAAATAATATAGACAAATTAGCGAATATTCTTTTCCACGAGACGACCACAATCGGTATTAGGATTCATTCCATCGAAAGAAGAAAATTAGACAGAAAAACAAAAAAAATAAAAACCAAATTCGGTGAAGCAGAAGTAAAACTTGCTTATTTAAACGGCAAACTGGTAAATATTTCTCCGGAATTCGATTCTTGCGAAAAACTTGCTAAGAAAAAAGAATTACCGGTAAAAGAAATCTACGAAGAAGTAAAAGAAAAAGCAAACAAATTGCTTAAGAAGCCAGAAGCCTGAAGCCAGGAGTCAGAATCCAGAATCCCATCCCCAATCACAAATAACACAAAAATTTTTTTGTTTTGCTGTTAGCTGTGAGCAGTAGGCTGTCAGCTTTTGAATTTTTTTGACTAGTGACCAGAGACTAGTGACAAGTGACTATACTACCAAAATCCCAAATCCTAATTTTGCCACAAAGACACTGCAGTAATTATGAATTTTAAATATTAAATGTTGAATGTTGAATTTTAAATTTTAAGTTTTTCATTCAGCATTCAAAACTCAAAATTCAAAATTACTTAATTTTATCCCCTACGGATGCTCTTATGATATTGCACTGCTTTATGCCTGTAGTTGCCCGCAATTTATTAAAAAATTTGCGTATTTCCTTAGCCCTTCCCCTAATACTTATTATTTCCATACAATTATCATGGTCCATGTGTATGTGCTGCGTAGAAATAACAAGTTTATAAAAATGATGCTGGATTTCGGTTATCTTTTCGGTAAGATTGTGTTTATGATGATCGTAAACAAGAAGAATACCACCGCAAACTTCTTCCTCTTCTTCCCATTCTTCCTCTACAAGTCTCTCCCTTATTAAATCCCTTATTGCTTCGGAACGGTTTCCATAACCTTCCCCTTCTATAAGCGAATCAAACTTATCTACCAGATCATTATCCATGGAAACCCCAAACCTTATAAGCCTTCCCATAATAAACTATACCCCCCAAAAAATATTTATCTCACACAGAGACACTATAGCAATTATGAATGTTGAATGATGAATTCTAAATTTTAAGCTTTTAATTCAAAATTCAAAACCCAAAATTCAAAATTATCAAATCCTACTCCCTAATCACTATCTAAAACCTACTGCTGGAAACGAACAGGGAAAGAAAGCGGAACCGCTACCGGTTTATTCCCCTGCAATGCAGGCGAGAACTTCAACTTCTTTGCATTTTCAACAGCTACCTTATCCAGAATAGGATGTACCGAGCGGATAAGAGTTACATTGGTAACATTACCTTTTTCGTCTATCCACAACTGCAGATAAACAGTCCCGCTAAGCCCCAAGGTCCTGGCTAATTCAGGATAAGTGAACGATACCTTATCAAGATTTAAAGGCTTGGGTGGCACTTCATGAGGAACAAAAGCCGGTAATTCCGCAGTTTCTTCCTCTTCTTCAGTAGTTTCTCCGGCAGCCGGCCCTTCGGCTTCCTTGTTAGTAGTCGTAGATCTTCGAACAGGTACTGAAGGAGCAGCAGAAGCCTTTAGTATTTCTTCTGCTCTGGGAGCTTCTTCCCTTGTTGTCGTTTTGGTTTCAGTTCCTCCTCTGGGCTTTTTATAACTTTCTCCGAGAGATGCAAGTTCTATGGCACTCGCGGGAATTTGTCCAAACCATAACTCATCCACAAAAGAAAGCACAGGTCTCTTATCTTCTTCCGAAAGACCTTGAATGCTTTTCTTTACGAGAGTTATTTCTTTGGGAGCGTAAAGAAAAGTATAAGGCAAATCTTCTCTGATTATTTCTTGGAATCTATACAAAGCAGCCTTGGATTTTTCTCTATCAAGAGATAAAAGAGCCTCAACAATAAGGCTATCCACTTCCGAATTCTTATAACCTACAAAATTATAAATTCCATTAGAACCCCATATTTGAAATGGATTAAACTCCTTTTCTACATCCCATCCCAACACATAAGCATCGAAATCTTTCTTAAATAATCGATTAATTAATGCAGCCCCGGAAAGAGATATAACGGAAGATTGAACCCCAATTGCTCTAAGATCCGAAGAAATACTTTCTGCCACTTTCCTTCTTACAGCATTACCTTCTTCAACAAGTATTCTTACGTTTAATCCGTTGTAATACCTTCGCCCTCTTCTTTTAGTATAACCTAAATCCTGGATCTGAGCTGATGCAGCTTCTTTATCCTCCCGGATTCCTCTTAAATTTGGATTGTAAGCCCAGTGTTCCGGAGTTATCGGACCGTTTACTACCTGCCCATAATTGTCCAGAACATCGGCAATTATTTTGTCGCGATCTATAGCTATACTGAAAGCTTCCCTGAGCTTTTTATTCGGAAAACGTCCAATATTCCAACCAATATATGTATAAGACCTTCCGGGAGAAAGAACTTTTCTATAAGCATTAAGCGTATCGTAATTATTTCCGGGAGGCATATTGAAAGCCAAATCAACATTTCCAGCTTCCAATTCACCAAGAAGCTCATCGATAGAAGAAGGCGTATAAAAAACCATTCTATCCGTAGGAGCCCTGCCTCTGATATAATTAGGATTCGCTGATAACTCTATCCACTTACCTTTATTCCACTCTCTCAACCTGTAAGGTCCGGAACCTACGGGATCGACATTAAAATCACTGCCTGCGAGGTCTGCTTGTTTTTGCAAAATATGCTTTGGAATCGGACGTATGTTTGTACTCTGTAATTCTCCTGCGAAAACCTGTTTCAGATTAAATTTAACCTGCCTGGAATTGAGCGCTTCAACACTCTCAACATAATTCAATTTTTGAGCAAGAGGAGAATTGTTCTGACTACTCTGTATTTGTCTCACTGTAAAAACGACATCCTCAGCCGTAACAGGTCTTCCATCATGCCAGGTAGCCCCTTTTGCAATAGTGTAAGTAATTGACTGTAAATCTTCCGAATAAATCCAGGATTCAGCAAGCGCGGGCCTTACCTTACCATCTGATTTTTCAGAAATTAACGGAGAAAATAATTGGCTGGTAACCGGAGAGAGTCCGGAAAAAGAGGGATATATAGGATTTAAATTGGATGGCTCGTTCAACACCGCTATAATTAATGTGCCGCCTTTGTTGCCACTATACCTGAACTCCTCCATTTTTTGACAGCCAGACAAAAAGACTATAAGTAAAAGTATAAAAAAAAGTCCCATATTCAACTTTCTCATTGAAGCCTCCTTTTTTTTTAAAATTAAGAAAAATATATAATTAGTCAAGGGCTTATTTTTTATAGGAACCCTTTTTATTAGCCACAAAGACACTAAGACACAAAGAACAGAAAGTTTTTTGACTAGTGACCAGAGATTAGTGACCAGTGACTATACTACCTAAATCCCAACCCCCAAATTCCAAATCCTAACTTAGCCACAGAGAAAAACTTAGTCCAAGGTCCAACGTCCAATGTCCAAAGTCAAAACTAAATCCCATCCCGACTCCCAAAAAATTTATTGAACCACAAAGCTCACAAAGATTTTGTTCTTTTAAATAAGCATTTATCTTTAAATTTTTCGATAGTTGAAATAATTTTAAGAAACGCAATTAAAAAAGCGATGGGGCTGAGTGTAACTTTGAGTTCTTTGTGAGCTTTGCGGTTCAACCTCCTTGTCATTCCAATATTTTCCGGATGCATTACTCAAGTTTAAACCGGACAGGAAAAGAATAACGAACGGCAACCGGCTTATCTCTCTGTATTGCCGGTGAAAATTTTAACTTCTTTGCTCCATCAATAGCAACTTTATCAAAAACAGGATGGAGTGACTTGGAAAGAATAACATTTCTGACATTTCCTTCTTCATCTATCCATAATTCTAAAAATACGGTACCCTCAATTTGAAAAACACCAGGATAATCGAATCTTACTTTGTCAAGATTTAATGGCATTGGAGGAGTTTCATATGCTACAAACGGAGGAGGCTCAAACCCTACAACAGGAACTTTTTCCTCTCCTGTAAAAATCGTCACCGGGATGGTCTCTTCTTCAACCTCATTATCATTTTTCGCCTCAACAGGAAGTCTTAGTTTCGGAGGGGGAGGAATTCTGACTACATTTACCGGAGACAATATTTCATCAATTCTAATAACATTTTGGACTCTGGGTTGATACGGTTTTGTCCCAAACTCGGGAATAAAAACAAAACCTAGAATAAAGGCGACAAGTGTTACCAATAAACCTACCCTTATATGTAATCTGAATATTTTTTTAAAATTATAAGTGGCTTTATCCATTTCTTCCTCCTTTTACTTTTCTTTATATATTTAGATATGTGTTTTAAAGAATAGTTCCAATAAATCGCTAACAGCATAAAAATAGAAAAAAATAAAAATTACAAGTTCTACATTTTCTACATGTAAAAAAATGGTGTGTGGAGTTGGGTTTAGCTGTAAGCTGCGAGCTGTCAGCGTAATATTTCTTCTCGCACTTCTTTAAAAAAATGGTGTTGACTTTTTAGAATTGCAATATATTTATTTGCTATGTTTTTTGTAGAAAAGGGAATCAAAAAAAATCTTGAAAATCCACGAGCAAAATCTCTTAAAGAAGATATCTTATTATTCGATATATCCGGAGTAGAAAAAGTCTGGATAAATGATTTGTTCTTTATCGAAGGCGAATTAAGTATAAAAGACTTGAAAAAACTTACAAATGAAGTACTGGTCGACCCTGCCCTCGAGGAATATTCGATAAATAAATTACTCAAAAGAGAAGGCAACACAGTAACTATTATATTTAAACCCGGTGTCTTTGACGAAGAGGGAGAAACTTTAAAAGAAGTCGCAAATAATCTTAAATACAAAGTAACAAAAACAAAAACAGGCAAACGTTACATATTCAAAGGCAAAATTTCTGAAAAAGAACTTGAAAAAATACAAGACAGACTTTTAATGAACGACCTTATACAGATAGCTACCGACCCACTAAAGGTCGAATTCCCCCATCCCTCCCCATATAAATTCAAAAAAAACATAATCCCGATAATAAAAGCAACCGATAAAGAACTAATCGATATATCGAAAAAAGGCCTCCTTGCTTTAACCCTCGAAGAGATGAAAATAATTAAAAAATATTTTATAAACGAAGGCAGAGAACCGACGGATCTGGAACTCGAAACCATCGCTCAAACCTGGAGCGAACACTGCTGCCATAAGACTTTTAAATCTCCTATTAAATCTAATAAAAAAGATATTATCAAAAAGAAAAGTCTATTTGGTTACATCAAGGGAGCAACCAAAGAAATAAACAAAAAAAACGTTTTGCTTTCTTTTTCCGATAATGCCGGAGCTATAGAGTTCGACAAAGAATACGCGGTTACATATAAAGCGGAGACACATAACCACCCTTCCGCGCTCGAGCCTTACGGTGGTGCAGAAACTGGAGTCGGCGGAGTTATAAGAGACACGATGGGATGCGGTCTCGGAGCAAAACCTATCGCATCGACAGATATCTTTTGCTTTGGAGACCCTGAGACTAAGACAAGAAATTTAGCTCCCGGAGTTCTTCATCCAAGAAGGATAGTCCGAGGCGTAATAGCGGGGGTACGGGATTACGGGAATAAAATGGGAATTCCGACAGTGGGCGGTGCAGTATACTTCGATAAAGATTTCAATTACAACCCTCTTATTTTTGTAGGCAGTGTAGGTATTATCAAGAAAAAACATTTGAAAAAAGAAGTCCGTGAGGGAGATATAATCGTCGCTCTCGGTGGAAAAACAGGAAGAGACGGTATACACGGCGCAACCTTTTCTTCGCTTAGCCTGGACGAACAGTCCCAGGATGTATCCGGCGGAGCCGTTCAAATCGGAAATCCCATAGAAGAGAAAAAGATGCTCGATGTTCAGATGGTGGCAAAAGATGAAAATCTCTACCGAGCGGCGACCGACTGCGGTGCCGGAGGTTTTTCCTCAGCTATAGGAGAACTTGGTGAGAAAACAGGAGCCGTCGTCGACCTTGAAAAAGCGCCTTTAAAGTACGAAGGTCTTTCATACTGGGAAATCTGGGTTTCGGAATCACAGGAGCGTATGGTATTAGCTGTACCGCCTGAAAACTTAGAAAAGATTGCACGCATTTTCGAAGAAGAAAATGTGGAATTTACAGTCATGGGTAAGTTCGGCGGAGGAAGACTTATTCTAAGATATAACGGAGAAATCGTTGGAGACCTCGACCCTGATTTTCTTTTCAATAAAGTACCAATTCCCGAGAAAAGACTGAAAGTCAAAAATTATAATAGAGAGCCATGCTCTTTTAAAGCTCCTGCCAATCTCGAAAAAACTCTTCTTACTCTTTTATCATCAAAAAATATAGGAAGCAGAAGATGGATAACCCGGCAATATG
The DNA here is from genome assembly GCA_964525555.1 of uncultured bacterium. Lineage (GTDB taxonomy): Bacteria > Hydrothermota > UBA3072 > UBA3072 > UBA3072 > JAFGHJ01. Next base: position 72,350 of record CAZGHN010000011.1, read on the forward strand.
ACCATGAAGTTCAGGGAGGAAGCGTATTAAAACCATTCGCCGGAGCCGGCAGCCCCTCTGACGGCTCTGTTACGAGACCTCTCCTTTCTTCCAAAAAAGCAGTCGTCCTTGGTTTCGGAATAAACCCGTCCTTTGGAAAAATAGACCCGTACAGAATGGCTGCATCCGTTATCGAAGAATCTTTGCGCAACCTGGTATCCGCGGGCGGAAACATCGAAAACGCAGTCTTGCTCGATAATTTCTGCTTCGGAGATACCGCGGATGAAAACGTTTTTGCCGATCTTTTCGAGACAACAAGAGCATGTTACGACTACGCGAAAATATTTAAAACTCCCTTCATTTCAGGAAAAGACAGTCTAAATAATTTCTTTACTACACGGGGAGAAGAAAAGAAAAGAATCTCGATACCGCCATCACTTCTGATTTCTTCGATGTCTGTAATAGACGATTATAAATATGCGATGACATCCAATTTCAAGAAAGAAAACAACTATATAATTTTGATAGGAGAAACTAAAAACGAACTCGGAGGCAGTGAACTTTCAAGAATATTAAATATAAAAGGAGCCGTTCCCGAAGTAGACGGGGAATTATCATATAAAACATTAAAAAAAATCAGCACAGGTAACAGGGATAAACTCTTCTTATCCGTTCACGATTTATCAGAAGGAGGGCTTGCAGTGGCTCTCTCGGAGATGACTTTTTCGAATAAAATCGGATGTGAAATAGACCTCTCATCCGTAAAAGGCGACCTTCGCGACGATATCTTACTATTCAGCGAATCGAATTCAAGATTCTTGGTCGAAGTAGAAGAAAAAAATATCAAAGCTTTAGAGAAACTTCTAAAGGATATTCCGCACTATAAAATAGGAAAAACAAAAGGTAGCTCGTTAGTCGTAAAAAATAAAGATAAAACATTAATAAATATTAAAGTGGATGAAATCCTAAGAAAATGGGAAGGAGCAGTACAGTGGTAACTTCTTTAATCTTAAGAGGGCCGGGTACCAACTGCGATCAGGAAGCAGGTTTCGCTTTTGAGAAAGCCGGAGCAAAATCGGAATTCATATTCATAGATACATTGCTTAAAAACCCCACTCGACTTTCAAAAAGTCAAATACTCGTAGTTCCCGGAGGCTTTACTTACGGCGACGATTTGGGAGCAGGTACAGCTATGGCAGCGCGACTTACTGCACTCAAAGATAAAATTTTGAAATTCGTCGATAAAGGCAATCTCGTAATAGGTATCTGTAACGGTTTCCAGATTCTTATTAAAGCGCGATTGCTGCCGGGTTTTAAAAACGCAAAGGCAACCTTAACACTCATTCCCGGAGCAACATTCCTCGATCAGTGGCTCGACTTACGAGTAGAAAGCTCCCACTGTGTTTTCACAAAAGGAATAAAAACACTGCATATTCCGATGGCTAACAGTGAAGGAAGACTTTTTATAGCCGACGATTTTACCAAAAAGAAAATCGAAAAGGACCATATCGCTCTTAGATATGTAGGAGATGATCCAACCAGTTCAAGTGAACATATCGCAGGATTATGCGACGAAACAGGCAGAATATTGGGACTCATGCCTCATCCCGAGCGAAATATATTTAAACATTCTCCTCCCGACTGGCAGGATGGAAAACCGGGCGGAGAAGGTCTGCAGGTATTCAAAAACGCAGTCGAGTATTTTAAATAAAAAATTACATTAATACAAATTTATTTGTTTTAGTATATTCTTTTTCGTCTACCTGTATTCTTATGAAGTAAACGCCCTTTGCCACATCATCCATTTTCATATCCAGAGAATAAAACCCGGCGGGTTTTCCGGTTAGGTTCTCTTCTTTTATCTTCTTTCCTGCAATATCATATATTGTAAACCTGACATCTTTAGCCTGTTCAGGTAAACCGTATTTTACTTCCAATAGATTATTAAACACAATGCTTTTTAAATCAAAAGAATATTTATTCGGTATATCATCAGAAATTCCCGAAGTATTCACAATCGTAAACACTGAATTACTTACATCTCCTATAGATATCTCACTTGTATCCGATATTATTCCATTAGTATCGGCAACTACCATCAGACAGTTCTCTGAAGGTGTATCCGGAACAGTCCATGGATGAATACCATCGTCAGGTGTATTGATAATAATTCCAATCCAGTTTTGACCGTTATCTATAGAATACATGATACTTACATCTCCGCTTGTACCGTTCGATATCCAGGTTATATCGTATGTGCTATCCACTTCCCATTCCTCACCACCATTGGGAGAAGTTACCGTAATAAAAGAAAGAGGAGAAGTCTTAAACACTGCATCACTTGTATCCGATAGGCTTCCATTTGTATCTGATACCATCACAAGACAACTATCCGACAAAGTATCCGGAATTGTCCACTGATAAATCCCATCGTCAGGTGTATCGGAAATAATTTCAGTCCAATTCAGCCCATTATTTACCGAATACATGATATTCACCGCCCCGCTTGTACCGCTCGACGTCCAGGTTATATCATGATCGGTAGTCACCCCCCAATCTTCCCCTCCATTCGGAGAAGTTATAATAATAAACGGATCAGAAAAAATACGAAATACAGAATCACTTATATCCCATATAAGTTCATTAGAATCACTAACTCTTACTATACAACTATCCGATGGCGTATACGGAACAGTCCATTGATAAACACTATCGTCAGGTGTACCAACAACAATTGTATTCCAGTTCAACCCATTATTTACGGAATATCTCAAACTCACATCCCCGCTTGTACCGTTCGACACCCAGGTTATATCATAAGTGCTATCTGCTTTCCATTCCTCACCACCATTGGGAGAAGTTACCGTAATAAAAGAAAGAGGAGAAGTCTTAAACACTGCATCACTTGTATCCGATAGGCTTCCATTTGTATCTGATACCATCACAAGACAACTATCCGACAAAGTATCCGGAATTGTCCACTGATAAATCCCATCGTCAGGTGTATCGGAAATAATTTCAGTCCAATTCAGCCCATTATTTACCGAATACATGATATTCACCGCCCCGCTTGTACCGTTCGACGTCCAGGTTATATCGTGATTGGTAGTCACCTCCCAATCTTCTCCTCCATTCGGAGATTTTATAATGATAAACGGATCAGAAAAAATACGAAATACAGAATCACTTATATCCGATATAAACCAATTAGTATCGCTGACCCATATAATGCAACTATCCGACGGCGTATACGGAACCGTCCATTCATAAACCCCATCGTCAGGTGTATCGGAAACAATTCCTGTCCAGTCCATTCCATTATTTACCGAATACCTCAAAGCTACTCTTCCAGTTGTACCACTCGATGTCCAGGTTATATCATAAGTGCTATCTGATTTCCATTCTTCACCACCATTGGGTGAAGTTACATTAATGGTTTGTGCCGACAAATAAAAAGTTACAAATAGAAATAATATAGTGACCAGAGAACCTTTTAAAAATTTTTTCATATAACCTCCCAATAACTAAAGCTATAATTTTTTGTTATGTACTAATTATAACACCTCATAATGCTCTTTTGTTCGCTAATTTTACATACTCTAAATATAATTATAAAAGAAAATTTGTACTATGTCAACATATTATTCGACCAAGGTCTATAGTCAAAAGATTTCCGCAAAATTCAAGATCAGCTCCCTTTCTGCATAGGTTTTCAAAAACGCAGTCGAGTATTTTAAGTAGTTAGCAAGAAGCCACTGTGTTAATTATGAATGTTGAATGTTTAATGTTGAATTAAAAACTCAAAATTCAAAACTCAGAATTCAAAATTATTCAATCCTAAACTCTAAACACGAAACTCTAGTTAGACTGTTAAATGTTAAGATTTTACCCCAGAAACATAAAATAATTATCAAACTTCACATTTTTGTTACGGACAAAAATGTGAAGTTTGGGGTTGAGGTTATTTGTTGTGGGGGAATTTTTTCTCCAATTCTTTAATCTTATCGAGGACTTCCTTACAGAATAAGCGGGAGCGATTCCAGGTGTATCCCTCTTTAAAACACTCTTCTTTTTCCTTCAACCACTTTTTTAACTCTTTGAGTATTTTTTGTTCGTTTTTCATGATTGTATCATCCTAAAATTTATCTAATAAAAATTTAATGTCAAGGAAAAACAAGAACCAACGAATAGCACGAATGGTTTTATTTTAATATTGTCAAGTGTCGAGATGCGACCCCAATTACACCCCCCCAATTACACCAATTACACAAGATTTTTTATTTGTTTTCTTTGACTAATGACTGGCGACTAGTGACTGATGACTGGTTGATTATTTAACTAATCCGTAGGATTTAAGGAATCATTTCCCAGAGCAGAATCCATCCACTCACGCGGGCTGACACCCATTTGCCCGGCGCGTTCGAGCAGCTTCTTGTGGCGAATGAGGCCTGCAGGGTAGCCAGCCATGGGATTGTAAGTGAGGTTATGCCACAAACAGGCGGCCAGCCATTCTTTCACCGGTGTCCTTTTCTCACCAAGATATGCATACACGCGCAGAATCTCGTTCTTTGGATCAAACCCAAGATCGACATGTCCCAGATCGAGCAGTAAAAACTGCATCGGTACACCCATCAACCATTTATCAAGCCCCAGCACATAACCAAATAATAAATGCCCCAGTCGTTCCCTCTCTGTTCCGGACCTACGAGTGGGGATATCGAACTTGTTGGTTCCAATGGAGTGAATCCAGCTCTCTATCCAACGAAAGGTGCTATGATGACAATCGCATAAAGTGTGAAGTCCATGTGCAAGGGCCCCGCATAGCTTGTAAAGTTCCCTTTTATCATGTTTGGTAATCTTCTTCAAATTGTCCTGGTATTCTTGCGTATAGTCCGGATATATTTCAGGTAAGTTTGCGAGTGCGGCAATCCGGGCGTCGATTTCGCTGCCGCGACCGCCTTTTTCGTAGCAGTTCTTCCCGACTGATTCCATCACCTGCCAGGCATCTTCAGGCCATGCTGAATGAGGGGTAGTAAAACTCACTTTGGTAAAAAAATTGAATGGCAGAAGCATCCGCTCGATCAATAGTTTCTGGATTTCTGTCAATTCAGCGACCCCCCCGAGCCATCCATACGTACGATCGATGAATCCTTCAGCATGATGGTATTTCTTGATAAAATCCTTTTTGGATTTGCCCGCAAGATAACCCGTTAATACGGCATGTATTGTTCTCATGCTCTCTATGTGTAATGGCTGGGTGGTTTTCTGTTCCCACCACATGCCGGGATTCCAGCAACCATTATGAAATGAGGGCTCATCTAAATTCCCTTTGCCAATAGCATTTAACAGCTCATCGACAGTAACCGGAAATCCACTGTCACACGGCACAAGGCTCCCGATATGAGCGCGAATCCGGCGAGTGCTGTCATCCAGCTCTCCTAATTTGCTCTGCATTTCGTTGATGTGTTTAATTTCCTCATCCCAGTCTTTTTCTTGTCCGGGAAACGTCCAAGTAAAAACCGGCCATCTACTTATCTCGTTACCTTCACCATCTGATTCGCCTTCAGACGAAGACTTCTTACCCGTGTATATCGCCTCAAAACCAGGTGATAGCGAGGCGTACGGTACCGGCCCTTTTGTCTTCTTATTTTTTTTCATCATTATTTTTCATATCTAAATCGTAAAGACTTCATTGTTAAACCGTATAAACTGATTTTAATGTTTCCAGACAATTCCATATTCACTATTATTATAAAAAAAAATCACATCATTGTCAATATGATATAACCACAAGATTTCACAGATTTTTAAACTCGAAACACGAAACTCTAAACACTAAACTCTGATTATTGGTCGCGGCTCTAAAAGGATTTTTTTGTTTTTTTTAGCTGACAGCTGTGAGCAGTAAGCCGAGAGCGATTTCTGACCCGGGACCTGGCACCTAATCATAGGCACAGAGATTTTTATTGTTTAGTTTGTTCAATGTTAGGATTTAATTCTATAAACCCAGAAACAATGTTTCAAGGGCCTCGTTTCAATAGCCACTTCGCGAAAGAAATATTCTTTTCTATAGATTTTCTTGCGTCGTCAGATGCCACCCACATGGGATTCACTTCTCCAGCCAACTCTCCCTCTGCATTCCGAATGAATGCCTTAAGTTCCGTTCTCGCCTGGGACTTTTTGCCAGAAAGGAACAGCGCTCTTCCTATGGCGAGCAGCACATCATACGTCGCCATTTCATAGCGGGGTGTATTAAAAGCCTTTCGGTATAAATTAACAGCAGCTTCGTATCGGCCTTGTTGTTCTTTCTCCGTACCTGCCTTCCAAAGTGAAAAGAATTTAATGTCGCCTTCAGCCCAGACTTTTTCCGGCTCCGCTTTTGCCGAAGCTAAATTTGACTGTACAATTAATCGTTCTTCAGCGAACTGCTGTTCAATATGGGTAGAGATCTCCTGTTTTGTTTGCAATTTCACACAGCCAACCAAGAAAACGACTAGGATAGAAAGCATGATCGTTTCATAGGGTAATCTTGAACTAACAAATAATTTCATATACACTATTATTATAAAAAAAATCACATCATTGTCAACGTTTAATTTCACCGCAGATTTAAAAGGATTTTTTTTGTTAGTTTTTACTAAATCCTAAATCCCAAATCCTAAATCCTAAATATGCCATTCAACTTAATCCACATATAGAACTTGTAGAAATTGTAGTTTTTTATTTGTTTTTACCAACTGTTCTTTTGTTTGAATTCTTCGTCAGGGGTGTTTGTAGCGAAATCCTCTGATGAAGATGATTGGAACTCATCTGCCTGAACAGGTTTCAAGTTAATAGCAATTAACACTGAGAGACCTGCACCTACTGCCGCTCCGATCAGGGCAAATAAGTATATTCCAAGTTCTTCTACACCTGAAATAGCCGCGATTACAGCTCCAAAAATCTCGCCGCCAATCCATAGCAGTACCGTTAAAGCTTTGAATCCGACTGTTCTTCGACCCTTTTCCTCACAGATTCTACCGATCTTCTTTGTGAGTGCAACCAATAAAAGAATTTCTATCATGCTTAATCCTCCAATTTGACTTGTATTGTTTAAAAATTACATAATTTATCTACTATGTCAATAAGACCAAATTAGAAAAATTGAAAAATGGGAAAATCGAGAAATGGTTTTTAGGTACCTGGTACCGGGTCTCGGATACCAGAGTTGACTGATGACCGGTGACTGAAGACTAGAGACTATGTTGCCGATTCGAAGAATCTATGTTATGGTCGCAGATCTAAAAGGATTTTTTGTTTTTTTTAACCCAAAACTCTAAACTTTTAATTTGTCACTCTTTATAATCATAAAGTACATTTATTTGATATGCAATTCTATCAAAGTCAAAAGGTGGAAATCTTTTTTGCTCCGTCAAATGAGAAAGATAATTCCTAATTTCTCTCCAAGAATTATATACTTTTTCTTCACCTTCTGGTATAATACCTTTATCAGCCAATCTTTTTATAACTTCGTAAAGATTAACAAAATCTTTAGGGGATCCAAAAAAATCATTATACCTATTTCTTAACGCTGATTCCAAAGCTAAAGATGCGTAATGTAGTGAAATAGTTAAGAAATAATATTCAAAGTAACTGAATATATAAAGTTTTTTTGCAGCGTTAAAAACATTTGTAACATCTTCCGGGACTCCTGGGATTAATTGAACAGAACATATACTCTTCTGAATATCTTCTATTGTAAATTCTCGCCTCCCTCCAGATTTTTCAAATGCGACGTACCTACTAATTATCTTATCTTTTTTAATTATTTCAGATAACGGCTTTATTGGATCCTTTTGTAACTTGTACTTCTTATTAAAATCAATTCTTTTTTCAAATCTGTCGAGAATTTCTTTCCAAAAAAGAGAACAAAAAAACATTAAAAAATCTCTATAATACTTCTGCGATTCCTCTAGTATATCACAAGAAACTATTGAGATCCAAGACCATTCGCCAGATCCACTTGCTCCCTTTAATTTAAAATTCCTAATATCCATTACTTTACTTGAATCAAGACCAAAAGCCTTAATTACCTTACTATTTTTTTCTAATTTATCAAAATCAATCTCACTATAATATTTAATTGACTCCTTACCAAAGTGAGAGAAATCGTATTTAATTAAATGATATATACTATTTTTTGCTTTCTTATGTTTAACAGTATTTACTTTCAATCTTACCACTTGAATAGGACATGGAAAGGAATTAATAACATCAATATAAGCTTTGTCTTTAGATGAAGGCTTTTCTAAGGAATCCTTGTGAAGAAGAGCATATTCCTCTTTTAATCTTTCAGGGAAAGCCTTAAAAAAAACTATATATTCATTTTCTCTATCCATTATTAAAGTGTTTAGATTTGAATCTAATTATGTTAATTTCCCATTTCTTCAATATATATTTTTGCTAATCTAATTTCTTCTTGGTATTTTTCCTTAGATGCTTGTTCAATAAATGTATTGAAATCTTTTTTCGCTAAAACAAAGTCATTCTTTACCTTATAATTAATATATCCACTTACGAAATAAAGCTGATATTTATGAGGCTCTTTTTCTAAAACATCAGATATAAAGATTTCAACGTCTCCAATCACATGGGGTGGCACTGATCCTTTAAAAGCTTTATTGTACTCTTTTCTAGATTTTTCTAGTTCTCCTTTATAAGCGTATAAAAAAGCGAGACTATATCTCCAAGTCGGATCAGGGGGATTTCTCACTTTCTTAACTTCATTTTTAGCTGCATCAATATTTTTATCTATTAAAAAAATATAAATGGCCCTTAAGAGATGTGTACCATAATCGTTTGGAGAGATTCCCTGTAACAAATCTAGATATTTTTTCATTTTTTCTATATAATTAAGTTTTTTAGTTTTTTTATAGGAAAAATATAATCTTCTGGAAATTGCAGTTGATGCCTCTGTAAGTCTTATAGCTAATCTCTCTTTTATTTTTTTTGTAGGTAGTATCTGCTTCATTCTTTCTTTACTCAGTTCATTTTCCAATTGCATATATATTTTATAGGCTAAATCGAAATCTCCAGACACATAAGCAGCAATACCTACTATATATTTTATTATACAACCGAGAGATTGTTGTGTGATGTCAAAACCGAATAGCTCCTTGCTTTCTGGAAATCGCCATCTTCGCGGCATTACCTCAGCGAATTCTTTTGCAAATTGCACTTTTTGTATTTGAGATATTCGCCTATGAACTACAATACCATTCAATCTAAAAACGAAGTTTGGCTCACCATTTACCATTCTTTCAGAAATATTTCCATACACTATAAAATGCCCTCGTATTTTTTTTAAGTATTTTAAGGCAGTTTCATAATCAGAAATTCTATTCACATGATTTTCAGACAAAGAAATAACATTAAAGTTTGGAGTAAAATCCGATGATTTCAAATAACCTTTCAACTCAAGAATCAAATCATTTTGTAGCCTGATCTTCTCTTTAGGGGTTTCTGCGCTGATAGCTATGATAATACCAATTTTATCTCTTTTGTTTCTAGGAATAACCCGTTGAGAAAACAATTTAAAAATAGATACAAACAAATATTGAATATCTTCTCCTGTAATTTCAATATTATCTCCGATTTTCATAATAAGCTTTATAAATAAAAATTTATCCTAATATATTTGTTTAATATATTAATATCAAAATTCTTTTGGGACATTTACATCATAAAAATAAGAAAAACGCCTACTTTAGTCAAGGGATATTTTTAGTATTTTTTAAATACTATGGTTGACATTTAGTCATTTTTCTTTATTATGTAATGCATAGGAGGTTGAAAAATCAATACAATTATTTTTCAAAGAAAAAAACTTCTAATTCTACTGTTAATTATAGTTATTTTAAATTTTTTAACTTATAACTCATTTGCTCAGGAAAAGGATGTATTAGGGGAGGATACTTCTTCAAAGTTAATAGCAAAAGAAGATGTGACAGACGGAAAAACCGTAAAAGAATCCCATAAAGATTTAGATAGGTCTATTAATATTCTCAACATAGTTGCTAGCTTAACGGGAGTTCTGGTTGCATTAATATCATTAATAATTTTAATAGCTGGAGCTTTAGGATTTTTAGAAATTCGACACTGGAAAGGATTGAGGGTCCTAGCTGAGAAAAGTGCAGAAGATGCAAAGAAAAGTGCAGAAAATGCAAATAAAGCCTTAAAAGAGATACAGCCGATTGTAAATAAAATGAAGAAAGCAGAACAAGATCTTGATTCTCTCAGGGAAAGTACCAAGAAATTTCTTTCTCTCTCAAAACCTATCTCAGAAGATGAAAAAAGAACACTAAATGAATATACAAAGAAAACAGAATTTCTTGAATCTCTCGGAGTACCATTAGAAGCTAGAGACTATTATAGTCGAGGTGTTGATTTTTATAGGAAAAAAGAATACGAATCAGCAATAAAATCCTTCGAAAAAGCAATAGAAATTAACCCTAATTATGCAGAAGCGTGGTACAGCAAGGGGACTACACTCGGCAAAAACCTTCGGCGATTCGAGGAGGCATTGGAAGCCTTGGATAAGGCAATAGAAATAGAACCTAACTATGCGGATGCATGGCAGAATAAAACTGCTGCTCTTATCGAACTCGAGCGATTTGACGAAGCATTAAAAGTTTTAGATAAAACAATGGAATTAAAACCTAACGAAGCCGCGACATGGTATAACAAAGGAGCTCTCAGTAAAAAACTTGGACGATTTGACGAGGCATTAGAAGCGTTCGAAAAAGCAATAGAAATAAGACCTGAAGACGCAGAATCTTGGAACAACAAAGGTGCTGTGCTTAGCGATCTCAAACGATTTGACGAGGCATTAAAAGCCATAAATAAGGCAATCGAAATGAAACCTGATTTGTCATTTGCTTGGAACAATAAAGGATCTGCTTTGCTCGGTCTTAGAAATTTAAATGAAGCATTAAAAGCCTTAAATAAGGCAATCGAAATAAAACCTGATAACGCTGCGGCTTGGTACAATAAAGCGTGCGTATATTCATTGAAAGGAGCTAAAAAAAACGCCCTTAAGAATTTATCTAAAGCAATAGAATTAGATTCTAAATTCAAAAATGTAGCCCAAAAGGATGAAGATTTTAAGAAACTTTGGGACGACGAAGATTTCAAGAAAATTGTAAGTTAACAGCCTCAGGCCTTTAAATGTGAAAAGAATTAGTAAATTCTTCGAATTTAAGTTGAGTGTTCAAAATGTTGAGAAGCTAATACAAAAACAAGCGATCAAACTGGTAAAGAATGAAGAATTAGCGTGGGACTTTTAACTCTTTAATTATTTTTTGGTTTTTTTCTGGGGGGCGGAGGAGAAGAAGGCCTTGGTTTTTCAGAAGCAGGTTTCTGTAGACCTTTTTTTTCGCCCTCAGTTATCTTTTTTTGTTTTTTCATCTTTGTTTACCTCCATTTCATTAATTGGAACTTCAATGTAAAGTGGACTATCTTTAGAAAAACTCAGATATAAAGCTGGTACATGGTATAATTCTTTATCAGAATCATATGGATAGACCTTCACATCTGTTAACAATAGTTCGCGAATCGTTTTTGTCTCAGAAAAGGAATCTACATGCCCTTCATATGTGTATCCGTTTTCTTCATCTCTAACCCATACCCAATCAATTTCTTTAGCGTTTAGAAAATAATAATATAAATCTTCGTCTCCAAATTTGTTAGATATTTTAAGTTTTTTCGCTATTATATTTAACCATTTGTTTTGGACTGCTGCGCTAATAAAAAAAGCTAACAAAATACCTGATAAGCAACTATATGCTACTTCGCTAATTGAGATAGGAGTCTTTGCATTGAAAAGAGAATTCCAAAACATTATAGTTTTAGGCTCAAAATTGTCTTTAAATAATAACCGAAATAAAGCAAAAATATTTAGAATAAATTGAAGAGTCAGGTAAGATGAACACCCTAAAATAATAGAATGAACAACAAATCTAAAATTGGATATTTCTTTATGCACCGTAAGCTTTTCGATAATCAGTGCTCCTATTAAGCCTGGAAGAAGAAGTATTATAATTCGTATTGTTAATTCCGATATTTCCATAGAAAGATATCCTTAGTATTAATATATGCAGACACAAACATGTGTCAAGACTCCATATCAACGAGTGAACATAGAGGGGTTAAGTCTTGTTTTTTGAATCCCTTTTTTTAATTTTAAATCCTAGAGATTCTTCGAATCAAGAATCGGTGAATCAGGAATCAGTGAATCCGTGAATTAGTACCACTCCCTTCCTATTTTTTACTAATAACATAATTTACCAATTGACTAATAACTATTTCCGCTATAGCGGAAATCCAATCTTGACAAACTTTTATAAATCCCTACAATTTAAATTATGAAAAATATTACAAAAAAAATAGCAATTTTACTGCGTATTAGCGGGATTTATACTATTCTTAGGGTTATCACAGCGCTCGCCTTGATGCCATTATTATATTCTCACTGGGAAATTCAATATGTCGATGTTATACTTTTTTTTCTGGATATTTCTAACACATTTTTTAGAAATTCCTTGATTAGTTTTTTCGTCTTTTATGTGTTTTGTATGTCAGTTACCTTAATTATTGTTGCTGATTTTGCTTTCGCCTCCAATAAAATAATAGGGCATAAAGCAGCAAGACGGTTAGCTACTTATAGATCTCTTCTTACATGCCTTTTCGGAATTTTTCTTATTATACTAGGCCCATTAGTTTCTTTCCCAAACAGATTAAATCCTTTATTATTTATTATTGAAGGATCCTTTTATTTCTTTTTCTACGGAACTATTTTTACCTTGTTGATGATAAATAAGAGAAAGGAGGGGTAATGAAAAAATCAATTAAAATAACGTTACTTATAATCTTAGGTATAGCCATGTATTACGTTTTTTCCTTCCTGGTAATTCCTTATGTAAAAAAAACAGTATCCAGAGATGCCGTGTTTTACAATGATCGAGGATTTGATTACATCAATAAAGGAGAATATGACCTGGCAATTCAGGACTATAATAAGGCAATTGAGTTAGATGCCGCGTTAGCTGTGCCGTACTGTAATAGAGGGCTTGCTTACAACAATAAGGGGGAATATGATCGGGCGATTCAAAACTTTAATAAGGCGATACAGTTGGACCCCAAGGACGCTTTTGCATACAATAATCGGGGGCTTGCTTACTATTATACGGGGAAATATGATAAGGCCTTTCAGGACTACAATAAAGCGATTGAGCTAGATGCAGGCTTTGCTATGGCGTACAATAATCGAGGGGTTGCTTACAGAGACAAAGGGGAATACGACCAGGCAATTCAAGACTATAATCAGGCGATTGAGCTGGATTCAGGCTTCGCCTGGGCATACAATAATCGAGGGGTTGCTTATGAGACAATAGGGACGGTGCTTGACATTGTGACAACAAACAAAAAATCCTCTTTGTTTGATTCTTCGAATCAGAAACATAGTCTCTAGTTTTCAGTCGCCAGTCATTAGTCAAAAAAAACAACATTTCCCAATTTTCCCGTTTTGACTCGTGACTCGGTGCCACGCACCGCTCTTGACATTGAATATTTCCTTCGATATTTTATACAATAATAAAAGGTGATTTATGAAAATTAGAATTACAATATTAAAAAAGATTTTTCAAATCCTTAAATATATGTTGTTTTTTACTTTTTTTTTGGTTTGTCTTTCACCTGCCGCCCTGGTTTTATTAACTACGGGTAGTTTAGACAGAGGGTTAGACCATTTTTATTTCGAACGTAGAATGCAAGCAATGGCGCTTTTTGCAGGTATCGGGTTGATATTGGGAGGATTAATAGCTGTAAGAAGGCATGAGATCATATTGAAAAGTCGTCTTTTCCGTGACAAAAAACTCTTAGAAGTAACTGGCTCCGATTTAGAAATAACCGGCAAAGAAGCTTTTAACTAAAATAGAGGGGTCAGGTCTTGATTTTTGAATCGTTAAATAGTAAGCAGGGAGCAGAAAGCAGTTAGCAGTAGAAATAACAGAAAAAATAAACTTTGTGTCTTTGTGGCTAATTCAATCTTGACATTTACTCCTTTCTTCGATATAATTTTTAATACAAAGGAGGTTGTATCAGCGATAAAGAGAATAAGCTGAATGAAGAATTGCCTGAAAAACTTGAGTTAAAACCTGAAGCTTTGTCTTGTCTTAAATATAGTTGGAAACTGATTTCGGAGGGACCTTTTCAAATACGTCTTGTTTATATTGTGTATATTGTAATACATTTTTTGGTTAATCATTACTTGGAATTTTTGGTATCAGACTTCGATATAAGAAATGTTTTGTCTTTTTCTGCTATGTATTATTTAGCTTTATACTGTATTGTGTTTGGTCCCTTGAGCTATGGACTATTCTATGCTCTTCTTAGAGCAGTAAGAGGAGAAGAACTCAAAGTTAAACACTTATTTTCTTTTTTTGAGAATTGTTGGGACGTTGTTTTTTCCATTTTTATTATGGTATTTATAATAGTGTCTGGAATCGCAGCGTTAATAGTCCCAGGAATTATATTAGCTTGTAGACTTGCTTTTGTACCTTTTCTCGTTATGGACAAAAAAGAGAATGCAATTAACGCAATAAAACAAAGCTGGTTTATGACGAAGGGCTTTGCAAGGGTAGTATTTTTAATACATTTGCCAATTCTTGCAGTCGCAATTGTTCAGGTTTTAATTATATTTATTCTTACCTCAATTGGTATAAATCCAACTTTTCTAAGTCCAACATTTACTTTAATTTACTATTTGATTTCATTATGGACTAGACTGGCAACAGCTTCACTGTATCATGCGGTTTCACTGAAAAAGTGAATAGAGGGGTCAAGTCTTGATTTTTGAATCCCTTTTTTTAATTTTAAATTTTTAATTTTGAGTTTTCAATCCTGTAGATTCTTCGAATCGGCAACATAGTCGTTAGTCTTCAGTCACTAGTCATTCGTCAAAAAAAACAAAAACAAACAAAAAATCTCCGTGTTCTCCGTGTCTCTGTGGTTAATTCAATCTTGACAAACTTTCATAAATCCCTACAATTTAAAGAATTAACAGTGAGTATATACACCCGTTGTATGCAACTGTCCTTTTTACTTTTCCTTGTACGGTTCAGTTTTATCTTCCGTACTTCTGGATATTCTGAAAGTTACAAACCCGTGCGGGCACACCCTATCAAGATAACCATTTTTTTCGCCTGGCATCTCTTCGGTTGCCATCATTATAAAAGCTGCATTGGCTAGCGAGCAAAAGGCATTGGAACACATTCCGTTTGCTTCCGGTGTTCTTCCATCAATAATACATTCTTCGCCTTCTTTCGTCTTTGCCAAACCCACGCAAATACCAGATTCGGTTCTTACCTCAATCGCTTTGCATTTAATAGAATTAACTGTCATATACGCCCCCTTTAATTATTAGCCTATGCTACACCTGTTAGTATATTAGTATATAATTATATTATGATATTGTTTTAAAGTTTGTCAAGTACTTTTCTCCAAAAACTCATAGGAATTGTTAAAAAGGCAGTGTATCTGTGTGAGATTTCAATCCTTGTTTTTGGGGTCAAATCTCGAAATTGAACAATTTTTTAAAAAAAACAAAAAAAATCCTTTTAATCTGCGCCCAATTAATAGATTCTTCGAATCAGCAACATAGTCTCTAGTCTTCAGTCACTAGTCATTAGTCAAAAAAAACAACATTTCCCAATTTTCTCGTTTTGACTCGTGACTCGGTGCGGAGCATCCGCTCTTGACATTGAATATTTCCTTCGGTATCTTATACAATAATAAAAGGTGATTTATTAGATACAATATTATTTTGTTAATTGTGGAGGTAAATAATGGATGAGAATCAAATAGATAGT
>CAZGHN010000012.1:0-80412 GCA_964525555.1 uncultured bacterium
TTGTGGCTTTGTGTGAGAATCTTTTTGGGGGGTGGGGGTACTTGAAATAAGGAGCAAAGAGTCTATATTAGGAAACAATGAAGAAAATTGGCAATTATAAGTGGTTAATCGAAAAACAAGGGAAGATGAGAGTTCCCGGAATTATTTACGCTTCCGATAAATTGTATGAAGCTATGAAATCCGATAATTCGATTGAACAGGTACGTAATGTCGCGTGTCTACCAGGAATTCAGAAATATTCACTTGCGATGCCTGATATTCACTGGGGTTATGGTTTCCCGATTGGCGGAGTAGCTGCGATGGATATTGAAAACGGAGTGATTTCACCCGGGGGAGTAGGATTTGATATAAACTGCGGTGTTAGGGTGGTTAAAACGAATCTTAATAGCTCGGATTTAATTAAAAACAAAGAGTTACTTACTAACAAAATATATTCGGCTATTCCATGCGGAGTAGGTTCAAAGAGCGACATAAATGTTTCTTTTTCAACGCTTAAAAATATACTTAAAGAGGGTTCCTCCTGGGCAGTAAAAAACGGATTTGGTTGGGATGAAGACCTCGAATATACTGAAGAAAATGGCCGATTGAAAGAAGTAAACCCTGAAGTTATTTCCGATAGGGCTCTGGAAAGAGGAAGACAACAACTCGGGACCCTGGGTTCGGGAAATCATTTTATTGAAATACAGAAAGTCTCAGAAATCTTTGACGAAGAATCAGCAAATATGCTTGGATTAGAAATAGATTCACTAACAGTAATGATTCATACAGGTTCGAGAGGCTTTGGTCACCAAGTTTGCAGCGATTGGGTTAAAAATTTACGAAAAAACAAAAAGAAGTTTAATATAGATATCCCTGACGAACAACTCATATACGCTCCGTTTGACTCAAAAGAGGGACAGGAATATCTTTCGGCTATGCGAGCGGCAGCTAATTTTGCCTGGGCGAATCGACAGATAATTTTATCCCGATTGAGAGAAAATTTCTCAGAAGTTTTTGGAAAATCCCCGGAAGCTCTCGGCATGGATATGATATACGATGTAGCGCATAATATTGCAAAAGTTGAAGAGCATACTGTTGAAGGAAAGAGAAAAAAACTTTGCGTTCATAGAAAGGGTGCGACCAGGGCATTCCCTCCGAATCATACCGACATTCCAAAAAAATACAGAGAATTCGGACAACCGGTTTTAATACCCGGAGATATGGGTACTGCATCTTATATTCTGCTTGGAACCAAAAAAGCAATGGATGAAACTTTTGGTTCTGCCTGTCACGGTGCCGGAAGGGTACTTTCAAGAAAAAAAGCGATGCAGGCAACAGGTGGAAGGAATATTACCCACGAACTTAAAAAAAAGGGAATTTATGTAAGAGCAAAGTCACTTAGAACTCTTAGAGAAGAAGTACCCGATGCATATAAGGATATAGATGAGGTCGTGGAAGTTGTATCAAGAGCTGGTATCTCTAAGAAAGTGGTTAAAATGCTTCCTCTTGCGGTTGTTAAGGGATAATGGAAGAAAAAAGAATTTTAGAATTATCGGATAAAGTAAAAAGTAAAATCGCAGCCGGTGAAGTAGTAGAAGGCCCGTTTTCTTGCGTTAAGGAATTGGTGGAAAACGCAATAGATGCAGAGGCCTCCCAGATTACTATAGACGTGGAAGATGGAGGAAAGAGGTTTATAAGTGTTTCGGATAACGGAATTGGTATTCATCCGGATGATCTTGAGTTAGTTGTAAAAAGATATTCTACTAGTAAAATAAGCAGTTTGGAAGACCTTGACTCTATATATTCGCTGGGATTCAGAGGGGAGGCACTTGCTTCTATTGGTGCTGTTTCTCAGGTTGAAATACTTTCCAAACATACAAATAGCGATACCGGTAGATATATAAAGGTTTTTAACGGAGAAATAAAAGAAGAAAAAGCAAGGCAACGTCAGAGAGGTACATCGGTAATAGTTAAATTTCTGTTTAATAATTATCCCGCCAGGAGAAAATTTTTACACTCATCTAATGCTGAGTTCAGGAAAATTCTAGGGGAGGTGCTGCCTAAGTGTATATGTTATCCTGGAATATCTTTTGTTTTAACGCATAATGGTAAGAAGGTTTTAGATGTTCCTTCCACTACTTCAGATGACCGAATTCTTTCTATTATGGATGAAAATTTTCTTTCGTCTCTTCTACCTTTTGAATCTGGTAATGAGGAAAACAATATTAAAATTAGCGGCTGGATACAGAGGCCTGAACTGCCGTCGCAGAAAAAATACTATCTATTCGTTAATAAAAGGAATGTTTGGGATGGCAAGTTTTTTAAAACGATAAAAGATTTTTATACTCCATTTACGGATGAAAATCCTTCTTTTATAATATTTGTTGATATTCCGGCTGATCTACTCGATGTAAATGTACATCCGACAAAAAAGGAAGTAAAATTTCAAAGAGAAGAAACGGTTATGTCAACATTAAGAAGAGCTTTAAATGAAAAAATTGGAGTAAACAGTGATTATAGAAGAGAGCTTTTCTCTTTTAAAGATGATTTTTTATTCGGAGATGATAGCAAAAGCAAATTCTGGCAATTACACGATTCTTATATTGTGGCTCAAACAAATGGCGGTCTTGTTATAATCGATCAGCACGCAGCCCATGAAAGAATACTTTATGACAATTTCAAAAATAATGAGACTTTTAGCACACAAAGCCTGTTGTTCCCTATACAGGTTAATCATACTCCACTTGAAATATTAAAGCTTGAAGAATTGAAGGATGAGTTGAAAAAACTTGGGTTTGTTTTTAGAGTTTTTTCCGGTAATACTGTTATATGGGAGGGCGTGCCTTCAATAATAGCCGAAATAAACGAAGAGAAAATCAGAGGTATATTAGAAGACCTTTCAGAAGAAAAAGAAACTTCAATCGACGGATTACTTAAGTCGATTAGCTGTCATCTCGCAATAAAAGCGGGAGATCCCTTATCGGTGGAAGAAATGGAAAATCTGGTAAATCTTTTATTTTCTACAGATACACCTTTCAGATGTCCTCATGGCAGACCGGTTCTTTTTGAGCTATCTCTTCACGATATAGAAAAGAAACTGCTCCGATGAAAGAGGTAATAACAATAATAGGACCAACAGCATCGGGAAAAACTTCTTTATGTATCGAATTAGGAGAAAGCTTTCCCATTGAAGTAATTTCAGCCGACTCAAGACAAATCTATAAGGGAATGGATATAGGCACGGCTAAAGCAACTTCCGAAGAAATCAGATGCGTTCCGCATCATTTGATAGACATAAAGGAACCGGACGAAAATTATTCTGCATATGAGTTTTTATGCGATTGTAAAAGAAAAGTGGGAGAGATAAGAGAGAGAAATAAAATACCGATAATTTGCGGCGGAACTATATTTTATATAAAATCTCTTGTCGAAGGTATGTTTGAAGAACCTCAAATATCCGAAAATATACGTAACGATATAAGGGCTGAAATGAAAAAATCTGGCTCTTTGAAGATGCATAAAGAGTTAGAAAAAATCGACCCCGAGGCTGCAAAGAGAATACACCCAAATGATAAACAGCGAATTGGAAGAGCAATAGAAGTATATAGAGCAAGTGGTATTACATTAACTGAGTTTTGGGAAAAAGGAAATCAAAATAAAATACCTTTAGAAATATTTTCTATCTTGTTGAATAAAAAAGAGTTACGTAAAAGAATAGAAAATAGAGTAAAGAAAATGTTTGAAGATGGATTTGTGCAGGAAGTTAAGATGTTACTTAACAGGGGGTATAAACCTTCACTATATTCTTTTACTTCTATTGGTTATGAGCAAGTTTCGAAATATATTTTAAATCAAAATGGTAGCAGTTACAAGGAAGTTATGAATGAAGTCATGAAAGAAACAAAAAAATATGCAGATAGACAAATCACTTTTATAAAGGGAATTCCCGATGTAAAAATATTTAAAAATAAAGAAAAAATAAAGGCGGAAATAATTGAAAAAATACAAGAGGAAAAAAACTAAAGTAGTAAAGATCGGCCGGGTTAAAATTGGCGGGAATAATCCAATAGCTATACAATCTATGACCAATACCGATACCCGGAGTAAAAGGAAAACGATAAAACAAATTGAGAAACTTGAAAGGGAAGGCTGCGAGATTATAAGAGTAGCTGTTCCGGATTTAGCTGCAGCTAAATGTATAAAAAAAATAAAGAAAAGTATAAATATTCCCTTGGTCGCCGATATACATTACGATTTTACTCTCGCTGTTGAAGCAGTAAAGCAAGGTGCGGATAAGATAAGAATAAACCCGGGCAATATAGGAGATAGATGGAAAATCGAAGAAATTGTCAAAATTTGCAAAGAGAGAGAAATACCTATAAGAGTTGGCGCAAATGCGGGTTCAATCAAAAAAGAGTATATAGAAAAATTTAACGGAATAACTCCTGAAGCTCTTGTTGAATCGGTCACTGATGAGATAAATATACTTGAAGATTTAAATTTTGATTCTATCGTGGTTTCTATTAAATCTTCGGATGTAAGAACCATGATTGATGCTAATAGATTATTTTCCGATAAATATAATTACCCGCTTCATATTGGAGTGACCGAAGCCGGGCCTCCGGGAGGTAGGGGAGAAGTATACTCTGCTGTGGGTATCGGAATTCTTTTAGAAGAAGGTATTGGGGATACAATACGAGTTTCGCTTACCGGAGATCCTTCAAATGAGGTCCAGACAGCCCGACGTATTCTTTCTGCTCTTGAAATAAGGAAAATCGGACCACGGATAATTTCCTGTCCCACTTGCGGAAGATTACAATTTGACCTTGAAAACTTATTAAAGAAAATCGAAAAAGAAACAAAAAATATTAACCTTCCTATTACCATTGCTGTAATGGGTTGTTCTGTGAACGGTCCCGGAGAGGCAAAGGAAGCAGATATAGGAATAGCGGGTGGTAAAGGTTCTGCGATAGTATTTAAGAAAGGAAAAAAAGTGTCTACTGCAAAGGAAAAAGATATTATGAGCGTTTTTATGCTTGAATTAAATGATTTACTAAAGGAGGCTTATTGATGGCGATGAAAGTTGAGAAAGAAAAGAAAAACGTGGATCTTTATACAAGTCACTTTAAGATAATGGGAGATGTGCATATTCCTTTACATGCGAGACTAACCGATTCTCTTCAGGCTCTTTCCAAGCAGTCTGGTTTTCTCCCCATGACAGACGTGATTATTAAATTCAGAAATGGTGTAGAAAGAAGCGAAAATTTTATCCTGATTAAAATTAGCGAAATTGAATTAATATGCTTGAAAGATGAGGAATAAAAAGAATACTTGACAATGAAGAAAAAAGGCTTAATATATTTTAATAATGAATCTATTGATTGGATTTTTAATTATTAGCCTGCCTCAACAGTCAGATTTTTTATTAGAAGGCGGTTCAATAAGGATTCAAGTTTGGGGAGAGGTTAGAGCTCCCGGAATATATTATGTTACTCCTTCGACAAATATTGTAGAGGCTATATCTTTTGCCAGTGGACCTACTTCAAGATCCGATCTTTCTAATGTAAAACTTGTTAGAGCGATTAAAGGAAAAGAAGTTTCTTATTTTAACGTTAGCGGTTATCTGAGTGGAAAGCTTAAAAATCCACCCATTTTAGAATCCGGTGATTTAGTTTATGTAAATCAATCTCTGTCATCGAAATTATGGGATTTTACAAAATTCTTAGGTGTCGTCGGAGCCGTGGCTTATTATTTCTATCGTCTTGATTAGCTAAGGAGGAGCCGTGTTCAAAAAGGGTTTTATTTTTGGTTTATTAGGTTTCTTTGTTTCGCTCATAATTGTTTCTGTAACCTCTCCTAAAAGAAACATTTCTGTACAAGGAACAGGCTCGCTTACGTATGAAGATGGAGTTAACGGCTGGATTTCTTTTGGAAATATCTTAGAAGAGAGCTTTAAGGAAGCTTTTCTTAATAAAGATGATATATTTATATCAATGTTTATGTGGAAAATAATGAATCCGATAAATATCCCCAATAAACCAGAAATAATAATTACTGAAGAAAATAATACGATATTTTGGACGGATGGGGCCCAGCAAAAAGGTACAAAATATACGACGTGGACAGAAAATGGAAAAGATGAAAATGTTCAAACTTCTGACTCTATTTCTATAATAAGAATTCCGATAATATCTGACAATAGAAGAATTGCCGGATATTTATTCCTTGAGATTAAGAATAAGCCAAACCCTAAGGATTTTACTATAGCAGGATGGAAATATTACGGTGCAGTTCTTGCCTCTTCCAGTACTATAAGGGGTAATGTTGCAAATCGTAACCAATCGGAAATTAAAAGTTATTTCAATAAGGTTACAAAAAAGAAAGATATAATTAATTTAACAATTCTTGACAGAAATGAGACAGTGCTTTGGGATATCGATAATTCAAGAATTGACAAAAAATTAGAAAATGGCGGATGGATAAATCAAGAAAAGGATAAAGATCAATCTGATAGATTTTATTTTTCATCACCCGTTGAACAGCAAGAATCAAAAATAGGAGATATTCACTATTTGGTTAAATTACCGTCTGCTGGAGGAAATTCTTTCATTAAAGGAACTATTAATAAAGTTACAGGTCTTGTAAATTCAAAAAGTTTGATCCCTTCGATAATTGCTTTCTTGTTTTTCTTTTTAGCTGGTATAGTTTTAAGCAAAGGAGCTGGCAGCGGCACAACAGTCATAAAAAAAGTTGTTTCTGGCAAAACTTCTCCTGGCCTTCAGAATAAAATACAACAATTGGAGGAAGAAATCCGAGATTTAGAGCAAACAAAAGCTGATGTGATGGAAGAAGTAGCAAAAAGACAAAAAACGCAGAAAGACCTGGAAAAAACGCAGAAAGACCTGGAAGAAGAAATCGGGGCTCTTCAAAGTAAAAAAGAAAATATTCCGAAAGAAAAAGAAGAAGTACCCGCTGGAATGGGACCTCTATCCGGCGGAGGAGAATCCGAAGAATCTCTTCTTTTTGATGATTTATTGGGAGAAAAAGGCAAAACAAGTGCACAGAAAAAGGAAGAATTAGAATTAACCCAACGAATAGTGTCAAAAAGAAGGGAAGAAATAGATCTATCAAGTAAAATAGAAACAAGAAGACGAGAACTTTTAGAATTGCAGCAAAAGATCGAGAAGCTAAAAGGCGAGTAATAACTATAAAATATCCCTTACATCAATTCGATAATGTATCCTTTTAAAGAAATAGAAGATAAATGGCGAAAAAAATGGGAAAATTCTCACTTCTTTAATACTCCTGAAAAACCTAAAAACAAGTATTTTATTATGGAAATGTGGCCGTATACTTCCGGAAATATTCATATGGGGCATTTCAGGAATTATTGCTTTGGGGATTTAAAATGGCGATGGGAAAAGATGAGAAAGAAGGATTTATTACATCCTTTTGGGTGGGATGCTTTTGGTCTCCCTGCAGAGGAAGCAGCTATAAAGAAGAAATTAGACCCTAAAGAGTGGACCTACAACAATATGAAAACCGCAAGAGAAACTATAAAAAAATTGGGGCTCAGTTATGATTGGGAAAGGGAAGTGGCGACATCCGATCCGGAATATTACAAATGGACTCAATGGCTGCTTGTTCAATTGTATAAAAATGGTCTCCTATACAGGGATGAATCATATGTAAACTGGTGCCCGGGCTGTAAAACAGTTCTCGCAAACGAACAGGTAGAAAGTGGCAAGTGCTGGAGATGTGATTCCGAAATAGAAAAAAGAAAGCTTAAACAATGGTTCGTGCGTATTACGGAGTACGCAGAGGAATTACATAAAGACATAGAAACTCTCGAATACTGGCCTGAAAATATAAAGGAAATGCAAAGAAACTGGATAGGGAGGAGAGAAGGAGCTGAAATAAAATTCAAACTTGAAAGTGGGGAAGAATTTAACATATTCACCACGCGGCCTGACACAATTTACGGTGTCACTTTTATGTGTATATCACCTGAGAGCCAGTTGGCAGAGAAAATAGCTGAAACTAACGATAATGTGAAGAAATATATTCATGATTCCCTGCTTTTAAGCAATATAGAACGCACTAGAGAGGATAGAGAGAAAACCGGAGCAGATACTAACCTACGGGTCATACACCCGCTTACCGGCGATAAACTGCCTGTTTATGTGGCCGATTTCGTGCTTGGCTCATACGGCACAGGGCTTATTATGTGCGTACCGGCTCACGATCAAAGAGACTACGAATTTGCCAAAAAATACAATCTCCCTATAAAGGAAGTAATAAGAGGCGATACGCCCCTTGGCGATGCCGCCTACACAGAAGTCGGGACAATGATTAACTCAGGAGAGTTCGACGGAATGCCATCAAATGAAGCTTTAAGTAAAATAACACAACATATTTCAGATAAAGGGCTTGGTGGTATTTCTATAAACTATCGCTTGAATGATTGGTTAATTTCTCGTCAGAGGTATTGGGGTGCTCCGATCCCTATGATTCACTGTGATAAATGTGGTGAAGTTCCGGTTCCGGAAGCCGATTTACCGGTTCTTTTGCCTCCGCCCGAGGAAGTCGATTTTATACCCAAAGCCCGTTCACCGCTGGCGAGTCATCCGGCATTTGCAAAGGTTAAATGTCCGAAATGTGGGGGAGATGCAAGAAGAGATGCCGATACAGCAGATACTTTCGTTGATTCTGCCTGGTACCACTTCCGTTACCTTGATCCAAAGAACGATAACGAAATTTTCGATAAGAAAGAAGCCGAAAAATGGCTTCCTGTTGATCTTTATATAGGCGGAGCCGAGCATGCTACAGGACACCTTATCTATATGCGATTTTTCACTAAATTTTTGCATAAATTAGGATATTCCAACGTTAAAGAACCTGTTATACGTTTATTTAACCAGGGAATGGTTAGAGATGAAATAGGCGATGTAATGTCCAAATCAAAGGGTAACATTGTGGATCCTGAGGAATTAATTGCTAAAGTCGGGATAGACGCAGCTCGAATTGCAATGTTTTTCTTCGGTCCTCCGGATAGTGATATCGACTGGAAGGAAGAAAATATAAAAGGTTCTACGCGTTTCTTAACAAGGCTTTATGAACTTGGAGAAGAATACCTCAATAAAGATAATATACAATTAAATGATGAAGATAGGGCAGAAGCTCTTTACAAAGAAACCGAAAAAACTACTAAGAAAGTATCCGAAGATATCGAGCGATTTAGCTACAATACGGCAATTGCAGCATTAATGGAGTTTTTAAACAGTATTTCCGACTATAAAAAGAAGGATAAACTCTCAGGTTACGCTTTAAGACGTTTATTTTTGCTTCTGGCACCCATTGCGCCGTATATATCAGAGGAAATGTACGCTAAATTTGGTGATAAAGACTCGGTTTTCCTTGAAGACTGGCCAAAATACAACCCGGATGGCATTGTTGAAGAGATGTATACGCTGGTTGTACAGGTAAACGGTAAACTAAGGGCAAGAATCGATGTAAATAAGGGTATTGAGCAGGATGAGGCGCTAAGTCTTGCCAGGGAAGTAAAGAACGTAAACCGTTTTTTCGAAAACGCCGAACCGAAGAAGGTTATATTTGTTAAGGATCGTCTCCTTAATATTGTAATTTAGTAACCACAAGATTTCACAGATTAACACAGGATTATTATTGTTTAAAACCCAACCCACAACCCCAAATTATTCTCACACAAAGGCACAAAGACACTAAGCCCTACCACACCCACCTTAAATATTAATTTTTATCTTTAAATATATCAGCTATAGGAATCCTTCCCTTAAAGGTACCTTCTTCTGAACTTATTATGTATTTTAAAGATTTTTTAGTTTCTTTTAGTTGTTGCTCAGTTGCATCTGTCAATTTAAAGTCTGTCACAAAATTATCTTGCTTATATAAAAAAGTTGGGTGTATCACTCTGTCAAAAAAATCGGCTGAAAAAGTACTATCATTTTCTCTAGAGATTCTGGGCACTGGAATTCGCGTTAAATCGCTATAAGTTCTCTTAGAATTTAAATTTTCCGCAATATATGGTACGAAAACAACCAAATTTACTCTATGAGCGGGTACATCACCTTTATTACCTAAATGCAACGATACTTTTTCCGTTTTTGTATGTTGACGATAACCTACCAAATATAGATCAGGCTCTTTTACCCAAGGTCTACACAATAGAAGTATAAATGTTATTATAGGTATAATCACAAAAGCTATATATTTGAGGACAACATTACCCTTATTTATCCATAGCAAAGGGTGAAATCCTTCAGCTGTTTCTTTATTATTCTTTTCCGAATTTATTTTTTTTGTTTTTTCTCTGACATTATGATAGAAATTTAAACTCATTCATTATAGTGTCAAGTCCCAGCAGCTTGACTTTTTCGGGCGAAGAGTAGGGAATAGATTGTTTGTTTTTTAACTACTTAACCACTCAACCATTTAACAATTTAACTAAGATTCAACGAATCTTTTTGACTGTAAATATATAAAACACCGGGATTCTGCCGCGAAATTCACCTTCGTCGCAGTTTATAATATATTCTATGGATTGTTCAGTTTCTTTTAATTCCTTAATAGTTACGCCATTAAACTTGAAATCTATCACCGGATACTCTTTTTTATCTGAAAAAGTAGGGTATATAGTCGTATTTGAGAAATTAGCTGTTAATATTCTATCGTTTTTATTAAAAAATTCACAATCTCCGGTTTTTGTGATGGAAAGAGCTCTTTTTTTGTGTACATCTGGCGTTATCTTAGGCATATGAATAGCCAATTTTACTCCATGTGCGGCTATTTGGCTTTTATTGAGCAAATATAGAGATACAATACCCGTATTTTCGTTTAGATTATAATCCAAACATATATCAGAAGCCTCTATTTGAAGGTTCTCTTCCTTTTTGGAATCTTCCATTACTCTTATTATCTGTGAAACAATAATCGTAACAATTAGAATAGAGAAAAGTGTCCTTTTTTCTCCTTTTATCCAGTGACTTCCCATATAAAAAGTTAAGTCTATTTTTTATGATGTCAAGATTATTCAGTTTAACTCTGTAGAAATATTTTAAGATTAGGAGTAGGGGATAGGGTTGACTCTTTTATGGAATTAAATATATTTATTTTTATCTAAATTACGGAGATTATTCATGAAAAAACTGAAGTTATTGGTATACTTTTTTATTTGTTGTCTTTTATTTGGATTACTTAATTGTAATTTATTTGAACAACTAGAAGAATTTGGTATTCCCGTAGAAGAAAAATCGGTGGAAGAACTAAATAATATCAATGATTTTTTTGTATACAATTCAGAAGCGTGGTGCATCGGAGCATTTCCTTCAAATTATGTCTATGGCAACAAAATAAGCGCTAGCGCAGTTAAAAACAGCTTCGAAAAAAGCAGTCTTACAGGACCCTATAAAAGCGAATCGGATTTAAGAAAAGATTCGATAAGCATAAGAACTCTCTGGGTTGGCATATATGTGATAAATAGAAATAAAAATCAATATAGGATAATAAGATTCTTTCAAGCTCCCGGAGCCAGATTAAGCGAACAGACCTGGTATGAACTGACTATCATAGACGACTTTGGAGTTTACCAAACCACCAAATCAACTAATTAAACGGCATATTACTACAGGGTTGATTTTTAGTATAATTTTCATTACAATTAAATTAAATGAGTGATATCAATACAATTGAAGCATACAATAAATTCGCAAGGTATTATGATCTATATGTGGGCAATTTCAAAGATGATTTAAACCTGTACCATTCGCTTGCTGATAAAGATGAAAAAATATTGGAAGTGGGGTGCGGAACAGGAAGAGTGCTTAAATACTTGCTGGACAACGGCTATAAAAATATTACAGGTGTAGATATCTCCGAGAAGATGCTCGAAATCGCTAAGAATAAACTCAGCAAGTATTTGATTGAAAAGAGGTTAGCACTGGGAAAGCATAACTTTCACGCCGAATCCTTAAAAGGGAACTTTAAAAAGGTTTTTATTACTTTTTATACGATAAATTACGTTCTCGATAATCCTATTAAGTTCTTGAGGAATATAGGCTTATCCATGGAAACTAACTCTTTGATTGCTTTAGACTTATTTTACCCTAGGTTATTTTGGGATCCGGAATCGGACAATGTGTGGCTTGAAAGGGAATTGAAACTTGAAAACGGTAAAATAGTAATTTTACGTGATAAGCGTTCGTTCGACGGACGTTTTGAAAAAAGAACTCAGGTTTTTGTTGAAGAAGGTCAAGCCACTGCGATTGAGACCACGAGGAGATTTTATTCAAAAGAGGAGATGGAGCAATTACTCGTAGATGCAGGTTTTCAGAACGTTAAATCGCTTTCCGGTTATGCTGTCGGAGATGTTGAAAAATTTACTGACGAATACCCTATGCTTGGCTTTAATGAATTCAACGTAGATATGGATAAGTACATAAATAGGGAAGAAGTCAAACCAAATTTCGTTCTTTATGCAAACAGATTTCGTTAAGAATCCGACTTCCTTAGTATCTAATATACATAAGTTTACATAATATATCTTATCAGACATTGTGTTTATAGTAAATGTGAAGCCAAAATTATGGGTTAAACCATTAATTTGCAAATATTAAGACTAAATAGGCCCCCGATTACCAGCCTCCGCCTCCTCCGCCGCCGCCACCACCGCCGGAAAATCCACCGCCACCTCCACCGGAAAATCCGCTGGAGCTTCCTCGTGGGGTACTCATTGCTGATTCAAATGCGCCAATAGAATTGCCTATGGAACTCGCAATATGGCTCGTCATTATAGGTCCATGATGTACGCCATGTGCACTATACCAGCCGGGAGGCTCAATTTGAAGCCCACTAAAGCGCTCTGCCCACTCATCGACAACGCCAATGGCTATTGCATAGGATAAAAAGTCGAAAAATATAGAAGGATTTTCATCGAGCATTCTTTTTAACCTTTCTTTCTCTACCCTGACCAAAAATTCTTTAAAACCCAGGATATCCGTCAATATTTCTCTCCCTTTATAGGTGCGTTTAGGCATAGCTGCAGCGAAACAGAGTGTTATTAATCCGCTTATAGCAATCCCACCGGTGAGACCTGCAACAAGTCCACCTGAAATAAGTGACGGCGAAGCAGCCGAAAGTATTCCAAAGAAGAAAGGAGTTGCCCAAACCCCTAAAAACAAAGCCGATGTACCGGCAACAACATACCCCTTTCGCACTTTGTCCGGATTTCCGTAAAAGTATCTCTTTTTATGTACGGATTTATATATCTCATCTTTAACGCTTTGCACGTGCTTATAGAATTTATCTTTCAAATCCGAAATCAGAAATTCCTTCCCCCCTACCTTCTTTAGCCCGCTTAAGAACTTTCTTAAATGTTTTTCCTCATTTAAGCCCATGTCTTTCAGTATCTTAATCTTATAATCCTTATTTTTGAGGAATAGGAATTTCTGGGTTTCTGTTTCCTCTATAGAAAGATACCCTAATCTCGCAAGATCGAACAGTATTGATGTTATGTCCACTTGATCTACTCTCTGGTCCAGAATGGTGCCGACCTCAGCGGCAGTTAAGTCCCTGGGAGGATTATATTTAACTGTAATTGTCCCTGCCGGCAGGTCTTTTCCCTCTCTTTTCCATCGTTTAAACAGGAAAATGAAGGTATATATAGGTAAAAGGGCTAAAAATAAGAGTCCCAGATAGCTTTTGAGTTTAAGCAGGAATGTCTTTGAAAAAGGAGGTTGGGTAAGGTACCCCTTAGGAAATCTTATGTCGATAGTAGCCCCATATCCCGGAGACAATGTTCTTGTGCCAAAAGAGATTATGTTGCTGCTAAGAGTATAGTTTTCGGAAGTTCTATCCGAACGGTATGGGCCGACAAATAATTTAATGTCTTCTTTAGATAGTTGTATTGGTAACGGGAGAATTACTGTGCAATAAGAAGAATCGATTTTGTCTTCCCATCTATTTCCGGTTACATTCCAGTATAATTCATCCCATTTATCGAAGTATCTTGCACCCAATACAGCAGAATATTCTATTGTGTATACGTGAATTCCGCTAATCTTTATGTCGGGGTCCCCAATGCGTAGTCGTAAATCTTTTCCGTCAGAGTAGCGCTTAGTGCTTTTTTTTACCGGTACGTCTTTCCCGTCCATTAGGACTTCATTTACTTTAAACCCCAATGAATAGTTGCCTATAGTTCCTTTAAGTTCAAGCGGAATATCTCTATAAATGCCGTGATGGTAACCGCCGTCAAAATTTACAGTTATTTCTTCTTTAACATTCAGAGAACCGTCTTGATTTAATTTTATTTCACTATCAAAAAGCTGTATATATAAGCTTAAAAATAGCAGTAACATTGTTAAAACTCAACTTTTGGTACTTCCCTCTCCCCTTCTGCCATCTCAAAAAATTCGCGCTTTTTAAAACCAAATATAGTAGCGATTATATTTGAAGGAAAGGATTCAACTTTAATATTGTTATCTCTAACAACTGCATTATAATACCTTCTTGCGTTCTGGATATCACCTTCGATTTGAGATAGATTGTTTTGCAAATCGAGAAAATTTGTATTTGCTTTCAATTCGGGGTAATTTTCAGCCACTGCAAAGAGCTGACGAAGAGCTCCGGTTAACATATTTTCGGCCTTTGACTGTTCTCCGGGCGTTTTTGCCGCAGTTGCTTCTGCTCTTGCTTTTGTAACGTTTTCGAATAGTTCTTTTTCATGCTTTGCATAACCTTTAACTGTGCTTACTAGATTCGGAATCAGATCATATCTTCTCTTAAGTTGAACATCGACGTCACTCCAGGCATTTTCACAGAGATTCTTTAATTTTATAAATCCATTATAAGTAGCTATTATAAAGCCTACTACGACAACAATCACAGCAATCAATACAATATTTAACATTTATATGCCTCCTTTGTTTTTATAAGTATACTTACATTGCTATAAAAAATTCACTATAAATTTAGATATATTCAAATCAAATCCACAAGAGGCGGTAAATTAAACCATTCAGCGGCTGTGAGGACTCTTTTTTTATTTTCATAAACAATATCGTAGAAGTTTCCCATATGCTTCCTGAATTTACGCTCCCTTAGTAAATGATGATCGTAAATCATTATCTCAAAATCAGCTTCTCTTATGATTCTTGAAACATTATCTATACACCTATTTAAGTTTATTTGATTAAACATATAGCCCAAGAGGTATGTAGATGGACCATCAAGTATTATTACGTTAGGGTTCTCTTCTATTATCCATTGTGCGTAGTCTTCGATAATCGGTCCCATAATATCCGAAGAAAATAAAACTTTTTTATTACCTCTTTTCACTATAACGGGTTCCACCCAACCGGTTTTGGCATACTCTAATCCATGAAATAAAGTACCTGGAAAAGAGATACTTGTTTTTCCGAATTTTATCTCTTCTTTTTTTATAAAATTTATACTGGTTCTTGCTATTTTTAATTCGGTTAACCATTGTTCTCTCATCCAGGCTTCAACGCTATTATACATATTAGCTTTCCACATTTTTAGTAATTCTTCTCGTCTTTTTGTGTATTCGCCAAAATTTTTTTTGTGCACTATATTAAGTTTATTATATGGGTCTTCGTAATTCTTTTTCTTCGGGTCTTTTACAAAATCATTAAATTTAAATACATTGTCGAATAGAGTCATCATATCCTGATAAAGCAATCTGGCTCTTTTCCATTGAGAGTAGTTTATCCATTCATTAGGATTCTTTATATAAACTATTTTATCAATATAACTTTCCGGAAATTCAGCCGGTCTTTTGTGATGATCGTAATGAAAATGAGTTATAATGGTTACATCAGCTTTTTCCGCATAATCTTTTACTCTCTCCTGTGCTGCTTTTAAAAAATCTACCTTCTCTTCTTCTTTCAGCGGGTAAGAATGATGCATTACTGCATATCCCGGGTCTATAACAATTTTAATATCAGGTGTCTCAATAAATGTGCACATGGATTTTGCACCCAAAGAATCAAACCAGACCGGCATAACGCTTATTTCGCCTGTTTTTATAATATTTGTGAGCTCCTTATTGATATATTCGTCCGCTACCATTTTAACTCATTCTGAAAGCAATGCTTCTACAAAATCTTCTGCAGAAAAAGGAATTAAATCTTCCTTCTCTTCTCCTATACCTATGTGTTGAACCGGTATACCTATTTCGTTGACTATAGAAATGATAATTCCGCCTTTTGCTGTACCGTCAAGCTTAGTTAAAGCAATCCCAGTTATACCTATTTCTTCATTAAATTGTCTTGCCTGCTGCAATGCATTTTGTCCAGTTGTCCCATCTACAACTAGAATAGTTTCTTGAGGAAAATCGTCTCTCTTTTTTGTAAGAACTTTTTTTATCTTCTTCATTTCTTCCATTAAATCGTTCCTTGTATGTAGTCTTCCCGCAGTATCAATTAACACATAGTCCATTTCTCTTGCTATTGCAGCATCTACTGCGTCAAAACATACAGCAGCAGGATCAGCTCCATAATCCGATTGAATAACTTCAGAATTAATTCTCTGCCCCCACTTGCTTAATTGTTCTACAGCACCCGTCCGGAAGGTATCGCCTGAGGCCAAAAGAACTTTTTTCCCTTCCTTGTTAAGATTCCAACCTCTTTTTCCAAGTGTAGTGGTCTTCCCTACTCCATTTACACCAACGTATAACTCGACAATAGGCTTTTTATAAGTATTTTGCTTAACAGGAGTTTTAAGTATATTTATAAGTTCACTCCGAAGCGTAGAAAGATATTTATCGGGAGTAACTTTCTCAAGTATCTTAATTAAACTTGTAGCAGTATCAACTCCGAAATCGGATTCAATTAACAGATTTTCAATATCTACTAAAGCTTCGGGATCCCTTCTGCCAAAAAGATTTCGTAATTTTTTGCTAAAATTATCTCTGGTCTTCTGTAGAGTCTTCCTTAGATTCACGTTCCGAGATTTCCCTTTCAAGTCTTTTCACGTTTTCAGCCAATGCAGCAACTGCTTCGGTTATAAAACCTACAGTAAAAAGAACCAACCCTGATATAACCATAAGTGTAACTAAGTATAAAAGTGGTCTATAGCCATGCTGAAATACAAAACGCTGAATAATCCCGTAAATTCCTACAATCGTTCCTAAGAAAATAAGAACAGCACCAGAAGTTCCAAAAAACAAAAAAGGCTTCCTTAAAAGAGATATTTGCATTTTTACAGCCAAAAGATCCATTACCCCTATTACGACCCTACCTTTACCAGTATATTTTGACTCTCCAAATTTTCTTTCTCTTAAATTAACCTTGACTTCAGAAACCCTGAAACCCTTATTTACAGCTAAAGCTACTATGTAGCGATGCCAATCTTTTCTTAAATTTACCTCCTCTAACACCTTTCTGCGCAAAGCCTTAATCGCATTTTGGTCATGTATAGGTAGATGAAATAAAACTCTTGATAAGAAGTTGTATACTCCGGACACGAATTTTTTTTGATATTTGCCTTGCTTCCAGCCTGCAACAATATCATACCCTTTATCCATTTCTTCAAGTAATTTAGGAATGTCATTCGCGTCAAACTGGAGGTCCGCATCCATAATTACAATAATTTGCGCTGTTGAATGTCTAAATCCTGTGAGTATTGCTTCTGTTTTGCCGAGATTAGCGCGATGGCTAAAAACTTTTAAATATTTATGTTTCTTCTTTAATTTTAAACCTTCTTCAAAAGTCCCGTCATCGCTTCCGTCATCGACAAGTATTACCTCGTAATTTCTCTTTTCCTTTTTTATAACGGAATCGATTTCCAGCATTAAAGGAAGTAAGTTTTCTTTTTCGTTAAAAGCTGGTACTATAATTGCGATATTTTTCTCAGTCATTGGTTTTTACCTTCAAAATTATCCCGGTTTAATTTTTATAAATCGTAGTTTTCCAACACGCAAAACTGTATCTTTTTCAAAAGACATATTAAGAGTAAAGTCGGTAACTTTTTTACCATCTATTTTAAGAGCTCCGCTTGTTATAAGCCGTCTGGCTTCTCCGCGTGACTTCACAAATCCCGCTTTCTCGAGTAGTTCTACGACCCATATTTCCTCTCCCCTATTAATTTTCAACTCTTTAATATCTTCAGGTTCCTTATTTTTCGAAAAAACTTTTATGAATTCTTCTTTTGCTTTTTCTGCTGCTTTTATGTCATGATATAAAGAAACAACATTACTAGCAAGATCCATTTTTATATCTCTTGGGTTTTCTCCTGCTTTAAGCTTATTTTTTATGGTTTTAAGCATATTTTCATCGTAATCCAGGCATAATTTAAAATATCTAAGTATTAGATCGTCAGGTATCGACATCAATTTTCCGAACTGTTCCTTTGGAGATTCCGCTACACCCACATAATTTCCGTAAGATTTGCTCATCTTTCTGACACCGTCCAGACCTTCAAGAATAGGCATTAACATAACCACCTGAGGTTCCATATCAAAACTTCTCTGCATATCTCTGCCCAGAAGGTGATTCCAGTGCTGGTCTGTGCCTCCGAGCTCAACATCAGCTTCTATAGCAACGGAATCATATGCCTGAAATACAGGGTATAGGAATTCATGAAGTGCTATAGGTTGCTCACTCTTAAATCTTTTTGCGAAATCATCTCTTTCCATCATTTTCGCCATAGTTATTCTGGAAGTTAGTTTTACTATTTCCGTAGGAGTTAATTTGGCAAGCCATTTGGAGTTATGCCTTATTTCCGTATTTTTCTTATCTAGAATTTTAAATATCTGTTTTTCATAATTTTTCATATTAGCTTTAACATTTTCTTCGGTTAAAGGGGGTCTTGTTTTGGAACGTCCGGAAGGGTCTCCTATCATTGCGGTAAAATCACCCACAACGAGAACAGCAGTGTGACCAAGTTCCTGAAAATCCAGCAACTTTCTAAGAACGACCGCAAAACCGAGGTGAATATCCGGCGCCGTCGGGTCAATTCCGAGTTTTACTCTTAAAGGTTTCTTTTTCTTTAGTTTATTTTTAAGCTCTTCTTCAGGTATTACTGTTTCGACCCGAGCGAGTATTTTTTCCAACTCAGATTTAATTATTTACCTCCTGAAGGTATATTTAAAAGAGGCGTTAATTTCTGATCGAATGGAGTTACGATTACAGTATTGTTGGGTGAATTCACAAGCTGCTGAAGAGTTTTAATATAATACCACTGCAAGTAACTCCTGGAAAGAGACTGGGCAATAATCTTATTATAATCAGACACACCTTTAGCCTCTACCGCTTTTCTTTCAGCTTCTCTTCTCTCCTTATCCAAAACAAATTCCATTTTTTCTGCCTCTTGTTTTGCCGCCATTTTAGCATCAATTTCGTTTTGTACTTTAGCAGGTAATTTCACATCTCTTAACAAAACTCTTTCTATTTCAACCTTTCTATCTTTCACTGCTTCTCTAAGATTTTCGCTAATCTGTATTGAAACGGATTCTCTGTTCTGAGTGTAAATATCTTCTACTTTATAATTTGAAATTACATTACGAATAGATGTTCTCGCCGCTGGGCGTACGATTTTAGCTACATAATTAAGTCCCAGTGTACTATATACTTCAGCAGCTCCTTCCGGCATTAGTTTATACCAAACTGTCATATCAAGTCGAACCATTAACCCTTCCGAAGTTAAAGCCTCTATTGCGTCATCACCTCTCACCTGCCCTTCTCTTGGGGCAACGCTCATTGTATACTCTTCTGTTCTTATACTCATTTTTTCAACAGACGCGAAAGGATTAACCAGGTGTAGTCCGTTTTTTAACGTTTGTTCATTAACTTTGCCAAAAACAATTACCACTCCAACATTTCCGGGAGGGATAAGCCTAACCATAGAGGCAACAAGAAAAATAAATGATAACAATATAACGCCAACTGGGATTAATTTACCTTGAGGGTTTCTTTTAATCTCTGGAGAGCTAAACATTACTAGACCTACGATTAGACAAATAACAAATAAGAAAACTAACATTTTACACCTCCGATAAGTTTTTTAATAACAAAGACTTAAATTAAAAATATGAAGAACTCTGTTGCATATTTCGTTTATACGGAAAAAGTAATTTAATATTCTTATTTGTCAAGGTTTTTCAGCAAGTGCAAGTAAACGCATGCCCTCTTTGAAAATTTTTTTCTGTAATTTTATAAACCCAGTTTGAATTAAGAATTCGTATATGAAATTTAGGTATGGCATTTCTATTTTTTTATAAAATCTTGGAAATTTACGTAATGGTAATATTAGTTTTCCCCATCCTCTCAATTCATTTTCGAGCGAATATAATTCTATAATTTTGAAACCGGTATCAATTAATAAGGATCTTAGTTCATCTTTTGAAAAATTCTTATGTATATATTTATCACCATTAGTCCCCTCTGTTATTCCATATTTCCTAAGAACTCCGATTTCCTCGTATTCAATAGCTTTTCCTAAGTTATGAGGAGTACTCAAGAGTAGTTTTCCTTTGGGTTTCAACATCTTAAATATATTAATCAATCCTCTTTTTGGATTTCTTAGATGCTCCAGTACTTCAGAAAATAAAACAAAATCGAAAGATTTTTCACGAAAGCATAAGTCATTTTCTATATCTAAATTTACGAGTAATTTGCTTTTTGCTTTCCTTAATTTTTCTATCGATATATCCGCACCTATAATATTATTATCCAGGTATCTACCGGAACTACATCCAATATCGATAATAAGACCTTTTTCTTTTTGAAGGTATTCTCTAAGAATTTTTTCTCTAACTCTGTGATTTGGTCTTGAATAAACTATTCGGTCTTCAGGGTAACATTTACCAACAAGGTCATAAAACTCTTTATATTTCATATGCATCTTAAAAAGAAATTAGCGGCGCAGGGACTCGAACCCCGGACACGTGGATTATGATTCCACTGCTCTGACCAGCTGAGCTACGCCGCCATAATTTATGAATTTAATATATTTAAGCGTTCATAAATGTCAAGCTCTAAGGGATCAGTTGAATGGTCAAATTGTTGAATAGTTGAACAATAAAAAAAACGACAAAAAAACTTCGTGTCTTAGTGTCTTTGTGTGAGTAAAAAATAGCTAACGGCGTACAGCTCACAGCTGAAAAATAAAATAAAAAAATCAGTGTTTATCCGTGTAAATCCGTGGCAATATAATAGATTCTTTGAATCAGTTGAATTGTTGAATAGGAAAATAGTTGAATTGTTCTCATTTCCCAATTTCCCCATTTTTCGATTTTTCTAATTTTTTCTTTGTGTTCCCCGTGGCTCCGTGTGAGATATCCTTTTTTTAGTGTGTTTTTTAAACGTAAATTCAAAAGGGGTAGTGGGGTTTCGTGTATTTAGTGTGTTTCGTGGTTAAATCAGTTTTTTTGGTCTTGACTATAATTGACTTACTGTTATTTTAGCCTATGGAAAAATTAGTACAACTCGAGAAAGAGTTTGAACACGAATTACTTACAGACAAAGAAAAATTGGAAAAATACGCACGGGATGAAACTCCCGGCGATTATTATTTTCTTCCTGATGCCGCTTTCCTGCCGACAGATACCGATTCGATATCAAGACTTCTCGAAATAGACCAAAAGGCAAAGATACCTATAATTCCGAGAGGAGGCGGTACAAGCAGAACAGCAGGACCTCTTGCGGTTAACGGAGGAGTGATACTTTCTCTTGAAAAAATGAATGAAATCATCGGCTTTGACGAAAAAAACTGCATTTTGGAAATCCAACCGGGTGTCATTACGGAAGAATTGAATAAATTTCTTGAACAATATGGTTTTTTCTTTCCTCCCGATCCTTCGTCTGTTGATTCATGTTTTATAGGAGGAAATGTCGCTACAAACGCGGGAGGCGCCAGATGCCTTCTTTACGGGCTTACGAGAGATTATGTTAGAGGTGTTGAAGTAATTTTGCCTGATGGTTCAAAAGAATTCTTCGGAGGAAAGTTAAAAAAGGACGCTACAGGATATTCTCTTTTAAATCTCCTAATAGGTTCAGAGGGTACTCTTGGAGTTATTACGAGGATATTTTTAGATGTTGTAAAACTTCCTCCCTATTCCGCTACATTAGTAGCACCATTTAAAAGCCTCGAAGATGCTGGGATTTCAGCGTTCAATATACTATCAAGCGGTACTATCCCCTCTGCTTTCGAGCTGATCGACGAAGATGCGGTCAAAGTAACGATCGGCAACCTGGATAAAAAAATACCGTCGGCAGAAGAAGGAACACTAATTATTGCAGAACTCCTGGAAAATTCAAAAGAAGACCTTGAGAAAAAATTTGAAATAATAGGTAATGAATTCTTAGAAAACAATGCCGTAGATGTACTAGTTGCGGAAGAAAACCATCAACAGGAAAAAATATGGGACTTCAGACGAAGCATATCGGAAGCACTCGATTTATCCGGAACCATCATCCCGGAAGATATATCCATACCCAGATCAAATATTCCCAAATTTATCCCTGAAATAAAAAAATTGGAAAAAGAATTTAACACTAAAATCTATACTTTCGGGCACATAGGAGATGGAAATCTTCACGTGAATATTTTAAAAAATGAAGAATGGAAAGATAACGGAGATAAGATCATTAATGAATTATTCAAGAAACTGAACACTTTTAATGGTAAGATAAGCGGAGAACACGGTATAGGTTTTACGAAGAAAAAATACCTTAAATATTCAAGATCAGATAAGGAGATTGATCTTATGAAAAAAATAAAAAAAGAATTCGATCCTTACAATATATTAAATCCCGGAAAAATATTTGATATAGAGGAAATAAATGCGTAAAAAGATAACTTCTTCAATTTTTCGCATTTTAAATAGAATATCATCCAAAAAGATAGAATTCCCTCTGGAAAACATTAGTAGGATAGCCCTCCGTCCTTCAGAGGTTAAAGGCGAATTGCTCTACTGCCTGCCTCTGATTGAATCATTATCGAAAAAAAAGAAATTATCTCTGTTACTTCCTGAGGGCCAAGATGCAAAGTATTTTAGGCGTCTTCGCCCCAAAATTATTCGCTATCAGGAAAAATCAGGTCCTATTGGAATGTTATTCTTAAGAAACAGTATCAAAGAAAAATATGATTTATTTATAGATCTTAACGAAAAGAATATTCATGTGTTTTCTTACATTTTAAAAAATCCTACAGTTGCTTCGATATATGAAGGACCCAGTGTAAATATTATTGCAAGAGCTCATAATAAATCAATAACAGGCAGTTACAAATATTTAATTGATTTACTTGGCTTTCCTGCTGTAAAGTGGAAAACTAAAGCTATTCGAGCCAGACGTTACAGCAAAAAAAGAGAAAACGAAGAAATTATTGGTATTAGTGCCGATATTTCTACCCAATATCATGGATTGCGTAGAGTTTCGAATGAAGATGGTTTACGTAAAGTTTCAAAGCTAATTACTAAAAGAAACGACCTATCGGCAATTGCTTTTTTCCTGGATATTCCACAGGTTCTGCTCCTTGATGAAAAAGACCCCTTCGAGCCTGCGGATTCTATAAAAGTAGTAAGATATACAAAGAAAATTACATCTAAGATGATTGGAGATTGCTTAATTTTGTAAATTAGTGAGTAGAGAGTAGTGAGCAGTAAGCGGTTAAAAAAAGAAAAAAAACTTTGCGTTCTTTGTGGCTTTGTGTGAGAATTAAGTTTTTTGAATTAAAATGAAAATTTTACATATAGCTTCTGAAAATGTTGCCGGTGTACCGGGAATTTTAGTTAAAGCTGAAAGAAAACAGGGGCATTATTCCCGATTAATGACTTACTTCAAAAGCCCCCGTTCTCATTGGGATGATATTGTTCTTAATCTTCCTATTTCAAATACATTATCTCTTGGAAGTCTAAAAAAAACAATTAAAACAGGAACTTACGATTATTCACACAAGGAAGGTAAGCCTCCGGTTTGGACACCAAAATCATATGAGAAAATTTTCTATCTTTTCAGAGATGCTTTATGGGATTTTCAGCTTGGTCCTTTAAAAGACTTTATTTATTCTTTCGATTTTTATTTTCTTGATGGAGGACTCGGTTTCCTGCGAAATGGTAGAATAGTAAAAAATTTAAAGAAAATGAATAAGAAAATCGCAATATTGTATCTCGGTAGTGACGTTAGACTCAGAGGAGTTTTACCCCACATAGAAGAATTGGCCGATGTAATTTTCACAACTGAATTTGACCATACATTTATTCATCCTGGAGTCCATTATGTTCCCTTCCCTTTTGAAGTAGACAAATTCAGAAAAAAAGAAATATTAAAAAAAGATAAATTAACTATTTGCCATGCTCCTACAAAAAGATATTTAAAAGGAACAGAATATGTTCTTACCGCGGTTAATACACTTAAAGGTAAATACGATTTTGATTTTCTGTTAATCGAGAGTAAACCTCATGAAAAAGTTCTGCGAATAAAAAAGCAGAAATGCGACGTTCTTATCGATCAACTAACTGATTTCGGAGGTTTTGGTTATGGAATGAATTCGATGGAGTGTTTGTCTATGGGTATTCCGAGTATAACTTATATAAATCCCGAATACGAAAAATTTTTACAAAAACATCCCTTCATAAATGCCAATAAAGAAAATATAACAGGAGTCTTAGAAAAAGTATTGAAAGATCCCAGGATTTTATTGAAGAAAAGTACCGAAAGCCGCAGGTGGGTTGCAAAAAAACATAACTATCTCAACGTCAGTAAATTTATGCTTGATACGTTAGAGAGTAGTGAGTAGTAAGTAGGGAGTAGTATAAAAACAACAAAGAAATAATAAAAAATGGTGTGGGAGAATAGTCTTTTTACCCCACACCATTTAAATTTTCGTCTATTTAGTGTATTTCGTGGTTAAATTAAAAGTCTATCCCCCCGGTTTGAATTTTTTCATCATGTCTTTCATGTCGGGCATACCCGGCATACCTTTACCTTCAATCTTCACTTTGTCGGCGTCAAATAGCTCATCTGACAGCCCTTTATTGATATTTAAAGTTTTAATAGTAGACTTGGTTATCAGTTTTCCGCCAGAATAAACTTCAAAAGTATAAGGCAATTCCCATTTCTTTACTTTTTTGAAGTTGGAATTTACCATTTTGAATGTTTCGCCTTTCCCACCCTCAAATTCCATTTGAACTAAAAGAAATGCCATCTTATCTATCCAAACCTTTATTTTACTATCTTTATTCTCTTCATTCCAGGTTTCAACAATATAGCAGTCTTTACCTCCTACTTTCTCCGAACCAATAATTTTACCCTTAGTAGGAAGATCATCCCACCAACTAATCCGCTTATTTGGAGAAGCACCTGCGTCCATCTGAAGTTTCTGTTTACCAGTAAACTGGTTTATTGTCCATAAATCCTTGCCGTCAAATATCATTATACTCTCCATACTCCCTGGCATACCTGATCCCTCCGGCATATTCATTTTCGACTCCATTCTATATTTATCACCTTTTGTGAACATTTTCACTTCTGAGGGGCCTGCATCTTCCATACCTTCCACGCCTTTGGTTTCAGACTCCATCACCATCTCCATATCTTTGATTTCATCTGAGAAAGTTCCATATTTTGCTTCTATCTTGCCCTTAAGATCATCCCAGGTTAGAGCAAAAATGTTGCCGGTAATAAACAAACACAAAACAATCAACAAACATTTACTAACTTTACGCTTTAGCATACTTACCTCCTTTTGGTTTTTTCAAAAAAACATTTATTCTCGCACAAAGCCACAAAGAACACAAAGCCCAACCCTACCAAATTGTAATTTAATATTTTTTTTCTTGTACACAATAGCAAAACTAATA
This sequence comes from uncultured bacterium, assembly GCA_964525555.1. Classification (GTDB taxonomy): domain Bacteria; phylum Hydrothermota; class UBA3072; order UBA3072; family UBA3072; genus JAFGHJ01. The sequence continues at coordinate 25,835 of CAZGHN010000012.1, forward strand.
AATAAAAATATTCTTATTGAATTTTACCATTTATAACTCTACATATACCATTTTTCATTAAAGCTTCTCCAAAATTCAATAAAAATCCTAATTTGCAACTAGTTAACTTAAGATAAGTAAGTATTTGTTTCTTATGTGCTTTTGTAACAAATTCAATAGACTTTAATTCCAAAATAACTTTATTGTCAAGAACAATATCTGCTTTGAAACCTTCATCAAATTTCATACCTTCATATTCTATAGGTATCGAAACCTGACGCTCAACTGACAAACCTTGTTCTGTCAATTTATGCGCTAAAATAACCTCGTATACTGTTTCGAGAAGTCCGGGGCCGAGTTTTTTGTGAATTTTTATTGCAGAATCAACTACAATCTTTCCAATTTGATTTTCTGTCATTTTTTCTTTATGCCTTTTTTACTCTCTGTGTGAGCTTTTTTGGGTGTGGGTTGGGTTTTAAATATCATTACTTTTCTTTATCTTTGTGTCTTAGTGACTTTGTGTGAGATAATTCTTTGGTGTGGTGTGTGAGTTTTCCCATCCTGAATAAAAGCAAGTCTTTTCAACAATCTAAGCTTATCACTCTCCCCTACTTTTGCCTTTGAAACAGCTTTCTTTAAGTATAATATTGACCTTCTATAGTTTTCTCGATCAACAGGATAAGGTATCCCGTCTTTACCTCCATGGGCAAAGCTGTATCTTGCAGGGTCGGCAAAACTCGGCTTTTCGCCGTATAGGAGCTCACCAATTAAAGCAAGCGATCTAATTGTTGCGGGTCCTACGCCTTTAATTCCCAGCAGATTTTCAAAATCCTCAGGCTGTCTGTTGTATGCAAGTTCCAAGGGTTTTTTTAGTTTTTTCAGGTTTAGATCAGATCCAATTATATAATGGCGTGAAGGCAATTTTAATTCTCTTATTTTCTTTAATTCTTTCAGCGTTTTTTCCGGATTTTCTGAAGCGATCTCGGCAGATATTTTCCTTGACCCAGTGGAATCCTCCGAAACCATGTTTAAAGGAGTAGTAAACCCATCTGTAATAATTCCTTTATGTGGTTCGCAGGTAAAATCCTTTAACGAATTAGAAAACCAATGATATCTTCTTGCCATTCTATTTGTCTCATTCATACCCTGCTGTACAACGCTCCACTCGTTTTTTGAAGTGAAAATAATTGTATGATGATATATGGAATATCCATCTTGAAGAGCAGAATTATCAACCTTTGCGGTCATTTTACTCGTATATATAAGAGAATTAACATCTATTCCTTTCTTAGATCCAATTTCTTTTATTTCATCGGGAGTTTTTAGTGAAGTTTTGCCTTTTCCTCCGCAGATATATATTCCGGCATCGAGTTTTTTGCACGCTTCCTTAAGAGCTCCCATTGTTGTTGTAGTCAGACCGCTTGAGTGCCAATCAAAACCGAGTATACAACCAAGAGATTGAAACCAGTAAGGATCGGAAAGATTTTCTAAGATTTTAACGGGAGGATATTCGATAAGCATGGCTTCCATGATTCCGAGTGAAAGCTTTTTCATTTCTTCGAACAACCATCGGGGTGCTCTCCCCCAGTGTAGAGGTAATGTGGCAATCCCTTTCCTCATATTTTTATGTTAACAGTTTAGAAGATTTTGTCAACTATGTAATAGAAAAACAGATTCTCACACAAAGACACAAAGAACACAAAGAAAAAAAATATATTGTTTAAAACCCACCCCACGACCCCAAATTTATTCTCACACGAAGACACAGAGACCGCAGAGATTTAGAAAAATTGAGAAATATGAAAATTGGAAAATGGGGGACTATTTTACTATTTTGCCATTTCACTATTCAACACTGATTCGAAGAATCTATCAGATCTGTGTTTTTCCGTGTCAATCCGTGGCTATTAAAAATTTATTTAATATAATATCCCGAGGCTCTCCACTCACTGTCAGTATCTTTCATAGGTGTAACTGTTTCGATAGCATCTTTTTTATTTTCGAAATCCGTTTTATATTGTATAACCACATATTCTCCATCAGGGGCACCGGGCATCGAAGTCATGTATTCTTTTTTTATAACTTTTCTACTGATCACTTTACCAAGAGGTTCTCTGAACGCAATCATCTGTTTTTCCCAGGTTTCCTTTTCTACTACCTTTCTAAACATTTCTGCTGCCCCATTCCAACTTTCAGCATATTCACCATTATCGATTAAATTAAGCCACTGATCTGCTACCTCAACCGCAATTTTCTCCGCCGCAGGATTTCCTTTTTTGCAACCACATAATGCGAATAAAACAATTAAAGAAAAAAGAAATTTACAACTCTTTGAACTCATATAAAAACCCCCTTTTAATGTTTTAATAATGTTTATATATAATATATTTTTCATTTAAAAATATTCAATGACAAACAAACAGTTTTTAAATCGTCCTTACTTACCTACTTTACATATTTTAAAGTCCAAAGTTTAACGAACAAATCATATTAAAACCAAATGTTCCTGAAGGAGTATAAGGAAGATATTTAATAATGCCAGAGTTTATACCAACAGCAAATTGTAAATACTTAAATGAAAAAACACCTTGAACAAATGCATCTAATATCACATACTCATTAAAATTGTCTATATCTAATCCTATGCTTATGTTATCTAGACCAAATTTCCGATTAAGAAAAGCGTTTACAATCCTTAGTTTTTTTAAACGAGGTAAAATATCTATTCCAACATAGTACCAATCTAAGGGCTGATATATGATACCCCCACGACCATGTATTTGCATGGGATCGTAAATTACATTACCGGAGAGTGCCACTCGGAATTTATTGTTTACTACCAACAAAGTACCCAAGTTTAGACTATTCTCCCACATTTGAATTCCTAAGGAAATACTTCCAAATCTCCTGGCAATAATTGGGCACCATGTTTCCTGTCTTTCTTTCATAGCAAAATAAAAACCAAAAACATATAACGAGATAATTGAATTTTCTTCCAATATGATCTGCGGGAAAGAAGAGCGTAATTCTCCGTTTAAATAGTATCTATCTATCTTAATGCTGGTTTCAAAATCTACGAGCAAATTAATCTGAAATTTTTTATCTACGCTTATAAAACCCAATGCACCTGGATTATTATAAACTGAAGTAAGGTCATTAACTTCTGCCATTAGCCCTACCAAGGAAGGAGTATGTGATTCCTCTTCAATAGACTGAAATAAAAATATAATACTTAAAGAATAAATCCATATAGCCATAATTTAAACCACATAATTATAACAAAAATCGAGCAAAATGTCAAACGTTGGGGGGCATAATAGTAAGCAGTTAAACGAGTCGTGTGTCTTGAGTCATAAGTCAAAGAAACTATTTGTGCAATTAGTGTAATTTGTTGTTTCTCTTTGTTTTTGTGGGACGGGTTTTGAACAATATAATCTTTTTTTCTTTGTGCCTTAGTGTCTTCGTGTGAGAATAAATTTGGGGTCGTGGGGTGGGTTTTAAACAACATAATTCTTTTTTCTCTGTGTTCCTCTGTGTTCTCTGTGGTTCAAAAAAATTGAAGTGGTGTGTGGCTCAAATACCTTGACAAAAGATAGTAACCTTATATTATTACTTTCGAAATCTTTGGGGGCCGTAGTTCAGCCTGGTCAGAACGCTGGCCTGTCAAGCCAGAGGTCGCGAGTTCGAATCTCGTCGGTCCCGTTTATCCCCTTGACTTTTTATCTTATACCCAATAACATTAGTAAAATCAGGAGGTAACAGTGAAAGCAAAACTTATTATATGGGGAATAGCCCTAATACTTGTTTTAATTTTCATTATAGGCAATGCAGAACCAATGGACTTGGTTTTCATAAAAAAATTTCAGGTCTCGAAAATAGTAGTTATAATCATCAGTCTTGCGATAGGATTCATTGCCGGTTTATTAGTGGAAGGCAAGAAAAAGGCACCAGGAAAGAAAGCCGATATAAGTGAAGAGGAGTAAGTTCAGGTACCGGGTACTAGATACCAGTTACTTTAAAAAGATAATTTGAGTTTTTTACTCTTTTGAGTATATTTATCCAAGTAATTTTAATTAGAAATTAAAATAAAATTTAATGCTATTTCAAAAGTATAATCTTTCCACCTTGAATCTTATCGCCTGCTTGGATTTTATAAAAGTAAACTCCTGAATTCACATTCTGGCCTAGATTATTTTTTCCGTTCCATGAATAACTATGATACCCAGCCTCTAATTTCTCATTTACCAAAGTTTTAATTTTTTGTCCCTGAATATTATAAAGATTCAATTCTACATTGAAATCGGTTGGAATTGAAAAAGTGAGTGTCGTGGATGAGTTGAATGGATTTGGAAATGCCGGATAGAGGGTAAACTCCTGTATTGGTGTTTCATCTCTATCTACCTCAACGATAATAGGTAATGTTATGGTAAATGAGTCAATTACAGTTCCGGAAGGAGTTACAGCCTCAAAATCCAACGAATCATTCTCAATTTCAATCTTACAAAAGTGATGAGTCCTTTCGGCATAAACCACATTTGGATAATCTGGAATTGGCGCATAGAGCGGCGCTCCCCCTCCTCCCGTGGTTATATGTTGTACATTATTTACTATGGCTCGAGCATAATAGTGGTTGTGCCCGGCGAAGAGAATAGAAACACCGTATTGATCGCACAAAGGCTGGATATTATTCTGAACATTGCTATTATTTTCATGCCCCCCAGAGGACCATCCGGGCTCGTGGAGACAAACAAATTTCCAGAGTTTAGTTGTGGAAGCCAGATCGTTTTCAATCCAGGTTAACTGCGCTGAACCGGGTCCATAATCTGTATATTGATCTACTACAACAAAGTGTGCAGGACCGTAATCAAAAGACCAGTACCGTCCAGCTACAAAAGGATACGGAAAATACTTTATAAACAGCACTCCCGTGCCCTCATGATTTCCCATACATGACTGGTATGGAAGTGTCGTAAGCATTTCCTGTATATTCAAATATGAAGGATTAAAAAACTGATTATACCAATCTAATTCACTATCACCATTATTAACAAGATCACCTGTTGCCAAAATGAATGATTGAAAATCCCCATCATTCTTGTAAATTTCTATAATAGCATCTGCAACACTATCGTGAACTGCCGGGTATGATCGCGTATCGCCGTAGGCTATGAATTTCAAGCTAGTAGCATTCGAATCAGGTGCTGAACGAAACGAGCCGGTATGTACTTCTTGATTAACAGTCATCCGGTAATAGTATATCGAATCAGGTGTTAAATTTGTAATTGTGTACATGTGTTGATGATCGCTTCCATACTCATAGGTCTGTGCGGTTCCTATAGTATATAATGTATCAATGCCCCACTCTATTGTACAGGTGTCTGTTGACACTAATTGCCAGAGTACTTGCATTCCAGTATTTTCACCAGTATAAATCAAATAAGGCGCTTTACTTGTTTCATCGCGTAACTGTGTAAAAGTACCTTGACTTGATCCATCATATAAATATCTCCATACATCGCCTTCGTCTATAAGAACTGTTTGTCCATACCCTATAGTTGTTAATGCTAATGGAATTAAATATATTATAAGTTTAAAATTAAATTTTTTCATTTTTATAATTATTATTAAATTAGTTACTTTAATAAAATAATTTAAGTTTCCAGCTATGTCAAGAGCACGGCATTGACAAGTGACTGCAATTATCTAAATTGTCGATATGAAGGTTTCTTTTAACACTTTAGGGTGTAAAATCAATCAATTTTACACCAATTGTTTAAAGCAAAAACATATTGAAGAAGGCTTTGATGTGGTCTGCCTCGAAGAAACGCCTGATATCGCTTATATAAACACCTGTACGGTTACTTCAAGGGCAGGCTCAGAAAGCAGAAAACTTTACAGAAAGGCAAAGAAAAATGCACAGGAAGTAAGAATTCTCGGGTGCCAGGTAAAACTTTTTCCTTATGAGTTCGAAGAAAAATATTGCATCGATGAAAAACGTCTAATAGATGAAGAATACACGCCTATAAGCAGCAGGGCTCGCCCCTATCTCCCAATACAATTTGGCTGTAATAATTTCTGCGCTTATTGTATAGTACCGTACGCGAGAGGAAAAAGTTATTCCCTGTCTGATAGAAAAATTATAGAAAATATAAAAAGGTTAATAGATAACGGATACAAAGAAGTAATATTAACCGGCATCCATATCGGAAACTATGAATATGATAGACAAAATTTAAAGGATCTATTAATAAAATTACTGAAATTTGATATTAACATCAGATTGACTTCTATATCACCCGATAATTTTGATATGGATTTTATCAAGTTGTTCGATAATAAAAATCTAATGCCGCATGTACACTTATCCCAACAATCCGGAAGTAATAAAATATTAAAAAGGATGCATAGAAATTACACTCGAGAAAAAACATTGTGGATATCTGAAAAATTAAGGAATATTAGAAAAGATGTACGAATAGCCGGCGATTTTATTGTTGGTTTTCCCGGTGAAACTGAAGAAGATTTCAACGATACGGTTAATCTTATTGAGGAAGCAAATTTCAGTCATCTTCATATTTTCAGATTTTCAAGCCGGCCATATACGCTTGCCGGACTTTATCCTGAGAGGGTAAAAGATTCAATAAAGAAAGAGAGAGCTTTGATACTTAAAAGATTGGGGGAAACGAAAAGAGCAAAATTCATCGAAGAAAATTTCGGGAAGGTTTACGATGTTATAATCGAAAGTAAAAGTCACTTAGGTGGTGACTTCCTGACAGGTATAACCCCAAACTATATAAAAATTCATTTTTCCGCAAAAGGAAATAAAAGCACCGTTGTACCCGTAAAAATTTGTAAATTCGAAAAGGGTCTCGTATATGGCAAAACAGAAAAATAAATTCTACATACGTACTTACGGATGCCAGATGAATAAATATGATTCAAATATCATTAGAACGATGCTTTTAAAGGAAAATTTTATGGAGGTTCCTGATATAAATGATGCGGATTTTATATTCTTTAACACCTGTGCTGTTAGAAAAAATGCAGAGAAGAGAATTCTCGGCAGGCTGGATTCACTAAAAAGCCTGAAAGAAGAAAAACCTCATATATCCGTTTCCGTTCTTGGCTGCGTAGCTAAATATGATTCCGAGTTAGAAAATCATCCGGTCGTGGACTTCGTTGCTCCTCCTGATTCTTACAGGTTTCTTGTTGACGTGTTGAAGAAAAAAGAAACAGGACTTATTGATGAAAATCCATGCGAACAATATTCAAATATATTTACGAAAACCTCAAAGACTCGTGCATATTTATCTATTACGAGGGGATGCAATCATTTCTGTTCATACTGTGTCGTTCCATATCTTAGAAACACTCTTCGTTCCCGTCCTGTAGATGACATTTTAAAGGAAGCTCAAAAACTTGTAAATGAGGGCGCTCGAGAAATCACTCTTCTTGGTCAAAATGTTAATGCATATTTATATAAAAATACGGACTTCCCCGGAATATTAAAAAAAGTAAGCAAAATTAACAATCTGAAATTATTAAATTTTCTGACTTCCCATCCGGCAGACTTATCCGAGAATTTATTCCCTGTTATGGCAGAATCGGAAGTTATTACAAAATATCTGCATTTGCCGCTTCAATCCGGTTCGAATAAAATTTTAAAGAAAATGATGCGCAGATACACAAAAGAAGATTATATAAAGCTTATAAAAAAAGCAAGAAATTTAATGCCCGATTTAACGCTTACTACAGATATTATCGTCGGTTTCCCAAATGAGACCGAAAAAGATTTTAAGGAAACATTAGAAACAGTAAGAGATATACGTTTCGACCAGGCATATATGTTTGCCTATTCTAAGAGAAAAGGTACGCTCGCATCTCTATTCCCCGACCAGGTAAGAGATTATGTAAAAAAAGAAAGATTACAGCTTTTAATAAAAACACAAAACGAGATTACAGCGGAAAAAGCAGAAGAATTATTAGGTAAAGAATTAACGGTTTTTACGATTGAGAACGGAAAGAAGGGACAGAAATTGGGAAAGACTAATACAGGTAAAATAATCATACTTCCTGGGGTTGCTAAAATTGGATTTGAATATATCATCAATATATATAAAATTAAAGGATGGGTTCCTGTAGGGAAAATAAAAAAGGAGGGAGATGGATGACTTTAATTATAACAGTAATGTCAGCCATAATTCTTATTTTTGGAATAATTATCGGTACACAGAACGGAAATACTTTTGTTAACTTCTATCTTTTGAAATGGGAATTCGAGAACATTTCTCTGACCTTGCTTGTAATCCAATCTATTATTATAGGAATTATTATTACTATAATCCTATCAGGTGTCAATACTATAAAATTGAAATTGCAAGTAAGGGATATACTTAAGGAAAATAAGAACCTTCAAAGGGAAATAAAAGCTTTAAAAAACTTACCCTTCGAAGAAGGAGAAGGAGAACCGATAGAGGATTTTGCCAAAATTGAAGAAGAAAATGATGAAAATGAAGATGAAGACGAAAACGAGGAAGAATTGGATTTTGCTGAGGAGAAAGAGGAGGAATCCACATAATGGATCTTCTTATATATTTGATTCTCTTTTTCGTACTTATCTGGATAGGATTATCTATATTCTCCAGAATGTCAGAAAAACTAAAAGGTCAAACACATAATACTTCTTACATAAAAGGTTTGGAAGCTATGCTTGAAGGGAAAAATAATCGCGCGATAAAATTATTTAGGGAAGTTTTGGAAAAAGATCCATCAAATATTGAAAGTTACCTATTTACAGGTAATTTGCTTAGGCAGCAAGGTGAGATAGTAAGGGCAATAAAGATTCATAAGAATCTTCTTGTAAACCCTCTGCTCAACAATGAGCAAAAAAACAGATTAAAAGAAGCCCTATCAGAAGATTATATTAAGAATAGAGATTGGGCAAAAGCAAAGCCAATGCTTGAGACTCTTTATAACCATAACCCAAAGAATGTAACATTAGCAACAAAGCTAATGGATGTTTATGAAAAATTAGAAAAATGGGACAAAGCTTTTAATGTGGCTAAAAAAGTATTTACCTCAAAAGATCTTGCTAATTATGCCACACATCTTGTTGTGGAAGTATCTAAAAAAGATCCTAAAAAGGCAACCAAGTTCATTTCTATCGGAGAAAAAGGTAATATATCGTATGCCTACTACTTGCACGGAAAACTTCTAATTTCAGAAGGAGACGAAAGCGGCGGAATAGAACAGATTAAAAAAGCTATATCTATTGATCCGGATAGAGCATTTTTATATCTTCCTCTACTGGAAGAATATATGTTTGAGGAGGGGCAATTCAGTGTTCTTGAGCCTTACTTAAAAAGTAAATTCGAAGAGAATCCTGACAATATTTGTATACTTTCTTCCTATATTTCTATTTTGAAGAAAAGAGGTCAATTAGAAAAGGCAAATGAAATTCTCGAAGATTCTGTAAAGAACTTTGATTTAGAAAATTATAACGTACTCCTTTCAGTAGCTATGATATCGAATGAAATAGGGGGAAATTTAGTCTCCGAATATCTTAAAAAGATTAAAAATAAAATGGATAAAGGGTATTCCTTCAGATGTTCTAAATGCAACAATGAAACAGATCATTTTAGTTGGAAGTGCAACAATTGTAGTTCTCTGGGAACATTAAGTTTGAGTAGATGTTAAGAACTAATTTATGAATTTTATTCTTGTTTTACTGTTCCTAAACGCTGAAGATGCAGCAAAAGGAAAATACCAGAAAGCTTCAACGATAATAGACCCATACGAGGCAGCCGAATACTACAGGCAAATCATAAAGGAATCTCCTACGAGTCCTTACGCAGATTCTTCTCTTTTTCGAATCGGAATGCTATATTATATTTTTGGAGATTTCGAAAAAGCAATTGACCATTTAGAAATAATTTTTAGAAAAGGTAAAAACTCTTCAATGTACGCTAAGACTTGTTATTGGTTAAAATACTGTTATGGAAATACCGGAGATTCAACAAAATCTGAAGAAATGGAAGAATTATTAAAAAAACTAGTATCGGATAACAAGAAAAAAGAGTCTTCTCCAAAGAAAAAAGAAACAGAAGAAGATTTAAAAGAAGAAAAAAATATAAAACAGCCAAAAATGGAAACCGATCCAGGATTCTATACAATACAACTTGGAGCCTATGAAGATAAAAAATGGCTCGAATATTTTCTCGGAAAGCTTAAAGAAAAATCTGTAGAATATTTTATACGAGAAGAAGGACGTTATTCAAAAATATATTCCGGTAAGTTTGAAAACAGAAGCGATGCCGAAAATTATCTCGAAGATTTAAAAAATAAAGGATTCCATGGTTTTATAGCTTTTGACTCCGCTCCTTAAACAATATCTTCAAATCAAAAAAAAATATCAAGACTCTGTTTTACTCTTCCATATAGGTGATTTTTACGAAACTTTTTATGAAGACGCAAAAATCACTTCTGAAATTCTCAATATAACACTAACCTCCAAACCTATGGGGAAAGGTTCAAGAGCTCCGCTAGCAGGCATTCCTATTAAAGCTGCTGATTCATATATTGAAAAACTTGTTCGTTCCGGAAAAAAAGTTGCTGTTTGCGAACAAATTGGTGACCCCAAAAATTCGAAAGGTTTGGTAAAAAGAGAAGTTGTCGAAGTAATAACCTCTGGTACAGTTATGCGTCCGTCTTTACTGAAAGAAACGGATAATAATTATCTAGTCTCAGTCATAAAGGACGAAAATACATATGGAATTGCTTTTTCAGATATATCAACGGGAGAATTTCAATCCGGCGATATAAAAAACTTAATTGATGAATTAAATCGCTTATCTCCTAAGGAATTGATAGTTCCTGAAGGAATGAATATAGACTTACCAGACAATATTCCCGTTACGAAAATAGAGCCTTATAGATTTGACAGAGAATTTGCTTTAGAGCTTATTAAAGACCATTTCGGCATTTTAAAAATAGATTCTTTCGGCCTATCAGAAAACTCACCAGCGATCTGTTCAGCTGGAGCACTGCTCTCATACATAATTGAGAATCAAAAAACTACATTAAGACACTTAAAGAAAATAACACGTTTCAATCCTGAAAAAGGCATGGCTTTAGACGGAGCTACAATAAAAAATCTTGAACTTATAACTAAAATAAATGGTGTTCAAAAAGGGGCCCTTTTAGACGCGATAAATAAAACTTCAACATCCATGGGTAGCCGTCTTCTAAAAAAGTGTATATTATTCCCTTCTACTGATAAGAAAGAGATCGAGGAGAAATTAGATGGCATAGAAGAATTAATCTTCAAAAGAGATGTTTTGAAAAATGTTCGCGAAAAACTAAAAGAGATTTACGATATCGAGAGAATTACAGGTCGTGTGTCTACGTCCAGAGCAACTCCCCGGGATTTAATTTCTCTTAAAATATCTCTTTCTCACGCTGGCGAATTAAAAAAAATTCTTTCTATATTGAATGCATTGATATTTAAAAACCAGGCAAAGAAAATCAAAGACCTAAAAAAAATAATAAATCTAATAGAAAATTCAATTATTGATGACCCTCCGGCAAAAATAAATTATTCAGGTATTTTTAAAAAAGGGTACAGCTCAGAATTGGATGAAATCAGGAGAATCGCTTCAGAAGGGAAAAGCTGGGTTTATAAATATGAAGCTGAACAAAGAAAAGAAACTGGTATAGATAAACTAAAAGTCGGATATAACTCAGTTTTTGGATATTATATAGAAATTACAAAAGCAAAACTTAAGAGCGTACCTGAAAATTATATAAAAAAACAAACTCTTACAAATGCAGAAAGATTTATAACTGAAGAATTAAAAGATTTTGAATCAAAGATTTTAACTGCAGAGGAAAGGCAAAATGAATTAGAAAAGAAACTCTTTGAAGAACTAATTGAAAAATTACAAAATTATATTAACGATTTCGAGGAAACAGCTACTGGTATTTCAGTAGTTGATATAATAATTGGTTTTACTGAACTTGCTATGGCAAATGACTACTGCCGTCCAAAAATATTAACTACTAAAGGTATAAAAATCAATGAGGGTAGGCATCCGGTAGTTGAGAGAATCCTAAAAGAAGGTGAATTTATACCCAATAATGTTATTTTAAACGATAAAGAAAGTATAATTATCCTAACTGGACCTAATATGGCGGGAAAATCTACATATTTACGTCAAATTGCCTTAATAGCTATTATGGCTCAGATTGGTTCATTTGTACCGGCAAAAAGTGCGGAAATAGGAATAATAGATAGTATTTTCACACGTATTGGCGCCTCTGATGATTTAGCCAGAGGTGTTTCAACTTTCCTGGCAGAAATGAACGAAACAGCTAATATATTAAATAATGTAACAGTCAACAGTCTCGTTATATTAGATGAAGTGGGGCGAGGAACAAGTACCTATGACGGACTTTCCATAGCCTGGGCGGTAATTGAATACCTAAATTCAATACCTGAGAAACCTATGGTACTTTTTGCAACCCATTATCATGAATTAACTGAATTGGAAGAATTTTATAAAACAATTATAAATTATAATGTTTCGGTTAAAGAAACTGAAAATGAAGTTATTTTCTTAAGAGATGTTAAAAAGGGGTCATCGGATAGAAGCTATGGTATCGAAGTTGCAAGACTTGCAGGGTTACCTGAAAGTGTAATATCAAGAGCAAAAGATTTACTTGCAGATTTAAAAGATGATGATCGAGTTATTAGAAAACACCCACCAGAAACAAGACAGAATTCACTTTTCCAGACAGAAAATATATTACTGAATAAAATAAAGTCTCTCGATCCAGACAATATGTCTCCAAAAGAAGCACTTGATATACTATACAAATTAAAAAAAGAGATTGAATAGCAGAAATAGCTACAAATCTGCCCCGAAACGCGCCAAAAACGCTCTATTTGAGTATTTTGTTCTTAAATCCACTAAAGATATGAGAAACCAATTGAAAAGGCTAATGGAGGGTTTTTCATTTATTTAGAAACTAATACATAATTAGAGAAAAAATATATTTTTTACTAATTTACTAATTAACTGATATACTGATATACCAAAAATATTGATTCTTTAAATCAATATTTTTCACAACTTATACGATAATGATACCCTATGAGATGCCAATAAAACTTTATGTACATTTACCGCATAGTCAACCAAAAATCGTGATTTTTCTATTCCAAATCCTGCGGTTAACTGATTATTATTGATAAAACCAGCCCTTAAGTCAAGCCATTCATTCATGCCAACCTCAAGACCTAAATTGTGATTGAATCCATAATCATCTTGAACAAGATCAACTTCCATAAGAACAGGTATTTTTCCAATTCTTTTATTAAATCCAATACCTATTTGATAAGAAGGCGCAATATGTTCGGTTCTCCCTTCCCAGAATAAAGGAGAAGTTGTAATGTCCTTAATGGCAGCCCCTATGGAATAATTTTCCTTTTGGTAGATAAGCCCAAAATCTGTACCTGCTCCGACTGCAACGGCATCGTAAATTCTCTTGTAAATGAATTTAAGACCCATCCCAACAGAAAAATCTCCAATCCACCTGGAATAGGTAGCGAATACAGCTCCTTCTCGTGAAGAAAAAGTGCTTATTAAATTGTTATAAAATTCTTCTCCTTCGTCAGGATAACCATCTCCGTCACTATCTCCCCATGCACCTCTTGTGTCATGTATATCTCCTACAGAATGAAAAACAAAGTGTAAGCCAAGCCCATATTCACCCTGTTGCAAGTTGATTCCTCCACTTAAAACATTCGCAAGATCCCCAAACATTCTCGAACCAGTTAAGTATATGAAAGGTTCAAGAAGCAACGAAGAAGCAGGATTTTTATATCCAGTCGAAGGATAAGCAAGGCCCGTGGAACCTCTACCCCAACTTCCAGCATCTATCCCAACAAGAAAGACTTCACCATCAAAAAGAGCCAAAAGAAGTAAAAACATTATTCCTCTTCTTTTTCTGTTTTCCTTTGAGATAAAATTTCCTGAGAAATTTCTTCAGGCACTCTCTCATAAAAGGCAAATTCTGCTGAATAAGTACCTGTTCCTTGAGTTAAAGAACGTAATCTAGACGAATACTTAAACATTTCTTTTTCCGGAACATACGCATTAATTACTTGAAATTTACCTTTAGCATCGATACCCAAGATTCTTCCTCGCTTAGAATTCAAATCTCCCATAACATCTCCTGTATATTCATCTGTTATAACAGTCTGAACCTTAACTATTGGTTCTAAAAGATATGGAGATGCTTTCATAAGTGCATCTTTTAAAGCCATCGATCCCGCTCTCTTAAAAGCATTATCGGAAGAATCCACTGGATGATAAGAGCCGTCATAGACTATGACTTTACAATCTATAACATTATAACCGGCTATAATGCCAGCATCTAAAGCTTCTTTGACGCCAGTTTCAACAGATGGAACATATTTGCTGGGAATATTGCCACCTTTAATTTCATTTGCAAATTCAATTCCTGCACCTCTCTCCAGAGGCTCGACCTTAAGAAAAACTTCACCATACTGACCTCGTCCACCCGTTTGCTTTTTAAACTTAGCCTGACCTTCAGCTTTCTTTTGTATAGTTTCCCTATAATGAACTCCGGGTTTACCTTCTATAATTTTAACATCAAAATTTTCTTCCAGCCATGATTTAACGAATTGTAAGTGTTGCTCACCCATAGTTTCCAAAATCAGCTGTTTTGTTTCGGAATCAAAATTATAACTTAAAGTAGGATCTGATTTTCTGAGTTTGGAAAGTCCTTTGGATATTTTGTCGTTATCCTTTTCACTTTCCCCTTCGATCACTATTTTTGCAACAGGATTAGGGAATTCAATTTTGTCCAATTTTACAGGATTAGCTGGATCAGCCAGTGTATTTCCTGAAGAAGTATTTTTTAATTTCACAAGAGCGCCAATCGAACCTGCATTAAGCTCATCAACCTGTATTCTCTCATTCCCTTTCAATGTAAAAAGTTGATTGATTTTTTCTTCAGTATCGTTTGAGGTGTTAATTAGGGTATCTCCCGATTTAATCTTTCCTCTCCAGACTTTAATAAAACTTAATTCCCCAACGTGTGTTTCGAATTTTGTTTTAAAAGAAAATGCTGCAACGGGACCATCAACTGACTCGATTTGAGTGGGAAGTTTTGCCTCTGCAGGATACGGAAAAATGTCTTTTATATAATGCAAAAGGCAGTCCACCCCCATTAGAGAAACCGAATCTCCACTTATCAAAGGATAAAGATTCCCAGTGAGAAATCCTCTCTTTAATCCATTTTTTAAATCTTCGTCAGTTATCTCCTTCTCTTCTATGAATTTTTCCATAAGCTCTTCATCAACTTCTGCAAGTGCTTCAGTCAAAGAATCTCTATACTGCTTTATATCACTCTCAAATTCTGAAGAAAGCTCTATTTCTCCTTCAGCGGAATAGGCTTTTAACTGTAAAATGTCTGCGACTCCAATTACTTTGCCTCCTTTTACTAAAGGAACAACAAGTGGAAGCAAACCACTTTTAACTTCTTCTTTTATCTCAGCTAATATACCTTTAAAATCTGTTCCCTCTTTTTCAATTTTACTTATATAGAATAAACCAGGGATACCTCTTTTTTTAGCATATTCTATCACTTGTCCTGTTATAAATCCAAGACCTGAAGAGCCATCAACTACTATGATAACGGAATCACAAACACTTAAACCCGAAATCATTTCCCCCTGAAAATCAAGATATCCTGGCGTATCTATTAGGTCAATTTCTATACTGTCATATTTAAAAGTAGCTACAGAAAGACTAACGGAATACTTTCTATCTTTTTCATACTTCATATAATCGAAAAGTGAAGTCCCGCCATCAATTGAACCTAACCTGCTTGTAACCTTCGCCTTATACAATATTGCTTCTCCCAATGCAGTTTTACCAGAATTAGCATGTCCCGCAATACAAATATTCCTTTTGTCCATTAACTTTCCTCCTTTAGCAAAATCCGAATCGTTTTCTTAAGCGCACTTATTTTTTTTCTACTCTTATTAAGCCAGACTGAACCAGACCATATAAAATTTTTGCGAGATCGAATGTTTTCATTTTTAGTTCTTCCGCAATTTCCTTTATTGTCTTTTCTCCATTTATTATGGAAAGAGCTTTCCATTCCAGAGGCCTGAGTTCAATATCGCTAATATCCGGTTCTTCTACAAAGTCAACCACAACTTCTACAGAAGGTATTACATCTTCCATTTTAGCCCATTCATCTATCTGTCTAGCAGCTTCTAAGATCACATTATTAACCGGTAGGTTAATAGTAACATTTTCTGTACTTTCTCCTACAATAAACTCAAATGTTCCATTATCCCACTTGAGAAATAAATTTATAGCGTCAGTGCCTACATGCCTACCTGTTTCAGCATGTTTTATATTGCCATGCTCGAAATATATAACTCCAGTACCGTTATTTCCGGAAAGATGAAGGGCTCCGTCTTTACCTCCCATCTGGATAAATTGGAATATATCATTTAATTCAAAATCTTTAAAGTCGCCTCTTAACGCCATTATTACTTTATATATATACCCATTTGGGAGAATTTTTCAATTCTTTTGTTTATGAGACTATCTTCTGGCGTATCTTTTAATTCATCATAACTTGCAAGAATAATTTCTCCTACCATCTGTGCTGCCCTTTCGGGATCACTATGGGCACCTCCTTCTGGTTCGCTTATAATTCCATCAATAATGTTAAATTGCTTTAGATCTTCAGCCGTAATCTTTAAATATTCTGCAGCTTCTTTTTTATATTTCTGATCCCGGAAAATTATTGAAGCGCATCCCTCGGGTGAAATTACAGAATAAATGGAAAACTCTTGCATATATATCTTATCACCTATACCGATAGCCAGGGCTCCACCACTGCCTCCCTCTCCAGTAATTATCACAATTATAGGCACGGGAATAACTGCAATTTCTTTAATATTTTCTGCAATCGCTAAAGCTTGGCCTCTTTCTTCTGCTCCTATTCCCGGGTAAGCACCGGCAGTATCTATAAAACATACTATCGGTAAATTAAATTTACCAGCCAATTTCATTATTCTTAAAGCTTTTCTATATCCTTCTGGATGTGCGCTGCCAAAATTCCTTTTGATTTTTTCGGCAGTTTTCCTTCCTTTCTCGTGACCAACAACCACAAAAGATATACCTTTCATTTTTCCTATACCGCTTACTATAGCTGCATCATCTGAAAATCTTCTATCGCCGTGGAGTTCAAACCAATCAGTAAATAAAAACTTCACATAGTCATTGGTATAAGGCCTATTAGGATGTCGTGCCATTTCCACTCTTTGCCATGGAGTTAGAGAAGAAAATATTTCCCTTTTAACTTTAACGAGTTTTGCATTTAATCTATTTAATTCAAGCTCATATTCCCCGCTCAAATTTCCATTTAGCGATTTTAACTCATCGATTTTTTCCTGAAGCTCAATTATTGGTTTTTCGAAATCTAAATATTTAGTCATTATAATCCTACGGAAATTGTAAAAAGATGAGAACCTTCTATAATTTCAATATTTGTAGGAGCATATGAATAATCAAAACTTAAATTATCTCTTCGCAAACCCCAACCGAAAGAGTATTTCTCTAAAGGATTATGAACCTTTCTTCCTGCTCTAATAGAAAAGTATTCGTTTATTCTGTACTCTCCTCCCACAGTATATTGAAGCTTTGTATTCAATGGTTTATTAATTGAAATACCGAGAAATACTGGCTGAAAATTTCCTTTAAGTCCAATATGCCAGGTTAGAGGTAAACGCATTTCTCCGTCAAGGAATTTAGGTCCTAAATGCATAAAGGACAAGTCAAATCTAAAATCTTTATTTTTAAAAATGAAAGAACGACTCAAACCTAAATCAAATGAATATGTAGAGTAAGAAACCTCAAAAATTCTTGCTCTTAGTGTCCTTAACGTACCACCAAAGCTCAAATTATTAAAACTTTTTGCATATGTTATTCCCAAAATGATATTATCTGCGGAATAATTACCTACGGGATTACCCGGAGAATTATATCTTAATTCCATATCTCCTGCAAAAAATCCCAAAAAAGTAATACCATATGCACTGCTACCGTGTTTCGCTGTTAAGCTCACAAAATTTCCACTCATGCCCAAATCAATTTTTTTATAAGTACAAGCTATGTTAACCTTCCTATTTAAATCTTCAGAAGAATAAAAAATCTCAGACGGATTGGTAAGTAAAGAATGAGGTCCTCCATCCCAGTCGTTACCTGCCGTACCATTTGTCTTTGCGTGCATATCTAACTGAAGGAATTCAAAATCAGTAGGCCCTCCGGTATTATTCAGACTTTTCCAGAAATCCGATATATCGTCCCTAAGATCCCCTAAAGAATATGATAAGAATATTAATAACAACATCTTTATTCCTAATATGTGAGATTAACAAAGTTTAGGTTATTGTCAAGTAAGAAAATCATATTAACCCTTCTGTAAGACAATTAACATTCAAATTTTTGTAAATATGCTTATTCATGTTATATAACTAACTCCACTTATGCCAATCTATTAGTTATTACTTGGTTTGAATCTATTTTTAATTTCTTTGTTTCTAAATTCATTTTCTTTAATATTAAGTCTCTTGTAATATGACGATTTGAAGTCCATTTTGGTTCTATTAGTCTTTCTCCTTTTGCAAATCCGGAAAAACGGTGTATAACGATCTTTCCGGAAAGATTTTTGATAAATTCTTTTGCAACCTCAGCATAATCTTCGCACTTTTTGAAAACTTTAATATTACCATTACGAAAATCTTCCGAAAAAGGCGTATTTTCTACAATATAAAGATGGTGAAGTTTTACCCCGTCTATCCCCCACTCGGAAATAATTCTTGCTGTATTAACCATATCTTCTATGGATTCTTTAGGTAACCCCAAAATAATATGAGCAACAACCTCGATTTTTTTTGTTTTTTTAAGCATGCGTACAGCCCTTTCGCTATCTTCAACTGTATGTTTCCTTCCCAAAATATCTAAAGAAACCTGGTGGGCTGATTGAATTCCTAACTCAACAATTGTATAATTTTTATCCGCTATCTCATTTAAAAGCCTTACATTTTCATCATTTATGCAATCTGGCCTCGTAGAAACAGAAAGACCAACAACATTAGGATAGCAAAGTGCTTTCATATATTTTTCTCGTAAAATATCTACAGGTGCATACGTACCTGTATAAGATTGAAAGTAAGCTATATAACTATTTATTCCCTTTTTCCTCAATCTGGATATACCTTCTTTGATTTGTGAATCAATACTATCTTGAGACTTACAAAATTTTGTTCTTGAACCTTCTTCGTCACAAAAATAGCAACCTCCCCTACCTTTAGTACCATCTCTTGTTGGACAAGTAAATCCCCCATCAATACTAATTCTATAGACTTTTTCTCCAAATTTTTCTTTCCAGTACTGTCCGACTGTACAGATGTTAAGCATTATTAAGATTTAAGAACTTCTTTTAAAGTATTTACTACTCCCGGATCGTATATGGATCCAGCTTTTGCCTCTAATTCCTTTATAATTTCGGCTTTACCACTACCTTTTGCTTGAAGTTCATCAACTTCATTGGACACACGAATAATCCTAGAACCAATAGGAATGCCTTCTCCCTTTTGTCCATTAGGTTTTCCTGATCCATCAAAATTTTCATAAAGATGTTCCAGGATATCCCTGCTTTTGCTCAAAAACTTCAAAGGGCTTATTATTTTTGCACTTAATAACTCAGAACTTATTTCTTCTTCCTTTCCTAATTTTCCTAAATCATGAAGAAGTGCGGCAAATCTAATGTTATTCAAATCTCCCTTGTTAACATCTAATTTATTTGCGATTTCCGTGGAAAGCTTACTCACTCTTTCGCTGTGTTCTTTAATTTCAGGATTTATAGATTCTTCAACTTTAATGAAAGAAAGTACAGCTTCAATATAGCTTGCTTTTAAAGTATCGTTCAACATTCCGGTAAATAAACAAATTGAAAGATTGCTGGTTACGGTTTGAATAAGGTCTGGAGATATTGTTTTATCAGATTTTTTTATTGCTAATACACCTAAAGTATCACCGCTATAGTTTAACGGAGAACATATATATTCATCTGTTTCCCATGGTCCTTTGTTATTTACAAGTCCGAAAGGCTCTTTCCCGGGTTTTATTTCTTCTCCGATAGACAAATCAACATCGCCTTCTATCGACTGAACAGTGAACTTACCAGCTTTGGCTTCTTTCAGTATCAATATTACTCCAACAGAACTGGTTAGCTTTGATGTGGCTTCAGGAATTTTTTCGATTAACCCGGCAAGATCGTTACAATTTAAGAGAGACTGAGAAAATTGATTTAACGCTGATAATTCCTTAACTTTGCTGCGTAGCTTTTGATCAACTTGTGATTTAGCTTCCTGAAGCTCAGTATTCGCTTCTTCCAATGCCATATTCGCATCTGATATCTCCATCAATAACTTCTTTTTTTCCATAAGTAGATATCTTCTATCAAGGGCATTTTTTATAAGGTTCTGCAACTGGTTTCTTGACGGTAAAGGTTTCTGTATATAATCGTAAGCTTCTTCTCTTACCGATTGAATTGCTGTTTCAATAGAAGCATGTGCGGTCATCATTATTACTTGAACTTCCTTATCAAATTCTTTTAAGGCAGTCAATACTTCAGTCCCAGGTTTATCAGGAAGTCTCAGATCAAGAAGTGCGACATCCGGCTTAAAATCCATAGCAATCCTTATACCATCAGCAGCATTATATGCTTTTCGAATTTCGTATGTATCTCCATCTTCAGTATTCAATTCGGAAAGTATAGCTTCTATAACTTCTACTAGATTTTTCTCGTCATCGACTATCAATATCTTACCGCCCATTTTCTTTTCCCTTTGGTAAAGTTATGGTGAAACAAGCGCCTTTTCCCTCATTAGTGGCTTTAATAGTGCCGTGATGATTTTGCACTATACGATTGACTATTGACAGTCCTAAACCGGTACCTTTACTTTTAGTAGTATAAAATGGAATAAATAGTTTAGAAATAATATCTTCCGGTATACCGCCTCCATCATCTTTCACTTGTATTATCATATTCTTCTTACCTCTTCGGATATTAAATTCAATATGCCCATTTTCTCCTATTGCTTCCATAGCATTCAAAAATAAATTATTTAAAACTGTTATAATTTTGTCTCTATCTAGATAACATACAAGATTGCCTTTCAAGTTATTTTTCACATGTATATTTTTTTCTGCTATTTCCTGACTAAACATTAATAGTATTTCACCAATTAACCCTTTTAAATTAACTTTGCTTTTCATTAAATCTTTATCCGACGCATACAGGGTCATATCATTCACAATTCTCTCAAGCCTTGTAATCTCATGCAGAACAATTGACTGAAATTTTAAATCATTACTGGCTTTTCTTTGATCAAAGGATAAAGACTCTATTCCCGCTTTAATAGAAGCCAGTGGATTCCTTATTTCATGGGCTAAACCGGCAACCATCTCTCCTAATGCTGCAAGTCGGTCTTTTCTTCTGAGTTCTTCTTCCATTTCTCGTATTTCTGTAATATCTCTTAAAATTATTGAAGACCCTACAACCTTACTATTCTTATCAAAAACTGGTGAGGCGCTAAAACCTATTAACGAATTCTCCATTTCAATAACACTTCTTTCTACACTTTCACCACTAAGAACTTTGTTAAATACATCTTCTTCTGCGTTCTTTAAAACAATCTCTATGTCCTTGGATTCTATATTCTTACCTAGAAGTTTCTTTGCTTCTGGATTTGCCTCAATAATCATTTTATCTTTATCGATCAGAATTAATCCCGTCGGCAAAGACTCAAGAAGTTTTGTTATATTAAAATCTTTAATCTTCATCCTGTCCGTTTGTGGTACGCTGCATTTTTTTAAATTTTTCAAGTGATTTGTGGTCACCTATAACAAGTAAAGTATCTCCTTCCTCTATCTTTTTATCAGAGGAAGGTACTACAATTAAATCCTCAACAACTTCATCGGCATTTTTTCTATTTGATTTTCTCTTTATGGCAATCAAATTTAATCCATATTTATTTCTAAGAGACAGTTCTTTAGGTGTTTTTCCTATAAAAGGATCAGGTGTTCCTGATTCCATAATTCCTACAGTATCGTTTAATTGAAGATAATTTATTATTGAAGGGTTAACAAGTTGATCCACAAGTTTCTTTGCCATTTCTTCTTCCGGATAAATAATCCTATCGGCTCCTATTTTCTCAAGGATTTCACCCTGTGATGGTGAAGAAGCTTTAGTTACAATCCATCCTATTCCAAGCTCTTTTAAATGTAACGTTATCAAAAAGGAAGCTTCAAGATCCTCTCCAATGGAAACAATAGCGGCATCAGCAGAAGAAACTCCAGCCTCTTCTAGTGGTTTCTTATCTCTTCCGTCAGCTATAATAACATCTATAGCAAACTCCGAAGCCAATTCTACTTTTTTTTCATCTTTATCTATAGCTGTAACCTGACAACCTCTCTTTAGAAGTTCTGAGGCTACCGTTAAACCAAAAGTACCTAAACCAACGACTACAAAATATTGTCTTTTTTCAGTTTTTCCGATCATCCTATCTGTACCTTTGCGAGAGGATATTGAAAACTTTCACTCTTTTTCTTTAAAACCGTAGCAACCAAAGTGAGAGGTCCAACTCTTCCCGCCAACATTGTTATTATTATTAGTAGTTTTCCCAGAGAAGTAAAATCATGCGAAAGTGATAGTGTAGGACGTACAACGGAACCCGTGGACAGGCCCACGGTTCCAAATGCAGAAACTTCTTCGAATATTATCGGCAATAAACCTATTTTTTTTATTATTTCTCTTTCTGAAAAACTTAAAATACCTATCATTATTACTATTAATATTAATGAAATAAGAAAAAGTGTCAATGCTTTGTCCACCTGTTCCTCTGGGATACGACGTTTTTCAATATTTACCGATTTTACGCCTTTTAATCTTGAAGTAAAGAAATTTGAAATTATTACGAATGTAGTTGTTTTTATTCCGCCGCCAGTACCTCCCGGTGAAGCTCCTATAAACATTAGTAAAATTATTATTAAAATTGTTGTGGGAAGTAAACCTCCAATATTTATCAGCGAAAAACCTGCTGTCCTCGGAGTAGCTGCAGTAAAGAAAGAGATTATAAGCTTGGAACCTATTTTATAATCTGCAAGTATATTTCCATTTTCAAGAATATATATAAAAGTAGTCCCTAAAACAATTAATATTAAAGTAGAATAAATAACAATTCTGGAATGTTCTGTAAGATATCTTTTTTCTCCTTTCAAGCGTTCTATTATATCGACAACAACGATAAAGCCTAGTCCTCCGGTAATAAAAAGAAAAGCAGCTGTTAAGCTAACAACAGGATTGTCCCCGAATTGTCCCAAATTGTCGGAAAAAGAGCTAAAACCAGCATTGCAGAAAGCGCTAACGGAATGAAAAATAGCGTGAACTATTGTTTCATTGGTACTAAAAATATCTTTAAAGCCTAAGAAAAATAAGATAAAACCCAACATCTCGAAAATAAATGTAGTCAAAACTACCAATCTTAGAAACATCAGCGTATTATCCCTGCTAAAAAGACCAAATTCTTGTTGAACTATAATGCTTTGTCTTTTGTCAGGCTTAATTGCAAATAAAGTCATAAATAAACTCGCTACTGCCATATAACCCAAACCACCAATTTGTATTAAAAACAGTATAATAGATTTACCTGCAAAAGTAAAATCTAGCGCAGTATCTTTAACAATCAAACCAGTAACACATACCGCCGACGTTGAAGTAAATATAGAATCAATAATAGATATACCTTTATTTGCTACAGGTAGTTGCAATAGGCATGCACCTAATAGAATTATTGATATGTAAACAACAGATATAGATCTAAAAGGGGACCATCTAATCATTCTAAAATATAATTTACCTTTTAAGTTAATTATCCTACCTCATTGAGCTTTTTTCTTTTTACGTATTATTTGAGGAGGAGTGCGTTTCGTAATGGTTGTTTTTGTAATTCGACACTCTTCTATATTTCTCATTTGAGGTAAGTTAAACATTAAATCAAGCATTAATTCTTCGATTACACCTCTCAATGCTCTAGCTCCTGTTTTCATTTTTGAAGCTCTTCTGGAAATTTCATATAAA
The DNA here is from genome assembly GCA_964525555.1 of uncultured bacterium. Taxonomy (GTDB): domain Bacteria; phylum Hydrothermota; class UBA3072; order UBA3072; family UBA3072; genus JAFGHJ01. Next base: position 50,069 of record CAZGHN010000012.1, read on the forward strand.
GCCGGTCGAGTAAAAGTTAATTTAATACCATCCCAATCCAAAAGTTGCTTATACTGTTTAACGAGAGCATTATTTGGTTTACATAAAATGTCAGTAAGATCAGAAATTGATAATTTATTAAGAACAGAAATAACAGGAAATCTTCCTACAAGTTCAGGTATTAATCCATAATGCATAAGGTCGTGTGGCTCTATATGATCAAATAAATCTTCCGAATCGTTAGATTTACCTTTTTTATTTGAAGCATTAAAACCAAGTGGATTAGAATGTAATCTATTTTCTATTATATTATGGAGACCATCAAAAGTTCCTCCTGCAATAAAAAGAATATTTTTAGTATTCAGACTGATAAATTCCTGTTCAGGGTGTTTTCTACCTCCCTGAGGAGGAACATTAACTATAGATCCCTCTATTATTTTTAGTAAAGCTTGTTGTACTCCCTCACCGGAAACATCTCTTGTGATTGAGGGATTTTCAGATTTTCTTCCGATTTTATCCAATTCATCTATGTATACTATACCTTTATCCGCCAATTCTAAATCATAATCTGCAGCTTGAAGAAGGCGTACAAGAAGGTTTTCAACATCTTCACCAACATAACCAGCTTCAGTCAACGAAGTAGCATCTGAAAGAGCCAAAGGTAAATCTAAAAACTTAGCAAGCGTCTGAACAAGAAGAGTTTTACCAACACCAGTAGGACCAATAAGTAATATATTTGATTTATCTATTTCAACATCTTTTGGCTGATATTTGATTTTTTTGTAATGATTATATACAGCAACAGAAAGCGTTTTTTTTGCTTTTTCTTGTCCTATAACATACCCATCAAGATGTTCTTTTATTTCAACCGGTGTAGGAATATCAAAATCAAATTGCTTTGGATTATTGACTACCTCTTCTTCCAAGAAATCAGCAAAAAGTTCAATACAATCCTCACAAATGTATGTGTTATCTTTCCCGGATATAAGTCTTGCGGTTTCAGAATAAGTCCGCCCACAAAAAGAACAGAAAGCGTCTTTAAGATTCTTTTTCATCAACTATTTCCCTTCTAGTTTTTATAACATCATCGATTAATCCATACTCACGAGCTTCCTGCGATGTCATCCAGAAATCTCTATCAGTGTCTGATTTTATTTTCTTCATAGGTTGATTCGTATGTTCCGAAAGAATTTTATGTAATCTTTCTCTAATTTTAATAATTTCATCGGCATGTATTTCTATATCAGATGCTACACCTCTAACACCACCTGAAGGCTGGTGAAGAAGAATTCGTGAGTTAGGAAGGGCAAATCTTCTTCCTTTTGTGCCAGCTGTTAGAATTATTGCAGCAATAGAAGCAGAAATACCAACTGATATTGTAGATATGGGACAACTTACATACTGCATAGTATCATAAATGGCAAGACCATCAGATACACTTCCTCCAAGGCTGTTTATGTAAATTTGTATCTCCTTATCTGGTGCCTTAGCTTGAAGAAACAAAAGTTGAGCAATAACACTATTAGATGTAGCCTGATCTATTTCTGAACCAATAAATATTATTCTGTCTTTCAAAAGACGCGAGTAAATATCATAAGCCCTTTCACCATGGGCAGTTTTTTCAATAACATAGGGTATAGTTAACTGATTATGCATTAGATTCCTCTCCTTTTGCTTTATCAAGCAAGAAATCCAAAGATTTTTCTCTCAATATTGATTGCTTAACGAAACGAATAGCCTCATCTCCAAATTCTTCAAATTCATCTTCTTCGGAATTGGCTATCTTTTCCATCCACTCATCAAGTTCTTCATCTTCTACGGTCATTTTTTCCTTCAACGCTATAGAATCAAGCAACAGGGTTGTTCTTGCCTCAACATTAGCTTCAGTTTCATTAAAACCGCTTGCAGTTATTATTTTAACAAGAGACGGACTTACTTCAAACTCGCCTGCTAATTCCAGCGCTTTTCTTACAACCTTGTTTTTCAAACTATCTTTTTCACTTTTTTTTCTCTCCTCTTCAATATTCTTTTTAAGGTTTTCTTTTAACTCTTTAAGACTTCCAAAACCAAGATCTTTAGCAAATTCATTATCTAAAGATGGTTTCTTTTTTTCTTTAATTTCAACTATCCTAACATTAAGAGACTTTGAATCATAAGAAAAACCTTTTAAAGATATATTTTCAGGTAAGTCTATTTTAACATATTTTTTTTCTTTTTCAACAGCCAAACCAATAAGATTTTGGGAAAATTCATCGTCTCCTATTTCCCAAGAATAATTAGAAATCACTTCCTCCTCATTTTTAATATCCAAGAAAACAATATCTCCTTTTTTAACTTTTCGCTCAACTGACTTCAATTCACTATTTATTTCTCTTAATTTTTCCAATTCTGAAGAAATATCAATTTCTCCTCCATTTACTTCTTTAATCTCCATGGCAGAGAAATCCAGATTTATTTTGGGCGGAATATCAAGTAAAATCTCAAGGCGGACTTCCTTATCACTTTCGTCTAACTTCTTAATAACGGGAGGACCATAAATAAATGGTTCATATTCATTAATAATATCGAACATTTTATCCTGAATTAACCTTTGAAGACTTTCAGCCTTCAATTGGGGTCCAAATCTTTCTTTTAGAATATTAATAGGAACCCTTCCTTTTCTAAAACCAGGAATAGAAACTTCTTTTCTTAACTCTTCAGCCATTTTATCCATTTCTTTTTTCAACTTTTTCTCTTCAAAAGATACTGTTAAATCCTGCAATTAAACCCCCATTTAATTCGATTTAATATTTGCGAGAGGGGGGATTTGAACCCCCACACTGTTTTGCCTAAGTACTGGATCCTAAGTCCAGCGCGTCTACCAGTTCCGCCACTCTCGCTCTTGACCAATGGTAATTATATACAAGTTATTTGGCATTGTCAACACCTATAAACCCTCTTGCATCAATGAAAACAATTAGTATAATCATAAATATAGTAAGTAGAGAGCAGCGAGTAGAAAGTAGATAGAAAAGAACAGGAAGCAGTTAAAAAATAAAAAATCGATTTGTTTTTGTTTAAGCAACAAAGATTAAAATGAAAATTGAAAAATATAGTTTCGGCTCAATTACAATAAATGGAAAAGAATACACAAAAGATGTTATTGTTTATCCAGACACTGTATTTTCTCCCTGGTGGAGAGAAGAAGGACATAGCTTATCATTAAAAGATTTAAAAGAGGTAATAGATTTCAATCCGGACCTTTTAATAATAGGAACCGGAGCACATGGAATTATGAAAGTACCGGAGGAAATCATAAAAAAGCTCAATGAAAAAAGCATAAAAACTATAATAGCAAAAACCGGCGAAGCGGTTGAGCTTTATAACAAAAAGGCCCAGGATAATATAAACGTAATTGCTTGCCTGCACCTAACCTGCTAACTAAAAGCAAAAATCAAATATCAAAGAGTAAAAATACATGTTAAAGTTCAAAAACAAAAAAAGCCCATCCATATAGAATTAGTACAATTTTACATTTTAATTTGTCATTTTAATTTTTAAATTTTGATATTTCAATTAATAAAGACAACCAAAAAATTATACAACATACTACTTTAAGCGATAAGATTAAGATATTTACTACCAGTAACTTGTGATTTATAAGCTGTATTTTAACTTTAACTCAATTGCAGGTAAAATTTTTGTCGTTCCCTCATCATGTTCGTAGTTTTTGAAATATGACACACCGGATGTAAATTCTAAAAGACTCTTATACTTTAATACGGTAGCTAAGGTTATTCGCTTCTCTACTATTCCCGCTAGAAAATTTGTGCCTTCAAACTCATTCTCGGGTGATGCGGCTGTCTCCGTATTTACGGGCCATGGGGTAGTTATTCTATTCTCACCTTTTCTCGTATACGAAACCATAACTCCGGCTTTTAATAAAGCAACAGGGTGCAAGTATTTAAAAACAAACTGATCGTAATCGCACCCAAGGCTGGAACCAAGGGGTATCCCGTAGTCTAAATACCTTTGCCAAACTCTTATGTTGTTATAAGTCCATCTTGACATCAAATCATACGAAACAAATACTTCTGAGCCATCAAAAGGTAAATCTTTTCCTTGAATTCCGAGATAAAGTCCTATATGATTTGGCTCTTTCCAGGGATCTGCCTCATATTGGAAATCGTCTATAAAAAAATCAAAATAGAAAAGAAATTTACCTCTTAAGGCTAACATATCAAAATTCCATAAGATATTGGTATTTTGCTGCCTGTTATACTGTTCAGCATAATATATTGTAAGAGGAGCCAATAACTCAAAAGGAAAACCTAATGATTCTCCCCCTATAATCATTACTTCGGAAAGAGAAAATGCAAGCCAATCGGTTGGTTTTATTTCAATACGGTGTATGCCAATATATCTATTAACGTTTGTTAAATATCCGGAAACAGTATCATCCCAAGCAAATTCTACGCCTTCATAATTACCAAGACGGGATATAAAATGCGTAAATGCAATTTTAGATGTTTTGAAAGTGAAACTTAAATAATTTAACGGAATATTCGGAGAAAGGACTGCATTGTCTTTGAATGCAGGACCTATAGAAAATACATCCTTGCCAAAGGAAAATAACAGCTTATCACTTCTATAAAAAATAGAACCTCTTATAAAATCAGCATAAACTCCGAATTTCTTTTTTTTCGGATAAAGAGAATCTCCACCATAGCGCAGATAGGGAGAAAACTCCCCTCCCCACTTTCCAGAGTGATGCTTAATCGTGGGACAAAATTGGACATAATTTATAGTGTCAACAAAGGAAAATATTGAAAGGTCAATTATATTAGTATCTTCGAATAAAGGCGAAAACCCATAGGGAAGATCAACAGAACCCTGTTCTATCCATTTCTGAGCCCTTATAGAGGGATCTGGAAGCAATACAGAGAAGTAACCCATTAAAATTATGAATATCATACAGGAAGTATAAAATATACCGTATTTTTGTCAAGACCAGATTATCTGCTACATCAATACTTCTCTAATTTTTGGCATATAGATACGAAAAATACAATACTGCAAAGCTTCTATAATTCAAAAATCAAATTTGAAAATGTAAAATTACAGATTAAAATTCAAAAATTAATTTAAAACACGAATCTTCTAAAATAGCAGAAATGTTCTTCCGGTTTTCTAATTTAGAAATTGATATAATTTTATATTTTTATTTGTCATTTTGCTTTTTAATTTTTAATATTTAATTTCCGTAGGTAACATAACCAAACTAAATAGACAAAAGATCAAAGAGTTGTCTAACTATATCACAAAGACTAGACCATACTTGACAAACAAAAATGTAATAATATATTCGAGTGATTGACTTGAAATGTTAAAATTTACAAGGTTCTAACTTAAAATATTAGTAATTTATAATAAATAGAAATTGCGCCCGTAGCTCAACTGGACAGAGTAGCGGACTTCGGATCCGCTGGTTGAAGGTTCGAATCCTTCCGGGCGTAGATAAAAATTGAGGAGGAAAAAAATGAGAATAGTTGATATTAAAGCAAGAGAAATCATCGATTCAAGAGGAAACCCCACTATAGAAGCCGAATGTATTCTAGAATCAGGCATTACTGGTAGAGCTGCTGTTCCATCCGGTGCTTCGACAGGTACAAGAGAAGCCCTAGAACTTCGAGATAACGATAAAAAAAGATATGGCGGAAAAGGTGTTCTTAAAGCGGTTAACAATGCAAAAAACATAATAGGACAAGAAATCGTAGGTAAAAATTGTCTCGATCAAAGATTTATAGACATGACCATGTGTAATATGGACGGTACCGAAAATAAAAGTAAACTTGGAGCTAATGCAATTCTTGCCATTTCTATGGCGGTTGCAAGAGCAGCAAGTAATTTTCTAAATATACCTCTTTATAGGTACCTCGGGGGAACAAATGCATGTCAAATTCCAGTACCTCTTTGTAATATCTTAAATGGAGGACAACATGCGGATAACAACCTAGATATCCAGGAATACATGATAGCTCCGTTAGGGCTACCTAATTTCAAAGAAGCAATAAGAGCAGCTAGTGAAGTTTTCCATACCTTAAAGAAAATTCTTGCTACTAAAAAATATGCAACCAGTGTAGGAGATGAAGGCGGGTTCGCACCAAATCTTTCAACCAATGAAGAGGCATTAAGCTTGGTACTTGAATCAATTGAAAAAGCGGGATATAAAGCAGGAACAGAAATATCTATCGCTCTCGATTCTGCTGCTTCTGAATTCTATAAAAAAGGTTCCTATAGCTTCGGAGGAGATTCTTTATCCTCAAAAGACATAATCTCCGTATACAAAGATTGGGTTAAGAAATACCCAATAATTTCGATCGAAGATGGCCTCTCTGAAGCTGACTGGGATGGTTGGGAGATGTTAACAAAAGAATTAGGAGATAAAATACAGATTGTCGGAGATGACATTTTTGTAACAAATACTTCAATAATCCAAAAAGGTATAGATAAAAACGTAAGTAACTCGGTATTAATTAAACTTAACCAAATTGGAACCGTTACCGAAACTATTGAGGCGATTCAGATGGCAAAGAACAATGGTTGGACAGCTGTTGTTTCACACCGTTCCGGAGAAACCGCAGATACATTTATATCTCATCTTGCTGTCGGATTAAATACTGGCCAAATAAAAACTGGTTCCCTATCAAGAAGCGAAAGGTTAGAAAAATACAATGAATTACTTCGGATCGAAGAGGAATTAGGCGATGCCGCGAGGTTCGAAGCGTTCTAAGACGCTAATAAAGAAGAACTTAAAAAAGATTCTTTGGTTTTTAATAATATGTGGAATTACATACTATCTTTTTTTTGGAGCTTATGGTTTTATAAATATTGCTAAACTAAAAAGAAGAGAGAATAAACTAAAGAAGGAAAAGCAGAAGCTGCAAAAAAGACAAGCAGCCTTGCTTGATTCCTTAAAAAAGATAAAAAGCGACACTTTTCTTCTTGAAAAAATCGCCAGGGAAAAAATGGGTATGATAAAACCAGGAGATACTGTAATAATATATGACGAAAAATAACATAGAAGCTAGAAGCAAGGAGTTAGTAGCTAGAATCTCATCCCACCCCAAAAAACCTTGTCTAAGTTGTTTTATTCTGACTTCTAACTTCCAACTCCTAACTTCTTTATTAAAAATAAATGCACAGTGAAAAGAAACACCGAGTAAACAGAAAAAAAGTGAGATTTTTCGAGTAATAAATGATTGGTATAGATATCGTTAATATAGAAAGAATGGACAGAATTATTAATCGCTGGGGAGATACTTTTCTAGATAAAATCTTCACAACAAAAGAAAAAGAATATTGTAGTAGCAAAAGTAATAAAAATCAGTGCTATGCAGTAAGATTAGCTGTAAAAGAATCATTTTATAAAGCAAGAAATCATATCTACGGTTGGAAAGCAATTGAAGTCACAACAGGTGGAAAACCTTTGATTAAAATATTAAATGAAGATTTAAAAGCTGAAATGAAGGGAATTAATACACACGTTTCTTTATCGCATACAGTAGATAACGCAATTGCTGTGGTATTTTTAACAAAAGACTAATTGTAGATTCCTTTAATTGTTGTTAAATGGTTAATAGAAATTTAGGACTTGGTATTTAGATAAAATAAATAAAAAAAATTGTGTGGTTTATGTAGTTTATTCCCTGTTAATCTACTTTTCTTAAATTTTTTCTTCGTCTTCTAAATTTTTTAGTTGCTCTTCGAAAATATTATATGCTTTATCTTCAAAAAGTACAAATTGAATTAACTTAATTGAAGAAAGATTTTCGACTGTTTCGGAGACGGCCTTAACTGCTATTTCGGCTCCCTCTTCAAGCGGATAACCAAATGCCCCGGTTGAAATAGCCGGGAATGATATAGATTTTATATCATGTTTATCTGCAATGGCAAGAGAATTACTGTAGCAAGCATATAACATTTCCGGATCTTCATGTCGGCTTGCCCACACAGGACCAACAGTATGAACAACCCATTTTGCAGGTAATTTATATCCTTTAGTAATAACGGCTTCTCCGGTTTCACAACGTCCGATTTTTTTACATTCTTCCCAGAGTCCGGTCCCCGCTTCAGAATGAATTGCCCCTGCTACTCCCCCACCCGGGGAAAGCCTTTTATTTGCAGCATTAACTATAGCATCAGTATTCTGCTCGGTTATATCTCCTTTTATAATTTTTATTATAACTCCCTTATATTCTATTGCGTACATAGAACCTCCTTTTAAATAAGATAATCCTTATTAAAAAATATTCAAGGGAAAAACTTACAAAATTCATAATTATATAATATACTTTATATTTTGAAATCCGATCATTAACTTAAAAATTCTTCCACGAAATTTTATATTTGGCTATAATATCAACCTAAAATAACAATAATTAACTTCCTAATATCTGCTCTACGCCTACTAAAAATTAAAAAATTCTCGGAAACAAATTATTTAATCTTAATTATTTTAAGGCTTTTCAAATATTGACAAAATAGTAATTTGTTATTATAATCACAAAGTGAGGTGAAAAATTATAAATAAATCAGAAGTTCCAGATGAAGTAATAAACAGATTGTATATATATGCAAGATGTCTAGAAAACTTTTGTGAAGAAAACAAAGAAAGTTTCTCTTCGGATGATATTGCAGACAGATTAAATATAAAACCAACGCTTGTAAGAAAAGATTTTTCTTATATTGGTTCTATGGGAAAACGCGGCGTTGGATATAATACTGATGACGTTCTTAAAGAGATAAAAGAAATAGCTTTTCCCAGTAAAGAAACTAATGTAGCGTTGATTGGGGTGGGAAAACTTGGTTCAGCACTTCTCAACTTTTATGGATTTAAAACTCAAGGATTTAAAATATCTCTGGCATTTGATAAAGATCGAAGAAAAATCGGAAGTCAAGTCAGTGGAGTTAAAATTGATGATATTGAAATTTTTAATAAAAAAATAAAAAAAGAAGGCATAAAAATAGCTATAATTGCGGTTCCTTCTGAAGAAATAGTTAAAGTAATAAATAAAATTAAGAATTCTCCCATCAAAGCAATACTAAATTTTACGCCATCTTACCTTTCTTCTCTCAATGACTTTTCGAATCATTTTATTGTTAGAAACATTGACCTCTCTTCAGAATTAGCACGTCTCAGTTATTATCTCTCGGAAAAAGAAAACACATAAGAATAGCCACGAAGACACTAAGGCACGAAGTTTTTTACTGTCTTTTTTTCAATTCATAATTCAAAATTCAAAACTCTTGACGTTCAAAATTTTTAATTCTTGACTCACGACTGAATATTTTGTTTTCTAAATCCTATATCCTAAATCCCAAATCCTGATTACGGGTTGAGTATTCCGTAAATCACTATAAACCATCTTAACTCGAGAAAATTTTCTATATCGAGATCGGTTTCATCTTCTCCTTCTTGAACATCGATACGATCAGGCAGAGAATATACAAAAGTAGTGTCTCCGCCTCCAACTAAAGGAATATTCATAGTAGTATCCGTATGTCCGTAGAACCCAACATGATCCAGAGTATCAAGTTCATCGAGAGTTTCACCATCATCTACTACTGCAAGAAAGTAAGTTTGACCAAAAGACAGCATTGTAATACTATATAAACTATCATTACCTATCGAAATATCAAAACCTCTAAGGATGTCGGCATCACGTAACGAAACCTCATCAATTCCTTCTATGGCATTTAAATAATCCGTTAATTCCAAATCTCCTTTGACCGCGATGACAACTTTGCAGTTATCCGCATAAACTTTGCCGGAAACTCTTGTAATAATTTCTTCAATCTCTTCACAGTTAATAAAAAATACACAAAACATTACTAATACTATACTCAATTTTTTCATAGCCATAATAAACACCTCTCTTAAGTTTTATTATATTCTCTACTTATATTAATTTTACCTATTTTTTTCGCTGTGTCAACATATGAATTTCGTTAAGGATTATTTGGATAAAAAAAGAGGAGAGCTAACACACTCTCCTCCCTCTTAACACTAATTAAAATTCTTGTGCTTTAAGTTGTTACTAAATTTTAATTAACCCTCTGTTGCCTTCTTCTCCGCTGCCTTTTTAAGCTGATCGTTGGCAAAAATTGCAACTTCAACCCTTCGGTTTATCTGACGACCCTCAACGGTTTCGTTGCTTGCTATAGGTTGCTGCTCGCCATAACCCATTATCGTGAAACGAGTAGGCTTGACATCTAAACCTTCAAGATAATTGGCAACTGAATTTGCTCTAGAACGGGATAACTGAAGATTGTATTCTTCAGAACCAGTATTATCCGTATGTCCTTCTAACAATATGTCGGTTTTCTCATATTTATTAAGAATTCTAGCAAGTTCCTTCAAATTTTCCATGCTAGCAGCTTTTAAAGTAGCCTTATTCACATCAAACAATAAGCCAGAATCAAAAGTAATCAAGATTCCTTCACCCTTCCTTGTAATTGTAGCACCTTCAAGATCTTTCTCCATTTCTTCAGCCTGCTTATCCATATAGTGACCTATATATGCACCGGCAGCACCACCAATCACAGCACCCAATATAGCTCCCAAAGCAGTATTCCCGGCAGCCTTCCCCATCAATCCTCCGGCTACTGCTCCTGCAGTAGCACCAATAGCCGTTCCCTTTGCCTGGTTGGATGCACAACTAATCGTTCCCAATAGCAACACAACTATTAACATTACTCCTACAAATTTCTTCATTATATCTCCTCCTTTATATCTTTTATTTTTTCTAAAAAATATTATATTCAAAAAAATGTATAATTTATTTCGTTTCTCTGGTTGAATACATATTATTATATACTAATAGAAATTATACGGATTCTTTAAACTTTGTCAAGACTGCTAGAATCCTTTCGTGGTAGAGTGGTGGGATTATAGGGAGTAGTAAGCAGTTAAAACAGTCCTGAGTCGTGCGTGGTGAGTCATGAGTTAAGAATTTAGTGAGAAGGGAGCAGTTAGCAGTCAAAAAACAAGATTAAATTTGGTGTGTGGTTGGGTTTCGTTTATTTAGTGTGTTTCGTGGTTTCTAATTTTCGGACAGATTAACAATTTAATATCTTTGTGCTCTCCGTGTCATCTTTTGTTTCTAATAGTTTTGGTGGGAAGGGGACTCGTGACACGTGGCTCGAGACTGCTGACTTTTTTTGTTCTTTGTGGCTTTGTGTGATAATTGTTTTTTTTGGGTCGGGATGTGATTCTGTATTCGCATCTCCAGCTTCTAACTTCTTTTTTTTAATCGATTATTATTTCTTCGAAATCACAGAAGAGATGAAATAAACTTCTTACATAAAAAAGAAGTGCTAATCTATTATTTCTTAATTTTTCGTCTTTAGCCATTACTAAAACATTATCAAAAAGATCATCTATACTTTGCCTCAATTCTTTCAATTTATTAATACCTTCAAGATAATCTTTTTTCTCAATATATTTATTTAAAACCGGCTCTATTTCTTTTGCCTTGTTAAACAAATTTCTCTCTTCTTTTTCTTTTAAAAGCGATTCCTTGACTTTTCCCGGATTCTTACCCTCTAAAATATTTGAAACTCTTTTTTGACCTATAACAATTTTCTCAAATTCCGTCTGGTCTTTTCGAACTTTCATCATAGCTTTAGCCACAAGATAAGAATCGAGAAAAACATTCCATTTTTCAGAAAGTACAGCATTTGCTATATCGTATCTAATCTCTCTACTCTGAAGGCTTCCTTCTTCTCTTTCTATTATAAATTGCTTAATTTCTTCAAATATCTCCGCGTTTTTAGCTTTAGAAAATAAACCGAGATTCTTTGAAAGAAGTTCATCAAGAGGAAAAGAAAAATCAAACTCTAATAATATTTTAATAAAACCGTTCATAGCCTGACGTAGACCAAAAGGATCCCGGGAACCTGTGGGTTTTTCACCGGCTAAAAAACTTCCTACTATAAGATCAATTCTATCTGCGAGAGAAACAACTGCCGCTTCTTTTGAACGTGGAAGTTCATCTCCAACATTTCTGGGTTTATAATGATCTTCGATTACTCTACAGACTTCTTCCGATAACCCTTCTGCCCTACCGTACTCAGAGCCGATATAACCTTCAAGGTTTGTGAATTCCTTGCCGTCACGTATCATTAAAGTCGTCAAATCGACTTTTGAAAGCTTCGCACCTTCCTTTACAACCTTAAGATTGACATTATCCACTCTCTCCCCTATCCATTTACTTAATTTTTCAAGCCTCTCGGTTCTTTCCAACAAATTTCCTAAATTCTTATGCCATTTTATGCCCGATAATTTCGGCAATCTTTCCTTTATCGGTATCTTACTATCTGTTTCCCAGTAAAACTTAGCGTCTTCCAGCCTTGCGGTAAGGACCTTTTCGTTACCTTTGACTATTTCTCTATTGGATCTATTGTTTGTACCTGCGATAAAGTAAGGTATGAGCTTACTATTTTTCTTTACTGAGAAATACCTCTGATGCGTTTCCATTGCTGAAATTACAACTCTATCAGGAAGTTTAAGAAATTTTTTATCAAAAGAACCTAAAATCACAAAAGGACATTCGATTAAGTTTGAAACTTCATCAAGAAGTCCGGGCGAAAAATAAGGTACTCCTTCAATCTTCTTAGCCTCTTTTTTTATCAGTTTTTCTAAAATATTCTTTCTTTCATTGGAATTCGCTATTACGAATGAATCTCTAAGCTTGTCCTTGTAATTCAAAGGATTTACTTTTATTTTACGGTTTGAAATCAATCGATTCCCGTAAGTTGCATCCGAACTTTTAACCCCTGCCACACAAAACGGTATGACCTTTTTATCGAACATCACGACAATCCATCTTATAGGTCTTGCAAAAAGGAAATTGCTATTCTCCCAGCGCATTTTTTTTGGAAAATCCATGTTCTTTATTATAGAGGCCAAATTTTCTTTAAGTATCTGTTTAGTACTTTTAACCTCTTGTTCTATTTCTGCAATAATGTATTTATTTCCATCTATTTCTTCGATTTTCAAAGCATCAACGGATATTCCCTTAGAGGAAGCAAATCCTTTTGCCATCCTTGTAGCTTTACCATCCTTATATCCAAGAGCTGCCGGAGGACCCTTTATTTTATTTACAACTTGTTCCTGTTTTTCCGCAATATTTTCAATAATAACTGCAATCCTTCTTGGCGTATAAAAAATCTTTGTTTTAGAGTACGAAATCTTGTTCGAATTACAAAGCGTAATCAATCCTTTTTCAAGAGAAAGAGCGGCAGGTTCTAAATAACCAGCCGGAATTTCTTCTGTACCAATTTCTATGAGTACATTTCCAGCCATTTTTTAGCCGCCATGTTTGCTAATTTTCTTATTTCAAGTATATAATCATTTCTCTGTTCTACTGAAAGAGCTCCACGAGCATCAAGAAGATTAAAAGTATGCGATGCCTTTATTACAAAATCATATCCCGGATAAAGCAAATTAATATTAATTAATCTTTTGGCCTCTTCTCTACACTCATCAAAATATTTGAAAAGAGAATTTACGTCCGCTTCATCGAAATTATAAACACAGAATTGATATTCCTGTTCTTTGTTTAAATCTGCCCAGGTTTTATTAGGCGACCATTGCAGGTCGAATACAGAATCTGCACCTGAAAGAAGAATGGCTATTCTCTCCAGTCCATAAGTTAACTCTGCGCAAATAGGATCAAGGTTAATACCTCCCACTTGCTGAAAATAAGTAAACTGAGTAATTTCTTGACCGTCCATCCACACTTCCCAACCCAAACCCCATGCTCCAAGAGTCGGAGATTCCCAGTCATCTTCGACAAACCTTATATCATGCCTGCTAACATCTAAAGACAGATATTCGAGGCTTTCAAGATACTGTTCCTGTACATCACTCGGTGCGGGTTTTAAAATTACCTGATATTGTTGAAATTGCTGCATACGGTTCGGATTCTCCGCATATCTTCCGTCTTTTGGTCTTTTCGAAGTTTCAATATAGGCAACATTAAAAGGACTTTTGCCCAGTGATCCAAAAAAAGTCAAAGGGTTAAAAGTCCCAGCTCCAACTTCCGAGGTATATGGAAGGCCAATAGTACATCCCTTTTTGGCCCAGAATTCCTCTAACTTTAAATAGATAGTCTGAAAATTTACTTCTCTATTACTTTTATTCATTTGGATAATATATGAAATTTTCCTCATTTGTCAAATGGAAAATTATTTTCACGATAAACCTATTATTTCTGGTATTGACAACTGCTCAAAGATTATTATAATTAAATGCTTATGGAAAAAAGTCTGATCAAAAAAATATTAGATGACGCAAAAATAATCTTGGATATTAACGCAAAGGAAAAGTTTCAAATGATAAACGAATTAGTTAAAGCTCTAAAAATAAACAAGGATAAGGAAGAAATGCTTATCAATGCGGTTATTCAGAGGGAAAAAATAGGATCGACGGGAATAGGTAACGGAATAGCAATACCTCATACAAGAAGTATGGTAGTAAAAAATTTAATGGTAGCAATAGGGAGACCAGTCAAACCAATAGATTTTGGAGCTCTCGATAAAAAAAAGGTAAATCTTGTATTTTTATTAGTTGCACCGCCGTATGCTTCTAAAAGAGAATATCTAATACTTCTTGGGAAAATAGCAGAAACCTTTAATGAGATTTCAACTGATGAGAAATTATTTTCTATCGATAACGAAAAGGATTTTAAAGCCGAATTAGTAAAACTTTTCGGAGTATAAATGGATAAACAACTTTTACTTTTAATTTCGCTGCAGGAATTGGACATTTTACGTAAAGATAGAATAAAGGAAGAAGAAGTAGGTTTTGAAATTGACAACATAAAAAAAATGGAAGAAGCAAGAGCAAGTATTGTTACCCAGTTAAAAGACCATATCTACAGAAAATACACCAGATTAACCAAAAGATATGGAAGCGCTGTGGTTCCTGTGGTAAATAACATATGTCAGGGTTGTTATTTACTTCTTCCTACACAGATGATATCTCCTGATCAGGAAAACCAATCTGTAATTACCTGTCCCAATTGCGGAAGAATATTGTACTGGATTGACTGATTTTATTGATATAAAGTTCAGTCAATGATACTTAACAAAAATCTTTTCGAGGAATCACCTTTATTTAAAAAAAATAAATTAAGAAATAACCTCTTCGAAATTAGATTCGAATCCGAAGTCAATACTTTTAATAAAAAAAACGATAATGTTTACCTTTTACTTAAAGATACAAAAAAGAAATCAAAAGTAAGTATATTAGTTCATGGCCTTGGAATGGAGATTGGTTCAAAATGGGACAGTTATCTACGCATCGTACCCGAAACGATAGGAACGTGCTATATAGATCTCCCATACCAGAGACATAGGAAAACGGAAAAGGACGTACTAACTTCATTTGCCGACGGAATCTTTACTTTTAATTTTTTCAAACAGGGAGCTTTCGATATAATCAAAACAGTAAATATATTAAAAAATCTAGGTTACACCGAAATTTCTATAATCGGAATAAGTCTGGGTTCAATATTTTCCATTATGGCAATGGGACTTGATAAACGAATTGAAAAAGGTGTTTTCATCTTATCCGGTGGTGATTATAGTGTAATTACCTGGAAAAGTCCGGTTATGTATAAAGTAAGAGAGATATATAAAAAGAAAAACATAACACGTGAGAGTTGTACCACTGCGAGAACTCTTCTTAATCCTTTTACTGAATCCGTAAAAAAATGCAAAAATCCATTTGATATTAAAACTAATATAATATGCCTTTATTTCGACCCGCTCTCATTCGCTCCCTTAATAGAGCCGGAAAGAGTACTTATGATAAACGGATTATTTGATTTCATTATACCAAGACAAGCCACTCTCCGCTTGCACAGGGCTTTAGGAAAACCCAAAATAATATGGTTTCCCACAGACCACCTTTATCTTTATATTTTCAAGAATAAAATAATTTCTTATATTAAAAGTTTTTTAAGATAACCTTATCTCAAATCGGTTATCTTTCTTATTATGCAAGAATCACGATCGACAACCCAAACATCTTCTCCATCGTAGGTAAGGTCTGTTGCAGAAAATCCAAGTTCATATCTAAGGGAAGTCATTTCATTGGTTCCATCAGCTAAAACTCTAATAGGGACCAAATAGCTGCTTCCATACCTTGCGCACCAGAGTGTATCATTGATAACGGTAAAACCCAATGGATGAGCACAACACAAAGTCTTCATTTCTTTCGATTGAGGGTTGAGCTCAAGCATGCAGTCTCCCCAGCCCCCGTTGTAAGATATATACAAGTTCGAATTAAAAACGCCGATTCCCCAAAGAAAATTTCCGTCAGGCATACTTGAGTGTGGCAAACATATCAGAATTGAATCAATCATCGTTCCATTAGACCTATCAATTCCGTAGCTATAATATTTATCATAGTGAAAAAAAGCTCCGATAGAATCACCAACAGAAGAATCACTTACAATCCACAATTTATCGTCCAGAAAAGTAATTCCTCTTATATATGGCTTAGACACAGAAAAAGAATCTTCAAGATTAAGTTCCAGATCAAGTCTATATATCATACCTAAGGAATTATCTGTTACCCATAGATTTTCGCCGTCGAATGTTATACCCCATGGGCTGATAGCTATATAAGGATTAAGTTCCGGTTCGGATTCCGGGTTATTTTCCTTGCAAGTAATAAATAATAAAAAAACGATAAGGAATAAGATAATTACTCTACGCATAATTTCACCTCTCAAACAAATTATTATTACAATTAGAACAAATTTAATAAAAACTGTAATTATAGAGAACAATAATTTTAACTTAATAGAAGTATACTATTATTTGTAAAAAAGTCAAGAAGAAATAAACTATACTGGCGGCTAACGTTACAAAAAAGAATCTGCACATTTATCATACAGAAATTAAAAGATAAAGAAATTACAACGCTCTATTCCCTAAATGTAAAAAAGCACTTGTTCTCTATGTATCTTTTTCTATTTACTCTCCTTATCTCTATGTGAGAATTACGACCCTATCAATATTATTTTGGAACGATTGTAACAATTACCCTTTTATATCGCGATAACGGCGGGTTGCCTTTGTCTGTAACTTTTAAAATGAAATGAGCGGATTCTTTTTTTTCAACTTCGGGAGTTATCACCCAAACCCCATGCATATTCTCAGCCGAATTAAATGGTATCAATTTTTTATATGAACCAGCCTCGGGATAACTAAACCACAGAAAACTGAGATTATCTCCATCGGGATCATATGAACCTCTGGCATCCAAACCAAAACCCTCTCCTGATTTTACAGTTATTTGTTCACAATGTCCTAATACAGGAATTGGCGGATGATTGGCTTGCCGATATGATTTTATGCACCAGTCCATTCGAGCGGCAAAATCATTTTGGAAGTCATCTCGCCAACGCCATAAAGTCACTTTATTATCGGCAAAGGAAATAGTATCCTTTCGAACAGTACGCCCATATTCATTATGGATAAATGGGGTATAACTGTCGATTGCGTTTGTCCATATTTCCCTCGTCTCGGGTGCTGACGGAACACCCGATTCCCCTCTCTTAATAGTAGCAAAATCAGGAATGTACAGTTCATAACGACCACCCCAGGCACCCCAGTCAGGATGTTCTGCTTCATTTAATCCGTTAGGGATTATTGACAAAAACGATGGCGTATCCCCTTCCATTCCATAGGCTACATCTGGATATGAAGCGCCGAGAGGACCGTGACCTTGTTGAATATTTTGCGCGATCCAATTATTACTAATCTTTTCATTGTTTATGCCTTTCACAACCGTAGTAATAGCATTCCATGTTGCGCTTCCGTAATCATCACCAGGACTAACAATATAAAACAAACGAGGGAAATTCTTTCTAATCCATATCCCGCTGTCATCCTGGTCGGATATTGTATAAACCCTGAGTTTACTAATCAGTCTCCCAACCTCTTCCCCACTTTTCGTATTTTTAATTTTATACAATGCCTGAGCAAGAGTATTTACGCCTCCCCAAACAGATATCCACAGCGGACGCTCGTCATCTTCTTCAAGTACTTTTATAATCCAGTCAGAGCCTTCTGAATCTTTCCCATCGCCAACTCCCTTCACACCATATTTGGGCAAGCCTCGTTTTATTAGCGTCAAGAGAGCTTTTGCATTTGGAAACCCAGCTTCATGTCTTTCCAGATTAGGTTGTACTGCACTATAAGCTTGTATTACTTTTTCTATCGATTCCGGATCGACTCTCGTTTTATGCCAACAAGAGGTTGTGGCAATTAATCCCTTTATATCGATTACATTAGAATATAAAAGCAAACGAACCAAGGATTGTGTATCATCCGGGTCCGCTTCAATATCTGTTAATACAATCAATCGATGCTTTTCTTCCTGCTGCCTCAGACGTGATGAATTAGACGATTCGCGGGTGAAATTCTGTGTGCACGACCCGAGCATAAATATCGATATCATTACTATTGAAGATGATTTTCTAATCATTATTTTGTCGGATCAACAATTCTTCCGATAAATAAAACGCTTCCCGTTTGATTTTCCTTTATTAAAAACACAAAGGGATGATCTACTTGAAACGTTAAGGTCCTACTTTCACTTTCTCTTGTCATAACTACTGCTGTTGCCGCAGCAGCTTCTGTCCCCTCTTCATTAACATCTACAAAGGCCTTATGAACGACTTTACTTATAAAGAGATCTTTTATACCCGTCATTCCGGAAAAATCAGCTGGCGGCAGCGAAAAAGCACTCGACATTCCCATATCGCCAAGTATTTTTGATAATTCAAATTCACATGTAGTTTTGAATTTGGGTAAACTTACCAGTACTTCTGATTCGTCTGAATCAGATAGTTTATCTATCCAATTATTTGCATTTTCATTAGTTAGGTTTCTTTCAAACTCTCCCAAACCATCGATTTCTTCAGGTAAAAAAACAACCATAGATAAATCTTTTCCTTCATAATACAATTCTATAGCGCTAAAGAAATCGAAATCTTTGAATTTAAATCCTGCTTTCTGGCACATCATAGGAACTTTTATTGTTTCAACTTTTGAAATATAAAAATCAGCATCTGTAGTTCTCTTTTTCTCGAATTGGCTCAACCAGTCTCCTTTAAAGTAGATTGCGTTACAGAGAACTAATCTAGTATCCTGGGTAATCTGAGGTGGGCTTTTTTTGAGTAATTCCTTAATTTTTTGTTGTGTTCTATCTTCTACCCAGGCATTTATTGTTTTGCGCACAGTTTCAGTCTTCTTCTTGAAGTCGACAAAACGCAAGCCGACGCCATAATACTTTTCATTCAATTCAAAAAAGTCATCAAGAAAATGATAACCCTCTTGTGCCCATAACGAATTAGCTATCCCAAGTTTAATGTATCCTTTCTCCTGGACAGCATTAAGATGTGACTGAAGCTTTGAGAATGAAGAGTGCAGCGGTTCTTGCTCTGAAGAAAAGTGCAATACTTCTGCCATTTCTTTTTCTGTCAGATCCCGTGCGCCTGCATAAGTCATGGCAAGAGCTATGGAAATGCTATAGGGTGAAAAGAAAATATTTCCTTCTTCACATTTGAGTTCCTGGTATAAATCAAAACCAAAATCACTGTTACCTTCCACTACTGTTTGTAAATCATCATCTGCTCGCGCAGAATAAAAAGGAAAAATCATTGAAACAGCAACCATGAAGATAATAATTGATTTAATTTTCATTTTTTCTCCTTTTTTTCGAAAAATATTGTTTACACGTATTTTAAGCTTTATAAAATAATTGCAGTTTTTCTAGTTAACTACATATGTCATTGTTATGGAAATATTCATCTCTATTAATATAAAATTTCGCACCCATTACTTACTAAATTTTTTCACAAAAATGAAATCAATATCCCATAGGTACCACAAAACCGCTCTTATTTCCCTTTGGACTACATACTTCTATATATTCAATATCTTTTTCTTCTAATTGTTTCATTATACGTTTTACACAACAATCCCCACATAACGACGTTGGATTAGGATTTTGCTTTAGTAGGGTTGTATATAATCCCTTATCTAATATATCGGAGAAATTCTCACTCTCGATGCCTCCTGATTCAATCCAAACATAATGGGCCAGTTTGGAACAATCGTAACATTTGTTATCCATTTCATCTAATAGTAATTCGACATCTTTGTAAATCTGAGTTCTCGGAAATGCTTCTTTCCATCTGTCCATCGGTTGAAATACATAGCAGGGAGGTCCTGATGCAGGCTGAATCACTAAAGCTTGACCCTGATAAGCTGGGTAATCGGAAATTAATTGTTTTTTCAAACATTCTCTACATAGGGGTTTTATTTTTTCATATTCTTCTTCCGCATGTTCCGAATATCCATATTTAGCATATGAACCACAAACGACACAAGGTTTTCCAATAATTTTATCAGGTTTCCTAAACATTAAAGCAAAAAGAACTAGAACAATTATTATAATTATTAGAATAACCATTTCGCCTCCTTTAGGTAAGCTCTTTCCAATTAATTATAGTAAGTATTAGAATCAATACGCCCAAAATTAATCCTATAACAGGTGTAGAACCAAAAGATAAAATTGAAAAAATTACAGCTATTATTCCGGCATATTTTTGTTTTTTCCTCAATCCATATCCTGCTACACAAAGACCTATACCAACGATGAGTATAAAAATAGGAAATATTATTGGTTTACTCATCTCAAATGCTGGTATTCCAATTGAGATACTACCAAATACATTTAAAATTCCTAGAATCCAGGATATAATAGATGCAATCTTCAAATTTAATTTGACTTGAATTTCCTGTACTTCTTTCATTTACTAATCTTATAATGAAAACTATCTGTTTGTCAACCTAAAATTTTCCCCACAATATTTTTCCTATATTCTATTTTTCTTTTTTAACAACATAAATACTTTTTTTCTCAATGTCCTTAGTGCCTTTGTGTGGATAAAAAAGCTAACGGCTTACAGCTCACAGCTGAAAAATAAAATAAAAAAATCAGTGTTAATCCGTGTTAATCCGTGAGACTTTAGTAGATTCGAAGAATCTATCATTTATCATTTCAACGTCTGGACCAGTTAACTCAGGGATTTAAATTGTCGGGTCTTAGGGTCTCGATAAATTTAGAACTGACCCAATAAATGTCAAATTCACCTGTACCTCTGTTGTTCCTTGCAAACATAAAATATTTACCATCGGGTGTCAAGTTACCACAATCATCATGAACTGCTGAATTAATTTTATCGCCCAGGTTTTTCGGAGTGGTGTATGTTCCATCTGCTCTTTTATAAGCGATGTATAAATCCATATCACCATGGGTACCTGAACGATTGGATTTAAAAATGATATAACTCTCATCTTCTGGTACGAAAGGATCCCACTCAAAAGAGGTTGTATTAATCTCAGGTATATAAAATGGTGAATACTGTCCATTTTGATAAATATACTTTACAATATCATAATGCGAGCTATTACGTTTACAAACATAAACTGTTCTATTATCTAATATACAAGCACCCCATTCCTGGTCGTTTGAATTAATGGGCGCTGGTAAACATACAGGTTTTTGCCATTCTCCATTTATTCTTTCACTAATCCAGATGTCAGTATTTGTATTCGCATTACAAGTTCCATCCCAAGATGTAAAGCTTGCCAGCTTTCCGCTTTCAGAAATTGATAAATCTGATATCTTGGTTCTGAATGATTTATCAATCATTGGGCCTTCCCATTTACCTTTATATTTAGTAGAGTAAGCCCTTGCTCCTCCAACTGTTGTCGTGAAATAAAATTCTGAATAGTCAGGAAGATAATTGGGAGTCCTTTCTTTTCGTTCGGGAAGCGAAATAACTCCCGGAGCAAAAATGATCGCAGAATCACCCGGAGGGGTAAATCCGAAATAAATACTATCCGCTGGAATTTCTTGTGCAAAAATTTTAAATGAATTGATCAAATAAAAAGTAACCAATGAATGAATTAATTGTTTGGTTTTCACAGACACCTCCAATATGTACTAATATTAATCACAAACACTCCATTATTAAGTCATATAAACTGATTACAATATTTCCGGGTAATTCCATATACATCGGCATTATAACTAAAAGTACCATTGTTGTCAACTTACTGGGTTTTATGTCTAAAACCGACTGATGACCGAAGACGGACGACCGAAAAAACAAAAAAAACTTCGTGCTATTCGTGTGATTTGTTGTTCCTAATTTTGGGGATAGGATGGGTTTTAAACAGATATATATATTGTTTGTTGTCTTTCTCTGTGTTCTCTGTGTCTCTGTGTGAGATTAGTTTTAAACAGGTGTTGACAATTCGCTTTTAACTATTAAATTCAAGCGAAAATGAGGAATAAATACAGATGAAAGAAAGAAAATACGCGATTTCACCAAAACGCGATGAAGACTACCCGGAATGGTATCAGGAAGTGATAAAAGCGGCTGATTTAGCCGAAAACTCACCTGTACGGGGATGCATGGTAATTAAACCGTGGGGATTTTCTATCTGGGAAAACATAAAAAAAGAATTGGACAGGCGATTTAAAGAAACAGGACATCAAAACGCTTATTTTCCTCTATTTATTCCAAAAAGTTTCCTTGAAAAAGAAGCAGAGCACGTAGAAGGTTTTGCAAAGGAATGCGCTGTTGTAACTCATCATCGATTGGAAAAAGGAAAAAATGGTGGCTTGGTACCAGCAGGTGAACTTGAAGAACCTCTGGTAGTACGTCCTACTTCAGAAACAATAATAGGCGCAATGTTTTCAAAATGGGTTCAATCATATAGAGATCTTCCTCTATTGATAAATCAATGGGCAAATATTGTACGATGGGAAATGCGTACCAGAATGTTCCTTAGAACTACAGAATTCCTGTGGCAGGAAGGACATACAGTTCATGCTACAGAAAAAGAAGCAATGGAAGAAACGCATAAGATGTTAAACGTGTATGCCGATTTCATGGAAAATCATATGGCAATGCCTGTTATAAAAGGTAAAAAAACCGAAAGTGAAAAATTCCCCGGAGCAGATATAACTTACTCCGTAGAAGCTATGATGCAGGATCGTAAAGCCCTGCAGGCAGGGACTTCACATTATTTAGGCCAAAACTTTGCCAAAGCTTCAGACATAAAATTTTTGGATAGAGATGAAAAACTAAAATACGCCCATACCACTTCCTGGGGTGTATCGACGCGCCTTGTAGGCGGTTTAATTATGGTACATAGCGATGACGATGGACTAATCCTGCCTCCCAAACTATCACCTTTACACATAGTAATACTGCCCGTGGCTGCCAACAACAAGGCTAAAAATAAAATCTTCGAACATTGCGACAAAATAAAAAAAGAGCTTTCAAAAATCACCTACGACAACTCATATCTCGAAGTTTCAGTCGATAAAAGTGAAACTTCAGGAGGAAAAAAGAAATGGGACTGGGTTAAAAAGGGCGTACCCGTGCGACTTGAAATCGGACCAAAAGAAATAGATAAAGATGAAGTAACACTAGGCAGAAGGGATAAATCTCCGTACGAGAACGCTTCCTTTAAAAGTAAAGAATTTATAAAAAGCGCAGAAAAAATACTAAACGAGATACAAAATTCACTTTACAATAAAGCCAATAAGCTACTGAAAGACAATACGAAAGAAATAAAATCAAAAGAAGAATTTTATGATTTCTTCACTCCCAAAAACTCTGAAAAACCCGAAATACACGGAGGTTTTGTGCTTTCTTATTTTTCCGGAAATCCGGAAATAGAGAGTAAAATCCAGGAAGATCTCAACGTATCGATTCGTTGTATCCCTCTCGATTACGAAAAAAACAAAGAAGAAGGCAAGTGCTTATTCACCGGAAAGGCTACAAGACAAAGAGTAATTTTCGGGAAAGCATATTAAACACTTTATATATTTTAACTTGATTTTTATTCATTAGATGTTAATTTTTAAAAAACAAATTTTTTAAATGTATATAATAAAAGATAGCAAAAAGGAAAAAGCTCTTATAATAGGTTTAGCTAAAAAGTATGAAGAAAAAGAAGCTAAATTCGAAGAATTAAACGAGCTTGAGTCTCTTGCGAAAACAGCAGGAGCTATTCCTATAGAAAAAATTATCCAAGTCAAAGAAAAACCTGATACAGCAACTTATATAGGAAAAGGTAAGGCTGATTATTTAAGGAATATTGACGTAGATATTCTTCTTTTTAACGAACCTCTTTCCCCTGCCCAGATATCTCATCTTGAAGAAATAACTGAAAAAAAAATTTTAGATAGGCAGGATATAATTCTGGATATTTTTGCGCAACATGCAAGAACCAAATCCGCAAAGATAGAGGTGGAACTTGCCCAGCTCAATTTTCGTCTAAGTAGATTAACAGGATATGGAACAGAACTTTCAAGACTTGGAGGAGGAATAGGCACCAGAGGACCTGGAGAAAAAAAACTGGAAGTCGATAGAAGAAAAATAAGAAGGAGAATCAGTCATTTAAAAAAAGAATTAAAAAAAGTGGAAAAAACCAGAAATATACACAGAAAAAGCAGAGAAGATATTTTTAGCGTAGCTTTACTGGGATATACGAATACGGGAAAAACAACACTACTAAATGCACTAACAGATAGCAATGCAACGGCGGAAGATAAACTTTTCGTAACACTCGATCCTCTTACGCGTCTTACAAAAACTAACAACGGCAAAAATTTCCTGCTTATTGATACGGTTGGTTTTATCCGTGGAATTCCGACCGAAATCATGTCTTCTTTCAAATCAACTCTTGAAGAAGCTAAAGAATCTGATTTAAGACTTATAATAGCTGATATTTCTTCAGAAAAAATTGAGAATGAACTTGAAGAAACTCAAAAAGTTACAGATTTTCTGGAAATCTCCGACTCTGACAACATTCTTGTTTTTAATAAGACCGACCAAGTAGTAGATCCTATAATACTGAGAACTATGCAGAAAAAATATCCGGAAGCTGTTTTTATTTCGGCAAAAACACGTATAGGTTTGCAAGGCCTAATGGAGCGAATAAATGCTTATAAAAAGCGTTTCCGGAATTAGAGGTATTGTAGGTAACGGTATCGATCCGGAGATAACTATAAACTTTGCTGCTAAATTCGGCAAATTTATCTCAGATAAATCTAAAGGCAAAAAGAAAATAATCATAGGCCGGGACTCGAGGCCCTCAGGAATCGCATTGAAAAATGCAGTAATTTCGGGATTGTTAGGTATCGGTATCGATGTCATTGATATAGATCTTGTTCCAACGCCAACCCTACTCTACAATGTAAAGAAACTAAAAGCATCAGGAGGCATAGTCATAACCGCCTCGCATAATCCTTCCCAGTGGAATGCCTTGAAACTTGTTGGTCCAATGGGAGAATTCATGAATAAAGAACAGTCCGAAAAATTCTTTTCATTTGAAAAGGAAAGTATTCCCTGGGAATCATCGGAAAATTTCGGCAAACTGGAAATATACAATAAAGCAGTAAAAAACCATATCAAAGGAGCATTATCGGCCCCAGGAATAGACCGGAATTTAATAAAAAAGCGAAAATTTAAAGTCGCTTTAGATTGTGTAAACGGAGGTGCTTCACTTGCTTTTCAGGAATTTTTAAGCAATATGGATGTTGAAATTTATCCGATCTTCTGCGACGCAAGCGGAAATTTTAAAAGGGCCCCGGAACCAAGAGCAGAAAATCTTACCGATCTGGCCGAAAAAGTCAAAGAATCAAACGCCGATATAGGTTTTGCAACAGATCCGGATGGAGATAGAATTTCGATTGTTACTGAAAAAGGAAATCCAATAAGCGAAGAATACACTATAGCTATAGCGACGAAAGCTGCCCTTAGTAAAAATAAAGGACCTGTGGTAGTTAATCTTTCTACTACCCAAAGTGTTGAAAATATAGCTAAAAGAGCCGGAGTTCCTTTTTACCGTGCTCCTGTAGGCGAAGCAAACGTAGTTAAATTAATGAAAGAAAAAAAGGCAGTTATCGGAGGAGAGGGCAATGGTGGGGTTATTAACCCCAAAATACAATATACTAGAGATGGTATGGGGGCTATGGCACTTATTTTGCAGCATCTTTTAGAAGAAAAAATGTCTTTATCGGAAATAATAAATGGGCTTCCAAGATATGAAATGATAAAAGAAGCAATAAAAATGGAAAACAATAATGAAGGAAAGGAATTTCTTGAAAAAATAAAAAATATTAATAAAAACAAAAAGATAGATTTGAATGACGGAATAAGATTAACAGAAAATAATCGCTGGGTACATATAAGAATGAGTGGTACCGAACCTATCTTACGTATCATAGCAGAAGCGCCTACAAGAGATAGTGCAAAAGAGCTGATAAACCTTGTTAAAGAACAGGGAGGGAAGTAAATGTGTGGAATTGTCGGTTATATAGGTGATAAAGACATCAATTCTGTTTTGATGGCAGGACTGTGGAGATTAGAATACAGAGGGTATGATTCTTCAGGAGTAGCATCTGTAATGGATGGAGATCTAGACGTCAGAAAAGTAAAAGGAAGACTAATGAATCTCCAGGAAATACTTGCCGATAAACCTCTTTCAGGAAATATTGGAATAGGACATACCCGCTGGGCTACTCACGGAGAACCGTCAGACCAAAACGCTCACCCTCAAGTAGGGTGCAAAGACCAGTTTGCCGTTGTCCACAATGGAATTATAGAGAACTACTATTCTCTGAAAGAAGAACTTCTAAAAAGAAAGCATTTTTTCAAATCTAATACAGACACAGAAGTCATTGCCCATCTAATCGAGGAAAATTATCAAGGTAATTTGAAAGATAGCGTTCTTGAAAGCGTGTCTAAACTTGAGGGCTCATATGCAATCGCAGTTGTATCAACTTTTGAGCCCGATAAAATTATAGTATACAAATACGGCAGCCCATTAATAGTTGGTTTAGGGAAAAAGGAAAACCTCATTGCTTCTGATATACCTGCACTTCTTGACCACACAAAGGACATTATAGCTATGAGTGATGGCGAATTGGCTGTCATAGAAAAAGACAATGTCGAATTTTTCAACAACGAAGGAAAAAAGATAACAAAAGAGAAGAAAAAAATCAAATGGAGTGCTGAAAGCCTTGATAAAGGTGATTACCCGCATTATATGTTAAAAGAGATCCATGAACAACCAAATGTAATAAAAAGAAATATTGATCTTAAAATTAAGGGAACAGAATTCAATTTGGGTGAAAATTTCAATTTTTCTCATAAAGAATTGGCTAATTTATCGCATATAATCATTCAAGCTTGCGGAACCTCATGGCATGCAGGATACGTTGGAAAATACTTATTCGAAGATTATGCTCGAATCCGGACTGAAATCGATATATCTTCTGAATTCAGGTACAGAAATCCTGTAATGGACGGAGAACCTCTTGTAATGGCAATTACTCAATCAGGAGAAACTGCTGATACGCTAGCAGGCCTTCGAGAAGCAAAGGCAAAGTTTTTAAAAATTCTTTCAATCGTTAATGTTCAGGGAAGCACTATCGCAAGGGAATCAGATAGTACTATTTACTTGGATGCAGGACCGGAAATTGGCGTAGCATCAACAAAAGCATTTACATCTCAGCTCTTCCAACTATATCTTCTTTCATTACACCTAGCAAAACTAAAATGGACTCTTAGTGATTCGGAAATATCCAAAAAGATAAAAGAAATTAAAAAATTGCCTAAAAAGATGAAAAAAATACTTGAAAAAGAAAACGAAATAAAGAAAATGGCAAAAAAATTCAAAGATGCCAAAGATTTCATGTTTATAGGAAGAGGAATTAATTACCCCTCTGCTCTTGAGGGAGCTTTAAAACTCAAGGAAATTTCTTATATTCATGCAACCGGTTATCCTGCCGGAGAGATGAAACATGGCCCGATTGCACTTATTTCCGAAGGAAGTCCAGTAGTAGCTATAGCTACTAAATCTTCTGTTTACGATAAAATGTTAAGCAACATTGAGGAATTGAGGTCACGAAAAGCAAGAGTTATTGTAATAGGAACAGAAGGGGACGAAATAATAAAGAAAATCGGGAGTGACGTGTTTTATATTCCGGATTGCGAAGAAAACCTGTCCCCTATTCTAGTAGGTATACCATTACAACTATTTGCATACCATATAGCAGTACTAAATGGAAGAGACGTTGACAGACCAAGAAATTTAGCAAAATCTGTTACTGTTGAATGAATATTCTAATATTACTATCCTTAACACATCTAACAATGCCGTATAACGGAAAAATATTTTCCTACGGTACGGCGTTCACTTCCATTAAAGAAGAACCTGAAAATCTGTTTTGGAATCCCGCAGGAATGGGAAAAAATGCTTATATTACATCAGTTTACGATTATTCGAGTATGATTTTTGGATCCTTCGGTAAAATTTGGGAACTAAAATCTTTTAATATAGGCACAGGCGTCCAATTAATGCGCTCAGAAGGTATTACGAAAACAGATATGACGGGTGATTCAACAGGAATATTCCATTATCAATCCGTAATTCCGGTAATTGCGGGAAATTTAAAGATCAATAAATATATTATAGGAGCAAAAATCCTTTTACCTTATACAACAGTAGATGAATTTCAAAGTTATGGAGCGGGTATTGAGATAGGTAGCATATACAATCTAAACGAATTATTCACCTTTTCTTGTTACATAAGAAACTTTGGAAAGCAAATAAAAGCTTTTTTAACAGAGAAAGAAAGTTTTCCTGTAGAGATAAGACTAGGAGGATTAACAAACTACAATAACATTAAGTTTTCTCTAGAATATAGTTCTCAATTTGGGCCATGCTCTTTTATCTCATATGATTTAAACAAGAAAATTGGCTTTACTGCGGGATACAACAGAAAATTTAGTAATTTCAACAGCATACAAACTTCAAAGCTGGCAGGCTCTTCCTTTGCCGTGAACATAAAACATCGTAGCATATATGTCTCTCTTGGAGCAATATTTTCCGGACCAGAAGGAATATGTAAAACGCTCTCAATTTCAATTATACCTTAAAAAACAAGCTATTCGCTATCTGCTATTAGCTTTAAATCTCCTCTCCCATAAAGAATATTAAATTTTCCTGTTTTTAGCCAAAAGCTAAAAGCAAAAAACGAAAAGCTGCTTTTTATAATTATTTTTAAATCAAGGACTTACATAAATAATTAAAATTAAAAAAATTTATAAAAAACACCCTAAAAGACCTTGACAAAGGGAAAGTTTTTTATATTATATACCTCAGATCATTGATAATTGGATAGTTGTCAGGGTTCTCTATTAATAAACTCTTTTTCATGAAGGGTTTGATCCTGGCTCAGGACTAACGCTGGTGGTGTGTCTAAGCCATGCAAGTCGTGCGTAGCTTCAGTGATTTATATTGCTGAAGTTTAGCGGCGGACGGGTGAGTAACGCGTGAGTAACCTACCTTCGAGTTAGGAATAGCCTTGAGAAATCAAGGGTAATTCCCAATAATGCCAGATGGTATAAGCCTGATGGTTAAAGATGTCCTCTCCTTGGAAGATATCGCTTGTTGAGGGGCTCGCGTCCTATTAGTTTGTTGGTGAGGTGAAGGCTCACCAAGACTGAGATAGGTAGCCGGCTTGAGAGGGTGACCGGCCACGCTGGGACTGAGACACGGCCCAGGCTCCTACGGGAGGCAGCAGGCTAGAAAATTGGACAATGGACGAAAGTCTGATCCAGCGACACCACATGGGGGATTGAAGGCCTTCGGGTTGTAAACCCCTGTCAAAGAGGACGATGCCTTGAATATCTAATAAATATTCAAGGTGACGGTACTCTAGATAGGAAGTCACGGCTAATTCCGTGCCAGCAGCCGCGGTAAAACGGAAGTGGCAAGCGTTGTCCGGAATCACTGGGCGTAAAGGGGGCGTAGGCGGATAATTAAGTTGGACGTGAAAACCATCTGCTTAACGGATGGCCGCCGTCCAAAACTGATTATCTTGAGTCTGACAGAGGAGAGTGGAACTTCTGGTGTAGCGGTGGAATGCGTAGATATCAGAAGGAACACCGACGGCGAAGGCAGCTCTCTAGGTCAAGACTGACGCTGATGCCCGAAAGCTAGGGTAACAAACGGGATTAGATACCCCGGTAGTCCTAGCCGTAAACGATGGGCACTTGACGTAGGCGATTAAGTCTGCGTCGGAGCTAACGTGTTAAGTGCCCCGCCTGGGGAGTACGTTCGCAAGGATGAAACTCAAAGGAATTGACGGGGACCCGCACAAGCGGTGGAGGATGTGGTTCAATTCGAGGCAACGCGAAGAA
>CAZGHN010000013.1:0-73206 GCA_964525555.1 uncultured bacterium
AAAAGATATTAGCTGGGGGCCACTTGCCCCCAGCTAACCATATTTTTCCCTACTTGAAGATTTAACTATAAAACTAATACTTAAAGAATTTTTACTTAGACACACAATCTTCCCATTTTTTAGAAAATTCCTTGGAAATACTTACCTTACCCGTTTTATTGTAAGCATGCGCTAGAAGCTGGTATGAATCACATTTGTCGGGATCAATTTCAATCGCCTTTTTCAAAGCTTCTATAGCTTTATTATATTCTTCTGTATATATACCAGTCATACCTAAAAGTATATAAGTCTCTACCTCAATCTTGGATTGCAATTCAGGTAAACCAAGAATTTTTTCGGAAACATCCCTAGCTAGAGAATAATCCTCTTTCTGCAAATAGGCATAAGCAAGATTATAAAGAACACTCGGATTGTTTTCATCGATTGAAGATGTTTTTTCAAAAGCTTCTATAGCTAAATCATATTTTTCCATCTTAAGATAATTCTGCCCTAACAATTCATATATTGCAAAACCCTCGGGGTTAAGAACAACTGCCTTATCTAAATAGGAAACGGCAGAATCATTTTCATCCCTATTTGTATATATCTCTCCAATATAAATATAAGCGTCTACATTTCCGGCATCAAATTCAAGAGCTTTTAAAAGATAAATAAGCGCCTTATCATCTTTATCGTTCATCATATATATCCTACCATGAAGAACATAGGACATAGCCTTATTTTTGCCGACAGTAATTTCCTCTGTTTCTTTTATCAACCCCAAAGCTGTTTTAAGCTTCTTATCCTCCATAAATTCTTCTGCCCCATTATAAAAAACGTTCCATATATAATTTTTAACCTCTAAAAGATTTTCATAAAAGACGACAGTTTCTTTGGCCAAACTTTTATCTATCTCAAAAGCTTTCTTTAAATTCTCCGCCGCCTTTTTATAGTCCTCTTGCATATAGTAGGCGACAGAAAGAGAAACAAACGGATTTGGATTTTTTTCTTCCCTCTCTGCCCACTTTGAAAATTGATTAGCAGCTTTTTCGTACTCACCGTTTTTAATATAAATATCACCGCTCAATTTATATTGTCCCGCTGTACAGCCAAAAACAAACAGTACGATTAAAATGAAAATATTTAATAGTGTTTTAATTTGCCCTCCTATAATTTATTTTCACAAAATATATACAACAAACTCTCAACAAGTCAAGCCAAAGGGTTGAAAAAAACAAATATATTATTATAATTTTCATTATGAGACCTTCTCGGGTCGAAATAAACTTAAAAAATCTAGAACAAAATATAAAAATAGCCAAAAAGAAACTTGCAAAGAAAAAACTGCTTGCAGTTGTTAAGGCTGATGCCTATGGCCACGGAGCAATCGCGGTTGCCTCCAGAGCAACTGCAATGGGAATTGACTTTCTCGGAGTAGGTATTGTTGAAGAAGGAATAGAACTAAGAAATGCAGGTATACAAACTCCAATTATAATCTTAGCTCAAGAATTAAAAGAGAGAACCGAAGAAATAGTCCTCTTTAATCTTATCCCTACCGTCTGCTCAAGAGAACTTCTGGAAAGTCTTGAGAGAGAAGGCAAAAGACAAAACAAAAAAGCTTCAATATTTGTCATGGTAGACACTGGCATGGGAAGATACGGTGTCTCAGCGGATGAGTTTATATACTTTGTAAAACTAATAAAAACTATGAGTTTTGTTGAGTTAGAAGGAGTGATGTCACATTTTCCGGTAGCAGATTCCGATAAAAATTTTACTCAAAAACAGATTAGAGACTTTAACGCATTAATAAAAACATCAGAATCTTTGGGCATAAAAATACCTATAAAAAGTATGGCAAACTCTGCTGCATTTCTTTTATATGAAAATTCAATATTTAATATGGTACGATTAGGTATTTTATTATATGGTATATCTCCTATTAAAGATTCGACTCCTTCTGATTACAAACCTGTTATGACTGTAAAAAGTAAAATATCTTTTATTAAAACAATACCTCCTGGTTATTCTGTAAGTTATTCAAGAACATTCATTGCAAAAAAACCAACAACAATAGCTACAGTACCGCTAGGTTACGCCGATGGTTATGATAGAGCATTATCAAACAAGGGTTGGATGATAGTACACGGCAAAAAAGCTCAAGTTATTGGAAATGTTACTATGGACACAACAATGATTGACGTTTCTGATATTCCGGATGCAAGAATTGGCGATGAGGTAATCGTGATGAATTCTTTAGTAAGCGCCTGGGATATTGCAGAAACAATAGGAACAATTCCTTACGAAATTGTCTCTCGCATGGGGAAAAGACTTCCAAGATTATATGTATAATCGTTAGAAGATTAGTTAAATAGTTAAATTGTTGAATAGTTGAATTGACCCTTTTCCCCCCACTATGTTATTTTTCATATTTGACTATTTTTTAATTTAAGATTTGACTGACTTTCTAAAGATCTCTGTTTAATCTTTAGAATATAACTTTAAGGAAATTTTTGTTCTATGAAAGCGCGTATGCTCTTGGAGCGATCACGTTTTAACGACTTGAGTAATTCTTCAGCACGTACCCCTCCTATCTCAGAAATAGCTTGAACTGCATTAAACCTAAGATCATCAGGATATAAATGTATACCGAAAACTTTCTTTGATTCAATAATATTGGTCAATGCCTCCACAGATTGGCTATTACCTTTATCTGCCAAAATAGCACAAATACCTTTCTTTATCTCTGAATCCTCTTCCTTGGAAAATTTTTCTAAAAGTAGTCTTTTGTTCAAAGCAGTCACACCTTCTTCAGTTACAAGGGGAGAAAGGACCGAAATCACATATTTTTGCACTTCAGAATAATTGGAATCTAAGAAAGGTAACAAATAAGTTTCCGCTTTAGTTTTCAAAATGTGTCGAAGTGTTCTTATAAGCTCTATTTGAACCATCTCGTGGTCATCTTTTAAAGCGTAAATATCATCCAGCATTTTTTCATCCCCAATACTTCCTATAATCAAAACAGCATTTCTTCTAACAAACCATCTTTTGTCTCCAAGATATTTCTTTACAGTTTCCAATGCTCCAGGACCAATACCTTGAATAATTTTCAAAAGAGAAAACCTAACCTGCTTATCCTCTGACTCTTTTAGTAACTCCATAAGATATGGAATAGATTCTACTCCAAACTCTTCAACTTTTTCAACTACAATTTCGCGTAGATCTTTCTCCCACAAAAGAGAAAGCAAAACGTTTGTAGATTCTTTAGTCCTAATCTCAGCTAAATTAGGAATAATAACTTTTGCCTTCTCTATATTGTTAACTTCACCTGCAAAAAAGGAAACAACAGCACTTACTAAAAAATCATATCCTGCAACGGCACTCATAACACCCACCCGACTAAGAGTTTCAACATACTTTATGTAAACGTCTTTGTTTCTTTCTTTTCTTGCGTGCTGCGTCAACGCATCAGTAACCCTACGAATAACACTGATTTTATCTCCTTTAAAGAATTGCTCTATAAGACTCATTAGAGTTACAAGTGCATTTATTCTAACTTCAGGCGATTCTGCCTCAAGACTGCCATAAAGAGATTCAAGCAAAGATTTAATATCCGTCGAATCAATGCTAGCTTTCAGCTTATCCTTCAACCTCCCATAAGCCCTCTTGCTGACACCGCCAACCCTTTTGGCGCTTCTTGGAGGAACGGTTAACTTCTCCCAAAGACTTAAAAAATCTTTCCCACTTATTCCAATTTCTTTTAAATTTTCCATTGCATATTTCTTAACCTTAGACAGCTTATCTTTATCCAAAGAGGATAAAAATCCATCGAGCATATCTCTTTGTCCCTCTTCAACCAGGAAAAAGACCATTGCCATAATATCTTCCGCATCCATTAAAGGTAGTAAAATCCTTGCCATTGTAATTTTTACAGGACTTTTACTTTTCATAATACGTAAGAAGACTTCTTTTCTGATTTCATTGGGAACTTTTTCAAAAGTCTTTCTTATTTTTACGGATTCATGTAACAAATTATCTTCTCCAAACTGCCTTACAAACTCTTTTATGAAATCTTCCAAACCTTTGCCTATTTTACCAGCTTTATTCTTTTCTTTTTTGTTTAAAAGACATACCGAACCAAAAAACTGGTCAATTTGATCTACACCATATTCTTCACCAGATATTTCGGAAAATTTACTTACAAAAGAAGTAACACTACTAGAGCCAGCTTCGCTTCTTTTACTTTTAGCAGAATCGGTGCCTCCCAAATCTTCACTCCTAACACCTGTGCTTTCACCGGAAGATTCTCCTTTAACGCCTCCTTTCTTTGCTTTTGCAACCTTTTCCTTAAGTCTGCCCTCAAGACCTACAATATCTACTTCCTCTATTTCCATCAACTTCAATTTTTCCCTAATCTCCGGCAATATACTATCCAGTTTTTCAGGTGTTAGATGCATAAGTACCTCTTCAGCATCTAAAACACCTAGAAGTCTGACTCTGTTAACAAAAATTTCTACAATTTCTTCATCAGAAAAGGTCATTATAATTGATTTTATTATCGAAGAAATCTGTTTAAGCTTCATTTTATCCTGTATTATATACCTTTTAACTTCTGGATTTATCGAAGACATGACCTTTTCAAAAACTTTTTCACGGTCTACTATATCTTTATCCCCGGAAGAAGCAACCATACTATCATAAAGCTGAACTAGTCCATAGGTTACTTTGTCCGCTTCCACTGAAGGAGGATCTTCTTCTTTAACATTACAAGTTGTCTCAAGAAAATGAACCAAATCAAAATCTTCACCTTCAACCATATCCAGACCGTATCCCGGTTCCCCCACATAACCTTCTTCACCTTTTGCCCTTATCTGAAATTCTACAGTGTTAAAATAAACCTTATCTGCTTTTCTTTCTATCAAAAGAGTGTTTATATCCTCATATTCACTAACATCCTTTGGAGGATTAGCAACCAGATCCAAAAATCCACCAATATCTATCTCAGTACAACCCGTATCAAAAGTCAAGCTCTCAACATTCATTCGCTTAAGTTTTTTAACAAATAGCTGAACACTAGAAAATTCCGATAGATCAACATTAATATCTTCCACAATAACGCTATCTCCAAGAAAAACTATTGAGATCTCATCTGTCTCGTCTGCGAAAGAATTAATAGAATTAAGAATTTTCTCTAGCTGTTCTTTTATAATTGGGTGTTCACCTGGATAGGCTATTTTGTGATTGACACCAAGCGCGAGATCTCTTAAAAGATTAACCAAATATTCTTTTTCGATATTTTCCTCCTTTAAAGTAATTATACTTACTTTTTACGATTTTTCAAGATATTTATTTAATCAAGACACTATGTACATATTAAAAATAATACAAAAGGGGAAAACCCCTTGACAAAATATAAAAAAATTCGTAGAATATTATCTAAGATAGATTTTTTATGAAAATTTAAGCAATCTTAGTATTTAATTTTTTCTTTAGTTATAAAGAGGTAAAGGGGTGTACGAAATGCATGAATTTGCAGAATTTCGTCAAAAAATTATAAACTGGGAAAAGGAGAGTGCTGAACGAAAAAACACTGCTGATGAGTTACACAAACGGTTCGAGTATCTTAAAGACGCAATTTTAAATTCACTACCAGCTGTCGAAAAATACGTAGAAAGCCTTGACAGTAATGTAAGTGTCCATCAAAAGAAAGTAGCAACAATTAGCGAAGCTTTAGCTGATTATATGGAACTTAGTCCAAAAGATAAGTTAGGCATACGGGCTGCAAGCAAATTACACGACTTGGGAAAATTATGTGTACCATCCGAAATTTTGAATAAACCGGGGAGTCTAACCAAATTAGAATATGATATTACCCAATTCCATTCATACATTGGCTATAGAATATTATCAAAAATAAGAGTTATGGCCGAAGCCTCAAAAATGGTTCTACAACACCATGAAAGGATTGATGGTTCAGGTTATCCTGCTGGACTAAAAGGAGATGAACTCTCTATTGGAGCAAAAATCCTTGCGGTAGCGGATGTACTAGAAGCAATGACATCATTAAAGCCTTATAGATTTCCGCATGATAGAAAAAACACACTGGAAGAAATCTCAAAGGAAAAAGGTATTAAATACGACCCTGATGTGGTCGAAGCTTGTATAGAACTTTTCGATAAAAAGAACTTAAAATTCTAAAAACTTGACAATCCCGCCATTACTGTCCATTCCACCCTGCAAGACATGCCCACAACCACCAAGCAGCAAAGGCTTTTTGGTTCGCATTTAATGCTTGACTATGCGCTGAGCCACAGGAGTACCAATCAACTCCTTGGGTATGTGTATCTTGCCACTCGAGAGCCCAGTTTCCTAAACTGTCTCCATTTTCATTGTAATAATTGCAATTGTCATGGCAAAATTCATACTCAATTCCGTCAGGGTCATGTCTGTCAAAATCCGCAAAATCGAAAAGCCATTTATCATTATTCCGACAATACGATCTTATCGAATCATTTGCGGATTTGTTATCTGCATCATTATTTATATCGACATGCCCCGTCATATATATAAATGTTACGTAGGGATACTCCATTTCCAATTGTGTCATCGGCCCAAGATACTCATCCCACAGAACACCTGAAGAATACTTACTGCTCACCTGACTGCACCAAGACCACATAATAACGTTAACATCAGAGTGAGATGGGTCATTAAGATACTCTCTTGTTTCGTCAACCCAATTGGGATAATAACCGCAATCATGGTCGATCCAACCATCACCGTAACCGTCACCCTCTTCAAGGTCAAGCGCACCCCCTGTGCCTCCGTTATTAAAAGCGAAAATATCATCGGGCAAAGAAAGTCCTTTACCACCAACATTAGCAAAATCGATAAGCCCCGACATCCCGGAAGTTATTTGGCTACCGTGAGAAGTATGTCCATAGCCGATATGTAAAGTGTTTTTTGCTTCCTCAATCCAGTCTTGAGGTACTCTAGTTATATCAACACAATAATGATTGATCATGCGACCTGAATTATTTCCTGAAATAAATAGTATAGAATCATAAAGAGTTCTATCCTCACAAGAGAAACCAGTCAGTAAAATAAAAACCGTTGCCGAATAAATTATTACTACTATCTTCTTCATCTGTCCTCCTTTTTATAGAGAATATATATAATTGTATAAATTTCTTTAAAGATTGTCAAGGATTTTTTTAGAATTGGCTACAGCAACACGGAAAACTCTTTCTCGCGAATAAACTCGGATACAACAAAACGAGGATTACTTCTATTCCTTTTTACAATTTATTTAAGCAAAACTAAAAGGGTTTTTCTAATCTACTTTCAATAACTTTTCCGAAGCTCTAACATCAGGACTTTCAAAACTACAAAGATATATGCCAGCCGGAACCCTAACACCATTCATGTTAGTACCATTCCAGGTTACAGAGTATGTAGAAGGTTCAAGTATTTCGTTAACCAGTGAATTTATGAGCTTTCCGGAAAGATCGTAAATATCAACCCTCACACCACTTTTACTCTCAACTTTGAAAATTATATCTACAGAATTAATCATGATGAGAGAAGAAACTTTCAAAATGTTTTCTTCATCAATCTCCCTTACCCCTGCGCTTGCAGTAACCACATAATTTAAAGAAAATTCAGAAGTATTAAAATTCATATCAGTAGTCGTCGCTGTTATAGTATCACCCGCAGTAAGTCCGGGAATAATAACACTCCAATCTCCCGAGGCGTTAGAGGGGGTAGCAGAGCCGAGATAAACCTGTCCCTCTCCGTATCCCGACGGATCAGCTCTTGCCTTAAAAACTTCAACAAAAGCCTGTGTTGGATCTGTATCTATGTCTACTCGTCCGTAAACAGTTGTTTGTCCGGCAACATCAACTGCGCTATCGATCACAGGAAAGTTTAAATCCTGATTTGCCGAATCATCCGGATCACCTGGATCATTCAAAGTCACTCCGTCTTTATCAAGATCTATTCCAAGACGGGAAGGTCCGGATATTCCGTTGTTATAGATAGAGTTCTGCGTTATCTGATTCCCATCAGCATTTGAGTTGCTACTTGGATGTTCCCAGACTATAACTCCGCTACTATCATTGTGAGCAATAATATTATTTGGTCCGATTATGTTGTTGGTAGCGTAACCAAGATACCAGGCAGGAGCCCCGGTTCCAAAATAAATACCTATGCTAACTCCTTCTCTCCAATTAGCCATCGGAGTTGCCCGATCAACCGCAAGACCAATTACATTATTAGAAACAGTATTATCCGTAGTATACCAATAAATATCCTCTCCAACATTCACATACCCTACAATACAGACCCCTTCAGTTCTGTTGTCTGAAATAAGATTACTATCTACAACATTATGATGAGCTGCTTCCCCGATATAAACACCATCGCATGAATTACCAAGAGCCGCCATACCCGTTATATCAGTCCCTAAATGGTTCTTTAGTACCAAATTCGAATGATTGTCTCCCGGAGGACAGCTGGAAATAGACACGCCCTGTGCATAATTGCAAGAAGAAATGTTCCCTTCCACTACGTTACTGTGTGTAAATGCTGTGTCGCCTGCGTTAACAACAATATCAACGCCTGCCCAGGGACTTATCCCGTTCCAACCATTTCCGCGATTCATAATCCCCATCATATCAGTGCCAATAAAATTACTGTAAATATAGTTATTATATGTAGTATCACGAGTCCCCTCAATACGGATTCCATCCTGCGAGAAACTATCTATTACCATACCCTGGATAGTATTATTGGGTGAAACTATCCATATTCCATGTGCGCCCGGTCCAGCTGCGGATCCACTAAGCTCTACCACAAGCATAGCTGTTGCCGGAGGGTTAGGTCCGGGAGCTCCGCCTTGAGAGAATCCATCAATAAGCACACCAGCTCTATCCGTAAGGGGGGGAAGTGGAACTGTAGGACGTATGGTAACCGGCCCTCCAGGAGGAATGGCAAAAATGATAGTATCCCTACCCGGAGTCGTATTTGCAGATATGATAGCTGTACTTAAAGAACCAGCTCCTGGGTCAATGAAACTTGTAACGGTAAAAGTAGCCGCTTCTAAATATAAAGTCCCCCCAAATATAAAACAAATCAAGATTAAAAAAAACAAGTTATTTGGTATTTTGATATTCTTCATATGCTCCTCCTTTTCCCTTCCTTTCTTTGGAACAAAAAACGAATTAAATTATACAGCTAAAATAACATTTTATTTTCTCATCATAATTATAAAGAAAAACAAATAGAATGTCAACAATATTTTTTAGAAAAAATATACGGTCGAGAAATCAGTATTTTTTTGAAAAGGGTTGACAGAATACTAATTTTATTTAACTTCTTTTCATTCTTAAGATAAAGAAAAAAGGGGAATAAAGAGAAAAGATTTATGCCAAGTGGAAGAAAAAGAAAATTAAAAAAAATAAAGAAACATAAAAGAAAAAAGAAAAGAAGAGCAGATCGCCATAAAAAGAAGAAAGTTTAACTTTTAACATCGTCGAACTTTTCTTTCTGAGTTTTTTTATTTTAAACCATTGTTAATTTGATAAACCGCGTGATTAAACGCGCGGTTTTTGCTGTAAAAAAATATCGCTCTTTGCTTCTCAGGCTTGTTTTTGCTATATGTAATTGGTACGATATTTATATTTTTTACTGTATTTGAAATATTGAAAATTTTTAAAAGGTTTAAAATAAAAAGAGAGGTTAAAATTAAAGCAAAATGATATTTCTAATATTCTTCCATACTTTTGCCGGAGGTGGAATAGGTGGATTCTACGGGCATAATGAAGCCTTTACAGTATCTTTGGATTTTGGAAAAACAATCAATCCTTCTCTAGATTTTGGAACAAAATTCACAATGTCCTGGACTAAGAACGCTCCCTCTTATTACGATATTGATTTTTATAATTGGGGTGATCCTGGTGATTATCCCAGAGAATTCTTTTCTAGATATAAAGAAAGAAACGAAGTAGCGGCACACTTTGTCGCAAGAAAATACCTCAATAATCTTATTCTAATTGGCCTTGCAGGTATTTCATTGCAAGAGTATATAGTTCTACCAACACATGAATCACTTCCCCCCTATCCTTTGGGAGAAGAAGACGTATACTATTTTGCTTTTGGAGCCGGAGTGGGAATCAAAATATCAAGCTTCGATTTTTGTCTAACTTATTCTAACAGACACGGCCCTTTGCTTTACATAACCAGGCAATTCGGCTCAAAGAAAGAAGAAATACACAATAACAAGAAATACTAAAAATATCAAATTTTATTAATCTAGACATTGCAAAATTACGACTTAATGTTATATTATTATAGCAAAAAAAACAAAATTAGTATTAGAGTATTAATAAAAGAAGAGAAAAACATTGAAACAGACTGAAAAAATAGGTAAAAAATTAAGAAAATTTAGAAAAAATAAGGGTTGGACTCTTAAAAAAATGGCCGGCGAACTGGGGCTTCACTGGACTACAATCCAAGCGTGGGAAAAAGGCAAATATGGAATACCTTCTACGAAAGTTGATAAAGTTTGCAAGGTTCTAGGAATATCTCCAAGTCTTTTATTCGAAGAAAAACCTGATAAAATAGCCTATCCTTTTGTTGAAGGTATATTCCCCGATGCAGCTGTATTGGCGCATAGAAATATCAGTAAAAATATTAACATAAAGGAAATCCTTCCAAGTGGTGCCGACTTCTTGATTATAAAAGTTGAAAGCGACAGTATGAAAAATGCGGGGATATTAAAAGGAGACTGGGCTTTAGTAGATACTTCAATTATAGATCCTCACATAAAAAACATATATGCCATCGCGATTTTTTACGAAAAAGAAAACAAAGGGGAAATAACCTTAAAAAAAGTCGAAAAAGTAGGAAGTACAGTAATATTAATACCTTCAAATATCGAGTACGACATTCAAGTTTATCATAAATCCGAAATCAAAATTATCGGAAAAGTAGTAAGAGTACTTCGAGCCCTTTAACAAAACCCCTACAATCAAAAGACAACTAAACATAAATTGCACGAATAACACAAATGATTTTTGTTCTCTAATATCTTAGCCCAGGTACATGACGCTTAGTTTTCGCCATCTGCCTTAATTAATTGTTTCCTTAAGATTCAAAAACTTCAATGTTAAAATACCGCCAACGATGACAACTAAATGATAAGTGATAAACCGCCATAAAATTGTAAACATACCCACAAGATAATGCGGTACAGAAGATGAAAATAAAACCGCGAAGCCGCCTTCAACTATACCTTCTCCACCCGGTGTGGGGAAAAAGAAAGAGGCAAAGAGTACAAAAACTTGCCTGAATATTGTATCAATATAAGAAACTTCTATTGAGAGACCTTTTAGTATAAAATAGGCTATAGAGTAATTTGGTATATAAACAATAATGGTTGTAATAAGAATAGCTAAAGAATATAATTTTTTTTTCTTAAAAAACTCGAATAATTTATTTCTGCTTACTTTTACTTCTCTCAAAAAAAGGAATGTTCTCCTTGTTCCCCTGGTTTTTTCCCCTTTTCTAAAGGTAAGAGAATAAATTAGCCTTTTTAGGTATTTAGGCATAGAGAGAATCAGGAAAAGTAAACTAAAAAGAAAAAGGTAAGCAAATATAAAATATCGAGATAATATTTGCATTGACTTTCCCGAGTACTCCGCTGTAAAAAATGGTAATATAAAAGGAAGAAAAACTATCATGCCCGAAAGATAGAAAAGACCTCTGAGTAAGAGCAGAAGCAATGTATCGCTGATTTTTAATCCAGCCTTATAAAGTACGTAAACCTGTAGGGGTGAACCCCCTGCTTGAAAGGGGGTGACTGCTGAAAGGAAAGCTCCGCAGAATATAACCTGGGAGCATCGTCCGAAGGCTATCCATTTTCCGGTGAGCGCTTTGGCAATAAGCCTTATCCTGAAAGATTCAAAGGTAATATATAAAGAAAGTGAAATAAAAACGATCGGTAAATAAAGGATGTCTATTTTTTTAAATGCCTGCCATGTTTCCTTAGTTGCGGTAAAAGCCATGAGCAATGTATAAGTTATTATTGAGAGAGCTAGAAATATTTTCAGCCCTTTTATTATCGAAGCTCTGGATATTCTACTTTTTTCTGAGTAAGATTGATGGGTCATTCTCTAACGCATTTCCTACTACTACAATATCCGCGCCTGCATTGTGTTTGCTTTCTACTTCCTTCCTGTTTTTTATTCCTCCGCCAACTATAAGAGGAATGTCTATTGTTGATTTAACCTTTTTTATAATTTCTTCTTTGACGGAAAATCTTGCACCACTTCCGCATTCCAGATATACCATCTTAATGCCGAGAAGCTGTGCAGCATATGCGGTGTTTATTATCTGCTCTACATTGTCCTGAAGGATGGGTTTTGTTCCTGAAACAAATTCAACTGTGGTTTTCCTCCCTCCATCAATTAGAATATAACCAGTAGGGATAACTTCTAAGTCTATACCCTTAAGAATTGGTGCTGCTTTAATTTGTTCTTCTATTAAGTAACGAGGATTTCTTCCGCTTAGTAGAGAAAGAAAAAGTATTGCATCTGCCGCCGAACTAATCTGCTCGGCAGATCCGGGAAAAATAATAACAGGTTCTGAAGATAAATTTTTTACTCTCTGGGTAAACATTTCGAAGTTGTTGTTCCAGGTTGTGCTTCCCCCGACTAAGATAAAATCAATTTCACTTTCCTCAATTAACTTAATTTTTTTTTCGAGTCCTTCAAAGTCCTCGGTGTCAGGATCAAGAAGAGCCGCCATCATTTTCTCGTTGTTTTCTTTTTTGGAAAGTATTTTTCGATAAACACTCATTTAAGTTCTTTTTTCAGGATTTCGGGAAATCTTTTTAGCATTTCCGGGATTTTGGAAACCTCACTCCCCCCACCTTCTGCCCTTTCTCGGCTCCCACCCCCTCCGCCGTTAACTATTTTGCATGCTTTTTTGATTAATTCGCCGGCATTTAGTTTTTCTTTTAAGTCTTTACCGACAAATAAGACTACGAAAGCCGAAGTATCGATTTTACTAACAAGAAGACCTGCTCCCTGGGGCATAAGTTCTCTTGCCTTTTCGGAAATTTTTCTCAAAGATTCTCTGCTTACGTCAATCTGAGCTGCGACATAAGCATATTTTCCAATTTTAGA
This sequence comes from uncultured bacterium, assembly GCA_964525555.1. GTDB lineage: Bacteria > Hydrothermota > UBA3072 > UBA3072 > UBA3072 > JAFGHJ01. The sequence goes on from CAZGHN010000013.1 coordinate 13,164, forward strand.
AGTATTTTTCATTAATTCATTAAAACGTACTTCGGCTGCTTGATTATCCATTTTCTCTATTTTTTTCTTTTGTTCCTTAAGCAAGGACATAGTCTTTTCAATTCTTATTGGAAGGCTTTTTCTGTCGGTATCAAGAAGAAATTCCATCTCTTGTATCAGATTTTCCGCCTCTCTCATCCATTTATATGTTGAAACTCCAGTAATGCCCTCAATTCTTCTGACTCCGGACGCTATTCCGGTCTCGGAAGTGATTTTAAAAAGTCCGGCTTCGATTGTATTCTTAAGATGCGTTCCTCCACATAACTCTTTTGAGAAATCATCAACAGAAATCATGCGAACCGTATCTCCGTATTCTTCTGTAAAAAGAGCGACTGCTCCTTTCTTTACTGCCTCTTCGTAAGGAATAACTTCCGTTTTAACTTCCATACCTTTAGCAATAGCCTTATTAACTTCTTCTTCTATCGATTCTATTTCCTCTGTTTCCAAAGGCTTCGGGTGAGTAAAATCAAAACGGAAATGATCGGGAACAACTAATGATCCTTCTTGTTTTACCCAGTCCCCAAGAACTTCCTTTAAAACTTTATGTAGCAAGTGAGTAGTAGTATGGTTTTTTCTTATTGCGTTTCTTCTTTCCGCATTTATTCTTGCGTTTACTTCTGAAACCGCGAACTCTCCTTTGAGTTTTCCTGTATGCACATTACCAAGTTTTGAAGGTATTGTGTTTTCTACTTTTAACTCCCACCCTTCACCTTTTATTACTCCAGTATCACCAACCTGTCCACCTTGTTCTGCGTAGAAAGGAGTTTCGCTTAAAACAACCTCGAAATCTGCGGCATTCTTTCTAAAAGCTAAAATTTCGGTTACCGATTCTTCTGTATCGTAACCGATAAATTTCGATACAGCGTTTTTTACAATTTCCCACTCTATTTTGTCATCAGTTTCAAAATCGTGTTTTTGACGTGCTCTATCCTTCTGCTTTTCCATTTCCTTTTCAAAACCTTTCTCATCGACAGAAAGCTCTTCTTCTTCTGCTATTTCCTTGGTCAAGGTAACAGGAAAACCATAGGTGTCATACAGTTTAAAGGCTTGCGCTCCGTCTATAATTGAAATTTTCTTTTTCTTGCAATCATCTATAACTTCATTTAATATGGAAATACCGGCGGTGAGTGTGCTGATAAAGTTTTCTTCTTCCGCTTTAATGATAAGCGTGCTTTGTTCAATCTTTTCAGAAAGGTAGGGGTAGCGATTTTTCATTATCGAAGTAGCTGAAGGGACAAGTCTGTTCAATATTGGTTCGTCTATTCCTATCCTTCTTGCCGAAGTTAAAGCACGACGGACCAGTCTTCTAAGTACATATCCTCTTCCTGTATTACTTGGATACACTCCTTCGCTTATTGCGAAAACGAGAGCCCGGATGTGATCGGCAATAATGTTATGATTTTTTTCGTTTCCTTTATATTCTACGCCGGTAAGTCCTTCGATTTTCTGGATTATGGGAAAGAAAAGATCTGTTTCAAATATAGAAGCCTTCTGTTGCATTACCATTGCGAGGCGCTCTAATCCCATTCCTGTATCGACACCTTTATTTTTGAGCGGCTTTCTACCTTCTTCAGTGTGATCGTATTGTGGAAAAACATGATTCCACAATTCTATATATCTATCACATTCTCCATCAAACTTACAATCCCCAAACTTTTCCTCCATATCATAGAAAATCTCTGTATCGGGACCACAGGGCCCTCTACCTCCGGCAGGCCCCCAGAAATTATCATCCCGTCTAATTATCTTTTTTTCAGGAACGCTGATTTTGTCTTTCCATATATTATAGGCCTCATCGTCTTCAGTATAAACTGATATATAAAGTTTTTCCTCAGGAATTCCGAGGACTTTCGTTAAGAATTCCCACCCCCAGGTAATAGTTTCCTCTTTAAAATAATCCCCAAACGAGAAATTCCCAAGCATTTCAAAAAATGTATCATGCCAGAAAGTTTTACCTACTTCAGTCAAATCAGAAAGTCTAAGACATTTCTGAACAGAAGTTGCTCTTTTAAATTCAAGGGGTATCTCGCCGGACCATAATGGCTTAAATTGAACCATACCTGCAGAAGTGAAGAGTATTGTTTTATCGCTGGGAACAAGCGGCGATGAATCAACTATTTTATGCTCTTTTTCTTTGAAAAAATTAAGAAATTCTTCCGTTAATTTATCTGAATTCCACATAGCTCATAATAATAAAGTCTATATTATTGTCAAGTTTGAAGAATTAGTAAATCTAAAAGTAACATTAGTATAAATCCGTAAATTTTCTCCCGCTGTAATCGAATTTCATTTTTTTTAAATCTTCTCCATATCATAATATTCTAATTATAATTTTTTCTTTCTTTTCCACACAGTTATCATTATATTTTATTGTAATAGTTACCGAAAAATCTTTAAGCTGTCAAGCTTTAAACAACCAAAATCTCAAATTTCTTAAATGTAGAAATTTTAATGACTTTTACCAATCAACGAACTAACAAATTTGCTAATATACTCAATTCTATCTGCAACTTACTTCCGACTTTTTATCCCTTAAATATTATCTCTTGACGTCACCGCTTTTCTTCGTATAATGCAACAATATTATAAAATCAATAAATTATGATTTATTCCTGGAGGAAATAGCAAAATGAAAAAGAAAGAGTACTTAAATAAAGAAATAAAACACATAGATATAAAAAGCTTTAATTCTATACCAATTATCGAACAGTTCGAGAAAACAGCTTTCCAGGCAAGAAACTTATCACGAGCTGCAAAAATATATGATAAGATGTTATCCGATAAAAACTGCTCTATTATATTATGCCTTGCCGGTTCTCTTTTTAGTGCAGGATTAAAGAAAATAGTATATGATATGATAAAAAATAATATGATAGATGTTATTGTTTCTACCGGTGCAATTATAGTGGATCAGGACTTTTTTGAAGCACTTGGATTTAAGCACTTCCAGGGAACACCGCAAAGCGACGATAACGAATTAATGGAAATAATGATCGATAGAATTTACGATACATACATAGATGAGGAACATCTAAGAATATGTGATATGACAATAAATGAAATCGCAGACGGCCTTAAACCTGTCCCTTATTCTTCCCGCGAATTTATTAAGTTTATGGGTAAATATCTCAAAGAAAAAGACAAAGGTAAAGAATCAGTGGTTCGCATTGCTTACGAAAAAGATCTGCCGATATTCGTACCAGCTTTTTCCGATTCTAGTGCCGGTTTTGGTCTAGTCTATCATCAATGGAATCTCAAAGACAAATCTAAAGTATCAATAGACTCCGCTAAAGATTTCCTTGAATTGACTAAAATAAAGGTAAGCGCTAAAGAAACCGGTCTGGTAATGATTGGTGGAGGAGTCCCTAAAAACTTTGCTCAGGATGTAACTGTGGCTGCCGATATTCTCGGAAAAGAAGTAAATATGCATAAATACGCAATACAGATAACGGTCGCGGATGAAAGAGACGGAGGATTGTCGGGATCGACTTTAAAAGAGGCCCACTCATGGGGAAAAGTTGATGAAGGGTCCGAACAGATGGTCTTCTCAGAAGCAACTATAGCATTTCCTCTTTTAGCAAGCTATGCCTTTCATAAGGGTAGCTGGAAAAAAAGAAAGGAAAAGAAATTTAATTTTATGTTAGACAAAAAGGAGACCTGACAAATGATACCCAAAAAAGTATTTTTCACTAAAGGAGTCGGTATTCATAAGGATAATCTAGCTTCTTTTGAGCTTGCACTGAGAAATGCCGGTATTGAAAAATGTAATTTGGTAAATGTTTCAAGTATTTTACCTCCTTATTGTAAAGAAATCAAGAAAGAAAGTGGATTTGCAGAGTTAAAAGCAGGTGAAATTACTTTCGTAGTAATGGCAAGAAATTCTACTAATGAACCTAATAGGCTTGTATCTGCAGCTATCGGAGTTGCAGTGCCAAAGGAGAAAAACAATTACGGGTACTTATCAGAACATCATGCTTTTGGAGAGACTGCCAAGAAGAGCGGCGAATATGCTGAGGATCTCGCTGCCACCATGCTTGCATCAACACTCGGCATACCTTTTGACTCAGACCAGGCATGGGATGAAAGGAAGCAGGTATATAAAGCAAGCGAGCATATATTTAAAACACGTAATATTTGTCAATCTGCACAGGGAAATAAAGACGGTTTATGGACTACCGTTATAGCGGCAGCAGTTTTTATAACATAAAGTAAATGTCTGAACCAGTCCCTTATAATTTCGGAGGGCTTGAAGATAAGTTTTCCAATTATGCGACTGCAAAAACAGTCGTTCTGCCAGTACCTTTTGATAAAACAAGTTCGTGGTTAAGGGGTTCGGACAGAGGGCCAAAAGCAATTATTGAAGCATCCATGAACTTGGAACTTTACGACCTCGAAACAAATACAGAAGTATATAAAAATGGAATATTTACCTCAAAAGAGATTCTATCCGACAGTTCAGAAGAAATGATAGAATCTGTTTATGAGCGAGTCACCGAATTAATAAAAGATAATAAATTCGTTGTAACCCTGGGGGGAGAACACACAATTTCCCTCCCCGCAATAAACGCACACCATAATATTTATAAAAAAATGTCTATTCTTCACTTAGACGCACATTCAGATATGAGAGATTCATATCTTGATAACAAATTAAGCCACGCATGCGTAATGGCGAGAGTGAAAGAAATAAACGAGAATATAATTTCAGTCGGAATAAGGAGCTTTGACTCATCGGAATTAAATAATATAAATAAAAACAACACTTTTTTTGCAAAAGATATTTACAATTCTGAAAACTGGATAGAAAAAGCAATAAGCAAACTTGACCAGAATGTTTATATATCAATAGATCTAGATGTCTTCGATCCTTCGGTCATGCCTTCTACAGGTACTCCGGAACCCGGCGGTTTGGATTGGTACACGTTAACCGGTTTTCTTAAAGAGGTCTGTAAAAATAGGAACTTAATTGGTTTTGATGTTGTAGAACTCTGTCCTGCTGAAACTGTGGCGCCGGATTTCCTAGCGGCTAAATTAATATACAAATTACTTAGTTATAAATTCTCGTTATAAAAAAAACAATAATGGTTATATATACAACGCATAGTTATGACCCAAAAAACTCGCAATTTCTGAAATATAGAAACTAATTAAATCCGTTCAAAGAGATAGAAAATTCTTTTTTTCTCTGTGTTTCCGTCTTAATTAAAAACTCCTTGACTTTTTTCTTAAATAAACGATTATGAAGGCATAATGAACGTTGTAATATTAAGTAATTCCTATGGAGAAGACAGAAGCGGGGCTTTAATTGCAAAAGAACTCAAAAAACTTGATAAAAAAACAAGAATTAGAGCTTTTCCTCTTATTTCTTTCGGTGAGGAATACGAAAAAAGAAATATCAAAGTCATAGGGGGACATCCGCCTCCGCCTTCAGGCGGATTTCTTTTAAAAAGTACAAAAAAATTTTTTGCGGATATCGCCAAAGCTCTATTTCTTCCTTTCTTTTATATAGACCGCCTCCGGATATTCAGAGAAAGCACTGATATTGTTATAGTCATAGGAGATTTCCCCTTACTAATTCTTGGATATATCTCTTTACGCAAAAAAGCATACTTTCTAGAACAATGTAAATCCAATTATATACATCCACATTTACCTTTCGAAAGATTTTTTATGCGTGAGATAACCAAAAAAGTTTTCACTCACGACGAAATCACCGCAGATGATTTAGATAAGAAAGGTATAAATGCCGAATTTGTAGGCAATCCAATGATGGATGATTTATCGGAAGAAAAAAACTACTGTCCTCCCAAGGGTAAAACGCTAATCGGATTACTACCGGGCTCACGAAAAGAAGCTTATAATAATATGAAAAAAATAGCTAAAATAATAAAAAAGCTCATGAAAATGAACAAAAATTTGCATTTTGCAGTTGCTCTCTCTGAAACAGTCCAAAAAAATAAAATTGAAAAAATCTTATTTAATTTACCGAATAAAGTTGACATCTGTTACGGAAGTTTCGTTGACATAGTAAAAAAGTCACAACTTGTTATAAGTCTTGGAGGAACTGCTAGTGAACAATCCCTTTATCTTCAATCTCCGGTAATATCTTTTCCCGGAAGCGGAGCACAAAATACCAAACGCAGGCTTAATGGTCAAAAAAAATTACTGGGAGAAGCATTTATACTTCTGAATTACAAACCGGAAAAAATAGCTGAAGAAATGTTAGAATTACTGAAGAATAAAAAATCACTTAATCTTCTTAAATCAAAAGGTAAGAAAAGAGCCGGTAAGTCAGGCGGGGCACAAAAGATAGCTAACTATATATATTATAAAGAAGTAGAAAGCAAGAAGTCAGGCAGAGAATTCAGTAGTCAAAATATAGAATTCAGAATCCCCTTTCACCCTAAAAAATTAAAACATCAAAAAAATGAAAAAGAAAATTGAAGCAACAGTAGTTCTTCCTACCTTCAATAGACTACCGGTACTAAAAGAATGCTTATCTGCACTATCAAACCAAACAACAAAAAGCTTCGAGATTATACTTATAGATGACTGTTCCACGGACGGGACAGGTGAATATATTAAAAAATGCGATCTTAACAATTTAAGATACATACGCCTAAAAAAACGTTCAGGACCGTATTACGCCAGAAATCTCGGAATCAGAGAAGCAAAAGGAGAGATAATAATATTTATCGATTCTGACGTAATTGTCTTTCCGGATTTTGTCGAAGACCATATAAAAATCCATAAAAAAAGAGATGATCTCGCTGTCCAGGGTATGGTTAAACACGTAAATAATATAAAAAAATTTAATATGGAAAATTTTTATATTCCAAATGCCCTTTGTCTTAGAACCTTTATAACTCAAAATGCGTCTATAAGAAGAAAATATCTTATCGCCGTAGGCGGTTTTGACCAATTCGGCGATCAAATGGGATACAAAGATGTAGATATGGGATTAAAACTAATGGATCTGAAACTAAAATGGATATATGGAATAAGAAGTTGTAAAGCTTTTCACATCGATGGTGATACAACGGAAGAAAACCTTAAGAAAACCTTTGAAAAATGGAAACAACAGGGGTATTCTGCATATTATTTTGTTAAGAAATGGGGAAAAAGGGGCGAAAAATATGCAAGAACTAAAAGAGCTCTATTTTACTCCAGAGTTTTCAACACCAAACGCTGGGTTGAAAATAAAAATATCTGTAAAATAATTATTGAAAGCAAAAAAAACTTAAAGATAAGTGCAAGTTTACTTAAAGGAATAGCGCGTTACCATTATAGAAGCAAAGGAATAAATAATGCAATCAACGATGAAAGCATCAGGAATAGTAGTAACGCATAACCGCGGAGCTATTTTAAAACACTGTATTAATAAACTGTTGGACCAAACAGCAGATGGTTACGAAGTTATAGTGGTCGATGACGGCTCCAATGATGGGTCAGAAAAAACGATAAAAAGAATCAAAGACAACAAGTTTCGATATCTTAGAAACAATAAAAAAAAGGGACAATCATACGCGAGAAACAAGGGAATAGATGCAGCAAAGGGAGAAATTATTATATTTGTTGATTCCGATGTTCTTGTTGATAAAAATTTTATTCGCGACCATATAAACATTCACAACAGAAAAGACAAACTGATTGTTCAGGGTATGGTAAGACACATACGTCGAATTGAAGACTACGGTACTCTTAATTTACTGATTGATGGACTTTGCCTTGCGGGACTTATAACTCAAAATGTTTCTGTAAAGAAAAAATATCTCCTTGAAGTCGGAGCATTTGACGAATCTTTTGGAGATACAATGGGTTATATGGATGTGGAAATTGGCAGAAGACTGAAAAAGGACCTCGGATTAAAAACAGTTTATGCTTTTAGGAATTGTCTCGCCTGGCATTTCGACGGATATGAAACAGATGATAAAATCAGGTCTATCATAAAGAAGTCTTACGAAAGAGGGAAAAATGCAGTAATATTTGCACAAAAACATGGTAGAACTGTTGCTGCTCGCCATGTTAAAAAATCCTACGCCGATTTAATCACCAGGATATGCGGAACAGAACAATGGATAGAAGAAAAGGGAATAAAGTACCTTATGAATCATAAGGATAGTTTATCTTATCCCTTTTTGAAGTGGATCATAAAATACCATTATAGAAATAAAGGCATAAGAGAGGCTCTTGAAGAAAATAACAAAAATATAAAGGATAAGATTTAACAAAAAGGTAGAATTTACAATAGGGGTTGACAACAATTTACGAAAAATTATATTGAAAAGCCCCAAACAAATACATAAAGTGAGAAGGAGGTAGAATGAGTATTGATTTACAAAAGTTAAATAAAGAAGCAGAGGAGAAGAGTGCTGTAATTGAAAACCTTTTCGCAGAAATAGGCAAATCTATAATAGGGCAAAGAGAAATCTTAGAAAAAACCATTATAGGTCTTCTTACAAGAGGACATATCCTCATAGAAGGAGTTCCTGGTCTTGCAAAAACCTACATAATAAAAACGCTTGCAGCGGCAGTAAATGCCACTTTCAGAAGAATCCAGTTCACTCCTGACCTTCTCCCTGCTGACATTACGGGAACCCAAATATACAATCAGAAAACCGGCGATTTTACACCTAAGAAAGGTCCTCTATTTGCAAACTTTATATTATCTGACGAGATAAATAGAGCCCCTCCAAAGGTTCAAAGCGCATTACTCGAAGCAATGCAGGAAAGACAGGTAACTATAGGAGACCAGACATATCCTCTGCCCGAACCATTTATGGTTCTGGCAACTCAGAATCCTATAGAACAGGAAGGAACATATCCTCTACCTGAGGCTCAAGTTGATCGATTTAAACAGAAATTGGTCATTGGTTACCCAAATAAGGAAGAAGAAAAAAGAATCATGAAACAGCAAACAGCAGAAGAACTTCCTAAAACAAAACCTGTAGTGGACATAAAGAAAATAAACTCTCTTAGAGACTTTATTTTCAAAATACATGCCGATGAAAAAATAAGGGATTATATCATCGATATAGTATTTGCTACAAGAAAGCCTTCCGATTATGGTATTAAAGACCTAGACGTTTATATTAGATACGGTGCATCACCAAGGGCATCAATATATCTTTTTGAAGCTGCTAGAGCTCATGCATTCTTGCAGCGGCGAGGCTTTGTGATACCCGAAGATGTAAAAGCGGCTGTGTATGACATTCTTCGTCACAGAATAATTTTATCTTATGAAGCCGAAGCAGAGGGCGTAAAAGAAGAAGACATAATAAGAGATATTTTAGAAGCTGTTGAAATACCATAGCGCGGAAACCCCAAACTAAAAAAAAGGATCACCACAGAGAACACAGAGGAATCGATTGTGGTAAAAAAAGAAAAAACACTGAGAACACAGAGAAAAAAACAAAAGGAAATAGCCACGGATGAACACGGAAAAACAAGGATTAAAAAATTTATTCTTTTGTTTTAATAAAAAAAGTATATGGGAAGGGGTGGGTATCAGCGTTCATCAGCGTAAATCAGTGGCTAATTCAGATGTGCTGGCTTGGGTTTCGAAAACACAAAATGTAAACTCTTTGAACTCTGTGGTAAAAAAAATCGGTGTGGTGTTGTGTGGGCTCTGTGTTTAGTTTTTTTAATAAATAACTATGGAAGATCGAATTAAAGAGATACTAAAAGAAGTAAGACAAATCGAAATAGAGTCCAAAAAGGTAGTAAACACTCTCTTTGGCGGAGAATACAAAAGTTCCTTTAAAGGCAAAGGAATGGAATTCCATGAAGTACGAGATTACTTTCCGGGAGACGATGTAAGAAACATCGATTGGAATGTAACAGCCAGAATGAATCATCCTTTTGTCAAGAGATTCGTAGAAGAAAGAGAGTTGACGATTTTTATAATAGCCGACTGTAGCGGTTCAGGCGACTTTGGCACACGAAAAGAAAAGAAAAAAGACCTAATAGCCAGAATAGCCGCTCTTTTTGCATTTTCTGCCGAAAAAAACAACGACAAAGCAGGACTTTTGATGTTTTCCGATAAGGTAGAACATTATCTTCCTCCCGCAAAAGGAAGAAGACATACTCTCCATATAATACGGGATATCTTGCTTTTCCAAGGAGAAAGTAAAAAAACCGATCCTGTACCTGCAATGGAGTTTTCCCAAGAAGTTCTGCGCCACGGTTCTATTGTTATTTTAATTTCCGACTTCCTTGGAGAGACTTTTGACGTAAAACATATAAGAATGCCTCTTTCTCTTATGGCAAAGAAATTTGATTTGATCCCGATTATAGTTCGAGACCCTATGGAAATTGATCTCACCATCAATGGAAAAATAACCTTTAGGGATGCAGAAAGCGGTAAAATAAAGATGTTTGACGGTAAAGAACTATCAAAAAAAATCAAAGAAATCCGCAGCGCAAGAGACGAAGAACTATACCGTATACTTAACATAAATGGCCTTGATAGAATAGAAATAAAATCCGGAGAAGATTACGTCGGTTCTATTCATCGCCTTTTTCAAAGGAGACTTCCTTGATTTTACTTTATATTATCTCCTTACTAAATCTCCGGATAACTCCTGATTCTGCAACCGTGGGAGATACTTTAACCTTAAATATTAGAGGGATTTTACCCGATTCCTTAACGATTATAAAGCCCGATTCCTTTCCCGATATTATCATATTAGATTCTATCAAACAAAGTTCCGACACATCCGCTATATTACATTTTACATCCTTCTCGACAGGGCCACAGGAATTCAAACTTAAAGCAGACAAAGATACACTAACTTCTATCTACTTTATAAAATCTATTCTGGAGCCGGAAAACAAAGGTATATCACCAATTTGGGGTCCCTACGGCTTTTTCAACTGGCATTATCTACTATTTTTATTAATCCTCCCCCTTGGGGGCATCGCCTACCTTATTTTTAAAAAATATAGAAGAAAGGATATAGAGTTAATAGAAGAAGACCAGATGGAACCAGCAGAAGAAGCCTTAATAAACCTAAAAATACTCGAAGAAAAAGTTTCCGAGTGGAATTGGAACAAACTCTATACTTCTTTATCATATATCTCAAGAAGATATATGGAAAGAAAGGCAAAAATTCCTGCCTCGGAAGCAACAACATCCGAACTGCTCCTTTTAATAAAAAAAGACCGACTTGATTTATTTTCTCCTCTGGTAAGACAATTCCCGACTTGGGATTTGATAAAATTCGCCGATAAAGAAGCAAGTCCCGAAGAATTCGATAAGGACATTGCTCTACTTAGAACAATAATAGAAAAAACGGAAAAGGAAGATCAAGAAGATGATACACTTCAATAATCCTCTTTATCTTACAGGCCTGGTTTTAGTCCCTCTTTTCTATTTTCTACAAAAGAAAAGAAGTAACCCCTCTATCCTTTATTCCGACACCTATTCTCTGGGATTAAAACCAGCAGGCGAAATATATACAAACTTAAGAAATTACCTTTTGTTACCAATTTTAATCTTAATGTTCATCGGACTTGCGCGTCCACAAAGGGGATACGAAACAGAAATTATAAATAAAGAAGGGATCGATATCGTAATCGTTATGGATATATCAGGCTCTATGAGAGCTGCGGATTTTAAGCCCAATCGGATGGAGGCAGCGAAGAAACTGGGAAGTGAATTCATAGATATGCGCAGTGGAGACAGAATAGGACTGGTTGTCTACGCACGAGAAGGTCTGATCCTTGCCCCTTTAACTCTCGACCACGACTTAATCAAGCAACAGATCGAGTCTCTCAAATTCGATCTTCTTCCTGACGGAACCGCAATAGGAATGGGTATAACCTATGGAACTTTTATCCTGTCCGGTTCGACTAGTAAAAATAAAATCATGGTGCTTCTTACAGATGGAAGGAACAATGCCGGCAATATAGATCCAGAGGCTGCGGCAAAAAACGCTCTCGAGGCTGGCATAAAGATTTACACGATCGGAATAGGAGAAAGAGGCCCGGTGCCTTATCCTGTACAGAATGCTTTAGGAATAACACACTACGCGAACGCAGATTTCGAAATAAACGAAGAAGTCCTGGAAAAAATCGCGGACGAAACGAGAGGAAAATATTTCCGTGCAACTTCCAGCGAAACCCTTAAAGAAATTTATGAAATAATAGATAAAATGGAAACAACAATTTTTAAAGTCGAAAAGCTCGCCAAATATAGAGAGAAATTACACCTTGTCCTTATACCTGCGGTAATTTTATTTATGGTTATTTTTATAGAACCGGTCGCTTCAAGGAGAATACCATGAATTGGACTTCCCCATTTTATCTCAATTTCCTATGGTTCGTGCCGATGGTAGTCTCACTGGTGTTCTACGTAAGACAGAGGAATAAAAAAATACTAAAAAAGATTGCAGATAAAAACCTGCGGGGAGTTATATGGAAAGAAGATAGAAAAAAATCTTTATGGAGAGAAATACTGCTGATCGCTTCACTTACACTTTTAATCATCGCATCGGCCAGGCCAAGATGGGGAAAACAGCTGACTATTACTCAGGTAGAAGGATATAATGTGGTTTTCGCGCTCGACGCTTCATCCAGCATGCTCGCTCAGGACGTAAAAGGAGGGCGTCTCAACAAAGCCAAAGAATCCATCAAAGCAGCACTGAATCAGCTGCCTGGAAGCCGCTTCGGACTCGTTGCGTTCTCCGGTAATGCTTATATATTATGCCCTCTGACTACCGACGTAAATTCTTTCCGTTTATTTATTGATATGGTAGAACCTTCGCTTATACCTACGGAAGGAACGGATATTGGTGGCGCAATAAGAAAATCCATGGAATTATTTTCCGAAAAGATAAGCGGTTCAAAAATCATTATCCTGGTAACCGACGGAGAAAACACGCGGGGAGACCCGAGGGTGGATGCCTTAAATGCCAGAAAAGAAGGAATAAAAATATTTACGATTTCCGCAGGAACAAAGGAAGGCGCTCCTATCCCAAAATACAACGAAGAGGGGAAATTTTCAGAGTACCTGAAAGACGATAACGGCAAACCCCATATATCCATCGTAAACCAAGATATGCTGAAATTAATCGCAAGGGCCGGAGACGGAGCTTTTCTTGAGGGTGAGGGCGTAGAATTGGGTATTTTAATCAAATTATTCAAGGGCCTAAAAACCGGAGAATTTTCTTCGGAAAAAGTCGAACATTACCAGGAAAAATATATTTTCTTCTTGATACCCTCTCTTTTATTTCTTATAATTGCAATTCTCATTAAAACGGGGAAGGAATGATACTGCTTTTTTTAATCGCTCTTGATGTATCACCTCTAGTTAATAAAGCCAACAAGCTTTACGAAAAAGAAAAGTATGAAGAAGCTTACGAAATATATAAAGATGCCTCGATTCTATACCCGGACAACGAAAAAATAAAATTTAATATGGCTGATTGCGCGTACGAATTGAAAAGATTCAGAGAAGCCGGCGATGAATTCGCGCGTCTTACTATATCCAAAGATAAAGATTTGCGTGAAAAAAGTTTTTATAATCTTGGAAACGTTTTCATGGAGGCAAAACAGTACGATGAAGCTATATCTGCATACAAACAGGCTTTACTTTTAAAATCAAAAGATGGGCGAGCGAAAAGAAACCTTGAAATAGCTAAAATGATGAAAGACCAGCAGAAAAAAAATAAGGACAAAAACAAAGATGAAGAAAATAAACAACAACAGCAGCAGAAACAGAAACAACCCCAACAACAACCCCAGCCTACACAGCAGGATAAAATCAACGAAGCTCTTAAAAACGAACAGAAAAAAACAATGAAGGAAGCCCTTAAGCGTAAAGGAGGAAGGGAAGAAAACGCCGGGAAATGGTGATATTATTACTCTTATCTTTAACGTTTACAGCCTCGGTGGATAATACGATTGTACCTGTAGGAGAATCATTCAATGTAAGTGTTTCCATCGAAGGAGAAAATCTTTCAGGCGTAGGAGAACCCTCCTCACCGAATATTCCGGGGATAGATATTCTTGGCTCTTCAAGGTCTCAATCCACGCAAATTAACTTTATCAACGGAAAACTTAACAAATCTACAAGCCTCATATACGATTATCAGATGATTGCGAAAAAAGAGGGGACTTTCACAATCCCTTCTTTTACCTTAAAACACAGCGGAAAAACTTATTCCACAGAACCTATAAAGATAACTGTTACCAAAGGCGTAAACCGAAAAAACGTAAAGCCTGACAGATATTATGACACGGAAACGGAAGCCGGAGAGTTCAGGTCTGTTTTCCTCGAAAGTCAGGTTTCAAAAAGTTCATTATATCCCGGAGAACCCTTGATTGTGACCCACTATCTCTACGCGAAAACCAACCTTGCTGATGTACAGATGACCGGTTTCCCAAGCTATGAAAACGTCTGGGTGGAAAACATACAATCCCCCACAAGATTGACAACAACAAGAGCGACAAAAAACGGGATCAGCTATCAAAGAGCTCTGATAAAACAGGACATTTTGTTCCCTCTCGGAGAAAAGGACGTAGTTATCAATCCGTTTTCTATGCAGGTCTTAGTAAGAGGAGACATGTTTTCCTTCTTTGGAGAAAGAAAAACAATTTCATCTGAAGGAAAAACAATAAGAGTCAAATCATTCCCTCTCGATCGTCCCGAGGGGTTTAAGGACGCGGTCGGTAACTTTACGATATCCGCGCAGATTGACACTTCAAACATTAAAGTAGATGCTCCTTTCACGCTAAAAGTTATAATAAAAGGAGAAGGAAATTTAAATCTATTATCGGCGCCTAATTTCCCTGAAACAAGGAAGCTCACAACTTACGATCCGGAGTCAAGCGTAAACACTAAAGTCTCTGGAGGTTCTTTGAAAGGGGAAAGGACTTTCACCTATCTTATAACTCCTAAAGTCTCGGGAATAATCCAAATTCCCGAGATAAAATGGGCTTATTTCGATATTAAAAACAAAAAATTCGCAGAGGGGAAAATAGGACCATGGCAACTAAAGGTAAGACCCGGAAGCGAGCTAACAGGAGAAGAAGAAACATCCAAAATAAACAAAGATATCGCCTATATCTTACCGGTAGCGAATAAAAATGTCTCGCTTATGCCTAAATTCTTTCCTTTGTACTTCCTACCTTCTATTCTATTTCTTCTTTTATCAGCCTATTATGTTATGGATGTAAAAAAGACAAAAGTAGACAGAAGATACGCGAGTTTAAAAGCGATTCCGAGGCAATTAAAAAGTGGCTTCAAAAAATTAGAAAAAGAAATAGCCGCCAACAATCCCGTACAATTTTACGAGGATTTAACACGGCTTCTTTTAAAATTCATTAAATTGAAATTCCATCTAGAACCTTTCGGGATGACTAAGAAAGATATCATCTTAGAGCTACGCGAAAAGAAAGTCCCTGAAACAATACTGCCATCACTTAAAGAACTACTGGAGAGAAGTGAAGCCGTACGTTTCACTTCATTAAAGCTGGAAAAGAAGGAAATGAGCGACGATTTAAAGATAGCAAAAGAGGTAATCAATGCTTTATATTAATCTCCTCCTTCTGCTCTCACAGTCCTCGGTGTCCGCGGAAGAATGTTATAAAAAAGGCGAATATGGGGAAGCGCTCGTAAGATACGAGAAATATCTCGATAAAGGGATACAAAATCCCGAAGTGTATTTAAATATCGGAAACTGCTATTACAGAATGGGTAATTTTGGAGAGAGCCTGTTATATTACAGAAAAGCATGGTTTCTCTCTCCCGGCAATCAAAATATTATAAATAATATTTCCCTGTTCGCAAAAAAAACCGCGAACCCCAACCCTTTTATTTCGTTTTTTTCGAAAGTAATCGATCAAATTTCTCTCCGCCTATTTTCATATTTTCTAATTATATCCTTTACCCTTCTGGTAATCACCATTTCTATAAGGCTTATTCAGACGGTTAAACTAATCAATTTTCCGATTAATCCTTTACTTTTCTTATTCGGTTTATTCTTTATTTTCTCTCTTTTAGGATTTTCCGTCTGGTTTGGGAGGGCAAGATCAAGGTGGGTCGTTACAACAGAAACTACCATAGCCTACAGCGGCCCTGACGAGGAATTCAAGGAATTAATGCGAGTGGACGAAGCGGAAGAAGGTTCTCTTGTGAGAGAAGACGACGGATGGTGGCTCGTTCATTTTCGTTCAGGAGCAGGCGGCTGGATCGATTCGACAACCGCCGCGCTTGTAATTCCTGAACTTAAATAGCCATAGAGACGCAGAGAACACAGAGAAAAAAAGAAATTGTGTTGTTTAAAACCCCACACTCCGCACCGAATTAATGTTGTAAAAGACGAATAGTAAAAAAGGCGATCATCCCAAAAGATATAACAACTTTTAGAAAAGTTCCTCCGAAGAAACCTATAACCGCGCCGGTTCCGGAACGGAAAGCTTCTTTTATTTTCTTTCCCACGATAAGCTCACCGATTAAAGCGCCTAACAGCGGACCCAAGACCAGTCCCCAGGGAATAAAAAACACGCCGATAACCGCACCGATGAAAGCTCCTATGAATCCAAGTTTGGAAGCGCCGAATTTCTTAGAACCTATGGAACTTGTAATATATTCTATCACAACCGAAAACACAGTTAGTATAAGAAAAATAATAACAAGATTTCTGGAAATTATTGTAAATCCGGATAACCATGCATAAATGTATATTCCGGCAAAAACTAAAGGAGTACCAGGAAGCATAGGCAAAATGCATCCAATAAGGCCTACCAACATAATAAGATAACAACAAATTAAAATAAATATATGCATAAATTATCTCAAGAAAGATGAAAGAGCAGAAGGTCCTCCTCTTCCCTTCATTTGTTTTATTAATTTTTGAGCCATCATGAATTCTTTAAGTAACCGGTTAATGTCTTGAACAGAAGTCCCACTTCCTTTCGCTATACGTTTCCTTCTTGATCCGTTCAATATGGAAGGATTTTTTCGCTCCTTTGGCGTCATAGATTGAATAATAGCTTCGGTTTTTATCATCTGTTTTTCATCCATTAACTTCTTTAAGCCTTTTCCTCCCGGAAACATATCAAGAATAGCATCGAGCGGCCCCATTTTCTTTAATTGTTTTATCTGACCCAAAAAATCTTCCAGATCGATTTTCCCTTCCTGAATCTTCTTATGAAATTTTTCTACGTCTTCCTTCTCGATAGCTTTTTCCGCCTTTTCCTGAAGAGTTTTCAAATCTCCCATTCCTAGAATTCTCGAAGCAAGTCTCTCCGGGTGCAGAACTTCAAGAGCATCTGCTTTCTCTCCTATACCTATAAATTTTATCGGTTTGCCCGTAACTTTCCTCATCGAAAGCGCAGCTCCACCCCTTGCATCACCATCCATCTTGGTAAGAATAATACCGGTTATCCCTAAAGCTTCCTCAAATTCTCTTGCAATATTTACAGCATCCTGCCCTGTCATCGAGTCCGCTACCAGGAGAATCTCGGAAGGATTAACCGTATCTTTTACTTTTTTAATCTGTTCTATCATTTCCTTATCAATATGAAGCCTTCCGGCTGTATCGAATATAAGAGTATCGTACCGCTTAAGTATAGAACGTGTAAGAGCCTGTTTGCAAAGTTTTACTTCATTATCGAATCTCTCGGAAAAATAAGGAAGGTTTTCTCTCTCTGCCATATCGCGAAGCTGTTCGAAAGCTGCGGGCCTTTTAACATCAGCAGGAATAAGAAAAGGGCTTCTTCCTTTACTCTTTAAGAAACTTCCTAGCTTTATCGCTGTGGTTGTTTTTCCCGATCCCTGCAGGCCCACGAGCAAAATAGAAGTCGGCTGTTTATCCAGCATAAGCGGCTCTGATTTCCCTATTAACCCTATAAGTTTTTCTCCAACAATTTGAATTATCATCTCGGCAGGAGTAAAACTATCATATATTTTTCGCTTCACCGCTTCGTTTTCAACTTCGGTAACAAAACTCTGAGCTACATTCAAATTCACATCTGCCTCAAGCAGAGCTTTTCTTATATCTCTCATACTTTCTTTAACCTGCGAAGCCGAAAGCCTTCCTTTGCCTGAGAGATTCCTCGCTATATCTTTTATCCTTTCGTTTAATTTATCAAACATATGAGTAAATATAGGAGTGTTTTGTTTAATTGCAAGGCACTTTTAGATAATTGAGCCATTAGTCTCTAGCCTCTAATCATAAGTCGATTCGTCCTTGACATAATTTAACAATATGCGTATTTATTGAGTACTCTTCATGAGGAAAGAATGAAAAGAATTACATATATTTTTTACATTTTAATATTTTTTATCTTTACTGTACAAAGTTGCAGGCAAAGAGATTCTAATCAGAAACAACAGGAGATACAGATTTCTAAAATAGCCGCCGAAGAATATAAATCTGCCTTAAAACAAGCAGCAGAAAACAATCCGGAAGGACTTCTGAAACTTTATAAGATAGCATCTGACGATTTAACTTATACCGTTGAATATAGTGAGGTTGCAGGGGAAGATCTAATTCATTTCTTGTATTCTAAAACCGAGTTGTGGATAAGGACTTTTTCGAAAGTTGAATTGAGCGAATTTAAAACATATCTCGGTAAGACTGGTTTAGGAGTTTCAGAACTCCCAGAAGGAGTAACCTCAGATGGCCAATTAAAACAAATTATAGTTGATAATATAAAGAAGATTAAAGGTGATGAAAAAGAAACCGAATTAATCGATTATATTCTAAAATTAATTAAAGAAAAACAATAGATAAAAACATTTGTTATATTCGTGTCATCTGTTGTTAACTTAGCTATATGCTAAAAACAATAAATATCCTCTGTGTCCTTCGAGTCTCTGTGTGAAATATTTTTTTGGGGATTAGGATGGGATTCTCACCTTCTGACTCCTGGCTCCTGAATTCTGTTTTCCCGGTTGACATATCGAAAAAACCTTATATGTTTTATAAATTATGAAAGGTAACATAGGTTTTATTTCGACAAGATTCTCCGGTTTAGACGGGGTTTCCCTGGAAACTGCAAAATGGGCGAAAATTTTGGAAGATGAGGGATTTAACTGTTTCTATTTTGCAGGAGAACTCGACCGCCCGGAAGAAAAATCTTTCCTTGTTGAAAATGCCCACTTCCAACATCCGGATATAGTGGACATTTATAACGAATGTTTCGGCACAAATACCCGCAAAAATTCCGTCACAAGAGAAATACACGAAGTAAAAAAAGAGCTTAAAAGCGAAATCGTCAATTTCGTTAAAAAATTCGGTATAGATCTCCTAATCATTGAAAACGCTCTGACCATCCCTCTTAACATTCCTCTTGGAATAGCTATAACCGAATTTATCTCAGAAAATAAAATGCCGACAATCGCCCATCACCATGATTTTTACTGGGAAAGAAAGCGCCTTCTTGTAAACGCAGTCGGAGAGTATCTTAATATGGCTTTTCCTCCAGTCTTACCTTCTATTCGCCATGTGGTAATTAACTCCAATGCGGATCGCGAGTTAAGCTATAGAACTGGAATATCAGCAACAATAATACCAAACGTACTGGATTTCGAAAAACCTCTTCCCCCTCCCGATGATTATGCGGCTGACGTTAGAGAAAATTTCGGAATAGATAAAGGCGAATTACTTATTCTGCAGCCTACAAGAGTGGTTCCGAGAAAAGGAATAGAAAATGCTATCGAACTCACAAGTCGCTTAGGAAAAAAGGCAAAACTCGTTATATCTCATGCTTCAGGAGACGAAGGTTTCGGATACGAACAGCGTATTGTTGAGTATTCTAAGATACTGGGAGTGAAAACTTTATTTATATCAAAACGCATAAACGAACACAGAGAAACAAACGGTAAAGGAGAAAAAGTTTACACTATATGGGATATCTATCCCCATGCCGACCTTGTTACCTATCCTTCAACTTATGAAGGATTCGGAAACGCTTTCCTAGAAGCCATTTATTGTCATAAACCAATTGTTGTTAACAAATATGTGATTTTTATGTTAGATATAGAGCCAAAAGGATTTAAAGTTATAGCTCTGGACGGATATGTTAATGATGAAGCAGTTAAAAAAACAAAAGAAGTACTAGCGGACGCAGAAATAAGAGAAAAAATGGTAAAGCATAATTATAGATTAGCCAAAAGGTATTTTTCTCTCTCAGTGCTACGCAGAAAACTCAAACATTTAATACGCGAAATCCTTTATTTCGAGACCTGAAAAAAGGATTAGAAGTAGTGCAAGTAAGCCATTCAAGGATTAAGTGATAAGTGGTAGGTTTTTTCTAACCCTTGCTTTTCATAATTAATGTTTTTAATTCATCATTCAAAATTAATAATTCAAAATTATTATAGTCCTTAATCCTAGCTTGACTTCTTGCTTTTCTACTAATTCCTGCCTGACCCATTAAACTTGCTTCAAGAAGTCCTCTTGACACAGCAGCTTAGAAGCTTTATACTATTAATAAACACAATGATAGCAATTTTTACTATTCCACTATTAAAATATTAGAAACCTACCCTAAGAAATACAAAAAAAATCGGATGGAAGGGTAAGAAGATAGTATACTTGAAAAATGGAAACGTTAAAAAAAGATAGAAAAAATTATTACCAGTTCTTCGAAGATAAAAACTTTTTATAAAGACAAAAATAAAATATATAATAAGGAGATAGATGGCATCCTTTTATTTCTCGACTCATCTAACAATTAAACAAACTCTAATGAAAAAAATCCTACTCATTTCTTATTTGGTATTTGCCTTGCTAAGTGCTTCCGGTCAAACAACTATCTCAGTAATTAAACCATACGGTGGAAGAGTTGATTGGCGCACCACCAATAATCAAATAGCTTATGATATGACTGACCTTAGTGGTTACTTCAATGTCTACAAAACCGACACAAGCGGTATTCCTACCATTAACATTACAAACAAACCAAATGCGCCGCAGAAACATAAGGGAAATCCTACTTGGCATCCATCAGGCGATTGGATTATCTTTCAAGCAGAAATCGACACAATTCCAGATCTGCTTGACCCCGTTGCAACCCCAGGAATAGGTGCCTATAATAATTTGTGGGCGACCGATAGCGCTGGAAATCAATTCTGGCAACTTACTTTTCTTCCTCCAACTTTTCCAGCTACAGGTGTCTTGCACCCGCATTTTTCAAATAATGGCACCAAAGTAGTTTGGGCGCAAATGTTAGATAACTCAGGGCCTAATAATAATTGGTTTATAAAGATTGCCGATTTTGTTGTGACCTCAGGAGTGCCTTCACTTCAAAACATTCAGACACTTCATCCGGGAACAACATTTCCAACCTTATACGAAACACATGGATTTTCTCCTGGTGATAGTATCATTACGTTTTCCTCAACAATAAATAATCCAAGGTTATATGAATGGGATGTATTTACTTATAACCTCAATTCTTCTCAGCTAACAAATTTAACCAACTCAACAGACTGGGATGAATTTGCTTCTATTTCACCAGAAGGAACTAAAATAGTTTGGGCTACAAGCAAAAATATCACATGGGATACAGCATATATTGAATCTCTTAGAATGGAATGGTGGCAAATGGATGTAAATGGAGACAATAAAACTCAACTCACTCATTTCAACACAGTCGGATTTCCCGAATACACCCCGGGTAGAAATACCGCAGCTGATCTTAGCTGGGGAACGACAGGCAATGAGTTTATAGGACTTGTGCAGGGCAATAATCCTGCTTTTGGAAAAGATGTAAAAGTAACAATCAATACTACAGGATTGAATGATGTAACAATTGACAATGAAATATTAATTAGAATTTTTCCAAACCCTTTTACATATTTTACAACTTTTTCATTTGGTACCACTGTAGTAAATGCTGAGATAAACATTTACAACTCTTGTGGAGAAAAAGTAAAAACAATAAATCATATTTCTGGAGACAGAATATTAATATTTAGAGAAAATTTATGTCAAGGGATTTACTTTTATGAATTGAAGCAGGATAAATATATTTTCACCGGCAAGTTACTAATTGTTGACTAAGGAAATTAGGAACGCATCTTTTTCTTTGAAAGGTGCCAAGTTAAGAAGTGGGGTTAAATTAATTCTTTTTACCTCTTATTAATATTAAAAATATCTCTGGGTAACTTTTTCTTGTTTGTTTTCTTTTTCTTCTTTTGATGTTTCTTGCATATTGTATTATATTGAAGTCCGGTCCCCTATTCTTAGTTAATAGTCCGAGGAAATTCCCGGACTAGACCTTTTTTTAATACTTTATATACTATTACAGCTAATTTTCTCCCGGATGCAATACTTGCAACTTGAGTTCCGGCTTTCCTTTTAATTCTGTTATAATATTGTCTGAAATTTAGCAGAGATTTTTACTTAAACGCCATTATTCTCAGGAATAATTTGTTTCTAATCATTGCAATTGCTGTATTGACAGTATTTAAGTATAAGAATTTAGGCGTAGACAGAAAAAATTTTCACTCTTGACAAAACAACACAATACTTTATATTAATAGTAAAGACTTAGTAAGTTTGCTTTTAAGAGTTTTACGAAGATTGGCTTAAAGTTCTGAAGGGTCAAAAAGGGTTTTTGTTGTTATTTTTTTTGAGAAAAACCCCTTGACAAATCGGAAATAAATTATAATAATAAAACCTGTTCTTTGATAATTGAATAGATAATAGATGTTAGACTTTTGGACAAGTAATAAGAGCATATGGTGGATGCCTTGGCAGAAGTAGGCGATGAAGGACGTGGCTGGCTGCGATAAGCCTCGGGGAGCCGTCAAGCTGGCTTAGATCCGGGGATTTCCGAATGGGATCAACCCAAGTCCGGTAAACCGGACTTATCCCGAAAGGGAGGTCAACCCAGGGAATTGAAACATCTTAGTACCTGGTGGAAGAGAAAGTAAAAACGATTCTCCTAGTAGCGGCGAGCGAACGGGGAACAGTCCAAACCTTTTCTGTGTTAAAGCCCGCATGCGTTGCAGAAAAGGTGTCGCGGGAAACAGATTTGCTTTATGCGGAGAAGCAAAAGAGTTACAAAATTGGCGGTTAGCCGAAGAAATCTGGAAAGGTTTATCAAAGAGGGTGATAATCCCGTAGGCGAAAACCGATCAATCTCTTCTCTGTTTTCCCAAGTACTTCGGGACACGAGAAATCCCGTGGGAATTCGGGAGGACCACCTCCTAAGACTAAATACTCACTTCTGACCGATAGTGAACTAGTACCGTGAGGGAAAGGTGAAAAGAACCCCGGTGAGGGGAGTGAAAAGAATCTGAAACCGTATGCTTACAATCAGTAGGAGCCTTATATTTTGAACTTCGGTTCAATTTATGGGTGACTGCGTACCTTTTGCATAATGGGCCGGCGAGTTACTTTATCTGGCAAGGTTAACCAAATTTTTTGGGAAGCCGTAGCGAAAGCGAGTCCTAATAGGGCGATTTAGTCAGATGGAGTAGACCCGAAGCCGGGTGAGCTACCCATGGCCAGGGTGAAGCGAGTGTAAAAACTCGTGGAGGCCCGAACCAGTTAGCGGGAAAATGCTATTGGATGAGCTGTGGGTAGGAGTGAAAGGCTAATCAAACTCGGCGATAGCTGGTTCTCTTCGAAATATTTTTAGGAATAGCCTCGGATGATCAGTTATAGAGGTAGAGCACTGAATGGATTTCGGGCTTAAACCGTCTGGCGTCCAATCAAACTCCGAATGCTATAACTCAAAATCCGGGAGTCAGGCTGTGGGGGATAAGCCCCATAGCCTAAAGGGGAACAACCCAGATCATCGGCTAAGGTCCCTAAGTGCAAGCTAAGTGGTAAAGGAGGTAGAGTTGCTCAGACAACCAGGATGTTGGCCTAGAAGCAGCAAACATTTAAAGAGTGCGTAAAAGCTCACTGGTCGAGCGACTCTGCGCCGAAAATTCACGGGGCTTAAGCTTGCCACCGAAGCCATGAATCAGCGGATTTCCGTTGGTGGTAGAAGAGCGTTCTATACCCGTTGAAGGCGTACCCGCGAGGGACGTTGGAGGATATGGAAGTGAGAATGCCGGCATAAGTAGCGATAAAAAGGGTGAGAATCCCTTTCACCGAAAGTCTAAGGTTTCCTGAGGAAGGTTCGTCCTCTCAGGGTTAGTCGGTCCCTTAGGCGAGGCCGAAAGGCGTAGCTGATGGGAAACAGGTTAAAATTCCTGTACCACTTTTATGATGTCATTATCTAAGGGGTGACGTAGAAGGGTATGCCATCCCTGGCGTTGGTCGTCCAGGGCTAAGCCCAAAGGAGGAGGATCCAGGCAAATCCGGATCCTTATTTAAACTCTAAAGGGCGACGGGGAGCCAATTATAGGTGAAGTGGCAGACCCCACGCTAACGAGAAATAGCCTCGTAGATAGTTATAAGAGTGACCGTACCGCAAACCGACACAGGTAGACGGGGAGAGAATCCTAAGGTGCGCGGGATAACTCTCGTTAAGGAACTCGACAATTTGACCCCGTAACTTCGGAAGATGGGGTGCCCTCTTTGTGATTAATTTTTAATTTTTTGCATTGGAGGGTCTCAGTAAACAGGCCTGATCGACTGTTTACCAAAAACACAGGGCTCTGCTAAGTCGAAAAGACGATGTATAGGGCCTGACACCTGCCCGGTGCTGGAAGGTTAAGGAAGGTTGTTATTCTCTTCGGAGGAGAAGCTCCCGACCGAAGCCCCAGTAAACGGCGGCCGTAACTATAACGGTCCTAAGGTAGCGAAATTCCTTGTCGGGTAAGTTCCGACCTGCACGAATGGTGTAACGACTTGGGCATTGTCTCAACGAGAGTCCCGGCGAAATTGTAGTAGCGGTGAAGATACCGCTTTCCCGCGGAAGGACGAAAAGACCCCGGAACCTTTACTGTAACTTGGCATTGGGTTTTGGTATGGTCTGTGTAGCATAGGTGGGAGGCTTTGATACCGGTGCGCTAGCATCGGTGGAGCCGTCAGTGAAATACCACCCTCTCTATGTCGAAATTCTAACCCTGCCTTTGTAAGGTGGGGAACATTGCTTGGTAGGCAGTTTTACTGGGGCGGTAGCCTCCTAAAAAGTAACGGAGGCGTTCAAAGGTTCCCTCAACGCGGTCGGCAATCGCGTGTAGAGCGTAAGGGTAAAAGGGAGCCTGACTGTAAGGTCGACGGACCGAACAGAGCCGAAAGGCGGACCTAGTGAACCTTTGGTTCTGAGTGGAAAGGCCAAAGACCAACGGATAAAAGGTACTCCGGGGATAACAGGCTTATCGCGCTCGAGAGTTCCTATCGACGGCGCGGTTTGGCACCTCGATGTCGGCTCGTCACATCCTGGGGCTGAAGCAGGTCCCAAGGGTTGGGCTGTTCGCCCATTAAAGTGGCACGCGAGCTGGGTTCAGAACGTCGTGAGACAGTTCGGACTTCATCCTCCGTGGGCGTTTAGAAACTTGAGGAAAGCTGTCCTTTGTACGAGAGGACCAGGAT
Source organism: uncultured bacterium (assembly GCA_964525555.1). Taxonomy (GTDB): domain Bacteria; phylum Hydrothermota; class UBA3072; order UBA3072; family UBA3072; genus JAFGHJ01. The sequence continues at coordinate 38,657 of CAZGHN010000013.1, forward strand.
GGACAGACCTCTGGTGCACCTGTTGTCACGCCAGTGGCACAGCAGGGTAGCTATGTCTGGCAGGGATAACCGCTGAAAGCATCTAAGCGGGAAGCCCCCTCCAAGATTAAGTTTCTCGTTTCTTGCCTTCGGGTGGGAAATCAAGGTCCCTTAAAGATTATAAGGTTGATAGGCGACAGGTGTAAGCACAGCAATGTGTTCAGCCGAGTCGTACTAATAGACCGTATGGCTTGTCCAATTTATAAAATACATCTATTATTTGTTCAATTATCAGAGAACAATAAACAAAAAAACCGGCTTTGCCGGTTTTTTTGTTTTTATAGCCACTGATTCTCACGGATAAACACGGATTCCCTACCCATCCCAAAACTAATCTTTATGTACAACAATATAGTTTAAGAAAACAGTGTGTCTCAGTGTTAATCCGTAACCAATTATTCGGTGGTGCGAGGTCGGGTTTTAAACAAACAAAAATCTTTTTTGTTTTTCTCTGTGTTACTCTGTGTCCTCTGTGGTTCAAAATTTTGGGGTGCAAAATCTTGACATTTAATTCGTATTAAATATTTTAAAATATGGAGCAAACTTTACTTCTAATAAAACCTGACGCTATAGAAAGAAAACTTATAGGCAAAATAATTTCTCGTTTAGAAGAAACATCACTTCGAATTTTAAACATAAAAATGGTTATGTTTACAAGAGAAATGACTGAACAATTTTATGGCGAACACAAGGGCGAAGAGTTCTACGAGAGACTTATCAATTACATGGCAAACAAAAAAGTCGTTGCTTTAAGACTGGAAGGAATGGAAGCGATAAAAACCTTAAGAAATTTAGTCGGGGCAACAGACCCGAAGAAAGCAGAAAAAAACACAATACGGGCGGACTTTGGCCTTGGAACGCCTCAAAACAGTGTCCACGCCTCGGATTCGGCTAAATCCGCGGAAAGGGAGATTGAATTCTTCTTCGGGGAAAACTTTTGAACCGCAAAGATCACACAGATTTTTTATTTTTTTAACTACTTACTACTATCTACTCACTACTCCCTATTACCTCCTTGCAAATAAGAAAAACGTTTCTATATTAAATATATTCTTAATAAAATCAGGAGAAAATTCAAATGAATATAATAGGAGGTATAGCTAAGGGACATAAAATTTTCGCTCCCGATAATATAAGACCAACAAGAGGAAAAGTACGAGAAGCTCTTTTTTCAATGATAAACGTAAACGGAAAAGCTTTCTTGGATTTGTTTGCGGGCTCTGGTGCAGTAGGTATAGAAGCCCTGTCCAGAGGCGCGTCAAGAGCTGTATTCGTAGAAAGGTCGCGTAAAGCGGCAACCTATATAAAAAGGAACTTAGAAAAAACGAATCTTAAAGGAGAAATTATAAATAAATCAGTATCTGCCACTTTAGAAAATCTCGAAGATACCTTTGATTTTATCTTTATGGATCCCCCATATAAGACAGAATTGGTCATGAAAACCTTAAAAAAAATCGACGTTGTTTTAAAAAAAGACTCAATAATAATTGTTGAGTGCCCGTCGAATGAGGAGTTCGAATATAATGGATTTAAAATTATTAAGAGTAAGGTATATGGAGATACTTCTCTCACGTTCTTAAGAAAATGAAAACGGCAATATACCCCGGTACATTTGACCCTATTACAAACGGTCATATAGATATCGTCAATCGAGCCTTAAAAATATTCGACCACCTGACGATAGTTGTTGCCCAACATTATGCAAAACATTTTCTTTTTTCCGCCGAGGAGAGGAAAGAACTATGCGAACTGGCAACAAAAGATATTCCAAATGTCGAGGTAAAAATATGGGAAGGCCTTTTGGCTGAATATGTAAAAACAAATAAAGCTGATGCGATCATAAGGGGAATGCGGGCTCTTTCCGATTTCGAATATGAATTTCAAATGGGAATGATGCACAGAAAACTCTCCATGGATATAGAGATTATATACTTCTTCCCGGATGAAAAATATGTTTTTCTCTCTTCAAGTTCAGTTAAGGAAGTTGCCCTTCTCAACGGAGATATATCCGAGTTCGTTCCTGAGGAAATAGGAAAAAGATTAAAGGAACGGCTGGCAAAAAGCCACACCCGGGAGCAATTACAATAAGTTCATATCAAATATCAATAGAAGTAAAAGCAGGGAGAGGAGGGGACGGACTTGTGGGTTTCAGCCATTTACCTAAACAGCCCAAAGGCGGCCCGGACGGGGGGGACGGAGGAAAAGGCGGAGATATTTATATCCAAGCTTCAGAAGCATACCCTTCTTTTGAACATCTTCATAAAGGAACTGTTTTTAAAGCAGAAGACGGCAAACCGGGCGGTAAAAACAAGAGACACGGCAAAAATGGTAAGGATCTTGTAATATCCGTACCCATCGGAACCACAATTTACAAAGAAAATGAAAAAGATTCTTTAGCAGACTTAATATCCGATGGTGAAAAAATTAAAGTCGCAGAAGGCGGAAGAGGAGGTAAGGGAAATATAAATTTCGCAACTTCCACAAATCAGGCTCCGCGCAAAGCAACGCCGGGTAAAGAAGGAACAAAGGCCGTTCTTAACTTGATGCTCAGCCCTAAAGCAGATATCGTCGTAATAGGTCCTCCAAATTCCGGAAAATCTTCATTGATAGCCTATATTACCGGAAATTCACCAAAAATAGCAAGTTATCCCTTTACTACAAAAAGGCCAAGACTATGGACTTATATGCAAGACTTCAACAGATACACTTTAATGGATACACCGCCTTTAGTGCCGGAAATAATTGAAGACATCAAAACACTTCTAAAGAGAGCAAAAACACTGCTCATTGCAATAGATAGCAACCGATTTGAAACTTTTAATAAAATAAAACCCCTGCTAAACGAAATAACGGAATATTTTGAAACATTACCAAACACTAAAATCGGAATCGTGCTGACAAAAATCGATAAAGTGGCTTCTTCTGCTAATCTTTCTACTCCATACCCAATTTTTCCCGTATCTGTCGAAAACGAAGATGGAGTAAAAGAATTGAAAGAGTTTTTGTTAACGAAGATTAGCCGCGAAGGCACTAAGACACAAATAAAAAACCAATCTATTGACAACGAAACACACAAAATACACTAAACCCAACCACACCAATTAGTTTCGTATTTTTAATTACCAATATACTTTTTTGTCTTTTTCTCTGTGGTCTCTGTGTCTCCGTGTGAGAATAATTTGGGCTGTGGGTTGGGAAAAACAACAAAAATTTTCCTGTGTTCTCTGTGTGTTTTGTTTTTCTCTGTGGCCTCTGTGGTAAATATTCTTGTAAAGATTGCGAAAATCAAACCAAATTACTATAATTCGCATATGATAAAAGAATCAAATCTTCTTAAATTATCGAACATCAAAATGAAATCTTCGAGATTAAAAAAGATCATCATCCGTAACGAAAATTTTCTCGAGGAAAAAGATTTCATTGAAAGACTTATCGAAAATGAAGAGATACGAAAAGAAGAAATATTAAAATCCAATAAAATTTCTCTCCTCGAAAAGCAACTTCGGATATTAAACAACCAGGATGTCAGAATACTTACAATATTCGATAAAGACTATCCTTCAAATTTGACAAAATTAGAAGATGCTCCGCCTATTCTTTATTGCAGAGGAAATCTTTTACCAAAAGACGAATGTGCAGTATCAATCGTTGGGACGAGAAATGCGACGGATTATGGTAGGAACGTTACAAGAACACTGGCAAAAAAACTTGCAGAACATGGAATTACGATTGTAAGCGGTATGGCAATGGGTATCGACACCCAGGCCCACATGGGGGCCCTCGAAGGCATAGGAAGAACCCTGGCTGTAATGGGAACAGGAATAGACTTGGTTTATCCTGCCTCCAACAGAAACCTCGCAAAGAAGATTGCGGAAAACGGCTGTCTGATAACGGAACTCTCCCCCCTTTCACCTCCTCTACCATATCACTTTCCCTCAAGGAATAGAATTATAAGCGGACTTTCCAAAGCTGTTATCGCGGTAGAAGCCGGAGAGAGAAGTGGAGTCTTTTCTACGGTAAAATGGGCGCTGGATTATGGAAGAGATGTGTACGCCTTACCAGGAGACATTTACAGAAAAGTCTCGGAAGGTACAAATAAACTGATAAAAAACGGCGCGATACCTTTGACAAGCTATAAAGATATCCTGGAAAACACCAACTTCAAAATCAAAGAAGAAAAAAAAGAAGAAATTATAAAAAAACTTCCCGACTTAAACGAGCATGAAAAATTAGTCTACGAAGCCCTTGAGCAAAAACCAAAAAGTACAGATATACTGGCAGGAGAAACAAACCTTTCACCACAGATTATTATGACTACTATAGCTTTACTTGAACTCAAAGGTCTATCAAGAGAAATTCCGGGTAAAAGATTTATACGAGAGGAACAATGATTGGAATAATAGACATAGGGAACTCAACATATCACTGCGGATTATTCAAAGGAAATTCTTTATTTAAGGAAAAAAGAACGATTATACCATCGGACCTTAAAGAAATTTTTTCCGAGACCGAAAAAATCCTATGTATCTCTGTTGTTCCTTCAAAGAAAAAAACGATAGAAGAAATTATTACTCCTAAGATGATTTCTTTCCCCTCAAAACTAATCGAGTCAGACTATAAATCAAAACCCGGTGAGGACAGATTGGCTAATGGACTGGGCGTAAAAGATATATTGCCTGCAATTGTCGTTGACTGCGGAAGCACAATTACAATCGATGCGTATAGCATTACAAGGAAGCCCGGTTTCCTTGTAAAATTTAATGGTGGGGCAATAATGCCCGGTTTAATTCCCTTTTTTTCTTCTGTATCAAACGCTGGCAGTCAACTCCCTTCAATAAAACCTGAACTCCTAGATAAAATAGGAAAAAGTACAGAAGAATGTATTAAATTAGGTGCATATGGAAGCCTCGTTGGAGGAATTAAGGAAATTTTGGATAGATTGGATTACAAAAACAAAAAATTAATATTCACGGGCGGAGACGGGGCAGTTTTTTCCAAATATTTTAAAGCTAAATACGACCCACGCCTTACGCTAAAGGGGGGACTGGTTGCCTATAACAAAATCTCCTGAAGAAACCATGCTTTTGGCCGAAGATCTTGTCAAAAGCATAACTTCACCAGTATGTATCGCACTTATAGGAGAACTCGGTGCAGGTAAAACTGTCTTTGTCAAGGGACTCGCAAAAGGGCTTGGAATAGAAGAAGTTATTAAAAGTCCTACTTTCGTACTCATGCGCTCCTATAGAGGACGAATGAATTTACATCACATAGATCTTTACAGAATAAGACTTATTGACGAATTTTTACCTTTTGAAGAAACTTTGTTGGATGAAGGAATTACAGCAATAGAGTGGGCAGAAAGAGCGACAGGCTTTCTTCCGGAAAAAAGAATAGAAGTAAAATTTAAAATGCTCTCCGGGAACAGCAGAGAAATTATTATAAATGATATTAGGCATTGACTGCAGCAGCAAAGAAGGCGGACTCGCTACGGGAGAAAATTCTTTTTATCCTCTAAAGTGGGTTGAGGATATTACCTCCAAATTAAAAGAACTCGATGTAAACGCAGGAGATATCGAGAAAATATTAATTACTCACGGACCCGGCTCTTTCACTTCCCTGCGGGTCGGACTTGTAACAGCTCAGGGCTTATCATTTCCGAAAAATACTCCAATCTTAGCGTATTCAACTTTCCTTGCGATGTTAGAAAACGGCCCCGAAGGAGATTTAATCCCTTTAATTCCGGCAAGAAGCAGAGTTGTTTATGCCGCCCATTATAGAAAAACAAACGATAACTTAAAAGAAATTTTTAAAAACACGATTTTTAAAATTGAAGATTTTATAGATTACCTGAAAAAAAACTTCAAAAAATCAAAACCTATCATCTTCGGCAGTGGAGCACAGATAAACAAAGATTCTTTGGAAAAAAAAGGATATAATGTTTTATCCAATATGTCCAATCCTTTAGCATGTAATTTGTTCTCTCTATACAAAAAAAATACAGAACATGTAAAAAACCCACTTACTCCTTTATATCTTTCAAGTTCAGCTGTGATAAGAAAAAGAAATGCCGCCGATATTAGAATAAGAGAAATGAAAGAAGAAGACTTAAAGGAAATTATAGAAATCGAAAAGGATGTTTTTACGAATCCATGGCCTTACGAGTTTTTCTATCCCCATTTAATATCAGACACTTGCTTGAAATTCGTGGCAGAGCTCTCCGAAGAAATTGTAGGGTATGTCATTGGCTGCCAGGAAGAAAACAAACTTCACCTGGGCAACTTTGCTATTAAGCGAACACATTGGAGAAAAGGTTTCGGAACTAAATTATTAACTTATTTGCTGGAAAAAATCTCAAAAATATCCACAATCGATTTTTGCTATCTTGAGCACCGTGTTAAAAATGAAGCGGCATTTGAACTTTACAAGTCTTTAGGTTTTACTTACCAGGGTATAAAAAAAGATTACTATAAAGAAGGCGAAGATGCGGTTGTTATGGGAATTAAATGTTGATACGGCAGGAATAAAAACAATGAACAAAATAAATAAATTTCGTTTATCATTATTCTTATATTTCCTGACTTTATACATAATAACGATTCAAGGGATACAATCAGGAGATAATGTTTTCCATTATGATAGAACACAAAATATTATAAAAAATCACTCATTTTCAATGCCTGAGGGAAAATATTCTTTCAGCAAACAACCCTGGTTACGAAATTGGATGAAAGAGGGAAAAGATTGTAGAATTTATCTTATATTACCTGATGGCCTTTCCATAACATCTATTCCGTTCACTTTTATCGGAAATCTAATAGAGAAGACCGGCAATTACGATATGTATGAGGGCAAAATGAATGAAGCCTGGACTAACGGTGATTATACAAAAACGATTTACTGTTTAAATTTATTGCCTTCTGCTTTTTTTTCGGTTGTTATGAATTCCTTTATTATGGCTTTAACCTTACTTATCTTCTTTAATTTCTGTTATTTGCTTACAAACTCTTTAAAAAAATCTCTCATTTCCTCGATTCTTCTTGGTAATGCTACAATCTTATGGGTTTATTCAAGCAGCTTCTGGACTCAGCCCATTGTGACATTCTGCATCTTTGCAGCTTTTTATTTTCTTTTTAGATTCAACAACGAAGATAATATAAAGTATTTGTTATTAGCAGGATTCTTTGCAGGATATTCTTATATATCTAGATACGCCAGTCTTTTATCTCTACCTTTCTTTATTTTTTATTTAATTAGTTCAAGATGGAAAGAGAAAAAAACAATCGTTAAATCACTTGCAGTTTTCTCAGTACCACTATTTATTATACTTTTTACCCAGATGTACTGGAATTTTTATCGATTCGGCTCGCCTTTCGATTTAGGACCTAACAAGCTATTCTTTTCAAGCAAATTTTTAGTTCCATATTTAACTAGTTTTCTTTTTAGTCTAAGCAGAAGTATATTCTTTTTTTCTCCTCCTTTGATATTAGGTATACTAGGATTTAAAAAATTCCTTAAAGAATACAAATTGGAGTTCTTATGTACTGCTGGCATTTCTTTTGGTTTTCTCCTCTTCTACAGTTTTTTTAACTTTGGAATAAACTTATTAGGCGCCGCCTGGGGACCCAGATATTTAGTTCCGGTGACTCCCTTTTTATTGCTACCCGTCTGTCTTTTTGTTGACAATACAGGGTGGAAGAAAATGTTAACTTACGCAACACTGTCAAGCGGTCTCTTTACACAACTTATAGCGATTCTTCAACCCCTACAGGTTGAAGCGATAGATAACTATTTTGGAGAGTTGAAAGGCTTAGGAACCCCCCTTTTTAAAACGGAAATAATTCCGCAGGCAAAGATGCTGTTCAGAGGAGGATTTCATCTCTGGATCTTTGACAGTATTCCCAAACTAATAATGGGTCTTATCCTTTTAGGTATATGCTTTTATTCCTTATTTTATTGCATCTACGAAATTCGAAAAACGAAAGATTTAAAAACAATCTCTACTTAATTAAAATCAAATCGCTCTTCTCTTCAGGTTAAGCGAAAAATGCGTGGAGATTTTTCTTGTTTTTGAATTTTGATTTGTATTTTTGCTTTTTAATATTTAAATTTTACACTAATTTTTTAAAACGGGTGTCCGAAGTTAAGATATATCTTTCCTTTATCTTCTGAAGAAATATCCCTCATAGCTCTTGCATAATCGAACCTGATAACTCCTATAGGAGAACTATATCCAATCCCAAATCCAATACCTGTATTAAAATCACTAAAAGATACATCAGCTAAATCCATCCAGAGTGAACCGAAATCAGCAAAAATTATTGCGTATAGCCTGCCGTAGACCGGCATCCGGAGTTCGAGATTAAATAACAATTCATCTAACCCGCTCATACGGTCCGGTCTTATATCGGGAAAACCAATCGAAGCTTCCTTATACCCCCTAAGAGAACCATATCCCCCCATCTCAAGGCGAACATCAGGACTAATATCTTCAGGAGCTCCTTTAGGAAAAGTTACAATAGCTCTCGATCTCTGTGCTACAATTAGTCGAAGAGGTAGCGGATAATAAGAAGCAATATCAAAATTTAATCTGTCAAAATGATTATCTCCCCCCAGAAATCTTCCGGCATAATCATACTGCACGAGCAAACGGAGTCCTTTACTTGGATTAAGAATATTATTTCTCTTATCAAATAAATATCTCGCTGAAACTCTGTTGGTGATATTAATTGTATCGGTCTTAAAAGATGCTCTCCTGAATTCATAAGGAAAAGAAATCACTGAATAAGTCCCTAATTTTCTTTCAAGAACAAACTCCATAGACAAATCAGATTCAAAATATCTTCTCTTTAGAGCCGGTGACATAATAAGACTGAATCCGCTACCCAGCAAATATGATTCTCTGTAAATAATTCTATACTCCTGCTCCCAATCATCAAAAGCTAACATTCCCGTACCCTCGTCAATCTTTGGTGCTCCTTTGAATGATAAATCAATAATTAGCCTTTGAAGGTTTCCAAAAAGATCCAAATCGCCCCATCTGAAATCCATTATCGCTCTCCGAGGAGACTCATAACCGAAACCAAGCTGAAAAAACCGTGATTCTTCTTCTTTCAAAAAGAAAGTTATATCAACAAAATTATCCTGTACTTTCTCCTCATGAACTTTTACATCAGAAAATAATTCGGTCTGATAAAGGTTACTTTGTGAAAGATATACTTTCGAGGGCTGATAAACATCACCTTCTTTTATTCTAAGTTCCCGTCTAACAACCTTATTTCTAACCTCTTTTAACCCTCTAATTTTTACATTCCTAACATACATCTTCATACCTTCATTAATAATTATTCTAAGAAAAATACTATTGCTTTCTCCCTGGTCACCCATAAAACTTCTTTCCATTATTATTGAAGCATCGGCATATCCCTTTTCCGCATAACTACTTGTTAAAATATACTTACCTGCATCCAAAACAGCTTCATCATAATACATACCTTCTTCAACAGATAATTTTTTCTTGATATATTCAACGGAAACTATATTGTTTCCAATAATCTCAATGCTGTCGATTTTACTCCGCAATCCTTCAAAAATATGATAAGTTATTATAAAGCCATTTATCTTCTCAACAAATTCACCTTCTCTCTTCAAAATTCTCATATTGAAGAATCCTCTACTCCTGTAATAGCTGACTATTTTCTCGGGACCCTCTCTTGCAAATTGTTCTATATAACGATCACCTACTTTTACAGGAAGAACCTCTTCTAATTTTTGATCAGAAATAAAACGATTACCTTCAAAGTTTATCTTAGCTACTCTTACTACTCCATTTTGCTTCACTTGACCCGTACAGCCAAAAAAGGAACAAATAAACAGTATCAATAAATTATAAATTCCTCTAATAAAGAAATTATGGCGAAAAAAATATGTTTTTTTTCTATTACTTTCTATAGTAAAACCAAACAAATGTAATCCTCTCTATAAAAGAATATTCCTTTTAGGGAAAAACGCAAGCAAGAAATCCAAAAAACAAACAATGTTTCGTAACTTATTGACATTAAAACCTTTACTTTTTGTTTTTATTATTAGACTCTACATAACACAGACGCTAAAAAATAATTTATTAGGATTACTTGTCCTCGCCTACAAGCAATTCATTTAATTCTTCAGGATTAGGAGAAATACGGACCGCATCTTTACGGCTAATTACTTCTTTCCCTATCAATTCAGCAAGGGATTTATTAAGCGTTTTCATTCCTTCCTTGGTTCTGGTCTGCATAATTGAATACAACTGATGTGTTTTCCCTTCTCTTACTAATTTTCTAACAGCTGCTATCGAAATAAGCGTCTCTGTAACCGCAATCAAGCCAACCTTTTTTTTGTTTTTCACCAAATCCTGAGAAATTATTCCAAGTAGGTTCGCCGAAAGCTGCAGCGTCACTTGTCTCCTTTGATGAGGAGGAAATATATTTATAATTCTATCTATTGTTTGAATAGCACTTCTTGTGTGCAAGGTTGAAAGAACTAAATGTCCTGTTTCTGCTGCCGTTATTGTTATCTGTATAGATTCTCTATCCCGCATTTCACCAACAACAATAACATCAGGATCCTGACGAAGTGCAAATTTTACGGCAGAGGAAAAAGAATGTGTATCATAACCAACTGCTCTCTGATCTATTGCCGCTTTTTTATCTTCATATATAAATTCAATCGGGTCTTCCACCGTTATTATATGAGATGTTCTTCTCTCATTTATATATTGTACTATAGAAGCAATTGTTGTTGACTTTCCACAACCGGAAGGGCCTGTAATAAGAAGAAGTCCTCGTGGTTTCATCGCAAATTCTTCCAAAACTTCTGGTAAATTCAAAGTGCTAAGTTCCGGTATCGTGGATGGAATCAGCCTAAAAACTATACCGGGATTTCTCCTCTGCATAAACAAATTAACTCTGAATCTTGAAAGACCAGGAACATTAACGGCAAGATCCATTTCCCTTTTACTTTCAAATTCTTCCAATTGCTTACGAGACATAACACTCGCAGCAACACTTTTTATGTCTTCGACACTAAGAGGGCTATGTTCCTCCAACTTCATCAGATCTTTGTCTTTCCTAATAATAGGTACAGCCCCAACCTTTAAAATAAGGTCTGAAACATTATCTTTTTTCATCTTATTGAGAAGGGGACCAATATTCAAAGACATTTTAACCCCTGGCTAAAGAAGCTTCAAACATTTTAGGATTGGATGCTTTAGAAAGTGCCTCTTCATAATCGACCTGACCTCTAAGGTAAAGCTCCTTTAAATAATCGTCGAGCAACTTCATTCCAAATTGAGCACCGGATTTTATTATATTATAAATTTGCTCTATTTTTCCTTCTCTTATCGCATTGGCAACCCCTTTAGTCCCGATAAGAATTTCATAAGCGCCAATTCTTCCTTCCTCATCAGCCTTCCTAAGCAACGTCTGAGATACTACGGCTCTGATTGTCGAGGCAAATTGCACTCGAATCTGATGTTGATGTTCGGGTTCAAAAACATCTACTATTCTATCAACCGTCTGAGGCGCATCGGGAGTATGAAGAGTTGCAAAAACAAGAGAACCCATTTCTGCCGCATTAAGAGCTTTTTCTATAGTTTCCCTATCCCTCATCTCTCCGATCATTATAACGTCCGGATTCTGCCTCATAACTCTTTTCAGAGCTTCTTCAAAGGAACTTGTATCTACACCTATAGCACGTTGTTCAATTACACTCTTTTTGTCTTCAAAAACGTACTCGATTGGGTCTTCGATTGTAATAATATGTTTTTTTTCAGTAATGTTTATCTCTTCTATCATAGCAGAAAGAGTTGTTGACTTGCCGGCTCCTGTCGGACCGGTTACAAGTACAAACCCATGAGAAGAAAGAGCTATATTTTTAAGTATATCAGGCAATTTCCATTCATTTATCGTTTTAACTTTGATAGGAATAACTCTTACCGCAATGCCTATTTTCCCTCTCTGAAGAAAAACATTCATCCTGAAACGTGCGGACCCGGAAAGTTCATAAGAAATATCAAGCTCCCATTCCCTCTTAAAACGTTCCTTTTGTTCATCTGTCATTATCTCGAAAACAAGGTCCTGAATATCTTCCGCAGAAAACGGTTTGTAGCTCTCTATTCTTTTTAAATTACCCTGGACTCTCACTATAGGTGGTTCATCTGCTTTAAGGTGAAGATCGGATCCGTTAAACTTAAGAACCTCGTTCAAATATTGTTCGATTTTAGCGCTCATGGTATTTCGTTTTTATTTATTACACCCGAAAGGATTCGAACCTTCAGCCTTCCCGGCCGGAGCGGGACGCTCTATCCATTGAGCTACGGGTGTTAGCCTTCAGGAAAAACCTTGCTCTCAATTTCCCTCTTAAGAACTTTTGAAGGTTTAAATGTAGGCATCCACCTTCCAGGAATTTTAACCTCCTGGTTTGTTCTTGGATTTCTGCCTATTCTACCCTTACGAAATTTATTTCCAAAAACGCCAAAACCTCTAAATTCTATCCTGTTATTAGAATAATAGACTTCTTTAACCTCTTCAAGAAAAGCTTCGACGACCGTCCTAACTTCTTTTACTGGGATACCTGTCCCTTTCGAAATATTCATTACAATATCTGACCGGGTCTTTGTCATAAAATTACCTCCTTACTATTTTGCTAATACGTTAAAATACATTAACTTATACTACTTATATACACATATTTAGCCTCTATGTCAAGGGTATTTCCTAAAAACTACTACAAAAAAACAAAAACAATTTTACCACAGAGTGCACAGAGAGACACAGAGTATTTATAGTTTTAATTCAAAATTAATAATTCAAAATTATTAATTTTTGACTCATAACACACGACTAATGACTAGCAGCGCTTCGCACCGAACCTCTTGACATACTGTCAGGGCGGGCCTAATATCTACTTATGATTAAAGACGATAATTGGGATATTCTTCTAAAAACAAACCCTAACGAGGCCGAAATTTTTCGGGGTATACTTGAGACCAACGGAATAGAAGCTAAACTTGAACAGGAAGCTGTAGGGAAAATATATGGGTTAACCACAGACGGGCTTGGTGAGGTAAAAATATATGTTCCTAAAGACCAATTAGAAGAAGCAAAAAAAATAATCGAAGTATAAACAAAGGGCTTTCATTTAACCTTTTTCAGCTCCTTAACTGCGCTTTCTGGAGATACAGGATTAATAGAAATTCCCGTTCCCTTCTCAAACCCCGCAGGAATAGTTAGCTTGGGCAATATTTGTATGTTCCAATGTCCTTTTTTAATAGAAGGCGTATTGAAAAAATAGTTAAAAGGAATATTGCCCAGTACTTTTTTATATCTTATAAAAACTTCCTTTATAACATTCCCAAGCAATATTAACTGTTCATCCTTTACTTCTTCAAAAAAAAGCGGATGATTTCTGGGTAAAACCAGAAGTTGATACGGATATTCCGATGCAAAAGGTGCGAGTACAATAAAACTTCTGTTTTCTAACAACACTCTATTATCATCGAAGGCTTTTTCTATAAGACCACAATAGATACATGTTTTGGATTTTTTTATTGCTTTTGTTTCTTCCTCTATGAAAGGAGGTATCACGGGAAGAGCTAGAATCTGAGAATGTGAATGAGAAAGAGAAGCTCCGGCTGATATACCATGATTTTTAAATATAAAAACTGACTTTATATGTTCCTCTCTTTTTAAAATTTTATATCTTTTTTTATACATTTTTAAAATAAGAAATATTTCATCCTGGTCCATACTGTACATATCTTTTGTGTGTAAAGGGGTTTCTGCAATTACTTCATGAATACCGTATCCTTCGACGAGATCAGGCATTCTCTTTGCTCCGCTACTCATTTTGATTCCGTTATTAAGCGCAGGATATTTATTAGGAAATACTCTTATCAACCAGCCAGGTTCATCTGGTTTCCCATTGTCTCTAAAGGAATCTACTTCTGGAGGAGTTAAAAATTCGTTTCGTTCACAGAAAGGGCAATTTTTTTTATCGTTTTTTTCTTTTATCGCTTCCCGGTTAAAAAAAGCATGGGGCCGTTTACCTCTTTTGGGAACAATTAAAACCCACTTATTGTGTAAAGGATCTTTTCTGAATTCAGACATTTATAAGAATTTTATGCTATTATCAGCCTTAACGCAAGGCTTTTTTTCCCTAAGGCAAAAAAAGTTAGGCCGTTAGACCGTTAGATTGTTAGGTAGTTAAAAAAAGCCCGCCCAACGAACCAACAAGAAAAGGGTATTGACTTCGACTTCAAACGCCTTATTGTTTTAATATGAAAAAAATAAAAATATCGTCCGAAAAAATCGGTGAAGTTTTCGCTACATTAACAGAAGAAAATCCCAAAACCGCTAAAGCTTTTTACTCCTCCCTTCCCATAGAAGGAAAAGCAGGTCTGTGGGGAGATGAAATATACTTCAGGGTTCCGGTCCCGGTATACAAAGAAAAGGGTAGAGTTGCGGTAGAAAAGGGAGAAATAGCTTTGTGGGTTGAAAGTCCATCTTTTTGTATTTTTTTTGGGAAAACCCCCTCAAGTACAGAAAAAGAAATACGCGCATATAGCGATGTAAATGTAATAGGCAAAGTTGAGGGTGACCTGGAAGTTTTCAAAAATGTAGAGCAGGGCGAGGTAATCAGCATTAACAAAGCAGTCTAACTTTTTAATTTGCTTCTCGCTTTTAGCTATTAGCTTAAAACACAGTATTCTTTCTTTACGCCTTTTTAATACATTTACTGTTTTGTGAAGAAATTTTTTTAATGCGAAAAGCGAAAGGAGAACATCTAATAGCGGTTGGAGTCGGGGCTGTGTCTCTGGTGTAAATTTAAGTAAATCAACTTGACAAAAACTTAGGAATTTATATAATCTATCTAACTATAGAATAAATTTCAATTAAATCTATGTTATGGGGAGGGAAATGAATAAATCTGATCTTTTTTCTTTGTTAGAAACAGGCGAAGTAAAGGCAATCCGTTTATGGTTTACAGATATTCTCGGTAAAGTTAAAGGATTCTCAATAAGCCATAAAGAGGCGGAAAGAGCTCTTAATGAAGGCATCAATTTTGATGGTTCGTCAATCGAAGGACTGGTTCGAATAGAGGAATCGGACCTTACTGCAAAACCCGACCTTTCCTCCACTTATATCTTTCCAGACGAAAACGGCATGAAAACAGTTATCTTCATTTGCGATATATTTTACCCTGACGGAAAACCAGTCGAGTCTTCTCCAAGACATGTTTTGAAAAATATTTTGAAACGTACAAAAAAGAACGGATGGGAATTCTTCGTAGGCTCGGAACTAGAGTTCTTCTATTTCTTGGAAAAAAGAGACCTCAACATTCGCGATACAAAAGGTTATTTTGATGTAATACCTTATGACAAATATGATGAAATTTCAGAAGAAATAGTAAATATTCTAAACGGAGTCGGAGTAGAAGTCGAAGTGGCCCATCATGAAGTCTCTGAAAATCAGCACGAAATCGATCTACGATACGAAGAAGCCTTAAAAATGGCAGATCACATTCAAGTCGCGAAATATGTCATTAAAGAAACTGCGAGGGGAAATGGGATTTTTGCAACATTCATGCCTAAACCCGTATTCGGCCTCAACGGCTCAGGCCTTCATCTGCATCAATCCTTGTTCAGTAAAGGAAAAAATATTTTCTACGACGAAAAAGATAATTATCATCTCTCGAAAATAGCAAAACAATATTCTGCAGGGCTTCTTAAATACTCAAAAGAAATTACTTCTATAACTAATCAATGGGTAAATTCATACAAGAGACTTGTTCCCGGGTATGAAGCCCCAGTTTATATTTCCTGGGGAAGACAAAACCGTTCGGCTTTGCTCAGAGTTCCTTCATTCAAAAGTGCAACCTCATGTAGGGTAGAATACAGAACTCCAGACCCTGCAACAAATCCCTATCTAGCTATCTCGGCTATGCTAGGGGCAGGGCTCGCTGGGATAAAAGAAAAATTAGATCTGGGGAAACCAATTGAAGAAGATATTTATACTATGTCCAAGGAAAGGAAAGAAAAGCTCAATATAGTAATACTACCTGATTCTCTTTATACAGCAATACTGGAAACAGAAAAGAGTAATATGGTCAGAAGTTTATTCGGAGAAGAATTCTTCAATAAATACATTCAGAACAAAAAAGCAGAGTGGGAAAACTATAGGATCCACGTAACCGATTACGAAATCGAAAAATATCTCTCATTGTAAATTATCTTGACTTATTAATAGATATCAATTATTATACCTTAGAGAAGGAGAATAAGTCATGAAAATCGCAATAATCGGATACGGTAAAATGGGGCAAATTACCGAGCAATTAGCCGGAGAAAACGGGCATGAAGTTGTTTCGACAATTGACCCAACGGTAAAATCGGCAAAATTCAATAATTTTAACGAAGAAAACTTACGCGGCGCTGATGTCGCTTTCGATTTTACTGTCCCGGCTATTGTTCTCGAAAATATAGATAATTATATAAAATATGGAATAAACGCAGTAATCGGAACTACCGGCTGGTATGAACACTTAGAAGAAGTTAAAGAAAAAGTAGAGAAAAGTAATATAGGACTTATCTGGTCAGGCAATTTTTCTATCGGAGTTAATTTGTTCTTCCGAATAATCGAAAAAAGCGCCGGATTAATGAACAATTTCCCGGCATATGATATAATGGGATACGAAATTCATCATAACAGAAAAAAAGACAGTCCTTCAGGCACTATGAATATGATAGGCAAGATTCTTCTCGAAAAACTAAAAAACAAGAAAAAAATAGTAACGGAAAAACTTGATAGGAAAATATCGAAAGAAGAAATACATCTTGCTTCAATAAGGGGAGGCTGCGTTCCCGGTACTCATTTGATCGCTTTCGACAGCGAAGTAGACACAATTGAACTAAAACATACAGCTAGAAATCGAAAAGGTCTTGCCTTAGGAGCTATAAAAGCCGCAGAATGGATAGACGGCAAACGGGGTTTTTATAATATTGAAGACATGATGAATGAAATTATAGGAGGTTAGAAATGTTTCAGGGTGTTTTTACTGCAATAGTTACACCATTTAATGACGATAAAAATGTAAATGAAGAAGACCTAAAAAAATTAGTCGATTTTAATATTGAAAATGGGGTTTCCGGTATAGTTCCAATGGGAACGACCGGCGAATCTCCTACGCTTAACCATGATGAACATGTTCATGTAATAGAATTAGTCTGCAAACATGTCGATAAAAGAGTCCCGGTCATAGCCGGTACTGGTTCGAATTCTACAAGAGAAGCTCTTTTTATGACCTCCAGAGCTAAAGACCTGGGAGCAGATGCAAGCCTCCAGGTAGCACCCTATTACAACAAACCGACACAAGAAGGATTTTATCGCCATTTCACAACAATTGCCGATGAAGTCGACCTTCCTATGATTGTGTATAACATCCCGGGGAGAACCGGCAAAAACATAGAAACCGATACAATAGTGAGATTAGCAGAACATCCCAACATTGTCGGAGTAAAAGAAGCGTCGGGAAGTCTTCCTCAGATGATGGAAGTAATAGATAGAACTCCCGATGATTTTATTGTTCTTTCCGGGGACGACAACCTAACTCTTCCTTTAATGGCAGCAGGAGGGAAAGGCGTTATAAGTGTTGCGAGCAATATCGTTCCAGATAGAATGCGCGCAATGGTAAGAGCAGGTCTGGACGGCGACTTCGGAAAAATGAGAAATTTACATTATGCGCTTTTACCTTTATTCAAAGTCGAGTTTATCGAGACTAACCCGATACCTATAAAAACAGCGCTCGCTATGAAAGGAATGATTAGAGAAGTTTTCCGCCTTCCTATGTGTGAAATGGGCGCAGAAAACAAGAAAAAACTGAAAGCCATTCTTAAAGAGCTTAGAATTTTGTAGTTTGCCACAAAGTCACTAAGATACAAAGAATCAAAGGAGTCCTGAGCTAGAAAAATGACAGCCAACCACGGATGGTAACTTGAAAAGGTGAATAACGTAACGATTAAATTAAACCCATTACATATTGCCTGTATCTTTGCGATTTTTCAAGCTCTATTAATGGCGATTTTCCTTTTTACCAGCAAAAAGGGTAATAAACATAGCAACATAATCCTGGGTTTCTGGTTTCTAAGTTTTGCAGTGATGATGTCCTGTTATTTCACTTTAAGCATTGGGGTTTGGCAATACTTCCTAAATTATCATAAATCTATTTTCATTGTAAGTCAATTGTCTCTTCTTATTGGGCCTTTATTGTATTTTTATACAAAATCATTATTGGATCAAAATTTTCGTTTTAGAAGAATTGATTTAAGTCATTTATTGCCATTCATAACAGTTGTTTGTTATATAATCGTAAGACTGATTTTTATAGAACATTTTGCTATTTGGAGGCATCCCCTAGATGTCTTTAGCAACGGGGCTTTCTTAACTCAAATCTCCGTCTATTACATTTTAATCCTGAATTTATTAAAGTCACATGGAACTTCCATTAAAACATTCTTTTACAATAAAAGAGACTTAAAGTATAACTGGATTCGGCTTTTACTTATCGGTTCATTGGTTATATGTATTGCAAAGTTACAATCTCTTTTGATCTTATTCTTACCGGAAATTCCTAATTGGTGTTCTTATACAGCTACCGTTTACTTTTTATCCTTATTTCTATTCCTTACTTTAGTAGTCTATGTATCTCTAAAAATACCTGATCTTCATTCATTTAGAAAAAAATATCTAAATTCAGTCTTATCGGGAACAGATAAGCTAAAACTTAAAAATAAATTGTTAGAATATATGGGTAAAGAAAAACCTTATCTGAATCCAGATTTAAAACTGGATATTCTTGCCCAGAACTTATTAATTCCAGCAAAGTATCTTTCTCAGATCATCAATGAAATGTTTCATCAAAATTTTTACGATTTTATTAATCAATATCGGGTTAAAGAGTGCATCAACTCCCTGAAGGACGAAAAGAACTCCAGAAAGACTCTCTTAAGCATTGCTTTCGAGTGTGGTTTTAATACAAAAGCTACGTTTAATTCCGCATTTAAAAAATTTACAGGAGAAACTCCCACGGAATTCAGAAAAAACAATAATTTAAATAACAATTTTAATATCAAGTAAGAATCGATAAAAAAGTAAAAATTCATCCAGTTTGTCGACATTTTTTCTCCTTTGAATACAATTAACATAATAAGGGAAAACCCGGGTTAAATTACAAAAAAGCTAATAAATAAGTTGAATGAGGAAATGGAGTTTGCCCTGTGTATCTAATCAGTTTTAGAATTTAAAAGGAGGTTTAAAATGGTCAGAAAAGAATTGTTGGTTTTTATGTTATTAGGTATTTCATCTTTATGTCATGCTCAGAATCCATCCGGTCCGTACTTCGGACAGACCCCTCCGGGTTCGACACCGGAAATTTTCGCTCCCGATTTTATCTCGGTTGACGGAAGATTCGAGCAGAATGCCGCTTTTACACCCGACGGCAAAGAATTTTATTTCAGCACTACAACCAGCAACTGGGACGGGTTTAGCATTTATTATACAAAGGAAATTGATAGTATATGGTCAGATCCTAAACTTGCCGATACGATATTTGGCTTCTATGGTAATACCGAACCGTTTATAACCAGTGATGGGCAAAGATTGTTTTTCGTTTCACCGCGTCCTTCGGCACCACCATGGAATACAGATATATGGGTGTGTGAACGTGACGACACGACCTGGTCTTCCCCTGTAAAAGTTGATTCTCCTCTGGTCAGCTCGACCAATAGGGAATGGCATCCCACAGTAAGTCTTGATAGTACTTTATATTTTCAATCTTTAAATCGACCCGGTGGCTACGGTGCTGCAGATATATATAAAGCCGAATTGGATAGCGCAGGACAGTATTCGATTGTTGAGAATCTTGGGGACATTATTAATTCGAGCTACGGAGATGGTGAAGCTACAATCGCTCCCGATGAAAGTTTTCTTATCTTCTCTTCATATAGACCGGGTTACGGAGAATCTGATATATATATTTCGTTTAACGATAATGACTCTTGGACAACACCAATAAACTTAGGCCCTACAATAAATACAAGCCAGGCGGAATATGGTATGGCCCTTTCTCCCGATGGCTTATATATGTTTTTTACAAGAAGAGAAGCATGGCAAACTACTGAAGATTCCGATCTCTGGTGGGTCAGTACAAGTTTTATAGATTCTATAAAAAGCGGAATTGCAATTGAAAATCCAGAATATTTTGAATTAAATCAAAATTATCCCAATCCTTTTTATTCCTCGACTGTGATTTCGTATTCCTTGTCCAAACCCGCATCGGTGGTAGAACTAAGCGTATATGATGTACTGGGAAGTAAGGTTCGGACTTTTGTTGAGGTAACTCAGGTTGCAGGAAACTACAATGTTCTTTTTGATGCAAAAAATCTTTCGGCAGGGGTATATTTCTACAATCTGAGTGTCGATGAGGTCCTTTCCGAAAAGAAGAAAATGCTGTTTTTACGATAGAAAGTGATTGTTGTCGATCAGGCCGCATATTTGAGATGACAGAAAAACCGTAAGCGAGCCTTCTCAGATATACGGCCTGATATATATTGTCACAGAAACCCGTAGTTTTCTTTACTGCCAGTTGTTTTTTAATTCATAACTCTTATCCCTTTCCAATTCAAAATTCAACACTCAAAATTAAAAATTATCAATCGGTGCGAAGCATCCCCACCCCCTTGACATATTACCCTATTTTCGGGTATAATATAAATATGAATGTGGTAATGATTAATTTAAATCTAATAGACATTGCCTGTGTTATTGCGATCTTTCAGGCTTTGTTAATGGCTGTTTTCTTTTTTACCAGCAAAAAGGGTAGGAAACAGAGCAACATAATTTTAGGATTCTGGCTTTTAAGTTTTGCAATTATTCTAACCAGTTACTTTCTTGTAAGTTATTGGGTTTGGCAATACTTCCTAAATTATCATAAATCTATTTTCGTTTTAAGTCAATTTTCCCTTCTGATTGGACCTCTATTATACTTTTATACACTGTCGTTATTAGACGAAAAATTTCGTTTCCGAAAGAGAGATTTAATTCACTTATTACCATTTGTAATTCTTACTTTTTATTTAATGGTCAGATTTATTTTTATCAGTGATTTTACAATTATTGAGAGTTTTTCGGATTTCCTTTGTAATGGCCTCTTTTTAGTACAGAACCTATTCTATTACATTCTAATTTTGAAGTTATTAAAGTTACATGAACTTTCTATAAAAACATTCTTCGCCAATAAAAGAGATTTAAAGTATAATTGGATCCGGTTTTTAATGATCGGCTCATTTGTTATATGGATCGCAAAGTTGCAATCTTTTTTATTCTGGTTAAAACCAGTAAATCCTAGTTGGTGTTGTTACACGTCTACAGCTTGTTTTTTGGCCGCATTTTTATTTGTTAATTCGATAGTTTATATATCTTTAAAAATACCTAATCTTTTTTTGTTTAACAAAAAATATGTGTATTCAAGTTTATCGGAAACAGATAAACTGAATTTGAAAACTCAATTGTTAAAATATATGAACGAAGAAAAGCTTTATCTGGATCCAAATTTAAATTTAGAAACGCTTGCAAAAAAAATATCGGTTACCAGAGAACATCTTTCGCAAATCATAAATGAAATGTGTAATCAAAATTTTTACGATTTTGTTAATCAATATCGTGTCAAGGAATGCATCGGCTGCTTAAAAGATGGAAATAATGGCAAGAAAACTCTTCTGCGAATCGCCCTCGAATGCGGTTTTAGCTCAAAGGCTACCTTCAATTCCGCCTTCAAAAAATTCACAGGAGTGACTCCAAAAGAATTCAGAAACGGAAACTTTAGTTTCAAGGAAGAATTAATAAAAAGATAATAATCCATTTGTCTTGGTCCTCTAAAAAGTAGAAATACTACTCAATAACTTTTTTAATATCATATAAAAAATCTATAAAAAGGTGTGCCTACATGTAGTTTGTCGACAACGTTTTGTCTTTTTATTATAATTGTAAAAAAAGGAGAAAACCGTCTTAAATGGCTATCTTAATAAAGTACTGTGATATAAAGAAAAAGTTTTGGCCGAATTTAAAAACCAATAAAAGGAGGTTTAAAATGGTTAGAAAAAGATTGTTTATGGTTTTATTTTTAGTTTTTTCGTGGGTTTGTTTCGCTCAGGACTATTTTGGGCAAACTCCACCCGGTGACTCAGCCATAGTTTTTGCTCCCGGCATAGTTTCGTTAGAAGGCAGGTATGAGTATTGTCCTGCGTTCTCTCCCGACGGCAATCAATTTTACTTCGGAGTAACAAACTCGAATTGGAGCCATTGTGATATATGGGTTACAGAATATAGAGATAGCCAATGGACAACCCAGGAAAAGGTTTCTATACTGGACAGTCTTGATGGCTGGATCCCCTACATCAGTCCTGATGGAGCAACGTTTTATCTTAGTTCAGCTTATCCATCATGGCCACCCGCTAACATATGGAAATGTGACATAATAAATGACACCCTGAAAAACTTAACAAAACTTGATGCTCCCATAAACTCTAATTCTAATGAATGGAGGGTGGGCGTTAGTAATGATAGTATGATGGTTTTTTGTTCAAACAGAAGTGGTACCTTGGGCGAGCAGGATTTGTATTATGCGATTCCGGATGGAGGGACCTATACAACTGCAATAAACTTTGGCGACCCTGTAAATAGCAGCTATAACGATGCTTCGGTTTATATAGCTCCGAACGGAAGTTACATCATGTTTGAATCGGAAAGACCGGGTGGTTATGGTCAGTCAGATATCTATATTTCCTTTAAAGTAGATGATAGTACATGGTCAAACCCACAAAACATGGGCCCAACTATTAACACTTCATATATCGAAGATCTACCTTCTATAACACCCGATGGTCAATATCTAATGTTTTGCAGGAGAGAAGCATGGGTAACGTCGGAAGATACCGATATTTGGTGGATTAGCGCAAGCATTATTGATTCTTTACAAAGCGGCATTGATCTTCCGGAATCCCGAAATTTCAAATTGAGTCAAAACTATCCTAACCCTTTTAACTCCAGAACTGTGATTTCGTACTCTATATCCAAACCCGCATCGGTAGAATTAAATGTATACGATGTTCTGGGGAATAAGGTCCGGACTTTGGTTAATGAAACCCAGTCAGCAGGGGACTATGATGTCCCCTTTGATGCAAATAATCTTTCAGCAGGTGTTTATTTCTGTAAGCTGAGTGTCGATGGGGTCTTTTCAGAAAAGAAGAAAATGTTGTTTTTGCGTTAGGTGACGATTGTTGATCAGGTCGTATATTTGAGATGACAGAAAAACCGTAAGCGAGCCTTCTCAGATATGCGGCCTGATATATATTGTCACAGAAACCCGGAGTTTTCTTTACTGCCAGCTGTTTTTTAATTCATAACTCTTATCCCTTTCCAATTCAAAATTCAACACTCAAAATTAAAAATTATCAATCGGTGCGAAGCATCCCCTCCCCCTTGACATCCCACCCTGTTTCCGAGTATAATATAAAAAATGAATAATATAGTAATTAAATTAAGTCTAATAGATATTGCCTGTATTGTTGCCCTTTTTCAAGCTCTATTAATGGCTATTTTCCTTTTTACCAGCAAAAAGGGTAATAGGCAGAGTAATAGAATTTTAGGTTTCTGGCTTTTAAGTTTTACAATTCTAATGGGTTCTTCTTTCCTTTTGAGTTATGGGGTTTCGGATTACTTCATGAATTATCATAAATTAATTTTCGTTATGAGTAAATTTTCTCTGTTAATTGCCCCGCTATTTTACTTCTATATACTATCCTTATTGAACGAAAATTTTCGTTTTAGAAAAATAGATTTAGTTCACTTATTACCGATGATAATTATTATCTGTTACAGCAGTATCAAATTTATTTTTATAACAGATTTTATCATCTGGAAGAGTTTTCTTGATTTCTTTTGTGATGGGCTTTTCTTACTTCAAAATTTATTCTATTACTTTCTGGTCTTGAAAATATTAAAGTCACATGGGATTTCAATCAAGACATTCTTCTCCGGTAGAATGGGTCTAAAGTATAATTGGATTCGTTTTCTAATCATTGGCTCATTTGTTGTATGGATTGCAAAGTTACAATCTTTTACATTAAAGATCATAGCAAGAGGCGTAAAGTGGTGTGTTTATTCGGCAACCTCCTATTTTATGGCGTTGTTTTTATTTGTTACTTTGATAATCTATGTCTCTCTCAAAACACCCGTTTTCCTTTTGTTCAAGAAAAAATACGTAAATTCAAATTTGTCGAAAAAGGATAAATTAAAACTTAAAAACCAATTGTTAAAATATATGAACGAGGAAAAACTTTATCTGGATCCAACCTTAAGTTTAGACATACTTGCAAAGAAATTATCAGTTTTACCAAAACATCTTTCTCAGATTGTAAATGAAATGTTTCTTCAAAATTTCAATGATTTCGTTAATCAATATCGTGTTAAGGAGTGTATTAACTGCCTAAAGGATGAAAACAACGGCGAAAAGACTCTGCTCCGAATTGCTTTTGAGTGTGGTTTCAATACAAAGGCTACGTTTAATGCTGCGTTTAAAAAATTTGCCGGAGTAACTCCTAAAGAGTTCAGAAAAAATAATCACTTAAATAATGATTTCAATGTCAAGTAAGAGCTGATAAGAAAGTAAAATTTCATAACTTTTGTCGACTTTTCTCCCCCTTTTTGATATCATGACTAAAAGGGGAAAAATCCCGACTTAATAAAACATAAGTATTTTCCCCCGCATACTTGGCGAAAAATAAAACCTAAAAGGAGGGTTATATGTTTAACAAGAAGTTGTATGTTGCTTTATTGCTGGGGGTCTCAATAGTAAGTTTTGCTCAGATTCCCGATGGCCCTTATCTTGGGCAGACCCCGCCAGGTTCGACACCGGAGGTTTTCGCTCCCGCTCTTGTTTCTATAATCGGCAGAAGAGACACAAAAGCAGTATTTTCACCAGATGGACAGGAATGTTTCATCGGAACAGTCATAAGTCACACATTTACACTTTTATATACAAAAATAGACTCCGGACATTGGTTAGACTTTGCAGATGCAAACTTTTTGAGTGTAACTGGAAAACGAGAACCTTTTATTACGCCAGACGGGGAGAAACTCTTTTTTATAGGAGATTGGGCGGATGTCTACGTTTCGACAAAATCAGGAAACCAATGGTCGGCAGCTTCTAAAGTGGGCAATCCCATCAGCACAGGTGCAGAAGAATGGCATCCAACAGTGACTTTGGATGGTACATTATATTTCTGTTCAACCAGAGACGGAGACTATTTTATTTATCGCTCCAGATTAAATGAGGGGGAATACACCGAGGTAGAAAAACTGGACAGCACAATAAATTCTCCTTCATACGGTGCCTGGGATCCTTATATTTCTCCCGACGAAAGTTATATGATATTCAGCTCCGAGCGTCCGGGTGGCTATGGTAATGTCGATCAATATATCAGTTACTTAAGCGAAGATAGCATATGGAGTGAACCGCAAAATCTTGGATCGGTAATCAATACAAGTGCTATAGAATATGGCTCATATGTAAGCTATGACGGAAATTACTTCTTTTTTAGCAGGCCGGAAGGCTGGGGACCGGATATAGAGGCTGATATTTTTTGGGTAGATACTGCTGCCATACCAGCGGGAATAAATGACTTCAATGAACTCCCAAACAATTTTAAATTGAGACAAAATTACCCCAACCCTTTTAATTCCAGGACTGTGATTTCTTATTCTATATCCAAACCCGCATCTGTAGAACTAAACGTGTATGATGTACTTGGAACTAAAGTCCGGACTTTAGTTAATGAATGCCAGGATGCAGGGAACCATGAGGTTCCTTTTGACCCGAAGAACCTTTCAGCAGGTGTTTATTTTTATAAGTTGAGTGTAGATGGAGGGTCTTCAGAAAAAAAGAAGATGCTGTTTTTACGATAGAAAGTGATTGTTGTCGATCAGACCGCATATTTGAGATGACAGCAAAACCGTAAGCGAGCCTTCTCAGATATGCGGCCTGATTTTTTGCAACAAAAACACGAAGATAAGCCGCTGTCGGCCAATCGACGAGCATCTAATTGTAAATTTAAAATTTAGAAAAGGAAATAGAATCTGTATTTATTTGCGTTCTAATCGTGTTTTTAAATTCAAAATTCATAATTCAACATCCAAAATTAACATCGTTCAACATTCAAAATTATCAATCGGTGCGAAGCATTCCCTCCCCCTTGACATCTTACCCTATTTTCAAGTATACTATTAACAAAACGGAGGGAATTATGTTTGAATTACCTGAAATTGTGAATTTTACAAAACAATTTAATGAAACTTTGAAAGGGAAAGTAATAAAAGAAGGCTCATTAGGAAACAAACCTCATAAATTTGTATGGTATAATAGGACTCATGAAGAATTCGAAAAATTAACTAAAGGCAAAAAAATAGGGCAAACAAAATCAAAAGGTAAATGGCTTTTTATCCCTCTTGACCCCGGTTATGTTTTAGTGTTTGGTGAATGCGGAGGAAAACTGTTATACAATCCTCCGGGGACAAAAATGCCTAAGACCTACCATTTATACCTTATTTTTACAGACGATTCGTATCTTACCTTTACCACACAGATGTGGGGAGCAATGGAATTATATAAAAAAGGTGAAGAAAAAAACAGACAATATGTAAAAAACATGAAAATAACACCAATAGAAAAAGAATTTACGTTCGCTTACTTTTCCAATCTAATAGACTCACTTTTATCCGATAAGAAAAGAAGCGTTAAAGGCCTTTTAACGCAGGACCAGCTTATTCCTGGTTTAGGGAATTCAATTGCTCAAGACATTCTTTTCAAAGCCCGCCTCAATCCAAAATTTCCAATAATCGAGCTGGATGAGAATAAAAGGGAAAAACTCTATGATGAGATAATCGCAACAGTCAATGATGTGATAGAAAAGGGCGGACGGTATGATGAAGTTGATCTTTATAATAATCCCGGCGGATATGTTCGTATTCTGGATAAAAATGCGGCTGGTAATCCCTGCCCCGTATGCGGAAAGAAAATAGAAAAAATACAGTATTTAGGCGGAACGTGCTATTTCTGCCCTTCCTGCCAGAAATAATCTAACAACCTGTCAACTAATCCTTTTTACTCAACCAAAAGCATTATATTTTTCCCTTGACATTCAAGTATGTTTTTTATATATTCCTTGGGGGCTAAATAATGGGTTTTAATTTTTCAATATCAATTTTACAAACATAATAAAACTAAAGAAGATCGATGAACATTAAACAAACGACTGACGTACAACCTGAATTCAAGATTTTCTTGACCGATATTAAAAACACTTATCTCTGCATCACCGCATTGGTAACTGACCCTCATGCGGATCCCGCTCATTTAGCAAAAAACATTTACGATCGCGTATCTAAAATCCTGGCCGATGCAGGAACACAGATTATACATGAACGGATATTTGGAAATATTGATATTCATAAAAACTTACTAGAAGTCCGAAATAATAGTATTCAGTCCAAATTCCCCGAAGATCCGGGCCTTGTGACCTATATCGAGGGAGAATCCTGTTACGGCAACCCGCTTGCAGGGATTCAAATTCGCGCTTTTCGCCCTTCTAAGCCGGAAGAAAAAGTAAAAATCATGCGGGACGGGAATATTCCCAGAGGACGAATTTGGCATCGAAGCGGAGCTAAGTTTTTACAATTTCAAAGCATCCACGGAGAAGATCCGTCCAGCGAAAAAGATCACCGAAAGCAGGCAGAATCGATGTTTCGTAAAGCAGAAGCTCTTTTAAAATCGGAAGAAGCCTCTTACCGTGATGTAGTCAGAACATGGATATTTGTGGAGAATATCCTGGATCTGTATCATGAATTTAATCTGGCACGAAATACATGTTATTCCGATTTTGGTTTATTAACAAGCGGAAATCTCGAACGCGCGGAAGACATCTTTCTACCTGCCAGTACAGGTATTAGAGGAAAAAATCTCAAAGGTGCTTCCACAATCATGGACCTTCTAGCAGTCACGCAAAAATCCGATACCGGGATACAAATACGCCCTATTTATGGAACCCGTCAACGTTCGCCCTTTCGATATGGTTCCGCGTTCTCCCGAGCCACGTGTTTAGTAGAACCCGAGGAGAAATGGATTTTTGTTTCCGGGACTGCTTCCATTAATGAAAAAGGGGGAAGTGTCTACATCAAAGATATTTCTTCTCAAGTCAAATATACTTTAGAAGTGGTAGATTCTCTCGTTAATCCGGAAAGAGCCTCTTTTTCTGATCTTTGCGAAGCTACTGTGTTTCTCAAGAGAAAAAGTGATTTCCCTCTTTATCAAAAAACTGCAGAAACCCTCGGACTCTCCGATATTCCTGCAGTGTATTTGGTAGCAGATGTGTGCAGGGATGAACTTTTATTCGAAATAGACGCAGCGTTAGTGACTGATAGATAATTCTGTCAAATTCTCTTGCGGTTTCGATAAGCCAGAAGAGATAATGCAATCCATATCCCGAGAATCAAAAATACTATAAAAGGGAAACCTGATTCTCTCTGCCCTGCGTATGTATGCATTCCCGAAAAAAAGCGATTCACTCCGAAAAACGTCATGAGCAAACATCCAAAAGCAAAAAATGCCCATACATTGAGCCAATATGTCCAATATGAACGGATAACTAGGCGAAGATGCAACACCATTACATATGAAAGAATCACGATCAAAGACCATGCTTCCTTCGGATCCCATCCCCAATATCGACCCCAGCTCTCATTGGCCCATATTGATCCAAGTATGCATCCTATTGTAAGGAGATAAAGTCCGCTCCAGAACGCCTGTTCTGTTATTTTGCTCCATGTCGTTACTCTAGCTACATAACGGGTTTCTCTTTTGGGAATGGGCAATGCCAATAGCGAAAGATTGAGAAAGGTCATCGCCGTTCCTACTGCAAAAAATCCATAACTGACTATCGCAATAGATACGTGAAGAATTAACCATTTGGATTTTAAAATAGGGGGCAGAGGAGAAATCGTGGAATCTATAGAAGACGTATGAGCCATAAGCAACACAATCCCTGAAAGCAAACTACCGCATATCATGGGTAAACGAGAATTGCGAGACAAAACAATACCCGCTAAAAGACTGGCCCATCCTGCGAAAACCATGGATTCGTATTTGTTACTCCACGGTGCATGACCCGCCAAAAACCACCTGATACCCAAACCTATAGTAAATACTAAAAATCCAAGCCATACTGCCCATCGAAAGAGTCTCCCCGATATGGGGAATAGTTTTTTAAACCGGTTTTTAGACAAGAATCGTATTCCACTAATAAACAAAAAAGCTCCGGTCACAAATAAAAACCATTTGCCCGATAATTCGAAAATCCTAATATGATAGTAAAATTTTTCCGTTTGAGCATGAAAAGCCGAAGAACCCAAACACATTATTACCGGAAAAAACAAAAGAATAACAAAGGAGAGAGGCCTTGCGTATTTCCCAATCTCTGTTTCAAGCTCTCTGATTCGGCTTTTCGGATGAAATAACGCAAACCCTATTGTTAAAATAAGAAGAAAAAACCCCACATACGTCACAGGAGTCCCCGGATCTCGAGAAACCAAAAAGATTGATCCCTTTTTATCATCATAAAAGGAATATTGGTACACCCTATAGCTTCGATACCTAAGAATATGATTCATATAAACGGAATAAGGTTTCTCGATGTTGTGTTCAGGATCCAAGATTACCACATCACTCTTAAATTGAGAAGGCTTATTCGAATTCTTATCCCGCTCGACTTCAAAATTCTCCAGGCGTAGAAAAAAAGGAAAAAAGAACGGCTTGTTTCCGAATAGCAACTCTACACTAACTCCATTTCTGCATTGAATGACTTTCGGTTTGCCTTCGTCTCCTTTTTCAGAAAACAGTGAAATGGATCTCTTAAGACCTTCGGTTTCAATTACCACATCAAGAGCTTCAGAAGTTTTAGCCCCTTCCCTGGCAAACAGAGAAATTTCTGAAGGAACTGCTTGAATTCGGCCTTTGGGAATATGTCGAATGAGTACAAAAGAAACAGAATCAACGCTATAAACAGAGGATTTATCAAAAAGCATTGAAACAAAAGGTTTACATCTTTTTTCTCTCCCGGAATTGCTACCCTTTCGAATCATTTGAGAATTGCCGGAAATCCATATCTCGTCCTTACGGTCTTCCAAACGAATAAAAACGGTATTTTCTTCAAAATCGCTTTCAAATCCAAAATGAATACCGAATAACTCAATCTCTTCGCCTTTTTCTAAAAAACAGGAGGAAGAACTATGAGGAGAAAATACTGAGATTCCCAAAACTCCACGCCCAAGAGTATCCTTCACTATACTCTTCTCCGGATTAACAATATGATGTTTAATACTAATGGAAACAGGAGAGTTCCCCAATGTAAATTTTCCACTCCACAGTTTTCCTAAAGGAGAAAGATTTAGAGGGATTTCTTCTCTAAACGATGCAGAACCTTTTACTGCGTTAATCCATAAATAGGAATTTGAAGAAAAAAACTGGTTAGATGATTGGCCCTCGCGAAGGTAAAGTAAACCGTTTATAGCAAAATGTCGAGTAAGCATTGCTCCAAATAAAATTATGGAAAAAGCAAAAGGGAACAAAACCAAATCCCATTTTTTCTTTTGCCATAATTTGGAATGAATAAGATTTACCAAAAGGGCGAGGAAAAACCAAATCCAGAGTAATTCAAACCACCAGCTATTATACACCACAACCCTTGCTGCAGAGCCTCCGTATGTCCGTTCGAGTAAAGTACCAACTACTATACTCACTATAAGTCCCATTATAAGTATGAGAGTGGTAATCGACGAAAAGAAAAATTTTCGTATCATTATATACCTGATTTGCCCTGTTCTCCTAGTCCCCTGCTATTTTTGTAGCACCTGACAGAGCATCTATATCGACTGTTGAATCGAATTTTGCCTGGATAGGCGCTTTATGGGCAACCTGCATAAGATTCCAGTGGCTGACTGTTACCGGTCCATCGATTAATTCCGGTACGTTACTGTTCTTAATATTTATATCATAAAACCTGGGGTCTTTTTGAGGCAGTATAAACGGCTTATAAGCATTTCCCAGTGTATCAACATAACTAAAATATAATCTAGAACAAAGACCATCTTCTCTTTTACTGGCGAACGCAATCCACCTGCTATTACTCGACCAGCTGTGAAAACTTTCACTATGTTCGCTATTGATATCAAGTTTCCGGTACTTTTTTGTCGTAAGATCCATCATATAAAGATCGCTCGACGGATAATGTATGGAAAAATATCCGTCATCACTCATACAAAATAATAAATATTTTCCGTCAGGAGAAACTCTCGGGAAAGAAACGCTCTTTCCCGTCTTCCCAGCAGGGATAAGCAGTTCCACCTCACCCCAACTATTCGTTTCAACATCACATGAAATGCGCATAAGATCATATTTCGATACATTAGGTTGATCCTTAATTAACCATTCAGGCCCACGGCAGAAATACAAATACTTACCATCAGGACTCCAATTAGGCAAATTCTCCATTAGCTTTGTCGAAACCTTAGGAGATGTTGTTATTGTGTTTGTTTGTACGTCGTAAACAACCAGGTCGGAAGCTTTATCCCATACATAAATACTCTTATCTTTATCGGCATGAAACGATTGAAGTACTTTATTAACTGAAAAGGCGATATGATTCCCATCAGGATGCCAGGCAGGATAAACACCGGCAGACATTGTATATTCTGTTCCTGTATTAACTTTATTCACTTTTCCGTCCTTAACCATCATCGTGCCGCTGTACACGGCCCTTAGGTGAAACATCATGGTTTTCGGATTATTGTTACAGAAGGAATGACAATTCATGCAGTTCAGCCGGGTAACTCTATTCGTAAAAATAGCAGATTCATCAAAATTTTCGAGATTACGTTGATAAATACCCATATCCCCCCACAATACATACCCCAGATTTATCAATCGATAAGCAACGTGGCTATCGATTTCCTCTTTCGCAACTTTATTCTCTATAGTGCGAAATTTACTCCACTTGTTATTCTGATCCTTTACATATATGTCGATATACAGTTCCTTACCCCGATCCTTCGATAATATATCTTTCCATTTTTTCATCGGAATTATAACAATGTTTTTTCTGGCATTGATGTTTATATGTTTGCCCTCTTTGGAATCCGTATAAATATCAATATAAAATTCCGCTGCGTCTTCCTTAATTTTAAAATTCAAAGGGGCGATGTTCGGAGGAATGACAATACCTGCATAGTCCGGATCGATCTCGGGTAATCGATCGATTTCCGTATAATCTCCGGGAACCGGACTGGCGCAATTCTGCAAACATAAGACAATCAAAATAAGGCTGAAAAAAACTTGGTTTATGGATTTATTAAACACCTTCATCGGACTCTCTTTATTATCTTTTTATTTTTCGTTTCCATCGGTTTAATATAATGTAAATAATACCAGTATGTTTTATGGAATCTTTTTTGCAAAGCACTTTCTGCTTTTTTTCTATTTCCGGATTTAAAAAGAACAGTATGAAACTTTTGGAATTTTTCAACTGTCTGCTGATCAATTTTATAGTCAAAATTAATCTTCCTTGACGGGTACATAATCCTACACACTCCACTCATTACTAATAATACTTCCTCTATATTGCGAGGGTATTTTCTATAGCCTAACTTTTTAAATTTATCGAGATGTTCCAGCAAACCGTCTAATCTATATTCAAGTAAATAATATGCCATTAGATATTCAAAAGCCATTTTATTGTTTTCGTCTTCCTTTAATAATTCATTTAAATCAATCTCCGGAAATTTGCTGACAATAAAGAAGTCGATTTTCGGGGTAAGCTTACGTTTTAGTTGGATTAAACTATCGGATTTTATTAATGATTCATCAGAAAGATAGTCCTGGTAATGCCTGGCCCATTTTTTATGCATAATACTTTTGTTGAGAAGCGCCAGAAATTTTTTTGCCACAACATATTTCCCGTTGATCATATTGGTCATTACAATTCTTTTTAGCAATCTTGGATTATATACTACGTTTGTTTGTCCCTCATAAGCCAGAACTTGCGCCGCCTTGACATGTCCTAAATCAAAATATAGATCGCTGGATGAAATTGCAGCTCCTCTATCAGTGATTTTATCAATAAATAAACCATCAGCTCCTATCATTTGAGGATAATCGAATAGATTGTCAAGCAATTGTCCTGTATGATATAATGCTCTATTTACATTAAAATTTACCAGAACATCATATCCATTTACTTCCCGAAAAATAATCAAAAGCTCATCCCACCTGCCCTGTTCCGCAAGATAATCAATCTGGATCTTCTTTTTTTCTTGTTGGTCAAAAGAAAATATCAGTATTAAAACTGCTGCAAATATAATAAAAATTGTTTGTGCTAATATATGATGGAATCTCGCCAGTATTTTATTTTGTTTTTTAATGTTGACTTTAATATATTTTAAATAAACGAAACAACCCACTTGCAGCACCGGAGGTGAAAGGAAAAACAAATAAAAATATAAATTTGGCTTAAAGATGAAAGGCCAACTATAAAATCTATAAGGCGCAATGTAAAGATATGCCTCTTCAAGTGTGATTATAAAAAAATACCGCGCGGCAATATATGGGTATATTAAATACACCAAGACATTGAGCCCAGCATAAATATATTTTTCCCGATCTCGTGTGAAAAGTAATTCGTGCAATATACAAAGTACAACATAAAATAAATATACCCATCCACCCACAAGGTAATAAATCAAACAAGATAGAGGAATGATAAATACTTTGTATCGCTGGGAAATCTTTACATAAACTAGGAAAAAAATAAGCGTGAATAAATATTTAACGGTAAGCATTAACGGGAAACCATAATGATTTTGGAGAATCAGCATAAAAACAACAGGCAAAAAAGAAAGAATTAAGGAATATTTAAAATCTCCGATTCTTTTAATAATCTTGTATATAATAATAAAAACTGATAAGGAGAGAGCTGAAATTATTAAGGACCCAAGCAAATTAAAATAGAAAAACTGCAAAAAGAATTGAGTGATCCACTCTGAGAGTCCTCCGGGATATAATAGAAATTCTTTCAGGTAAGTTTTGTCGAAGAGAAACATAGGCTGGTAATGATGATAATACAGGGATGAATCAAAAACTAAAAGATAATAAAAAAATGAAAACAAAAAGAAAACAAGAAAAGAAAAATTCGGATTATTGATTATTTTTATTTCTTTTTTTCTCATAAGTCCCCCAATGTGTAAAAAGTAAGTCGATTGTCTGTTTAGTCAAGTCCCTCACGGCGACACAAAAAAACAGAATTCAGAAGTCGGAAA
>CAZGHN010000014.1:0-71756 GCA_964525555.1 uncultured bacterium
AAAACAAATTCTTTTAAAAATTATATAAATAATCCGGATCCTGCCAATAGGACACAGAGATACATAGGAGCTTTAATTATAGACGAAAGTGATGATATATATATTGCTGGAAGTTACGGCCTTGGAATATTTAATATTGAGAAAGAGGAGGTACTTCGTTTTCAAAATGATCCGGCTAATCCAAAAAGCATAAGCAGTAACGGTACTATATATGCTTTTAAAGACAGCAAAAGAAATATATGGGTGTGCACTACTAATGGGTTAAACCTGTTTAACCGCGACAGTGCGAATTTTAAACTTTACAGTAAAAAAGTGGGACTGCCTAATAATGTTATTAAGGCTATTTGTGAAGATGCCCATGGAAATCTCTGGATAAGCACAAACAAGGGAATATCTAAATTTGTTAACGGCATTAATCTTCCGGAATCCCCTGTATTTGAGAATTTTGATAGAGAAGATGGTTTGCAGGGCAATACATTTAACGACCGCTCATGTTTTAAAAGTAAAGACGGGAAATTATATTTTGGAGGGCCTAATGGATTTAATGTATTTCACCCTGACAGCATAAAGAAAAATCCGCATTTACCGGCTATCGTATTTACAAATCTTTTAATTTTCAATAAACCTGTTAAAATCGGGGAAGAAAAATCACCGCTAACCAAACATATTAGCCTCACTGAAGAACTTACATTTAATTATCATCAATCTGTTATCACTATTGAATATGCCGCATTCAACTATTTGGCGCCTGACAAGACCCAGTATGCTTACATAATGGAAGGATTCGAGAGAGAATGGAATTATGTGGGAAATAAAAGAGAGGCAACTTATACAAATTTAAACCCCGGGACATACATTTTCAGAGTAAAAGGTTCCAACAATGACGGAGTATGGAATGAGGAAGGAACCTCGCTAAAAATAATCATCACCCCCCCTTCTGGAAAACAATATGGTTCAGATTTCTCATGATAGTTTTGATAGTTTTGGCAGTTTATACGGTCCACTTCGTTAGAGTAAGGAATATAGTAGAATATGGACGTAAACTCGAGGTCAAAGTCGCAGAAAGAACAGATGAATTGCAACATGTCAATAAAGAATTAAAAGATTTTGCACATGTAGTATCGCACGATTTAAAAGCACCTCTTCGAGGTATAAACGAATTGTCAGGCTGGATTTACGAAGATTACAATAAATTACTCGACAAAGATGGTAAAGAAAATTTAAAACTACTTAGAGCGAGAACAAAACGTATGAATGACATGATTCAGGGGATACTGCAATACTCGAGAGTAGGAAGAACGGAAAAAGAAGCAGAAGAAGTCGATTTGAATGAACTATTGAAAGATGTAATCGATTTATTAAATCCTCCCAAAAACATAAAAATCAAAGTTGAGAATAAACTTCCGATGTATAAAGCAGATAGAACCCGTTTAACCCAGATTTTCCAGAATCTCTTGAGTAATGCCATCAAATATATAGATAAACCCAAAGGAAAGATAAAAATCGGATGCACAGAAGAAGACAAATACTGGAAATTCAGCGTATCCGACAACGGACCCGGCATCGAAGAAAAACACTATGAGGAAATATTCAAAATATTCCAGATGTTAGGTTCAGCACAGAAAGAGGGAAGCACAGGAATAGGGCTTACTATAGTTAAGAAGATAATAGACTTATACAAAGGGAGTATATGGGTTGAATCCGAAATTGGTAAAGGCACTACATTCTATTTCACCCTGTCAAAACAATAAAAACAGGCAATTAAATAAAGTATAGGGATCAAGGATTCAAGATTGCAGTAAACCGGTAAATTAGTTTGCAATTTTTTACTAATATACTAATTTACGATAACCGGTTTTTCAGTTTGCCTTCTGCGGTCTTTCGTTATTTTTCTAACTCATGACTGGTTTTATCTTGCTCTTCGCAGTCCCAGTTCTCTTGCTTTAATCAGAACTATCTCGTATTCTTCCTGAGTTATCCCCCTTTTGAGTTCTTTATAGTCTGATGCCCTAAAGTATGGAGTATATTGTTTCATAATATTCACATATGAATCCTTTGATATCTCTTCTGCTATAAATTTCAGAACTTCCTCAGAACCGGCAATATCGTTCGGCAAAACAAGATGACGAATTAATAACCCTTTTTTTGCTATGCCGAGGTTATCAGTAACGAAATCTCCTACCTGTAGATGCATCTCTTTAACCGACTCTCTTACCAGATCCCAGTAATTGTTCGCACCCGAATACTTACTTGCCTTTTCATTACTGCCATACTTAATATCAGGCATATATATATCAATAATTCCTGATAACATTCTTATTAGCTTCGGTGAATCATATCCTCCGGTATTGTATACAACAGGGATCTTAAGCCCCTTTTCCCTGGCAATAAAAAGAGCTTCCACCAGTTGAGGGGCAAAATGCGTCGGACTTACCCAATTAATATTATGGCAACCAATATTCTGAAGATATATCATCTTTTCGGAAAGCTCATTGTTACTCACTTCCTGGCCCTTACCAAGATGAGATATATCGTAATTTTGACAGTACACACATTTGCAGTTACAATTACTCAAAAATATAGTACCAGAACCATGAGTCCCAACAAGGGGATTCTCCTCCCCAAAATGAGGAAAAACCGAGGAAATTTTCGCGTTTATGCCCGCATTACATATACCTTTATCATAGTTACGATTAACTTTACAATTATGACCACATAAGGTACAGGAGTTTAAAATATTCAATAAAGCAGTTATTTTATTTTTGAACTCTTTTTTTGATAATTTATGATAAACAGGAAAATCACTTAATTCCATAATATCACTATTAACATTTTGTTTTTAATAATATAAGAAAAACACAGAGCCCCCACAACCCCACCCAACTAATCTAACCACAGAGTTCACAGAGATTTTTCTTTTTCTTATACCATCCTATTTATATTTTTTAGAAACAATAAAATATTTTTCCCACCTGCGATTATCCGTGACTAATTCCTTGGCAAGGTGAGGTTATCAAAAAAAACATAATTTTGTTTTTTCTCTGTGTCTTTGTGTCTCTGTGTGAATTAGTGCTTAGGGTTTCGAGTTTCTGGAAAGACAATAAAATTTTTCGTGTGTTTTGTGTGTTTAGTGGTTAAAAAAATTGTTGTTTTCTCTGTGAGTTCTTTTTTTCTCTGTGTTCTCTGTGGTTGAAATTCGGGGGTATGGTGGTTATGATCCGCCGAGCGATACTAAAAATATACCAAATAAGACACCCGCGACATCGAAGAAAAAATCCTTCGAGGAAGCAGTGCCTTTTTTATCTTTACTATCTTTTATTTCTTTAGATAAACCAATAAGCGAAGAAATTGAAAATGAGACATAAAATGATGTATTTTTATCTGTCTTTGTTATATTACTTGAAATAAGATATATTGAGGAAGAAATTACGGCTGAATGTGCAAAATGATGAAATTTATCTTCAGAAAACCATTCATCTTTAGGCAAAACTGCCAGCGTATCAAATCTCGCTTCGGGATAAAAACCTAATAAAAGATTAAATATCAAGAACATCTGCAATACTCTTCATACCATCAATACAAATGGAAATAAATCCCCTGAGAGATAATCCCATCTCTTTACATTTTTCTATACTTTCTCTATTTGCTCCCGCAGCAAACCTTTTCTCCTTAAATCTTTTCAAAACAAATTCCGTATCTACGCCCTTCAATCCCTCTTGATTTATCAGAGCCGATGCAACAATAAGACCAGAAACGGCATCCGATGTTAAAAGGGCTATATCCATCTTGCTTTTAGGTTCCGCATTCCCGGCATGTACCTTTATTGCATATAATATATCAGGAGAAACTCCAAAACTTTCCAAATATTCTGCACCTTTTATACCATGTTCCAAAGGTTTATTCCTTGTTTCCTCATAATCTATATCATGGAAAAGACCAGCAAGCCCCCATTTGTCTTTATCTTCCTTAAATCTACCTGCCAAAGCTTCCATACAGGAAGAAACAGCAAAAAGATGCTTAATCATTCGATCATTACTCATCTTCGCTTCTACTATCTTCAAAGCCTCATTCCTGTCCATTTCTAACTTCTCTTAAAACGGCAATGGCTTTGTTCTTCATCTCAGGAAATCTTTTTTGCATCTCAGAAAGAGCTTTTTTCAAGAACTTTTGATTTCCACTAAGAGCCAGTGATCTTATCAAACGAAGCAAGATGTACGGAGCATCGTTTTTTTCTCTGTTAGCCTTGTAAGCAGTAGCAAGAACTTTCGCGGCTTCGTTGTGCTGTTTTCTCTTTCCGTACAACTGTGAAATGAAATAAAAATCATAAGGACTTAATCCCGAAATAAGTTTTTTCTCCTGCAGTACACCTTCATAAAAATTTAAAATGACTGAAGGTTCTTTCTTTTCCATTCTAAGCGTCCTAAAAGTTTCTTTAGCAATTAACTCTGCCTCCTTTTCCTTTCCTTCTTTACTATAAAGATCTATCAGTTCTTCAGCTGCATCCAAATTAGAAGGTTCTCTCACTAATATTTGTCTAAGATGCTTCTCGGCTTCATCTGTATCACCTGAACTTCTTGCCTCAACTGCTTTGCTAAAATCCAGATTAACCAGGTTTAAAGTGTTATCAACAAGAGGAGTTAAATATTTACGCTCAAGACCACTGTACCGTAGAAGAACTACGACAAAAACCCCAAACGTAAAACCGCCAACATGCGCCCAGAAAGCAACAGGTGAATATTCGGATAAATATATGGCTTGAAATAATTCTTGCAAAAACCATAGGGGAAGATAAAACCATGCGTAGAGCGGAAATATTTTAAAAATAAAAGGGATAAGCCATATGAACAGAAAATATATCTTGGATTTGTAATACTGAACTGCAAAAGCACCCATAACTCCTGCTATTGCTCCGGAAGCCCCGATTAAAGGAAATTCCGAGTGCGTCATTGCGGCAAAGAGTAGTGATGCGAAAATGCCGGAAACTAAGTAAAAACCAAGAAAAAAAGGTCTTCCCCAATCGTCTTCGACATTAACTCCCACCAGCCACAGAA
Source organism: uncultured bacterium (assembly GCA_964525555.1). Lineage (GTDB taxonomy): Bacteria > Hydrothermota > UBA3072 > UBA3072 > UBA3072 > JAFGHJ01. The sequence goes on from CAZGHN010000014.1 coordinate 5,052, forward strand.
ACCATAGATTTCCAAAAAGATGCATAAAACTTCCATGTAGGAATATAGAAGTTATCAAAGTCGAAAGGTCAAAATCATCTGAAACAAACCCATACTTTCTTACAAGTCTCTTATTCATTGCTTCCATGAAATCATCATAAGCTTCTTTCCACTCAGTCCATAATTCATCAGACATAGGTATTTCCTTAATCAACATTTTCTCTCTCAGAACGGCAGGATTTTTAGCGTATTCAAGAATTTCAGAAGGGTCTTCGGGCGATAATATTTTTATCTCAACTTCGTAGAGCCTGGTTGCTTTTTCAATAATTACTTTCTCCTGTCTCTTCATAACAGGGTAGCTAAAGAGAAAAACTAAAACGTTTAATCCGATTAGAGATACCGTTACGATTGGGAAACGCCTGACACTACTCTCAGACCTTATCGGAAACAGAAAGAACATCTACATCACCACTATTAAGAAAATTTGTAAGATTTGATTCCTTTCCAGAAAGATAGAAAATGTCCTGAAACTTTATACCATATTTTCCTGGAAAATATAAATTCAACTGGGGATAAAGAATAGTACCCTCTTTTATTATAAAGTTACTATCTTTCGAAATATTGATTGCCTTTCCGCTTAGTGTTAACGGAGCGTTAATAGGCGGGATAAAATTCTTCTCGTATCCCTTTCCTTTTAAAAGTTCCAGTACATATTTATAAATCTCTTTAGCTATTTTCCCATATGATATGAAGGATAAAAATTTTCTATATATCTCGGTTATGTCGTTATAAGTTTTTCCTAAATATTTGTCTTTTCTTCGCCAGATGTAAGTCCTTGCGATTTCAACTCCTACACCCAAACGTATAATACCAAAATTGATAAAAACGGGATCTCCCTCTCTTAATTTTCCATAATTGCTTAAAGCGAAGGGATTAGATGTATTATCTCCAAAGATTACCTTTGTAGGAAAAGCTCTTCTTTCTCCACCAGCTCTATATATCTCCTCATCAATAATATTTCTTATGGCGATTTCCCTGACTTCGTTCTTTAATTCCCGAAGAGACGCCTCTAACACTTTTTTGCAAATTAAAGCATTTTCTTTAATTATCGAAATTCTTCTTTCATCAGGCTTCAAAAAAAAGCCGGTAAAAGGATCAGGGATCCTAATTATTCTATACTTTGCTAATCTTATATTATCAAAAGATCCAATTTTCTTTATTTTAAGCTTAGTAAGTAATTCCCTTAACTCAACTAAAGTTGAAAATCCATCTTCTCTTATTCTATTAATATCTACTCTCTTTACTTTAACACCTTTTGGGACTTCCAAAAAAGAAAAAGGATCTCCAATTAAAAAAACTTCTTTCCCCGTTACAATGAGATAAAAGCCTATTTCAATTATATTAAGAGATGATTCTATTCCCAGGAGGTTAAGAATTTTATAGAGATCTGTTACAATAACTGCATCAAGTTTTCTTTGAGTAATATTTTTTCTTATTTCTTTAATTAAGACTTCATTCATTAATCTCTCTATTAACTTGAATCAATTTCAATTTTTTTTCTGCCTCCTTTAATATATCAATATCATCAGAAATTTCAAGTATTTCCTCAAGAGCATCCTGCGCTTCTTCGAATCTTTGCAAAGCAATATAAAGCCGGGCAAGACTTAAAAGACAATCCGATTTACCAACATTGTCCTTAAATTTATCACGAGCGGTCTCATAATTCTCTATGGCTCCTTCAAAATCTTGCTTTTGCTCGTAGCACTGCCCAATTCCCTCGTATGCGCTGGGGGTAAGAATTTCATCGTTTCTTCCCCTAACAAAGGACTGAAACTTTTCCAGTGCTTCATCTAAATTACCTTCCTTATAGCTCATGTTAGCCAGCATAAACATCGAACGGCTGGCAAAAGTTGTTCCCCAATAATCGTCTACCACCATTTGGAATTTCTCTCTCGCCTGCTCAAAACTACCATTACCATAAAGAACCACACCGATATTATACATTTCCCTGGATTTTGTTGCCCTTGTTAGTTCATTGTTTCTATATGTAATAAAAAGTATTAAAAGTATAATGATACCGCTTGCAATCCACAGGACGGTTTTTTTATGATGTTCGTAAAAAATGATTACATTTTCTATGGTCTCTTTGAACTCATCGTGCTTTAAATCTTTTCTTCTGTGCTTAGACATCAGTCCCCCCTTTAATTATATTACCAAACCACCTTAATAACCTGCTGTATCTCTCCTCATTGCCGAATACCTACCTCATCAATCAATACTTCAATCTTTCAACAACTAAAGCTATTATTATATACCCCTGGTAAGACTCGAACTTACGACTTCCGGTTTAGGAAACCGGCGCTCTATCCACTGAGCTACAGGGGCATTTATATGTATATATTTTTACTAAAAAAGCTCTATTTGTCAATCCCGCTAAAAATGCAAAAATCAAATATTAAAATGTAAAAATACAAATCAAATTTCAAAAATCAGAAGACTCTAGCCCCTTAATACTAATTGAACCACAGAGAACACAAAGTTTGTTCTCTGTTTTTTCAAAACTAAAACCTAATACCTTAGACCCAAAACCTAGTAACGCCATTCCAGATTAAAGAGAAATCTGGTATTTCCGAGGAAATCCTTCTCCGCAGTTATATACCCCCATTTTTTCAACTTATATTCTGCCTGGATTTCGGAACTCCCATAAGACTGGACATCCGTCCTGGCCTTAACAAAAAGCCTATCCGTAACATATTTCCCTACTACAAATTCATAATGGCCACTAACACCCTGCATCTCCAAAACATCTATACCAAATTCTTGCTTCAATCTACGGTTCAAAGTTTGTCTAACCCAATAATTGAACGCTGTTTCAGTTACTGATTGTTCTATCGATTTAACCGAAGTAAGATCCTCCCATCCAAGATTCAAGGAAAGTAGAGTCATTATTTCAGCTTTTGATAAAGAAGACTTAGAATAAAGATCAAATTCAGGAGTTTTCATTGTTCCTGAAACCACAAGAAATACAGTATCCTCTTTTTGCCTTTCTCCTTCCCTTGAAGAAATAAGAGTTATTGCTTTAACATCAATATTAGGGTTTAATTCCGGAGATTCGTTGAAATTGAATTTTCCTTCCGTAACTTCAAAACTTTTGTAAAGATAATAAAACATTCCCTGTCTTACTTCCAGATTACCCGAAACTAATAACGGACCACCTTCATAATTTACACCTACTTTGCCTGCCAATTCAATATTCGCAAGGTCATTTCTTATCCAAACATTACCTTCATTTGCGTCAAAATTCAAATCTAAAAAAAGATTGGGTGGACGCCTACCACCTTTGGTTTCCTGTTGCTTAAATTGCATAGTAATCGTAGCTCTGTTAAGCCGAATATCTCCTTCAATTCTGATTTTTTCCTTATTTTTTGTAAGCAATAAGTTTCCATCAATTAGAGAATTAATATATTGCCAAGTAATGGGAGTGTCTCTAAGAACGACATTTATATCGAAACCCTTCTCTTTCATCTTAAAATCCCCATTTGCCTTTACCTTTCCCTCGCCCAAATATGCAGAAAGAGCTTTTAATTTTCCTTCATAACCATCAAACGTAGCTTGAGCTTTCAATTCATTTATGAGGATACCGGAATTCCTAACAAGCAACTCTGCTCCCTGGAGATTAATATAACCATAAACCAACGGCTCTTGAAAACTACCTTCAATTTTTAATTTTCCGGTAACTGAAGCCGTATTAGCAGCCACGTGCTTTCTCAAAGGATAAAATATCCATGGACCCGCTTTACGTAATTCAATTTCTAGACTGACCGAGCCCTTTTGGGGTTTAATATCACCTTTAAAAGTCGAATTCTTTTCGTTTTCAAATACCGATAGATCTTCAATCGAAAAATTTTTGCCTTCAAAACCCAGACTAAAACTTAGGGAATCTCCTATACTCCCTTCCTCCGACTTTATTTTTCCTCCACCTTTAAATTTAAACACCGGATTATCAAGACTTCCAGCAATAAAAATTTTGCTCGATAAACTGCCTGAAAAAGGATGGGAAATTATACCGAATTCACTAGTAATTTCAGGTCGAAATCCTATTAAATCTAAATCGCCTTTAATCCCAAAAGCAGATAAAGATATATTATTAATTTTAAAATTCTCTCCTTTATTGCCTAGAAACCTTACATCTTTTAAATTAAAATCATGTCTATACGTAAAAGAAAAAGGATCTATCAGCGAAATCCATCCTCCGGAATAATCAAATTTCAGAACGTCAACTTCCACAGTGTCTCCACTTAAAGAAAATTGCATATTTGCTTTCTTTTTTTCACTTTTAAAGATTCCCTTTATATATAACTTACCGTCTACAATTTCCAAACTTGATTCTCCAAGTTCAAATATCTTTTTTTCTTTAAAAGCTACATCTTTTGATACAGAGCTTACTATACCAGCAAAACCATTTTCCCCCTGGGATAAATTTATATTACCTTCTACGGATTTCAAACTCATACCTTTGTAATTAAGGTCCATTAACTTAAAAGCTCCATATATTTTATCATGCATTGCCAATCCTAAATTCAATGTAGAAGAAACTTCGACATGCAAAAATTCAGCTATTGGCGAAATATCTAAATTATCTATTTCTAAATTACCTTCAAATCTCTCTAAATATTGACCTGTCAAGATAATTGTTCCATTATTAAAAAAGCCCTCACAACTATCTACTAAAATACGCTTACCAATTTTAGATATTTTGATTGTTAGACCTTCAAGTGGCTTTTTAAGTACAGTTCCACTGAGATTTGAGTTGATCCTCAGAGTATCTCCACTGCCATAAGAAAAAACAACAAAACCAGACACTTTTGATTCCGGATAATTTCCGTTTATTTTTTGTGCATTGAACCCAACTAAATTTATACGTCCGGAAAACTTTCTGCCGAATCTCAAGAATCCCGAAAACTTCTCTCCCGTTAAACTAACGGAATCTTTTTCTCCTGAGAACGTAAATAACGGCAAGTTGAAATCTTCTATGCTAAGCACTTTACTTTCCCCTTTAAAGGTAATTATGGAATCGTAGGCGAAAGCAATATCAACAAAACCTTTACTCTTAATTCCAAACATTTTTTGCAAATCGGACATATAAACTCGACCATTACCCATTATTCTCCCATCAATATAACTTGTAATCTCAAATTCCGAATCACCAATTTTGATACTCCGAACATCAATATTTGATATCCTATCCGATAAAGATAGATTTATCTCTTCTATGTTAAAAGGAATATCATCTATTTCCCCCCAAAGATGGGGAACATCTAGAATAATTTCATTCATCCCCGTGGAGAAAATTTTACCATTCCCGTTAATGCTGTATTTATGACCCTTATACTCAATACGACCATCTATAATTTCAAATTCTTCGACATAAAAAAGAGTTGAAACACCTCCTCTCTCCCCACCAGAGCTTTTTCCCTCGGATATTAAAAATGAAGGAGAAAAAAGAGAAATTTTTCTTATCCTGCGACGCAGGATTCCTAAAGGAGAATATTTTATTTCAACTTTAGGCAAACTACAAAAATCCTTAACATATATAGAATCAGCATATATACCCGTAAAACCCTTAAGTTTTATTTCCTTTATACTACTACCTTCAGGAAGAGTAGTAAGTATTTTCTCTTCTAAAATATTTTGTATTTTAAAAATCAAAAAATCTGACAGAAAATTCATAAACACAAGAAACAGTATAATTGAAAATAAAAAGATAAGCTTTTTCTTCATTAGCGAAACAAATCCTCCATAAGTTGTTTCCCATCGATTCCTTCAAGCGAAGGGAGCTCCCCTGGATACTTTTTCTCTAATTCTTTCTTCAATTTCAATACAAGTTCCTCAGATAAAACTCTGACCGGACCTAACAATGCTTGCTCTTTGAATATAACCACCAGTAAAAAACTTGGACTTATATTACGATAAAACAAATTCCATGCCTTGCCCTTAAGAAAAAACTGATTGAATTGATTTTCCTCGACAATCCGAGCCAGTTCTTCCGTTACGTTAAAAATACTCGCCAGGAGAGCCGTTATTGTATAGATTTTTTTGTTAGGTCTAGAACCACAATAAACAAGAACCTCTCCACTCTTTGCGGCAAAAAATATATGTTGTGCTCCAGTTCTAACCAGAAAACTCTCGAGAAAGCGCTCGATTTTTTTCTGACTTTCGTATAAAAGTATAATGTTTGACACTTATAATTCTTCAGAAATAGATTTTACGGCTTTACGAAGTTCAAAACGAACTTTCCCAGTATCTATTTTAGGGTCAGTAAAAACAGCTAAAATGAAGTTTTTCTGAGTAACAACAAAAAGTGTTTGCTTCTCTGCCAAAATGGTAATCGAGAAATTATCTTTTATATTCATCTGCGTTGAGAGTTCTTTGGATATACTCGCAATTACAGCGGAAACAACAGATTCATCTAATTTACTCTTACCAACATACTCAACAATTTCACCTTCTCTATCAACCAAATAGCATGATACTACACCTTCTGTTGTTAGAATATTCTCAATTATTTTTTTCATCATTCAACACCTAAAAGATTAATCGTTTTATAAAATGCATCCATAACAAGCTCCTCAAAACTCCCAAGCAAAACATTTTTCGCTGTAAGTATGATGAACCTTAGGGATTTAGAACCTAAAATAATAACATTGCCACCAGGCAGTTCAAAAAAGACTTTGTTAACTGCTCCTATATTCAGATCCGTAGTCGACGAATATCTAATTTTATCAAAGATAGATGAAATTATTGCCCCGGTAGATTCTTCCTCGAAAGGCATTTCTAGCTCGGCTTCGATCAACGCTCCTATGTCATCAACAATTATTGCACCTATGATTCCTTTCACTTTTAACAGATCTTTCAGTATATCGCTAAGTGATTTACCAGCTTCGAGTTTTACTGTTTTCTCAACTTTTTTGAGTTCTTCCTTTTTTATCTCTTCCGTCTTATCTGACTCTTTTATCTCAGCTAATTTTTTACTTTCTCTTACTACTTTCCCTTCAGCCATTTCTAAAGAATTCAATAACTCATTTACTTCTTTATCTTCAGGGCTGATCTCTATAGCTTCTTTTAAAATTGCAAAAGCCTCGTTATCTTGTCCCTGACTTATATAAATTTTACCTAATTTACAATAAGGTTTTGTTGACTCACTATTTTCCTTTATAGCAGTTTTTAAAAGCTCCTTAGCCTCATCAAATAAACCATTCTCAATGTATAGATCGGCAAGAGAAATTAAAACGTCTAAAGAATTAACATCGGGTCGGAGCCCTTCCTCATTCAACTAATACCTCCCAATTTACAAGTTTTTTGTGAATCTTTTTAACCAATTCAAGTGTTTCTCTAATTTCTGTTTTTTTCTTTTCATTTGAGGATAAAATCAAAAATGAATTCCACTCCGAAACAGCTTCCTTAAATCTGCCCTCCGCAAGATAAAAGTAACCCATATTGTAAGGTATTATAGGATCTTCCGGATAAAGTTCTTTTAGTTTAAATAGCTCTTTTAACCCATCAGTATATTTCCCTTTATTCCATAACCTAGGTAATTCTCTCAATTTTTGGTCCGTAATTTTATCCACAGAGATCTTATTCTCCTTGATTATATCATCTATTGGAATCTTTGTCTCTGTTATTATACCGGCCATAGTCATTCCATATAGAGACTTCATTACTGCGAACTTATCACCTATCTGATCTATAAGATCACCTATTGTCATGACCCCGTTAATAAGAGAAAGCAGCTTCCAATCCATAGGGGATAGGTTTATCTGTTCTTTTTCTATTAAATCGGCAGATACTTCTAAAACGATATCAGTATTGGGTAGAATTTCTTCCATCTTTGAAATCTCATCAATCCTTCTTGCAGCCTCCATTATTATATTTTCAATTTTCATGTCTAAATTAAGGTAATCGCTAATCTCAAAATCCGTTTCTCTAAAAATAAAATTGCCATTCTTAATTAAGAACAAAGAATAAATTACATCAATTGCAGTCTGTTTAAATATATTCTTTAAAATCCTTTGAGGTACAATCTTATTGTCTATCAAGTGATTTACAAATTTATCATCTGCTATTTCAATAGTTTGTTCTTTGGTTAAAAAACCTCTTTCAGATATTTCTTTTTTTAATCTCTCCGGAAAATCAATAGAAATAAGCATACCATTATCAAAATAAAGAACATAAGACTTAAGAATATCCTCCGCGTTTAAAGTTAGAATACCCTTCTTTCCCGCCAAAGCAATCAATTGAAAAAGTTCAAATAATCCTAATTCTTTAATTGGCCCTTCAATAGGCACTATATCTCTCCCGTAATTCTTTTCAACCGGAGCAAACTTTCAACTGCCTCTCTTGCTTTCTGCAATATTTGCTTATCCTCTGCCCTTTCCAATATATTATACCATAAATTTTCAGCTTCCTTATATCTCCCCTGCCTGAAATATAAAGAAGCAAGAAAATTATAAGCTTCAAAGTTTTTATCGTCAAAACTCATCGCTTGCCTCAAGCTTTTCGTAGCTTCATCGAACTTACCTTTATGATATAGAGCTTTTCCTTCCCAGAGAGCCAAATGACTATCGGCTTTTAAAACTTCTTTTGCTTCTTTAGCAACCTTTATAACTTTATCGTAGCTTTTTCTCCTCAGATAAGTCTTAACAAGCATTTTCAGAACTTTTTTATGCGTCGGAGCTATTTTCTTTGCCTTTAAAAGACTATTTATTGCACCTTTGAAATCTTTTTCTTTTATTCTTTGTAGTGAAACCTGATAGTAACCTTCTGCTGAAGGAAGAATGGAAAGACTCCTCTGAACTAAAGAACTTGCTGTACGTTTCTTTCCTAATCTCAAATTAATTGATGAAAGTTCGAGTAAAATTTGAGAATCTTTCTTCCAATTAGGAAAGGTTTTAAGCAGTTCAATTGCTTTATTATATTGTTTTTTCCTTTTCAAGTATTGAGCACAAGCGACATAAGAAAAAGCGTCTTCGGGGTACTTTTTGCTAAGTTCCTTAGCAAGATTAAGCGCTTGCTCCCATTCTCCATTCTTTTGATATACCTTAATTAAGAGTTTCGATGCCTCGAGGTTTTTAGGAACCAAAATCCGCAACACATCCTTTGCTTCTCCAAGCAATTCTTTTTTCTCATATATTCTACCCATAAGGAGCAGCACTTCTTCATTTACTGGTTCCACATTTCTTACTTCACTTAATAATTCCAAAGCTTTATTATAATCATTTGCTTTGAATAAAGAAATTGCTTCATCTATCTTACTCTTAGTATCCAATTTTGGCTTGCTTTCCTCTTCTGCAACTTCAAAAAGATCTTCAAAGAAATCTTCTGCTGTTTCTTCCCCTGCCACTCTTCCTACTTCCATATCTTTCGTCAACTCTCTTGCTACTAGTATTCCAAGTCTCTCAGAATAAATATCCACACCTAATTTAAATCTATTACTAGAATAATACGGGTCAATTTCCATTGCTCTCTTTGTAGCCTCTAATGCCTCATCGTACTTACCTATCCTTGATAAAGCAAAACCAAGATTATAAAGAGCCTCAGCAAAACTATCATCTCTTTCGATAGCCATTCTGAAAAAATATATTGCATCTTCAAACCTTTCCAAACTAAGATAAACCGCACCAAGATAATTAAAAGGAAGTGGATTTTCTCCTTTCATTTCAATTACTTTTTTGAAAAATTTCTCAGCCGTAGAATGATTACCCCTTGTCATATAAATGAGACCTATATTCAAATATGAATCAGGATACTCCGGATTTATTTCCTTTGCCCTTTTAAGGCAATTAAAAGCTTCTTTCGGAGCACCCGAATGATAATAAGCTACTCCAAGGTTATTCCATGAAACGGCATAATTAAGATCCTTTGAAACTGCTCTCTTATACCAGGAAATAGCATCTTCAAGTTTTCCTAAACGATGATAAGCAATACCAATATTATTAGCCAACTTAGGTAAACCCGGATCCTGCTTCAGCGCCTCTAAATATGATTTTATCGCTTCTTCATTATTTCCCATAAACAGATAAACTTCGCCTATCTGTTCTCTGACAAGAGAATTAGCAGGATCTGCCTTTACTGCTTTTTCAAGTTCGGCAAGAGCTTCTTTCAATAATCCCTTATTTTTGTATGCTAACCCCATAGCGTAGAAACCAAAAGAAGGATTTTCTTCTATTTTCTCTTTCGAAACAGAAAGAAAATCTTCGTAACCTTTTCTTTTGTAAAGACCTAAACTTAAGTTAGCTTCCGTTTTTCCGAAACGAGGATTTAAGTTTATTGCCTTTTTAGCTGCCTTAGTAGCATCATCAAATTTGCCAACTTCACCATAAGTAAAGGATAAAAGGTAGTAAGATTCTGCGTCCTTAGGATTAAGGCGTATAGCTGTCTTTAATTCTTCTATGGCTCCGGAGAACATCCCTAAATTATAATAGACTTCTCCAAGATACTTATGAGCAGTATCATTGTCTTTATCTATACGTATTACTTTTTTGAATTGCTCGACCGAAGGTTCATAGAACCCACTTGCCTTACATGCTACACCCATCTCTAAAAGCGCCTCGACATCATTAGGCTTCAATCTTAAGTATTTACTATATTGATTAATAGCTTCATAATAATCACCTATACTTCTATATGACCTTGCCATCTCGAGTCTTGCCCCAAAATTATCCGGGGATTCCTTTAATTCATCTCTTAATTTCTCTATTTGTTCGTCATAATATCCTGTACTTCTATAAATATAATCAAGATTGTTTTTCGCCAGAGTAAAATGCGGTTCTATTTCAAGAGCTCTCTTCAATTCTTCAACTGCCTCTTTCACCAGCCCTTTATTATAATAAACAACAGCAAGATTGTTGTGGGAACCCGAATCAGTTGTTTCGATCTTCTTAGAAAATAGTTTAAGTAGCTTCTTTTCCTGCTCAGATATTTCCATTTTTTGATTTTATAAAAGATTCATTGCCTTTAAAATATTACTTAAACTCTCGGAATCAGGTATTAACAGAAGGAAAGTTTCGAGATGACTATCTGTATCTTTAAAATGAAAGATACTGGTCACACAGAAAACAAATTCCTCTCCGGCTGTAAATTCAAGATAAGCACTTGAAATTATTGCTCTGAAATCATCCCACACGATTGTGGGAACCGAAGGCAACAACATCAAACCAAGAAATTCAGAGATTGCGCTCAGGTAAGAACTGCAAAGGATATTGGCTACCTCTTTAATAGATGAAACTCCAAGCTCATCTATCTCCGAATAATCGGATATTTCCTTATCAAGTAGAATACCAACAAGAAGTTTAGCATCTTTGTCATCCAGCACTACAAGATTCCTACCAGTAGCGTCACCGAAAAATTTTGTTAAAGCAGCAACAGCTATACTTCCTTTTAAATTCAATATTTCTGATGTCTTCTCAATCGGAAAAATTTCAATCTCCGGGACTTTGACCTCAACTTCCTTATTTAACATTTGACTTAAGGCCGTTGCAGCATGTCCACCACCGATATTGGCAGCTTCTTTTATTCCATCTAATTGTAACTCTTTAAGATCCTGTATTTTCATAACTCCTCCTATATCTTAGGGCAGGTAAATCCAAGATTAAGCAAGGTTTCCCGTTTCCTATAATTGTAATACCTATGTATCCCTTAATTTTATCAATTGGGGAAGGTAAAGGTTTTACAACCGCTTCCGTACTACCTTTGAAAGTACCTCCAACTATAGCAAAACGGTCGTTTTCAACTTCAATAATCACACATGGAGTATTTTGATTACCGTTGCTTGAAGCATTTTGTTTGAGAATATTGGAAAGATGATAAACCGGCAGAATTTCTCTTCTAAGCAACAATAATTCTTTTCCCATAAGTCTTGACATGGATTTCTTTGATATAGTCAACGTTTCATCGACAAAAGTCATAGGTAAGGCAAACAACTGATTATTCAAGCCTAAAAGATAAACTTTAATTATCGACATCGATAAAGGCAATTTCATCGAAATAGTAGTACCTCTATTTTTTTCTGTCGTAATATTAACACTTCCTCCTACTGAACGTACAAGTTTTCTTACCACATCTAGTCCAATACCTCTTCCAGATACTTTATCTGCTTTTTCTTTTGTCGTAAATCCGGGCGTAAACAAAAATCTAAGGATTTCCGCTTTCGAAAGAGACTCAAATTGCTCTTCCTCGACTAACCTTCTCTTGAAAGCAGCAAGAAAAATTTCTTTTTCATCTATTCCCTTTCCATCATCACTTATCTGGATCAGAATATCTCCTTTTACACTCTTTGCCGAAACAGTTATTTTGCCCTCTCTATACTTATTCAATTTTTCCCTTTCTTCTGGAGTCTCAATTCCATGAGAAATTGAATTCCTGATTAGATGTATTAAAGGGTCGCTTATCCCTTCGAGAAGAGATCTATCAACTTCGATATCTTCTCCAAAAATTTCAATATTTACTTCTTTTCCTAATTTTCTACTTAAATCTCTAACATAACGTGGAAATTTGTTAAAAATTAATGATAGAGGAACTAATCTAATCTTAGTAACAACCTCCTGTAATTCCTTCACACTCCTACTATGAAGCTCCAAAAGTCCCTGAAATTTTTCTTCTCCAAAACTTCGGATAATTTCGCATATTTGAGATGTAGTAACGACTAATTCACCAACAAGATTTTGCATACGATCCATAATATTTACGTTAACTCTTATCCCTTCAACCCCAACAGATAAAGCTTTTCTCTCCTCTTTTCGATCTTCCAGTTTAACTATCTCAACTTCATCCATAGAAGCTATCATATCAACAATTTTCTCAGGCTCGGTACAACGAACCTTTAATAGCCTTCCTACATTACCGGCTTTAATCTCCTCATAAGAAGGATCGACATCTTCAATCTTAGTTTTTTCTTCTATTCTCTGAATAATCACGGCTGCTCTTGCAGCGGGAAGGGAAACATCTTCTTTAAATAAAATTTCAATATAGGGAATATTAGAAGTACGTTCCACACTACCATCTTCTACCATATATTCTTTTTTATCAGTCGCTACCTGGTCATCCAGTGTGGTAAGAAGATATTCAATTCTATCAATTCCTTTAAATACTTCATCAATAACTTCAGCATTAACTTTCGTTTTTTCTTCATCTTTAAATGTTTCAAGTTTCTCCTCAAGATCATGCGAAATTGTTTCAATTTCAGTATAACCAAGAGAAGCAGCCATACCTTTAAGTGTATGAAAAATTCTATATACCTCGGCAGTTATTTTTTTGTTATTCGGTTCTTTTTCCAGTTCGACTATTATCTGATTCAGTTTATTTAAATATTCACTGCTTTCTTCTCTAAATAATTTTATATATTCCTTTCTCTGTTCATCCATATTTAACTCTAGATATATTTTAAACTCTTACTTATAACTTTAAAACCCTTTGTACTGCTTCTATAACTCTTGAAGGTTGAAATGGCTTTACAACATAATCCTTTGCCCCAGCCTGTATAGCTTCAACAACCAAACTCTGATGTCCCATTGCGCTTACAACCACAATTTTCGCTTCCGAATCCAATTCTTTGATTTTCTTGATTGCGTCAATACCACTCATATCAGGCATTATTATATCCATCGTAACTAGATCAGGATGATGATTCTCATACTTCTGAACAGCCTCGCTACCGTTTCCAGCTTCATCGCATATTTCATAACCACCTTTTTGAAGTATATCTGCTAACATTTTACGCATAAAAATTGCATCATCTACTACTAAAATTCTTGCGCTCATTTTACCCTCCTTACATCAAATTAATTCATTTATGTCAATAATTATATACTTTTCTTTTAATTTCACAATTCCTTTCATATATTTTGATTCAATCTCTCCTTTTAAGCTGGAAGGCACTTTCTTTAACTCGGTTGCCGGTACTTCATGTATATCAAGAACGCTATCCGGTCTTAAACCTATTATTATATTATTGATAAGACAAAGTATAATTTCCTTGGAGGTAGAAGACCCTTCAAATCCTATCTTTTTTCTTAAATCAATAATAGTTATAGGCTCTCCACGTAGATTCATTACCCCTTCGAGATAATCACTTGATAATGGAACCGGTGTTATTTCTCTCTCCTCAACAATTTCTTTCACGCTTTCTATTGGTATGCCAAAGAATTTATCATCCAAAGTAAAACTTAAAAATTCCATTATTCAACACCAATCCATTCGTAATGGGTACGATTTAACAAACTCGGCTTAAACCCAAAAACCTTATCACTAATTAAAAAATAATTGAATTCTTGAACAAGAGAAATCCACGGAGCATCTTCTATTAAAAATTTCTCGGCCTCTAAGCATAATCTCTTTCTTCGCATAGGGTTTATTTCTTTTATAATATCCTTTATCTTATTATCTAATGCTTTATTAGAATAAAATGTCAGATTATCGACACCTATCGAGGAAGAATGAAAAAGACGAAATAGAAGATCGCCAGGGTCAACATTCTGGGGTATCCACGAAGTTAAAAACATTTCCGTTTTCCCTTCCAAAACTTTACTTATAAACTTTGCCCATGGCTTTTTATCAATTTTTATTTTAACTCCAATCCGAGAAAAAGCGTTTTTTATAAATTCTGCTCTCTTTACCTGAACAGGAGTATCACACACAAGAAGTATATATGTCTCAGGCAATCCTCCGGAAAAACCAGCTTCCTCAAGAAGATTTTTTGCCTTTTCAAGATCATATTCATAACCTACGGTTTTAGCATCATATTCACATAGTCTTGCGGGAAATATTCCTCTAACGATTTCACCATTACCCGAAGAGACTTCATCTATCATGGTTTTCTTGTTAATAGCATAATTTAAGGCTTGTCGAACTTTCTTATTTGCAAAAGGTTGTTCTTTCAATTTAAAGTTAAATCCAAGATAATTTATATTCAAATCCATGTAAGAAAATAGATTTTTACTCAAACCCTCATCTTTTTTAAGACTCGGAATATCTTCTAATTCAATTCTTGCAATGTCCAGTGAGCCCTTTTTGAATTCATCTATGGGATTATCACTTACCTTGAAAACCAACTCCGACAAATAGGGTTTACCCTGAATATAATTGGAAAATGATTCCAAAATTATCTTTTCCCCTCCCTTCCAACTCTGTAATTTAAACGGACCTATCCCAACAATACTATCTTCAGAGGAATCTTTTGGTATTACAGATGAATATATTGTAGCCAGATTAGAAAGAAAAGAATTATGATTATCACTTAACTGAACCGAAATCGAAAACTTACCCTTAATATTAATCTCTTCTATTTTCATTAACGATTTTGTTTTTTTGTTTTCTTTTAACTTCTCAAGAGCAAATTTCACATCCTCCGAGTCGATACTTTTACCATTATGAGAGGTAATATTTTCTCTAATCGTAAAATCCCATCTCCTGACATCCTCAAACAATTCCCATCTATCTATAATCATTGGATAAATCTTACCCGAAAAACCATAATCAAATAATCCCCTATTAATAAGATATATAATTTCTTCGGCTATCGGGTCAGCAGAAAAAAAAGGGTCTAAAGTATCCGGTTCCCTTTGGATATTAACCGTTAAAGTGTCTTTCTTATCTCCAGTTATTATCTCTAAAGGGCTCAGGTTTTTCCATTGTTGATCCTGAGTCAAGTTATCAGTAAGATTCTTTTCTTTATCAAGGTTTCCTTCGAGAGCTTCAACCATACCCGAATACTCTTCCAAAGCCTCGCTTACAGCGGTAAAAGAAGAAACTATCTCGGAAACCACATCTTCTTGCTTATCAATAAAAGGACGAATGCTGGAAGAAACCTCGGTTAAAGTGTCAATCTGATTTCTATTTTCCTGAAAAGCTACTTCGCTTTCATTAACAATATCCTTAAGCCTTCCAATCGTATTCTCAAGCGTAAGGGTAGTTCTTTTTAAATCCTCGATCTTATCATTCACCGGAACAAAAAATCTCCACAATTTATCACCTAATTTTGCATAATCATTTGAAAGTTTTTGCATTTCCGCGACAATTGCCGGCAGGCCAACAATATCTGCAGGAATCCTTGAAGCCTCTATTTTCGCATAGAGAGAGATAACTCTTAACTGTTCCGTAAAATCTCCTGCGTTTTCAACCAATCGTCCAAGCCCTGAAGAAATCCTTGATAAATTAATTTGCATATGCGTAACTTCATTTATACCTTTTGATTCCTTTTCAATAAACGATTGAACACTCTCTATGTTGCTTAAACACATTTTAGCCTGATGCTGTGTTTCCTTAATAATTTCTTTCACCCCTTCTATCTCACGTCCAATCATGCCAAGCATTTTTTTCATGGCATCAAGTTCCGATAAATCAACACTGCCATGCGTTGGAGTAGAACCCAGGGTAGCGACGCCAAGTTGGCTGTAACGATCCAGATTTGCGATTTTCTTTAAAGCTAAATCTATATGTGAAATATTTATGGGAAGCTGATCTGATCCTTTTTCCGCCAAGTATCTAAAAACATCTATATGATTTTTAAGTATCTCTTTTATAGTCTCCTTTTGTGAAAGTAAAAGATCTATTTCTCCCAACTTCATAAGAGAATCCCTGGATAAAGAAAGTAAAAAATTGGCTGTCTCCTCAATATCTCGTCTTTTTACATCAATTTCTTCAAGCAAACTAAGCAACCTATCCGATGTATCCATAATCAGAGATATTTTATCTCTAACTTCATCAGAACTTAGCTTTAATTCATCTGCCCCCCCGACAAAACTAGTAAGACTTTCCCTTATTGCACCAAATTTTTCAGTAGCTTCTCTCGATCTATCTTTTAGGGACTCGAGTCTGCCTACCATATCCTTGACAATTTCCAAAGATTTTCCTGTCAATCTTCCCAATTCTTCAGCCACAACTTCAAACCCCTTTCCTATAGACCCGGCTTGATACGCCTTGATTTCAGCGTTTCTTGCCGTATTTGCAGATGCCTCATTAAGTTCCTGCAGATTTGAAACAATCGTATTTATTTCTTCTCTTGTGCTGATTAATTCTTCTAATTTTCCACTCAAAGTAATAGTGCTATCATTAAAGAAACGAATTTTGTTCATAACTTCGTCTATAAGACTAAGTCCAAAAGATAATAATTCTTCACTTTTTCTTACTGTAATCCTGAAAGAGTCAGAACCTTCATAAATAACGTACATGGAAGCATAAAGATTTTTTAACATTGTCCTTATTCCTGTTAACTCTTCAGATGATTCCATTTGTTTTGTCGAAAGTTGATTCCACAAAAATAGAGTTTCTTTAGATAAATCCTCTAATTTATCTATATATTCCTTAACAGTATCATTTGCTTCCATATATTTATATTTCTGTGCTATTAAATTATCAATAAATGCCTTAATTGTCAAGAGTTTAATATAAAAGAAGTAAAGTTAGAAGTTAGAAGTCAGGAGTCAGAAGTCAGAACCCCATCCCACCTATTTTTTTACTGCTCACTACTCTCTACTAACTACTCCCTAATCATTATCCTTCTTGACATTTCTATATAAGGCAATATTTTATATAAATGAAAAGAATAGGTAAAGAAGCGCTAAAAGTAATAATAACAGCGGCACTTTTTTATTATCTTTTCAAATATAGAGTTCCTGTAAAAGAAGTAATACAAAATATAAAGAACATAAATCTCATGTATCTCGTATTTATCATCGTTTTTTTCTTTATATACTATTTAATTTTTTCACTCAGGTGGAATTTTCTTCTTAAGGCTCAAAAAATAGAAATTTCGCCCTCTAGAAGCTATTTATACATACTCGTTTCTTTTTTCTTCAACAATTTCGTCCCAAGCGGACTGGGAATGGATATGATACGCTCAGCTTATGCCGGTGGAAAAGAAAATTTCGAAAAAGCCTTTGGGGCATCTATAATGGAGAGAATTCTGGGTATGATAGGAATGATGCTTATAGGTGTTACAGTAATATTTTCGGGTAAACTGAAATTAGCGAAGCTTTCGGTCGTTTATATCGGAGTTATTATATTTATTATTCTTGTATATTACTTTTTAACTTCCTTAAAACTCTCATGGTTAAAAGAAAAACTGCTTTCAATTAAATTATTCAATCTGGGAAATTCCATACGAGAATTTTACAGAGCGTTTAAAATATATAAAAATAAAAGAAAAATACTTATCATCGGTATAGGATACTCGGTTTTAGTCCAGCTCCTTATAATTACTATAAACTACTTTATAGCAAAAGGATTATCTATCTCCGTACCATTTTTTGCATTTCTGGCATATATACCTATTATAACTGTAATCAGTCTAATACCCTTAGTCATAAACGGCCTTGGCCTCCGGGAGACTGCTTACGTTTTTTTCTTCTCTCTGGTCAACATAAGCAAAGTACAGGCAATGTCATTATCTCTGGTTTTCTGGGCAACTTCCGTTATAGCAAGCTGCGCAGGCGCAGTAGCATTTTTAATCTTACCAAGGAAAAAAAACAAAAAATAGTATGAGCCACAAAGCCCACAAAGGAATTAATCATAGAATTGAGGAAAAAACAATAAAAATCTCTGTGTTCTTTGTGCACTCTGTGGTTAAAAAATGAAGGAGGTGTAGAGAGTTGTGAGTGTACTAATAATCGCTGGGTTCGATCCAACCGGCGAAGCCGGTGTCTCCCGAGATATATCTGTATTCAATTCTTTAGGAATCGCCTCTACAGCAATTCCAACGGCTATAACAGTTCAAACTTCCGAAGAAGTACTAAGCACATCAGAAATCCCTATCAAGTCTATAAAAGAAGCATTTAAAGCATTAGAAGACTTCCGTGCAGTCAAAATCGGAATGCTCTACGATGAAAAAGTGGTCAAAACAATATCCGATTTCTTGAAAAAAAGAAAACCGGAATTCATAGTTCTTGATCCGATAATCAATTCTTCTTCCGGATATCCTTTAATTTCAAAAAAAGGTATCGAAGAAATGAAAAAAAACTTATTCCCTATATCCGATTTGATAACTCCAAACCTTTCAGAAGCCAGACTTTTAACAGGAGAAAACGACCCTGAAAAAACAGCAGAAATCCTACATTCGATGGGACCAAAATATGTTGTAATAACGGGAATAGAAGACGCAAATGACCTTTTTTACGACGGGAAAAATTTTGAGTTAATAAAAGGCAAAAAAATAGATTTCTCATTCCATGGTTCAGGATGTTTTTATTCATCTTATCTCCTGGGAGTAGTTTACCTGGGTTGCGGACCCCTGCAGGCAGCAAAGAAAGCTAAAGAGGCGATTGAAGAGTATATGATAAAAGAGAAGAAACAAAAAAAATAATCGAACCACAGAGAACACAGAGAAAAAATATCTTGTTGTTTAAAAACCACCTCACCACACCAAAATTATCTCACACAGAGCGCACGGAGACACAGAGAAAAAATATATGTTGTTTAAAACCCATCCCACAACCCTAAATTAGCCACGGATTGACACGGATAAACACTGTTTTTTTGTTATTTTTTTACTCGAAATACGAAACACGTAACCCGAAACTATAGTTCACACAAAGACACAAAGTTTTTTATTTGTTGTTTTTGACTCAAGACTGGGGACTGAAGACTAGAGACTATATTACGGATTCGAAGAATCCTAAATCATCCAAGATATTCTAGAACTATCCTGAGCATTCGCCAAATAGGCTCTGCAGCACCCCACAGTAGCTGATCACCCGAACTGAAACAGGTGAGATACTCGGGACCGATATTCATTTTCCTTATACGTCCGACAGGAACGGTCAAATTTCCTGAAACTGCAGCAGGGGTAAGTTCTGCAATAGTTTCTTCAAAAGTGTTAGGCACCACCTTAACCCATTGGTGTGCTTCCGCGATCATACTTTCTATCTCGTCAAGCGGAATATCCTTATTTAATTTAATGGTAAATCCCTGACTGTGACATCTCATAGCTCCTATTCGAACACAAATGCCATCTACGGGAATCTTTTTCTCGGTCTGTAAGATTTTATTGGTCTCAGCCATACCTTTCCATTCCTCTCTGGTCTGCCCGTTACTCTTGGCTGAATCTATCCAGGGGATAAGACTCGCGGCAAGAGGAACTTTGAAAACTTCAACAGGTAGAGAACCTTTTCTTAATTCATCAGTTATAGCAGAATCGAGTTCAAGAGCAGCAACAGAAGGATTACCTAGTAACCCTTTCACGGAATCGCTTAAAACAACCATTTGTTTTACGAGCTCTATCATATTCTTAGCTCCTGCACCTGACGCTGCTTGATAGGTCATAGAAGAAATCCACTCTATACAATCATTTTTGAAAAGTCCGGAAAGAGCCATAAGCATAAGACTCACAGTACAATTTCCGCCTATATAAGAACGCACTCCAGAGGAAAGCGCTCTATCGATAACATCTCTGTTCACAGGATCAAGGATTATAATCGAATCATCTTCCATACGGAGTTTCGAGGATGAATCTATCCAGTATCCCTGCCAGCTGTCCTTCCTCAATTCAGGATAAATTTTACCGGTATAATCGCTGCCCTGACAGCTTACAATAATATCTAATTCTGAAAGCATCTTTAAATCAAAAGCATCCTGAAGTTTATATACTTCACCGTCTACTTCAGGGCCATCCTCTCCCACCTGAGAAGTAGAAAAGAATAATGATTCGAAACCTTTAAAAGCATTTTCTTCTTTCATTCTTTGCATTAATACAGACCCAACCATTCCTCTCCACCCAACTAAACCAACTCTAAACATCTAAATTGCCTCCTTTTAGCATGAAGTATAATAGTAGGCTTTCATGGTTTGTCAAGGCTGTTCTTAAACTAAGAACAGAGTCACGAGTCACCAGTCGTCAGTCACTAGTCGAAAACAGAAAATAGTTGAACCACAAAGTTCACAAAGAACAAAATGAGTCAGGGGTCTCGAGTCCAGAGTCACGAGTCTTCTTCCCACCAAAACCATTATAAACAACAAATCACACAAATAGTTTTTTGTTTTTTACTAAATCCCAAATCCTAATCCCCAACTTTGACTAACGACTAGAGACCAGTGACTAGAGACTATGTTTCTGATTCAAAGAACAAAAACGTATCTTGACTTATGGATGCATTATTCTATTTTACAATGTACTGCTTCGAGGCAGTTTTCGTAAGTTTGTTAAATAATTTCTTATTCAAGGAGAAAAAATAAAATGAAGAATGCTTTTGAAATCAAAAATCCCGACTTCGACTTAAGCCCATATACAGGTATGACGAAAAAACACTATATCGAATGCGCTAAATATGTTTTGGGAAGAGCTTTTAATAAATATGTTTCCTCTATCGATACCCCGATGATATTTCCGACAGTCCCGGGTAAAACCTATCCTCAACCGGGCGCTCCGGATTGGCGTTACCGCTCATTTGAATTCGAAGCCCTGGAAAGAACATTAACGCTCGCCGGTCCACTTATGCATGTTGAACCTGAAGTAACGATAAACGGTATTAACTTAAAGGATTACTATTGCCTGCAGTTATATAACGCGCTCACTCCCGGACATCCTAATTCATTGCCCTTACCCGAAGACCTGCCCGATGCCACCTACCAATTTACGTGTGAGTTTGGAGGCTTATTTAAAACATTATTACTTCTGCCGGATATACTCTGGCCTCACTATACACAAAAACAAAAAGATGAAATGGCAGTAACTATTTCGAAATGGGCACATCATAGAACAACTCAAAACAACTGGCGGGTTTTTAATATAGTTACGCTTTCTTTTCTTAAAAAACACGGCTACAAAATCGACGAAGATCTATTAAAAAGCCACCTTTTATGGGTAACTTCTTATCATTCGGGAAACGGCTGGTACCTGGAACAAACTTATAATTATTATACGATTAGTCTTTTCATCGTATACGGGACTATCTGGAATAGGGCTTTTGGAGACGAACATTACCCGGAAATATCGGAAGTAATTGAAAACTCAGCTCAAGAATTAATGAAAACTTATACCAATTTCTTTGCGAGAAATGGTTATATGAGTATGTGGGCAAGGAGTATATGTTACAGAACCTGGATTTCGGGCGGATTTCCGGTTTCGTTCATGCTTAAAAAGAAACACCCGCTAGACCCCGGCTGGGCAAGAAGACTTTGTTCGGGTTCTTTACTGCAATTCGTTACCAGAGAAGATTTTTACGATAACTATGTCCCGAGTCTGGGATTTTACGGACACAGGGAATATATACTGCAAAATTATAGCTGTCCGGCAAGTCCTTTTATAATGTTTCTGCCGTTTATTTGTCTTGCTCTGGGGGATGATTCCCCATTCTGGACGGCCAAAGAAAATGAAGGAATATGGGAAAAACTCGGAGATAAATCGAACAGAGTCGTTCTTCAAAATCCCGGACTTGTTCTTGTTAATCATGGGAAAACCGGAACATCGGAAATAATTCCCGGTAAAGTTTACTACGATGACCACAATTATTCCAAACTTGCCTTTAATACACATTTCCCATGGGAAGACCATAATCCCGATGGCGGAACATCCATGGAGTACAGCTTTCGAAGTCTCGACCCCCGGGACGTAAGAGGTGACGATATAAATTTCTATTTAACCGGAGATGCTGTAGAAAATAAAAAAATTGAGGAATTCACCACTTCCCAGAATATCCTATTCAACGGAGTAGAGGACGACGTTATTTACAGGCAACTGATTATGCGAAAACCTCCAAACAACGGAGTTGGATACATTATAGATCTCGCGGAAATTACCATCCCCGGAGGGGTAGTGAGAGTCGACCGTTCCCGGCTGGCTTTCGAACATGAACTAACTCTAGGACATTACGGACTTCCTCATATTGACGGTAAAAAAGCAGAAATTAAACAATTCGAAGACGGGAATAAAAAAGTTATAACGGCATCGATTAAGGGAAGAAAACTTGCGCTTATAACGTATAATGGCTGGGATAAAGTAACGAGTTTAGTTCATAAAGGACGAAACGCGGAAGCGGATGAGAGCACTGTTTTGTACGCCTACAAAAAAAGAACTTCCAAAAATCCGCCAATGGAACTCATGATCACTGTCATGCTGCATAAAATGGATGATGATGAGTGGACAACCGAAGAGCTATCACCCATAAAAGGAATAAATGTAATGGATGTTGTTCCATCACTGTCTGCTTTAGGCGCGGAAATCACTTTATCAGACAACAAGAAATACACGATAGATTTTAAAGATATCGACGGAAAAAGATCCTGCTGAGTTTTTATAACAAAAAAAGTGATTCAGTAGGTTTAATTTATTTCGAGTTTCATCCAAGTGAAGGGGTGCTGCTCAAGAAAAATGTCTCGGAGACCGAACGGGCATGGCCTTTTGACGAAGTCAAAAGGAGTGAGGTCGAGAGCAAGCAGCAGTTTCCTCGCAGGGGAAACTGACTGCGGTTTTTCGAAAGTGGCACCCCTGAACGAAAACTCATGGACGAAAACCTATCCCACTCCTAATAAATGGTTAGACCTCGTTAAAGTTATTACGACTTAGAAAACCATGAAACTCTGGTTATATATTATTCAAGAAAATCTTCACGAATTGGGCAAAAGCTATCGACCAACCGTACTTTATCTGTTAATACCTTCACGGTGTGTTTTTTACCCGAAGGTACAGCGTATACATCACCGGCTTTCAAATGCTGCTGCCCCTGCCCCTCGCAATAGAAAATCACCTCTCCTTCTGCGACATAAGAAGCCTGCTCGTGAGGATGAGAATGATACGGTTCGGGTTCATCCCAGGGACCGTTTTCAAAGTCGATAATCGCCAGCATAAGATTATCCGTATAAATCAAACTTCGGTATACCCCTTCTCTTATTTTTTCACGTTCTTGTTTTGCCATCTTAACTCTACTTTGACAGGTTTATTTGAGAAGAATCGACTTCCTGGAAACTTCTCCAATATCTGTCTTTAGATTATAAAAATAAATACCACTCGAGACTCTAACACCATTTAAATTCGTACCATCCCAATTAGTTGTATGATTTCCGGGAGCACATTCCTTATTAACAAGTTCTTTTACCAGACCCCCATAAATATTGTAAACCCGTAGATTTACCTGTTGGGTGCCTGCAGCTTGAGGGATATTATAAGTTACCATTGCAGAATTAATAAAAAGATTGTCGCAGGAAAGCATTAATCTGTCCGGATTCAGAAGGTAGTCTTCTATACCCGCTCCGGCTACTCTGACAAGGAAATAATAGGGAGCAATACTTCCAGTGAAATTTTCAGTCATGTTTATAGTTCCTGATGTACTGTCGAGCGCAACAACATAAAGGGAATGGAACCCTATCCCGAGAGAATCAAGTGCCGTTGCCGACCAGCCAACCAAAGAAGTTCCTCCACCATATGTAATTATTGCCTCTTTCCACTCGCCTTGCGTCGTTTCGAACTGGTAAAGGACTTTCATAATATTTGAATTCGTAGGCGTTCTGGTATTAACGGCAGTTCCCGCAAAAGAAGGCATAACATCTGTGGTTTCGTTATCGGTAAGTGGGGTAATACTCGATTCAAGAGGTGATGCATATTCTTCAACTTCATCGATAATAGTTGCATCGAGACTCCCCATGTTTGTCGCATATACCCTATTTGTATTTGGGTTTACGCATATCGCCCAGGTTTGATCTCCAGCACCCACCGTGTATGTAGAATTGGTCACTCCATCAATTACCGTTATATTGTCCGAAAGTTGATTCGTCACATATATCTTGTTTGTGTTGGTATTCACGCATATCCTTCTGGGTCCATTTCCGACTGCAACATTAACGGTCGAATTATCCGAACCATCTATCACCGTAACATTATCACTACTATAGTTTGCTACATATATTTTATTTGTAACAGGATTTAAGGAAATACTTCCGGGTAAATTTCCTACAACAACAGTGTCGGTTGAATTAGTTCCACCATCTATAACCGTAACATTCGCACTTTGGTAATTTGCAACATATATTTTGTTTGTAACCGGATTTACGGCTATAGCCCAGGGTTCACTCCCAGCGACAACAGAAGTTGCTGTATTACTTTCCCCATCTATCACCGTAACATCATCACTGTTACGGTTTGAAACATATATCTTGTTTGTAGGGGGGTTGACAGCGATATCCGTCGGGTTTGTCCCTGCAGCAACGATTGCAGTATCATACGTTTCCCCATCTATAACTGTTACATTGTTACCGCTACTGCTTGCCGCATATATTCTATTCGTGTTGGGATCTACGCAGATCGAAGAAGGCGAATTTCCAAGATTAACAGTTTCGGTTGAATTGTCTGCTCCATCAATCATCGTAACACTGCTGCCATTTCCATTTGCCGTATATATGATATTCGTATTAGGATTTACGCAGATATCTACAGGTAAACTTCCAGTAGAAACAATAGCCGTTGAATTGTCGGAACCATCTATAATGGTTACATTGCTTGCGTCTCGATTTACAACATATATCTTGTCAGTGATAGGATTTATGCACATAGCCTGAGGCCTATTACCAACATCAACAGTATCGGTTAAAAAATCCGAACCGTCTATCACCTTAACATTGTCGTTATCGCCGTCTGAAACATATATCTTATTTGTTATTGGATTTACACAGATACCAGCGGGCTCACTCCCGACGGAAAGAAAACTCGTTGAATTATCCGAACCATCTATAACGGTTACAGTACCACCGGAACGATTCGCGACATATATATTGTTCGTGTTGGGGTTTACACAAATAGCTTCAGGACTAAGTCCTACGGCAACAGTGTCGGTCGAATTGTCCGAACCATCTATCACCGTTACGTTATGACTCATATAATTTGTTACATATATCATATTCGTGTTTGGATTTACGCAGATACGACGAGGGTCACTTCCTACCGCAACAGAATCAGTCGAATTAGTCTCGCCATCTATTATCTTTACGCTGTTACTACCCTCATTTACCACATATATTCCGTTTGTGTTTGGGTTAACGCATATTGCTATGGGATCTTCTCCAACGGCAAGAGTGGTATCGACAGAATTCGTCGTTCCATCTATCACCGTTACACTGGAATCGACATTATTAGCAACATATATCTTGTTTGTATTTGGATTTACACATATAGCCATAGGTAAATCACCAACGTCGACAGTATCGGTCGAGTTATCATCTCCGTCTATAACCGTTACCTGATCACTGTTTCTATTTGCTACATATATCCTGTTTGTAACGGGATTCACCGCTATCGCCCATCCTCCGGTTCCTGCGGCATCGACAGTATCGATTGAGTTATCTTCTCCGTCTATAACAGTTATTTTATCACTCGCCTCACCGGCTAAATATATTTTGTTTGTGTTTGAATTCATACCAATGGTATAAGGTCCATATCCAATAGGAATAGAGACGGTCGAATCGTCTGCTCCGTCTATAACCGTTACACTTTGCCCGACAACGTTTCCCACATATATCTTGTTTGTAACGGGATTTACACATAGACTATAAGGCCAGTTCCCTGCTGGAATACTGTCGGTTATCCAGTCCGCATAGAGAGAAGGAACAAATAAACAAAATAAAACTAACATTAATAAAAATTTTCTGATATTATTAAAAAACATTAAAAACCTCCTTTCTGCTTAATTTCACTATACAGTATAATGATATTTGATAATCCGTCAAGGAAATTTTAAACAGAAGTTAGAAGCCAGGAGTCAGAAGTAAGAATCCCATCCCAACCCAAAAACTATTGTCTCACACAAAGACACCAAGACACGAAGAAAAAAATAATAATTAGCCACAGATTTACACTGATTGCCACTGATACCCTTCCCACTCCCATATATTTTTTTTATTAAAACAACAAAATAATTTTTTTAATCCGTTTGTTTCCGTGTTCATCCGTGGCTATTTCCTCTTTTCGTTTTTCTCTGTGTTCTCAGTGCGTTTTTTCTATTACAATAAAATTCTCAGTTTTCTCCGTGGTAGTCTTTTTTCTTTTTTTCCCAAATCCTAAATATGCTATTTATTCATTTTGCTTAAATTCTAAGGATCTACCTTATAAGAATTCCCTTTCTTGATATCTCTCCCATATTAGTCTTCAAACTATAAAAATAAATACCACTCGAGACTCTAACACCATTTAAATTCGTACCATCCCAGTTAGTAACATAAGTACCCGGAGTGCATTCCGTATTTACCAGTTCTTTTACCAGACCCCCGTAAATATTGTAAACCCTTAAAGTAACATGTTGCTTTCCTGCATTTTGAGGTATCCGGTAAGTTATAACTGAAGAATTTACGAATATATTTTCGCAGGAAAGAGCTAATCTATTAATAGACTCCGAATCTATATTTATACCAGAAAGAGGCGTCCTGACAAGGAAATAGTAAGGAGTAATGCTGCCAGCATAATTCTCGGTGAAATTTATCTTCCCGGATGTCATATCGAGCGTGACCACATACAGAGAGTGAAACCCAACTGTAAGAGAATCGAATGCGGAAGCCTCCCAGTTAACTGAAGTCGTTCCCTCACCGGAAGTAATCGCTGCCTCTTCCCATGAACCTTGTGTCGTTTCAAACTGATAAAGAACTTTCATAATATTGCAATTTGTAGGACCGCGAGTATTGATGGCTGTTCCTGAAAAAGTAGGAAACCTATTTTCTGTTTCATTATCGATAAGCGGGGTAATAGATGATATAGGCGCAGAAAGATACTCTTCTACTTCATCAATCACAGTTACATCATTACTCAACGCATTTGCCACATATATCTTGTTTGTGTTCGGATTTACGCATATCACCTCAGGTTCATTCCCCGCAGCAACAGTGATGGTTGAATTACTCGCCCCGTCAATTATCGTAACATCGTCACTGGCTCCATTTGCAACATATATTTTATTTGTATTGGGATTTACGCAAATATCAAGAGGCCCCTCGCCAATATTGGTAACAGTCGTGGTTAAATTGTTCTCCCCATCTATTACCGTCACATTGTCACTGTAGTGATTGGACGTATATATTTTGTTTGTGTTGGGATTGACGCAAATAGCATAAGGGTATCCTCCAGTAGCTACAGTAACAGTTGAATCGGTCTCTCCGTCTATTACGGTTACATTGTTACTAAAAGTATTCGCAACATATATTTTATTTGTGTTCGGATTAATGCATATCGACCGGGATCCATCCCCAATGGAAACAATATTATCAGTCGAATTGGTAGCTCCGTCTATCACAGTTACACTATCACTGTATTCATTCGCAACATATATTTTGTTTGTATTGGGGTTTACGTCTATATCTCTAGGGTTCACCCCAGTAGAAACAGTTACGGTTGAATACATTTCTCCATCTATCACCGTTACACTGCTACTTCCCCAATTTGTCACATATATTTTATTTGTATTAGGGTTCACGCAAATCGCCAAAGGAGTATCTCCGGCGTCGAGAGTGGTATCGGTTAAATTACTCGAACCGTCTATCACCGTGATATTATCACTGAGTCCATTTGCCACATATATCTTGTTTGTGTTGGAATTCAGGCAAATTGCCCTAGGGCCGCCATCAACCGCAATATTTTCGGTTAACCCGGTTACCCCATCGATCACCGTTACACTGTCACTATTATAATTTGCCACATATATTTTGTTTGTTATGGGGTTCACCGCTACTGCGCCAGGATCGATTCCGACAGAAACAGTGTCGGTTGAAAAGTCAGCCCCATCTAACACCGTTATATCGTTACTTGCATAATTCGCCACATAAATTTTATTCGTAGTAGAATTTAAGCAGATCGATACAGGATCTACTCCTACAGGGATTGTATCGGTTAAATGAGTCAGTCCGTCTATAACAGTCACATCATTACTTTGTTCATTTATAACATATATTTTGTTTGTACTGTGATTTACACAGACAGCCCATGGATAACCACCGGCGGGAATAGTTGAAGTTAAACGGGTTGCCCCATCGATCACCGTCACATTCTCGCTGTTTCTATTCGCAACATATATTTTATTAGTGTTGTAATTTACTGCAATTTCATAAGGAAAAGCTCCTGCTGAAACAGTATCTCTCGTATGATACAACCCATCTATTACAATTACGTTATTGTCGTACTCACCAGTCACATATATTTTGTCTGTGTTGGGATTTACACATATCGCTTTAGGACCGTCTCCGGCTGGAATAGTTGTAGCCGCATTGGTGGCTCCATCTATCTCCGTTACATCGTCACTGCTGTGGTTTGCCGTATATATCTTATTCGTGTTGGGATTTACACAAATTGCAAAAGGGAGATATCCGACTGAAACAGTGGTATCTACCAAATCGGTCACTCCGTCTATTACCGTAACGTCACTACTTGCGTAATTCAGCGAGTATATCTTGTTCGTGTTTGGATTGACGGCTATCGCCCATGGGTTTCTTCCCACTGGAATAGTATCCAATGAATTAGTCTCGCCGTCGATTACCGTAAGATTGTCATCATAATAATTCGTAACATATACCTTGTTCGTGTTGGGATTAACACAGACAGCATAAGGAAACTCTCCGGACGGAACAGTAACTATCGAATCAGCCCCTACATCTATTATTGTAATATCGTTACTGTTTCTGTTAGTTACATATATCTTGTTCGTAATGGGATTAACGCACATTGCCCAGGGCCCAGCTCCACCGGGGATAGAATCTGCCACCCAGTCAGCATAGAGAGAAGAAGCAAATAAACAACATAAAACTAATATTAATAAAACTCTTCTATTATTATTGAAAAACATAAATACCTCCTTAATTCTTAACTGCACTTTACAGTATAACAATATTTGACAATCCGTCAAGGAAAATAATCTCACACAAAGACACCAAGACACGAAGAAAAAAATAATTAGCCACAGATTTACACTGATTGCCACTGATACCCTTCCCACTCCCATATATTTTTTTTATTAAAACAACAAAATATTTTTTTTAATCCGTGTGTTTCCGTGTTCATCCGTGGCTATTTACTCTTTTCGTTTTTCTCTGTGTTCTCAGTGTGTTTTTTCTACTACAATAAAATTCTCAGTTTTCTCTGTGGTAGTCTTTTTTCTTTTTTTTCTAAATCCTAAATCCCAAATCCTAACCCCTAACTCATACCGATGACCGCAGACGGCAGACCGGTTATAGAGAAATCGATAAATGTGGAAATTGGAAAAAGGGGGAACTGTTTTCAATTCAAAATTCAAAATTTAAAATTCTTAATTCACATCTTTCAACTATTTCACCGATGCGCAGCATCACTCCCCTTGACTTTAATTAAATCTTTGATATAGTGTAAATATATAGAAGGTATAAGTTTGTAATGGGAAATTATGGAAAAAGCAGGACCTTGAATCTTCAGACGATGAGCATAAACAAATCTATAAATATTTTCATAAACAATACTTTGCACTTGTTAAGGGCAAAAAGTAAATATTCCCCGTATCTTTACATTTTTTACCTTCCTCTCCATAGCATATACAACACGTTATAAAATAGTATTTAGTTTATTAAATATCAATAAATTAGCTAAGGAGGTTTTAGGAGGTATTCTATGAGGGACATATAATAGATTTTTACGTCCGATTTTAGTTCCTTTTTAGCAGAAGTAAAAACAAAGGGAGGAAAAAATGGAAACAAGAGAAATAAAGAAGAAATACGAAAAAAATCTATTAAGAAAAGCTAATGTCTTAGGTGTAATGACAGGATATAAGATAAGAGGAGAAGAAAAAACCGATGAACTGAGTGTAATATGTATGGTCGAGAAAAAACTCCCGAAAGAAAAACTGAGCAGGTGGGATGTTATTCCGGAAACCTTAAAAGATATTCCGACCGATGTGATAGAAGTCGGTAAAATAAAAGCACTACAGGCAGATAACCAGGAAAGGATTAGACCCTGTCCTATGGGAACATCCGGAGGGCACTACTTAATAACCGCGGGCACAAACGGAGAGCTGCTCAAAGATAGAAGTACCGGCAAGATATGTATCGGAACGAATAACCATGTAGCGGCAAATTCAAACGAGGCTGAAGTAGGAGACGCGTATCTTCAGCCCGGACCTTATGACGGAGGAAAGATTCCCGAAGATATAATAGGAAAGCTTTTTAAATTCATTCCCATAGAATTTGCAGACTCTCCGAGTTCATGCTCATTTGCCAGATTCTGGAGCAATCTCTACAATGTACCTGCAAAATTACTCGGAAGAAAGACCAGACTTAGACCGGTTTTAGCATATCCGGAGGAAAATCTGGTCGATGCGGCAATGGTTGAAGTCAACAGTGACGAAGTTTTAGCAAAAATCCTGGATATAGGAATACCTAAAGGAACGAGAGAAGCCGAGCTCGACATGCTTGTTCAAAAATCGGGTAGAACGACTTACCACACAATTGAAGGACTCATAACCGGTGTAGATGCTACTATCGGACCTGTATCTTACGGCACAGGAAAATCTGCATATTTCACAGACCAGATTGTAATAAGTAAAGAAGGATTCAGCGCCGGAGGCGACTCCGGAAGTCTGATTCTCGATATGGAAGGCTATGCTGTAGGTAAACTCTTCGCAGGAAGCGAGAACACTACGATTGCTAATAATATTAAAAACTATCTTGATTTACTGGATGCGGAGCTTATTACCGTTTGAGGTTATTCCATGCCTACAATCGAAGAGGTAAAAAAGGTAAAAGAAAAATACGCCCCTGGACTTATGAATAAAGCAGGTGTTGTGGGCTGTTCGATCGGACACAAACAAATCGGCGGTAAAAAGACCGATAAACTTTCTATTGTTTGCTATGTTAAAGAGAAAAAAAGGGAGGAAGACCTCAAAAGTAAGGATATTATTCCAAAGGAAATAGAAGGCATTCCGACAGATGTAATAGAATCGGGTGATTTTAAGGCTTTGTAAGATTAGATAGAACGTCAGGAAACCGATTAGTTATTAGTCAATTGGTGAATTGGTAAAAATAACGACGGATGACCGTAGACGGCAGACCGGAGTTACAAAAGCATAAATCCTAAAGCCTAATTCCTGACTTATGACACAAGACGCACGACTAATGACTTTTAAAGTTTTATTTTTCAGGTTGCTCGTGTGTTATTTTTTCGCATAATAAGCAGCTTGTAGAAATGGAATTATATTGCCTTCTTCGACTGTAGATTTATTTTCTTTTCCTCCTATTTCTATAGGAACGGATACCAGCTGGTATTTCATGGACGGCCAGGAAGAAACTTCCACTTTCACTACATATTTACCTGACTTTACGTTTTTTCCTTTATTGTCTTTCAAATCCCACAAATAGATATGTTGTCCGAGATCGATACTTGCCGCGGTAACCGCGTCGGTATCTACATATTTGGAAGACTCTGCCCATTTCTTTAACCAGAGCTGTTTTTCTTTAACGTAGCCGCTGAAACCCGATACATAAAGCGTCTTTACGAAATTGCCTTTTTTATCCTCGACCCAGACAGCTGTCTGCGGAGCAAGAGCATCCTGGAACCCTAAAATAAAGTCAACCACCACAACCGGACTTTTAAATTTTGAAGGATCGATTCTTTTTACTCCCGGACGCATTGCTTCGAAAACCATCTTTGATGCCTCAGTCGACGGATAATCCATAACCACTTTATCCCAGTATTCCATGGTCTTTTTCTGGTGAGCTACCCCCAGATAATACATTGCCTCTGCTTTTTGGGATTTGTCGGCATCGCTTTCTAAAACTTTATTCAAATCTTCCATAGCCTGGTCCAGTCTTCCCAAAAAGAAAGGCATATGCACCCCGACAGAAGCTCTTAAAAGTCTCAAGGACGAATTATCAGGGACAAGATTAACTGCCTTATCGAGTATATTCATTACTTCAAATGCTATTCCTGAACGATAATCGGTATTTTCATAAATATTTTCATCATATCCTCTTCCAACAAGACATCCCAGGGCTTGGGCAAGACTTATATAGGCTTCTACATTCTTTGAGTCTATCTCGATTAATTTCTTGAAAACGTCGATAGCTTTTTCGCAGTCCCCATTATCCAGATAGGACTTTCCCGATTTCATGAGCTCTTTCGGGTCTTTCGACTCTATTTTTTCCTCTTTCTTTGCGGGTGTACTAGGAGATGGAGCAGTATCTTTGATAAGTTTTTTTGCCTCCGAGGCTAAACTTGACTCCGGAGCTAACTCGATTACTTTTTCCCAGGCAGATATTGCCTTATCGTTTTCTTCATTTTTCTTATACCCTTTTCCGAGGAAACTGTATACATGAACAAGAAGGTCTTTTGATACCTTCTCAGGTGATTTTTCATGCATTTTAATAATAAATTCATGGTCTCCTAACCCGTCGTCGAGTCTGCCAAGAAATTTGGGAACTTCAATTCCCATAATTCCGCGGTTGAATCGGGCGATTATGTTGAACGAATCAAGCGCGACTGCCTTATCAAGTTGACCGAACGACTTAAATGCCAGCTCGCCAGCTTTCGCCATATTCTGAGTCTCTCCTGCCATCATACCCGTATATAGTCCCAAATAAGCGTAAGCGCTGGAACTATCCGGATATTCTTTTAAAGCTTCTTCCATCACATTTACTGCTTCCCCGATTTTTCCGGAATTCTGATTGGCTTTAGCTTCTTCGATATAGTCTTCTAAGGGTTTAGATTGAAGGCTAAAAACAAAAAACATAACAGATAAAACAATAAAACACTTCACCAAAAATTTCATCACTTGTCTCCTTTTTTAAATTTTAAGCTTTTTTAACTTCTCGCGCTTTTCTACGCGCCATAAAATGTTTCGTCGATATTATCTTCAATATCCACTTTCTCCGCAATCTAAATTTTAGATGTTTATAAAAGTTTGTCAAGATTTGAATTGAACGCGGATAAACGCAGATCTTTAGGATTTTTTATTTTTTTATTGCCGTCAGCTGTCGGCAGTC
The DNA here is from genome assembly GCA_964525555.1 of uncultured bacterium. Lineage (GTDB taxonomy): Bacteria > Hydrothermota > UBA3072 > UBA3072 > UBA3072 > JAFGHJ01. Next base: position 38,982 of record CAZGHN010000014.1, read on the forward strand.
AGCTATTGTTAGTCTCGACTCATGCCTCACTTAATTGACTCGGGCAATTAAGTGCTACTGCAATAAAATCGTTTTTCCGCAGGCTTTCCCCGATTTAGTTTCGAGATGCAATATATAAATTCCGGAACTAAGCCCCTCATAATTAACATTGATTTCGTATGTACCGGGTGTTTGTACAGAGCTCAAAATTCTACGTACAACCTGACCGTTTACATTAACAAGGTTTAAATTAACCATACCTGTTTCAGCAACCGAATATCTCGCTATAGCTCTTCTTGATGTCAGTATATTATCATCCATCTCTATCGATAATATATTCTCTTCTTCCTCTATACCTGATACATATACAAGCGTATCAAAATAAACATTATTTTCTCCGTAATCTACGTACATTACACCGGGACCACCTCCCGTCCAACCAACGATAGCAGGAGCATTTGCTATCTCGGATAGAGAATCATCACTAACAAATATTGCGGTATCGACTATATTTGGACTACCATCGGAAGAAAAAGCATAAGCCGCACTAAGCATGTACCCTAAATCACCCGTGTATAAGAGTGCCAGTTCTCCCGAGCTTCTGTTTGTGCGAATATTGCACTCGTACTCTTCCATGCTTGGCGGACCAGCCAAAATACCTCCATAGGCCCAACTTGCAGAAGTATCTGTACTATAGCAAAAACCTACTCTGCGATTAGCCGCAACTGTCCAGGTATTGGTAATCCATGCAACCTGACTTCCGACCTCCTCTGAATATGCCATATCCAGTTCCGAAATCCCATGATTTCCCGAATTAGAAACCACCTGTTGAACCGGAAGCCACGATTGCCCTTTATCCTTACTTCTAACCATTCTTATCTCATCTCTACCTCCGGGTGACAGGCTTGTATCTACAAAGCACACTCCGATATCGCTTCTGGAATTTGTCGCGACCTGCGGCGATGGATCAGGGCCCGGATTGCTGAAAACTGTATCATAATCCTGCCAAGGGCCAGATAAATCATTTCGTGCAAATATTATATTATCATTTTTAACATAAGTTACGTAAATAGATGCAGAATCGCCTTTATCCGATGCTATATCATAATAGTCGACATAATTATCGACAAGATATGAAAAACGTTGATTAGGATCTATAGTTTTAAATCCTCTCATCCATAGTTCATCATTACCGGAACTCTCACACCATATACCAATCGCACAAACCCATGATGTATCACCCGCATCCCTTACCACTCTGACTCTTGGATTTGTGACCGAACTATCATTGTTCAATGCAGGTCTATACCATAAACTCCATGTTTGTCCGTTGTCGGTTGAACGATAAAGTTCCGCATGGTCGCCGTCAATTCCATTTGAATCTAATAGAGCATATAAGTAGCCTGTTACCTCATCCCCGTCCCAATCTATTCCCATTGTCGGACTACCTCCTCTAACAAGAACATCCGTTGCCCAGCGGGTTTTTTCCTGAATTTCCTGGGAATAAAATTTACCTGTTAAAACTAAAAACGAAATAACGAAAATTTTGAAAAAAGTTTTCATAACTCCTCCTTACTGTTTTGTTATATTATATGAAAATATTCTTATTTGTCAAATGAGTAAAAAGTTAGGAAGTTAGGTTGTTAGGTCGTTAGGAGGTTTTGAAAATTTACTAAACCCTAAATCCTAACTTAGACCGATGACCGTAGACGGTAGACCGGTTATAGAGAAATCGATAAATGGGGAAATTGGAAAATGGGGTAACTTTTTCAATTCAAAATTCAAAAATCTTAACGTTAAAAACTCATAATTATTAACGCTCGAAACCCGTAACTCGAAATTTTCTTCAATTATGAACCAGGAACCACGAACTAAAACTCCTTTACAAACTCGGATTTTCTATTAGAATTACAACATGAAGAAACAATATCTTATCCCACTAATTATTTTGTTATTAATATTGTTTTTTCTAGAAGCTAACCTAACAGAATTATACGGAAGTAGTAATAAAACAGATGGGCTTAAATCCGAAATAATGCTTCACCCTGTTGACGCCTTTACAGCCTACACACTAAAAAAAGGTGAGTGGATTTACAGCCAGGCTCTTACTCCCTATCCCAGCTGGTTCTGGTGGGGAATCACTAATAATATCACAACCGAGCTGGATACAGAATGCTGGCTTGGGGGTATCCCGAGTTTTAACTTCAGATTTAGACTTTTAAATCAAAGGACTTTTATCCCAACTGTCGCATTTGAAACCATGTATCAGTATCTACCGAAAGAAATCGATCAACTCGATAATTATGATTCGTTATCGGTAAAGAGAAAAGGAAATAGCTGGTATAATAGGCTCAATTTAAGCTGGGAGATAAAGAAAAATCTTTATTTAAGCGTTTCAGGAGGGGCGACATACTCGAAAAATTTAACAATAGACAATTCCGATACCGTCAATTATGAAGGAGAAACATACAATAATCGTGTTACTCCTGATGTTTCCGCCGGTATTGATTTCAGAGTAAGTGAGTGGTTATCTCTTCATGCTGCGGTTTCCTATGGAACTACGTTTATTTATCTCGATAATGTTCCGCGAAAGCAGCAGTTTAATGTAGGCGCAAGATTTGCCCCTTTTTACAAACATGAAAACGGTATATTAAAAAATTTCCGGATTGAGCTGGCAATTTTAACATTTCGATTCAAAGAGGTCGACCATCTCGTAAGTGGTCCTTTCGGATTCATTTACTGGCAATGGGGCGGTAGTAAATGAAAAGATTCAACCACGAAATACACAAAACACACGAAATATTTTTATTTTTTTACTAATTTACCAATCAAGCAATCAACTAATTAACTGGTGCGAAGCACATACGTCCCTTGACTTTGTTTCAAATTTTCACTAAAATCCAACAAATGGAAAGGACCTTAAAAACTATCTTATTTGGTATATTAAATCTTGCTTTACTGGGAGTATTCGTATTTGTTTTGTTTATATACGCATCCCTAAATTTTAGAAGTTTTCCATGGTTTCAAGCAGAAGGTTGGCAGTTTCTCATAGTGATTAAGATAGTACACCCAATACTCTTATGTATAGGAGCTTTGCTGATATTTTTTGGGTTTTTCTTTCCTATCTCTAAACTAAACAGAGTGATACCTTTTTTATCCCCAGCATCAATTTATATGATGCGTTTACCAGTTTCATGGGGATGGGATTTCAACTATTTTTTAATAGCTTTTTGGGTAAATTTCATATTGTTTTCTCTGTTTATCTTTACGGTATCGAAAACAATAATTTTGATTAAAAACGGAAAGGTTGAAGTAAAGTAATGTTGAAATTGTAGTTTTTATTTTTTGCCGTTAGCTGTCAGCGGTGTGCCGAGAGCGGAGTTTGTTCACAGAGACACCGGGTACACATTTAGTAGGCAAAAATTTCAATTTATTTTAAAATAATAAGCTTTTTGGTATCCTCAACTTGACCCGCTTTTAAACGCAAAACATATATACCATCAGGCAAACCTTCTGCCGTCCAACTTTCAGAATGTTTTCCGCCCGATATAGTCTCATCGACTAAAGTTTCTAATTCTTGCCCTAATAGATTAAACACACTTATTTTTACCTCACTTGACCTGCTTAAATAATATTCAATCGTTGCACTACTACTAAAAGGATTCGGATGAATATTTGTCAACGTTGCTTCCAGTTTAAACTCGTCTAATTGAGAAGGGTCTTGCAGTTGTGAGGCTGTAATGCCGGAATCTAACGGTATTCTCAAATAGTCATTAAATCCCTGGAACGTTTCTATGAATTGCTCAGATATAGATAATCTCCAAATTTTAGAAGGCTCACCCTTCAACTTAATAAAAACTTCATTCTCCAAAGGTAAAAACAACATAGAACACAGGGTTATACTGTGAGCCGTCTGGTCAAGCAATTCGATTCCATCATCAAAATCGAAATTTGTCAAATTTTCCTCTATATATTCACAAGCCGTTTTATACCTGTCCGCTCCAACCCCATAAACCTCATCATATGGAACGCCCACAAAATCAGCATTCCTGAAATTTGTCATAACCATGTATTGTCCACTCATGGGTATAATTTCGTCATCGATATCACCAACTTCAAAAATGCAGGCATCCGAATTTAAATCCGCGGCTAACAAATGACAGGACGCCCATGAACTATGATGCCTCAATCTTTTATCCAAGAGATAATTCTCAATCTGGTTAATACTGCTAAAATTGTATAAAGCAAACCTGTGTAGGTCCCACATATATAACTCATTCGGCTCTTTCGGATCATAATTATGGATTATAGGATGCTGTTCCTGATCCGAACAAAAAAGACCCGAACTATTCATTCCAACAGTATATGCCCAGTAAGCACCTGATCTAAATCCCATTTCAAAGACCTTTAAACTCTCGCTATCTCTGATGGTAAATATCATATCTGTATTACTATAATCGAAATTCATTCCATAGAAGATATTCTCCGCATCAACATAAACAGCAAAACCGGTACATGCCTTGATTACTGTAGGATTAAATATAAGACCAATCACAACTATAATTGCAATGATAAATGTTTTATATTTCTTAAACAAACTCATAATTTAAACATTCCTTTTTTCCAGTATTGTATTCTTTAAATTGTAGATTTCTCCGTAAAAGTCAATATGCACGAAGACACAAAGAGAATAGGACGCAGATTAACGCAGACCGGTCATAGGGAAATTGAAAAATGGGAAAATTGATAAATTGGGGAGGGGAACTATTTCTCTATTTTTCTATTTAACCATTTAACTGATCTAAAGGATCTACAAAACTATTTTACTATTTCGCGATTTTACTATTTTACAATATTCTAGAAACACGAAACTCTAAACACTAAACTCTAGTTTACACAGAGCGCACAAAGATTTTTTAGCCCTAAAACGAAACCAACAGTATACATTAAAAATATAGTAAAAATATATAATATAATGCTAAAAAGTAATATATATAATATAAAAACTAAACATCTCTATATTTCCTTTGTTTTTCTTATATAATAGAAGACTAAAAAATATTATACGGGGGTTGACAAATTGAATTTCAAGTTTAAATTATATATAAACATAAATTTATAAAAAGAGGAGTTAAAATGAATAACGAAACTTTAAAGAAGCGAATATTGGAAGAAATGACTGTTGATTACTCATCGGCGTTGGAGAAAAACTTCGATATAGCTAAAAAATATGTGAATATCACAAAGAAAGGAAAAGTTGATGTTAAGTATAAGGAAAGACTTGCCGGAGAAGATAGGATTTTGCTGTATCTTATAGGAAAGCTCTATGCAAAGGCAGCTGAATTGACAGCATCTGTAGATGTAGGAAATAAAGAATTGATGGATGAGTTAGGAATTCCTCAGGGATCATTGTTGCCTTGGCTTAAAAACTTAAGAGAGGCCAATGGAATCGAAAGTGTTACAAGAAATCGCTTCTCGTATCATAAGATACGATTGAATAATATAGAAAGAACGCTGAAGAGAATTGACAAAAAATTGTCAAGAATTTATAAGGAGAAAGAATGAATAATGAAGAGAGTAGTCATATAGAAGACAGGATAGAAAAGCTTGAGAAAAGGGTTGCAATATTGGAGCAAAAATTAAATAGCAAGGGAAAAAGGGGGGCTAAGGCAAAATTAAAAACAAATACATGGTATAAACCCGGCAGCACAATAGGGAAAATCGTATTACTTATTGAAGAGGGCTTTTTTGATACTCCTCACACTATGAGCGAAATAATATTCGAATTAAAAGAGAAAGACTACCATCTGAAACCTTCTGATTTAACTTTTCCTATGAGGCGGATTGTGCGCAATGGGCTTCTTAAAAGAACGAAGAAAAAGACTGATGGTACTCTATCAAAAAAGTGGCTTTATGTGAGGGTTTAACAATGGCTACTAAAAACACAATTTTACAAAAATGTGAGAAATTCTTATCTAATAAAAAAAGATTTAAATATAGGGTCTGCAAATTATTGAAAGATAGTGATTTTTCTGATGTTCTATCCTCTCAAGAACTAACTCATTTATTGAATGAGGGACCTGGAAAAAAGATTAAAACGACCAATCTTACCGCATTAATGGAACCTCTGCTTGAAGATGATATTGTAAAAATAAAGATTAGAGGCCGCGGTAGAAACAAAAGAAAATTTTGGTTTCCCGGGTGGATAGACAAACATAAAATTAATCTTAGCCCTACAGGAGGAAATGTTGTAACAGGACAGATTTTCCCTGAAAAATTAGTCAAGGCTTTAGGTAAGGATTTTAAGACTGAAATCTCTGACCTTGGTCTGAATTATGGGAAAAGTGGAACTTGTACTGCGTTTCTGCTAAGAAAGATTCTAGAAAAATTGATATTTTCAACATTCGCTAAAAATGGTTTCTCTGATAAATTAAAAGATAAAAAAGGCAACTTTGTCGGTCTGAAAACTATGCTTAATTTATCGACAATGTACAAAGTCAAGGGAAAACCCTTTTTAATGCCTAAAACCGCAAAGGAAATTGAAGGGATAAAATTCTTAGGTGATACTTCTGCACACGATCCCCTTACAAATGTAGCAATGAGAACAATAATTTTACAAATGCCTTTTATTATTACAGCTTATGAAGAGTTATCAAGAAAACTTTAGGAGACGCATGGAGGGGTTAAGTCTTCTTTTTTGTTTTATTAGGGAATTTAAGAGAGAAAAATTGGGGAATGGTAAAGGAATATTCTAATAGGTATGTTTATTGCATATTATGATGAATCTGGAGATGACGGCTACCCTGTTTATTCTTCAAGCCTTTTCGTCTTAACAAGTTTATATCTTCATGAAAATGATTGGAAGAATACACACAAGGAACTTTATAAATTTAGGAAATATTTAAATACTGCCTATAATTTTCCTTTGGATCTTGAATTTCACTTTCGCAGTTTTTTATTGAATAAATCACCCTATAAGGCGTTCTCTTTTACCCCAGAAATATGTATAGAGATAGTGGATAAATATTGTAGCTTAGTTTCTAAATTAGATATTAAGATTGTTAATGTAGTTGTTATTAAAGATAGAATAATTAAAGATGATTATCCTGTTTTAAAAAACGCATTTACGTGTTCAATCCAGCGAATTCATAACGATATGGAGAAGAATTACTCAAGTGAAAATTTTATGATTATTACGGATAAAGGACGCCTTCCAAGTATGATAAAGATTGCCCGAAAAATGTCGCAAGCAAATTTGATACGTTCCAAAATCTCAAATAAATTTTACCATAAAGAAATAGAGTTACTAATAGAAGTTCCTTTTGCAAGAGATTCAAGGCATTGCTATTTTATTCAAACGGTTGATATGATATCTTATATAATATATCTTTATATTTATAAAAAATACCCCAATAGAATGCAAAATATAATTGATAAAAACAAGATTATAGAGTGGATGGATATCCTGAAAAATAGTTTTAATATTGATGCTTCTAACGAATGTGAATATGGAATTGTTCGTATTCCAAAGAAGAAGTGGGAATAAAAAGACACCACCTACACCGTATAAACGGTTTCAGTGGTTCAATATATTATTAACCTTTTCATCTAATTTGTCAAGGTATAAAATTAAATTTCTCAATAGAGGGATTAGGTCCTGTTTTTTGGATTTCCTAAATCCCATTAATAACCTTTGCTTGAGATGATTGTGCTTACTAATTTAGATAAACGAGATGAATTGTGTAGAGTCAGGAATAGGAAAAAGTAAAAATGTCCCCAACTAATGAGCTTAAAGAATATTTACAAAAATTAGTCGAATTAGGAAAGAATCCAACGTATATAAACGAGATTGAACCTGCGTATGCATTTTACCACCATGCTCCTGAATACCTAAGATTAAATTTCGTCGACATCCAAAAAAACGATAAAGACCCCCCAGATTTTCTCATCAAACTTAAAAAAAATAGTTTGATAAATCTCGAAGTTACTACTCTAGCTGATAAACGAATATTCAAAACAAACAAATTTATAAGAAGCTTAGAAGAAATTGTTGATCCTATAATTCAGGAGAACAGAAATTCTTTACCCGTAGGGACATATGCAGTTACATTCTTTCCAGGAAGAAAAAAAATAAGCTATTTGTGTATGAATGATGATGATTTTAAAAACAACATAAGTAAGATTGAGCTTAAAAAAACCCTTAAAAGAGATATCCCCAAATGGTTTAAAAAGTATGCAGAAAAAGGTGACGAAAGCTGGCCGTTATGCAATAACAATGGTGATCAAATCGGAAGTTTAATTATATCTAAATTATGTATTTCTAAAGAGATGAAAATTTCGATATGGCCACAAGGTGTTTCTAGGCGTCGGGGTTGGAATCGTAAAGAATTAACTGACAAATTACAAAGTGTGATCGATAGGAAAGAAGATTTTAGCAGATATAGTGAATCATATTGGTTATTAATTTCCGACAGAGAAGATTCAATGCGTACAGGATATCTTGAATTTGATTTATCAGACATCAGAATAAAATCGCGATTTTTTGAAAAGATTTTTCTTATCCGTTTTGGAGACGAAGTTGATGAGCTAAGAGTTAGATCTGTTTAAAATAATTATTTTAATATCAACAGCCCCAATTCCTAAAAAGTGAAAAGGAGTGTACAACTGACAGATGACCGAGGACGGACGACCGAAATCAAAAACAGTATCTATTTTAGATTCTTTGAATCAGTATATCCGTAAATCAGTTTATCAGTGAATTAGTTTTTTTACTAATTGACCAATTTACCAATTCACTAATAACTATTTCCGCTTTTGCGGAAATCCAATCTTGACATTTATTACTTTTTCATTACGATTTATAAATAATGGAGGTATTATGCGAAAAAAATATAATCACTTATTACGCCTTATTTTAATCCTGGTTTTAATATTAAATATAACTATAAGTACTCACTGTACTGCTGAATCTAATGATAAATTGCTTGTGTCCTTTAAAAAAAGTGCGCAAGTTTTTGACAAAACAGAAATCATGGATGTAGCATTGGGAGATTTAAACAATGACGGAAATGTTGACGCCGTGCTGGCAAAAATGGGTGAAAACAATCCATCAACGATATGGTTTAATAATGGCAAAGGACAATTTGATTGCAACGGCCAAAAATTAGCCCTGTGGGGACACGGTGTTGCGCTGGGGGATCTGGATTTCGATAAAGATCTTGATATCTTTCTTGCGCGAAATGATGAACCAAGTAAAGTCTATTTGAATAATGGCAATGGGGTATATATAGAAAACGGCCAAAATATTGGTTTTATAAATGATAAGTATAAATCTGCCACAGATGTTCAGTTGGCTGATATAGATGGCGATGGCGATCTCGATGCACTAGTTAATTACTATAATTCCCCTAATACGTTTTGGATTAATGATGGTAAAGCAAACTTTAGTTTGAGCAAAATTTACTTTGATGATATTCCAACTTTAGGTGATCTGGATAACGACGGCGATATAGACATATTTTTAAAAATACTAAATTACGGCTATAAAACAATATTAAATGACGGCAAAGGCAAATTCGAAAATCATTGGGAGATTGCAGACAGTAACGCAACATACGGGCAAATAAAATTAGGTGATTTTGACGGCGATAAAGATTTGGACGCTATAATCACAAATGGGGATTATTCAAAAAGTATTCCGACAAAAATCTGGTATAATGATGGAAAAGGAAATTTCAAATGTGGCGACCAGAAATTAGGCCCAACAAAGTTCGCAAGAGTTGCATTAGGCGATTTAAATAATGATAAACACCTGGATGTGTTTATTTCCATCTTCAAACAAGACAATCAAATCTGGATAAATAACGGGAAAGGATATTTTATCGATAGCGGATTGAAAATTGACGGAGAACTTGGCTGCGCATTAGGAGATTTAGATAATGATGGTGATTTCGATATTTTTGTAGGCACTCGTGAATCAGTTGGCGGAATTTGGTTTAATGAACTTATTCATCAATATTGAAGTATAAACCGATCCAAACCTTGAAATGTGAAAAGAAGTAGCTAGTAGTAGGCACTCAATAAATCAAAAACAGTATCTATTTTAACTTCTTTTTGAGATCTTTTAGATCTTTCTCGATTTTATCTAATTTTTTTAGAACAGGCTTTAGCTCTTCTTTGATAATTTGTTTAATGCTTATATGTGAAGAAGCTTTGCCTATCACTTTTTTTGAACTATTTTCTTTTTTCTTTTTCATTTTTTAAGCATCAACAGAATGGAACCATTCCTTGGCTTTGCTAATATCTTCGAAAGTCTTAAAATTAAAAGCCCCCCTGTTTTTCGCCACGAGATCTCCAAATCTTTCCGGGTCAACTATTGGCTGTTTCCCTAAATATGCTATTCTGGGAGTCTTAATCTTTTCCGAACGAATAAATTCCCTCCAGTATTTAGTTGTTTCCTCTGCGTATCTGAATCTATCGATACCGGATAGCGGACCCGTTATTTTTCTATAATCAATCAGGATTTTCGGCATATTTTTCTCGAAAGAAGCTGTTAAAGCCTCTTTAAACATCGTAAGCGCATCTTTTAAATCAAAAGCACCTGAATAAGTAGCAAGAATAAAAGATTTCTTGCACTCAATCTTTACCTCCAAACCCATTTTTGCCTCCTATATTATTAAAAATAAAGAAAAAGATAATAATAGTCAAGGGTTTTTACAGTATTTTGAGAATACTATAGTTGACATTTAGGAGATTTTCCATATTATTAAATAAATAAAAGGAGGTAAAAATAATGCCAATTTTTACTGTTGGGGAAGTTGTTGACGGATATACCTTTAAAGTTAAAGAGGGATGGGAGTGGGGTAACAAGAAAGGTGATATTGTTCGTCCTGCGGATTATAATACTCCTGAAGAAGATGAGCCTGGACATGAAGAAGCTAAGCAAAAGTTAAAGGAGTTAATTTTAAATAAGTCAGTGGAAATTGAAAATCCTCAGACTATAGACGAGTGGAATAGATTAGTCACGGATGTTTATTATAAGGGCAAAAAACTTGCCGATTATTTTCCAGAATATAAAACATGAAATATTTGGGGTCAAACCTTGAAATGTGAAAAGGCTAATAACTGACAGATGACCGAGGACGGACGACCAAAATCAAAAACAGTATCTATTTTAACTTCCTTGAATCGGAAACATAGTCGTCAGTCTTCAGTCACCAGTCATTAGTCTAAATTAGGGATTAGGATTTTGGGGTTGGGATTTAGGATTTAGTTTTGAATTCTGAGTTTTGAATTCAACATTAAACATTCAACATTCATAATTAACTCAGTGTCTTTGCGGATAAAAAATACCCTTGACAAAATAAAAAAAACGACTATAATTACTTTATAAATCAAAGTGCTTTGCTTGAAAAAAAGAGGATGAAATTTTGAAATATATAAAAGTTAGTAATTCGTCGACAAAATTAATGATTGATATAAAATTTTGCTCAAATGTAACTATAATGCAAACTGTAAAATATTCTTTTTCGGCTCTATGATAAATTTACTTATTCTCATCATATACGTATACTTCCCTCCAATAGGCGGAGTACCACTTGAAAATCCGGAATATAGGGATATACAATCTAAATTTCTTCTCCAAGGCACATACCAAAGATGGAACATTCAATCCTTAGATTACAACAATCCTTATAGAGATTTATACTATAATTATTATGTTTTCATACCGGAGAGATTATATCTTTCTTTTGGGTGCAAGTCTTTTAATATTATAACAGGGATGGAAAAAGGTTACTCTTTCTCTTTCAAAGGAAACTATACTATTAAGGACAACTTTTACCCTCTCTTTTTAGGTGTTTACACAAATGATTTTTTGCTACGATTCCTTGGGGGGTATTGCAGCGTCTCTAGCGGTGAAGAAACAGTACGTTTTATCCACGCGGGTGGAGAATTCTCTCTTTTCTTCCCTCAAGAACCAAAAAAGTATGGGATTGATTTTGTTTCCTTTGGATTTAAAATACTACGTTCTGAATTTTCGGGTAAAATCTATCCTATGGGTTCTATAGTATTGGGAGACGAATTACATGTAACCAAGATCAAGCTTAATACCTTTTTCAAAACAGGGCTTAAGCCTTATATAATCAGTTATAATATATATCATCCCGAAAAAGCCCTATGGGTTCGTAACTCATTCTTCGCGGAACTCGGAATAAGACAAAAAACAGAAAATTACTTATGGGAAATTTCACTATCACAAAAAGATCTGTTGACTACGGGGAATATAGTCGGATTTTCGATTCGTGGATTTGAGATTAAAGGAATTTATGAAATTTCTTTAAAAGACTGGACCCCAGGCATCTCACTCTCTTATTATTTTGGAGGAGATGAGAACATAGTAAAAGGCAACATAATAACATTAGGATTAAAACTATGCAGAAGATAATTGCGCTCTTTTTAATTGTTGCTTGTTTATCCTGTAACCGAACACTCTATACGGTCACATATTCCAATGTATGTGGCTCTGAAGAAGATTTCATTTATACGTCTAAAGAAACAAATTTATCATATCAAACTTATAATGCATTTGCTGCCGGTTATGAAGGAAACGATCCGCCTCCAAGGAGAGCAATAGTAGAAATAGATGTCCAGAGTAATCTTGGAGAGGAAATCTACCTGTTTAAAGTATCACTTCCAAATCATTGGGGTTCGTTAGATGTTTCAGCAGATCGGAATAGAATTGCCGTCACATTAATTGATACCATTAGCACACTATACGTATTCTCAAGGGCAGAGGATAGAATAATTGCAAAAATGGTAAAAGGACAAAATCCCTGCTTCTTTCCTGATGCCGACAGTCTTTTATATGAAAAAGATAACCAAATTTTCATCTATTCTATTATTTCAGATTCTGAAAGGCTCTTTATAGATGAGGGCAGCAATCCAAGAATCGCAACGGAATTCAAAAAATTGGTGTATAAAAGAAACACTCAGATAATATTATTAAATCTAAACGACTTAGAGGAATCTATAATAGCTGATACGGCAACGGCTAGCCATCCGGATATTTCGCCAGATGGTTCGAAGATAATTTATTCGAGATACGATACTTCCGGGATAAGAACATTTTTTCTGACTGATACTCTTGGAACGATATTGAAAACATACGAGGCAAAAGGAGCTTTCATTCCGGATTACTGGGGTACAAATCCTTATCCTTATTTTGTAGGCAATGATAAATTTGTATATCGAGCGTATTCGGAAAATGCGCCCTTAAAAATATTATATTTGCAGGAATTAACACGTGATACCCCAATCTTAATTCGGGAGGAATTCAAAATCCATCATCCAGAGGATGCAGAATAGAAGTTTACAAACAGAAAGGGGGTCAGCCTTTGAAATGTGAAAAGGCTAATAACTGACAGATGACCGGGGACGGACGACCGAAAACAACAAACAGTATCTATTTTAGATTCAAAGAATCTAAGTTGAATAGTTAAATAGCGAAATAGTTAAATAGTCAGATAGATCCTTTAGATCAGTTAAATGGTTAAATAGAAAAATAGAGAAATAGTTCCCCCTCCCCAATTTATCAATTTTCCCATTTTTCAATTTTTCTAAAATGTTCTTCGTGTCTTAGTGTCTTTGTGGCAAATTCACTATTTACATTTTTTTAATCTACCCGGACAAAGCCTCTGATCAGAAAGTCTATCTTATTGAGTCGGCAAAAGAAATTCAACCCAATAAAGGTCGATTTCTCTATTTGCAGCCTGGGGCCCATTGTCTCGATGAAAAAACAAATATTCGCCGTCAGGTGATAAGAATGGATTTTGTTCCGATAAATCTGTGTTTATTTTTTCTCCCATACTTACAGGCTCTTTCCAGGAACCATCTCCATTACGAAAACTTATATAAATATCCGAATTCCCCTCTCTATCTGAATAAAATAATAAAAAACTCTCATCCGGGTATATAAACGCACCTCCGTTGGATATTCCATCGATATTTATTGGGGAGGGAAGTTTTTCGCTATTTGAGTACTGATCGCCCCCTAATTCTGATTTATATATGGCAACATCACCATCCCGCCTCGAAAAAAAGTATAGTGTTCCATTATCCGTAGTAGTTCCGGCATAATCGCTTACGGAAGAATTAATTCCTAGTTCTACAGGTTCACTCCAGGTGCTATCATTTCGATCGGACATCCAGATATTTAGAGTCCATGAATGGCTTGGGCGACCTGAACTAAAAAACAATCTTTCCCCATCAGGTGATAATAAAACACGCCAATCTATATCCGCTCCGGATATAGGAAGGACAGATGGGCTTGTCCAGGCGCTATCTACAAATTTTGTGCATAGAATTCTATTTTGTTGCCAATCTGAGCTGGAAACAGTGTAATAAAATTCTTTTCCGTCCGGCGAAAAACTACCGCCAAATTCAAATCTGTCAGATTGACAAATAAAGCCTGGAGCGAATATTTCTGGTTCACTTCCGGGTAGGCCCTGACCCATGTTATAGTAAATAACAATAGGTTCGGGATCGACTACATCTTCCGGCCCGGAAGGGTTATTCTTACATGTAAATAGTACCATGGCTGTAATAATAAATACTAACATTTTTTCTTTCATTTTAAACCTCCTTTTGATTTTGTCAATCAAAATTAAGGGCAAAGCCCCTCTATGGTTTTATGGCCTGCTGTCGTTATTTTCTTCACATTACTATAATTTTATCAAAAGGAGAAAAAAAATCGACAAACTACACGGATTTTTACTTTTTTATTAGTTGTGCTTTATTTAAGTAATAGTCTTCCTGAATTCTTTAGGGGTTATTCCCGTAAATTTCTTAAACGCAGCGTTAAACGTAGCTTTTGTATTAAAGCCACTTTCAAAAGCAATCATGAGAATGGTCTTTTCTCCGTTGTTCTTATCCTTTAAATATTCAAGACACTCCTTAACACGATATTGATTAACAAAATCATAAAAATTCTGATGGAACATTTCATTGATAACCTGGGAGATACACTCTCTTGAAACCGATAATTTATTTGCGAGTATGTCTAAACTTAAACACGGATCCAGATAAATTTTCTCATCGTTCATGTATTTCAACAACTGATTCTTAATTTTTATTCTTCTCGATTCCGGTATATTTGTGGTTCCATATTTTTTCCCAAAGGAAAAGACAGCAGGAGTCTTTAGAGATACGTACACTATCGAAGTAACAAATAAAAATAAAGTCATAAAATAAGCAGTTATAGTGTAAGCACACCACGTTGTACCTATTGGGATGAATCCGAATATAAAGATCTGTAATTTTGCAATCCACATAACAAATGAACCGATAATTAAAAAACGAATCCAATTATACCTAAAATCTCTTTTATCGGAGAATAACGTTTTAATAGAGAATCCGTGTGAATAGAACAATTTCAGAATTAAAATGTAATAGATAAGATTTTGAACAAGGAAAAATCCATTGCTAAAATGGTCTACAAGACTTTGCCAGATAGGAAAAACTCCGAAAAAAATAAAATTTATCATTATATAAGAAATTACCAAAAAAAACGGTAAAAAATGAATTGAATCCTTATTATTTAATTGGAAATCCTCATACAACAATGATCTTACATAAAAGTAAAAAAGCGGTCCGATTAAAAGGGATAACTGACTTACAACGAAAATTGAATTTTTGTAATTCTCGACGTAAGGTCCGATACCGTAACTTACAAGAAAAGAAGTACTCATTAGACCTACAAAACTCAAAAACCATAAACTTAAGATTCTATTCCTCTCTTTATTTCCTTCTCTACCGGTAAAAAGGAAAATAGCCATTAAAAGAGCTTGAGAAATCGCGATGATACAGGCAATATGTATTAAATTTAATTTAATTAATAACATTATTCATATAAACAAAATTATATTTTTTTCAAAATTGAACCAATCATCTTTTTCGTTCTTGAGAATAATAATAAAAAAAATCAAATTTGTCAACAAATTAGTTCTTTCCATGTATATTAACATACATTAACAGAGTTAGACGCGGGTAATGGGCGAATGGGTAGGTAATGGGGACGGTGCTTGACATTGTGACATCAAATAAAAAATCCTCTTAATCCTTTTTGTTTGATTCTTCGAATCGGCATATCTGTAAATAAGTGAATCAGTGAATTAGTTTTTTTACTAATAACGATTTCCGTTGTTGCGGAAATTCATCTTGACATTTATTCCTTTTTTCGATATAGTTTAAATATAAAGGGGATTACTATTATATTTGACTTATTGAAAATAAAAAGATTAGACACGCATATTAGTGAAAATCAATATTGGCGTAGGCAACAATTAAAGATGGTTTTGCCGAATTCATTAGGATGTATAAACTATGCTATGAGCCTTTATTGCGAAAGAAAAGAAGGGACAGATCAATGATTATCCGAACAGCCTTTGATCTCGATTGCCATCCTGTAATTCCGGAATGTGGATTTAACTGTCAAAAATGCATACAGGAAATCGAAACCACGCTTACCATCAAGGATGGTGTTAGCAAAGTTTACGTGGAAGAAGGGGCAGAAGGGAAAGTCATAGTAGAACATGATCCAGCTATCGCGACCGTGGATCAACTAATTGAGGCTTTGAAAATACTACCTTCGTTTTTTGAAGGCTTCTTTATACCAACTGTGATTACATTATAATGTGTGTCTGGGGTCAAACCTTGAAATGGGAAAAAGCTAACAACTGACAGATGATCGAGGACGGACGACCGAACTCAAAAACAGTATCTATTTTAGATTCTTTTTGAGATCTTTTAGATCTTTCTCGATTTTATCCAATTTTTTTAGAACAGGCTTTAGTTCTTCTTTGATAATTTGTTTAATGCTTATGTGAGCAGAAGTTTTGCCTATCACTTTTTTTGACATATTTTCTTTTTTCTTTTTTATTTTATCTTCTTTAAAAAAATAAATTAAACCTCCTCATTTGTCAATATTAATGTATTAATGGTATTTCTGGAGTCAAATCTAGATACTTGACAAACTTAAATGAAATAGCCGGGTCATATAAAATTTTTACTTGAGTATAAATTTAAGGGAACTTAAACGCCCTTTTCTAATCTAAATAAGGAGAAAAATGAAAGCAATAAAAGTTCTGACAGTAATATTTCTTTTTTCTGTAGGGTGTTCCCTATCGGAAGAGAAAAAAGAAACAGAAGAAATTCTTGAGAATAACAATGGTTATTTAGGTACGTATCTTCCTGCCGATTTTAAAGCGTTTAGTGATGATTCACCATGGAGGGTTCCAATCGAAACAAATCCCGAGGTGGACTCAAATTCAGACGAAATGATTGCCTTCTTAAAAATAGCCCTGGAAGATAGTATTGGAAGGCCTCCAAATATAACCGTAGGATACAGCAAATGGACAGCACCCATACACGTCGTCAACTCGGATGAATGCCAAAAAGTAGATGTACCCATCGAACGCGACTTCGACGATGGTTCTGATATCGATGGAGATGGAATTGCTGATGATTTACCTATTCCTGACTGTGTTTGGCCGGATCCCGAGAATGACGCTCATATGGTTATTGTAGATACAACAAAAAGAATCGCCTGGGAATTCTGGCATTTCAGAAAAATAAGTAATGGAGAATTTGAAGCCGGAACAATGGGAAAATGGGACTTGAACGGTCCCGGTTATAATATCCCGGGTTCCAGTGAAAGATGGTGGAGAAATGGAACAACAGGCGCAAAAACCGCTTACATCGGAGGCCTCTTAAGATACGAAGAGTTCGCTTCAGGAGAGGTAAAACACGCCCTAAATATTATAACTCCAATCAATAGAAAAAAGATCTCGGAGGATGCACCCTGGAGAGTAGAATTTTGTTCTCCCGTTGCAGCCAGTTCGGACGGCTGGGGAATTGGAAGTAGGTATATACCGGAAGGAGCGAGAATCCAGTTGAATCCGGAGTTAGACCTGGATTCACTGGGATTAAACGAGGATGCGAAAGTAATAGCAAAAGCCCTCCAAACATACGGAGCATACGTTATGGATAATGGAGCGGGTTTCGAAATTAAAGCGCAAAATCTCGGTGCGGATGGCGGGGCATGGATAAATCACACAGGCCTTAATCTTTATTTGATTCCCCTTGAAGAATTTAGAGTTTTAAAAGGCAATATAATCACTTTTTGATTGCTGGCGTTACGAAACAGCGAGCTCAGGATTTATTTGAAAAGCGTCAAGAGTAACATAGCCATCAGTCACTAGTCATAAAACAACAAACAAAAAATCCTCTTTTAACTATGTATCTGGGGTCAGACCTTCTTTGAAAAGTGAAAGATTAACAACTGACAGATGACCGAGGACGGACGACCGAAGACAAAAAACTACAGTATCTACATGTTCTACATGTGCAAAAAGAAAGCTGACAGTTGACGGCAAATAACCGATGACAGCGGGCAACTCTCACTTTTCAAGAAAGGAAGGGCTAACTGTGTTAGGTCGTTGATCTCTTGCTAGTCATTTTTGTAGTACTAATTTGATTGTATCTGAAAGATTTCCAGCTTGTAATCTGCAAAAGTATATTCCGCTTGCTGTTTCTTTGGGCTTCCATTCTACTTCATGTTCCCCTGCTTTTTGAAATTTATCTACCAGTGTTGCTAACTCTTGACCGGCAACATTGTATATCTTTAGCGTAACATGATTGGAATTCGGTAAATTATATTTTATGGTTATTGCTGAATCATAAGGATTAGGAAAATTTTGGAATAACACATGTTTTCCGGGATTAACCTTCTCATTGAGCCCGGCGACTCCTTTGAATAGTCCCGCGTTGAGATCATATCCGAGCGAGTCCGGGAGAATATGTAGATAATCGATTGGCAATGGGTCGTCTACATTATCCGGTTTTTGTCTTAAAGAAATGTTACCTGTTTTTATAACGTCATTCTCGATTACTGTAAACGCTTCCGGGACAACACCTGCGAGATAAGATACTCCCTGGTAATATTGATTGTTTACAATTACGCAAGTATCTAAAGAATACATTGTTGAGTTGTCTCCGTTTTTGATCCAGGCATATTTGCAATCTGACACTATATTATTCTTAAATTTAAAATCTGCATCTGTTTCTGAGGTCCAAATTCCACTTTGAGATGCGCCAAAAATGATAGAGTTGGTAAGGCTATTCCCGGTCTTACTGCTCCCTGCTGCGATCTCCCAAAATACCACGCTGTTCCTTGCATTGTAAAAGACGCAATGATCGACTCTAACTGAATCACCATGTGCAATTACCCCTACCTGAATATGGGAGGCATCAACATCGCCAACAAACATACATTGCTCAACCAATAGGTCTGTTCTTGCTTTATTAAACCTGGCGATCGGGAAATATCTTGCGTTTGGATAAAAATAACCGAGAAATTTAAGTCCTCTAATTGAAATATGACTTTCATCGATTAAAAAACCTACAACATAGTGATAATATTCACCTGGTACTTCCCCTTTTCTCGAATTACTTATAATTACCGGCATTCCCTCAGGTGTCCATGATGGATCGTCAGGTAGAGTATTGGCTTCGAATACAATTCGCCTGCCGGTCATATCTTTATCAGTGGAAATTGATAAAACACTATCCAATATATAGACTCCGGAATTTATTTTGACTGTATAGATACTATTAGCATCGCTTTTTATAATTTCAAGAGCCTTATGGATCGAATGAAACGGAGCTGCTTCTGTCCCCGGATTACTATCATCTCCATTTTCGCTGTCAACATAAACTGCCTGTGGATATACGGTAAAAACACAAATGCAAACTAAAAAACTTAAAAACAATCTTTTCTTCATGAATCCTGTCAGGATCGATGAAACTAACTTTTTCATTTCGTACCTCCTTAAAGGTTTAAAGTTTAATTTTACTACAGGTATTATTTCAAACAAAGCATCTGCTTATTTAAGATATGCCCGTTAGCTTCAAGTTGATACACATAAAGACCTGCACCAGTTTGCCGATTAACGTCATCTGAAGCATCCCAGCTTATTTTATAATTTCCCGCTGTTTGCCAGTTGTTGACAAGCGTTTTAATTTTCTGACCTAAAGAATTATAAATACTTAACGTAACGTGCGTTCCTTTTTTTAGGTCATATTCTATTTGGGTTGAGGAAACAAATGGATTTGGATGGTTTTGATAAAGTAAAAAATTATCCGGTATTGAACTGTCATTATTTATAAATGCCTGATTACCGCTAACTTTTATTAAAAACGCATCCTGCCCGCCAATCGGCTCAGAAAAAAGACTATCAGTGGTGTAGCCAATTTGGTAGCAGTCGCCATCTTTATTGATTGATACTACTTTTCCGTTAGTCATTTTCGATTCATCGTTAAACAATAAATTTTCCCAAACCAGAGTTCCCTCTTTAGTATATCTTCTCATAAAGGCTTTACTATTTGCCCAATCCAGACATCCCCCGGCTAGAATATCTCCGGTGCTATCCGGAAATATTTTTACTTCCCATGTTCCGCTCCAGCTGCTCCCTCCTCCGAATTGACGATCCCATGATATGATACCATTACTATCCATAGCCATAATATTAGCGTAATTACCCCTACTTCCTCCCACGTACATTATTCCTTCTTCGTCAACAGCGATTCCTAAAGGTTCATCTTCGGCACCTGTTCCATTTTGAAATATTTCTATGAAATCTCCATCCATATTTAGATAAAAGACATAATTATCATAATTACCCGCGTTTGTTCCACCCCAATTTCCCCTTGTAGATCCTGTAACCAAAATATGACCATTATTGTCCAATGTTAGCGACACACAATATTCATCCTGGTCAGTACCATATTGTTTTATCCACTGCTCTTCACCTTGCTCGTTAAGTTTTATTACAAATGCATCGCTACCACCAAAATGGGCAGAACCTAATTGACCATATGTATAACCACACGCATAAATGTTATTCATACTATCAAGAGCAATTTTTCTAATGTAGTCATCACTGGTAGACCCAAATTGATAAAGCCATAGCGTGTCTCCGATGGGATTCAATTTGGCAATAAAACAATCAAGTCCACCGGCATTGCTGTGACCGCCTAAACTACCGCCAGTTTTGCCTACAATGTAGCAATTGTAGTCTTTATCAACTGTTACACTGTAAATCCATTCATCTTGATTCGTACCAATTTGGTATGTCCATACCAACTGACCTGCCGGGGAATATTTAGCTAAAAATCCATCCTGTCCACCGGCGTTGGCTTGTCCAATGTTACCATAAGTATAACCCGAAACATAAGCGTTTGCCGAATCATCCAGTGCTAAACCTTGGGGCTTATCATTTGTCGCAGTGCCAAACTGTACCCCGAATATTAATTCCTGATTTCTTGTTGCTCCTTTAAGGCTTAACGACCAGATTAACAATAGTGACACAATAGTGATTCCTTTCATATTTTCCTCCTTTTTAATTTATTCTTAGCTTTTTTTGTCATTTTTTTTAACCAGTATTTTCTGCTTTATGTCTATTATATCAAAAAGGAGAAAAATAGTCGACAAAGCGGATGCGCTTTAACTTTTTATTGATTATTAATTGATATTAAAATCGTTATTTAGTTATTTAAGTGATGATTTTTCCTGAATTCTTTAGGAGTCATTCCCGTGAATTTCTTAAATGCTGTATTAAATGTAGGCTTTGTATTGAAACCACATTCGAAAGCGATTCGAAGCAAAGTCTTTCCGGAATTGCTTGTATTTTTTAACTGATTAATACACTCCTTAACACGATATTGATTGACAAAATCGTAAAAATTTTGATTAAACATTTCATTTATAATCTGCGAAAGGTATTTTTCTGAAATCGATAATCTCTGGGCAAGCATGTCTAAATTTAAGGTCGAATCAAGATAAAGCTTTTCCTCATTCATATATTTGAGCAATTGTTCTTTAATCTTTATTTTATATTTTTCCGATAGGCCTGATTTCGTGTATTTTTTGTTAAATAAATAAAGATTAGGTACTTTTAGAGATACATATACTATTGAAGTGAGAAATAAAAATGAAGCCAAAAAATAAACATTAACCGTATAAGTACACCACTTTCCACCTGTTGATATGATCAAGAATATAAATGAGTGTAACTTAGCAATCCATAAAACAAATGAACCGATGATTAAAAACCGAATCCAATTATACTTCAGTTCTTTCTTGTTGTAAAAAAATGTTTTAATAGAAAAGCCATATGAATTTAGGAATTTTAAAATCAGAAAGTAGTATAGTAAGTTTTGAAACAAGAAAATCCCATTGCCGGTAATATCCAGAGGATGTCTCCAAATATAAAATCTTTCTGTGAAGATCAAAACCAGTGTTATATAGCAGGTTATTACGATGAATGGCAATAAGTGAATAAAATCATCTCCGCTCAAACGAAAATTATTATCCAGTAGTGATTTTACATAAAAGTAAAATAGGGGTCCAATCAAAAGGGATAATTGACTTATAACGAAAATGAATTTATGGTAATTTACGAAGTACTGCGCGACATGAATACCTACAGTGAATGAACAGCACATTATAACTCCAAAACTTAAAAACCAGAAACCTAAAATTATGTTGCTCTGTTTATTACCTTTTTTTATCGTAAAAAGGAAAACAGACATTAATAAAGCCTGAAAAATTGCAACAATACAGGCAATAGGTATTAGATTTAATTCAGCCGTTACATTATTCATTTAAATTGATTTACCCATTTTTATTTAGCCAAAGTTATTCTTAAAGATAATAATAAAAATTTTTTCAATTATGTCAATAAGAGGAGAAAGATGTACTTAGAAGGGAACAGTTGGCAATTGAAAAAACGACAAAAAATATTCATTTAATTTATGTAATTCTTTGTTTCTAATATGATTAAGATATTGATAATTAGGGGGGAGACAAGACAAGCTCTCCCCCTCTAATTAATTGCTATGTTTTTATTGAACTTTTACTTACAATAAACAACAGAGTTACTTTTGTAATATTAATTTTCTTGAAGCTGAAAAATCTCCGGCTTCCAATTTGTAAAAGTATATTCCGCTTGCTGTTTCTTTGAGTTCCCATTCTATTTCATGCTCTCCTGCTATTTGAAATTCGTCTACCAATATTGCTAACTCTTGACCGGCAACATTGTATATCTTTAGCGTAACATGATTGGAATTTGGTAAATTGTATTTTATGGTTATTGCTGAATCATAAGGATTATGAAAACTTTGGAATGACACATGTTTTCCGGGATTAACCTTCTCATTGAGGCCGGCGACTCCTTTGAATAGTCCCGCGTTGAGATTATATCCGAGTGAGTCTGGGAGAATATGTAGATAATCGATTGGTATTGGATTGTCAATATTATCTATAAATCTTAATGAAATTTCGCCTACTTTTATAACATCATTCTCGATCACTGTAAATGCTTCCGGAACCACACCTGAGAGATAAGCTACTCCCTGGTAATATTGATTGTTTACAATTACGCAAGTATCTAAAGAATATATTGTTGAGTTGTCTCCGTTTTTAACCCAGGCATATTCGCAACCTGAAACTATATTTTTCTTGAAGCTGAAATCTACGTCCGTTACCGAGGTCCAAATTCCACTGAATCCTCCAATAATTATAGAGCTAGTAAGACTATTACCGGTTTTAGTTCCTCCTCCGGCGTCCTCCCAAAATACTATGCCATTATTTGCGTTATAAAAGACACAATAATCGACTCTAACTGAATCACCATGCGCGATTACACCTACCTGAATATGAGAGGCATCGTCATCACCTACAAACATACATTGCTCAACCAATAGATCTGTCGTTGCTTTATTAAACCTGGCGATCGGAAAGTAATAGCTATTTGGATAAAAATAACCGAGAAATTTAAGTCCTCTGATTGTAATATGACTTTCATTTATTAAAAAACTAACAATAAATTGATCGTATCCTGGTATTTCCCCTTTTCTAGAATTACTTATAATTACCGGCATTCCCTCAGGTGTCCATGATGGATCGTCGGGTAGAATATTTGCTTCGAATACAATTCGCTTGCCGGTCATATCTTTATCAGTGGAAATTGATAAAACACTATCCAATATATAGACTCCGGAATTTATTTTGACTGTATAGATACTATTAGAATTGCTTTTTACAATTTCAAGAGCCTTATGAATCGAGTAAAACGGAGCTGCTTCTGTTCCCGGATTACTATCGTCTCCGTTTTCGCTGTCAACGTAAACTGCTTGGGGGTGGACGGTAAAAACACAGGTGCAAACTAAAAGGCTTAACATTAATCTTTTTCTTATAAGGACTGTCAGGGCTGATAAAACTAAATTTTTCATTTACTACCTCCTTTTTAATTTATTTTTAGCTTTTTTTATCATTTTTTACCTCTTGATGTGATTCTTAATGTAAAAACTTTACTATCGCATAAGGAGAATCTTCCTTACGAGTCGTTCTTTTTCTCCTTTCTTAAGAGATATGAGGTATATATCATTCGATAGTGGTTCTGATGAACTGCTTACTCCATACCATTTAACCGTGTAAACCCCTTCGGCTTTCTTCCCCGTGAATAAATTCGCAATTTTCATACCGACCTTATTGTAAACAGACAAAATTATCTCTTCTTGTGTCTTTTCTTCTGAAATGGAAAACTTTATATCAAAGGTATTTATTGAAATGTATGGGAATACGCTCAGTTTTGTATTCTCTCCGTAGTCCGTATAATCTTCGATTCCTGAGCTGTTGCCGAAATATAGGAATGCCATTCCTTCATCCGTTTCTCCATTGTCGTACGCAATAGCTCCCACAATTACGTCCGAATACCCGTCTCCGTTTACATCTCCCGCCGAGAAGACGGATCCTCCGAAACCAGAATTGTCTTGATTGGATTCGGCTGTCCAGTCAGGAGAAATTGAGAGTCCCGAGGAGCCCCCATGATAGACATAAACCCTTCCTTCATCCGTTTCTCCATTATCATAACCATAAGCACCCACAATCACGTCCGAATACCCGTCTCCGTTTACATCTCCTGCCGAGACGGAGTAACCAAAGTATACGTCTGCCTGATCGGGTTCGGCTGTCCAGCTGGGAGATGCGGAAAGACCCGAGGAACTACCATGATATACATAAGCCCCTCCTTCATTTGTTTCTCCATTGCTATACCTATAAGCACCCACAATCACGTCCGAATAACCGTCTCCGTTTACGTCGTTTGCCGTGGAGACGTCTACGCCGAAGCATGCACCTGGCTTATCGGATTCGGCTGTCCAGCTGGGAGAGCTCGAAAGTCCTGAGGGACTACCATGGTATACAAATACCCTTCCTTCATTTGTTTCTCCATTATCATAACCATAAGCACCCACAATCACGTCCGAATAACCGTCTCCGTTTACATCTCCTGCTGAGACGGAGTAACCAAAGTATGCGTAACTCTGATTGGATTCGGCCACCCAGTCAGGAGAGCTGGAGAGTCCCGAGGAGCCCCCATGATAGACATAAACCCTTCCTTCATCAGTCTCTCCGTTGTCGTATCTATAAGCACCCACAATTACGTCCGAATACCCGTCTCCGTTTACGTCTCCTGCTGTGGAGACGCAGCGGCCGAACCGTGGGCCTGCCTGATTGGATTCGGCCACCCAGTCAGGAGAGCTGGAAAGTCCCGAAGAACTACCATGATATACAAATACCCTTCCTTCATCAGTTTGTCCATTGTCGTAATAATAAGCTGATACAATCACATCCGAATACCCGTCTCCGTTTACATCCCCCGCAGAGGAAACGTAGCGTCCGAAGTATGACTCTGCCTGATCGGATTCGGCCACCCAGTCAGGAGAGCTGGAGGGCCCTGAGGAACCACCGTGATATACATAAGCTCTTCCTTCATCCGTCTCTCCGTTGTCGTAAGTATACGCACCCACAATCACGTCCGAATAACCGTCTCCGTTTACGTCCCCTGCCGAGGAGACGGAGATGCCGAAATAAGCACTGTCTTGATTGGATTCAACCGACCAGTCAGGGGTCTCGCTGGGATCTCTACCTTTAGCAAACATCGATCTTTCTTCTTCGGACGCAAATACAAGTTCAGGATTAAACGAAAAAAAGACTAAAAAGAACAATAAAGAAAAACTTTTCGTAAAAACTCTTAGTTTTGGTAAACATAATTTTTTCATTTTAACACTCCTTTTTAATTTGTTTTTTTATCATTTCTCTTTTTAAGCCGGAATTTTCAGCTTTACGTCAATTATATTAAAAAGGAAGAAAAATGTCGACAAACTGTATAGAGTTTTACCTTTTTATTGATTTTTTACTGGATATTGGAGTTGTTATTTAAGTGATTGTTTTTCCTGAATTCTTTAGGAGTTAACCTTGTGAATTTTTTAAATGCGGAATTGAATGTGGCTTTTGTATTGAAGCCACATTCGAAAGCAATGTGCAGGAGAGTCTTCCCGGAGTTGTTTTTATCCTTTAACCGGTTAATACATTCCTTAACACGATATTGATTGACAAAATCATAAAAATTTTGATTAAACATTTCATTTATAATTTGAGAAAGATGGTTTGTAGAGGTCGATAGTTTTTGTGCAAGTATTTCTAGGTTTAAATTCGAATCGAGATAAAGCTTTTCTTCATCCATATGTTTCAATAATTTTTCTTTAAATTTTGCTTTATCTTTTTTTGATAAAGGAGAATACCTGTATTTTTTATTAAATGAATAAATATCAGGTATTTTTAGAGATAAATATACTATTGAAGTCATAAATAAAAATGAAGCTAAAAAACTCGCGCTAGCCGTATAAGTACACCAATTTTCACCTGTTGACGTGATTCCTAATATAAAAGAATGTAATTTCGCAATCCATATAGCAAATGAGCCAATGATTAAGAGCCGAATCCAATTATACTTTAAATCTTTTTTATTGAAGAAGAGTTTTTTAACAGAGAGTTCATGTGATTTTAGTAGTTGTAAAATTAGAAAACAATAAAATATGTTTTGAAATACAAAGAACCCATTGCTGACAATATCCAGGGGATGTCTCCAGATATAAAATTTTTTTGTAAGGATCAAAACAACCGTTATATAACAGGTAATAGTGATAAATGGTAATAAGTGAATAATATCATCTCCGCTAAAACGAAAATTTTCATCCAATAATGATTTTGCATAAAAATAGAGTAAAGGTGCGGTTAAAAGAGATAATTGACTTATGATGAAAATTAATTTATGGTAATTTACGAAGTATTGCCAGACATAATTGCCTACAATAAATGAACAGCAAATTATAACTGCAAAACTTAAAAACCAGAAACCTAAAATTATGTTGCTCTGTTTATTACCTTTTTTTATTGTAAAAAGAAAGATAGCCATTAACCAAGCCTGAAAGATTGCAACAATACAGGCAATAGGTATTATATTTAATTCAGCCGTTACGTTATTCATTTAAATTTACTAGTCCATTTTTATTTTAATTTAAACCAGGAGATTAATTAATTCTTCAAGATAATAATAAAAGTTTTGCCGAAATTGTCAATCTGTGAATCAGGAGCCAATATTAGGATTTTGGATTTGGGGGGTAGGATTTAGTTTTGAATTCTGAGTTTTTAATTTTGAGTTTTTAATTCAACATTATGCATTGGGGGACGGTGCTTGACATTATGCATTGGGGGACTATATGCATTGGGGGACGGTGCTTGACATTGTGACAACAAACAAAAAATTCTCTTAATCCTTTTTAATCTGTGTCCTTTCTCTTTGTGTCTTGGTACCTTCGTGGTAATTTCAATATTGACAAATCCTATGAAAATGCCTACAATATATAAAGACTAAACATTCCTTTTTAATTAAATAATAGTATAAACGAATCAGTTCACTTGTAATTTAAAAAACTTTTTAGAAGGAGGTGTAAAATGAACAAAAGGCTTTGTATCTTAATGCGAAGTATCATAGTTCTTACTGCCTTCCTTGTAAGTTGCAAATCGGAAAGCCCCACCGGACCAGAGGGAACTGTTACTGTTGGTATAACCGATCCAAGAGCCGGCGATACCGGAACGTCAAGATCTTTACGTGGCATTATTAATTCTACAAAATTGACTAAATTCCAGATCACAATCTCCTCGATTCAACTAAAAAGAAGCACTGGAGAGTATGTCGATATTCTGAGCGAAGCAGCAGATGTGGATCTAAGACAGTTCAGAGGTACGGTTGAGGATATATTATCAGTTGAAACTACAGTTGGCTCTTATGGAAATATCAAAGTATCTCTATCCGCCGTAAGTATAGAGTACGATGGAAATAACTATACGGCGTCTACCGGCGGTGGAGCATCGGTTACTATGTCAGCTCACCCAGCGGTCAACTTTACAGAAGCACAAGGTGTACCTAACGCCTTTGCCGGTGGTAACATTACTTTTGAGTTGCCACTTGAATTCGAACTGGTCGACGAAAACGATGTTGAGGGAATCCGTCTTTTTTATGATGCAGATCCTTCCTGTTATGAAATTCCCTTTTTCTGCCCTATCTGTTCAGACACCCACAAGTTTGCCGGAGCAACAACGCCTCCTCATGTTGGTGTAATACTGGAAGAGGGAATACAACAGATATATCATTCCCCGCCTCTCGGAATCGAACCTGTTTCTGAGACTGACGTAGATTACTACGGTATTCATACTTTTGTAGATTTCAACGCCGTTGGCGGAGAGATTAACTCTCACACATCACAGCACGTTTTCAGGGGAGAAGACGGAAGCCTTATGGTAAATGCCGAAGCGATGGCGGTAAACTCAAATCCTCTAAGTCCCGACACAATAGCTGCAACAGGAACAACCGACATAAGGGCTGATGAAACATTTAAATGCGCTGAAATGAAGAGTAATCTCGCAGCAGAAGGATATACACTCGAGTCGGGAAAGCTCTATTACTTCAGTCTTCGTAAAACATGGAATATCACCACAGACGGCAATACCTACTACTTGACAAGGATTTGCGAACCTATACCGGTACTGTGGCCATAGAAGATAAGATTCGGAATTTAAGATATAGGTAGCACGATCAATAGTCACCAGTCAATTACGTAGATTCGAAGAATCTAAGTTGAATAGTTTTTTCAAATTTTATTCCGACATTGGACTCTGGACTCGAGACTCACGACTGAATTTCCTTTTCGGAAATTCCTTCTTGACTGATAAACTTATTCATCTATAATTGTTATGCTATGAATAGAAGAAATATGACTATACAAATATTATTTGGAATCACAATTGGAATTGCAATTAGTCTTTTCTTCGAATTCAAATTATATCATTTAATACTGTTAATACTGTTCTTTATATTTGTATATACAATAAATATCTTTATTCATGAGGTAGGTCATATGATTTTTGGGAAAATGGTAAAAATAAACACCAAGAAAATACAAATAGGAAGGGGGCAAAAAGTAGTATTTAAATTTAGATTTTTGGGTACTCCAGTCGAAATAACAAATCTTATGATTGGAGGGTCTTCGTTTCCTGATGATTTTGAAAACAAAAATATAAAAACAAAATTTTTCATTTATATATTTGGAGGATTCTTTTTTAATGCATGTGCTGCATTAGTATCTTATTTAGCTTCAGTTAATCTTGAAACAAAAATATTAAGCACAGTATTGATGGTGTTTTGTTACTCTAATATATTTTCCGCATTGTTGGCTCTTATTCCCTTTAAAATAAAATCTCATGGAATGTCACTTCCTAATGACGGTTTAAAATTAATCCAGATTCCTTTTTATAAGGAACAACAATTACAGCAATTTCTGATTTCCGGCAAAATATTGCAAGTTACAGATTTAATAAAAGAGAAAAAATACAATGAAGCAAAGAAAATATTAGAAAAAGCTGTAGAAATATTTCCTGAAAATATAGTAGCAAAAATTCTCTTAGCTTCTCTATATATACCAGAGTTAAAAATAGAAAAGGCGCAAAAAATGTTTAGAGAATTATTAAACAATCTAGACTCTTCTGAAGAAAAATTCAAATATATAATCATGTATGAGCTTGCATACTTATCGCTTTTTGAAACCAATGACGAATTGGCAGACGATTATTCTAAACAAATATATAATTATCAGGGCCAATACATGCCGTATAAAATTATCCGAGGCTGTGTTTTGATTAATTCTGAAAAGACGAAAGAGGGTATCGATGTACTTAAGAAATGTGCTAATCTAAAAAAAGATATTAATAAGATTAACAATAATAAGCTTGCCTTTCTATACCTCGCATATGGATTTTATAAAGAAGAAAAAATTAAAAAAGCCATCGCATATATTGAGGCTGTCGAGGCTCAAATTAATTCTTTGGCTAAAGAAGATAAATATTTATACGATAAAATTATTAATAAAACAAATAATTTTGATAGAAAAAAACAGCAAACCGCTAACGGCTAAAAAATTCCTTGACTTTCCTTCCTTTTCTCATTACGATTTATAACCATGAAGATAAAAATCGAAAGCATAGATGATATTAGGACTGTTGTTGGTAAAATGCATGACTCTGAATTTACAGAGGAGGATTTTGGCTTTGACCCTAAGAATGAAACGTTTTTTCTCAGAGCTTACTCCTCCAGAAATTCAAGCAAAGAAAGCAAAGAATATTATTTGGAAATATATAACGTTAAAAAATATACACCTTTGAACTTAGATAAAACCAGAAACAACAAAGCAACAGGTGGCATATTCAACACTATCGACATAGGACATAATGGCCTAAAATTATCTATAATAAGTCAGGATTTAAGCATTGTATTACGATTGAGCAAACTCGAAGGAATTCTTAGAATTAAAAACAAAAAATAACCTTTGCGCCTTAGTGCCCAAAAAATTCCTTGACAAACTTTCCGAACCCCCTACAATTATTTTGTTTAATTTAAACTAAGGAGGAAACGTATAATGAAAAAAATATCGATAAA
The DNA here is from genome assembly GCA_964525555.1 of uncultured bacterium. GTDB lineage: Bacteria > Hydrothermota > UBA3072 > UBA3072 > UBA3072 > JAFGHJ01. Next base: position 69,911 of record CAZGHN010000014.1, read on the forward strand.
ACTTGGTTATTGGACATCACTGATTTGCATTGCTACTTTTGTTGTCTGGACAATTTGCTTCGTGGCAATCTTTAAAGTAAATCCGATTTTTAAGTGGACAAACCTTGCCGATTATATAGCATATACCATTAACTACAATCAGTCGTTTAAGTATTTAGCCCAAGCTGCTATGCTTGTTTTTGCTCCCGCATTTTTGATATTGCTGCATAGTATAAATGACTATGCGTCGGATGATAAAAAAATCTTGAGTAGAATAAGCATAGGCTTCGGAACAATATTCGCTGCCTGTATGGGGATACATTATTTTGTTCAAATCAGTTCGGTCAGACTTAGTATTGCCAATGGACAGATCACCGGACTGGAACAATTTATTCAGTCTAATCCAACATCGGGTATAGCCGGAATAAATATGGTTGGCTGGACTTTGTTCTTTAGTCTGGCAAGTCTCTTTATTGCTCCTGTATTTACAGGAAGCCGATTGAACAAAGTGATTAAATATGCGTTTATATCTAACGGAATTATTTGCATCCTGGGAGGAATAGGTTTTGTGTTTGATAATATTCTTATAATCTTCCTCACAATGAATTTGGGGATGGGCGCTGCGACTTTGACTGCAACAATTGGGTTGCTTATATTTTTTAGACGACTTTCCTTGAAAGAAAAAATATAGTCAAGAATAGAATCAAAAACAGCAAACAGCTGACAGCTAAAAAATTCCTTGACATCCACAATACAAAAATATAATGTATTTTAAGAGTAGGATAAAGTATGGGTAAGGAAGAAATAGGATGTTGCGGTGCTTATTGTGGCACATGTAAAGTCTTGAAAGAAAATGCATGCCGCGGATGTAAATTAGGCTATAAAAACGGCGAAAGAGATATATCAAAAGCAAAATGTAAAATAAAAGTTTGCTGTATTACGCATAATTATATTTCCTGCGCGGATTGTAACGAATATAATTCGTGTTCTATAATCAGAGATTTTCAAAGCAAGAAAGGATATAAATACAAAAAATATAAAGAAGCATTGGAATTTATCAGAGAAAATGGTTATGAAAAATTTCTGGAAATCGCAGATACATGGAGGATGCAGTACGGAAAATATGGATAAATTTAAAACATTGTATGTAACAGATAGGAAAAAGTGGCGAAAATGGCTGGAAGTAAACTTCAATAAAGAAAAAGAAATTTGGCTTATATACCCTAATAAATCTTCAGGCAAGCCGCGAATCCTTTATAACGACGCAGTTGAAGAAGCATTATGTTTTGGCTGGATCGATAGTACGGTAAAAAAAATCGATGAAGAAAGCAGTATTCAACGCTTTTCGCCAAGAAACCATAAAAGTACCTACTCCCAGTCCAATAAAGAAAGATTAAGATGGCTTCTAAAAGAAAATCTGATACACCCCTCAATGCACGAATCCGTAAAAAAAGTACTAAAAGAGAAATTTGTTTTCCCTGACGATATTATTAACGCTATAAAAAAGGATAAAAAGGTATGGGAAAATTATCAAAAGTTCTCCCCCTCATACAAAAGAATCCGTATAGCCTATATAGATGGCGCCCGAAAACGTCCGGAAGAATTCAATAAACGATTGGCAAATTTTATAAAAAAGACAAGAGAAAATAAAATAATTGGATTTGGTGGAATAGAAAAACATTACTGATAGATAAACTGATTTTTGGAATGTAAAAATATAAACGGGGCCAAACCCTGAAATGCGAAAAGGAGTGAACAATTGACAGATGACCGGGGACGGACGACAGAAAACAAAAAAATTAATGGGGTCGCATCTTCTTTGAAAAGTGTCAAGGGGTGGGGTTAAATTAATCTTTATTTACCTCCT
>CAZGHN010000015.1:0-58252 GCA_964525555.1 uncultured bacterium
AACAGTGGCGGTGTTTGAATCGCTTTCTCCATCTATCACCGTTACATTGGCACTGAGATGATTTGCTACATATATCTTATTAGTATTAGGATTCAAACATATTGCACTGGGTTCCTCTCCTATACCAACAGTGGTTGTGTCATTAGTTTCACCATCTATTACCGTTACATTGCTACTACCCCAATTTGACACATATATCTTGTTTGTGTTGGTATTAACACAAATCGCGTTAGGCGCATTTCCAGCATTGACAGTGGTAGTATTGTTCGTTTCTCCGTCTATCACTGTTACATTGGCACTGCTATAATTTGCCACATATATCTTGTTTGTGTTGGAATTTACGCAAATTGCAATAGGATAACTTCCAGCCGCAACAGAGGTAGTTGTATTGTTAGCTCCATTTATAACTGTTACATTGTCACTACTAGAATTTGCCACATATATCTTGTTTGTGTTGGAATTTACACAAACTGCACAAGGACTATCTCCCGTACTGATAAAGTTAACCTCAGGTGTAGTATCGTTAGGCCCCGTAGGGTTGTTGCAGGTAAATAACAGAAGCGATAATACTATTACATGAAAAAACTTTTCTTTGTGCATATTATTTACCTCCTCAGTATAATTATAGTCAAAATAAATAAAAAATCAAGATAATATTAAAAAGAAGCAAGAAAGCATAATCCCATCATCATCTAAAAGTAATTTAAACACAAAGAACACAAAGATCGATGCGAATTTTATTATTTTAAACTAAAACCTAAGACCGAAGACCTAAAACCCCAAATTCATTCTTCCGCGGAATCTTCCCTATACAGTGCTTTATTTACTTTCTTTACGTCTGAGAGTATTCCCTTTATGCGCATCAAGATAGTAAGTTGTCCTAAAACCATAAATATTATCATACATACTTCTATTATAGTATATTCAAAGTCCAGAACGAAGACAGAAGGAGCTCCTTCTTTACTTAGCAAGTACTGCAGCAGTGATGCTGCCATCAGTATGACCGATCTATCCGTTTTGTCGAGTGGTCCCTGGTGCTGCCAGGATACTCCCAGGGCTTTACCCAACATTCCAGTATAGCTAATAAGCATTACTGTTACCGCAGCTATCATTCCTATTCTGATATCACATAAAGGAGAGAATGATATTCCGATAATAACGAAAAGGTCGGCATATCTATCCGGAAGAGCATAAATTATTGCATTTATAATTGTAAATTTAGCCCTCTTCATCGAGAGGACTTCGACTAAAGTATTTAAAGTTATCCACAGAAAAATCAAAAAGATATTTATCAGCAAAAAAACAGGCATATCTCCTGATTTATAATAAAAAGCGCCTATTAACATAGCAATGAAGAAGGCAATAAAGCTCATTAAATCCGGATGAATAAACTTTATTTTGTCTCCAAGATTGTTGAGGATTCTAAGGTAGGAATAACGTAGACCGTATAATGCGAAATTTTTTAATCTACTGTCAGTTTTCTCGCTCATTGTATATAAAATATAAGAAAAAACGCTTTTTATGTCAAGGCTGTAATATGGAGTAGAGAGTAGTATGTCAAGAATTAAGAATTTTTAATTTTGAATTATGAATTTTGAGTTAAAAAAAGAATTGGAGGTTGAGGGTTGGGATTCTAACTTCTATCTTCTAGCTCATAGATTCTTTTTTGATACGATTTTTTCACTATTGACTTATCCTGAAAACTTATTTATAGTTATTAATTAAGTAAATCAAAGGGAGTTGTAAAATAATGTTTGACGATTTGGATGGCTCGAAACTTAGAAAAATCAATCTGGAAGATTTTAAGACAATGCTGGAAGTTCTTCCTATCCCTGTAGATGTTGTCGATACGGAGTTAAATATACTTTATATGAATGATGCCATCAAACGTAAAGTTGGTAGAGATGCGACAGGAGAGAAATGTTTTGAGGTATATAAAGATGATAAACAACAATGTGAGCTTTGCCCTTTAAAGAACCAAATTAAGGATGGAAATGTTAAAACAATAGAAACAGAAGGGGCTTTTAACGGGAAAACGCTTAAGATAATACATAAGGCAATTGAGTTAAGTGGGAAGAAGTATGTTTTAGAAATTTTTGAGGATATTACAGAGTCCATAACGGACGAACTCACAGGGTCTTTTAATCGAAGAAAATTAAAACACGATCTTAAAGAAGAGCTTAGTCGTGCCGAGCGCTACAATAATTGTTTATCCATTTTAATGTTAGATATTGATTGGTTTAAAAAATATAATGATTTCCATGGTCATCAAAAGGGTGATGCTTTACTTGTTGAGTTGGTTGATGTGCTTGGTCGTAATTTAAGGGTAAATGATAAATTATATCGTTATGGGGGGGAGGAGTTTGTTGTTTTGCTTCCGGAAACGGACGAAGAACAGGCAATAAGAGTTGCAGAAAAGATCCGTAGCAAGGTCGAAATAAATAAATTTGAGGGAGCAGAAGAAAGTCAGCCTAATATGGCCGTAAGTGTTAGTATAGGAATTTCGAGTAATCCAAAAAATGGAGCTACTCCTGCTGATATTATATTTGCTGCAGATTCAGCGTTATATGATGCAAAAGCAGCCGGAAAGAATACTATTAAGATTGCGAAAAAATAATCTCTAATTACTCCAGAGCTATCCAGTCGGTTTTAACTCTGCTCCATTCAGAAATTGTGTGTCCTATGTCGATAAAAAATTTCTTTATTTGTGTTTCTTTATAACCCAGTATATCTTCAAGGATAGGAGTAAGAATACTAAGGGCACTGTCCGAGAGAACCGTTCTTTTTGAAATATGTCCCAGATACGGAGAAGATGAGACTGCTATCGGGTATCCTCCGTAGGCGTTAACGTGCAGCATTACATGTAAATCTGATGAGCCGTCCCCCACGTATATTATCCTGTCGCGGGGAATTTTATTCTTTTCTCGAAGGGAATCCACGTTAGTTACTTTTCCCTGACCCGCACCTGTTCTTTCTATGCTTTTAACGACTCCCTTTTCGTCATATATGAAAGTGGTACCATAGATATGATCTGGAGGAACAATCCCCTTTAAAGCAGTTTTTACAATCTCTACCGGACAGGCCGATATTACATAGCAGTAAAATTTGTTTTCGCCGATACCTTTATCCAGGACTTTCATTAATTTGGAAACGTCTCTTTTTAATTTTATATCTCTGGCAACTTCTTTGAAAAGTTTTTTTGTGACCTTTCCTTTGTAGTCCGCATCGGTTGTTATAAGCTGTGCAAGCTCGCCGCCTAATTGAACTATGTTTCTATCTCTTACTTTAACGAGTTTTTGCTCGAAAGTTTCTTCATCGATCCCAATTTTTACACTTAAAATGACACCCGAATCATCAAAACTTAATGTTTTGTCAAAATCACAGATAAAAAGGTATCTTTTTTGTTTTTTACTCATTTATATAAATATCTCCTTTTATTTTTATACTTTATAAATAAACTGTTTATCTTTAAATGCAAGCTCTATCTTAAAGATTCTTTAAATCTTAGTTAAAAAGTTTTTGGGATATAGGATTTAGTTAAAACGACATAAATATATTTTTTATCCGTGTATATCCGTGTTCATCTGTGGCTAATCATTTGGTGGTGTGTATGGTGGAAAATAATCCTCTTGACTTATTCGAGAAAATTTCATATGATAATATATACCGAAACATAGGGGGTAATTTGGACAAAAAAGATAATTCCATAGAAGAAGTACTGAAGAGATTAAAAAGTATAGACTACAGGCTAAATTCAATAGAGAAGTTCCTGAAACGAGAAAAAGAAGAGGAAGAATCAATAGAAGAATTCCTGAAAGGGGAAAAAGAAGAAAAAATAGCAAAAGAGCAACCTACCCATGCAGAAAAAGAAGAAGTAGCTTATCTAATTAAAGAAAATACCGAAGAAATCAAAGAAGAGAAAAAGGCTTTTGTTTATGAAAAACCCGTCGGGGCGGCCAAAGTAAAGGATACAGCTGTTACTTCAGCCCAGCAGGAGAAAAGATTAATCAATATTTTACACATAATAGGCGTTTTTGCTCTTGCCATAGGTGTTGGATTATTTATTAAGTATACTTTACCGATTATTGGTCCATGGCTTAGAATATTTATAGGTTTGATTATAGGAATCGGTTTACTCTATCTGGGCGAAATACTGATAAAAAAGTACAAGAACTATGCTTTAGGGATTTCAAGTTGCGGGATTGTAATTCTTTATTTTTCATGTTATGCCGGGTCTGCTTTCTATGATTTATTTCCTCCTGCTATAGCTTTTTTACTAATGCTTCTTGTTACCGTTACAGGCGTGCTATTGTCACTCAGGTATGATTCCAGTATTGTCTCATTTATTGCGGTTATCGGAGCTTTTCTTACTCCGTATGTTTTCAGAGGCGGGGAGATTACGCCGCTGGCGCTTACTATACTTTTCTTGTACCTTTCTCTTATAAACGGATGGATTCTTACGGTAACGAAAATTAAGGAATGGAAATGGTTAAACATCCTTGCTTTTTCTCTAACGGCAATGATGCTTCTTACTACTATCAGGTTTGCGTCGGAGAGTGGTTATCCCTGGGTGTTTCTAACGTTTTCTACGGTATTCTTTCTTCTTTTCTTCTATCTGTCCGAAAGAACGGACCCCGAGTCGTTAGTCCTATTTTTTTTAAATCCGTTTCTCTACTATTTTGTTTGTTGGTTTGTAACGTATAAGATTAATCCTTATATTTCCGGTACGTGGGCGTTAGCTTTATCGGCTTTCTATTATTATCAAGGTACCTTATCGGAGAAGAAAAATTCATTGGAGCGTGCATTATCTTTTACAAGCCTGGCGGTTTTTTTTCTTACAATTGCCATTCCGGTATTTTTAAAAGCAAAATGGTCTACTTTTGCCTGGGCTCTTGAAGGCACAGTTATTCTATCGCTTAGACGAAAAGAAAAGGTTTTAAAAGTTCTTCCACTTATACTTATAGGGATTGCAGTTTTTAAAATGCTTTTTATGGATTATCTTTCACCTGGGGTATTTCCATTCTTCTTTAATTCGCTGATCGTGATAATTTGCGTATTTCTTTGTGCCAGATTTTTATCCGGAGGTACCGATAACGAAAACAAAAACTTGGTATCCGCTTTAAGTATATTGGGTATGTTTTTAGTATTCTGGTTTACTATTGCCGGAACTGAAAAATTCTTTAATAAATTCAGCCATTTTGAGGAAACGAGGACTCTTGTCATTTCAATGCTATGGGGCATATACGCGCTCGTTTTATTTATGGTAGGTATAGCCAAAGAGAACCCTCCTGCGAGAAGCGCCGGGTTTGTGATGGCTTCTCTTACGATAATAAAAGTATTTTTCCATGATTTATCATATCTTGAAACGATCTACAGGGTCCTATCTTTTGTTGTTCTTGGAGTGATACTGCTTTTGATTTCATTTATTTATCAAAAGAAGATGGGAAGGAAAGACGATGATGAATAAAAAATACGTTTTTTTTGTTTTATTTATAGCAATTACTGGCAAAGCAGATTTTTTTAAAATGGACTGGGAATATAAAAAAAGTATTACGATAAGCGATATAGAAGGCGTTGCTGGAGTTAAAGTCGATGCTGAGGTCTATAATAATGCAAAGCCGGATCTTAGTGATATAAGGGTTGTTCGTGAAGATGGAAGAGAAATTCCTTATAAATTAAAAGTTCTGGAAAGCAGGGAAGAAACGGTTTGTTTTGACCCTAAATTATACAATATTGCTCGAAAGCCTTATGAATACACGGAATTTTATCTCGATGTGGGTGAAGAGAATCAAATTATAAACAAGTTACATATAATAACTCCTGATAAAAATTTCAGGAGAAGAGTTGAAATCTGGGGGAGTGTTAATGGTATAAATTGGTTGAAGATCAAAGATGACGCTCATATTTTTAGTTTTTATACCGAAGATTACGAAGCATCATTGACTGATATAAAGTTTCCCGATTCGAAGAGAAGATTCTATAAGATTGTTATATGGGACAGAGAAGGGAGGCCTCTTAAAATAAATGGTTGCTTGGTTTACGATGAAAAAATATTTACTGTTCCTCTTGACGATATACCTTTTAAGATACAATCGAGGAAGGAAAATCGCGATAAAAAAAGAACCGAAGTTATTCTTGATGTTATTTATAAAAATATTCCGAAGAAGGAAATAATCCTCAAACTTGCCCCGCCAAGATATCACAGAGGCGTTTGGGTTTTTGGTTCGGATGATGTGGAAGACTGGCAGCGCCTTAACACGGCAGTTATATACAGATATAATAAGGATAACAGGAACAATGTTATCAGTTTACCGCAAATAAGAAACAGATATATAAAGTTAACCATATATAATCAGGATGACCCTCCCCTTAAAATTGAAAATATATCCATTAAAGGAGATCGGCAGTTTATATATTTTCCGGTAGAGAAGTACGAAAAATATTACCTGTTCTACGGACGTTCTGACGCAAGAAAACCTGTCTATGAATTCGAAAAATTACTTCCCTTTATGGAATCCGAGAAGATTATCTTGTTGGGTTTGGATAAAGAAGAAATCAATGAGGATTTCAGCAGAATTAAGGAAGAGATCGAAGAAGAAGCTTTCTATATCTTGCCGATGGTCGCTTTTGTAGTCTTGTTACTTGGTTTCTTAATCATTAAATCTTTTATGAGGATAAATGAAAAAAGACAAAAAAGAAAAGCAAAACAAAAAAAGCGGGAAGAGGAAAGAGCAAAAAGAACTAAAAAGAAGTATAAGTACCCAAAAAAGTGGTAAAAAGCAGAACAAAAAGAAAATACGGAAAAGAAAAAAAGAAAAGAAAGTTCCCGTAAGTGCCAAACCCGATTATAGATTGCTTGAAGAGTCCCGGCATAGTGAGAAATTGAGAATGATTGAGAAATTAAAATTGATTCGTAATTGTGCTGCACTTCTGGTGGCAATTGCAGCTATCCTTATTTTTTTGAAAGATAGTTTAGATGTTTCAAGAGAGATCGATCTTATAGTTATCTTTTCTACGATTATATTTACATTGATTGCTTTCCTTTTATTAGTGTTTTGCGTTAAATGTATGCAGGATATAAAAAATGGTACAGTGAATATTTTTAAAGGTACCGTTCAAAAAGGTTCTGATGATATACTTTATTCCGCGTATTTGCCTATATGTATGATTATATTGGACAGAAGAGTTCATCATGTGGGTCTTAATCATTATTTAAAGATTAAAGATAAGGATTTTATTATTGTAAGAAGAACCCCGGTCACGAGATGTATAGTAAGTCTTGAGATAATTAGGAAAGATAGATAAATCAATTGTTAAGTTTCGGACCCTAGTCTAAACGTAAATAATATATTCTTGACAAATCCCGGTAAATATTTACAATCTAAGGGAAATTAAATTCCGGGATTTGCACGATTTACGTTTAAAAAGATAGACAGAAGCGCTTATAATGAGGTTCTTATGCGAGTTAACAAGTTGAGATCTTTATCTGTAAGGAGGAAGATTATTCCAATATTAAGCAAGTACGCCCGTAAGAAGAAGATAGATTATTTTCTTAAAGATATTCCTCCGCAGTCAAAAATTCTTGAGGTCGGGTGTGCCGATGGTTGGGTGAGCAATTATTTTAGAGAAGAGGCAAATAAGCATTATATTGGTATGGATGTATTTGCACCCGCAGATATTATTGGTAATATTCTGGATTGGAAAAATCTCGGAATAGAAAGAGAATCTTTTGATGTCATAGTAGCTTTCGAGGTTATTGAGCACGTCGATTGTTTTCGGGAATTCTTTGACCTTTTGAAACCTGGAGGATTGTTAATGCTGACTTCGCCTGTTCCTCATATGGATTGGCTTTGTAAACTTTTGGAAGTTATTGGGTTGAACCAGAAAAGGACAAGCGAACATAGTCATTTGATTTACTTCAAGGACATCCCTTTTTTTGAAACACTGGAAATAAAAACTGTAGGATTAATGGCTCAGTGGGGCAAGTTCAGAAAACCAATAAGATAATAATGGCTTTATCTAATGGTGTGTATATGTCTTGTATCTACCGTTTTTTGTGACATAATTTGGTTTTATAGTAGCTTGATTGTGATGCTTTATAATCTTTTTCTTTTCGGAGAATTTTTTTGATGGTGAATATGAATCTTTTTAAAATGAAGTGTGTTTATGAGTAGGAAAACAGCAATAATAATTGGAGCGGGACCGGCAGGTTTGACTGCTGCTTATGAATTATGCGATAAGACAGACATCAAGCCAATTGTTTATGAATCCTCCGGGGATATTGGCGGTATTGCCAAGACCATCAATTATAAGGGCAATAGAATTGATATAGGCGGTCACAGATTTTTTTCAAAGTCTGCCCGGGTTATGCAATGGTGGACCGAACTTTTCCCTTTGCAGGGAGCGCCATCAAAAAATGATATCATACTTAAAAGGAAAGTTTGCCTTTCGGAAAAATCCGATGCTCCTGATCCCGAAAAAACTGACCGGGTAATGTTGGTCCGTAGCCGTATCTCAAGGATATTTTTCCTGCGAAAATTCTTTGAATATCCTATTTCTTTGAGCTTTAATACATTTTCGAATCTTGGATTGGTGCTAGTATTTAAAATAATCTTAAGTTACATAAAAATAAAGCTTTTTCCTATTAAAGACGAAAAATCTTTGGAAGACTTTTATATCAATAGATTCGGAGAAGAATTGTATTTGACTTTCTTTAAAGATTATACTGAAAAGGTATGGGGAATTCCCTGTTATAAAATTAAACCTGAGTGGGGCGCGCAGAGAGTAAAGGGCTTATCAATCGGTAAGGCAATCCTTGATGCGTTCAAAAGTATTTTTCATAAGAGTTCTTCCATTGCTCAAAAAGACATTGAAACCAGTTTGGTAAAACAATTTATGTATCCTAAGTTCGGACCAGGGCAGATGTGGGAAGAGGTAGCAGGAATTGTTGAAAAATTAGGTGGAGAGGTACATCTAAGGAAGAAGGTTATAGGCCTGGTGACCCAGGATAACAGAGTTGTTGAAGTTAAGTTAAAGGATGAGATTACCGGTGATATTGTTACAAATAAAGGAGATTATTTTTTTTCTTCGATGCCAGTTAAAGACTTAATCCTTGGTTTTGACGATGTTCCCGAAAATGTCCGAAAAGCAGCGGAAGGATTAATGTATCGTGATTTTATTACTGTTGGAGTACTTTTGAAAAAAATGAAGATAAAGAACAAAACGAAAATAAAAACTATTAACAATATTGTTCCTGATAACTGGATTTACATCCAGGAAAGAGATGTAAAACTTGCCAGGCTTCAGATATTCAACAATTGGAGTCCTTATATGGTTAAAGATGAAGGGACTGTTTGGATGGGACTTGAATATATGTGCAACAAGGGAGATGGATTATGGAATAAATCCGATGATGGTTTTGCAAATTTTGCAATTGATGAGTTGGCAGCCATTGATATTATAGAAAAAGAAGATGTTCTTGATGATGTTGTTATTAGAATGACAAATGTGTATCCGGTTTATTCGGGAACGTATGATGAATTCCACGTGATTAAGGATTTTGTTGATAAATTCGAAAATCTATTTTTAATCGGCAGGAACGGTATGCACAGGTACAACAATCAGGATCATTCAATGCTGTCTGCAATGGTTGCAGTCGATAATATTATTAATAACATTAAATCGAAAGAAAATATTTGGGCTGTTAATATCGAGGAAGAATATCATGAGAAAAAATGATTTAATAGAAAGGATTAAAAAAGTAAATCTGAGTAGGCAAGTATGATAAGAAATTTTAGTATTCTTGCATATGTTTAATATAAGAACTGCCACAAAAGAAGATATATCTTCGATTACCGAAATCTATAATGACGCAGTTTTGAATACAACCGCAACATTCGATATTGAGCCGAAAACCTATTCCGAGCAGGAAAGCTGGTTCGAACAACATGCAGGTAAATTTACAGTTATAGTAGCTGTCGATAATGATGCTGTCGTGGGTTGGGCTTCCTTGAGCCCGTGGTCTGACAGATGTGCGTATTCGAATACGGCAGATGTAGCAGTTTATATAAAAGATGAATTTCGAGGGAAGGGAATAGGAAAGAAATTAGTAAAAGAACTATTAAAAAGAGGTCCTGACAACGGACTTCACAGCGCTATCGCAAAAATCTGCGCGGAAAACGAAGTAAGTTTAAATTTGTTTAAAAAGCTCGGATTTAAAAATATAGGAACTATGAAAGAGGTCGGATATAAATTTGGCAGGCGACTGGATGTTCATTTGATGCAGATAATGTTTTGATGATGAATATTGAAATCGCAGAAGCAGGAAAAGGAGATTTACCTGATATATTGAGCTTATATGCTGATCGAGATATCGATGCAGGTAATGTTTTGCCAGTTAAAAAGGCGGAAGAAATATTCGATAGGATGCAATCGTATCCCAATTATAAAATATATATTGCGAAATATAACGATGAAATAGTAGGCACATTCTCGCTTTCGATAATGGATAATATTGCTCACCTGGGGAGATGTTCCGGTTTGATTGAAAGTGTAGTAGTTAGAAAAGATATGAGGGCAAAGGGCATAGGAAGAAAAATGATGGAATATGCTTTTGAAATATGCAGGAAGAATAACTGTTGTAAAATAAATTTATCCAGCAATTTAAAAAGAGAAAGAGCGCATAAATTTTACGAGAATTTAGGATTTGACAAACATGGCTATAGTTTTTCGATTGAATTATAATATTTGGCGCTTCGTACCTCAAGGTTTTAAAGCTTCGGAGAGTTTAAATTTTCAAAGGATTTTTTATGATTCGTAGAGATTATCTGATGAGGCTTATAGAGCAGTTTACCGAAGCTCTAAACAGACTCTTGAAGTCAAAAGAAAACAAAGACTATAAAGAAGCTCTCGATCTTATCGGAGAAACATACAAGGAGCTTCTTGGCTTTGATTCGCTTTTCATAAATTCTGTTGGTACGGACGATTTAATTTCTATTATTTCAACGGATGGAATTCCTGATGCAGACAAATGTATCATAATTGCGACTTTGTTAAAAGAAGAGGGCGATGTTTACGAAGCTCAGAACCAATTAGATATAAGTCACATGAGATATTTAAAATCCCTGGATATATTTCTGAGAGGTTTTTTATCAGAGGGGGAAATAATGCTGGATACCAATCCCTACGACTTAGAAAAGATTATTAATAAATTGGGAGAGGAAAATCTTACGCCCGAAATCAAAAAGCGACTTTCTAAATACTATGAAAAGATACATAAAGATAAATAAACACTATCTTACGGTATTCTGGATTATATTTATTGCTGCTATCGATGTAATTACGAGGTATAACGCACAATTATATTTTGACCCGGAGAAGACATTTTGGGTCATAAAGGGAGTGTTAGGTCTTACTTATAAAATAAATTATGGTGGATTACTTGGATTGTTCAGCAAATGGAAGTTCTTTAATATTTTTAATATATTTATTTCAACTTTTGTTTTAATAATTTCCTTTATTTATTATTCGAAGCTTGATCAATATTTAACTCTATCCCTGAGGAGTTTTTTTATATTTTTTAACGCTTCTTTTCTTGGAGCACTTCCTGATCGTATTTTTCTAGGATATACAAGAGATTGGATAGATTGGTTTGGTCCTGGGGTGGCTAATATAGCAGATTACTGCGGATTTGCGTCTTATTTTCTTCTATTTGTCGGCCTTTTTTTTCATCCGGAAATTACCCGAAAGAGATTCAGAGAATACAATTCTTCCTCGCTTAGAAAACAACTTGGGCTTCACTTATTTCAGAAAACCAGGAATGGTGAGAGTTCTTAGTTTTCTATTAATTCTTGACAAATTTCAACAAGCAACTACTATCTTAATAGTAGAGTAGTAATGGAATTTAATAAAAAGGTGCCTAATTAAATGAAAATTACTATAGCGCAGATGAATCCTACCGTCGGAGATATCGACGGTAATTCAAACAGAATAAAAAATACTCTGAACGATTGCGTCGATAACTCAACGGATTTGATAATTTTTCCGGAACTTTTTCTTACAGGATACCCCCCAAGAGACCTTCTGGAGCGTCCATGGTTTATTTCTAAGGTCGAGGAAGCAGTCCAAAAACTAACAGAAATCTCTAATCAATATCCTGAAACAGGAATTCTTTTTGGTGCGCCGATATCGACCGGCAAGGATGCCGGTCGCGGACTTTACAACTCGGCATTATTAATTTGTGGAGGGAAGGTAGTTTTTAGACAGCACAAATCTCTTTTGCCCACTTATGATGTTTTCGATGAGGCAAGATATTTCGACCCTGCTCCCAATATAGAGACAGCTTCCTTCAAGGATGAGGTACTCGGCATTTCCATTTGCGAAGATGCGTGGAATGATCCGGAATTGTGGATAAAGAGAAATTATTCTCTAGATCCAATAGAAGAATTGCATAGAAGAGGGGCTACTGTATTTATAAATCTTTCCGCGTCGCCTTTTTATATCGGGAAAGAGAAAACTCGTTTCCGTATTCTTCAGAGTCATGCCGGGAAACATCAAACTCCGTTTGTTTTTGTTAATCAGGTGGGAGGAAATGACGAACTTATATTTGACGGCAGGAGTATGTTCGTGGATAGGACCGGTGAACCGGCAGAAATTTTTCCTTCTTTCAAGGAACATGTAAAGACAATAGATACAGGCATGCAGGGCAGTTCCGGGCTCTACTGTCCTCAGGATGAAACCGAGAGTGTTTACGGGGCTCTCGTTCTCGGCGTAAGGGATTATATGAGGAAATGTAATTTCTCAAGATCCGTAGTAGGGCTTTCGGGAGGAATCGATTCTGCTGTAACCATTTGCCTGGCGAAGGAAGCTGTAGGCTCTGAAAATGTTTTGGGTGTTTCTATGCCTTCGCCTTATTCCTCAGCGGAGAGTCTAGAATACGCAAAAAAACTTGCAGGAAATCTCGGGGTCGAATTTAAAGTTATACCTATTGATGAAGTATATAAGTCCTACATAAAAACTTTAAATGAATCTTTGGGAACCGCAGAGGATATAGATATTACTCTGGAAAACGTTCAGGCAAGGATACGGGGTAATATCCTCATGGCGATTTCCAATAAATTCAATTATCTGGTGCTTTCTACCGGAAACAAGAGCGAGCTTGCTGTTGGGTACTGTACTTTGTATGGGGATATGAGCGGAGGGCTTGCCGTAATTTCCGATGTACCGAAGACAATGGTTTACGAACTGGCTGGTTATATAAATGGAAAAACAGAAGTAATTCCCAGAGAAATTATCACAAGAGTGCCTTCGGCTGAATTAAAGCCCGACCAGAAAGACCAGGATATCCTGCCTGCTTATGACGTGCTCGATGAAATACTTCGATATTACATCGATGAGAGATATTCTAAGAAAAAAATTCTCGATATGGGTTTTGACAAAAAAACGGTCGATTGGGTAATACGTGCGGTTGACAGAAACGAATATAAAAGAAAACAGGCAGCTCCCGGGCTCAAAGTTACGACCAGGGCTTTCGGTATGGGAAGAAGAATGCCCATCGCAGCAAAGTACGATATTTAAGAAAAAAGCAAAAATCATGAAAGATAATAAATGGTTGTGGAGTATTGTACTATTATTAGCAATCATAACTGTATTTTATAATATTTTTGAGGGGTTGATTTCTGTTTTCTTTGGTATCACGGATGAGACTCTGGCATTGTTCGGTTTTGGTGTCGATTCGTTTATTGAGGTATTGTCGGGACTTGGTATATGGCATATGGTTATTCGGATAAAGAAAAATCAAAGCGACAATATCGAAGATTTTCAAAGAACGGCTCTAAAAATAACCGGGACATCTTTCTATATTTTAGCAGTAGGTTTATTGGTGAGTGTTACCAATAATATTTTTACGGGTCATAAACCAGAGAGCACTTTTTGGGGAATAGTAATATCGTCGGTGTCTCTACTGACAATGATTCTTTTAACATATTTCAAATTGAATGTTGGGAAAAAATTAGGTTCCGACGCTGTTATAGCGGATGCTAATTGTACGAAAACCTGTGTTTATTTATCAATCTTACTTCTTACTTCAAGTATTCTCTATGAGGTTTTTAAAATCGGATATATCGATTCTATCGGTGCTTTAGGAATTGCTTTTTATTCTTTCAGGGAAGGCAGGGAAGCTATGGAGAGGGCGAAAGGAGAGGGTACTTGTAATTTGAAGTGCTAACCACTGTTGGCAAAATTCATTCTTGACAAATCCTCAGCAATTTTCTACAATTCAAGACAAGAATAACAAGGAGTCATAAAATGAAGAAAACAATAACCCTTATAATCGATGCCAGTATTAATCTTGTCCTGGGAATACTATTAATATTCTTCCCCTTAGTCTACAAATTTTCAGGTGTACCGGAATCAAACACTAATTTTTACCCAAATATCTTAGGAGCAGTATTAATTGGTATTGCTGTTGCTTTATTCATAGAAGCATTTAGAAAAGATAAAAGTAACTATATAGGCCTGGGTTTAATAGGAGCTTTAAGTATAAATATGTGCGGAGGGATTGTATTGGCACTATGGCTTATATTTGGAGGATTGACAATACCGCTGCGAGGACAAATATTCTTATGGTTGCTAGCTTTTATACTGTTAATAATAAGCAGTGTAGAATTAATCTTTAATATAAGAAACGCAGGTAAAGTAGCATAACCAAGTTATTGGATATTTCTTATAGAGAAGTGCCTGATTATGAAAAAGCCAAAAAGAGATGAAACTTATTATATAGCAAAAACTTTCGATTATACAGCAAGGTTCTATGATCGTACTTTGAACAAGAGATTAGGGCATGAGTTTTATTCCCTTGCGGCAAAATTGGCTGGAGTAAAAGGAGGCGAAAAAGTACTGGACGCAGGTTGCGGCACGGGAACGCTTGCTTTAAAGCTTAAAAAACTAGTAGGAAATAAAGGGCTTGTAGCGGGAATTGACGCATCAGGAGGGATGCTTAAACAGGCAAAAATCAAAGCAGAGAAAGAGAATATTCATCTCGACTTAAGAGTTGCCTCAATTGAAAAAATACCTTTTCCCGATAATTTCTTTGACGTTATAACCTCTACATGGGTGTTCCATCAACTATCCCTTTCTCTAAAAAAGAAAGGGATCCAAGAGATACTCAGAGTTTTGAGAGTAGGAGGACATTTCCTGCTGGTTGACCTTCATAAAATCACAAATCCGTTGCGAGCGTTCTATAATTTGCCTTTTTACTGGTGGAACGAGGGATATAAAATTCATGTTCACGGAAAGTTGCCGGAACTACTAGCTGAGGTAGGATTCGCAGAGGTTAAAATTATAAATAGAATCCGTGATAAGATAGATTATATTAGTGCGTTTAAACCCGAACTCACTCCTCCCAATCATCAGTTCTAAATGAAGAAGCCGGAAGCCCTTCTTTGTTGAAGAGGCTTGCCTTTGAACCGTTTTTGAAAGCGTACCGGACTGCGATTGGGTCATAGGCCTCTCTGCTGTAAAGTATTACCGTGTTATTTTC
This sequence comes from uncultured bacterium, assembly GCA_964525555.1. Lineage (GTDB taxonomy): Bacteria > Hydrothermota > UBA3072 > UBA3072 > UBA3072 > JAFGHJ01. The sequence goes on from CAZGHN010000015.1 coordinate 15,539, forward strand.
TATGCAAGCATGGGCATCTACAAAAACTTTATCTTCTCCAGCGACCTGGAATCCGGTAAGTTCTCCGTAACACAACGTGTCGGTTTTCGCAACTAGGCCGCCTCCGATATGATCGAAGTATAATGTGATTCTGCTGCCTTTTTTAACCATCTCTTTATAGATCGGACCGGAATACACAATATCCTCTTTACCGTAGTCTTTGGCAAGAGCCCAGAGGGCAAGACGTTTTCCCACGTCTTGTTTGTCCGGAGGATGAATATTATCTACCTGTCCTATATCAAGAGTTACAGCCATACCTGTATTTGGTACGGTTGACATGGTAAGGAGTTGTGCTTCACGTAGTTTTGCGGAGATCGGGTCTTCTTTATCGTCATATTGGTAAGGAGCAATTTGCACATAATAAAACGGAAAATTGCCCTGCCTCCATGCAGTTCTCCAGCTTTCTATCATGGTAGGAAACAGTTGTTTGTACTGTTCGTCTCTGCCGACGTTTGATTCTCCCTGATACCAAATAGCTCCTTTAATTCCATAAGGAATGATGGGTGCAATCATGGCATTATACAGTGAGGTGGGAGTGTGTGAGGTTATTCCCTTGAAGTCCGGTCTTGTATTGTAAAAGTCATTTTTTTCCGCACCAAAGACATAAAAACTTTCGTCTCTGTATTGTGCAACAGGAAGGTACTTCCATGCGCCTGAAAGTTTTAAAGGCTTCGCCTTTTCTCCATCTGCCGGATAGATTTTCATCTGTGCTTCCTCGCCGTAAATGCCTCCGCCCCCCTGCAAGTCAACCACTCTTACTGCTATTACATTTATACCTTCTTTAACTAATTTTGCTGGTACTTTATATTTGCGTTCGGTTGCCCAGAAGCCCATATCTTCGTATCGGCCTACTGGTTCCCCGTTAAAGTAGGTTATGTCTATATCGTCAATCGGACCAAGTTCGAGCATTAAATCCTTATCTGTCCAGACTTTCGGTATATTTATTTTCTTTCTAAACCAAACTACTCCGTCGAAAACACCCATTTCAGAATTTTCCCACAGGATTGGAAGAGTCATTTCCTTCCACTCGGAATCGTTTAAATCCGGAAGAGGACAGATTGTATCATTAAATGATATTCCCTTACCTCCTCGGTCGTCTTCACTTTCTGGTTCGATTACAGGATGTGAGAAAAGCCATTTAAGATATCCTTCTTCCTGCAAACGGAGTTGATCGAGGTTTTTCGCAAATTCGGAGTAATCATTTACTTTACCGATGTATTTGGGAGAAGTCCAGGATTCTGCAGGTGTTCCTCCCCAGCTTGTATGGATAAGTCCTACTGGTACGCCTGTTTCCTTGTGTATTTTTCTTCCGAAGAAGTAAGCCGTGGCACTAAAATATTCTGCCGTTTGGGGACTACAAATTTCCCAGGAACCTATACAATCTTCTTTAGGTTCTGCGGAGACGCTTTTTGATACCGTGAAAAGACGTATTTTAGGATAATCTGCACTCTTTATTTCCTTTGCGGAGTTTTTTACGGTGTCACTCGGAGGCCAGCCTGCAAGAGGCATTTCCATGTTAGATTGTCCCGAGCATACCCAAACTTCGCCTATTAGTACGTTTTTAAATGTTATTTCAGATTCTTTGCCCTTTATTTGTATTTCATAGGGTCCGCCTGCTTCGGGTGTTTTGAGTTTTGCCATCCACTTACCGCTTGCTTTAGCTTTTGCACTGGTTTTTTCTCCCCATGATGCGATGATCTCTATATCCTCTTCCATGGAAGCTTTTCCCCAGATTGGATTTTCCGTTTTTTGCTGCATTACCATATTATCCCCGAAGATTGAAGGTAGTCCAAGTGCTTGCGATTCCAGAGCAGTTATTCCTATTAATAGAAAAGAAAACACAGATAAACTTTTATACATTATACTTCCCCCAAATTTAGTTTTGATCATTAATATTTTAATAAAATGCAAAAGCGTAACACTTTTACATTAATTAGTATATGTTATTTTTGTTAAATTTCAAGAGATTTTAACCTATTTTTTTCGATGAAAACATAATAAATAGCGTGTGACCGAATGACCAATAAAGAGTATTTTTCGTTTTTGTAAAATATAATAGACTCATATTGTAAAATTCTATTATTTTTTACCTTGAATTTTATTATTTTTGGATTATACTATATATATATGAAAAATTTAACCTTCGAATTAGGAAGTGAAGAGCTCAAGGAAATAATAGAGGGTTTAAATTATTCCTTTGTTATTTTGGATAAATCCGGTAGAGTTCTTTTTGGTAATAAATCTTTTGAAGAGTTCGGTTATTCTGTAGATTCAATTATGCCTGACGATGTCGATTTAGAAAGTCTTAAGGAAAAGATTGAAAGAGAGGTACTGCTGGATTTTGAAGGGAAGGTAGGACGGGCGGCGATTAAAATCACTCCACTTACAATTTCGGATCCTTCGGGAAACGTTTTCTTGCTCGAGGTATCTTACTCTAAAATAGATTTTTGTGGAATTATTGAATCCTGGTACAAGACAATAGATGCTATAAGTGAGATGATCTATGTTGTGGATGGAGATTATAATCTGATAAAGTTGAATAACGCTGCTGCTGAAATGAGCGGCAACCATCCGAGAAATTTGATAGGGGAAAAGTGTTATAAAGCTGTTTTTGGAAAGGATGAGGTCTGCAAAACCTGTATTCTTGAACAGGTAATGGCTTCCGAAGAAAAAGGAAAGCTTCAGACTATTAGAAAGGAGTGGGATAGGTCTTTTCTGGTGTCTGCCGTTAAAATTAAAAATGGTGAATATCTTTATATTATGGAAGATATAACAAGAATAGAACAACTGGAAAGGAATCTTGCGGAAATGAGAAGGTTTACTTCCATAGGTTCTATTATTTCTCACTTAAGACATTCTGTTGGGAACGCGGTGAATGCTATAAAATGTTCTCTGCAGGTACTTGAGCATTTGTACGATGGTCTTAATGATGAAAAAAGAAAAGGGTATCTGAGGAGGGCTCTTGGAGAGGTGAAACGTATGGAATCATTGCTTTTCACTTTAAGAGAATTTTCAAGGTACGAGGGGATTGGTTCTTTCGAGTTAAATCTTACTGAACTGATTTTAGAGAGTATGGATAGGTTTAATAAGTATTGTGAAGATAAGGGTGCTATATTTGTGAACGAATGCGAAGAGACTGAATTTATTATAAAAGGTGATAAGCTTCTGATTGTTGTAGCTCTTACGGAAATTATAGATAATGCCTTGGAAGCAATGGAAGATTTTTCAGAAAAAAAGATAATTTTTAAATACTCTGTACATACTCATGAAGCAACAATTGAAATTACCGATACTGGTAGTGGAATATTGGAGGATGATTTGCCGAATGTAGCTGAACCTTTCTTTACCACTAAGAGGGGCCGAGCCGGTTTGGGGCTGTATCAGGTTGCTAAAATAATAAAGACACAGGGCGGCGATATTACTTTTAATCATAAATCGGGCAAGGGGACAACAGTAAAAATATCTTTTAGGGAGGGATGATTTATGAAAAAACGTACTATTATGTTGGTAGATGATGATGTTTCTTTTCTCGAAAACATGAAGGATGGGTTGGAATACTCAATAAAAAATCTCAATCTTATTACACATACAAATGCCGAGGATGCGTGTAAGTCTCTTAAGGAAAATGATATATCTTTACTTATAACGGATCAGAAACTTCCGGGTATGAGCGGTGTCGAACTTGTTAATTTTGTAGACAAAAAATACCCTAGGATTCCAATTTTTCTTATAACAGCCTATGGTACTCCGAAATTAAAAGATAATGCTATGAATACTGGAGCTATTAAGTTTTTCGATAAACCTGTTGATCTTAAAGAAATGATAGAATCAATAAAGAAAGGATTAAAGCTCTCAAGAAAGGGATTAACCAGTATAAGGAAAATGTCTCTTGCAACAGTTTTAGAGCTTATAAGCATGGAAAAAATTACAGCTTCTGTTGTAGTGAGAAATAGAGAAGTGAAGAGGAGTGGTAGAATATGGTTCAGAGAGGGGATTTTGATTGATGCTGAAATAGAACATCTGGAGGGTGTAGAAGCTATTTTCGAAATGCTTTCATTTGGTGATGTTGATATTGTAATAAGGGAAAGAAGGCATAAAAGAGTTACTATTTCCGGTGTCCCTCTTGAATATGTTTTGCTTGAAGGAATGAAACGATTGGATGAAAAGAAAGTTGGGGAAGTAAATGAATCGCAAAAGGAGAAAATTATCGAAAAAGAAGAAAATGAGGTTCATGGCGAGGAAAATGAAGTCAAGATCGAGAAAGAGAAATTTGATAAGGCTATCGGTCACCTGATAAAAGAATTGGGGAAAGCTTTGTTGGCTTCCGATATCTTTACAATAGAAGAAGGAAGAACACTGACTTCTTACAATAGTTCCCCTAAAGTTGGAAAAATCTTTAATGAGATGAATCAATCTATAAATAAATATTTAAAAGAGATTAAGCTGCCGGTAATAAGTAAGTATTATCTTATGGATCTTGCGGATAGTAAAACACTTATTGTTGTAACTTTTAAAGAGTATCGCTGGGCAATACTTTTGGATAGCAGTAAGTCAAAACTTGGGCTTCTTCTTAATTTAATCTTGCCGGATATAATAGGAATGTTCTAATAAAAGGAGGCGAAATGGAAGAGAAAACATTAGATGAGAGTTTGGAGGATATTATGGAAAAGGCTATTTCTTCGACAAACGGTCTTGAGGCTACTGCGATTGTTTCTATGGATGGTATGATTATTGGTAGTGTTCTTCCGGAAGATGTAGAAGAGGAGAGAATTGCCGCAATGACTGCCGCTATTCTCGGTCTGGGCGAGCGAACGGCTGAGGAAATGAAAAGAGGAGTTCTTGAAGAAATTTATATTAAAGGGAAAGATGGATATGTTTTAATTATAAGTGCTGGAGAATCCGTGGTGCTTACAGGAATTGTCGGCACAGAAGCCAAACTTGGGCTTCTTTTTATTTCTATGAAGAATACGGCTAAAAAAATTGCACAGTTGTTAAATGAGTAGTTATGTGCCATGGGTGAAGTTGATGATGTTTATCAAAAGAATATTCAGGCATTAGTTAGAATACTAGCGAGCCTAAGCCATGCTTCTGAGAGCCTTATAGGGAAAGCTGCCAATGCTTTGATGTATCAAACCGGCAAGGATCTTGGAAAAATAGAGGGAGAAAAACTTGATAAAACAAATGATTTGTCTAGGGCATTGGAAATGCTTATGGATGCCGAAGAAGGCGTCTGGCACATAGAGTTATGGAAAGATAAAGGAGTGGCAGATTATTTTTTTGGAGATAGCCAGGTGCGAAAAGCGTATTTAATATTTCGTGAGTGTCCCATACGTGAGGTTTGTATGACTCATGGAATTGAGCAAAATGAAGTAATTTGCCGAATAACGCATGGTTTATTTGCAGGTATGATTGGAACTGTGATGGATAAGAAGGTTGATCTTGCGGTCGAACATACAGGGCCTAATGCCTGTAAAAAAATTGTTTCCATTAAATAAGGGGCTAGAAAAAGAGGATTTTAATGAAAATATCTACCATACAGTTAGCTTCATGCTGCGGTTGTCATATTGCTTTAGTTAATATAGGAGCCCCCTTGCTTAAGGTTCTGTCCGGCGGGAATCTTGTGTTCTCACCGGTTCTAATGGACGTTAAATCCATTTCAAGCTCAGATGTAGCTCTAATAGAAGGTGGTGTGCGCAATAATGAAAATGTTGAAAAGCTTAAAATTTTGAGAGAAAAATCAAAAAAAGTTATTGCGCTTGGAACATGTGCATGTTTTGGGGGTATACCTGGTATAGGATCCGGATTTACGATGATTGAAACTTTAGCGAAGTCATATGGAGATAATTTTACTCCGGAAGATATTCCTCGGCTTGAGAAAAGAGTTTCTCCTATCGATTCCTTTGTCGAGGTGGATTATTATATTCCCGGTTGTCCGCCGCCAATAGATATTCTTTGTGGTACACTAATGAATCTGGTGAATGGTCAAAGTCCCGAGAGGGTAGATTTGCCAGTATGTGCCGAATGTGATAGGGTAGTTAAAAAAGACCTTGCCCCTGAAATTAAAAGGGTTTTAGATAGTTTTCCTGAAGAGGAAGAATGTCTTTTATCTCAGGGATATATATGTCTGGGTTCCGTTAGTAGAAGTGGTTGTGGGGCACCCTGTACGAAAGCCGGAGTGCCCTGTATGGGGTGTCGGGGTCCTATTGATAGAGTTTTTATTGAGCCCAAACACGGTATTTTATATGATTTGACAAAAAGAATAAATCATTTTACAGGTAAGAGTGAAGAGGAAATTAAAGAAAAAATATTCGATTATATTCATACTTTCTATAGTTTTACGCTTTCCATGGCTGAGTTGCGTAAGAAAGATACTGAGAAAGTGTATAAACTGGTACGGAAAATAGAGGTATAGGGGGCATATTTTGAGTAAGAAAGTATGTATTGATCCGGTTACAAGAGTAGAGGGACACGGAAAGATTGTTCTTGTTTATGATGATAGCGGAAAATTAGCAGATGCCAAATTTTGCGTACAGGAATTTAGAGGGTTTGAGAAATTCTGCGAGGGAAGCCCTGCGGAAAGGCTTCCTCTTATAACTTCACGTATTTGCGGTATTTGTCCGATGTCTCATCATCTTGCTTCTACAAAAGCGATAGAGAATTGTTTTGCTACAAAGATAACCCGCACAGCAAAAAAAATTAGAGAAATAATGGCACTGGGTCAGGTAATTGAAAGTCATATGCTATCAATAGCAGTATTAAGTTTACCGGATTTAATTAACGACAATATGGATCCTCTGAAAAGAAATATTCTGGGTTTATATGAAGATAATAAAGAAATTGTCGGAAAGGTCCTTGGAATTAGGTCTGTAGGTACGGAAGTTACTAAAATCGCAGCTCGCAGGGCGGGTCATCCTATAGGTTCCAGAATAGGCGGGGTAGTAAAAGCAATTTCTAAGGAGGAACAAAAGCTGCTGTTTCACAAGCTTGAAGGAGCCGAAGTTGACCTTCTTTGGTTTGCAAAAAATCTTCATAAATTATTTGATAAGAAATTAGAATTGTTCGAGGAGCTTGGTGATATAAAGACTTCTTATATGGGTCTTTACGAGGCAAATAAAATAGCTTTTTATGATGGGACTATTAGAGTGATTGATGAATCCGGCGGTTTGATTGAAGATTTTAAAAGTCACGAATACTTTGATTTTGTAGAGGAAAAAATCGAGAACTGGAGTTACATGAAATTTCCTCTCTTAAAAAAAGGAAGAAGATTTCGTGTTGGTCCGCTTGCGAGAGTAAATATTGCGGAGAAGATTCCTTATCCTATAACCAGCGAGGAGCTTTCCTGGTTCAGAGAAAAATGCGGAAAACCGGCTCATAAAACTCTATTCTACCATTTTGCGCGTTATATAGAAGTTATTTATGCGTTCGAACGTCTAAAAGAACTGTTTAAGGATGAAGATATTTTGAAAAATGATATATTTGTTAAGCCTGTAGTTAAAGCAGGAAAAGGAATTGGTGTTGTAGAAGCTCCGAGGGGTACTTTGGTACATAGTTATGAATTTGATAAAGAAGGTAAAGCAGTTAAGGTAGATCTTGTGGTCGCCACTCAACATAATAATTATGGTTTCAACGATGCCCTGAAGGAGACTGCCTCAAAGCGTATTAAAAGTACAAATCCGGATAATGGTACTTTGAATCAATTGGAAATGATAGTAAGAGCGTACGATCCCTGTCTTTCATGTGCGACTCATGCAATCGGCGGGAGGAGTTTCACGATCGAAATATGGGATTCGAATAAGAATTTAATTAGAGTATTTGATGTATGAGTAAGGACTTTGAGATTACACGTGATGCTGAGAGGTGCGTCAGCTGTAAGGAGTGTATAATTGTCTGTCCTCAATCGGGAGAAGATAAAGTTAATTCCGTAATTGTTACCGCGTTTAAAGAAGGAGACCCGCCAGAGATTAATTGCATCGATAATTGTATTCAGTGTATGACCTGCTGGGATTTTTGCCGGTCGAGAGCCATTATTTTCAGCAATCATCATGAGGTAAAAAGGCTAATCGAAAATGAAAGGGCTCTTTTGAAAGTGGCTAGAATAATATGACGCGGCAGACCGGTAAAACGGAAAAATCAAAAAGTAAGCTTTTCGCTTTTGGCTCTTAGCTGTTTTAAAAATAAAAGCTAAAGGCGAAAGACTAATTGCTAACAGCTTGACTTATTGTTATATGTAATTTTGCTTTTTAATATTTTATTTATAAAAAAAGAATGGGGTGGTTAATGAATCGAGCTAAGGTTGTGGTTTTTGGGAAGTCGGAAGCAGGTAAGAGCACGTTGATTCGACATTTGGTACCCGGTGCTTTGAATGTTGAATATAAGGGAAGAACTGTCGCTTTGGATTATGGAAAAGTTATTTTTAAGGGACAGGAATTTCATCTCTTTGGTACGCCCGGACAAGCGCATTTGAGTCCAGTGCGCGAGTGTCTTACAGAGGGAATTGATATTGCAATATTCGTGATGGATGATTCACGTCATTTTGATAAAGAGGACAGAAAATTATTAAAGGAATTGGAGGATTTGAAAGTACCCTATCTTATTTTTGTCAATCAAAAACCTAAAGCAAGTCCCGAGAGAAGAAAAATCGGTAGATTGATAGAAGATTTCGCAAAACCATTCCAGATTATTGAGGGTTCGGCTAAGACGGGAGATGGCTTATCGAAATTGTTGCTTGCAATGGGAGATGCTGTTGATTTGATCAGACAAAAGGGGTACTGATTTTCTTTTTATTCTCTTGGATAGTAAACTTTTGGATTTATGTCGTATTTTTTGAGCTTAAGATAAATATTCTGCCTGGTCATTGTAGCAATCCTTGATGCATCGGTAACGTTACCTTCTGTATGTTTCAAAAGATTTCGCAGGTATTTCTTCTCAAAAGCATCTTTTGCCGATTCATATTCGAGTATGTTCGAAGGTTCCAGTTCTTCGCTTCTGCTTGTTCTCTCCGGAAGATGCTCTGCAAGTATCATATTGTCCTGGCAAAGTATCACTGCCCGCTCAATAGCGTTTTCTAATTCACGAACATTTCCCGGCCAGGAGTAACGCATTAATACTTCCATTGCTTCGTCGGATACACCAATTATTTCTTTACGGTTTTTTTCCGTATAGATTTTCAAAAATTCCTGAGTAAGCAATGGAATGTCTATTTTTCTATCTCGAAGAGGAGGTAGGGATACTTTTACAACATTGAGGCGGTAATAGAGATCTTTTCTAAATTTTCCATCAGCGACCGTATCTTCGATATTTCTATTTGTTGCTGCAAGAATTCTTGTATCGGTTTTCCTCTCGTCGGTAGAACCTACAGGATAGAAAGTTTTTTCTTCTAATACTCTTAGCAGTTTTGATTGAAATGCGGGTGAAGTTTCTACTATTTCATCGAGGAAAATTGTTCCCTTGTGAGCAATCTCAAAGAGGCCTTTCTTTTTCTTGTTAGCGCCAGTAAACGCTCCTCTCTCATAACCAAATAATTCACTCTCAAGTAGAGATTCGGGAAGAGCACTACAATTTATAGCAACAAATCTGTTTTCTTTTCTTGGGGAATTGAAATGTATAGCTTTTGCAACTAATTCCTTACCCGTTCCCGATTCCCCCTGGATTAATACGGTTGCTTCTGCAGCAGCTATTCGTTCAATTAAATCAAAAATTTCTTGCATCCCTTTGCTCTTCCCTATTATTCCCGAAAAACTAAATTTTTCTTCGGCTGTTTTCTTTAGAGATTGATAGCTTATCATTAATTCTTTTTGTTCGATTGCTCTCTTCAATATTTCTAATATTGCTTTAGTAGATGCGGGCTTTTCTATAAAATAAAAAGCGCCCATTCGCATTGCTTTGACAGCAAGATCAATGGAAGCATGACCGGTTATCATGATTACAGGAAAATCAGAATCTATATTTCTAATTGTTTTCAATAATTCGATACCGTCCATATCAGGAAGTACAAGATCTACCATTACAACATCGAAATCAATTTCTTGAAATCGATTGAGTCCTTCTTCTGCAGTTGGGGCAGTAGACACAATAAAATCTTCTTTTCCTAATGTCTCACTTAATATTTTTAAAAGTTTTTCGTCATCGTCAATAATAAGTACTTTATTAGCCATTATCCCTCCTCATAACACGTTTTGCTAAATTGCTAAGTATAATATAAATATACATGTTCGGAACAAGTTGTCAAGTATATTCTACACTTGTTTATTTCAATTGTAGCAGGCTGAGAAGACTGTTTTTGATTATGTTACTGATATTTAATGATTTAGCAAGTGGAATAATTTTTTTATATCAATATATATATATGAAAATTAAATTCAAAAAAAGTAATGATTTAGATGTTTTTTTGGTTTTTAGGTGGCTTGTTCTACTTTCAGTAATTCTTATAGCGAGTTATGCTACGGATGAGGTTTTTAGAGTAGATATTATTTATAAAATAGCTTTTGTTTATTTTGCTTTTAATTTGGCTCTGAGAATATGGAAGCCCGACTTTATGAAAAAAGAGTATATTCTCTTTTTTCTATTTCTTTTCGATATTGCTGTTGTCTCAATAGTGTTTTATTTAACAGGTAATATTAAATCTGATTATTATATTTTCTATTTTCTTACTATAATGATGGCTTCGATTTCTTCGGGTTTGGCTTCCTCTGTTGCCATTACAATAGCAAGTGCCGGAATATACATCTGGTTAGTTAATCAAAGAGAAGGTATTAACTTTGGAGATCCTGTATTTTTGTTGAAAATTGTATTTTTGCTTATAACTGCTTTTATAAGCAGTTTATGGAATAAAATAATGAAGGAAAGAATTGATAGTATTACAATGAAAGAAGAACAGGAAAAAAGAGATATTGAGCAGTTTTACAGAGAAGTTGTAAGTTCGATAAATACCGGTATTGTTGTTTTTGGGAAAGTGGACGGCGAGTTAGTTATGAGGCTTATTAATCCCAGGGCTCAGCAACTTGCTGGAGATGAAAGTAATATTCTTTATATTCTGGAAGAGTGCGTTAGGGAGTATAGCGATCCTGGTAAGAATGTTCATCTGGTCGAAATGGAAAAAGGTAAATATTGGGGTATAAATGTTTCTTTTTTCAAAGACAATAAGAAAGGGCAAAATGGTGCAATAGTTGTATTCAATGATATTACCGATAGAAAAAGAATGGAAAAGGAAATGCATCGTTCAGAACGGATAAATAGATTGGGTAAGCTAACTCTTCAGATTGCGCATGATTTAAGAAATCCTCTCGGTACGGTTAGCGGTTTGGCTCAAATTCTGATGATGTCTTCAAAAGATGAAAAAGGGAAAAAATACGGTAAGGAGATTTTAAAGGCTACAAATATTATAAATGAGTTAATAGGAGACATGCTTGATTTTTCTAAAGATCAGAGATTAGACCTGGAAACTTTTGATTATGTTGCTTTTATACGGGATATGGTAAATGATTTTAAAAAGTCGGAGAATATAAAAGAAAAGAAAGTCAAAATCGGATTTAAACATGACAAAGGGAATTATGATATTGATGCAGATAAGGAAAAGGTTAGAAGGGTTTTTAGTAATTTGATAAATAATGCGTGTGACGCATTGGATAATAACGGAGAAATTTCTGTGGATTTGAGTGAGAACAACGGCTGTATAATAACGAAGGTAAGAGATAACGGTTCGGGTATTCCCGAAGATAAAAGGGATGAAATTTTTGAGCCTTTTGTAACCACTAAAAAAAGTGGTACTGGCCTTGGTTTGTCTATTGTTCACAGAATTGTTGCTTCTCATAAAGGAAAGGTTTTTGTAGATAGTAAGGAAGGCGAAGGTACAGTATTTACAGTAGAATTGCCAAAAAAAGGAGGCAAAAATGGCTAGAGTATTAGTTGCGGATGATGTTTCTTCCATCTTGTATCTTTTTAAGGAGTTTTTTAAACTCAAAGGTTTCGAAGTTGATACTGCAGAAAATGGTTTCGAAGTTGGTAAGAAGCTTGCTAAAAATGAGTATCATCTTATTATCCTTGATATTAAAATGGGAGGAAAGCATGGTTTAGAGGTTCTCGAGAATTTAATTGAGAGAGGTTATAAATTTCCGGTAATTGTTTGCACAGCCTATGAGCATTTGAAGGAAGATGTGGATATGATTGCTAAAGGCAAATTAGATGTTGATTTCATAACTAAACCTCCGGACCTTGAGCTTTTATGGGATAAAGTAGTTAAATTACTTGAAAAGAATGCAATTAAAGAAGAAATTAGGGCAGATAACTGAGAGCGAGAATCTTAATGAGCTCTTAAAGAGGATCCTGGATCTTTCTCAGGAAGTACTTGAAAGTAAGGCTGCAACATTGTTTCTCGTTGATCGTGATACGGAGGAACTTGTCTTTAAGATTGTCAACGGACCGATGGCAGGGCAGTTGCAGGGAAAAAGAATAAAGATCGGAGAAGGGATCGCTGGTAGGACTGCCCGTGAGGGCAAATCTTTTATTGTCAACAGACCAAAAAAAGCCGGTTACGAAGATAAGTTTGACAAACAAACCGGTTTCAATACGGAATCCTTACTTGCATCTCCTCTTATTGTTGATGGAGAAACTATCGGAGTGATTGAAGTAATAAATAGTGAAGGAGGGGATTATACTAATAGAAGTAAAGAGATTTTGGAACATCTTGCAGCCCAGGTTTCTTCAGAACTTAAGATGACTCTTCTCAGCGAGCGGCTTTCGAAATCAGAGGATTTTCTAAACTCTGTTATTGATTCTTTACCCGGCGGGATAATTATACTGGACGAAAAAGGATTGATAAGAAAATCTAATTCGACGGTTGAAAAAATGTTTGGTAAAAAAGATATTGAGGGATATAAAATTGAAGAAGTTTTACCTTACAGCGAAGTTTTAAAAAACATAAGAAAAGCTGAACGCAAAGGAAGTTTTGAAGCGGTTATTGCAAAAAATGGTAAAGAAGCTCATTACACTTTTGAACTTTCCAGAGCAAAAGAGATAAGTCCTTCAGGTATAGAGATTGAATATATTATTATTCAGATTGGTGATATTACGGAGAGAATGGAACTTGAGAGATTAAAGTATTTGCAAGAAGCCAATGCTAATTTTGTGTCCGGCTTATCGCACCGTCTTAGAACTCCCCTTACTCCTATTTTAGGATTATCCAGTATCTTAAAGAAGCAGAAAGATTTCCCGGAAAATTATAAAGAGATGGTTGAAATAATTTACGGAGCATCCTTGGAAATGAGAGATATGGTAGAGAAACTTTTAGATATTGCAAAGATAGGTGCAGATAAAGCCATAGAGATTAACGAGAAGGTAGATGTTAATTTGGTTTTGAATGAAATAATTTCAAGTATGGAGAATGTTCCTTTTGAGTTTGGCTTAAGAAAGGGTAAATTTTTAATAATGGGCAATAGTAGTTGGCTGGTTAAGTCCCTTAAAGAATTATTTATAATTGGATTAAAAGAGGAAAGTAATAATTTGAAAGTAGAATTAGAGGCTAAGGGTAAATATGTATATATTTATTTAAAGGGGTTTAAATCATTGATAACTGATTTCTCCAAACTTGACAATGCCCCTATTTTTCAATTTGATAATCCATTAACTGGAAATTCCGATATAAAATATTTAGATTTACCTTTAATAAGATTGATCTTGAATAAACACAATGCAAAAATCTCGGTTAATGAAGCAGACGAAGTTCTCTCTTTGCGATTCGAGAAAGCCGGGAAATAATTTTCAGTCTGATGTCATTATGCGCAAGCCGATCAATAGAAAAGACAAATTCACAATAAAATTCGGCTTTTTAATGCTACCTGTTATGCCGTCTGTATGCTTATCCGTAACAATTTTCCTTTGAAGAAAGAATAACATGAAAATTCTTTGCATTGACGATGATGCAGTAGACAGGAAAATAATTGGACGCAGTCTAAAACAGAAATTCGGAGATGAGTTGAATCTCGAGACAGCTGCCACAGCGGATGAAGCCTTTGAAAAGCTCAAAAAAGATAACTTTGACATAATCTTTCTGGACTATATGCTAGGGGATACTACTGGACTTGAGTTTTTAAGCATGTTGGATAATAAAGAGATAAATTCTCCTGTAATCTTATTAACAGGTTTGGGTAATGAGGAAGTTGCGGTTGAAGCCTTAAAGCTTGGAGCTTATGACTATTTTACCAAGGATCAACTCAAAAGCGAGAGGATATTTCAAAGCATAATCAACATTACCGAGCGCCGGAAAGCAGAAGAAAAGATAAAATCTGAAAGAAAAAAACTTCAGGATATTATGGATAGTATGGTTGATGGTATTACTATTACGGATATGGAAGGTAGAATAATTTCGGTAAACAATGCGACTCTGATGCAACTTGGCTACGAGGGAGATGAGATGATTGAGAAGGCTCTGGGAGAAATTTTCTTTGAAGAGAAGGATGCTCAAAAGTTTAAAGAAGTTGTTGATATTTTGATTTCAGGCAAGATGTTAAAAACTCAGGAATTTCAGGTAAAAAGAAAGGATAAAACATGTTTTCCTGTGAGTGTCAATCTATCTGTTATAAAAGACGCTGAGGGACAGGCAGAAACTATAGTTGCCGTGCATAGAGATATTACCGAGAAGAAAAAAGAGGAAGAGGCTCTCATAAAAGCGAAGGAAGAAGCAGAAATAGCCAACAGGACAAAAAGTGAGTTTCTTGCTACAATGAGTCATGAAATTAGAACTCCGATGAACGCGATAATCGGTATGGCGGAACTGCTCTCCGAGACCGAATTAGATAAAAGCCAGAAGAGTTACGTTGAGATTTCGCGGAATGCCGGAGAAAATTTACTTGGTATCATCAATGATATTTTGGATCTTTCGAAAGTAGAGGCAGGAGAGATTAAGCTTGAAGAAATCGGATTTAATATTGTTGAAGTTGTGGAAAAAATCTGTGATATTATGGCGTTTCGTGCTAACAAGAAAGAAATAGAACTTTCCCAACACATAAATCCTGAAATCCCAGTAAATCTCATAGGTGATCCGGCGAGACTCAGGCAGATTTTTGTAAATTTAATCGGTAACGCTATAAAATTTACTAGTAAAGGAGAAGTAGTTTTGAATATCGACTTCGAGGACCAAGAAAAAGCAGGTATTCTTAATGACGAAGATGGAAAAGCGAATGTTCGTTTACTCTTCTCCTTCAGGGATACGGGAATTGGTATTCCGGAAGAAAAGAGAGAAAGCATTTTTGAGTCATTTACTCAGGCTGATTCTTCTACTACGCGTGAATATGGTGGAACCGGCCTTGGTCTTACCATATGTAAACGTCTTGTTGGATTAATGAAAGGAAATATCTGGGTGGAGAGTGAGGTGGGAAAGGGCAGTGTTTTTCACTTTACCGCGGAATTCGGTATTGGAGAAAAAACTTCAAAATATATCGGACCTGAAGAGATCGAAGAGTTAGATATTAGGGGCTTAAAAACTCTTGTGATAGATGATACTGCGGCAAACAGATTGATATTATCAGAATTTCTTACCCGCTGGGGATCTGTAGTTGAAGAGGCAAAAGATGGTAAGGAGGCACTCACGATAATCAGATCTTCTTTTGAAAAAAAAGAGCCTTTTGAGCTTATCCTGCTGGATTGTAGAATGCCTGAAATGGGCGGGTTTGAAGTTATGGAAAAGATAAATGAGGAGTTTCCTAAAGGTTGTGTTACGGTTATGATGCTATCTTCAGATAATAGAGCTGGTGATTTCTCCAGGATTGAGGAGTTGGGAATCGGGTCTTATCTTGTTAAACCTGTAAAAAAAGATGAATTGAAGAAAGCGATTATGGCTACACTGAAAGAAGACAGAGTAGGAGATAAAGAGCAACTCAAGAAAGTGAAAGGTAAGGAAAAGAAGGAAGAGAAAGAAAAGCATAAGAAAAAATCTCCTCTGAGAATTCTTCTTGTCGAAGATACTGAGGATAACGTTCTTCTCATAAAGGCTTATCTTAAGAAAACTCCCTATGAACTGGATGTAGCGGAAAACGGAAAGATTGCGGTAGATAAATTCAAAGAAGGAGATTATGATCTTGTTTTTATGGATATGCAGATGCCTGTTATGGATGGATTTACCGCTATGGAGAAAATAAGAAAATGGGAAAAGAAAGAAAGAAGGGGAAAAACGGCTATAGTTGCTCTTACTGCCTATGCAATGAAGGAGGAGATGAACCGGACACTCAAGGTTGGATGTGATGCGCACCTCAGTAAGCCTGTAAAGAAGAAAGAATTGATTGAGATGATTAAGGAGTATGAATAGCTTGCATAAAGTTTCTTGTCAGAAAAAATGATTTGTGATATTCATATTTATACGCCAATTAGGGTATTAAGTGATTAGAAAGTTAGGAGATCGAAATGACAAAAATTTATTTTTTTCTTTGCGGTTTATGTGCATTTGCGGGAGAATTGGCTTTTTATTTTGGGATGGGATTCTAACTTCCAACTTCCGACTCCTGACTTCTTTCTTGTTGTTTATATTGACTTTTGTTTGTATTAGGATATAATGAAGCAAGGAGATAGCTGATATGGATAAAGAATTAAAGAATTTTTTCCGTGAGCTCGTCGAGGCTCCGAGTCCTTCTGGTTTTGAGGAACCCGCTCAGAGAGTATTCAGGAAATTTGTAAAAAAATATTCCGATGAAGTAAAAACAGATGTTCATGGCAATGTGATTGCATTCCGGAAAGGTCAAGGCAAGTTAAAACTTATGGTTTCCGGTCACGCTGATGAAGTTGGTTTTATGGTGAATTTTATTGATAACGATGGTTTTATATATTTTCGTCCAATCGGAGGTATTGATACATCTATTTTATCTGGACTTAAAGTTGATATTTATACTAAAAGTGGTAAAGTAAGAGGAGTAATTGGTAGAAAAGCTATCCATATGATGGAGAAAGACGAAAAACACACCCCCCCTAAGTTAAAAGATTTATGGATAGATATAGGAGCAAAGGACAAGAAGCAGACCGAAAGTATTGTTTCTGTAGGAGATCCTATTACTTTCGAATTAGGCATGGAGGAATTACGTAATGGGCTTGTACTTACAAAGGCAACAGATAATAAAGCCGGAGTTTTTGCCACAGGAGCGCTTCTTAAGTATTTAAATAAAAAGAAAATTTCTGTAAATTTATACTGTGTTTCTTCTGTTCAAGAAGAATTGGGGCTTAGAGGTGCCCGTACAAGCGCTTTCGGTATAGATCCTGATTTAGGTCTTGCCTTTGATGTAACAACTGCTACCGATCATCCGACCACGGAAAAGAAAGAATACGGAGACATATGTCTGAATAAAGGTCCTGTGATTTCAAAAGGAGCAAACATTAATCCTGTAATTTATCAAATGTTGATTGAAACGGCAAGGAAAAATAAAATTGATTATCAAATTGAAGCAGCCCCAAGATCGACCGGTACAGACGCTAACGCTATTCAGCTAACCAGAAGCGGCGTTGCTACGGGTTTAATAAGTTTTCCAAACCGTTATATGCATACCCCAATTGAAATTGTTTCTCTGTCTGATATTGAAAATGCGGTAATGCTTGCCGGAGAATTTATCAAGAGATTGAACGACAGAATAGATTTTACCCCAAGACTTTAATATTTTTAATTTCTGATAATAACAAAAGTGATATAAAATATGTAGAGAAGGAGGAGTATTGCTCCTTCTTTTTTTGATATTTTGTTATTTGTGTAAGCAAAAACAAGAAGAACGCATGATAATAAGCTAACGATTAATAAGTCTTTAAAAGCTAAAATAGGAAATTCAATGGGTTTTATTGTTGAAGTTATACCGAGTACAAATAAAATATTAAAGATGTTGCTTCCAACGATATTACCTATTGCGATATCAGATTTTCCTTTTTTCATGGCGGAAAGAGAGGTTGCCGCTTCTGGTAGAGAGGTTCCTAAAGCTATTATAGTAACGCTTATAAGGATTTCTGATACACCGAGTTGTCTTGCAACTATTACTGCGTTATCTACAATTAAATGAGCTCCAAGCAGAACGCAAGCTATACCGAATATTAACAGTATAGTTGCTTTTGATATTTGCTTCTTTGAATGTTCTATTTTTGTAAGTTCTGTGCTGAGACGGAAAGCTCTTCTATCTTTTTTTGCCATCGAGTAGAGATATGATATGTAAAGAGAAAATAATACAAGAAGGACAATTCCGTCAAATCTTGAGAGATAAGATCCACCATTGCCGTACCAGTCGTCTCGGACTAAAAGAGTTATAAAAATACCTATAATTAGAGAAAAAGGGATTTCCCATTTTATAGTCGACTTTTTTACTTTAATAGACCATACAAGTGCTCCGAGTCCAAGAACAAGACCGATATTTGCTATATTACTGCCGAGTACATTTCCGAAAGAAATTGAAGGAAAGGAAGAAAGGGCCGCTTTTATCGAAACGGCAGCTTCTGGTGCGCTTGTGCCGAAAGCTGTAATAGATAGTCCGATGAATAATGGTGAAAGGCCAAGGATTGCCGCAAGTTCGACTGCTCCGTCGATCATGTAATCTGCACCTTTTACGAGTAAAACAAGTCCAATAATAAGAAGTACATAACTCATATTGTATCAAAATAGGAAAGTAGCATTTTTTGTCAAGATGCTAACTAAAAAACAAAGAATTAAGAAGCCAGGAGTCAGAATCCAGAATCCCATCCCTCTCCCAAAAAAACCATTTGAACCACAGAGAACACAGAGAAAAAAACAAAAAAGTAATAGCCACGGATAAACACGGAAACACACGTATTAAAAAAAATATTTTGTTGTTTTAATAAAAAAAGATATGGGAGTGGAAGGGTATCAGTGTCAATCAGTGTAAATCGGTGGCTAATTATTATTTTTTTTCTTCGTGTCTTAGGGTCTTTGTGGCTAATTTTAGTAATAAAATATTTTCCCCTTGACAAAGTTTAAAAAAACCTTAATTATAAAGTATCTCTTCGGGGTTGGGTGAAATTCCCGACCGGCGGTGAAAGCCCGCGAGGAGCAATCCTGATTCGGTGGAATTCCGAAGCCGACGGTTAAAGTCCGGATGAGAGAAGAGAAAAAAATTTAGAAACCCCCGGAGAGGGGTTTTTTGTGTGAATAGGTTGGATGAATATTTTATAAAAGAAACATTCGAGCTTGCCAAGCGAGGCGAAGGGATAGTCTCTCCTAATCCTCTTGTAGGTGCTTGTGTGGTAAGGGATGGTCAGGTCGTAGGCAGGGGTTATCACAAAGGTCCTGGAACTCCGCATGCAGAGGTCGAGGCTATCACGAAAGCAGGTGATAAGACTAAAAGTGCTACTTTATATATTTCTCTTGAACCTTGTTGCCACTATGGTAATACTCCTCCATGTGTTGGAATTATAGAATCAAGCGGAATAGGTAGAGTTGTTTCTACGATAAAAGACCCGAATCCTCTTGTAAATGGTAAAGGATTTAAATCCCTTAAAAAAAAGGGTATTAAAGTCAAAGCAGGTATTCTTGAAAAAGAAGCAAGAGAATTAAATTCTTTCTACTTAAAATATATTACAACAAAAATTCCTTATGTGATTTTAAAAGCAGCGCTTACTCTTGATGGCAAGATAGGGGATCCTGAGCGCGGAATATTCAAGATATCAGGAGAGCAGTCTCACATGGAAGTTCATCGTCTTCGAAGCAGAGTAGATGCATTGTTGATTGGAGTTGGAACGCTTCTATCTGACGATCCAAGATTAACTGTTCGAGGGGTTGAAGTAGAAAGGCAGCCTTATAAGATAATATTGGACCCCAACCTCAAAACTCCACTGGATGCGAGGATTTTTAAGGGGGGTGGGAAAGTTATTATTGCGAGTACCGACAAAAAAGCCAAGGAAAAATATCCCGATGCAATAGTTTGGCTTTTTAAAGAAAAGAAAAGATTAATAGATGTTAAGGATATTTTAAAGAGAGCAGGGAGGGAGAAAATCACTTCAGTTATGGTAGAGGGAGGAAGCGAAACTTTTACTCATTTTGTTGAAAAAGATGTGGTAGATAGATATTTGATTTTTATCTCTCCATCTTTTATTGGAAAGGGTATTCCTTTTTTGAACTCTCAAGTGGAAAGATTTTCTTTTAATGCGGAGGTAAAGAGGATGGGAGAAGACATTTTAATCGAGGCGGCTAATGTTTACGGGAATAATTAGAAATGTAGTTAAACTTGATAGATTGAAGAAAAGTAAAGACGATATGGTTTTGCATATTAGACTACCTTTTTTGGTTGATATTGGTGACAGTGTTTCGATTAACGGAGCATGTTTGACAGTTTCTGGCGTATCCGGAAAAACTTCGATCTTTGACGTTTCTTCTGAGACAGTTGCAAGAAGTAATCTTTTGTATCTCCATATTGGTGATTGGATAAACGTTGAGAGGTCTTTGCAGCTTTCCGATTTGGTAAATGGACATATTGTCTACGGACATGTAGATGGTGTTGGTAAAATACTTGGTATAAATAAGCGTAATGGTTCCTCTGAATTCATTATAGAACATCCTTCTGAACTTTCAATGTTTATAGCAGAGAAAGGCAGTATTGCGCTCGATGGGGTTTCTCTTACAATTAATGAAGTCGATGAAGGAAATTTTAAAATTGTTATGATTGAACATTCTTTGTTAAATACTAACTTTAAGTACAAAAAGAAAGGAGATATTTTAAATATTGAAGTAGATCCTTTGGCGAGATATTTAAAAAGATTATTGGAGTTTAAATGATTAAGTTTAGTGCTATAGAAGATGTAATTGAAGATGTAAAAAAGGGTATACCTCTGGTTATAGTTGATGATGAGGATAGAGAAAACGAAGGAGATTTTGTTGTTGCTTCAGAGAAAATTACTCCGGAGACTATCAATTTTATGGCAAAGGAAGGTCGGGGACTGATTTGTGTTTCTTTGCCTGAGAAAAGACTACTTGAACTTGATTTACCTTTGATGACGAATAATATTACAGCTCGTCATGGTACTGCTTTCGCGGTTTCCGTCGATGCCAAAGAGGGGACAAGTACAGGAATAAGTGCATTTGATAGGGCTCTAACCATAAAAAAAATTATTGATCCCAAGACGAAACCTGCCGAACTTTCAAGACCCGGCCATATTTTTCCTATAAGGGCAAAACAGGGAGGCACTTTAAGAAGGGCGGGTCATACGGAGGCTTCAATAGACATTGCGAAGATTGCAGGTTTATACCCTTCTGCTGTAATTTGCGAAATAATGGATGAAGACGGAACAATGGCGAGACTACCCCGTCTTCTTGAAATTGCAGAGAAGTATAACCTAAAAGTGGCTACCGTGCAAAGTCTTATAGAGTACAGGAGAAAAAGAGAAAAGTTAATAAAGAGAGAAGCAAAAGTTAACTTCCCTACAGATTTTGGCAGGTTTAAACTGATCCCGTATACCAATGTGATAGATGATAAAGTTCATTTAGCCGTTGTTAAAGGAGAAGTTGCCAATAAGAAAAATGTTCTTGTTAGAGTCCATTCGGAATGTTTGACAGGGGATACCCTTCATTCCCAGCGTTGTGATTGCGGCGGTCAATTGGAAAATGCGCTTAGAGCCATAGAGAAAGAAGGCAGAGGAGTGCTCTTGTATATGAGACAGGAAGGCAGAGGAATAGGTTTGTTGAATAAACTCAGAGCTTATAAATTGCAGGATGATGGGCTCGATACAGTGCAGGCGAATGAAAGATTAGGGTTCAAGACTGATTTGCGTGATTACGGAATAGGAGCGCAGATTCTTAAAGATCTTGGTCTTTCAACAATACGTCTTCTTACCAATAATCCCAGAAAGATTGTAGGGCTTGAAGGATACGGTCTAAAAGTAGTGGAAGGTATCCCGATAGAAATACAGCCTACAGAAAGTAATATTGAATATCTGAAAACAAAGAAAAAAAAGTTAGGGCATACACTCAAAAATGTTTAAGTATGCTTTCTACCTGATTGTTTTAATATAGGTAGAAAAGGAGGGTTAATGGAGTATAAAGGTTTACTGAAAGGTAAAGGAATTAAAATCGCAATAATTATATCACGTTATAATTCCAGAATAACTAACTTATTAAAAGAAGGGGCTATTGATTGTTTGTTGCGGCATGAAGTTAAAGAATCGGACATAGATATTTACTTGGTTCCTGGCTCTTTTGAATTGCCCATGCTTCTTTCTAAGGTAGTTAACATTAAAAAATATGATGGTTTTTTGGTTCTCGGAGCGCTGATAAGAGGGGAAACCCCTCATTTTGAACTTCTGGCATCTGAGACCACAAAAGGCGTAGCCAGAATTTCGATGCAGACAAATAAACCTGTTGGCTTCGGAGTGGTCACAGCCGATACTGAGGAGCAAGCTCTTAGCAGAGCCGGTATGAAGGTAGGAAACAAAGGATGGGATGCAGCGGCTGGAATTCTTGAAATGATAAACCTTTATGGGAACCTTGAAAAATGACCAACATAGGAAACAGAAGGCTTGGTAGGATTCTTGCAGTGCAGGCGCTCTATCCTGCAAGAATAAATTTGGAATTTTCGACCGAGAATCTTGATAAAATAGCCGAATTGAATCAACAGGATTACAATGATGAGGCTCTGAGGTTCGCAACGATACTTCTTGAGCTTGCAAAGAAACATCTCGATGAAGCAGATGAATTGATAAAAACGGTTCTCGAGAATTGGGAGTGGGATCGCTTATGTGCGATGGATAAAACTATCCTTGGTGTCGCAGTTTTAGAATTGATGCATTTACCTGAGATTCCGCCGAGAGTAGTTATAAATGAAGCGATAGAAATAGCGAAGGAGTTTTCTACCGAAAAATCAGGAATATTCGTTAACGGTATACTCGATTCCGTTGCAAGAGATAAGGGGCTTTTATGATATGATATATGCTATAATTTCAGATATACATGGTAATCTTGAAGCACTTCTTTCCGTTTTAGATTATATTAAATCTAATTATGGTAACATAGATAAAATTGTTTGTTTGGGAGATATTGTGGGGTATGGTGCGGATCCGATAGAGTGCATAAAAGCAACAAGGGATATTTCGGATGTTATTCTTGCAGGCAATCATGATTTTGCCGTTTGTGAGATGACTAGTATAGATAATTTTAATGATTATGCAAAAAAAGCGGTTATGTGGAGCAGGAGTGTTGTGGGTAATGATGAAATGAATTTTCTGAAAAGTTTGCCTTTTATATATCAAGAAGAGAATGTAAGTTTTGTTCATTCCTCTCTGCATAAGCCCGAGTACTGGCGTTATCTCTTAAGAGCAAGTGATACCTATATAGATTTTGAGATTATGAATAATCAAATACTTTTCGTGGGGCATACACATATTCCTGTAATTTTTGAATTTGACGGCAAAGAGATAAAAATATTGACTTCTGATGAGGTAAGCCTACATCAGAATAGAAAATATATTATTAATCCCGGTAGTGTAGGACAACCGAGAGATAAAGACCCAAGGGCTTCTTTTGTATTTTTTGATTCTGATAAAAAATTTGTTAAAAGAGTTCGTGTTGAATATGATTTAGAGGAGACTCAAAAGAAAATTTTAGATGCCGGTCTTCCTGAAGTTCTGGCTACTCGTTTGAGTTATGGCGGATAACGTTAACCGAGTTATCAGTCGCTATTCCCCAGTCATTAGTCTGCTTTTTGTTTAAGGACTTCGTTTAGTTTAAGTTTCATAATAAATAAAATATCAAGAATTAAAAATCAACAATGACAAATGACAATAAATTGAGTTGTTAGCTATTAGCCTTTCGCATTTAGCTTTTATTTTTAAAACATCTAAGAGCCAACAGCCAAAAGCGAAAAGCTTATTTTTTGTTTTTTACTTTTTTAGTTAGCATCTTGACAAAAAATATGTATTTTCTATCATAAAGTTATGCGGATTATTTTAGCATCGTCCTCGGCGAGAAGAAAGGAGTTTTTTAATCAACTTGGAATAAAAGGTAAGATTATTTTCCCGGATGTCGAGGAGGTTATTCTTAAAACGCCGGAAGAAACAGTGGTTTATAATGCTACTGTAAAAGCTAAATGGGTTTGGGAAAATGAAAAGATTTCAAAAGGAACTATTATAATGGGATTTGATACACTTGTGTTTCTTGAGAACAAAATACTGGGTAAACCGAAGAATAGAAAAGATTCTGTAAACATGTTGAAGTATCTGTCAGGGAAAACACATAAAGTTTTTACCGGAGTTGCTGTGTTGAAAGAAGATATTATTTTTCAAGATTACGATGTAAGTGAGGTTAAGTTTCACGAGCTGAATGACTCTCAAATCTCGTATTATGTTGACTCAGGTCAAAGTTTAGATAAAGCAGGCTCTTACGGAATTCAGGACAAAAATATGTCTTTCATAGATAAGATTGAAGGTAGTTTTTCCAATGTTATAGGTTTCCCTTTGGATGTCAGCAGAAATCTTTTAAGGGAAGCTGGTTTTAAAATATAAGGATGAAAATAAATGATTTGGTCTGATACAATTAAGTGGTGCGGCGATTATGCAAAGTTGATAGATCAGAGAAAACTACCTCACGAGGAAGTATATGTTGATATTAGAACGGCTGAAGAGATGTATGTAGCAATCAAGAATATGATAATCAGGGGAGCTCCCGCAATTGGTGTTGCTGCCGGGTATGGTATTGCTCTTGCTGCATTAAATTGCAAAGACAGGAAGTCTTTAGAAAAAGAGATTTCTCTTATGGAGTCAGCCAGACCAACAGCCTACAATCTTTTCTATGTTGTAAAAAGAATGAGGAAACTTCTTAAAGATAAAGAATTGGAACCTTTAGTTTTTGTTCAGGAGGCAATAAAGATACATGAAGAAGATAGGAGGATCACGGAACTTCTTGGGGAAAATGGTTCGACTTTGATAGAACATAATTCTATTTATATGACAATATGTAATGCAGGTGCGCTTGCAACCGGAGGCATAGGTACAGCTCTGGCTGTTTTCTACAAAGCAAAAGAACAAGGTAAAGAGATAACTGTTTTTGTTCCGGAGACCCGTCCTTTTCTCCAGGGGGCGCGTCTTACTGCCTGGGAACTTAAAAAAAATGGCATAAAAGTTATTCTTATTGTAGATGGAGCAATTTCTCATATAATGAAAACGGAAGAAATAAAAGGCGTATTTACAGGTGCGGATAGAATTGCGAAAAATGGTGATACAGCCAATAAGATAGGCACTTATTCACTCTCTTTATCAGCAAGAGAAAAGGGAATTCCTTTTTACGTTGTAGCGCCCAGTACAACTTTTGATTTAGCCCTTAATGCCGGTATGGATATCCCTATAGAAGAAAGAAATATTGAGGAAGTGACAGAATTTATGGGATTGCGGACAGCTCCTAATGATATAAGCGTTAGGAACCCGGCTTTCGATGTTACACCAAACGAACTTATTAGCGGTATTATTACTGAGAAAGGCATTATTTATCCTCCATTTTTGAAAAATATAGGTATGATTGAATGTTAATTCTCCTTTTACTTTTTGTTGAAGAAGATGTTTTTGTTCCGGTTTTACCGAGTCCTAAAGTTGAACCTGAGATCGAATGGTTCAATAAAACGGAAAAAGATTGGATAAATATGGCTTTGAATCGTGATGTGGATTACAATTATGCATCATTAAAGTTCCGTGATTTAAGAATTGAGAGTTTAAATGAACGGGATTTTGCAGATCATTATACTTTAAAAGCTTCTCTTAAATCACATACATACACGCTTGAAGGTAATTATATTGAATGGAATTCATTACGTTATTCGGAAGTTAAGGGGTGGAAGTGGCTTTTAGAAGAGGGACGTTTTCTTATTACGAGTTTTGAAGCTTTTGGCTTTCAGGATTCTTTAGCTGCTGATGTTGAAGTACGTTTCTATCAATTGATCAGTCCATTCTTTGTTGGAGGTTGGGCAAATTATAAAGAAAGTGCCGATTATGGATTTATTATCCAGGTTTTGGGTTTGAGAGGGGAAATTGGAAAAGAAAGAAGATGTGTCGGTTTCGTTAATGATTGGGGAGAATTTAAGGCAGGTAGATTCAGGGATCGTTTTCCCAGAGTTTTTTATCCGATAGAAGAATTTGTTTCCAGGGTAAGAATTTTTCATGGGGCGAGAATAAATCTTTTCAATTTTAGTATTGAAGGTGGAAGGAAATATTACTTTACGGTAGGAGAGGACTCTCTTTCCTGGAGACAAGGAGAAAATTATTTTGTAAATATAGAATTCGAAAGAAAAAGATTTGGGTTTAAGTATTTCTATCAGGATAAAGGTTTTATAAGAGAATTTGGAGAAATTCATGTGAATAGCCAATTAAGTTTCTTGGGGTTCGAAGTTTATCTAACGGGTTATTTGACGCCGGATAAGTTTCTTGCCGGAGGATTTTCTCTGTGGAGTAGGACCATTATTTCGCCTTTTGCTTCACTAAGGAATATATCCTGGGCCCCGAATGGGGTTTTTAAAGAACCCGTATATTATGTTGGAATAAGATATGCTAACCAATTCTGAAAAAAGAGTAATTGTTTTCATTGTAATTGTTCTTGTTGTCGGGAGTTTAGCGGGATTTTTACGGGAGGAGCTTCCTGAAGCCGGGATAGAATCCTCTCCTTTTCCGATAAACGTAAATACTGCGACTAGAAAAGAGTTGGTTTTATTACCGTATATTGGGGAAGTTATAGCAGAGAGAATAGTGAATTACAGAATTGAAAATAAAGGATTTAAAACAGAAAATGAGCTTTTGAACGTTAAAGGTATAGGTAAAGTTAAATTTGAAAAAATAAAGGATAAGATTTGTGTTGAATAACCAAAGGCTGTTAAAAAGAGATCTTAACCACAAAGTTCACAAAGAACACAAAGGTATACATTGTGGAATTTAAGAGAAAAAAACAACGAATTGCACGAATTTTTTTTGTTAGTGCGTTTGTGCGTGGGTGTGTTGGTGAGTTAAAAAAACGGACCAACGGACTAACTGACTAACAAATTAAAAATCTTGTTTTTTAATTGTCTTTTAAATTGGAGGTAAATATGGAGATAAAATTAATTGATATAGAAACTCCGGAAAATGCAAATGTAATAATTGGACAGAGTCACTTTATAAAAACCGTAGAAGATATACATGAAGCTCTTGTTGTTTCCTTGCCTATGATTAAGTTCGGGCTTGCTTTCTGTGAAGCCTCTGGAGCGCGACTTATACGTCATAGTGGTACAGATGAGGATTTGGAATCTCTTGCTGTTAAAAATGCCGAGAAGATTGGCGCCGGGCACTCATTTGTCCTGATTTTAGGAAATGCCTTTCCTATAAATATTATGAAATCCCTAAGAGCTGTTGATGAAGTCTTATATCTCTTTGCGGCAACAGCAAATCCTCTTAAGGTTCTGGTTGCCGAAGATGGAGAACAAAGAGGTATAATTGGGGTCCTTGATGGAGAAAAACCTCTTGGCGTAGAAAATGATAATGATATAGCGGAAAGAAAAGACTTGCTTAGAAAAATAGGTTATAAATTCTAACTTGTGAGTAGTCGAAAAAGAGGATTTCATGAAAAAAGAAACAGGTGTTGATATTTTAGGTTTTATTAGAGACATTATTTATGAAAAAAAACAAGTCGAAGATTTTGGGGTTTATCTTACGATTAATAAAGTCTTTCGATTTACCGGTAAAGGAGAAATTGATTTTGGGGGTAGCGAATATAAAGAGAGCGAAATAGAGGAAATAAAACCCGTTAAGCGAGCGCCCGGGGATGAATATGGTTGGTGGGAACTTTCAGAAGGAGAATATTTAATTGAATTCAACGAAAAATTGCAGGATATTCTTCCTGAGAAAGTAGTAGTAATATTGCAACCCGCAAGAAGATTAACCAGAAACGGAGCTTTTCATCCTACGAGAATGATAGAAAAAAGTGAGGTAATAAGGGCAACTCTTTTTATCGGTAAAAACGGAATAAGTATGAAAGAAAATGCAAGAATAAGTAAACTTGTGTTCTTGAGAGAGGATAATTGATAAAAAAAAGAGTATTGTTTCTTTGCACGCACAATTCGGCTCGTTCACAAATGGCGGAAGGGCTGCTTCGTAGTCTATACGGTGATAAGTATGAAGTTTTTAGTGCCGGAACCGAGCCTTCTGGTGTTAATCCGAATTCGATAGAAGTGATGAGGGAGATAGGAATTGACATATCTAAGCATTACTCCAAAAATGTTAAAGATTTTGTCGATGAAGAATTTGATTATGTTATTACAGTTTGCAGTGGCGCCAGAGATGCATGTCCGTTTTTTCCCGGAGGAAAACAACAACTACATAAAGGTTTTGAAGACCCCTCTTCCTTTTCGGGTAGCAGTGAAGAGATTCTTGATAAATTCAGAGAAGTTAGAGATCAATTAAAAGAATGGATTGAGGAATTCTTTAATACTGAATAATCCTTTTAATTTGGAGAACAAATGCCGAAAAATAAAGCTTTTATTATAATAGATGTTCAGAATGATTTTTGTCCCGGAGGTTCGCTGGCTGTTCCCGAAGGTGATAAAGTTGTTCCGGTAATAAACAGTTTAATAGGTAAGTTTGAGAAGGTAGTTGCCACGCAGGATTGGCACCCCAAAAAACATATGTCTTTTGCCATCAATCATCCGGGCAAAAAAATTTATGATGTTATCGAATATAACGGAATAAAACAGGTCCTTTGGCCGGAGCACTGTGTTTCGGGAACTAAAGGTGCGGAGTTTCACCCAAATCTTAATGTTAAGAATTTGGATTTGGTTTTAAGGAAAGGGAGTAACCCGGATATAGATTCTTATTCGGCTTTCAGGGAAAATGACAAAAAAACCTTAACCGGACTTGAAGGATACTTAAAAAATTTGCATATAGATCAAACTTACCTCTGTGGTTTGGCGCTTGACTATTGCGTTTTTTTCTCTGCAATGGACTCAAAAGAGCTTGGATTTGAAACGTATGTTATTCTTGACGGTACAAAAGGAATTGATTCACCCGTCGGAAATATTGATAGGGTTTTGACTTTAATGGAAGAAAGGGGAATTAATATAATTGAATCTAAAGATTTATAGGAGGCAGGATGTTACCAGTTGAAATAAGGTCGGGTATTTACTGGATAGGTGTCGATGATCGGACGACCGATTTGTTCGAAGGTCTATGGCCTATAGGTGCAGAAGGTGTTTCATATAATACTTATCTGATTAACGATAAGAAAAAAGCGATAATAGATTTGACAAAATCTCTTAAAGCGGACGAATTCTTCGATAATATAAATAAGATTGTAGATATATCTGAAATAGATTATATTGTGATGAATCACTTGGAGCCCGATCATTCGGGAGTAATTCGGACCTTTAGAAAACTTTCTCCGGAAGCAGTAATATTAGGTTCGGAAAGAACAAAAAAAATGCTTGAGGGATTTTACGGGATAAAAGACAAGGTAGAAGTTGTAAAAGATGGCGATGAGATTTCTCTTGGTGATAAGACGCTTAAGTTTTTCTCTACCCCTATGGTTCACTGGCCTGAGACGATTATGACTTATGAGGTTTCAAATAAGATTCTTTTCTCCTGTGATGCTTTTGGAAGTTATGGGGCTCTTGGAGGAAGTATTTTTGACGATGAATGCGAAAATTTGGATTTTTACATAAATGAAGCTATTCGCTATTACGTTAATATTGTAGCTAAATTCAGTAAAATGGTTCTGAGGGCAATAGATAAATTAAAAGATATTCCTGTAGAGGTAATTGCTCCTTCTCATGGAAGAGTATGGAGAGAAAGTCCGGGTACGATAGTAGAACTGTATAGTAAACTTGCCAGGCTTGCGACTGAGCCGACAGAACCCGGAGTGACTTTGATTTACGGTTCGATGTACGGAAATACAGAAAGTATGATGAATGCGGTAGCACAAGGTATTTCGAAAGTTAGAGTTCCTCTTAAGATATTTGATGTTGCGAGAACTCATGTTAGTTACATATTGCCGTCTTTGTGGACAAAAAGCGGGGTAATGATTGGTGCCCCGACATATGAGGCAGGGCTTTTCCCGTCTATGGGGAGTGTTCTTAGGATGGCAAAACTTAAGAGCGTAAAGAATAAAAAATTTGCGATGTTCGGAAGCTACGGTTGGAGTGGAGGAGCTTTGAAAGAAATCAAAGAAATCGTCGAACCGATAAATTGGCAATTGACGGATTCTCTGGAATTCATAGGAATGCCAACAAACGGCGAATTGGCGAAAGGTGAAGAATTCGGCAGAAAATTCGGAGAATTGATTAAATCTGGTCGTTAAAAAAACGATTTGTGGTTTGGATTAGTTAGGTAGGATTGAAAAAAATCAGTGTATATCTGTGTGAATCCGTGGCTATTTATTTAGTGCTGTGTCTTGGTTGGGTGGCTTGACAAAGGCGGCACACTTATTATATTAAAGCCATGCGGGAATAGCTCAGTGGGAGAGCGTCACCTTGCCAAGGTGAAAGTCGCGGGTTCAAATCCCGTTTCCCGCTTTTTTAAAATCGGCGGCATAGCCAAGTGGAAAGGCAACGGTCTGCAAAACCGTTATCCCCCGGTTCGAATCCGGGTGCCGCCTTAGAAATTAAAACTTATTGGAGGTTTAGTGCCGAATATAAAATCAGCAAAGAAAAGGGTTAGGATAGCAGAAGAGAACAGGCAAAGAAACAAAGGCATCAAAACAAGGATTAAAAACATAACAAGAAAGTTAAAAGAAGAAAAAGACCCTAAAAAAGCAGAAGAGCTTCTTAAGACGGCTTATTCAACTGTTGATAAAGCGGTCAAAAAAGGAGTTCTTCATAAAAATACAGCAGCAAGAAAAAAAGCTCAATATAATCGTTTGGTTAAGGAGAAGTAGCCAATACAAGGCCAAAGACTTTTTGGAAGCCTGCTTCTTTTAGTCTTTTGGAGCATTCGTTTAGAGTACTTCCTGTTGTCAGCACATCATCTATAATTATAATACCTTTTTCGGGATTACCCTTGAATTCTTTCAAGTTTTTATCTCTGATTTCGTAGGCGTCTTTTACGTTATCGAATCTTTTTTCATAAGGTAAAGTCGTTTGTGAAGGTATGTTTGATTTTTTATATAAAAGATCAATGCTTTTTAATGAGGAAATTTTAGAAAGTTCTAAGGCGAGTAGTTTACTATGATTGTATCCTCTTTCACGTATTTCCGCTCTTTGCATAGGGACCCATGTGAGATAATTTATGTTTTTAATATTTGCACGGGAATTGTAATTCGAATAAATAACCCGTGCAAGTCTCTGGGAAAGAGAAGGTCTGTTTTGATATTTAAAAACTTTTATTATATCAGATAAAGGAGGAGTATAGCTGCCGCAGCTAATTACAGAATCGAAGTATGGACGTTTTTTCTTACATTTGCCACATACGGTGCCGGATTTTAATGGTTTACTGCATATCTTACATTTTTTCCTGGAAATAAAATGGATTTTATCAAAACAGCGGTTGCAGACTACCTGTGCTTTTCTTAGCTCGTTTTTACAAATTAAACAAAAAGGTGGAAATACAAATCTTTCTAAATCAAATATAAATCTAAACAACGGAATCATTTTTGATAGATATTATAATGGCTATCGAGATTGTGGAGATTAAAAGAGAAGTTCCTCCATAGCTTATAAAAGGAAGTGGTAATCCTACAACGGGAAGAAGCCCTACGGTCATGGCAATATTAACTGTAATTTGAGAAAGAAAATAGAAAAAAATTCCATATGCAAGAAATTTCCCGAAAGATCTTTGTGCGTGTTGTGCAATATATAAAATCCTTAATAGTAATAAAGTAAAAAGAGTAATAATGAAAATGGTTCCAAGAAATCCAAATTCTTCGGCTAAAACAGCAAAAATAAAATCTGTTCTTGTTTGAGGTAAGAACCCCAGGTTTTTTATTGTACCATTAAGATATCCTTTACCTATTATTCCTCCTGAACCGATCGATATTTTAGACTGGAGTAACTGCCAGCCTGACCCAGTTGGATCCAATGAGGGATTCAAAAAATTCAAGAGCCTATCCCTTTGGTACGGTTTTAGCAAAGTGTCTATGATTGGTGTCGAAGCCCCTGTAGCCAAATTTAGAAGAAAAACACCTATGGCAGATCGTAGATCTAGATCAGATATTATTATTGTTACAACTAGCATTATCATAAATAAAATCCAGGAAATAAGATTGAATCCGCATAAGAAAGAGAGCAAAGGTGATATGAAAAGTATATACCTTGGAATGCTTATATTGAGAGTGCTTATCATGCCCAGGAAGATGAATACGAAGATTGCTGAAGTTCCGATATCGGGTTCTATAAAAACAAGTAGTGTAGGTATAGCGGCAATCAATATGGGTGTTCTTAAATCTGTCATATATATTTCTTTATTTTCCAGCTTCGATAGCAATTTTGCCATAAATATTATAAAGAAAATTTTTGCTATTTCAGAAGGCTGAAATTGAATAGAGCCAATTCTAATCCATCTTCCATCGGTTCCGTGTAAGAAAATTACGATTATTAGAAGAATTATTCCTATTACATATAAAATAGGTGCGGTGTCCTTCATACCATTAAGAGGATAAGAAAGCATTAAGAAGCCGCAGAAGAGAGATATACCTATCCAAATTAGATGATTCTTGAAAAAAGTCTGATCTCCAGGGTAGTTTGCAGTATATTGCAGGAAAATTCCTGCTACTAATAGTATAGCAAGAAGTATAACAAGATTTTTATCTAATTTTATTCTTTTATCCATTCCCATTTTTTTAGAATTATTTTTTGATTTTTGATTTCTATGTAAGCATTTACTTTTTTGGATGGTGGAGGCATTTCTTTAACTTCATCGAGCAGCAATTTTGATTTTCCGTTGGAAAGAAAATATTTTTTTTCATTTTTTTCATAATTCAAATTACTAATCAAAAAAACAGGTGGAGGATTTCCGTAACCAAAAGGTTCTGTCATTTTTATTAAATTTTTAAAATCTTGTGTTATTTCATTTAATCTTAGTTTTGAGTCGTAAGGTTTTTTTGATTTGTGTTTTTTTAAGAGGATTTCCGATCTTTCAATAAATTTTTCTAAATTTTCTTTTTTTAATGTGAATCCACATGCGCATTTGTGTCCGCCGTAATCGATTAATAGGTCTTTTATTTTTTCAAGGACAAAGAGAAGGTCAAAGCCCTTAGGGCTTCTACCCTCTCCGCGGATTTTAGATCCTAATGAATAAATTATGAAAACTGGGAAATTAGTATAATCTTTTGCTCTGTTAGCTACGCTATTTGCAATTTTGTAATCGAGTTTATTTTTAAATATTGCCAGATGTCCGTTGTCAAGTTCTTTTCTTATGGATGAGAATGCTGTTCTGGCATGTTTGTTCCATTCAGAGTGTTTGATTTTTAGCATTTCGTAGATACTATTTGCCTTATCAATAGATCTGCTTGAGAAAAACTCCCATGTTAGATGGTCTTTTCCCGAAACGAGCGGAGTTAGTGCTTTTAAGATATTGCTTTTTTGGGATAGTAAATTAAATGAAGGTTTAGTAGATTTTTTTAAACATTTTAGACCCTCGGTATATATTATTCTATTTTCATCTAGAAGAGGAACTTTGTCAACGACAGTTCCTATCAATGCATATGCAGGTATTTCAGGTATTTCCTTTACCCACTCCGTGGAAGGTTTGCCCAGACAATCGGATAATATGTAATCCGCAATTTTAAAGGCAACGCCTGCACCGGAAAGATATTTGTATCCGAAAGAATTAAGTTTTGGATTCAGAATTAAAGACCGGGGTAGTTTATTTTTTAATTCATGGTGATCTGTTATTATAATGTCCATATTTTTTTTCTTTAGATATTCTACCTCATTGTAACTGCCGGTCCCCGAGTCCACAGTTATAATTAAATTTACTTTTTTCTTATATGCTTTATCGATTCCTTCTTTTGAGAGACCGTAACCTTCTTTTTGTCTATCAGGTATATAATGTTGAACTTCAATCTTGAAAAGTTTTCTGAACAATGATTCCATTATCAAAGTAGAGGTTATGCCATCTACATCTGCATCTCCCCATATAAGAATTTTTTTTCCTTTTTTTATTGCGTCGTATATTTTTTTTGCTCCTGATTTGAGAACCTCATCGGATGGACGTAAATTTTCTAAAGTAGGGGTAAGAAATCTATCAAGCGTTTTCTGGTTTGTTACCTCTCTTTTCTTTAAAAAATTTTTCGTGTTTTTTGGTAAATTTTTATATTTAATATTCATTTTTTTTCTACAAATATCTCATCAAAAGGTTTTTTTTGGAAGACTTTTGCCCTTCCTCTTCTTACTATTTCTAAGAGAGCGAAAAAAAGTCCTATTTTTTCTTTGCTGTCAGCAGTGGAAGTTATTTTTGAAAATACAAATTTTCCGAGCTTTTTAAGATTTTCCATTAAATTATCAATCAAGTGGTCGATATGAAACAAAATCGTTGTTGGGGGATTAAAAGGATCTTTCTTTTTTATCTCTTCGAGAAAAAGTTTTAATCCATCGATAGGAATAGGAATTTCTTTTTCGATATCTCTATTCGGTCGCTGGAACATTCTATTTGTGAGATTTAGTTTTTCTCCGAGGTAGATTCCTATTCCTTTGTATTTTTTGTATTTAGTTAGCATTTCGATAAGTGATTCTTTTGTTTCAAAGTCTTCTACGTTTTCTTCAGATTGTTCCTCTTGAGATATCCCTTTAGCCTTTATAGCGAGAAGAGTAGCGGCATACCTTATAAATTCCCCTGCTCCGTCAAAATCGATTTCTTCCAGGTCTTTTACAAATAACAGATATTCTCTTGTTATTCGAGAAAGAGATATATCTCTTATGGCTACTTCTTGTTTTCTGACAAGATACAATAAAAGATCGAGTGGTCCTTCAAATTCTTCGCAAGATACAAGATGTCCTTCTGAAATCATAGTTCACCTATTATTGCTTTTGCAATATTGTATACGTGGAAATTAATCCTGTCAAAATCATTTAAAAGGTCAAGGTGTATTGCGCTTGTGTCAATACTTTCTTTTTTTCCTTCTTTTAAACGATTGATATGATTCTCTCTGAAATTCCTTAATTTTTCATCGGTTTTTTCCTGTCTTGCAAGTAATTCACCTGCGATATCTTTATCCATTGAACAGAGCGCAGCTTCTACTTCCTTGATATTCAAAAAAACGGTTTCATGGTATTTTTTTATCTCACCAAATCCTTCTTTAGAAAAATAATATGATTGTTTTATTTTCTTTTCTGCGTAATTCATTAAGCTCTTACTTATTAAATCACCTATATGTTCGATCTCGTTTGATATTTTTAGTATTGTAACACATTTATTGCTTTCTCTTTGGGATAATTCTTTGCCGAGAAGTTTGGATGTGTAAGCTGTCAGTTCTTCCTGATTTTTATCTACAATATTATCTTTCGAAATTATGAGCTTTCGAAGAGCGTCATTGTTGTGTTTAAATACTTCCAACGTATCCTTAAACATGATTGCTACAACTTCCATGGATTCGCGTAATACGTCATAAGCTTTTGATATGGCAATAGTGGAAGAAGACAGGAAAAGAGGATCCAGTTTTAGCCTGGACTTTTTTTCGCCATATATTTTTCTTAATAACTTTGCAAGTGGAAAACAGAAAGGAATCAAAATAAATCCCCAGCAGTTCACAAGAGAGTGAAGGTTAGCAATTTCTCTTGGTGTAGGGATTAAATTTCCAGGCAATAAGAACAAATATAAAGATAATATTACAAAAATTGTTTTTAATATAACATATCCAACTCCCATTGCCTTGCCTGAGGAGGAAGAAAATCGTGTAGAACCAAGCAATATTGTAAATGATGTTCCTAAATTTACACCAAGTACAACGGGTATAACCGATGAGAAATTCAAAGTGCCAGCAAAAGCTATAACGAGTCCAAGTGTGGCGGCACTGGAATGGAAAATAAAAGTTAAAATTATGGACGAAAGAAATAGCAAGAGGGGATTAATATCAAGAGAGAATATTTCTCTTAAGGGTATGATATTATCCCTAATTATCCATATGGAAAAAAATATCAATCCAAAACCAAGTATAATTCTTCCAATGTAACTTAATCTTGTTTTTATTTGCCAGAGAATAAATCCAATTAGGACAATAATTGGGCTAAATTGTATAATATCAGTAGCTATTATCTGTACTGTGAAGGTAGAGCCCAGAGATGCTCCCAGAAGTATTATGAGGGAAGTTGAAAGTTTGATAAGAGAAGATTCGAGAAGGCCGAGTAACATTAATCCTGTTAATGTGCTTGATTCTAGTAGTACAGCAACAAATATTCCGGAAATATAAGCGAGTAAAGGGTTTTTTGTCATTTTCCAGAGCATTTGCCTTATTTTCTCTCCGCTTAAGCGAGAAAAACCTTTGTTTAGATGATCAAGACCCATAAGTAAGAGAATTGTCCCGATTATTACTGAGAGTATAAATTGAATCAGGCTTTGTTTTGGTAAAACTGAAGGATAAATTTCTATAGTTGCACTTTGTGCTTTTGCTTCTATCCAACCGCCGGCATCGGGAATAAATTCTATACTGGCGAATCCCGCGTTGTCGGTTTTTACTGAATCACATGTAATTTTTCCGTTGTGAGGTATGAATGTAACCCATTTGTCAGCTGCCGGTTTACCTTTTTCTGTAGCTTGAACAGCAATATATATAGATTTGCCTGATAAAGTGCATTTGTTGTGACCTGAAATATTTTTACCAAAGGGATCGGTGGCGTGCTGCAATGAAATAGATAAAAGCAGAAAAATCATTTTATTTCAAAATATATTGTTACAATACCATTTTGTATTGTCTGTTTAATATTTGGGGCTAACGGCTGAAATCTCCATTCTCTTATGGCTTCAGTCGCTGATTTATCGAAGGAGATTCCGCCTGTTTTTATAATTTTAACAGATTTTATTGTTCCATCTGGATTGGCTTCAATTTCTAGTTGTACTTGAGTGTTCTCACTTTCGTTTTCTGGATATTCCGGTTTTTTAAAATGTATTATTTTTCTTTTTGAAAGTTCTCCGGCTAATCTATAGCCTTTCTTCTCGCCGCTTTCTGTTTCTCCTACTTCGTAAAGAGGTTTTTCAAGTGGGCTCAGAGCTCTCTTTGTTTTTCCTGTATGTACAGGAATATCGCCTTCTAACGTGAAAATATCCTCGGTCCCACCTATTTTTGCATACGATCCCATCTCCTCTATATCTTCTATTATATCAAACCCGAGGGTTATAAATTCTTCTTCAGGGGGTCTTACATTAATCGAAACAAGGAAGAAGAATAGAATAAGAAGAGAGTATGTTATTATAGTAGTAATAAAAGGAATTTTTTTTATGTTCACTCTATTTCCGGAGTGGTTGCGATCACGAATTTGCTGGCGCCGCTCTTTCTTATTGCTTCCATTACTCTTACGGTCATATCTATTGTGACATCCCTGTCGGCTTTTATTAGTATGACTTTGTCTGCTGCGTCTTTAAGAAGATAAGGAAAATTAGCGATTTGTACCGGTTGTTCTTCAAGATAAACGGCTCCGCTTTTTGTTATTGTTATAGTTATTTTTTCCTCACTTGCAGCTTCTCTTGTAGCCGTTTTTGGCAGATGAACCTTTATTCCGGGTTGAATTAGATATGTCGAGGTCAACAGGAAAAAGATTAAAAGAAGCAAAACAATGTCTGCCATAGAAATTACAGGGAAAGTGCTTTTGCGTTTGAATCTTGATTCCAATTCCATTTTGTTACTCCATAAATGAAGATATTTCGGAGGTTACCCTATTGATATCTCTAATTATTCCGTTCATTCTATCGGAAAGAGCATTGTATACAAGCAGAAAAAGAATGCCTACTGCCAGTCCCGCAGCAGTTGTTACCAGAGCTTCCCATATTCCGCCTGCAAGACGTGAGGGGTTAACACCTCCGCCGAGTATTTCTATTTGCATGAAAGCTTTTATCATACCCAGGACGGTACCGAAAAAACCAAGCATGGGGGCTATAGAACCCATGGATGCAACAATGCCAAGGCCGTGTTCCAGATTTTTTAATTCAATAGCAGCGCTTGCATTCATTGCTTCTTTTTTTCCGGAGATGATTCCTTTAGCCATTACCCTGGTTATAGGAGTGTCGAAGTCATGTATTTCCTTGATTGCTTGTTCAGGGCTTTTTTCTTTTAGCCAGGCGTAAACTCTTTTTAATAAATCATCTGTTGGAGTTTGGCTTCTTCTGTAGTATATAAAACGATCTATGGCGAAATAAAGGCCTACAAATAAAGAAATGCCCACAAAAATCATCGTCCATCCACCTTTAGCAAGAATCGACATTAAACTCATTTGACCTCCTTTTAGTCTTTCCTATTTTATGTAGTTATGCTTGTTGTGTCAAGGAGTATTAGTTGGAGAATCAGTGGGAAAATAGCAAGTTGGGCTGGGATTAGGGACGATAATAGTTTTGAATGTTGAACGTCGATAATTTTGAATTTTGAGTTTTGAATTTTGAATTGGAAAAAAACTAACTTTATGTTTAATGAAAGAAGTTAGAAGTTAGCGGTAAGTAGTAACAACAAAAAATCCTTTTTAATCTGCGTCCTAATTCAGGATTTGGGATTTAGGGTTTAGTAAAAAGAAACTACAATATCTACATGTTCTACATGTAAATAATGGGGCTGTAGGGATAGGATTCTGACTTCTGGCTCCTGTCTTCTTTTTTACTAATCTTACTTGACACCTTGAAATTTTTTTATATAGTTGTATAATGTTTTATGGGATTTGTAGTTGCAATCGATGGAACTTCTGGATCAGGTAAGACAACGACAGCGAGAAAAGTTTCAGAGCTACTGGGTTGGTTATACTTTGATACCGGAGCGACTTATAGGTCAGTAGCTTATTTTGTTTTAGGGAGAGATATAGATCCCAATAATGAAGAAATGGTCACCCAGATTTTAGAGGAGTTGAATATAGACATTAGAAATGTGAATGGTGAACAAAGAACAATTGTTAACGGTGAAGATGTAAGCGATGAGTTACGAAGCGATAAAATCAATAAGGCTGTTACACCTATTTCTAAGATGAAGGAAGTTCGAGGATTCTTGGTAGATATTCAAAGGAAGATAGTCGGTGATAAAAATGCAATAGTTGAAGGCAGGGATATCGGTACTGTTGTTTTTCCGGATGCGGATTTAAAATTTTATATGAATGCGGATATAAATGTCAGGGCTGAAAGAAGAGAACAAGAGAAAACAAACGAGACTAACATTGAAGAAGTGAAGAAAGATCTTGAAAGAAGAGACTATCATGATTCAACAAGGAAGGAGAGCCCTTTAAAAAAAGCTGCTGATGCATATTTAATTGATACAAGCAGGCTTTCAATTGATGAGCAGGTTGATATTGTGATCTCCGAAATAAAAAAACTTAATGAAGGCGTCGATTCCTTATAATATAGCTTATCATATATTTCTTCTGTTTTATAAAATCTTAGGCCTTAAAATAGAAGGGGCGAATAATGTTCCGGTTAAAGGAGGAGTAATTATTGCTCCAAATCACCGATCCAATTATGATCCGCCTCTTGTAGGATGTTGCATCTCTTTACGGCCTGTTACCTTTTTGGCTAAAAAAAGTCTTTTTATTAATAAGACTGTTTCTTTAATTTTAAGAAGCGTAAGTGCTATACCAGTCGATACGGAAAACCCGGAAATCAAAACTATGAGGATTTTTGTGAATCTTTTGAAGGCCGGAAAAGCCATAATCGTATTTCCCGAAGGGAGTAGATCAAAAACAAATGAATTTCTTCCAGGTCAGCCTGGCGTAGGATATCTTTCTATTAAAACAAAAGTACCTGTAGTTCCAGTTTTAATTACAGGAACGCACGAATCAATGTTAAAGCATTTTTTACGTCAAACTCCTCTTTCGGTAAAATTTGGTAATCCTATGTGTCCTGATCATAAACAACCAACCATGAGTAACGCTCGTGAGTTTACAGAAGAGATTATCAAAGAAATAAAGGATTTAGCTTGATGGAAATTAGACTTGCAAAGAATATGGGATTTTGTTTTGGCGTGAAAAGGGCAATAGGTATTGCACATCAAGTAAGAAAGGAAACAGATGAAAAAGTTTACACACTGGGTCATATTATCCATAATCCTCAAGTGGTTAAAAAATTAGAAAAAGAGAATATTGTTGCCGCTGAAAACCTATCCGAAATCGAAAAAGGATATATAATTATCCGTTCACACGGAGTACATCCTAAAATTTTAAAGAAAATAAGAGAGAAGAAACTTAAAGAAGTAGATGCAACTTGTCCGCTTGTAAAGAAAGCACAGGAAAGGGCTAAACAGCTTGTTTCAGAAGGTTATGAAACTTACGTTATAGGAGAAAAGGAACATCCGGAGGTTATCAGTATTGTTGGAGAGACAGAAGGTAAGGTTCGTGTGATTGATTCCGTAGAAGGATTGGAAATAAAAGGCAATAAAATTGGATTGGTTGTTCAAACAACGCAATCACAGGATGCGCTAAAAAAGGTTGTTAATTACCTTTTGCCAAAAGTTATGGAAATAAAAGTTTTTAATACTATATGCGATGTTACTAGCAGGAGACAAAAAGAAGTTAAAAAGCTTGCCAAAAATTCCGATATGATGATAATAGTAGGAGGTAAAAAAAGTGCGAATACTTCAAGGCTGGCTGGAATTGCTAGAGAAGAAGGTTGTCTTACATATCATATAGAAGAAGCACAAGAGATAAAAAAGGAATGGTTCACCCATGTTGACAGGGTAGGTGTTGCGTCAGGAGCTTCTACCCCTGATTGGATTATTAAAGAAGTAATAAACAAGTTAAAAGAAATTAATGTAAGTGTTGATATGACTAAGGAGGAAATACTACATGAACGAAGAGTTAAATTCAATAATTGAACCGATAAGCGAGAAAGATGCGCTAAAACTGATTGATAAATATCTAGAGAATGAATCACCAGGGATTGGACTGGTTGAAGGAAGAATAGTTAAGATTACAGACAATGAAGTTTTGGTTAATGTTGGCTTAAAATCCGAGGGTGTTATACCTATCGAGGATTTTGATTCTGTTTCCGACTTTTCTGTTGGAGATGTTATTGATGTGTATCTTGATGATATAGGTGGGTCCCAGGGGCTTGCAACTATTTCGAAGAAGAAAGCAGATTTTATTAAGGTTTGGGATCAGGTAAAAGAAGCTCATAAAGAAGACACTCCTGTTGAATGTGAGGTGGTAAGAAGAGTTAAGGGCGGCTTTATGGTAAAAGTTTTTGGAACAGAGGCTTTTCTTCCGGGGTCTCAAATTGATTTAAAGCCTGCAAGGGAGTTAGATATAGATGTTGGTGACAAATTTGATGTAAGAATAATAAAAGTGAACTTTAAAAGAAGAAATATAGTGGTATCCAGAAGAGTTCTTTTGAGTGAAAAACAGGAAGCAAGAGTTAAGGAGTTTTTAGAAGAGATTGAAGAAGGTCAGATAGTGGAAGGGACAGTTAAGAATATCACAGAGTTTGGGGCTTTTATAGAGCTGGATGGTATAGATGGTCTTTTGCATATAACTGATATGTCTTGGAGAAGAATCAATCATCCTTCCGAAATGCTTTCTATTGGCGATACTATAAAGGTCAAGGTTAAGGAGGTGGATGAAGATTCCAAGAGAGTATCTTTAGGCTTAAAACAATTAAAACCAGATCCTTGGAAGAATGTAATGGAGCGTTATCAGATTGGTAATCAGGTTAAAGGAAAGGTAGTTTCTCTTACTGATTATGGCGCTTTTATAGAACTTGATTCAGGTATCGAAGGGCTAATACATGTTTCTGAAATGTCCTGGACTAAACATATAAAGCATCCGTCTGAAGTTATGAAGGTTGGTCAAGAGATAGAAGCTATTGTGTTGGAAGTGGATGAAAAAGCTCGTAAAATTTCTTTAGGTTTACGTCAAGCGGTTCCTGACCCATGGGAGGATGTAGGGGAAAAGTATCCTGTCGGTTCTGTTGTTAAAGGTAAAGTAGTCAATCTTACTTCTTTTGGAGCTTTCATTCAATTGGAAGAAGGTGTTGAAGGATTACTTCATATATCTGATATATCCTGGACCCAAAGGATTAATCATCCCAGAGACGTCCTTGATAAAGGTAAGACAATCAAATGTGAAGTTCTATCGGTTGATGTGGGGGAAAGGCGTATTTCTTTGGGATTAAAACAGCTTAAGGATGACCCGTTGAGGATCTTTGCGGAGAAGTATCCTGTTGATAGCAATATTATAGGTACTATCTTTGAAATGCTCCCGAGAGGTGTGATAGTTTCGCTTGGAAAAGGATTAAAGGGTTTTGTACCATTTTCGCATCTAACAAAGAAAAATATCAAGAAACCAGAGGAAGGTTATTCGTTGGGAGATAAGTTGAAGTTAAAGGTTATAGAAATCGATGTGGATAGGCGAAATGTGGTTCTTTCGGAGCGTGAGTATCAAAAAGAACAAAAAGAAAAGGTCGAGGAATTAAAGAAGAAAAAAGAAGAACTGGGAGAAATTGTTGAAGAGGACGAAATTATTCCGGAAGAATTCGCGGATGAAATGGAAGCCGAAGTCGATACAGAAGAGAGTTCCGCAATAGAAGAAGAACCCGTAGTCGAAGAGGATGAAGAAGAGGTAGAGGAAGAAGCAAAAGAGCCCGAATCTGAAGAGGAAACCGAGGTTGAAG
>CAZGHN010000016.1:0-8728 GCA_964525555.1 uncultured bacterium
CAGTGCCAATGTAACGGTGATAGATGGAGAAAGCGATTCAAACACCGCCACTGTTGCCGCCAGCTATCATCCTTGCGCGATCTGTGTCAATCCAGTTACGAATAAGATATATGTGGCAAATGATGGCAGTGACAATGTAACGGTAATAGACGGGTCGGACAATTCCACTGCCACTGTTTCCGTCGGAGATTTTCCCAATGCGATAAGAGTAAATCCCAGCACAAACAAGATATATGTGGCAAATTCTAGTGGTGACAATGTAACTGTTATAGATGGACAGAATAACTCGACGGCTACAGTTCCTGCTGGAGATTCACCTAGTGCAATATCAGTGAATTCAAATACCAACACTATATATGTTGCCAATTACAATGGCAATAATATGACAGTAATAGATGGTGAAACGAATAATACGATCACTGTTGACGTCGGAAATAGACCCCGGGCGGTCTGCGTAAATCCTAATACGAACACCGTATATGTCGCGAATTCTGTCAGTAACAATGTGGCTGTTATATATTACCCGGAAGAGTGATTCAATAGAATAGCCTTTCGCTTTTAGCTCTTCGCTGTTAGCTTAAAAAAGGCAAAAAGCAAAAGGCGAACAGCAAATAGCTGAG
This sequence comes from uncultured bacterium, assembly GCA_964525555.1. Taxonomy (GTDB): domain Bacteria; phylum Hydrothermota; class UBA3072; order UBA3072; family UBA3072; genus JAFGHJ01. The sequence continues at coordinate 621 of CAZGHN010000016.1, forward strand.
TGGTTTTGGATCTATGAGATAAAAATAAAACTCTTGACATTTCTCTCCTAGGTTCTATCCTTAAATAAAATGACTAAAAAGAGCAGGTTAATACGTCTTCTTTCCTCCGCGGGCGGAGGTAAAACTTACCGGCTTTCCACACGGTATAAAAACTTACTTAAAGAAAACCCCCAAAATCTAAAAAAAACTCTCGCAATAACGTTTACCAATAAAGCCGCAACCGAAATGAAAGAACGCATACTCAGGTTACTCAAAGAAGAAGCCCTTCAGCAAAACGATAAACACTCCCAAAAATTAATCGACCACATTCTCGACAACTACAGCGATTTTTCCGTTAGGACCATAGATTCTTTTGTAAATTCCCTTGTTAAGGCGTTTTCAATCGAACTCGGGATTACGCCCGAAGCAGAGCTAATCATGGACTCCAATTACTATAAAGATTTCGCCACCTCCCTGGTAATTCAATCAGTCGAACAGGATAAAATTCTCCGCAGAAAATTAAGTGACTTTATCATAAACAGAATGGAAACCGGAGGCAAAATAAACTGGGACTTTCATGGGCTTATAAGAAAAGGAATGGACAGATTAGAAAAGTATGAAGGGAATGAAAATGTATTCTTTGAAAAAGCTCCGGAGAGCCTCTCTACCCTTGATAAAGATATCGTAATTTGTTTTAATAAATCTATTAATCTCGCGGAAAAGCTGCTTGAATATTCATCCAATCACAGCGGCATTCACAGCCGGTTTTTAGACACACTCGAAAAAGTCATAAAAACCCGTAACGTAGACAAACTGCTTGAAAGCTCGTATATCAAAAAAGAACCAGGCGAAGTTCTTACAAAAAGTTTTAAAGACGACCCTGAGGATTTCGCACGATTCTTTAGAGAACTAAAAAAATACGTTTTCGACTATTACAAGTATAGCTTATTACGAGAACATAATTACCAGATAGATATTTACGGGGCTTATCACGAAATCTTAAAAAATACCAGAGAAAAACAGAGGGTGAGATTTATAGAAGACATAAACAAAGAACTGAAAATTCTCTTCGATGAATTCAGCATACCTTTTGTATTTTATAGAATAGGAGAAAAATTCATTCATTATCTCGTAGACGAATTCCAAGACACAAGCAGAAACCAGTGGCAGAACCTCGTTCCCCTGATAGACAACGCCCTCTCGGAAGGAGGCTCCTTCTTCTACGTCGGCGACCCCAAACAGGCGATTTACCAGTGGAGGGGCGGAGATGTAGAGCTTTTTAATCTTCCTTCCGATTCATTTGCTTCTGTCGGGGAAAATGAAAAGAAGGCAGATTATATAAATAAAAATTACCGAAGCAGCAGAGCGATAGTCGAATTTATCGGAGAAGTTTTTTCAGAGCTTCCCGAAAAAATCAGGGAGAAAATGGGACAAAAAAGTAATTTCTATACCGATACCGTCAGACAGAAAATACCCGATTTTAAAGTAGATGAAGATTTCCAAGGGCTTGTTTCCATTGAGAAAATAAAGAGCGGAAGCAAAAGGATAGAAGATATTTTCTCATCTACAAACACCCGATTAGAAGAAACCATAAAAGAAATATTATCCCGAGGTTACAACGAGGGAGATATAGCAGTCCTTGTTCGCCGCAATAACGACGCAAAAGAAATAACGGAGCACCTTTGCGAAAAAGGATACCCCGTTGTCTCCGGTGAAACACTTTACCTTATAACAAATCCCGTTATAAAGGGTATGCTTTCCGCTTTAAAATTCCTTGAACACCCAACGGACAATACGTCTTTCCTTGGGCTTCTTAGCTGTCCATTTTTTAACAAAGAAACAGGACTTGACGAGGATGCTATAATAAATTTCGCGGAAGACTGTCTGCCCAACACCCCTTATTACATGCAGTTTAAAGAAAGTTTCCCGGACGTGTGGCAGCGTTATATTGAACCTTTTTTCGTTTGCGTTGGATTTTTACCGGTTTATGACCTTGTAAGCGATATAATACGTACTTTTAAAATCCCTGAAAATTGTCCCGGCTCAATTAGCTTCCTTGAGGCTTTCCTCGAATTTATTCATACCCTAGAAGAACAATCCATAACATCAATCGAGGGGATGTTAAACCAGTGGCAGAAAAAACAGGACTATGATAACCCTCCTTCTATCCTACTGCCGGAATCAACCGAAGCTATAAAAATAATGACGATTCATTCCGCTAAAGGTCTCGAGTTCCCGGTCGTTATCGTTCCTTTCCTTTACATTCCGTTCGACAAAGATAAAAATGAAGTCGTTATACAATATAAAGGAATAAAAAGAATAATTAAAGTAAAAAAAGACGTCCTTCCCGAGAATGATGCCGAGCTAAAGCGCGAAATCGAATCGAAACTCATGGAGAAAGAACAAAATGAAACCTTTGAAGAAATAAATAACTTTTATGTTGCCTTAAGCAGAGCAGTGTATGAACTGCATATTTTTATAACCGACGAGCAACCACAGAATTATTCCGATCTCTGGAAAAAGGCTCTCGAAAACTTCATGGGCGAAGACTCATACACGAAAGGCAAACACCAGAATAAGCCTCCTCTTGAGAAAAGAAAAGAAGGCTTACCCTTAAAATATTTAAAAATGGATTTGGAAGGGAAAGAGAGCGTGGAGAGAGCCTCATCGAGACTTAGATTTAGAAAAAACGATATGGATGTTCTTAAAAATGAGAAAATCAGTCAATCCCGAAAAACGGGAGAAATTCTTCACAAAATCCTATATTATATAAAAGATTTAGGAGACCTCGACAAACTCGATTCTATAATCAACAAGTCTTTAAATGAATTCGCGTACTCCGGAGAGCGAGATATTTTAAGAGAAAAAATAAGACCGGTTATAGAAAACATTTTCAAAAAGGAAGAAATAAAAGAGTTATTTTCAGCCAACGTTGCGGCATGGAGAGAAAAAGAAATAATTTCGCATACCGGCGATTTGTACCGTATGGACAGGGTCGTTTTTAAAGACGAAGAAATTAACTTAATCGATTTTAAATCGGGAGAAGAGCCGGTCTCCGGATGGAAGAAACAGCTCGAAAGTTACAAAGAATTAATAGATGAATACTTCCCGAAAAAAAACATAAAAATGTATATTGTAAACCTTAACCGCGCGGAGGTAATCGACATTGAGTAAACTAGTAAAGGTCCCTTTTTCTGAAAATTTCATCGGGGAGTTAACCGATTATCTTTTGGATAATTTCGATAAATCCGACTTCTCTTCTGTTGCGGTCGTTTTCCCGGGCATAAGACCTTCGCATTTCCTTCTCGACTCCTTAAAGAAAAATTTATCAAAAGTTTTTATACCTCCCGTTCGTTTTTCCATAGATAGCTGGATGCAGTATCTCTTTAGTCTTGTGCGTGAAGAGCATATTCCTAAAGGCGACTTTGACCTCATCTATTTAATGTACAGAGCAATTGCGGAAAGCGAAACGAGTGAGGCAAGTCCTCTTAAGAAAATAACTGATTCTATTAATACCTATATCCACTGGGGAAGTAGAATCCTCGGAGCGATGGAAGAATTCGAAATCCAATCCGAAAAACAGATGAACACAGAAGGTTTAACCGATTATGATGATAATTTTCTTGAGTGGGTAAGGGATTTCTGGAGAAACTTCGTTTCTATTAGAGAAAAATTCTATTATTTACTAAAAGCTAACGATTTAACTTACAGGGGAGAAGTTTACCGCTTTACATCCGAAAATATCGAAGAGATATCAGATCTAATTCCCTTCGATAAAATTATATTTGCCGGCTTCTATGCTTTAAATAAATCCGAAGAACGCATGATGAAACACCTCTTCACGGAAGGGAAAGCCGATATAATAATTCAGTCCGACGATATAAAGGGAGCAGTTCCGACGACTTCCCCTTATTACTTCCACAAGAAATGGGAAAAGGACTGGGGAGTAAGTTTTAGCGATATTAATAATAAAACGAACAATAAAAAACCTCAACTTTCAATACATCAATGTTTCGATACGCATTCCGAGATTTTAACCGCTGAGGAACTTTTATCAAACTTCAAAGAAAAGGGTAAAAATACCGCAATTGTTTTACCGGATTCAAGTTCATTAATTCCTCTTATATCCGAAATAATCCAGACAAATGAAAACGATTTCAATATAACAATGGGATATCCTTTAAAAAGAACCGCTCTCTTTAACCTCATCAAATACATTTTTTCACTGCAAAAAACCAAAAAAAACGGTAAACGTGGAAGCCTTTACTACCTTAAGGATTATTTGAATTTAATTCAGCATCCCTGGATAAAAACAATCAGAGCATCAGAAAGAGGAGAATCCTTCAGCACACTTATAAACCAACTCGAAAAGACACTGGTATCGGCAAATAAGGAAAAAGCAAGAAATTTCTTCTCCCTCGACGAAATATTTAAGTCAATCTTAAAGGAAGATTTCAAAAAACATTTCGAAGGAGAAGAAACATTGCCGATAATGATTGATTTACTTCAAAAAATACATTCCCTTTCGATTTCATCTTTTAGCGACATAAAATCCTTAAAAGAAGGTGCGGAAAAATTATTCAACTTTATCTCCTTCTCTTACGAAATTTCAAACATAGGAAAACACCCTCTAAACAATCAGTTTATCGGAACTGTGTTTGCCAAACTCGAAGAATTAAAGAAATCCCTCTTTTCAGACGTTAAATTTGGAGACAGTATAGACATCATCAATTTGCTTGAAAATTATTTATTATCTGTGAGAATTCCTTTCGTAGGGGAACCTCTTAAAGGAATTCAGATAATGGGTATGCTCGAAAGTAGAAATCTGAGTTTCGAGCAAGTAATATTGCTCGACGTCAATGAAAGCATTATGCCCGCTTTATATAAGTTCGATCCTCTGCTTCCACACGGCCTACGTAAGCTACGAGGGTTACCCGGTTATGAAGAAGAAGAATCTATTTACGCGCATAATTTCTTCCGTTTAATAAAAAGCGCCAGAGAAGTTCACTTAATATACAAAGAAGGAAAACTAAAAGACGTGGATAAAAATATCAAATCGAGATTCATCGAAAAGATTATCTGGGAAAAGGAAAAGATTAAAGAGAATGTAATGCTCGACAACAGAATCTTCAAACCTTCTATAGAAATTTTAGAAAAAAGCGATATAAAAAAGAGCAAAAAAGTTCTAAAAAAATTAATAAGTACAGAATACTCACCCACAAAAATCGATACCTATGTACGGTGTCCCTTACAGTTTTATTACAGGTATGTTCTCAAGCTCGAAGAATACATGGATATAGAAGAAGAAATTGAGCGAAGTACCATAGGCAAATTAATTCATGATTTCTTGAAAGATTATTACACGGGGTTTTTAGATAAAAAAATCGTTATCGACAAGTCTGATTTTTCGGAAAACCTTAAAAAATATCTTAAAAAACACTTACACGAAGGAGGAGAACAGATTCTCCTCCGGGAAATTATCAGCAACACCTTAATGCGGTTTATCGAATATGAAAGCATGCGCTCTAAGGAAGAAGATATCATAATCAGAGACCTTGAAGTCCCGGTTGCCGGGGTTTTAGAAGTAGCGGAACTAAAAAAAGGCAGCGCCTTTAAACTTAAGGGAAGGATTGACAGAGCGGAAGAAATCAACGGTATTTATCATGTAATCGATTATAAAACCGGAACCATAACAATGCCTGCGAAAAAGCTTGGTAGTGAAGTAGACTTAAGCAGGGATAATATAAAGAAAAAGATAAGAACGTTACAGTTACCAATATATGTATATCTTTATTCGAAAATGAATAAAATCCCAATCGAAAAAATCCAGGCAGAAATTTTCAACATAAGAAAACCACGCGAAGAAAATTCCCTTCAAGTTGAAAATATTGATTTCTTACTTGAGGCACTTGGTTTTATATTAAGAGAAATAGTAAACCCGGATATTTCTTTCTCACCCGACCCGGGTGATTACTGTAAATTTTGTCCGTTTAGTTTGATGTGCAGTGAGGGGTGAAAACGACGGACGACCGTGGACGGCAGACCGAAATTACTAAATCCTATATCCTTAGTCCCAAATCCTAACAATTTGCGTTTATCTGCGTTCTATTATTTGGTGTGAGGTTGGGTTTTTTGACTCTTGACTCGAGTCTCGCAACTATTTTTAAGTTCTCCGTACCTCTGTGTAAGATTATTTAGGGGCAGAGCTTAAGAACTTATATGTCAAGCCAACCGAAATGCTCTGGCGGTATCTGTATTTTTCCGTAATCTCCCTGTCATATAAAAGCTGAAAATATAGATTTACTGTAAGAAATTTTGTTATCTCTCCCGAAAATGTATTCTCCCAATCTATATCGGGATACCTCCAGTAATCTTCGCCGTTAACGTCCTCTCCATCCTTCTTGAACAACGCTTCGAATACAGAAAGCTTGCTTTTATAAGTAATTCGGTCGTCGGCAAACCTGGTCATGAAATCTGCAACCAGCTCTAAACCTCCTTCGTTACTTATATTGGTACTCCTCTGGCTAGCTAACGGATCGAGCGCTTCCCGATCTATTAACTGTTTTAATCCAACGCCGGTTCTTACTATTAGCTCATTCTTTTCGGATTTAAATATAGCTCTTGCCACGCCGAAACTTTCGGTGAGACTTATGGGGTTAACATATCTTGAATTATCAGTATCCCTATTATCGTAGAACTGGCTCTGCATACGCACCGCTATCACAGGATCTAAAAACCAGCCCAAAGTAAATCTCAAAACCGATTCTAAATCGATCTTATCATCTGCTTCCAGAGGAGAAGACCAGACTCTGGATACAATATCCTGATTATAAGTTTGACCAAACAATAACAATAGCGTATTTTTATTATTCATTTTTGGAGTGATCTGCTTCTCAGCAAGTGAGTTACTAAGAAGTTTCCACGAAAGGGTTCCCGACTCCCCACCACTCCAGTTACTGCTGTACGAACTTCCGTTCACAAGCAAACTAGCATCTGCAGAATAAGTCCAGGTAGCTCCGTAAATAGAAAAGGCAAAAGAAATCACCGATAAAACGACTAAAGTTAAAGTATACCTCATATTACCTCCTATTTTCCATTTTTTATTCTCCGGATACTTAAGTATCCTAATCGATTATTTCAATCTAAAACAAAATCAAATTTATGCAAGGCAAAAATCTACGCTCGACATACTGCAAAATAAGACAAAAGTCAAAAAAACAACTCAAAATCTTGTGTTAATCTGTGCCTAAACTAAGAATTTCGCTGTTCGTGGTTAGCTGTTAGTTTAAAGACTAGAACAGAAAATAAACTTTTTACGCTTTTTTTTATCCAAAATATAAAATGATTATTTATTTTGCAGAACAAAAAATAAGCAATCATGGATCTTTAAAAAATTAAAATACTAAAAAGGAGGCTTGCATGAAGTGTTTGTTTTTATTATTTGTATTTTCTTTGCCGTATGGGCTGAAGGTTTCCGGAAAATCATTTTCGCTTAAAGATAAATCGTTGATGGGTTTTTCTCTCTCGAAATTTGAAAGATATGAAGTCGAGGAACTCTTGAGTCCGGATAGGGAAAGGCTCAGGGGGGAAAGGTTCGATTCGCCAAATGTTAGATTTGTGGGTAGCTGGCCTTTTGGGCCCTGCGATATCGAAACAGTTGACTCGACAAGGAATATTGCTTTCTGCGGTTCAGGTTGTGGGGTTTTTATAGTTGATATCTCCGATCCTGCTCATCCTGTTAAATTATCCGATAAGATTCGAACAAGAGAAGGTATTGCGGGATTGTTTTACGAAGAAATCCACAAGAGACTTTACGTTGCCGCGGGGACAGACGGTCTTCATATCTGGGATGTCTCTGATTCTCTTAACCCTCAGAAACTAGGTTTATACTTATACCATGGGTCCAGCTATACAAAAGGTGTGGCGGTCTCCGGTGATTTTGCATATGTTGTATATGGTGACGGCGGTTTGCTGCGGGTGATAAATATTTCCGACCCGGAAAATCCCAACGCGGTTGGTTCTTGCAATATACCCGATGCGCCTTACGATATAAAAATATCAGATGATTACGCTTACGTTGCCGCGGGTTCTTCAGGTCTTCGGGTGATAGATATCTCTGACCCGGAAAA
>CAZGHN010000016.1:8828-45360 GCA_964525555.1 uncultured bacterium
ATAGATATCTCTGACCCGGAAAACCCCTATGAAGAGAGTATATTTGTTGCAACCTACTATGCAAATGGCGTAGCCATCTCCGGTAATTACGTATATGTGGCAGATTGGGATGGTCTTATAGTTTTAGATATTTCCGACCCATCTAACCCAACCGAAGCGGGAAGATACTATATACCCGATGGGTATGATTGGGCGGTGAGCGTATCTCTATCCGGCAATTATGCATATGTGTCGAATTTGCATACCGGCCTTCTAGTTATAGACATTTCCGACCCTTCGACCCCAACTGAGGTGGGTCACTTTGATATACCCAGTTGGGCAAGAGGCATAGAACTATCCGGAGATTACGCATACTTAGGATGTGGGTATGACGGGGTTCGAATAATAGATGTTTCCGACCGGAAAAACCCAAATGAAATGGGTCATTATAATACACCTGGATATGGAGAAGCATCAAAGTCAGCTATTTCCGGTGATTATGCTTACGTCGCAGCCGGGGATTCCGGTCTTCGGGTGATAAATATTTCCGACCCGGAAAAGCCCTATGAGGTTGGTTCTTATTTTATAGACCCAGGGTACGCATCGGATGTAGTGCTCTCCGATAATTACGCATATGTGGCAGATTACCCTCTGCTGGTAATCGACATCTCTTATCCGAAAAATCCCAGTTTAGTGGGTTCGTGCGATTCACGCGATGTGGCTAGGGGAGTAACGATCTCCGGCAATTATGCATATGTTGCAGATCAGGATTCCGGTCTCAGTGTTATAGATATATCTAATTCAAACAATCCCTTTAGAATTGGATCATGCGATACACCCGGTTTGGCTTGTGGCGGAATAGCACTCTCCGGTAATTATGTTTATCTCGCAGATTATTGGGGTGGTCTCCGAATAATAGATGTATCTAACCCGGAAAATCCCAGCGAGGTAGCTCATTATGATTGTTACGCAATGGACTTAGCAATCTCAGGAAATTATGTATATGTGGGAGATTGGGAGCTCCTCAGGATACTTGATATCTCAACCCCATCAAATCCTAAACAGGTGGGTTATTATGAGATACCCTCTTCTGTATACGACATAACGGTCTCCGGTGATTATATTTACTTGGCATGCGGTTATGCTGGTCTACAGATATACGAATTTCTGCTCAGTGGGGTTAACGAGGAAAATAAAGATAAAGAAAAAGTTTTGAAAGTTACTCAAAATATTTTCATGGGAACAGCCGAGGTGCGGGTAGAGGGGCTAAAAATGCCTATGGCGCTCAACGTGTATGATGTAAGTGGCAGAGTAAAGGAAAAAACAATAATTTTCAATTCCTCTCCTGTGACGGTAGGTGCCGATTTATCACCCGGTATCTATTTTGTGAATGTAAAAGGCTACAAACCGGAGAAGATAGTAAAATTGAGATGAGGGTTCTCTTATGAATGGAAACACTGTTTTTGTTTATTAATTTCGGAGGGATGGATTATGGAAAAAAAGTTTGTAACAATTAAAAAATTTGACCTGCTCCTGGACGCGTATTCGGTAGCGTCCAGGATCGAGTCGGAAGGGATCGAATGTTTTCTGCCCGATAAAAGGCTTGCCAAATCGCCACATAATCACCTTATTGGAACTTCGGAGATAAGCCTTCAGGTAAGAAAAAAAGACGCTACTAAGGCCCGCAGAATATTAAACGGCAAACCATTTGACTCTTTTGATAACGTGCTAGACCCAGAAAAGTGAAATGAACTTAGCTACCAGATACCAGGCTCTCCGAATAGCAAATCAGTATATAAGTTTATTAGTGAATTAATTTTCTTTCATTACCAATTAACCCATCCCCTATTTGACTAATAACTCTTTCCGCAAAAGCGGAAATCTAATCTTGACATATATTCCTTTCTTCATTACGATTAATCTCCCCGGGGTATTTTATGGAAAAAGAACAAATAGAAAAAACAAAACAAAAATTTGACTCAATACTTCATACTGATGGATATAAAAAAATTCATAGCGATGAAAAACATTTAGAAAAACTTCTAAATCTATTTGAAATAAAAGCAAATTGTCGTTATCTTGATCTTGGTACAGGGAATGGCTATTTGGCATTTGCATTAGCAGAAAAAAATAGAAACATTTTTGTTGAAGGCCTCGATATTGTCAAAGATTCCATAATAAAAAACAAACAAATCGTGAAGGAAAAGGGTTTGAAAAATATTAAATTTACGACCTATGATGGCATTAACTTCCCATATCCGGATGGTTTTTTTAGTGGCGGAATATCCCGATACGCTCTGCATCATTTTCCAGATATAAATTATTCAATTAAAGAAATCAACAGAGTGTTGGAAAAGGATGGGTTTTTCATTCTGTCCGATGCAAAAACATATGATATAGACACAAAAGGATTTATCGACGAGTTTCAAAAGTATCTAGAAGATGGGCACAATCATTTCTATTACGAAAATGAAATAATAGAAATTTTTAAAAATCAAGGATTTATAAAGGAAAGGATATTTCATTCATATATAAGATATCCCAGAAAATGCAATAAGAGATATCGGAATTTCATAAACAACGAATCCAAAAAGATTGTTAATAAATATAAAATGGAAATTGTGGATGATAACATCTTTATGACTGTCGAAATAATGAATATCTTATTTAGAAAGATCGGACCGTAAAAATCAAGAAAGCCAGATATTGAAAGGTAAAAAGGTTTCTTAGGTCTTCGGCCTTAGGTTTTAGTTAAAAAATAACAAATAAATATTTCGTGTCTTAGTGCCTTTGTGGCTATTTCAATCTTGACTTTTCCTCCTCTTTCTCATATCATCTCATAAAATCAGATGCAAAACATGGAGGTTGCGATGAATCAAAATTCTGGAAAATACTTTATTAGAATATTTTCAATTTTACTTTTTATACCCTTACTTCTTGTTTCGGAGTCTCATCAAATTAAAATAGATGCCGGGAAAAACCAATGTTTAAACTGGGAAAAGACCAAGACAATTCAACTCAAAGGAAGCATCTCCGAAGATGATATCGCTACCCGGTGGTCGTGCCCCGCTAATACCAGGGTGCGTTTTCATGAGCGTGCAAAACCTACGACAAAAGTAACCTTTCCCAGGCCGGGGTATTATTTACTTATATTAACTGCCCCAAGAAGTCAAAATAAAATTAGCGATACCGTCATAATAAATGCATTTAAACCAAACTCTTATAAAGAAAGGCTTTCAGATCTTATCAGTCTAATGACGGTCGACGAAAAGATTGGTCAGCTGGTAAATCGCTCAGATGCTATTCCTCGTCTCGGTGTTCCAGAATATAATTATTGGAACGAAGCTTTACATGGAGTCCTATCTACAGGAACGACTTCTTTCCCCCAGGCGGTTGCTTTAGGTTCAACCTGGGATCCTGACCTCGTACACCGAGTAGCAACGGCTATCTCTGATGAAGCACGTGTTAAAAACAAAACCGAAGGGAAAGGCCTTTCGTACTGGAGTCCGACCGTAAACATCGCACGCGATCCACGCTGGGGACGAAATGAAGAGTCCTACAGTGAAGATCCTTATCTTCTTTCGCGAATGGGTGTTGCGTTCGTCACTGGTATGCAGGGAGACCATCCTTTTTACCTTAAAACGGTCTCGACTCCAAAACATTTTATCGCCAACAATGAAGAAATTCGGCGCCACACAGGTTCGTCCAATGTGGATATGCGAAGTCTATGGGAATATTATATGCCTGCTTTCCAGCATACAATCGTCGAGGGCAAGGCTTTTTCTATTATGTGCGCATACAATGAATTAAACGGGGAGCCGTGCTGCGGTAATCATTATTTACTAACCGACATTCTCCGAGAAAAATGGGGATTCGAAGGTTATGTTGTATCCGACTGCGGAGCCATCAACGATATGATTTCCGGACATCATTTCTATGAAACAGAAGCCGAAGCGGCGGCACGAGGCATTCTTGCAGGGTGTGATCTAAATTGCGGTAATTATTATAGTAGTCAGCTGCATGAAGCTCTGGAACTCGGATTGATTGAGGAAAAAGACCTGGACCGTGCACTTAAACGCGTGCTTTCCGCACGATTTCGATTAGGAGAATTCGACCCTCCGGAAATGGTGCCATACAGCGCGATAGCGGAAGAAAAACTGGACTGTAAGGCACATCGTGATTTAGCGCTCGAAGCTGCCCGGAAAGCAATAGTCCTCCTTAAAAATGAAGGTATTTTACCTCTGGATAAAAATAAAATAAAATCGATTGCGGTAATCGGACCAAATGCAGAAGAGTGCCAATTGGGAATATATAGCGGCTGGCCCAATATCCGAATTAGTCCGCTCGAGGGTATAAAAAATAAAGCCTCGAGTTATGGTATTAAAGTCAACCACGTAAAAGGCTGCGGGTTTGGTGGTGGATTTTTAAAACCAATCGAAACAAAATATCTTGCCAAAATTGATTATTCCGGCCAAAAAGGGATGCTTGGACAATATTTCGATAATATGAATTTTGAAGGCAAACCTGTTTTAACTCGTATCGATTCTGTTATTGATTTTAGCTGGGGCTTAAGCTCTCCGGCGCCAGAGGTTCCAAAAGACCGATTCTCGGTTCGCTGGACAGGGAAAATAATACCCCCGGTAACCCGTGAGTTTTCTTTGGCAACGAGAACAGATGATGGAGCGCGGCTGTATTTAGACGACAAATTGTTATTTGAAGATTGGACCAAACATGGTGAAAAACCAAACAAAGCTAAAGTAGAGTTGAAAGCCGGAAAAGAGTATAAAATTGTATTTGAATATTTTGAAAGTGAGCTTGGCGCAACAGCGCGATTGGTGTGGGATCTTGGCTGGCACGATTTTGATAGGGCAAAAGAAATTGCAAAAGAAAGCGATCTGGCTATCCTTGTTCTTGGATTACATCCCAATATTTCTGAGGAAGAAAATGACAGGGCGGATATCGCATTACCTCAAGTTCAAAGAGACTTGGTTCGAGAGATTGCAAAGGTAAATTCCAACATTGTCATTGTTCTTATTAACGGTGGACCTGTGGCTCTTAAGGATGCGGAAAAAGATGCCGCCGGGATACTCGAAGCATGGTATGCCGGACAGGCGAGTGGAACGGCAATAGCCGATGTTTTATTTGGTGATGTTAATCCGGGAGGTAAACTCCCGGAAACGTTCTACGCGTCGACAGATCAACTGCCGAGTTTTGACAATTACGACATCATCAATAATGGCAGAACCTATATGTATTTTGAAGAGCCAGTTTCCTACCCATTTGGTTATGGGCTCTCTTATACAACGTTCAAATACAGTAATCTGAGATTGAGTGCTGAAGAAATCAGCAAGGATAGTTCGATTAAAATCGGGTTTACTGTCAAAAATACCGGCAACTACAAAGGCGGCGAAGTCGTTCAAGTTTACATTCGTGATACAAAAGCTTCTGTAAAGGTACCAATCCGTCAGTTAAAACGTTTTAAACGAATTACTCTTAAACCAAACGAGCATAAAACCGTTTCGTTTAATCTTCCTGCGTCCGAACTTTCATTTTACGATATTAAGTCGAATGATTTTATTGCCGAACCGGGTGAATTTGAAATTCAAATTGGCAGTTCTTCAGAGGATATTCGACTCAGGAAGACGTTTTTAGTGAAATAGCATAAACAGACCCAGTCCTTGAAATGTAAAAAGACAACATAGTCGTCAGTCACTAATCACCAGTCATTAGTCAAAAGAAATAAAGTTAGTGTGTTAGTGGGTTGGTGTGTTGGTGGGTAAAAAACAGCCCAACCGACTAACTGACCAACAACCCAACAGTTTAAAAACCTTGTGTTAATCTGTGTCTCAACTAATAATTTCGCTTTTCGTGGTTGGCTTTTAGCTTAGGAACGAAAACAAAAAACTTATCTCTTTCGTTAACCGTAGTTCACAAGTACCGGTTTCGGGTAAAAGAAAAAATGAACTTTTTAATCTTTTTTGTATCCAAAGATATAAAATGATTATTTATTTTACAAAACAAAAAATATGCAATCATGGATGATATAAAAAAATAATCAAAATACTAAAAAGGAGGTCTGTATGAATTGTTTACTATTGTTATTTGTGATTGCTTTACCGGCTGAAAGGCAGGTTGCGAGGGAGGTATTTTCACTTAAAGATGAATCGTTAATGGGCTTTTACCTTTCTGAATTTGAAGAATACGAATACGAAGAACTCCTGAATTCTTCCCCGCAAAGACTCAGGAATGAAAGATATGATTCGTTGAATTTGAGATTCGTGGGTAGTTGGCCTTTTGGTCCCGCATGGACTGTCAGGGTTGACACGGCAAGAAATCTTGCTTTTTGCGCTTCGGGAGGAGTAGCTTGTATATTTGACATCTCTGATCCCTCTAATCTCGTTAAGTTATCAGACAAAATTAAGACAAGAAGTGTAATAAAAGATCTGTTTTACGAGGAAAGTACCTGCTACCTTTACATCGCGGCGGGTTATGCGGGATTAGAAATATGGGATGTTTCTGATTTCCTTAACCCTCAGAAAGTCAGCTCGTTTGATATAGACGGTGCAGCATTTGGCTTGACGGTCAACGGTGATTATGTTTATATAGCGGACATCGATTACAGGCACGGGCTAAGGGTAATAGACGTATCCACACCATCAATTCCTTTTGAGGTAATTTCACACGATACCATAGCCTTTGCAAGGAAAGTAGCAGTTTCAGGTAATTATCTTTACGTGACAGATGCGGCTCAAAAACTATGGGTTTTTGATGTATCTGCCCCGTTTTTCCCTTTAGAGGTGGGTTCATACAATATGCCCGGTGCATATGGTATTGATATTTCGGTCGATAATTATTTATATGTAACAGCTCTTGGATTACGGGTTTTTGATCTTTCTGACCCGTCTAAGCCTTCGGAGGTAGCTTACTATGAGATAGGCGCGCCAGCTGAGGTAGTAGTCTCCGGAGATTATGCTTATTTGGCTAATGGGTACGAAGGATTCCTGGTTATAGATATATCTGACCCCTCCAAGCCTGACTTGAAGTGTAGTATTCCTACATATGATGAAGCCGAGGGCGTAGCGGTTTACGGTGATTATGCATATGTTGCAGACCGCAGGTCCGGTCTCTTGGTAATAGATATCTCCGATTTACCAAACCAAGAAGTGGGCTACTACGATACGCCTGCTTATACACTAGGCATAGAAATTTCCGGAGATTATGCATACTTAGCAAATGAAAGCGACGGGCTCCGGATAATAGATGTATCCAACCCGGGAAATCCCAGCGAAGTGGGTTCTTACGATCCTTATGATGGTCCTTGCGATAATCTTTATAGAGCATGGGAAGTAGCAGTTTCCGGAAATTATGCATACGTCGCAAACGAGAGACTCGGACTCCGGATAATAGATATAACTGACCCGGAAGATCCCTATGAGGTGAGTTTTTACATTACATCTTCCGCATTCGATGTAGTTGTTTCTGGCAATTATGCTTACGTCGCAGACGCAACTGCCGGTCTAAAGATAATTGACATCTCTCACCCCAAAAGTCCTATTTTTGTGGATTCGTGCGGCACACCCGGTCAGGCCAATAGCGTAGCGGTTTACGGTGATTATGCTTACGTTGTATGTCATATTGCCGGTCTCTGCGTAATTGATATCTCCGATCCGGAAGATCCCATTGAGGTGGGTTCTTTTGATACCCCCGGGTCAGGATCCGTAGCGGTTTACGGTGATTACGCATATCTTACAGATGTGTCTGCAGGTTTCTGGATAATAGATATATCTACCCCATCTAATCCAACTGAGGTGGCTCATTTTGATTGGGGCACGAAAGGCATAGCCATTTCCGGAAATTATGCTTACGTCGGAGATTTTCGGGAAAAGACACTCCGGCTAATAGATATTTCAAACCCATTATATCCTCTAGAAGTGGGAAATTATGATATTAGCGCTGCTGCGCAGGATATAGCGGTCTCCGGAAGTTGCGTTTACCTGGCTACCGGCCAAACAGGTCTACATATATATGAAAATCTGCTCAGTGGAGTCAATGAGGAAAATAAAGATAAAGAAAAAGTTTTGAAAATCACTCAAAATATCTTCATGGGAACAGCAGAGGTGCGGGTAGAAGGGTTAGAATTGCCTGTGGTTCTAAACGTCTATGATGTAAGTGGCAGAGTAAAGGAAAAAACAATAATTTTCAATTCCTCTCCAGTGACGGTCGGTGCCGAATTGTACCCCGGGATTTATTTTGTGAATGTAAAAGGCTTTAAGCCGGAGAAGATAATAAAATTGAGATGAGGTTTCTCTTATGAATGAATAATGAACCTTTTTCGGTTTTTGTGGGTCTAATATATAAAAACAATATTGATAAATACTGAAAAATGGTTTATTGCTTTGCAAAAAAACGCTTTGTTAAATATTAATAATGGGTGGTATGAAAAATAAGGAATTTATAACAATTGGAAAGTTTAGCAGACTTATGGATGCGTATTTGATAGCATCCAGAATAGAGTCGGAAGGGATCGAATGTTTTCTGCCCGATGAAATGCTTTCCAAATCGTCGCACAATCACTTTGCTGGAACTTCCCAGATAACACTTAAGGTAAAGAAGGAAGATGCCGCTAAAGCCCTAAAAATATTAAACGAAGAACCGTTCGAAACTTTTGATAATGTATAAACAGGGCAAAATCCTGAAATACAAAATTAAAATATAGTCATCAGCCATTAGCCAAAACTCAGAAGAATCTATTTGCTTTTCGCGTTTGGCTCTTAGCCTTTTTTACCAATACACCCATTTACCGATCAACTAACAACTATTTACCCTGCCAGGGGAATCCAACCTTGACAAAACAAATCAGATTATTATAATCATAAAATAATGAACGGGCCCGTAGCTCAGATGGTTAGAGCGGCTGACTCATAATCAGTAGGTCGTGGGTTCGATACCTACCGGGCCCATAAAAAAAGATGAAAAACTTAAATTTTGATAATAAAGGGCGAATAGCTCAGTTGGTTAGAGCGCCGGTCTCACATACCGGAGGTCAGGGGTTCAAATCCCTTTTCGCCCAGAATAGTGCACGAGAGTGCACTTTTTTTATTTATAGGGGGACCTGATGGAATCTGCTGAAAAGCTGAAAATCCTCATGGAACTATTCGAAAAAGACAAAGAGGTCGACAGAATAAAAAATTTGGAAACAAAAGTTCCCAAGCAAATCGAAGAGCTAGAAAACAAAATCAAAGATTATGAAGAAAAACTCGAAAAAGAAAAAGGTACTTTCGATAAAATCGATGAAAAGAGAAAAGAGTTGGAAAAAATTATCGAAGAGAAAAAATTAAATATAGACAATTTTAACAGGAGAAAAAAAGAAAGTCACACAAATGAAGAATTTGTTATTTTAAAGGAAGAGATAGAAAAAACTGAAGCAGCTATTTTGAAGACCGAAGATGAACTTTTGGAAATTTATTTCGAAAAAGACGAAGAGAAAAAGAAAGTCGATGAAGCACAGAATATATTGGAAGAAAAAATAAAGGAATTCCAAAAAGAAAAAGAAACGCTAAGCAAACAGCTTGAAGGTTCAAAAGAAAACTTAATCATAAAAGAGGACGAAAGGAAAAGAATAGCCGCAAGACTTAAGGATGAAAATTTACTTCGTAAATACAGCCGAATAAAAGAATCCAGAGGGACCGGCGCTTCGGTAATAGAGATATCCGAATGTAGCGAATGTCACTCAACAATACCGCCCCAATTATTCGCGGAAGTCAGAAAAGGAAACACAATCATCGCCTGTCAATCCTGCGGCAGAATCCTAATCTATAAATGGATGGAATAATCAAAGTCTTTATCGACGGTGCTTCGAGGGGTAACCCGGGGCCTTCCGGCATCGGTGTCTTAATTCTGGACGAAGACGAGAATGAAATCAGTAAAATATCAGAAAAAATCAATGACACAACGAATAATGTTGCAGAGTATAAAGCTTTACTCAGAGCAATTAATGAATGCCAAAAATTAAATTTTTCTTCAGTACATTTTTTTACCGATAGTCAGTTGCTGGCACATCAAATAAACGGAAAGTATAAAATTAAAGACGAAAAACTCAAAACACTTTATGTTAAAACTCGAGGAAAATTATTGGGTTTTAAAAACTGGCAAATCACACATATCCCCAGAGAAAAAAATATTATTGCAGATAAATTGGCAAACGATTCGTTCAAATAATTAAATAAAAAATGATTTTCATTATATTCTCTTTTTTTTCTGCTCCGCTGGAAGGAAGCGGAGATGTATTTCTCGGGTACTATCCCACACAAGATACCTTATATAATGTTGATGTATCAATGTGGATAAGGGCCTATCTTGTTAGAATTAAAGAAGATTTCGATTTTTTTGCTCAATATTCGGCTTATCTGGAAATGGCCGAACAAGAAGGAAAGGTGGTTTTCGATCCTGCTTTTACAGTTCATTCAATAATTATTGGTTTTCAGTACAATAGAAATTTCTATTTTTCCTTCTATTTAGACCACTGGTGCCGGCACTTGATAGATAGGGAGCTCGAGGAGGGTAAGGTTGTCTTTAATGCCCTGAACTTTGAATTTTCAAACATAAAAGACCCGGCGCATCGTTTTACCGAAGATTTCTATTTCAGCGCCGATTATATATTTTACCCGCAAGGCATTTTTGTAGATTGGCTCAATTCTAGACCTTATTATAGACATCGGTTTATAATTAACGCCGGAAAGAAAATAAGTTCTTTTAGTCAGGCTTTTATAGAATTGGAGTATACTGTATCGAACGATAATCCGAGAAAAGTATACTATCTTATATGTCCGGAAATTTGTTTTTTCAAAAATAAAAACAACAGAGTCTTTTATTCTTTTTTTAAATATTATCTTAAAGCCAAGGGTCCGCTTCGCTGTCCCGAGAATAAGTTATTCTTCGGTATCGGTTATTCTTTCGATACCCCTTGCAATTCTAATAGGTAAATATATTATCTTTAGCATGTTTACTTTTGGAATATCATCAATGATAACTGATGATAAAGACGTTTTCGCTGCAGTAGAAATAATAAAAAAAAGCTCTTTTAATACACTGGAAATCAGATGTGAAAAGGAGCATTTTAATTATGAAGATATCGTAGAGATAAAGAAATTAAAAACGCTGCTGAAGAAAACCTCTTTATCTGTATCTTCACTACATCCTCCGATATGGATCAATATTGCACACACCGACGAGTGGACGAGGGTAAAATCTGTAAGAGAAGTGGAGAAAATTATTCTTGTTGCAAAAAGATTAAATGTACAGAAAATAATACTTCATCCGGGAAAAATTACAGGTAATATGGAAAAAGCTTTTTTGAGCATAGTCGAGCTAGTTTCCTTCGCAGAGGAATGGGAAACAAAACTAATAGTAGAAAATACTTCTCCCGAGGATTTCGGTTCCAGAATAGACGAAATAAAAACAATTTCCGATAAATTTGATTTACCTGTCTGCATCGATACTTCTCACGCCAGCGCGAATAAAAACATATTAAACAAACTTCTTAAGACTTTTGACGGTAAAATAGAACATTTTCATTTGTCTGATTCAAAAATGAAAGGAAGCGACGATCATCTTATTCCCTATGAAGGAAAGATAAACTGGAAACCGGTAGTAAATTTCATGAAAGCCCATGAGGGGATAGGCATATTCGAAATACCTATTAGAGAAAACACTTCTCTAATCGAAAAACTTGAAAAAATTACGAACCAATGGAAAAATTAGAAAATTTACCCTTGACCTTTTGTTTTTTTTTATTAACTTTTCGTAATTAATAATTAAATGCCGGAGGATTTAGATGGTTATAGAGTGCCCTAAGTGTAAGACTAAATATGAAGTTGCAGACATGGATGTTCCTTCTGAAGGGTGTGCAGTTAGTTGTCTGGAGTGTTCTAATGTATTTACTATTTACAAAAATCCACTTAATATACAACTCACTCCTTACAGAGAAAACGATTTTGAACCAAGTGTAAGCGAAGTAAAAGAAATTTTCAGAAGAAACATCGAATCCGAAAAATCGGCACAGGTTATAGAAGCATCACCTACGGACACACCATTTGCTGAAACACCGGTTGCAACAGAACCAGCTACGCAGGTATCGGCTAAAGAAAAGCTCTCCTTCCCTGATGATCCGGAAAAACAAAGAAAACATAGGAAAGCAGAAAGATTAGGAAGATCTTTAGTGAAAGATATTTATCTTTATCATAAAGATAAGGTCGATCAGGGTAGAATAAATGGAAATCTGGTTCAACTTCTTGGAGAAGAAATTAAAAAATCCTGGAAGTTTTACAAAAAACAGGTAGATCCGGAAATTCTGCAAGAAAAAAATTATTTCAAAGATGCTTTAAACGAAATCATAGCAGAGGGAAAAGACGTATTCAAGTAAATCTTAATTAATCTCAACAATCCATACCGACTTAGGAGGTTGTAAATGAAAAATCTAAAATGGAAATGGCTTTTTATATTTGTTGTGGTAACTCTTGCGATATGGCAATTACATTATTCTTATTTATTCTTCTCAAAAAGTAAAGAAGATTTCAATAAATATTCTCAGGCAGAACAAAAAACTATTAAGTCTCGAGCTCTACATTTAGGCTTGGACCTCCAAGGAGGAATGCATCTTGTTATGGAAATCGATAAATCCAAACTAAACGAAGAAGAAGTTAAAGGAGCTGTTAACAGAGCTCTTGAAATATTAAGAAACAGAGTAGACGAACTGGGTGTAGCCGAACCAGAAATCGTAAAGCAGGGGACCGATCGAATAATGGTTCAACTGCCAGGAGTTATTGACAGGGACAATGCGAGAGAAATAATCGGAAAGACTGCACTTCTTGAATTTAAATTAGTGAGAGAACCTGGCGAAATGCAGAATATACTAAACAGAATAAATAACACTCTTAAAAGCATAAAAGGAGATACTTTTGATATATACAGTTACTTTCCGCCTACGGCAAGAGCCTACGGTATCCTTTCTCCTTATAAAACATATATCGAAGATCTTTTAACCCTTCCTCAACTTAAAGACCAAATACCCTTTGGAGATACAATACAATGGGGTAAAGAGGTTGTCCTCGAGGGATATAAATACTATCCTCTTTACATTCTTAAGAAAAATCCTCTTCTGACCGGCAATGCAATCTTTGATGCAACTCTTGGAGTAGGAACACAGCATGACCCGATGGGGTATAGAATTGACCTAACTATGACAAAAGAATCAAGAACTAAATGGGCTCAAATTACCGGGGCAAATATAGGAAAACAAATAGCCATTATCCTGGATGGTATAGTTCAATCAGCACCAGTTGTAAGAGAAAGAATTCCCAACGGGAAATCACAAATTACTATGGGCAATGCAACAATGGAGGAAGCAAAAACACTGGCAATTATTCTTAAGGCCGGTGCTCTTCCCGCTCCTCTCAAAATTATTGAAGAGCGTTCTATTGGAGCATCTCTTGGAAATGACTCCATTAGGGCGGGAACACGTTCCCTTATAGTTGGCGCAATTCTTGTTTTCCTTTTCATAATTGTTTACTATTTAAAAGGCGGATTAGTAGCAATCTTTGCTTTGATTCTAAATCTAATATTCCTACTGGCTGTGCTTTCGGGGCTAAGGGCTACCTTGACCCTACCGGGTCTAGCGGGTATAGTGCTAACGGTGGGCGCAGCTATTGACGCAAACGTTTTAATCTTCGAGAGAATACGCGAAGAACTAAAATCCGGAAAAACAATAAGGACAGCAATAATAAGCGGATATCAAAAAGTCTTTTCTACCATATTCGATGCCAATTTGACGACATTTATTGCTGCTTTGATCCTGTTTTATTTTGGAACCGGGGCAATAAAAGGTTTCGCTGTAACTTTATCAATTGGTCTTGCCGCAAGTTTCTTTACCGCAATTTTCGTAACACGGAATATCTTCGAATTCTGGATTTCAAGAGGTCTAAAGACTTTACCAATGTTGAGTATTTTCAAAGACCCGAAATTTGATTTTTTAAAAATCAAAAGATTTGCATTTATTACTTCAGGGGCATTTATTCTTCTCGGAATAATTTCTCTTGCGGCTCATCGTGGGCTCAAATATGGTGTTGATTTCACAGGAGGATATATAGTCGACGTACAATTCGAAGGAGAAACAGTCTCTTCAGAAGAAATGAGAGCTGCTCTATCCAAAGTTGGTTTCGAAGATGCAACCTTACAGAAAGAAAGAGAAGCAAATCTTTTCATGATAAAAGTACAGGAAAGCGATGAAGCTTCACTAAACAAACTTAAAAGTGATTTAAAGGCGAATTTCACCGACAGGAAAATCGATTTCCCAAGACAGGAGCTCGTCGGACCTGCAGTTTCCAAGGGTCTTCAAACTAGAGCCGCCTGGGTCGTATTGTTGGGTATGATAGGAATCCTTATTTATGTTTCTATCCGCTTTACTTTCCGTTTTGGTATCGCGGCTGTGGTTGCCCTGTTACATGATCTTATGATTACTGTGGCAATACTATCAATAAGTAACACAGAATTCAGTATACCGATAATTGCCGGACTGTTAACAATTCTTGGTTACTCGATTAATGACTCTATTGTAATATCCGATAGAATAAGGGAAAATACAAAACTAATGAGGGGAAAACCTTTCCCGGAAATCATAAACACATCATTGAACCAGACACTGGCAAGAACAATAATAACTTCATTTACTACACTGCTTGTTCTAATATCTTTATTTTTCCTGGGTGGGAGAATACTCCATGGTTTTTCTCTAACACTGCTTGTCGGCGTAATAGTTGGTACGTACTCATCCATTTTCATAGTCGCGCCAATTGTGGCTGAATGGGAAAAAATTTCACCTTCAAAGAAAAGATAATGGACAAGACAAGACATTTCAAAACTGGAGACGTATTGATTTCAGAGGGCGATATACCTAAAGAAATGTTTTTGATTAGACAGGGAAGAGTAAGGATAACGAAAAAAGGTAAATGGGTAGCAGATCTAAAGACAGGAGACTTTTTAGGAGAAATGGGTGCCCTTGATAGACGTCCAAGAAGCGCAACTGCTACTGCTATCGAGGATACAACGGTTTCCGTTCTGGTGGTCGATGAGCTTGAGAAAAAATTACAGGAAACACCCATGTTATACCATCTTGTTAAATCCTTAATTAAAAGATTAAGAGAAACAGATAGGAAATTATATTCTGAAGATGAGACTGGGCGTTAATATTGACCATGTTGCAACCATAAGAGAAACTCGCACGGCCACTTATCCTGATCCTGTAGAAGCAGCTCTTCTTGCCGAATCAGCCGGTGCAGACGGAATAACCTGCCATATAAGAGTAGATAGAAGACATATTAAAGAAAGAGATATAAAAATATTAAGAGAAGTCGTAAAAACTCACCTTAATGTTGAATGTTCTCTCGATAAAGAAATTGGGGCTTTTCTTAAATCAGTTAAACCGGATTGGGTCTGCCTTGTACCGGAACGGCCTGAAGAAATTACCACCGAGGGAGGACTTGCGTTAAGAAAAGTCACGAAAGAAGTCGAGAAAGCCACTGAAGAGTATAAAAAAACAGGAATAAATGTCACTCTTTTTATAGAACCGGAAACAGAGATAGTAGAACTCTCATCTAAACTTGGAGCTGATGCCGTAGAATTAAACACCGGAGGTTGGTGTGAAAATCCAAGCGAAGCTTCATTGCGTAAAATTGAAGATGCAGCACAGGTAGGGTTAACTCTGGGGCTTGAAGTACATGCCGGACATGGACTAAATTTACAAAATGTCGGATATATAGCCGAAATCGAAGAAATAGTCGAGTTAAACATTGGTCATTCAATAATCGCCCGCTCCATTATTGTCGGCATTGAAAGAGCCGTATCTGAAATGAAAGAAAGGATTTTACTCGGAGTATAAAAAATTCAAGTTGAACTATTCCGAAGCCCAGCGTTATCTATCTTCGTTAATTGACAGAGAAAAAAAAGAACGTATAAAATAT
This sequence comes from uncultured bacterium, assembly GCA_964525555.1. Taxonomy (GTDB): domain Bacteria; phylum Hydrothermota; class UBA3072; order UBA3072; family UBA3072; genus JAFGHJ01. The sequence goes on from CAZGHN010000016.1 coordinate 24,821, forward strand.
AAAATTTCCTTAAGAAATTTTAAAGACAACCTAAAAAAATTCAATGATCCACAAAAAAATTTAAAAGGCTTTCTGATAGGAGGAACAAAAGGTAAAGGTTCGACTGCTCATATAATAGAAGCTATTTGCAGAAAAGCGCATCTCACAACCGGACTTTTTACTTCCCCCCATCTGTTCTCTTATAGAGAAAGGATTAGAGTGAATGGAAAACCTATTTCCAAAGTTAAATTTACTTCCCTTATTGAAGAAATCTCCAAATGTAGCAGCAAACTATCGGTATTTGAAACCTTAACAACTATGGCTTTTCTCTTATTTTCGAGAGAAAATGTAGACTATTCTATTTTTGAAGTCGGACTTGGAGGAAGATTGGACGCGACCAATGTTTTCAATCCCAATGTATCGATAATAACTCCCATAAGTTACGACCATACTGCAATTCTCGGAAACACCCTCGGGAAAATAACTTTAGAGAAAGCAAAGATTCTAAGAAAGAAAAAAATAAATATTTCAGCGCCTCAGTCAAAAGAAGCCGAAAAAATATTGAAATACGAAGTTAAAGGAAACATTGAATTTGTAAAGAACTATAAAGTAACCTCATTGGATGAAAACCATACAGATTTTAAATTAGATGAAGAAAAATACACCACAAGTTTAATCGGAGAAGTTCAAGCTTTAAATTGTTCTCTTGCAATCACGGCATGTAAGAAGGCTGGGATTGATTTAAGTAATAAAAAAATCAACGAGGCTCTCCTGAATTTAAAAATACCAGGACGTTTCCAGATCGTATCAAAAAATCCGCATATTATTGTTGACGGGGCTCATAATATCGCCTCGATTAAAGCTTTTAGCAAAACTATCCTAAAAATTTATAACAGAAAAGTTCTGCTCGTTTTCTCCTGCCTATCCGGTAAAGATTTGAAAGGCATGCTTAAAGAAATAAAACCTATAGTCAAAAAAATTTATCCCACGGAAATACGGTTCCCGAGAAAAATGCCACTCAGAAAAATAAAAGAAGCCATAAAGAAAACAAATATAGAAATGGCTGATACAACAGGTGTAATCGAAAAAGACATTAAAAAAGCAATCAAGGATTCCTTACGTTCAGATATAGTCGTTATAACCGGCTCCTTTTACCTCGCAGGAGAAGCGCTAAAAAAATCAAAAGATTTTTTTAGTCCAAAGTCAAACGTCCAAAGTCCAAAGTCATAAAGAGTTAAAACACAAAGAGCACAAAGTTCTTATTTGTTTTTCAAGCTAATAGCTATCTCTAACAACAAATTACACGAAAAGATAAATTTTTTGTAAAATTTTGACAGACAGGCACATAACATTTTATATAAAATCTCCACCTTGACAAATAAGAATTGTTTATATCATTGTAAATTTAAGAAAATTTATCGCGGGTAAAACATTCTGAATATTCAACCGATTTTATCCTTTTAGAACAATCATGGGAACCTGCGTAGAAGATTCGAAACAAAACAAAAAAGTTTTAAAAACAATTTTATGTAAAATAATTACTAGAATTGTTATGCAACAAAGGAGGAATTATGAAAAAAGTTGCAGTATTTATTGATGTACAAAACATACAGCAGGTTTTTGAAAAACAGGGCGCTGAAATCAGATATGACAAATTAAAGGAATACCTCGAAAAAAAATATAAACAGGAAAATGCTGAAGTCATTAAATTGACCGCCCTAATCCCTCTAAGAGATATGGATGAAAATAGACTAAAGTTAATCGACGCGATATCTCTTTCCGGCTACAGAGTACTAAGTAAAATGGCTAAGGATAGGCCGGATGGAACAATAAAAGCCAATATGGATGTAGAAATGGCTTTGGAAATCGTCTGCATGTCAGAATACGTTGATGAAATCGTTATTGTGACTGGCGACAGCGATTTTGAACCCTTAATTCATTATCTCAGCAGACATGGAAAGAAAATTCTTCTTATAGGTCCGGGAAGAGGTCCAACAGCTATAGAAATAATTAGAGCCGCAGACGAATTTGAAAATTTAGACGAAATAGAGGACATTGTTCGGACAGGTTGACAAAATTACTCTTCGCATTATGTTATCATCATTCCTCGGTAGCTCAAAGGAAGAGCGCCTGACTGTTAATCAGGATGTTGCAGGTTCGAGTCCTGCCCGGGGAGTATAATATTCCCTTAGGAGCCAGGAAGATTGCATTTCCATAAACGCAAGTCGCGAGTAAAAGTTTTGTCGGACATCTCGCTTTGTATTCTCTTCCTCTATCTTTTCTTACTCGGTATAGAACTCTTAAGTTGTTCCCTTAAGGGGTTCGGAAGAGGATTTGCTGAAGCGCTGATAAGCACCACTTCAAATCCTTTTACTGCATTATTTATCGGAATGCTTTCAACGGCAATAATACAATCCAGCTCAGTTACCACTTCTATAACAGTTGGTTTCGTGGCTTCCGGCACTCTGACCGTATCACATGCCATCCCAATAATCATGGGCGCAAATATAGGAACGACCATTACATGCTTAATCGCTTCCTTTGGACACTTCTCAGTTGAAAAAGAGTTTTCAAAAGCTCTTCCCGCAGCGATCGTTCACGATATTTTTAACATGCTATCTGTAACGGTTTTACTGCCTCTTGAAATGTTGTTTCATCCCATCGAGCATCTCTCACTAATTCTCACAAGATTTTTACTGGGTAAAGAAGGTTTGACCTTTAATTCACCCTTGGATTTTATAATCGATCCCGTTGCTGGAAAAATACTTTATTTATTTCACAAACACTATATAATTTTAGCCTTTTCAGCTTTAATTCTTGTTATTTCCGCCATAACCGTCTTCGTAAAAATACTCAGGAATGCTTCCGCCGAAAAATTTGAAGCCCTTATAGACCATTACCTTTTTAAAAATGCGTTAACAGCCGGACTTCTTGGATTGGGGTTAACGGCTTTCGTACAATCCAGTTCAATAACCACATCCTTAGTCGTTTCACTCGTCGGGACTCAGCTTACTACAATAGAAAAAATATTTCCTTATACTCTTGGGGCAAACTTAGGAACAACGGTAACCGCAATCCTGGCTGCACTTGTAACGGGAAACGTTAATGCAATAACAATTGCACTCTGCCATTCTATTTTTAACGGATTCGGTATTATTATCTGGTATCCTTTAAGAATCATACCGATTTCTCTCGCCAAGAAACTGGGAAATCTGAGCGGAAAAAAAAGATTACTTGCATTTATTTATATAATAACTATATTTATAGTGGTGCCCGTAATTGCAATATTTGTATTTGGGAGGTAAAATGTTTAAATGGTTTTCAGAAATTCTAAAAAGTCCAGGGTTAATTGAAGAAGCTGAAAACATTGTATCAGATATGCTTGAGATATCGTACAATATGTTTCAGTATTCTATGAAAATTGTTATCGAAAAAGCACAAGAAAAAGAAAACATATATGCAACAGACAAAAAATTAAACGCTCTGGAAATTGCCGTCAGAAAAAAAATCCTTGAACACCTCTCAATTAACCCAAGCCAGGATATCACTCCTTCACTGGTCCTGGTAACAGTCATAGTCGATATAGAGAGACTCGGAGATTACTCTAAAAATTTAATCGAAGTTTCTCATAAATACCCCAAACCATTAGAAGGTAAATATATAGAAAGGATAAAAGAGCTGGAAGGAAAAGTTCAAATCTATTTTAAAAAGACTATAGAAATTTATAAAGAACAACAAGAAACATCAGGCAAAGAAATAATGGAAAAACTCTCAGAACTCGTCGATGAATGCCAGGATTTCTTGGAGGAATTAATAGAAGATACCAGTTTAACAGGTAAAGAAGGGATAATATATTCTCTTTTAGTACGACACCTTAAGAGAGTCTCCTCCCATGTTAGAAATGTCTGTTCCAGTATAGTAAATCCTTTTTATCGTCTGGGTTATAAACCTGACGAAACGTAAATTTAATGTTATGCTTATATATTATATTCTAGCTATATATCTCTCTTATCCATTAAACGAACGCCTTAACTATGGTGCGTATTTTGGTCCTTTAAGAGCAGGTCATTCTTATATGGAAATAAAAGAGGGGGAAATCGAAGGAGAACCTACTTACATAATAGAATGCATCCAAAAAACTGAAAAAGCATTTTCTATAGTTTATAGAATAGACGATTATTATAAATCGATTGTAGATACGAATAGACTTTCCACAATATCTTTTACGAAAAATATTAATGAAGGTAAATACAGTAAAGAAGTTACGCTAACATTCACTAACGATTCAGTTTTCTATACAGACGACCGAAGAGTAGAAAAAATACCGGAAGCAAAAGATATTTTTGCGGCTTTATACTGGATGCGCACTCAAACTTTTTTCCCGGGAGACACTTTGAAAGTACCATTTCATTCTTCAGGTAAGAATCAAGAAATGATAGTTCCGGTCTCCGAGCTACAATGGACAACAGTACCTATGGGTAAATTTAGAACTTTCATGCTGAGTCCCCAGGTTAAAGAAGAAAAAATCTTTGGATCGGAAGAGCCAATAAAAATCTGGGTCACGGTTGATCCTCAACACGTACCCGTTAAGATAGAAAGTAAGCTTAAAGTAGGTAAAGTTAGCTTTCAACTTGAGGAAGTTTCTGTCATAGAAGAGAAAGAAGAATGATATACACGGTAATAATGGCGGGAGGCAGAGGTACAAGATTCTGGCCCGCTTCAATAGAAAACAGGCCAAAACAATTTCTTCCCATAGTCGGGGATAAACCTCTCATAGAACAAACAAGAGAGAGAATAGAACACCTTACACCTTTAAATAGAATCAAAGTTATAACAACTCCAAAATTAAAAAAGCAAATTCAGAAATTTGGATTTTTGCACGAAAACATATGGATTGAACCAAAAGGAATGAATACTCTTTATGCAATAGCGCTATCTGCAGCGAAACTCCTGCAGGAAGACAAAGATGCCATCATGCTTGCACTTCCTTCAGACCATTGGATTTCCGATGATAAAGAATTTATAGAAACTATCGGAAAAGGAATACAATGGGCAGAAAAAGAATATCTTGTAACTTACGGTATTGTACCAACAAGACCTGAGACAGGATACGGATATATAGAGCGAGGGCAGAAATTGGAAGACTCGGTCATGAAGGCAAAAAGGTTTACGGAAAAACCCAAGATCAAGACTGCAAATGATTATTTAAAAAGTAAAAATTTTCTCTGGAATAGCGGTATTTTTCTCTGGAAAGCCATGACGATAATCGACGAAATAAAGAAATTCCGTTCAGAAATTTCGGAATACTTAGAAGCTATTGTAGAAAACCCAAACGAGGAGAACATAAAAACCTTTTATAAAAAAGGAGTCCCAATTTCAATAGATTATGGAGTCCTGGAAAGAAGTGAAAAAGTTGTTTTTGTTGAATCTAAATTTAAATGGGATGATGTGGGAACCTGGGCTTCTCTCGAACGTATTGAATCTCCAAACGATAAAGGAAATGTTAAAAAAGGAAAAGTTATTGCAATAAACTGCCATGATAATATATTTTATTCAGATAATGGTATAATTGTAGGTAAAGATATATCTAAGATGGTTGTAGTTAGAACCAAGGATGCCACATTAATTATACCCAAAGCAGACACGCAGGAATTAAAGGAAATAGTCGAACAACTTCCAAACAAGTACAAATAATAAATGGAGGTACTTATGAAATATTACCTTGTAGCACTTTTTGTAATCTTTTTACTTTCTGGCTGCGTAAAAAAACACTCAGTAAAAGAAGAAGAACCTATGGGAGCAACAATATTCGAGGAAATTTCACCAGATGAGGTCGATACTTCTTCTTTTGTCTTCGAAGAAACCGACACGGAAGAACCTTCCACTTCATTCCTGGAAGAGCTGGAAGAAGAAACGCCACCTGTTATTAGTGAACCCGTAACAAGCCAAGGCTACAGAGTGCAAATTGGCGCTTACCAGGCCGAAAGTCAGGCAAACAGTGCAGCAGATAGAGCGCGTGGATTATTGGGCAGAAGCGTATACATTCAGTATATAGCTCCGTATTACAAAGTTCGTGTAGGTAACTTCACCGATAAATTTCAGGCAGCACAATATAAGAATCAACTTAGAAGCACGACTCCATATAGAGATGCCTTTGTAACAGGATCAGAAATAATAGTTGAATGAGGCTGCTGGTCGCTTCTAAAAATTGGGGTAAAGTTAGAGAAATAAAAGAAATTAATAAAGGGTCGATAGAAATATTAAGTCCTCTTGACATTGGATTTGGTCTTGATATATTGGAAGACGGACTCACCCTGCACGACAATAGTTATAAAAAAGCAATTACATATTTCCGAAAAACCAATATTTGTACAATTGGAGAAGACACTGGCTTATTCGTAGAAGCCCTTGACGGAAAACCCGGTGTATATTCTGCAAGATATGGTAACGGTGGAGATAAAGGCAACAGGGAAAAATTGCTTTTAGAACTAAAAGAAAAAAATAACAGAAAAGCATATTTCAAGACAGTAATTTCTTTAGTTATAAATGAAGAATGGTTCGAGTTTTTTGAAGGGAAAGTTGACGGAGAAATTGCCGAAAAAGAGGTTGGGAATAGCGGTTTTGGATATGACCCGATTTTCCTGCCAAAAGGCTATAAAAAAACTTTCGCGCAGATGAGTGAAGAAGAAAAAAACAGCATTAGCCATAGAAAGAAAGCTCTTGAAAAAGTGTTAGATTATATAGAAGTTAACAAAGACAAAATTAGAAATTTCTGTAAATAATAGCGGGGTGTAGCGCAGCCTGGTTAGCGCACCTGCTTTGGGAGCAGGGGGTCGGTGGTTCAAATCCACTCACCCCGAGAGCGCCTGTAGCTCAACTGGATAGAGCATCGGATTTCTAATCCGATGGTTGGGGGTTCGAGTCCCTCCAGGCGTATATATAAAGTGGTGAGTGTAGCTCAAGTGGTTAGAGCACTGGACTGTGGCTCCAGGGGTTGGGGGTTCGAATCCCCTCATTCACCCCATTATGCGTCAGTAGCTCAGTTGGCAGAGCAGCGGACTCTTAATCCGCGGGTCGGGGGTTCGAGGCCTCCCTGACGCATTTTTTTTAAAAGAAAAGCCACAAAGGCAGCAAGACACGAAGAAGAAAATGGGTTTCCATTATCTTTATAGTCTGTGGAATAAAGTTTAAATAAACCAAACAGAAAAAGGTTTTACGGTTGATATTGGCGGCTTTGAGCATTTATAGCAATTAAATAACGTTTTAACAACTATTATGACAAAGGAGAGGGGCGTTGGAACTAAAAGAGTATCTTGACGAAAAATTAATTTTCTTACTTGAAGGCAAAAAGAAAAAGGATGTTCTCCTTGAACTTATAGAGGCTATTTGCAAGAATAAAAATCTAAACAACAAAAAGGAAATAAAATACGCTATACTGCATAGAGAAAAACTAATGAGTACCGGAATCGGTCTCGGCATAGGGGTTCCGCACATAAGAATTAAAGGCATAAAAGATTTAATTGTTGCTGTCGGAATTAACAAAGATGGCATCGCAGAATATGAATCTATTGACAGCATACCTGTAAAAATAGTTGTAATGATCGTTGCCGGAGAAAAAGAACATAAGCTATACATTAAATTTCTTTCTCTTGTGGTCTCAAAACTAAAAAACAAAAAAATCAGAGAAAAAATAGTCAAGGCCGAAAACGAAAAAGAAATTTTTAAAATTCTAAGCTCCTGAAAAGAAAATGGCGATTAAATTAGAACTGGACATTTTAATACTTATAGGTATAACTGTGGTGTTGGGTACGGTCGGCTCTCGCCTGTTCAAAAAATTCAAGATACCTCAGGTTATAGCTTTTATTGTAATCGGTTTCTTGCTTGGTGATTCTGTTTTAGGGGTCATAAACAAACAAATGCTTTCCTCTTTTTCTTTTTTTTATATTTTTGTACTGGGAGTCACAGGCTTTTTAATCGGAGGGGAGTTAAAAAAAGCAATTTTTAAAAAATATGGAAAACAATTTATCAATATATTGCTTTCTGAGGGACTTCTTGCTTTTATTCTTGTTACTCTTTTTGTGGTTTTAATAGGTAATTTGTTTTTCGACGATTCTCGCTTTATTTGGGCTCTGGGTTTATTATTAGGGTCAATTGCAGCGGCAACGGCTCCGGCAGCAACAACCGATGTTCTCTGGGAGTACAAAACTCGAGGGCCTTTGACCACAACCATTTTAGGAATAGTAGGATTGGATGACGGATTGGGACTTGTTTTATTTGCCGTAGCCTCAAGCATTACTTTTGCAATTATAGGCACAAGAACACAGGCGATATCATCAATGGTTTTCCATATCTTATACGATATTGGCAGTGCCGTTGGAATAGGAATCCTCGGAGGATTTCTTTTATCTTTGATTGTGAAGAAAATTAGTGACGAATACGGGATAATAACTTTTTCACTCGGAATTCTAATCTTAATTCTTGGCATTTCGAATTTACTTAAATCCGATATACTTTTAGCGGCTATGACTGCAGGAATCTTTATAACAAATTTTATTCCGAGAAAAAGTAAGGAAGTTTTTGAATTAACGAACGAAGTGATGCCGATTCCCTATATACTTTTTTTTACTTTCTTCGGAGCCCAGTTAAACCTGAAAAACCTGACTGTACCGATAATACTTATTGCTATAGTATATCTACTTGGTAGGACTGCAGGTAAAGGACTTGGAGCTAATTTAGGCGCAAGAATATCAAAAGCTCCCATAACAGTACAAAAATACTTGCCCTGGTGCCTCTTCAGTCAGGCAGGAGTGGCTATTGGTTTGTCTATACTATCATCCGAACGTTTCCCGGGAATTATAGGTGATTCAATAGTCGTAATTATAACCACCACAACTTTCGTTGTTCAAATCATTGGACCTCTGGCTATGCGTATAGCAATAACCGCCGCCGGTGAAACAGGTTTAAACATTACCGAAGAAGACATAATAAGCGAAAGTAAAGCAAAAGATATCATGGACGAACATATTCCTCTAATATACGAAAATATGTCGTTAATAGAAATACTTAAAATTTTCAGCGAAACCGATAATCTGTATTATCCGGTCGTGGATAAAACAAAAAAACTGCTGGGAGTCATTACTGTCGATAACATAAAAAACTCGCTAACGACAAGCGGATTAGACACATTCCTTCTGGCACACGATTTAATGGAACCGGTTATCGCAAAAGCATCCTCCAATCTATCAATGACCGAAGTTCAGGAAATTTTAAACCGGTACAATATCGAATATTTACCGGTCGTTTCTCCAAAAGACAAAGTTATAGGGTTCCTGGAAAGAAGACAAATCTCAAGAAAGATTTCTACAAAATTAATTGAATTGCAGAAAAAGGCTGAATCTTTAGGCTAGTTAACTTATCAATAACATTCTTTTCGCCTTGATTTTTTACAATTCTATCGTATAATAAGCAAAATTCGGCACCTTTTAGAACGCAAAAATCAATAGTGAAATTTTAAAGGTAATCACAATTATGTTTTTAAGAGGAGCAATTTATGTTATTTATAAATACCTTTGATTCAATAATTGTTTTTATTATATCTTACGCAAGCGTTGTATTTTTTAAAATAAAAATATGAGAAGAAGGAAAATAGATGTATGAATTAAGATGGAATCCCATACTTAAATGTGGGTAATGGTATCAAGCGAGAGACAGAACAGACTTCTCCAGAAAAAAAAGCAAAAGAATTGAGAAAAATAATGAGAAAACTACATGGCGGAAGATAAATTTCTACAAACAAGAGCTAATAACCTCAAAAGCGAATTCAAAAAAGTATTTGCAGAGACAAAAGGAATACATGTTTTTAATGCTCCCGGAAGAATTAATATTATAGGAGAACATACCGACTATAATGGCGGGTATGTTTTGCCCATTACAATAAACCTTAGCATACTTGCCGCGGCTAATGCAAGAAAGGACAGAAGAATCTATCTTAAATCACAGAATTTTTCGAAGAAAGTCGCAATATCCCTCGATGGCCTAAAATATGAGCAAAAAAGAGAATGGGCAAATTATCCTCTAAGCGTCGCCTGGATATTAGAAAAAAAAGGTATAAAATTGAATGGCGCAAATATGATCTTTGATGGGAATATTCCTATCGCAAGCGGGCTTTCTTCTTCCGCAGCAATAGAAATTCTAACAATGAAGACGCTCTTAAAAATCTCGGGGCAGCAGATTGAAGAAGAACAGATTCCAATCCTTTGCAGGGAAGCCGAAAATGACTTTATCGGCGTTAAAAGCGGAATATTGGACCAGTTTGTAATTACCTTCGGCAAAGCAAATTACGCTATACTTTTAAATTGTGAAACATTAGAACATAGATTAATCCCATTTCATAAAGTAAAAGACGCAGCAATAATCATCGGCAATACTAAAATCAAAAGAGAGCTTGCAGAAACCGCTTATAATAAACGAGTTAAAGAGTGTGAAGAGGGTCTAAATATACTAAAAAAACATATTCGCAGACAAAACATTTTCAACTTGAGCGATATTAACAAACAAGAATTCGACAAACACAGATACAAGCTTCCACCTATTATCGCAAGAAGGTGCGAACACGTTATATCTGAGAACAAAAGAGTTAAAGATGCAGCTTATGAATTGGAACAGGGTAATTTAGAGGAACTTGGAAATTTACTTATAAAATCACACAATTCCCTCAGAGAATTATATGAAGTGAGCTGCAAAGAACTGGATATCATGGTCGATGCATTTCTGAGATCAAGCAGTACTTATGGGGCAAGAATGACAGGGGCTGGATTCGGCGGATGCGTAATTGCAATGGTAAAAGATAAAGATAAAACTGAAATAATAAGAAAAGTAAACCAAGAGTACAAAGAGAATACGGGAATAAAAGGAGAATTTTATATTTGCCGAATATCTGATGGGGTCAAACAAATATAAACCTTTTGCATACTAAACTCTCTTAAATTCAAGCCTTAAGTTCTTTTATTGCCAGAGCTAAACAATCAAAAAGTTTTTCAAGTTTTTCAATTCTAACAGAAGAAAAAGCAATTCGCAAATCCTGGGGACCTATAGAAATTGTTCCTATTCCGTACTCTTTAAGCGCATGTTCCCGGACTTTATTGCTATCTACACCTTTTAATCTTAAACACATAAAATACCCTGAGTTGAAAGGATACACATCCCATAGTTTTTTGAACTTTTCATTGTAAACTATCTCTTTTACTTTTTCAGCTCGCCTCTTTAATTCTTTAAATTTTTCCTCTTTCTCTTTTTTGAAACCATCTTCACTTAGCAACTTTAAACATATAGACTGAGCAGGGTGGGAACAGTTCGAAATCGAACATCTTATTGCGGCAGCGGTTTTCTTTTCCATGATTTCATACACATTTTTATTTTGTGGATAATCGGCAAAAGTTATAAATCCAATTCTAAATCCCCATACGAAGAGTTCTTTTGTAAAGCCATCAAGTTTAACAGCTAAGATGTTAGGATGGACTCCTGCAAACTTAGAAAAAATAGAACCTTCAAGTAGATTATCTTCGAAAGAAAGTCCAAAGTATGCGTCATCAGCCACAACAAGAATTTTCTTTCCTCTATTAGCAAAGTCGAGCACAATCTCTGTTATTGCGTGAGCTTCTTCCTCTCTCGGAGTATATCCGGTCGGATTATTAGGGAAATTAAAAAGTAGAACTATTTTTTCTTTTTTGGAATTATTAAGCGCTTCCTTTAAAGCATCAAGGTTAAACCCCTTAAGAGAGTTATCGAAGAAGTCATAATTTATCATATTGGCTTTATATCTGACCTGATAAATTAACTTATAATTACCCCACAATTTATCAGGTATATATATATCGTCTCCCGCGTTTACGAAAAGATCCCCAACCAACATCAAACCGTTAGTCAATGCATGGGTTACAATTGGAAGGCTAATATTTTTATTCTCAAGTTTGTTTTCTTTTAATATCTTTTCCTTCCAAAGTTTCCTAAGTTCTGGAAGACCAAAAGGAGTCGCATAAGGGAAAATCTCAGAGGGGGTCAAATAATTAAAAAACTTATTAACCGCCTTAAGATACATTGGCTCTCCGTTCTCTTTTGCTATACCAATTGTTGCATTACATTCATAGGCATGGAGTTTTGCCTCCGCACTCTGAGAGATTATACCTTTTGGCATATAAATATTCTTTCCGAAATCGCTTAAAAGCGAAAAAAGTGCCGGCGCTTTTTTCTTCAAAATATCGTTCATTTCTTTTGCTATCTCATTCATAACAACTCCTTTTATTTCTATATTTTAAGGGGGATTTAATTCAATAGTAAATTAAATGCTACAAGAGCAGGAATACAAAACCCATAAGAATAGATAGCGATTCTTCCACTTTTGTCAAGGGGAAATTTTGCCACGAAGGCGCCAAGACACAAAGCCACACCACCCTACAACTTTATTTTTTAAACCTTCTAAATACATCTTTGCGCCTTAGTGTCTTTGTGGCTAATTTTACATCAAAATTCTATCATAATTTTTACAAACAAACATAAATTTCATGCCCTTGACAAATCTGATAATCGTTGTATTATTATTAATGAAAGTTTGGCGCTTTAGCTAACACTGATAAAGTTTTAATTTAAAGAAATAAAAGAACACAACAACAAAAAGGAGGTAAGTATGATTGAACCAGTAGGTAGACGTGTTTTAGTGCAAAGGATTGATGAAGAAGAAACAAAAAAGGGCGGTATTATTGTACCCGATACCGCAAAAGAAAAACCCCAGCAGGGCATCGTTAAAAACGTAGCAAAAGTTGGTAAAGATGATGATCCTCTCCAGGTTAAAAAGGGAGATAAAATTCTCTTTGGAAAATATGGCGGAACCGAAATAGAATATGAAGGAGAAGAATATCTAATCCTTGCCGAAGACGATATTCTTGCGAAAATAGGTTAAAAGGAGGTAATAAGATGGCAGCAAAAGAAATTATATATTCTCAAGAAGCAAGCAATGCCTTAAGAGCAGGGGTAAACAAACTCGCTAAAGCAGTAAGAGTAACCCTTGGTCCAAAGGGCAGGAATGTTGCTCTGGAGAAAAGTTGGGGAGCACCCACTGTAACAAAAGATGGAGTTACAGTAGCTAAAGAAATCGAACTGGAAAATCCTTTTGAAAATATGGGTGCGCAAATGGTAAGAGAAGTCGCTTCTAAGACGAGTGATGTTGCTGGAGACGGAACAACTACTGCAACCGTCCTTGCCGAAGCAATTTTAATGGAAGGAATGAAAAATGTTGCAGCCGGCGCGAATCCTATGGCTTTAAAGAGAGGAATGCTTCTGGCTGTTGATAAAGTTGTCGAAGAATTAAAAAAACTTTCTCAGGATGTTAAAGGAAGAGAAGAAATCGAACAAGTAGCTACGATTTCCGCAAACAATGATAAAGAAATAGGTCAGATAATTGCGGATGCTATGGAAAAAGCAGGAAAAGACGGCGTTATTACAGCCGAAGAAGGAAAAGGGCTTAAGACAGAATTAGAAGTTGTAGAAGGTATGCAATTTGATCGCGGATATATCTCTCCTTATTTTATAACAAACCAAGATGATATGTCAGTCGAGTTGGATGATGCGTACATATTAATACATGACGGAAAACTTTCCGCGATGAAACCGTTATTGCCTCTCTTAGAGAAAATCTCACAGCAGGGGGCACCACTACTCATAATTGCAGAAAGTGTCGAAGGTGAAGCCCTAGCCACTCTTGTGGTTAATAAACTAAGAGGTACTTTGAATGTAGCCTCAGTAAAAGCTCCAGGATACGGAGATCGAAGAAAAGAGATGTTAAAAGATATCGCGATTTTAACCGACGGACAATTCATTTCCGAAGAAGTTGGAGTAAAACTGGACGCAGTCCAAATAGCGGATCTCGGAAAATGCGATAGAGTAAAGATCGATAAGGATAACACTACCATTATTGGCGGCAAAGGTAAGAGTGACAAGATAAAAGGTAGAATTCAACAAATTAAAACAGAGATGGATGCCACAACTTCAGATTATGATAAAGAAAAACTTCAAGAAAGATTGGCAAAGCTTGCCGGTGGCGTAGCAGTTATTAAAGTAGGAGCAGCAACCGAAGTCGAAATGAAAGAAAAAAAGGCTAGAGTCGAAGATGCTCTTCATGCTACAAGAGCAGCTCGAGAAGAAGGAATAATCCCCGGCGGAGGTGTTGGCTTACTACGTACAAAACCTGCTATAAAAAAATTCGCTTCTACCCTCGAAGGAGACGAAAAGCTCGGAGCTGAAATAATATCAAAAGTCTTAACTGAACCTCTAAGATGGATTGCCACAAACGCAGGAGAAGAAGGCGCGGTTATAGTAGAACATGTTTTAAACAAAAAAGATGTAAACATTGGCTTTAATGCCGAGACACTCGAAACTGAAGATCTGATGAAATCGGGAATTGTAGACCCAACCAAAGTTGCCAGAACCGCATTACAGAATGCTGTTTCGGTAGCATCTCTTCTTACAACTACTGAGACTTTAATTGCCGAAAAGAAAGAAGAAAAAGAAACTCCTCCTGGAATGCCTCCCGGAGGAATGCCTCCAATGTAATCTCTGACTGATAAGAAGAATAAAAAAGGGGCAGTTAATCTGCCCCTTCTTTATTCTTCTTGGCGATATATAAAATTCTTTTGGTATATCTATCCACTCTTGAATGCTCAAAACATTTGAATGCATCTATAACTTCAAAATCTAAAGTTTTTAAACCATACCTTATTTCTTCTTCACCATAACCTTTCTCTTCATGAATTTCGTCAATCCGCTCCCAGTTTGCATCTTTTTTTACAAAAAGTGTTAAATGAAGCGTTAAAATTTTACTGTCTTTCTTATATACATTTCTCCAAACACTCAAAAGATTTTTGTTCTCTTCCCTGACATCTCTTCCGGCAACGAATTTTAATCCATATGGAGTATTCAAATCAAACAAAAAATGTCCACCAGGTTTAAGCGCTTCTTTAATTGACCCAAACGCTTCAATAAGTTCTTCTAATTTCAAAATATAATTTAAAGAATCAAACATAGAAACCACAAGGTTAAACTGGCTTAAAAAGGGCAGTTTCATTGCATTTGCTTGAACCAGAGCCAAATTTGGAGCTTTTTCTTTCGCAACCTTCAACATTTCAAGAGAATTATCTACTCCTAAAAGAGGTTTCTTTTTTCTTTTTAAGAACGGTATTATCGAATTTCCCGTACCACATGTTACATCAAGTAAAGGTGTTGTTTTAATATTGTATAAATCAATAGTATCCATTATATATTCTACCCATTTATCATAACTAATATCTCTCATCAAGGTATCGTAATATTTAGCAATATTACTATACGGCTTATTGAAGTTGTTGGAAGAAGATTTTCCCATCATCTATTTTGAATTCGCCTCCCTGAATCTTCGGTACAAAAGGCAAATAACCAAACTCTTCTAAAACGTGAAGAGAACGAGCATAATAACCTTCATCTTTATAGAACTGCCTATATTGCTCCAACAGCAATTGTAAAATGCCTTTTATAGCTTTTTCTCTGAATATTGCACTCGAAGAGTTATGATATAGTCTTAAATATAATCTTAAAGTTAGTTCAACACCTTTACCACGACTAAGAGTCCAAGTTGCAAATTTTTGTGCTATTTCGGGAGAATTTTTCTTATAAGAAGCTATAAGAAACCATTTCGAAGCTTCAGATAGATTTTTATCATATATATAATAAATAAATCCCTTAGTAAAAGGAATCTGCCAGAGCTCGGGATTATCTACCATTCCTTTATCAAGAAACTTTATAGCCAAATTAATTTCACCGGCATCACTTGCAAGCAATAGGGTTCCTAGGGTATAAGAAGGTATAAATTTCGGATCAAGATCCGTAACAATATCAAACATATGATATAAATAAGGATAGCTTTCATCAGTCAACCTATGTTTTCCAAAATATGCTCCACTCTCAATCCATAAAAAATCTGCAAGAATAAGATCGTACCCTCCAGTTGTTGCTTTTACAAACTTGTTGGATGGAAAATACAATAGCTCTTCTCTCTCCTGTTTTGGGATCCACTTAAATCCTTTTGCCTCAATTATAGCAAGAACAATGATTAAAACTAAAGCAAGCAATAGTCTTTTCATAGGAACTCTTTTTTCGAATACAAAAAGGACGAAAAAATTATCAAAATCAAAGAATATAAAAGAGAATATGAAAAAGCTAAAAGATAAGAATAAATCGTAATGGGTAAATGATAAATAACTGTTGCTTTTATATTAAACACAGAAAAATTTGGTAAAACATAATATAAGAAATTCAGTAATCCCGATAGAGTCGGAATATTAATTATAAGATCTTTAAGGTAAAAGGTTAAGTGAGCTATAAAGAAAAGAAGCAAAGCGACAACTCCTGAAGTCAAGGGAGTCATAAAACATGAAAGAAATATAGCAAGAGCATCAAGCAGCAAAAACTCTAAAAGGAAGAAATAAAGTACATTGAGTAAATATATATCTACTGTTTTTAAATAAAATTTTGAAAATACTAAAAAGATGACAATCAATAAAACCTGGACAACTATAATGAGATAATATAATCCTAAAAACTTTCCCGCTACAAATTCGAGAGTACTTACCGGTTTAGACATTACAGAAAATATGGTTTTTCTCTCAATTTCCTGGTGGAATATTCTTGTGCCGATAAAAACGATTATTAAAACTCCAAATATTTCCACCAAGCTTATACCGAAATCATTTATTACCTTTGACTCTTCGCCTATTGAAATAGGTACAAAGATTTTGGATGCAGCTATCAACAAAAACCCAATTGTTATTATTGATATAAGAACTTTGTCTCTTATCGCTTCTTTAAAAGTGTTCTCCGCTATTACTAAAATTTTACGCATTTATCGCCTTTATAAAATGCTCTTCAAGAGTACTTTTAATCGGAATAATCGAAATTATTTTACCTTTCTTTTTGATTATTTCTTCAACTACCTTCTCTTTTGTTTTTTCGCTTTTAATCCGCAACAAAGCAACATCCCCCTCAATCCTTAATTCACCGTATTTTCTAAAAATCTCTACCTCATCAATACCTTCAAATTCAATTTCTACATATCTTACATCTCTCTCTAAAATATCACTTATAGAACCAATTTGCTTCATCCTACCATCCGTTATTATACCAACCCTACTGCACATTGCTTCTACATCTGATAAAATATGAGATGAGAAAAGAACGGTCTTACCTTCTTTATTGATTTGAACAATCAAATCTTTGATCTCTCTTCTTCCCAAAGGGTCCAGTCCCGAAAGGGGTTCATCTAAAATAACAAAATCAGGATTACCTATAAACGATTGAACAAATCCTATTCTTTGTATCATACCCTTTGAATATGTACCAATTCTTTTATTGATGCTTTTCTCTAATCCAACCATGTTTAAATTACGTTCTATTTCTTTTCCGGAAAGAACTACATCATATAGCTTTGCATAAAACATGAGCAATTCACGACCTGTTAGGTGCGGATAGAAAGAAGGATTTTCAGGTAAAAAACCAAGCCTTTTTCTTGCTTTCAAAATATCCATCTCTCCAAACAATTTCACTTCACCTGAAGTTGGATGGAGTAATCCGGTTATTATTTTAAGTGTGGTCGTTTTACCGGCTCCATTAGGTCCAAGCAATCCGTAAATTTCCCCCTTTTCGATCTCCATATCGAGTCCGTTTACGCCTATAGATTTTTTCATCAGAAAGGGAGAACGATATATCTTGACAAGAGACTTAATATCTAATATATTCATGCCCAAACACCCGCAATCTTTTCGCCACATTTAGGACAACTATCTTTTTTGATATTGTTTTCAAGGATGTAATAACCTCTTCTCTTTATCAACAAACTTGAACACTTTGGACAATAAGTATTTTCACCGGCGTGTCCTAGCGGAACATTCCCAACATAAGAGTACCTGACACCTGCGTCAAGTGCAATTTCTCTAGCTTTTGTTAAAACTTCAAGTGAAGTTCGAGGTAAATTCTCAAGTTTATATGTAGGAAAAAACCTGGAGAAATGTATCGGTACATCGGGCCCCAAATTATTAAAAACCCAATTTACCATCTCCTTTATTTCTTTCTTGCCATCATTTATAGTCGGAATTACAAGATAAGTTATTTCTAACCAGACACCTCCTTCTTTAAGTCGTTTTAAAGTATCAAGCACGGGACCGAGACCACCGGAAGATACTTTTCTGTATGCGTCTTCTTTAAAAAATTTAAGATCAACGTTTGCGCCGTCAAGAAAAGGAATCAGCTCAAGAAGTGGTTTTTTGTTTAAATATCCGTTGGAATGATATACATTCTTAATCTTTTTTTTCTTAGCAATTTTAGCTGAATCAAGCATATATTCTATAAAAACAGAAGGTTCAGTATATGTATAGGCTATTGAACTAATATTATATTGTTTTTTATAAGTAAGAACTTCCTTAAGTAAGCTTTCTGGAGGAAGTTTTCTATTCTCGGTTTCCTCCGGAGCTGCCTGGGATATGCTATAATTCTGACAATGTTTACATCGCATGTTACATCCTGCTGTAGCAATAGAATAAGCGTTAGTTCCGGGAAAAAAATGATAAAGAGGCTTCTTTTCTATAGGATCTACATGTACTGCACATGGATTGCCATAAGCCAGAGTGTAAAGTTCCCCTTCCCTATTCTCACGCACCCGGCAAAACCCTCTCTGTCCATCTGCCAGAATACACTCGTGAGGACAGTTCTGACATTGCACCGTATTCCCTTCCTTTTTTATCCAGTACGAAGCTATTTTAGGCTCGACATAATAGCCCCTGGATGATGTTCTTGCTAAAGCAGTCAGGGGAAAAGCCATCAGGCTCTTTAGAAAATTCCTTCTGTTCATTTAATCAAATTTTAATATACTTTTTTTTATTGTCAAGCACACCACCTATCCCAACTGTGCCACTAAGACACAAAGACACGAAGAAAAAAATAATAATTAGCCACAGATTTACACTGATTGACACTGATACCCTTCCACTCCCATATCTTTTTTTTATTAAAACAACAAAATATTGTTTTTAATCCGCTTTTTTGCGTGTTCATCCGTGGCTATTTCCTCTTTTCGTTTTTCTCTGTGTTCTCAGTGTGTTTTTTCTTAATCCTTGCTTTTTATAATTCTTGTTTTTAATTTACATTCATAATTCAAAATTATTATCCCTCGCTTGGCCAACTACTGTCTACTAATCTTGAATAAACACTAAATCCGAAACCGTGAACCTCTAAACATACATGTTGCCACTTATAAGATATTTCTCGACGTAAACTAAACAAAAAACAAAAACTAAAATTTATGAGTGAGAAAATATACAACCTTGCGTTTCGTTTTTATTCTATTAAATTTCATAAACTAGATATGATTAAAGATAAATTTTTGACAAATTCAAAGGGAAAATATGGGTTGAGTTCACAATCGGCAAAGCTACTACATTATATTTGACCCTGCCAGAACAACAGGTGAATTATGCTTAAAAGGATCTTATTTATAGTTTTATTAGTTCAGTACGTCGATGCATGCGCGAAACATCCTGTGATAAAATTCAGACATCTGACAGTTGAGGATGGTCTTTCGCAGAGCTGGATTAGATGCATATACAAAGATAGTTATGGATACATGTGGTTTGGTACAGGCAATAGCGGATTAAATAAATATGATGGCTCCAATTTTACAATCTATGAAAATAATCCTGAAAACAAAAACAGTATAAGCAACAATTCTATAAATTTTATTTATGAAGATAAAAACCGTAACTTGTGGATTGGAACTCATGATGGTCTTAATATTTACAATCGTGAATCGGACATCATTATTCCCATTACCACTTTAGATACCACATTCGATTACTTTTTTGTAAATGATATATTTGAACTTGATAATTGTAAGTTTATTTTAGCAGCTGTGAATAACCTAATATTATACGATCACCTAAATGATTCATTGATAACCCTGAATAATTTAAACGAAAATTTTTCATTTAGATTTATAAAAAACGGGATAGTGCAGTATAATAATGAATTATTAATTGGCACTAATCAAGGTCTATTTTATTTTGATACAACTGAATATAAGCTTATTCCTATTTATACAAATATTAATATACGTTCAATAATAATTGATGCTAACAACAGGATATGGTGTGGCACCAAAAGCCAAGGATTATTTTGTATAATATTCAAAGATAATGGCCTTTCAAAACCTGTAACAAAGAATTATATTCATAAACTCCGTAATACAAATAGTATAAGTGAAAATGCAATTTCAGCACTGCGGATAGATAATAATAAAAATTTATGGATAGGTACAGAAAGTGGTGGCTTGAACATTCTTAACCTGAACGATTTAGATGAAGAAAATCTTATTTTTCAACATTACAGGCATACTGCCAATGATGTTTTTAGTATTTCAGACGATGCGATCACTGCGATTTACACGGATAATGAAGGAACGGTGTGGACAAGTACTTATAACAGCGGTATCA
>CAZGHN010000017.1:0-40143 GCA_964525555.1 uncultured bacterium
AAGAGATATCGTGTTTTTCTTTCAACCAGTCGGCTATCTCGACAACTTTCCCTTCTTCAATTTTAATTTTGCTCTTAGGCAACCATACGTCTTTCTTTTTGTCGTTCTCAACTAATACAGCTTTATCCGTTTCTCTCTTAATTTCCTTTTCCATTTACTCCTCCTTTGTTTATTGGTTTGCGATATCGATTTCCCCTATTATTTCTTTCCAGGAAAGATATTGATTTAAAAACAAGTTTTAATTCTTCTTCAGGTAACGGTGGACAGTTATTTTGATTCCAGCCTTTTATAAGCTCCCAGCATATTGCCCAATCCCTTTCCGGGAACTTCCCCAATAGTAAGCCTATCACTCTTGCGGCGGCGTTATTACGACTTCCTTCTTTGACGCCTGTTAGGATTCCTTTTAAATTTTGCTCCTCTTCGTTGCCACGCTTTTTTCTTATTTCCTTTATGATCCACTCTGGCGGTTCCGGAAGATTTAGAAATATCGAGAAATCAGGAATATATTTGTTCCATTTATAATAATTACCGTTTTCATGCTGACTGGGTGGGGCGACTACGTAACCACCCTCTCCCCTATAGTCTATCCCGTGCGTTTCTTCCCCTATTCTTGCTCCTACCGTAATTTCTCCCTCCGGGTATCTATAATACAGGTGCACTCCCCCACCTCCGGTTTTGACAATAGGACACAACTCGGCTTCGTACCCTTTACTCTTAACAAAATCCCAACCTTCTTTCTTATCGATATCGATAACAAGTAAACGATTAATTCTCCCGGTTATAATTCCAATGTTTGCATCAGGAGTTTTATCCCACCAGGATATAATTTCTTTTAAAGTGGGCTTTCTTTTTTGAAATTCCGTCCATTTTAATAAAGGAGTTTTCCCTTTAGGTTGCAACGGAATTACAGATACTCCGGATTTCAAATAATCTTTTGCGTATTCTCTAAAAACTGCCATTTTTTAATTTTCCCGGAGATAAAGAACGTTGTATTGTTTGTACAAACGACTTGTAAATTTACGTAGAATAACCCATATTGATTCGTTATCTCCTCCTTTCTGAAAATAGTTTATTGTGGCAACTATTTGACTTGTTTTCGCATTAAAGAGCTCTGCTTCAAAAGATTCGAAGGTAGGATAATATTCGTATCTATCATACGCTCCTTTTGTCCAATATTTGCCTATCATCGGGACGTATAAAAAATTAAGAAAGTACTCCGCCTCATCTTTCTCTGCTTCTTTAGAAAGGATATTAAAGCCTTTCTCCATGAAAGCTTTTTGTATTTCCCATTTAACGTTTAAAGAGTCGTTTACTTCCGTGTCTAAAACGTATATGCTTTTATAGGTGTTGAAAGGAACGGGATTGCAGCAAATCTGAACTCGTTTAGAGACACAACCAAAAAACACCAGCAAAAATAACATAAGACTTAATATAGTTTTCATGATCGCTCCTTTTTACTCTTTTGGTCCAAAAAACCCGTTTAGACCAGTTATGACACCAATAAACAATAACCCTTTAAATAAACCTCCGATTATTTTTAAACCAAAATTTAAAATACTTACAATTCCTTTTGTAATTTTCATTACAATCACTCCTTACATTTTTACTTTTCAAAATATACATGCCCTATATCGTGGGTGTTAATTAATATCGTATCGGATCCGGGTATTCTGGTATGTACTCTAGTAAGAATCCCATTAGCTAACGTAGTATCTGTAATTCCAGGATAATAATAAAAATATCCTTCAATGTGCCCCCTGCTAAAAATATATGTAGTATCAAAAATACTAATATATATATTTATTAAAAAATCTTTGTGCCCATACATCGAAAAAGTCCAAGAAACATCCTCCGGATAATTAATCGAAAAGATTGTATTGCCTGGCTCCTTCACATCGAGGTAAATGCTTTTCCCAAAGTCTTCTTTCAGTATCAGCTTATCTTTCCCAACAACCTGAGTGAAATCTACTGTATCTGTTTCGCTCTCATTCAAAAAAGCTATAGCACTATCAACTTTCGCAAGCGTATCAGGGAGAGAATTCCAAAGAGAATCATTTTCGGCCGAAAGAGAATCCTCATACCAAAGCAAAAGATGAAAATCTTGTGTAAACTCGTCCTCCCACCCTGGCTCATCCGGACCAGTTGTGTCCCCCGAACATGAAACCAACAAAAATCCTATCAAAAACAAAATCGCAAATAACTTTTTCACCTTTTCCTCCTTTCTAATATCATAATACAATATACAAGGATTGTCAAGAGGCTAATTTTAGTATAAACCCCAATCCAACCAACAGGCTACCTGTTATTGTTAGAAATAATTCGAATGCTACTTGATTTTTCATCCTGTTTATTTTGTCCAGGATAAACAAAAAGAATCCTGTCCCCATTAAAGTTAAGCCTATTATTTTTAGAATTTGATAGAAGTCTATTATACACCTCCTGCACTCTTAACATATATTTTAACCCGTATATAGCTTTTGAATTGTGGTAATGAGCAAGCCCTTCCCATGTCCATCCGTACTCATCCAGACAATGTCGGAGTATATATGCGCTCCACTTTAAGTTGTATAGAGGCTCGCTAATTAGTTTTGCCGTATCTAACTCTAATCCTTTTACCCAAATTGTATTTATCTGTCCTAATCCGTAATCTGTTGTTCCGTTTTTGTTTCTGTTTATCGCTTTGGGGTTTTCCCCTGACTCAAATATAATGATACTTTTCAAAAGTAAAGTATCTGGTATTATATCGCTTATAGATGAATAAAGACCGATCAACAAAAAAATCATTTTTCCCTATTTTCTTTTCTGAGATTGTCTAAAGAGTTTTTCTAAATAAACAGCTTTCGCAATATTATTCTTGACTTCTTTTGAGCCGGTTGCTCCTTCTGCTACAACGTAAGCATTAGTAGTTTTAGAGAAGTAAACAATCATCTGTGGATAAACCTCTATATTCCATTCCTCCTTCATATTAATGTTCTTTATTACGGGAAAATGAACCCCCCAGGATTTGATATCGTCTATATATTGACTGTCAACAACTGCCTGGATATCGAGAGAATCGTAAAGGTATAACGAGTCTGCTGTAAAACTCATATCACGACAATGCCCGCAACGGGGGCTTAAAAAGAGAAAGATAGTAAAATAATACATTTGTCTTTATTTCCCTTTCTTCTTTGCCAATGAACTTAAGGTGTTTGATGCAGTTCCCACTGCTGCATTTGTCACTTGAGCTCCAGAAGCAACCATAGCACCTGTTGCTGTACTTATGCCTTGAGCCATTCCTCCAAAACTTCCACGTGCTATTATTGCGTAAGAAAGGAATGGAATAATAATAACAAAAAGAGACCCTAATCCCTGTGCAATAGAGCTTGTTACGGAGAGCCGTTGCAGAGTCCCCAGGTCAACTACTCCTTGTGTCATTCCCGCCATAAGATGATTTACCGTATTAATACGTGTAAAGCTGTTTATAAGACCATTCGCCGCAACGGTAAAAGGAAGCCAGGAAAAAACCCATACTAGACCCCTCAAGTAATTTAAAATCACCATTCGCCCTCCGGGTATAAGGGAAAAAAGAATTACAATCGGAAGCCCTAAAAAAAACAAAGTAATTGCAAAAGCAGAAATGTAAGGGAAAGCCCTCCATGCCACATCTCCGGCAAGGCCACCAAAAAAAGAAGTCCCCCACTCCGAAAAAGACCCAAAAATTTTAGAAAAGAACCTATAAGCCTTACTTCTTGAGCCTCCGGAAGTGTGCTCTGTAGATTGTGTAAATTTTGCTAGAACATTCCCCATGAGCTTTGACATTGTTATGCCGGACACAACATCTGTTACGTCTGCTAATTCTGGTTGTGGATGCCCCTTCAAAAACCCAGCTGCTCCGAATTGTTGAATAACCGTTTCTCTCACACTTCCCTCAGCTGGGCCAGAGGCTCTTGCTTCAAGTTCTTGGTACATATCCACAAGGTCTTGATCCATTTGTGATTTAAGTGTATTATAATAAGCAGAACAGTCTAAAACTTCTTTTGTGGAAGGGTCTACTATTTTTATATCTCTTGAGAGTGAAACCACATCTTCTAAATCAAAAACAGGTAAGTCCTGATTATCTGTGTATGCCTTTTCGATAGCAGGCGCAACACAACCTTTAACATATCTGTCAACTCTATCAACCCATCCCGCTTCTCCATAATCTTCTTCCAATAAAGCTTTAATGCCGTCTCCCATAAGGTAAGGGAAAGCCCTGTAAGAAACTCCTGTTAAATTTTCTCCGAACCGGTCAGCAAAATCACTTGTTATTTTAGTTATTCCCCCTACGATATTCAGAAAAAGCCCAAAGGGAACTGCAACGGTTGCCTGGCTCTGTTGCCCGCCTGGTTGACTCCAGTAAACTCCCCAAGTGTCTACTTCAGAATAGCAATTCAAATCGACCTCCGAATTAACTGCGGGAATTCTTATAAAACAAAAGTATATAACAAGATTTATTAAAATACATTTAAGGATTGGCTTTGGGTTCCCCTGTGTTGACGCTTGAACGCCGGCAACAACTAAACCAATAGTAGCGAATATCATAAAAAGATATTTATATCCAGAATTTGTCTGGTTTGATGGGCTTGTTATTTCATCATACGAACGAATAGAAGCGTGTAAAGCAGAAAGCTCGAGAGGACTTCGAACGTACAAGCTCGTCATGGTAGGGTTGTATGTTGGTGGTGCTCCCGTCGGAGTGTTTAGCCCTTCGAAATTAGAAACAGAAAAAAGAAAAACAATATATAACATATCTCCTCCTATCAATGAAAGGCAGGTGTGCCGTAAACGGTTTTTTCTCCGACTCTGTTTGCATTCGACATTACTTGTTCTACAAAACGTCCAGAGGCTCTTGCTGTAAGGTAAAAAGAAGCATTATGAATAGAATTAGTAAAATCACTCATAATAGTATAGTTATCGTATATATTTCTCATTTGTGCTCTTAACAAATCAGCTCTTTTTCTGTATCGATTAGTTTCTTCTTCATTAACACGAAAGTCAGTCAATTCACACGAGCTGATAAAATTTTCTATTCTGTTTAACAGGAACATCGCTCCGGCATAAGCTCCTACGCTAACAATCTTTGTCTTTAATGCCTCTCTTTCAAATGGTGGAGCATTAGAGGCCTGCTTAATAGCCTCAACATCGATAGGAGATCCAGGAGGAGAAAGGTATTGAATATATTTTTCTAATTTTTGGTAAAGAGTTGATGCGTCCCCAGGAATATTGCCTTCGTAAATATCCACTATCGAATCATAATAAGCTGTATTAAGAACTAGAAGAGAGTCCATTAGCTCGTTCATATCCATAGAAGGAGAATGATATTGATAAACAAATCCACCACCACCACCAACATTGGGTTCGTAATAACCGAGCATTGCTTTAAGAAAATTTTCATCGTTATAAAATACTGAAATATCATAGCAAGTCTTTATCTCGGCTTGTGTACCTGCCCCTGCATAATTTCCTAAAGCAGCGTCAACGGCATTATTGTTGCATTGTTTAATAGCCTCCGGGTAATTTACTCCTGCTGTCATACGGGCGTTAACACAAAGCTTTTGACTCCACGACATGGATTGAAAAGCAGGATCTTGCGTTAAAGCAATAATCTCTTCTTGGTTACAACGTTCAGATGTTAATTGTAAATTTTTTACACCAAAATCTTGCATAAAACTATGTAACTGGCCAACGGTATTATTAGAGTATAGTAACGTCATTAGAGAGGCGTAAACCGTGTTAGTGACATAACTTGTTACCCAATTCCATAATTTGCCATCGTCAAAGAAAGCGTCAAAATCAGAATGCAACCATATACCTTTACAATCAACGTGAGGATCTACTTCAAGATTAATCCCCGCAACGTTATATTTTTTTGAAGAAGGCGGTATCATACCGGCGCCGATCTGATAATTAAATCTATTGTCGGTGCTTACTGCGTCCTCCCAAGCCCACAAAGCTCCACCCGTAGAATATAAGCCGTCTTTGTAATCTTTAAACATCCCTTGCGCATCATCCCACCAATCTCCATATAAAACTACGGCTATGAAAAACACAAAAAGACAGAATCTTTTCATGGTACGACCCTCCCGTTTTCATCTTTAATTATAAGATTAACAATACTTTTCTGTAAATCATTAGCAGTCGCAAACTTTCGAGTAAGAATCTGGTATTTTCTTGTAGTAGGTTGAAAAAAAACAACTAAAGGCGGTTTGTCTCTCCCTTCTAAGAAATTAAGTTGTCCCTCATATTTCTTGATTGGGAAAACCGCATTATAAACTGTATCTTGACAAAAAGCGTAAACAAAAAACCCATTAATATATAAATTCTCGAGTTCTGTTATCATATACTGACTCTCGATATCTTTACTTAACAAGGACACCAACATGGCGTTTTCCTTTATTTCTTCAAGCCTTTTTTCTTCTTCTTTTTCTTTATATTTTCTTACTTTCTCTCTTGTCCCCCCTACTCCGAGAGCAACTGCAGCTTTTTCAACTAACAAACCTATACGAGCTGCACGTTCTAATAACGCCGCTTGCCATTTAACATATTCTTCGGCATTTTTGAGAGTAGGGTTTCTTAGAAGCTCTTTAACCACTGGTGGGGCATCTTCCTCAATACAAAGACTCTCTGGTTGTGGAATTTCTAACCCTTCATACACATATTTTGTTGTGTCTCTCTTCCCTATTGTCGTAGTTTTGGTATTTTCCCTGTACCATATCCACGCACTTGTATTAGCAGAACTAACAGAAAACAATAGAATATAAAAAATCATGTGACTATATCCCATACCGCATGGTGGTATAAAATAACTCTCCTCCAGACAGTAAACGTTACTTCATCCGGACTTGGGTTTAAAGGGTTCGGGACTCCTAAGCGATTTTCCCACATTATCTGTGAAGTACCAACTTGAAAACATCCTGTTTCCTGAGGAGAACTTAATTGAAAGTATATATGATCATCTGCTCTCATTTTTTGTAAATCTTTCCACCCGGTAATGTGAGTCCATGGGAAGTATTCTCTTTTAATGGGCCATTTAATATCAAACATTTTTGATAGCGCTCGATATGCCGTTAAAGCAAAAGCCTGGTAGTCACTTGAAAGCCTTACTGCTTTATTTCTGGGAAAAAGATATCCCCAACATCCAACACAATAATAATCCAAGGTTTCTTCTAATGGTTGCAGTAAGGTAAATTTTACAAATCTCCCAAAAGTCCCACCTCCCGGAACTTTATTTATCCAATCGCTTGGGGCTACTTCTCGTCTAGATTCATTCCATAAATTTTCTAACCCACCGCCTATTTGTTGTCCGCTGAGCCTTGCGCAATCTATTTGAGACAGGTTGGTGTTTCTTTTTATTAACTCATCGTCTGCTAACAACGGTAACACTATTGCGAATGGACCGTGCGCCCAATAATCGTGAAGTGCCGGCGGTATTGGTTTAGTGAGAATATTGGGAAAATCTGAAGTTCTTTTTGACCCCCAAAGAGGATCTACTCTCGTATCAAAATAAGGGTAACTAGGCCATATATCTTTATCGTATTTAGTCTCAAGCTCAACGCTATTAATTGCAAACGGGATCAGAGCTTGCAAAGCGAAGGAAACAGAACGCAACCAAGAATTTACTGTTCTATCTATTTGAGCCACGGTATATCTTAGGAACCATTCATTGTAAATATTCCATATTCGCGCATCGAGTTGAGTTCCCCCTCCCTTAATATCTGTTTTAAACATACCTTTCCCCCCACCCTCTTGACCGGAGCTATAGCCCGCCACTGTAATTGTAGCAACAGGAAC
Organism: uncultured bacterium; assembly: GCA_964525555.1. Classification (GTDB taxonomy): domain Bacteria; phylum Hydrothermota; class UBA3072; order UBA3072; family UBA3072; genus JAFGHJ01. The sequence continues at coordinate 7,813 of CAZGHN010000017.1, forward strand.
TTTAAACTCACTTCGAGCTATATACTGACACCATTTAGGATCTGGAATAACTCCCCATCTCCATCTCATTTCAAACCATTGTTTGCGGGGAGGGAAAAAGAATTCTGTACTTAAGCCAAAACAACTTTGATTTATACTTGTAGTTACTGTTGGGATAGAATTATAACTAACTTCTCCACTTGTAGACATAGTAAAATTATTATTAGCTAATGCGATTTGGAAATTTTCACTTTCTCTTTTTTCTTTTATTAGTGTGTCTATCTCACTAATACCAGCGTATATGTTTTTAAAGCTAATATGAGCTTCTTGAGGTTTTAGATACGTCGATTTTATTTTTTCTAAGTCAATTACACTCTCAACCACTTTCTCTCCTCCATCAGGAAGGGGAATATAGGTTTTTACAGGTATCTTGAAATTCTTATAATTAACCTTTCCGTCTTTTTCTACTTCAATAATAAGCTCTTCTTTAATTTTCATTTCAACTCGAGCCTCGTTGCAACCACAGCCTTCTTTTATTTCCCCTTCTTCAGCAAAAATAGTGTCTGGATATGCTTTTATCATTTGCTCTATTTTTTTTCTGGTTTGCATATCTAACTTTTCTAACTTCTCTTTTGTTTCCTTGGTAATTTTAACATTGTTTTTTTGTGTTTCCTTCGTCGTCTCCTGCAGGTTTCCTGTCACTGTATCAAGTACTGCGTTGGTTGTATCAGTTCTACTCTCTTTGCTCGTCTGGTTAGACCACTCAAGAAAGTTTGTTGATACTATTAATATAACTAATATTTTTATCATTCTCCCTCCGGTCTGGTTCTCGACAACATTTCCAACGCTTCAATTTTACCCAATTTCTTTTCGTCAATAAGGTTTTGTATTTTTTCTAAATCGTTAGGATTTGTAGTATATAACCAATAAGAAAATGGATCTGGCATAAATCTACCAATGCCACATCCAAGAGGGGTATAAAAAAAGACCTCCGAATATTTACCCGTAACAGTTTTAACCGTTCTCAAAAGAGAAAAATTTTCCTCGCTAAGTATTAATCTTTTTGATTGGAATAAAGATTGTAAAGTTTCAGCTTTCTGCTTTAACAAAAGAAAAACCCCTGCATTTTCTGTTATCGCTATCCCTGCCGGATTTTTGTATAAATCATTTACACTCTGTGTGAGAGAAATAGCACTCGCCCCGTATTTCCGGTACACTCGATAGGCGTTTTCAATAAACTCGGCTGAAAATTCATCGCTAAGCAACTTCCAAGCTTCATCGATAATAAGTAATTTTCTTGTCCCTCTTTTAGCAGTCTCCATTTTTCTATTTATATGAAAAATTACCATTAAGAGAACCACTGCTTGTAGTTCTTTCTTCGTCCTCAATCCTTCCAATTCAAAAATAGTTAAAGGATTGTCAAAATGTAATTTTTTCCCTTCGTGAAAGAACGTCCCGAATCTTCCTTTGTTTGTATAAGGAAAGATCATTTTAGAAAGTTTTCTAGTATCTTTATTTTTCTTTAGAAACTCATATAAATGGGTCATTGTTGTCTCTTGCCTATGTTCTCTAAAAACCTCTATTATTGCTTCTTCTAGAGTGCCTTTTTCTTCTTTTTTGCTCACGTCTGCCATTTTACAAATAACAGGCAAAACAAAAGATAAATCGTTTTTATTCATACTGTTTTTTGCCTCGTCGAAACGGCAACCGATAAAAGGACTTACATTTATCGGATCATCTTCAGAAAATTCTACAAAATTACCTTCTAAATATTCACACAGTTTTAAATAACTTTTCCCAACATCCAACACATAAGCTCTACCTCCTTCTGCCAAATAATTCATTATAATATCATTAACTAAAAATGATTTTCCGCTTCCCGAAGCAGCAGCCACCACGGCATTGTAATTACCTGGGCTATCAAAAAAATCAAAAGTTAGTACTTCCCCTCTTCTTGTCTTAAAAATCATAACTGGAGTGGGTGTCCCTTTCCAGTCTCCGAACAAAGGTGTGAGACTTGCTATATTATCACTCATAATAGTTTTCTGCCTTTCTAAAAATTTATTGACTTCCGGAGCCCAACACAAAGGCAAAGAAAAAAGAAAAACGCTGTGAGCAATTGTTCCTTCTTCGAAAGGAGTAAATCCCGCAAGCCTAAGAAGATTAAGGGCTTTTTGTGTTTCTCTCTTACTTTCTTCGTCACTCTCCGCAAAGACCGTAAAATGTAATGAAAACCTTATAAAGTCTTTTCCCATTTCTGCTCTAGCAGAAGCTTTTTCTAGAGTTTCAGCGAGAAGCCTTGTTTTTGTAAAAAACTTCGCCATAGCCCCACCGGCTTGCATTTGGGCAATGCTCAATCTCTTCCCTACCTCAGCTCTTTTCTTAAATTGGTCTAGTATTGTTACATTGAAGGTTAGTAAAAACGGAACGTTTAATTGTAATCTTTCTGTAAAGAGATCCCCCAACATCTTCACGGCGTTTAAAAGTTTAGGCTCGTCTGGAGGATAATTGACTCCACACACCCTCGTTATTTTACCGCTTATATCTGTAAAGTTAGGGTGGACGTGCATATATTTATAGTCAATTTGTTCTCTGATAGGAATTTGGGAATTATACTTCATGTTTTCTATCTTTCTATCGTTTAGTATCTCCGAAACCAAAGAAATAAGATCTTCCGCCGACACATTCTTAGGATCCATTTCAACTTGACCAAAGGAAGTTGTCTCCAGCGTTGCCTTCAAACTCTCAACATTGGTTCGGAAATTGTCCTTCTCTGTATCCGTAGGGCGTTTCTTATAAAATTGTCTAACTGTTGCAAAACCCCTTAGGTTTCTAAATCCCATTGTTTCATATTTATATTTTCTATGTGAAGTATACTCCTTAAATATCCCTCTCCCCTCTTTCTTCCTTTCTTCCCAATTTTCGATATTTTCTTTTACCGTAGGAGAAGAAAATATAATAAATTGTAACCCTGTTCCTTCCGGAAAATTTCCGGAAGTATAAAGCTGTTCTATAATTTCTGTTAATTCGTTTTCCACTTTAGAATCAACGAGCTCCCCTGGCAATAAATTAAACTCAAAAATAGCCCCCAGGCTTATCCCTTCTCCGGTAGTATCAGCTAATACATATACTTCTCTTTTTCCGTCATAAGCGATATAAGGCAAGAAGGAAGAAAAAGGCACTCCTTTATCCAGCAAAGCATTCCAAGCTCTAACTGAAATTCCGCTGTCCATATTTTTATTCTCCCGTACCTACATTGTTAATCCACTTAGATTTTTCTACCAGAACAAAAATGTAGTGAGGGCCAACAGTAATAGAATCACTAAGAGTATATCCAGGCAACCATACTTTTAATATCCTATCTTTTTGCCTCATTGGATAATAATTCGGCGTAAAGGGAGGATTTACATTTACAAACTTTACTTCTTTATCTTCTTGTATTAATCTCTGATGCAGACCTAAAGTACTGACTTTTGCGTGCTTCCCGCTACAACTAATAAAAATCAGTGAAATGACTATCAATATAACTATCTTTTTTTTCACTGTTTACCTCCTGTTTGTTGTGCTTGGATAGGAACATTTTTTAGATCGTTTATAAGAATAACATCAACTATTATTCCTGGAGAAACGCAAACGACGGGTCTTATCTCCTCCGCCTTTTGCATATATCTTTCAGAAAGTTGTCCTGCGGCTTGAGATATACCAGAGGCAGCTGCTACTTCCCAAATTTTTGTAGAATCTATTTGACTTACTTGGTACATCCCTCCTGAAGTAGGCACTGTTGTAGTCAGTCTGCCAGCAGCTGCTACTGCATCTCCTACACCACCAATAAATGAAGCCAATAGAGATAACCCCAAAAAAGACCCGTCTCTCTGCATTACATCTCCTTGAACGCCATATGAACCATCTCTAGCGTCTGTCGCCCAGCCTTTGACTGGAAGAGTCTTAACTGTTTTATCTTTTAAGTATAAAGCTATACTTTGCAGTCTAATATACACTCTTGAGCTTGAGATATCTCCTAGGGCTTCCCCAACAATAAAACTATATAATACAATATTGTTGATTTCTCTTTTTGTTTCATAAAGAGGACTTGTTACTTCCAAGAGAACTGGATATGCGTTGCCTTCAGTTGCGTATACTCCTGTCAATAGAGTTGCTCTAGCAACGCTCCCTGACGGAGAAATAATCTCTGTATAGTCAAAAGCTGTAAACTCTGTGGATGAATCTGATTCGTTTCTAGACGAGCCTTTTTCAAAAATTATAATTTTCTTTTCTTCTTTCATGCCATCCCCGGTCGACTCTTGCGCTGATTGTGTTCCTCTTAGTTGATATTCAGACGTTGATTGTGTTGGAGTAGGAGAAATGGGCCTGGATAGCTCGCCCTGTATTAGCTTAAAGTTTTCTTCCATTGTTTTTCTCATCTGAGCTATCTCTTTTTGAAAATTTTCTTGTCCCTCTTTTACGTCTTTTATTGCTTTTGCGTTTTTTTCAGCCTGATCTGTAACGTTTTTAATCTTTCCTGCAGCGTCCATTATCCATTCTTCGTAATCGAGTTCCGTTTCTTCAAACTGGCTTTGAATACCTTCGCGTCTTATCGGAGTAGTTTGTTGCTTTCCTGCCTGTGTTGTTGTATCCGGAGAAAACATTGAAAAAACAAATATAAGAAAAATAAACGCGCCAACACCCAATAAAATAAATTTTAGATTACGTTTATTCTTACTTTCTTCAGTTGTCTCCGGAATTTGAGTAGCTCCTTTTTTCGGAGAAGATAATTTCTTCTTAAAATTATCTAAGAACCCCATTATTCATTCTCCTTTATTTCTTCAATTAAGTCTTTTGGGTTGTATTCTAAAATAACGTATGCGGTTGCCGAAAGAGAATCCCACAAGTCAGGAGAGATTGCAACCGCAACAGTCCCCGGAGTATATAAGTCTCTTTCTGTGTGTTTACTCTTAAGCGGAATTTCTAAACACGTATACCTGTCCCCTATTAATGCTGATTTTACTTTGGCTGTCTTGTAATAAACTTTTTCAGTTTTAATTCTGTTATAACCAGGCAGGAGTTTATTGCTATACATATGAGATAGGATTGCAGAAATATCCTTATAAACCGGTATGGACATCCTTTGTGTTTCTCTCGCTGCGAAACCCTCATCCGGAGGGAAAATTTCATATTTTGCAGGCGCAACGGCCGAAAAAGAGAACTCAATAGGTATGCTATAAGTCCTTGTCAAAAAGAAAACCCTCCCTTCTCTTTGAGGTCTGATAAAAGCAGCTCTGCCGGTATATTCTACGTCTATACCGGGACCCACGATTACCTTTTCAATACTCTCCGTAAATTCTATTTGAGTAATTTCGTCTTTCTTGACCGCTATGTGTGGAGATCTATTCGCTATTTTCTCCGACCTTACGCAAATAGGTAAGAGTAAGGCCAATAGGACGTTCTTCAGTAGCGTGTATTTTTGTGAGGCGCATTTCATAAACCCTCCCTTCTGTTGAAATTGGTTTATCTCCAATAATTTTTACGACTGTTCCGTAAAGTTTGACAACATACGAATTACCGGACTTTCTTGATTGTATTGAATCTGTAACAAATGATTGAGAAAAAGAAGTTCTTCGAACAGTCTTAGAGCTTCTGAGCTGTTCCTTTCTTAGTTCAGCATAAAAACGTGGGTCGACGTAGTCCATTAATTCATTCATTCTATCATCATAGTTTTCTGGATGAAACGAAGCAAACAAGTTACACAAGTATAGAGCGAAGTTTTTCACGGTTATATCAGGAAGCTCTCCGGGGGCTATCTTCATCCGTCCTGCAGCACCAGGGATGACAAGGACTTTTTCCTCTCTTGTTGCGAGTTTAAAAATAAGAACATAGTTCAGGCAAAGCAAAACTAACAAGACCCAAATAATTTTCCTTAAGTTTTGATTGCTAAAATCTAAATTCTTCCATACTTCCCAAAATTTTTCGGCTTTCATCTTTACTCCTCAAAGTGTGTAATGTGAGGCGGGATTAAACCAGGAAAGGGCACACCCGTTTTATATAACAAGTGCATTAAATAACCCTCTGGTTTTCCGGATTTTACTTTCTTTATAGTAAAAGAAAAAAATCCCCCTAAGATTAATCCAATAAAAAGCAAGTCCATAAGGTACAACAACAAAAAAGGGCCTAAAAAACAAATAAACTCGTCGGGTTCTAATCCAAATACAGTAAGTTTCGCGTCTAGAAATCGGCTTTCCATTTTGACCTCAGTCAAATAAGAAGTTTATTATAATAGGAGCAACCGCTATTATAAACGCACCAACAATTGACATGATACCCATTTGCATATTGCCTAAAAATATAGAGATAGCTCCGATAACAAAACCTAAAGCAGCGATAGCTTTACCAAAAGCGCCACCTAACAAGGCAATTACTTTAGTCCACAATGTTTCCATTTCTGTTGTCTGTGCAAACAAATCTCCCGTTAGAGCAAAAAACGTGCACACAAGCCATAATGAGATAACGGCTATTCTAAGTACTCTCTGGTGTTTTTCTATAAATTGTCGTGTTTTTACCATATTTTTCCCTCCTTTTTTTCATGGTTTAATTTAATTATTCCTATACGCCCTAAGAACATCGAGTCTGGAATTACTCTCTCCAGAGAGAGCCGATCCCTCAACCCAACGAGTTTACTTGCTCTTTTTTGAATTAGTTTTATATTGTCTGCTTTATTCCCGAGCGGGTCAGCAGATACAAAACCATCCCCCGAGAAGTTTAGTTTAATAGGAACGGTATCTCCAGGGTAAAAATAAAAAATTTCATAGCTGTTGATATATTTAGTTTCTCTTATAGTTATAGTGTCAACTTCTAAAGGCATGTATATATTAAGAGGGTAAAGACTTAGTAATTGTTCTCTTATTCTTACCGTTGCGTCTCTTTGTTCTCCTATTATATCTACATACCAATCCCCAAAAACATGGACGTAAACACTAAGAAAGCATAGCAACATCATTTTCGCCTCCTATGTTTTTATCTTCTGTTTTTGCCGGAATAAAACCTTCAGCTACTTCTGGATACTCTTTATATGTAACGTTTGTTTTATAAGGAGGATAAGGACCAACTTTAAACACAAAATTCAAATCTTCTAAATTAGCGATTTCTGCCGGCAAATAAAGTTTTTCTATCTTTTTACTTTCTTTATAGTAATAACCATCTCTCATCTCCGCTGTCCCTTGAGAAAGAGACTCATCTAATTCTTTCTTTTCTTGTTCTCCTAGCCATTCTGATATATATTTTGCGCTTTTTGTTTCAGCGAGCCTGAAGATTGCTTTAGTGTTAGCGTTATTAAAAATCGATGCTGCACCCGCCTCATAAATTCTTTCAATCTGTGTAAAGTCCTGTGCGGAAATTAAAGTGCACGCTCCTTTAGACCTTCCTTCTGCGAGTAGTCTTTCAAGAGAAGCTAATTTATATAAAGAAGGAAATTCATCTATAATTACAAAAATTCTCCTTTTTATATCATCAGGGAGAGAGAGTGTTTCCTTAAATGCTAGGTCGAGAAATAAGGTGTTTAGCCCTCTGAAGCTTTCTACATTTGCAGGATTTATAATAAAAATTCTTCTTTTATCCCCTTTGTCTTTAATGTAATCTCTGACAGAGAATTCACCTCCCTTTGAAGAAAGCAAAGCTTTATTCCTAAAATAATTCGCATATTCTGTATAACTTGCAAAAATAGAAGTGGCAGTTTGGCTTTTATCTGATATATAACCTTCAACTCGAGATATCAAATCCTTATACTGTTTTAATTCTTCAAAAAGTTTTTCTTTCGTATTTGTTTCAAACATAAATGTTGCAAGGCTTGAAAAATCTGCCTTTACTTCACTCCTGCGAACCGCTTCAAGGACAACTTCAATAAGGTCTCTTGCAGAATTATACCAGAATTTATTCCGTTCATCTCCAGTATGTGGTACAATTGAAGATGAAATACTATCTATATCTTCGTCCGTTTTTATTTCTTCATAAATATTCCAATCTACATTCCTGGCATCTAGAAAATTAAGAATTAAGTCTCCCTCTCGATAAAACTTTTGTAGAAACTCTCCTTTGCGATCATAAATAATACATTTATCATTTTCTAAAGAATGAATCACATCTCTCACCAAAACCGATTTACCCGTCCCTGCAGCACCTAATACCAGCGTACCTCTGTTTTCATATTCCTCCGGAACGGATACATCCCCAACAGGTATTCTTCCTTTTTGTAAGTTTCTTATGGTTTTCTTATCTGCTTTCCTAGCTCCCCGCACAACTTCCTCTGTAGCTACATTTGATTTCCGAACCAAAAAAATAGTACTAAAAATCCCAATAACACAACTTATTATCGATGTTTTAATGCAGAGCTTTTTAAAATAAAAAAGAACAGAGGTCATAATTGGTGGTTGATTAGCCCCTAAAAACCAATTTTTAACCCAAAGCAGAAAAAGCCTAAGATTATGGTTATAGGTTGGAGACAACAAAATATTGACTCCTTGAAAAATTATAAAAAAGGCAATAGAAAGCCCAAGGAAAAATTTAATAGAGAACTTTACGTTCTTCCTTATAAAAGCAATATCTATTGAAAGCTTTTCTATTCTTTTGCTAAAAAGACTTTTCGGCATTTTATCTCTCTTTGTTAATTCCGGGTATTTTTATATCCGGGATGATTGCAGAATTCATTCGCACTCCCACATTTTTCATCTTCAATATATTCATCGCTCGACTCATTTTCTGCCCAAGAGAAAAGCTTTTTTTTTAGATAGCTCTTGAGTAATGTTTTGAGCGTTTTCTTTAAATTCTTTAAGGTCTCGCTTTGATAGATTTGTAAGCCCGGAAGTTTGCACGTGCGCATGAAGGTAGCCGTTGTCATTATGAACGCTTATATTGTATTCAAAATAATTATTTGTTTTTTCTTGAAGCTCTTCTAATGTTCTTTGAGATATTTCTACCATTTGCTCCGCTGAAATTTTTTCTGTTTCCTGCTCAGAAGCGGAAATAACAAAATGATATGTTCGTCCTTGTATTTTGAAATCATCGGTTGTCATCCCCGCGACTTCTTTTGATTTAGAATATTTAATAGCGTTTTTCCCTCCTTTAGGATGACTAATGTGCTTAACTTTTACTATCACGCTTTCCCCCCTAAAGAAGTCTGATGTTGTTGGATCGTCTTTTTTAAATCTTTCAACTCTCTCAAAATTTTTGTCTCAAAAAGTTTGAGTGGATTCACAATCTTATTCGCATGTTCGTTATCAAGATATGCAGATAAAGCTCGTCTTCCTATTTCAGATTCTGACGTCTCTTCTGCTCGCGCAAGTTCTTGTACTTTTTCTTTCAATCTTTTGTCCATATATATAAGAACTAAACTATGTTTGTTATTAACTCCCATAACATCTCCTAATATGAGTTTTTGTTTGTTTAAATTTTGGGGTAAGAGCCCGGAAGTTCTCCGGCTCACATACATTGACGTATAAAAAGTTATAGGGCAACGTTAACTTCAAGCTAACCCTACCCTATAATTTTCTTCGGTTTGCATATTTCTTATACATAATGGCTTTTATCCTATCTATTTACTTTTTTCTATACATAATGGCTTTTATCTCTTTTTTTACTAAAAAAATTTTTAGCAATATATACTATAAAAGCCCCTTGTCAAGGGGAAAATCCCTTTTTTTAAAAAAATCCATATAACTAAGTTTAAAATGAAAAACAGAGGGCTTTCTCTTTATTTGTTTTTGCAAATACTTTAGCATAATTTTAACTTATGCAGAAAATCTCAATATAGAGTATTTCTATAACTCTCAAAAACACCTTGGTTGAACCTAAATCCATAGGCTTGACTTTTAGGAGAATAAAGGTAAAATACATTTGCATATTAATTATGCATAATGGCTGGCAGAACGTTTACAATTGTGGTGGAATATCTACGTTGTGGATGTTCTGCCTTTTTAGTTTTTCTTAAATCGACAATAGGCTAATGAGTTTAAAAAAAGAGGGCTCTCGAAAATTAAAAGAGCCCTCTTAAAATCTTTAATATATTTCAAAGTCAGAATTTTCCTTTAATCATTCTCCTTCTCTAAAGCTTTCAAATTCGTCTTCCCCTTAAAAAAGTTTAAATATAATTTTAAAGCGCCTCTAACAACTTCCGAAAACTGAAATCCTCTAAACTCTTCCTCTATCTCTCTCAGGAGCGACTCAGGAACCTTTACATACTTCGTCACCAATTTTTCTTTCCCTTTCTTCAACCAACAACTCCTTTTTTAATCTTTTTACATTATAGGACGCTTTTAAGTCCGTGTAAACTCCTCCTACCCGCCTTATTTTCCCCTTCTTTGCAAGAGCTGCTGCTTTTGCAACACCAAATTTTTTACACCAGTAAGACCATCTTTGAACTTCTATAACAATATCTTCTCTGGTTTTTGTTACCAGCGCATACCCGGTATACCATTTATCCTTTTTACCTACTTCTCCTACTACCTTAATAGTTTTCATGATCGCTCCTTTTTACCAATATAATACAATATACAAGGATTGTCAAGGGCAAAACCGGTTTTATGGTTTTGTGTAACTCCGCTAAGAATTAAAAATAAAGGGTTTTATTCGAGTAAACGTTTTCTTTTGTGTATTATATGGTACTTTCCGTCTTTTGCTTTTTGAATTTCAAATCCTTCTTCCGCGGCAAAATCTTCGAAACTCAAAGGGTTTTCCATAAATTTACTCTCTATGAATTTATTAAACAATGCTCTAAACATTGCTCCTTCTAATCCTCTTTCCTTATACATATTGTAGAGCGCTTTATTGTCTTTAAACGCTTCAAGTTCAAACTCTGTAATAAAATCATCTCTTGATCTTATTTTATTATTACTAACAAATTCTTCTATTCTTTCGTTCCTATAGTTATTGTACCTTTCTTCTAGTTCTTTTAATGCAATTTCTTTCTCTGTTTTTTCCGACAAAGCCTCTCTTTCGATTTCTTTAACTGTGGGGCTTTCCTGAGTATGGATGTTAAATCGTATGTGCGTGTACGCTCTCCCGTGTTGTTTGATTTCCTCGAAGGTAAAATAAATATCAGAGTGTTTTTTAAGTTCTTCTTGAGCTTTTTCGATTACTCTTTTTTTAAATAGGGAATAGCTGCTGTATTTATTTTCAATACCGAGCATTTCTTTTAATTCGTTTATTTTAACAACCCTATAACCAACTTTCTCGAACTGCTTAAGAAGCTCATAAATACGTATAGAGTAAAAACTCTTTAAAGGGAGAACATTTCTAATATCGTATTGCGTAAACCTTTCTTTTAAAGCTAAGAGATAGGGTTTGAGTTTTGGATCGAAAGATATATCAACATACCCTTCGCCCTCTGCATAATCCGCATGCGAGAGCCAGTTTATTTGTAAAAAACGGTCTCTCCCTTTTTCGTCTTCATAAGCAATTTTAATTACTTTTTTAAGAAGATCTTCCGTAATTTCTTTGGCGTGGGAGTACTCCCCCTCCGGGTCAATTCCAATACGATGGGCGTAATCTTTTATAGAAATTTTATACTCTTTAAAATCTTCGTCGTCTTTTTTGATTAATGTAATCATATGTAGAATCAACTTTATCTGTGATATCTTTAACTCGTATCTTCCCTGAATTAACTCATTTGATTTAACTATAAGGTTTTTACTTTTGGCTTTCTCTCCCATAATTTCATCCCGTATAACCATTATACATAAACTACGCTTTTTGTCAAGTGTAGCTTTTGACAAGAAATTTGTAGTTTTTCACTTTAATTAAGGCAACCTAAATAACTAATACAAGCTATAAATAGATGTGTTTATATAAACTACCGGCAAAAAAACAAATAAAACCCCCTTGTTTCTATAAAAATAAGGTTGGAAAATTTCACGACAAGAAATTTGTAGCTTTTCACAAGAAAAGTGTAGCTTTTCGCAATAAGTTTGTATTTTTTCACAAGAAAAGTGTAGCTTTTGACAAGAAATTTGTAGTTTTTAAGCTTTAAAGGTTTTGTATTTAAAGGCTTTCCGAGCGCGTAAAACTTTTAAAACCTTAAAACCTCTAAAAGGTTATAGAGAATAGCAAACACAGAAATATGGAAAACACGCTAATAATAAATAAACGGATTTTTTTATATATACTTATAGAAAAAAATAACCCCACCCCCATACTTTTAAGCAAATTCTATTTCAACGATTTTTTGTTGTACTTATCTATTAAATCCTCAATTGCTTCATTTACCAATTCAGAGACATTTTTCCTCTCTGATCTTATAGATATAATTTTTACTTCTGTTAGAAGATCCGGTTTAATATAAAAAGTAGCCCTCTCCCCCACTTCGCTAATTTTCCCTTCTTTTGTTTGTATACCAGTATGTTTGTATTTTGAAGGTTCTTTATTGCTTTCTTTAAGTTCGGAGGTTTTAGCTGGTTTTTTGCTTTTGGTCTTTTTTTCTTCTTTAGCACCTATAAAACCAAAAGGGTCGGAACCCATTTTTTTCTTTTTATCTTTCATTTTCCCTCCCTTTTTAATACTTCATTTGCTAATTTGGCGTAATCTTCTGCCCCGTGACTGGTTGGAGCGTATTCAAAGATTGTTTGCCCGTAGCTTGGAGCTTCAGCAAGACTGATATTTTCTCTTATTAAGGTATTAAAGGCTTTTCCCTTAAAATGTTCTTCAAGGTAATCATTTACTTCTTTATGAAGATTTTTGCCTTTGTGGAATCTTGTTCCTATCACTCCGGAAATCTCCAGTTTATCGTTTAACCTTTCTTTAACAACTTCAACCGTTTGGATTAATTTTGACATTCCTTTTAAAGCCAAAAATTCGCAAAGTACAGGCACAAAAATTTTATTAGCCGTTGACAATGAGTTTATGGTCAACTCTCCCAGATTTGGCGGACAATCGATAAAAATATAATCGAACTTCTTTTTTCCGGAAAAATTATCAACCGCTTTTTTTAATAGATAATCAGATCCGGGAAGCCTTGAAAGTTCTATATCCGCCCCTAAGAGGTTCAGAGAAGAGGGTGCGACTACCAGAGGGTTCTTTTCTATTAGAATGTCCTCGAATTTTTCTTCTCCTCTTAATACTTCGTTAATTGTTCCCTCTAACTCGTCAGCGTTTATACCTAAACTAAATGTTAAATGCGCCTGAGGGTCCATATCAACAACCAGCACTTTTTTTCCTTTTTTTGCGAGAGCTGCCGCTAGGTTGACAGTAGTGGTCGTTTTTCCGACTCCTCCTTTTTGATTTGCGATTGCTATTATACGCATTTACCCTCCTTTGTTTGTATGTTTACATACTTGTATATATGTATGTTTGTTTATTGTATTTGTTTGTATGTTTGCATACTTGTAAGAAAGTATGTCTTTTTGTTTGTATATCAGTATGTTTGTATACATGCATGTAAGTATAATGTCTTTTTGTGTTTTGTCAAGGGGGTATTTTATTTGTATGTTTGTATGTAAGTATGTTTGTATTGGTATGAATTATTCTCCATGTTGACAAAAATACTGGCTTTAATTATCTTAAAGAAAGGAGGTTGTTATGAGAAAACATTTTTATCTTTTATTTGTTGTTTTTCCTGTTTTTTTGATCGCCGAAAAAACCACTCAAGAAGAAGAGTACGACTTCAGACAAACCGTTTGGGGTATGACAAAAGAAACTGTCAAGCGTACTGAAAAAACAAAACCGTTTAAAGAAGAGGATAGTCAACTTATTTACATCGATACTATAATTAATTTAAATATGGCGGTTATTTATGATTTTATAGACAGTAAGTTAGTATCTACTGGGTATGCAGTCTTGGAGAAACATTCTAATGAAAACCTATATATCAATGATTATAAAGAATTGAAGAGTGTTTTGGCAGAAAAATATGGAGAACCTTCCGATAAGTGGACCGATGGAAGCGAATATAAAGAGATTGCCTGGCTAGACGATTTATATCAAGATGACCCAAGCCGTTGGGGCTTTGCAATTAGTGTGGGAGATTTAGTATATCAATCTTTTTGGGAAACAGATAAAACAGAAATTATTATGCGGTTATATGGAGATAATTACGAAATAAGCCTTTTGATAAAATACTTCAGTAAAAAGCTAAAGCATATAAAAGAAAAAGAAGAAGAAAAAGAAAAACTAAAAAACTTTTAAATATTAAATGATTTGGATAGACAATTTTTGTAACGCTTGAAGCCTCAATCTTGCTATACTAGGCTAAAATTAGCCTATATTGAATTTTGTTTTAATTTAACGATAAATTCCATCATTTAGACCTTAAAACGCAAATACGGTCTTCTATGCGTGTCTGTCAAATTGTACTTTTGTGTATAAGATCTTACCTTGAGCCGAAAAAAATTTAACAAAAACACTTCCCCCGCATTTACACCTTAACTCCTTTTTACGCATAATGGCTTTTTTATTTTTTGTTGAGATTATCGATGGGGGAGACCTTAAGGTAAAATTTTGTGTTGAGAGGTGCTGACTAATTTCTATTTTTGACCTTGCGGCTTTCGATTATATTTATTATCTTATCCTCATGAAGACTTGATTGTTTTCATGATCGCTGCCCCGGCGGAATTTTCCGTCGGGGCTTTCTTTATCAGTAAGAAGTTAAAATTTTTCCCTTGCGATTAAAAAAATTTTTGTTAAGGTTTAATATAGTTTTGTCATATTTGGCAGACTATTTATTTTCTATAATACCCTGGTGTGAATTTTCTCCCAGGGTATTTTTAGTTTTCCTTTTTTTCTTCTTGGCCACCGGTTGCTTTTTTCATAAATTCAACCGCCCAGGTCCTGGCTACTTTGCTGAAATCTTTTGACTTAATTTCGTTGATGGAACCATCTTCTTTTTTGAAAAAAGATCTCTCAATCTGATAGCTTTGTCCGTACAAATTTTGACCAGCCAAAATTCCGATTTTAAAAATCATTTTTACTAAGCGATTAATATGCGCGTTTAGATTTTCGTTTAATTCCTGAGAATTTTTTTTAACCTCCGCCGTGATTTTTTGCGTCGCATTTTCAAACTCTTTTGTCTGCTTGAAATCGGCATAAAGCTTAATCGCTTCCCGGACAATTTCCGACTTCGATGTTTTCCCGGTAGCTGCTTCTCTTAAGATAATTTCTTCTGTTTCTTTATCTGTGTATATATTCAAAATATCCTCCCGGTTTAATTCTGTTATAACAATATATCATACGTTTATCTTTGTCAATAGATACTTTTAGTTAAAAGCTGATATATAAACATGTTATAAATTGGCGAAATAAATAACGGGGTAAAAGCTTGCAATAATTAGAACGGCGCTGAGTTATTCCCGCAGGTGAATAACTCTTATCTTGCCTATTCTCTCAGCGCGGCAGATTCCTTATTAGCCAAGCGCCTGAGAATAGGCAAGCCGTTCTTACCAGGTAGGGGAGAGTTGGGGTTTATTTCGCCCTTTTGTTAGTAAAAAACGGCTGGCATTAAATTTGCCAGCCGTTAAAAAGTGAATGAATTTTTGCTTCCTTAAACTAAAAAAATTGTAAGAATTTTATAGGGTAAAAATCCCCTTTTACGAAAAAACAGATAAGCGCTTTCTCCTCTCTTCTTCTCCGGAATTTCCGGAGATAGTTTTTAATTTTTTTATTTCCGAAAGGATTCTTTTCTCCGTTTTTTCTGGAGAAGATTGAGCTTTTTTTATAAGCTCGATTATACTCGAAGAATAAAAATCCATTCCGCATTTTTCGCAGATGAACTTCTCTCTTTCTTCTCCGTTGCGCTCAAAATGAGACCCTTTTTTTTCTTGAACAATCTTCCCATGAACCGAAGAAAATTTAACAAAAACATCCCCACCGCATTTACACCTCAGACTTTTTTTATGCATAATGGCATCCTCCTTTTTCAACAAAAATTTTATACTCCTTCCAAAATTACAGACACAACATCCCTCTCTCCAGTTTTATAACCAAATAAAAAATTCATTCCTTCAATTGTGTGGTATTCCCATTCTCGATTTTTGGCTTCCTCGGTAGCTTTAATTCTTTTTCGTCTGGACCGAAACGGAAAATCAAATACGTCTATTATTGTATCTATAATTTCTTTCTGATGATCTTTAGGTAGGCTTTCGTATTTTTTCACTATTCCCTCCCATAATCTTCTTTTTCTCGAAGTAACACTTTTTTATCTTTTCAAAATGATAAGGTTTTAATTTCAGTGTTCTCATTAATTCGGCAACTACCTCTGCGGGCTCTTTAACCTTAACGGATTTTTCGGTTTTTTTTCTGATATTATCTTCTGCGATATCGATTTCATATCCTTTGTGTTTTTCTCCGGAAATGTATATTTCGTTAAACATACTTTCCTCCTTTCTACCTATCCTTTTTTTCAAACTTCTTTCTCTTCATTTTTTCCCAGCGTAGGATTTCTTCTCCTTTAATCCTATACCATGGACGGGATTTTATTGCTTTGTTAATGTCTTTTGCTTTTAGTTCTTCGGTATCGTTAATCCGGATCCTAACTTCAAGAGGGGAGAGAGAATATTTTTTTGAAAAGAAGGAAGTCTTATACCATTTATCTGGATCCACTTTGAATTCAGATTCGCTTATTTTTTCCTCTAGAAAACTCAAAATTGATGCCCCTTTAATTCTGTATCGAGCCAGTTTAGAATTCTTCTTCGTAACATCGAGCACATCCTCGAAATTTCCCTTCCGGATTCTATCCTCAGTAGCTCGCATTTTGAGAGAGATTTTCTCAGAAACAAACTTAACCTTATAGAAAATCTCCGAATCGATTTTTAGATTTTTATTCTCTTTCATAATCTCTAAAGCAAAAATCGAGGCTATCTGGTTCGAACTCTATACAAAAATTGCTCTGTGGCAACTTTGATATAATTCCCCATTTAAAATCTTGGTAGTGTCCTGGATAATCTATCTCGAGACAGATGGCCAATGCGAGCTGCGCCGGACCACTGCCACCATACCCCCACGCGAAACCATCCGGAGAATGATTCCAGACCGCTTGGCTTTTTTTCGGAGAAAGTTCCTTGTCGTCTAAAAAAACTTTTCTCGTTTTATATTCACCTTTTAATAAATGTTTAGTCATTATTCTTTATCTCCTCCTTTTTATCATCATAATACAATATACAAGGATTGTCAAGAGGTCAGAAAAACAAAAAAGGGGGTGGTGGGGGAGAGACCCCCACCTTATTATCGTATTTTTATGCATAATGGCTTTTTAAGGGTCGTTATGTAAGCTCTCTTTTTCTCCTAAAATATAATCAACTGCTTTCTGTGCTCTGCTTGCTGCGAAGACTAACATTTTAGGGCCTTGTTTTATTGATTTTAACCAGCCTCTGATATAAGCCGAACTGTTTTCAATTACTGCTTCACCTATGCCCGCAATATTAGATAGGAAACTTGCCCCCATTTCAGCAGTTAATTCTTCCTGCCCGTAATCGGCTTTGTCTCTGAGTAAATTTGATAAGTCTCTATCAAGACGTTTCTCATGGCCAGTCGAATGTGTAAGCTCATGAAAAAGGGTTGAGTAATATTCTTCTGCGGTTTTAAAATTATCTGGATTTACCATGCCGATATAATCTTCTAAAGGCTCATAAAAACATCCAGATTTATCCTCTTTAATAAGTGGTCTATCTTTGTAGTTAGAAACTATCTTTTCGCATTCTTTGATAGGGTCGAAGTCTATTTGTTTAGTCTTTTCGTCGGGGATTAAATGAGTAAGCCCTTCTGTCTGAGCCACATTAAAAACCCGGTAATATCTAAGTATGGGAATTTTCTTAAACTTTTCTACTTCTTTGCCTTCTCGTGCTTTCTCTCTTTTAATTTCTTCTTCGGTCTTTTCGACCTTAAGCATTTTCCAATATACTACTTCTGTGCTTTTCTCTCCCTTCTTAACGTGCCCGCCGTTTTCTTTTGCTTGCTTATAGGTCAACCAGTAAGGTCGTGAATAGTCTTTTAAGATGAGCAGGAAAATATTAATACCATGATAAGGTCTCTTAGAAATAAGATTACTCGGAATAAAGCCTTGCGTTTTCCAGGGTTTTTTCCAGGGGATAACTTTCTTTTCTAATTGTTCAATGATTTGATTTGTAACTATTTCAAAAATTTTCATCTTTCCCCCCTTTTAATGCTTGTACCAGTCGGGTGGGTATTCGGCTTCCCCGTTTTCTTCTACGTGATCAATAATAGCTTTTACCGTCCAAATTTTGGGTAGGTGTTTTCTCATCTTTCTGATTTCCCCTATTGAATAACCGTATTTCAAAAGATAGTAACAAATAGTCGCTTCCATTAGGTGCGCGTCCGGTATACCGATTAATGGTATATAGAGTCTGTTTTTTTCTTTATTGTAAATAGGTTTCAAGACTTGAGCTAAAACATACTCAGGGCGTTCTTCTTTTTTTATTTCTTTTCCTCCATTCATCTTAATAAGCTTGATATGATGACATTCTTGCCTTCTATATTTCCAGACAGGGCAAGAACAGCCCCAATTACCGTCTTTATCCAGGGCAACAATCCAAGTTTGACTTGTCCCTTGAACCTCCCATCGTTTTATCCATTTATCTTTTTTAATAGTTTTCATGATCGCTCCTTTTTTTATTCTTTTCTTATTTCGTTACCAAAACTTAATAGTTCTTTTTTCTCTTCTTCGGTTAAGTCTAACCCTCTAAAACCTTTATACTTTAAGTAATTCCAAGCGTCAAAAAAATCCGTTTGCGGGCGTTCTTTTCTTAATTGTTTTATGACTTTGTCAATTGCTTTTGTTTCCCCCATATAATATCCCTCCTTAGGGAGGGGTTGTCCCCTCCCTTTTTAGCTTTCTATAAAGTTTCAGTGTAACAGTATTTTATAACGTATTCTTCTTTAAAATCGCACCCGCATTCGTTGCATTTCCATAAAACTTCTTCCGCAAAACAATCGTTTGCGGAGCCCTGAAAGTCTATATCTTTGCTTCCGCATAAAGGGCAGTGTCCTTCGCAATTGTATTCTTTACACATTGTTGACCTTTTGTTTAGCTTCTTTGGTTTCTTTTAAAAATTTTTCAACGAAGGCTTCGGTTTTTTCAAGCGCCTGCTCTAATTTGATGGCTTGTATATTGTCTAATATCTTAACTTTATGCATAATGGCTCCCTCCTTTTGGAGTTTGTTTATTTAAAAATTCAATTGTCAAAGAACGCATTTAATTGTTTATATATATATAATATACGCATTTTTAAGGGAAAGTCAAGAGATTAAATAAAAAATATTCTTTCGTAAGCCCTGTATTTGCAAGACTTACAGAGAAACCGAAGAAAAAATAATATCAGAAGGAGAAAAAGAGAGCAGGGGAAAGGAAGGACGCCAAAACCCTTGAAATGTAGCGGTCTAAGAGTGTTGAAAACTTGCTAATGAGAGTATGTTTTTTAATAAAAAGAAGATTAAGTCCGATAAAAACTTGTTTTGTTCTATCAGCAGGTGAGTAGGGAAAGGGCTAAATTATTTATAAAGCCTTATTAGGCTTAGTAGTTGACTGTTGGAATGTGGTAAGAAATTGCCATATATGATTTCTTTCCAAATGTTGTGGGAAGCTCTCGACGAAGTCGCGACGAAGATTTTGAGGGCACGGTTTGCGTGAGCAAGAGCAAAATCGAGGAGTAGAGAGTGCGGCAAACTCGCTGGGTTTGTCCGCACTATTTTCCACAACATGTCATTTCAATAGTTTTTTGGGGAAGGGAAGAGGGGAGAGTTTAGTTGCATTTGTGGTAAAGTGGGAAACCGGGAAAGTCGGAATGTCGTTAAAACCGAGAAATCCACGCTGGGGATTTTAAGGCTGGTTTGGGCTTTCTGAAGAATGAAGAAAAACAAATTTTAACGTCTTTTCGAGCATGGTCTTTCAGTCTAATAGGCAATTTTTGCCGGTAGACGGGTTTTTCAAGAAATGTTGGATGTTTAACTTTCAATATTTTGGCTTTTCCGCAAAGGGTGGTTGTTTTATAAGCCCAAGGTATCTAATAAGAAAAGCGTCTCGGAAGGAATAGCGGGCATGGTTTTCGGAAACTTTTTCGTTTCGGAAAGAGCTATCCTGAGAGTCGAGAAGTAATTTTCTCGCCGGGAAAATTAACTGCGTCTTTTATCGTTAGATACTTTGGGCGCCCCCTGTGGGGTGGGGGAGATTTTTTGTTAAGGATTGCAGATTTTGCAGGGGTGGTAGCCGGCGTGTATTGCTTCTTTTCTCGAGTAAAATATCTTTGTGCAGTTTTTGCAGTTGTAGTATCTACAGCTTGATTTATGGAATACTTTTGATTTTTTGTTACCGTGATAGACCCCTCCGGATCCGGTTTGTTTTGTTCCTTCCTTTTGGAGAATGGGGGAGAGGGTAGCTGTACTCAAGAATCCCGCAAGACCAGGTTTTTTCGCTTCAATTACGTTTTCGATATTATCCGGGAGTTCGCTTAGGAAATCGAGCCCGGTTATTTTCTCGATACTGTCTATCGGAACCTGGTAGTCCTCGATGTCTCTCGCCGGTTTTTTGTTAGGCATTAAAAAGGATATCGCTTTTATTTCTCCGTTTTTCGTTACAATGATTTTATAGAAGTGAGTGGGAGCCCATACTTTATTCGTTCCGATTTTCCCAAGACAATCTTTGTTGCCGTCGCCATCGATGTCCATAAAAACAGGTCCCGTAATTATCCAGGACTCTCCTTTGGCCAGGGTAAACCCTCTTGTTTTTTCTTCCAGGATTCTCCATTTGTATCGATTTAGTCCTGCTTCCTGCGGACACATATTTGAGAGGTAGAAGGATTCACTCATAACCTTTTTACTTCTTTTCATATCCCCGGCCGGGGCCATGTGGCCACGGTCGTACCCGCTTCCTTTGTAATCTGAGAGTTCGGCTCTTTTCCCTTCCGGAAGTTTAGGATCCGGACGGAAGTTGTCAGTTCTGCCGGTTGTTCCCTCCAGGTCCTCTTTTGTCAGGTGGTAGGATACCCACAGAGGGACTTTTTTGTTCCCGTCGTGGAGAAGAGCGTAGCCTTCCCGGATAATCAGTTGGCCATCGATAGGAGGAAAACCCCAGTATAAGTGTTCGTTGGTTTGGGTTGAGGAGAAATTCTTTTGGGTAGTGTTTTGGGAAGTGCAGGATAATTGTAATAGGATAAATATTAAAATTAGTTTTATAGTTTTCTTTATATTAAGGTTCGCCATTTTTAAAGTAGGTTTTTAAAGAAGTCTTTCAATTCTATTTCACAAGATTTTTCTAGGAATTTAGGAGAGACAGAATATACTATTTTAAATATCATTGGAATACCTTTACATTTTTCAAGATCGGCTTTGACGAATGATTTGATACATTCTATTTCGAACGGGAAACGGAATGTGTTATCGCCTCTATCTAAGTCTAATTCTCTATGGAGAAACGAAACTCCTGTTTTATATAAACCGTTTCTGTATTTGAATTTAAAAAAAACAATCTCTTCTGCGGGGTAAAGCTCAGTGGTTTTTATTTTTATATGCGTTTTTCTGCCTTTATCGTTAGAGAAGTTGATAGCCAAAGAGGAACGCGTCTCGCACCCTCTTTTTCCTGTAAAAGCCCCACCTCCACTAGTACCTTTGGCCACAATGTTGGGGTCAACTTCAATGCTTAGCGGTCTTTTATTTCTTCGGAGATTTTCCAGCCATTTTATAAAGTAGCCTAATATTACTCCAAAAGTTACGTAAAGTATGTTTTTAAGTATATCTATATTTATTCTCCTGTATCTATAGTATACCTCAAGAGCGGGGGAGATGTCAAGGGTTAATTCTGATTTTTTTCTGCTCTTGACAGATGATAAAAAATACAGTACTATTTGAATGGACAAATTGAGGTATCTTTTTGTCTGAGTGTTTTAATTTCTCCAGGCGGGAGCTAAAAGCTCCTGCCTTTGTTTGTTCGCTGGCCACGCCCTTGACAATAAATGAGGACCTGTATATTATAAACAAACTTAGTTTTTTAAACAGAGCCCTCTTGGGCTCATACCTCCGGCAGGAGTTTTTACTCCTGCCACTTTTTTTATCCACCACTTTATGCTTATTTTAGCAGCTGCCGGAGAGCGATATCGGAGATACATTCCCCACCTACGCACCACTTTGGCCGATTTTTGCAGCTGGATCGCTTTGTGGCCAAGCGAATGTTTCTCCACTTGTCATCCACTGGTAAGGTATGGGGGAGAGATGAAATTTGTTAGTTTAGGTTGCCTTGATACTAGTGGGACGAAAGTATTTGAGCTATAAATTAAGAATACTTGGTCGCTTTTCGAGAAATTAGTAAATCACAAAATCAACGTTTTCCAATTGCTAAAGCCGGTATCTTTTAATTGCTTACTAGGTTTATCAAAATAAATCCATCTCCCGCGATAATGTCGCTGATCTGTATTAGTTGCAATTCCACCGAATAGGTTCTTGTGCTTCCTTTTTTCTCTTTGAATATATTTATATAATCCGTCTATTTTTGCCTCAGCGATTTTTTGGGTATAACCTGCTTTAGTATCAAACAACCCGATTCTTCCGTCTTTTAATTTTACAATAAAATCAATATAGAAGGGCTTATCTTCTCCGTTGTTATACGGTACGGCAAAAAACGTAGCATCTCTATCGCCATTTTTAAACCACCACTCAATACTTGGAGAATTTTCTAAGAAATCAATAAAAGCTGTTTCCGTCTTCCATTTTTCATCGCTGAAGAAAGGTTGCATAATTGATTTTTTGACGTTTATTTTGGCATATTCTTTTCCATAAGATAAGGTTTCTGGTACATTCCAGTTTTTTACATCAACCATTTCACTTTCTCTTTTCAGAACTTTTGTCTGATATTTTTCTTTTGTTTTGTCCAGAACATTAACGAAATGCTGAGAATTCTTATCACTCAAAACAATCTGAACAATTTCTTCCCATCTATCTGCAATTTTCTCCCAATCTTTTTCAAAAAATTTATAGATTGATTCTTTCACTCTTCTGACCGATCTATCTTCAGGATAGAAAGGAGTTAAATTATTAGCCACGAAAAAGTCAAATAGTCTTTGTAGGTCGAAACCACTTGCCTTTATTTCTTTGACGCCTGCAATTTTTGCCCCAGCTAAAGAATCAACATTTTCGGCTTTGTAATCAGAGATAATTTTTAGGTCCAGTTTCCTCGCTTTAGTATTAATAAGTTTTTTTAAACCATATTCTTTAGCTTGCTTTAGAAATATCTCTATAAACAATGGCGATAATCTTGTTTTTTCACGGTGTCTTTTTGGGTAACAAGAAAGTAAATTTATTGGTTTATAATCTGTATGTCTCTTGCTTGTGTATATGGTAATGTAATCTTTGGCGATATCTTCTTGAATTTCTATATTGTCCAGATTGGTATAAACATAGCCGTAATTTAAAACCTCGCTAACATAATGCCCTTTATCTGGCTCTGGCATTCGCATAATTCTACCGACTGTCTGTATTGAGAAAATAGAGTTGTGCCATTCCCTAAACAAAACCAGAATCTGCGCTCTCGGGCAGTCCCAGCCTAAAGCGATTGCCTGCTTGAAAATTAAAACTTCAACCTCGCTGTCCTGCTTTTCAACATTTTCTTTGTTGATATGTTCCCCTGATAGCCAAACTGCAAGTTTGTTATTGCCTTTTTCGGTTGAAATTTTGTATTTTGATTTTAAAATAAATTCCACTCGTTCTCTTATTCTATCTTCCAAACTCGTTTTTCTGTCAGGTAGTTGGATTAGAATTAAAGGATTAACAGTAATCCCTTTATTTTTAAATTCTTTGACTAATTCATTTCTCTTTTTTAGTGCTGCGTCTATGACCAATTCCTCGCTACCACCGCTCATTTCTTGTGTTTTTATTTTCTCTTCGCGGATAAAATTCTCAAAGCCATCGTTTAAAATAACGGCTTTTTTAATCATTCCTTCTTTTTTAACATCGTCTAACTGGACAAACACTTTCTCATCTTCGTCGGTAATTGTTGCCGGCGTTGCCGTTACCTCAATTGTCAATTTTGAATCAATCATTTGAATTAAACCCTGTGAAATTGTGCTTGTGGCATGATGATGAGCTTCGTCAATAATCAAAATTATCTTTACCCCTTCTTCTTTTGTTCTTTCTAGTACTTTTGATAAATTAAGATCCCGCTCGTTGTCTCGAATGTAAATATTGTCTGCCCTATTAATGCTTTCCCAGTTAAAAAACAAAATTTCATTTTCGCTGATTTTCCTGTCATCCAAATCTTCAAAATAAGAGCATTTTAACGCTTGGCTTGTATCAAAATAATTTTCTAATTTCTCTTGGCTTTGAATATGAAGTTGTCTTGGAGCTGTCCAAACAAAACCTAGCGATTGTCTAACTTCTCGATTATCAACCAACTGCTTCAAAAATTCCGCCATCATTATCGTTTTGCCCGAACCGGTGGGCGACTTAAAAACCAATTTTTTGCTGCCGGAATATCCCAAAAGCCTTTTGGTCTTGGCTAATAACTCATCTATTGCGTTTTCTTGATAATATTTTAGTCGCATAGCTAAATTAATAGGCTGGATATTTTCGTTTTAAATTCTTTAACTTTTTTATCATCTATTTTTTTATTTTGATAATGCCACATGACACTTATAGGTTTTTTGTCTGGCCTTGATTCTTCTGGGATAGCTAAAAAATCTTCTAAATTATTCTTAAAGGAATCGATTTTTAGAGTAAGTTTATTTTTATTCTTTGTAATAAATTCATTTACTTTTGTATGATATTCGCTGTTGTTTTTGTTTTCGTCACCATCAAACAAAACCGAATGTTTTATCCCGAGTTCTTTAAATAAATTCATATACCGATGGATATTCTCTTTCCCTAGGGCGTTTAAAACATAAATTTCTTTATCTAACAATGTAATCTCTTTATTCCTTATTAAATAATCTATCAAAATTTTTTCTGAGGCCCCTTCGCAAATTAAGACGAAATTAGCAAAAAAGGCACAACACCTATCAGGATCCAACCATAAAGAATATCTTATTGCTTCTAAATCTAAATCTCTTGATTCAATCGTTTGACCTAAAATATTTTTCAGATCTTTATTAGCTATTAAGATATTTTTTAGTTCGGAATCAGTAATCTGAAAGATTTTTGTTTCGCAAATTTTCTTGGAAAGTTTCAATATTGAGGATAGAACATTTATGTTTTTGCTTACAAAATGCGTAGAATGAGTGGATATTAAAATTTGTTGCTGACCTTCTTTGGACAGATCCTCTAAACTTTGGTTCAATATCCCTTGTTGAGAGGGGTGCAAAAATGCTTCTGGTTCTTCAAAAAGGACTAGAGTAAAATCCGGTGAAAATTCCTTCTTCCCTTTTTTTGATACTGGTTCTTTATATCTTGTGGAC
Source organism: uncultured bacterium (assembly GCA_964525555.1). Lineage (GTDB taxonomy): Bacteria > Hydrothermota > UBA3072 > UBA3072 > UBA3072 > JAFGHJ01. Next base: position 33,150 of record CAZGHN010000017.1, read on the forward strand.
AATCTTATTAAAGTATAAATTAGATGTCTTTGGAGTCCTTGGCCAAAAGAATCTACCGTCAATTCTTGTGCTCCTAAATGTTTGTCTTTTAAAAAGTGACTAATTAAATTTTTTGTTATATCTCCGGGTTTGATCTCATTAATGTTTACGCCAAAAGACACATCCCAATTTTCGATTTCTCTATTTATATCGTCAATAAAATTTTGAATTGATATTCCGTCCTTTGAAACATCACTTTTAAATTTTTCATTAAATTCGGTAAATGATTTACTTAACTCCTCAAATGATTTGCTATTCTTAATAACTTTTTTTACTAAAAAATTTAAAGTATCTCGAAAAGCAGATGGACCACTCAATTTGGTATATTCGTCTACCCTTGCTACTTCTGGGATGTAAACAACATCGCCTATTTTTGCCTCTGAAATATTTTTAGCGCCATAGAAAAGGTTATTTGAAAGATACCCTTTTTCATATCCATAGATATTACTTTGGTTAGATTTTACTCGGTCCGGATGTTTCAGATATTTCCTTACTTTCAAAATATTTTTTTCTTGTTTATACTCTTCTCTTAAACCTAAGAACTCATCGTCTGTCAGGTGAAACTCTACTTCAATCCAACTCTCTTGATCATCAGTCTCAAATTTAGGAAAATCATCTTTATCCCATTTTTCCTTTTCGTAAAAAACTCTCAAAGCATCAATAATGTTTGTTTTGCCAGAATTATTAGCGCCGACTAGGAGAGAGTAATCAAGTAAATTAAGATTCTGGTTTTTAATGGAGCGAAAATTATGGATTGTTATTTTTTTTATTTTCATAATCAATCACCTAAAAATTCTTCTATAAACTCTCAAAATTGCTTCGGGGATAGGAGATAATTTAACTTTTTGTTTTACGTCTTTAAATTCCTCGTCAAAAGTTTCATCACCTAAGGAAAAAACGTAAATACTGAATTTTCCCCTTATGTCTTTAATTATTTTTTTGAAAGAAGGGATTGAGTTTTGGTCCCAAATTATGCCGGTGTAGTGGTTGGAATTTTTAAAAATCTTATAATCTTTATCATCTCGGATCAGATCAAAAGTCCCTTCTTTTACGCAGAGCATTTCTGTTGCATGTTTTGTGAGTCTTATTTTGTTTTTATCTGTCGGTTCATCATAATCAACAAAACCGGTTTTGAAATATTTTAGATTAGCGGGGATTTTAGTTATGTCGAGATAATTTTTGTGGCCTTCGATAACTTTCTTTATTCTTGGATAACAAACTTTTTCGGCGATATTATTTTCGTTATTTGTGCAGATAATAAATTTTCTATTTCCCCCATCTTCTTTATTGAGTAGCATTACTGCATGTCCTGTTGTCCCCGAACCAGCAAAAAAATCCAAAATGATAGCATTCTTTCTTTTGTATAAAATCGGCGCAATACAGTCATAGGTGTTATAAACCGACTTTGGAAAATCAAAATGTGTGTCTGGGACTAATGCATGGAGAAGTTTTGTGCCATATTCGTTAGCATCATATCGGCTGTCCTGCCACACAGTCCTTACAATGCCGAAATCTTTTCCTATTTGAATTTCATAACCTACTTTTGTTTTCTTAATTCTTAATAAGTGTTTTACATCTTCAATACTTTGCCGTGCGTATCGCCATTTTCTTTCAATGCCTTTTCTGTCTATCGGATAAACGAAAAAATTTTTACCCTCTTTAACTGTTTGCTTTTCCGGATGAATATCATTAGGTAACACTTCTCCAAAACCTGTCATTTTATCGTTTCTAACAATAATAGGATAAAAACAGTTTTTTGCATCTGTCCTTAAAGATTCTCCGCCGTTATCTCTTAAATTTCTCCAATCTATCTCTTCTTTACGTATTTTTCTCTGACCAATTACTTCTAACCCTGTCCTAAAAACAAAATAGGCGTACTCATGTGTATAAGAGAAGTTTTTACCTTGAATTCCTCTGGGATTATGAATTATTGTTACACAATGAATTTCATATCCTTTAAAAATATCTTCTAATAATAAGCCCAATCTATAGAATTCGTTATCATCAATTGCACAAATTAACGCACCGTCTTTTTTTAATAGATTTTTTGCACAATACAACCGGTGGGCCATCATACTTAACCATTTGCTATGTCTCCACGCGTCATTTATATCTACATAGCAGTTATTGTATTTCCAATCTTTTGCTCCTGTATTGTACGGTGGATCAATGTAGATGAGGTCAATTTTTTTTGCGTGAGTATAATTCAGAACAGAAATTGCATGATAATTATCACCTTCAATTAGTAAATTTGCCTGGCCGTTTTTCTTGGAGATTATTTCTTTATTTTTTACTTCTTTCAGCACTGGTAGTCTTTTTTTACACATCTCAACTACTTCTTCGGTTTTTTCTTCCCAGGTGAGACCGTACTTCTTTTCTTTCTTTAATTCTTTTTTAAGCCGTTTAATCTCGGCTTGTAGTTTTTCTTTTTCGGTTTTTTTATTACTCATTTTTCTATTATTTCCTCAATACCTTCTTAATTTCTTACAGGATACTCTTGTTTTCTCCAAAATCAAGGGAAGGATAGGTATAGTAAGAAGTATGTTTGCTAACAATATGAAAATAAAACTTTTGCATTTCGTAGCTAACTCCTGCAATAAGGTCGGCTATCTTGTCTATTTCGCTTGCTTCCATATCTTCGAAATTAAGTTTGAAGCCCTTTTTTTCACTTGATTTTGGCTTGATTTTTTTGCTATGAGCTAGCCATGTAGAATGTACTAAATCATTGCGTTTTTCATTCGCTTTGTTTAATTTCTTTCGGATTTCTTCTAAGTCTTTAAAAGGTTTTTCCGCTGGGAAACGATGTTGGTAAAGAGCACTTAGTAAATTAATTTTGTTTTTAAAAGATAAAATTGAAGTTACAATCTGGCCAGTCCTTTGCTCTAAAGTTGAGTCCCAAAACAGTAAGAACCAAATGCTAGAATCTAGATTGCTTTCTAAAACGGCGAAATTCGCAACAACTTTCCCTAGAGGGGTGAGTGACTCATTAGGAATAGCCGATTTTAATTTTCGTTTACTCATATAGTCGGATGACCCGTATGTTGTAAGCCCCTCGGAAATTCAGACAATCAAAAATAAACATATTTAATAGTTTATACATCCTTGTTCTCATTTCTTTCTTGTTTTTCTTTCGTGGACTTTTTTTTAAGATTTTCAAAAGCCTCAACAAGTGATTTTCCCCAATCTTCACCTATTTCTTTCTTGGTTTGTCCGTTATAACTTAACTTCAAGGATAACATGAAGTTTGGTATTTCATTCGATTCTATCCCTCGTTCATGACGGGTATTCTGAATTAGCACTACTAAGTTTATAAATGCCTGGTAAAAATTTGCAACAACGCGTCCAACCTTAGAATCGTTGGCAAGAATATCCTTAGTGATTAAATCATCTGCAAGAGCCCTTATTTCACAAAAATTAGATGGATTTAACATTTTATTACCTAGTCTAGAGCCAATACCCATTTCACCTTGAAGTTCGGCTTCCTGTTGCCACAATTCGTCAATATACCCACATCCCTCTTCAAAACTTTGCCAGCGGCTTCCTAAAATTTCCGCATAAATTTCTTCTTCTAATTCGTTAAATGACTTACCGTATCGATGGGCAAGTTCCTTGGTAATAGTGTTTATGACACGATAAGATAATCTAAGAAAATTAAGAGTCTCATTCGGAGTTGGAATTTCAGACGAATACCGAGCCTTCTGCCAACACTCATAAAACTTTTCAAGCGATTTTTGAGTAATTTTAGATTTGTTGAATAAACCCTTAAAATGTGATAGTATAAGGTTAAGTTTGTTTCTGTGATTTCGAGTTGGATTAATCCCCTCGTCAATTAATATAGCTGAGAAGTAGTTGTCCATTGCGATATAACTATCAGCCACTACGAACCTACTTGAACCAGCCGATTGAGCACTAAGATACTGAGTAAGCCCAGTAATTAATCGGTCTTTAACTTCTGTCTTCATTTAATTCATACACCAACTTTCTATAGGATACATGCTTTTTACCTCAAAATCAAGGGTGTTTTTGTACGGGGAAGCCTTTCAAAACGCCAATATGGGCTTATATGTGGGTAACAAATTAAATATCTATACATAAAAATGGATCCATGCCGTTACAGTCCTCTTTTTTTACCGGTATATAACTTATCTTAGAAAACGGCCCAAATTTTCCGGAGTATTTACAATAAAATACAGTTTTCCCTGAATCTGTATTTGAGTCCCAGCTTCTGATTTTTTCAAAAGGAATAAACCCTATTTTGTATAGAGTTATTTTTTTGCCTTCTTTATTTTTCCCGCTGGTAAGATCCGTTATTACTACGAATCCATCATCTCTTATCCTAACAGGCTCTGTTTTATTCGGACTCCACCAATATTCATTTCTAGGGTTAAGTCTTTCCGGTCTGTCAACATCTTTAACGATTATGTCTTGGCAATTAAATCGTGCCGGACCAGTTAGAATTTTTGAAGGGTCAAAAGGCTTTTTGAATTCTTTCTCCATTTCTCTTTTAATTTTTTTGTTTCTTTCAATCGTTTTAATACTTATTTTTCCCTGCCAAGATAAAATACCAATAATTAAAAGAGCTATAAAGCTAATTAGCAACGGAACAAAAATTATCTTATAATTCAGAAGCGCCCATGTCAAAAAAGGAATAAAGTACGGGGCTAGTGCTTTCCAATTATCAGAAATAAAATCAGTTATTTTTTTCATGCTTTTACCGCCTAAAATTCTTCAGGGCGTCTTCGAGTTCTTCATCTTCCAGGTGAGTGTAAATTTGTGTCGTGCTCAAGTCGGAATGACCCAGGGCTTTTTGAACCAATCTTATATTGTGTTTAGATTCTTTGTAAAGGTCGGTTGCGAAAGTGTGTCTCAATGTATGCGGAGATACGTTCTTTTTTATTCCCGCTTTTTCCGTGTATCGATAAACCATATCCCTGACGTACCGGTTGTCGAGTTGTTCACCTTTTAAAGTCGTAAAGACGTATTCCGGATTTTTGCCGGTTACTTCGATTTGTCGCTCTTTCCATTTTTTTAGATACATTAAATCTTTCTCGCTTAACCAGAGGGTTCGATCCTTCGCGCCTTTTCCTTCACGAACCATCACCTTACCGCTCATAAGATCGATGTGGATCCATTTTAAGTTTGTCGCCTCGCTTAACCTGAAACCAGCATTCAACATTAATCTCATGATAAGATGATTCCTTTCTCCGGTGGGATATCTCATGTTAGGTTGTTTGAGTAAAGCATACTGCTCATCCTTAGTCAAAAATTCCGGCAATTTTTTCTTGTTACTGTTCTTTTTCAAAAAAACCTCCATAATACCCATTAGATAGAGAAACGGTATTATATCGACAATATATTTAGGATCCGGGAAAAGTCAAGGGTAAAAGGTATTATATCGCATTTTGAAGCGGGGGAGAGGCATGTAGAGAAAAATGGCTTGTGAGGTGACTTTAGTGTGAAGCGTGGTGGAAAACGAAGGGTGTTGATGGTACTATTGTTTCTTTATTGTGTTTCCGAGAGGTTCTTCTTTTTGCTTTTGTTGTCTTACTCCTGCAATAAAAACGCTGACCAATGCGACAAGGGCTGTGATTATTGTTGCAAGTCCTGCTGCATCTTTGTCCTTTATTGATAGAATAAAACCAAAACTAATCGTTGTCATCCCAATAATGAAACCAAGTATCATACCAAGGTATGATTGTTTTATACGCGCTGGGAAGATTATTTTTTCTATATTTTGCCGATGAGCGGATTGTCTCTCTGTCATACTCAATATTCTCTCTGCTGCTCCTGGAAGAACCTCTTCGTAGTTTTTAAAATCTTCTGGATGAGGCAACGGACCAGAATAAATCATCCTCTTAACGCTATAAGTTACCATTTGAGCAACTTTTTTAACTTGTTCTTCTTCCAACTGAGGAGCGATGCCTCTAATTTCTTTTTCTATTAGTTCTTCAGGGAGGTCTTCTATTTTTTCTTTAGGGGTAAGGTTTTTCTTTTTAGGTTTTTTTTCTTTTTTTGAAGGCATGCAGGATTACATTGCGGCTTGTTGCTTAAAATCAGCTAAAGCGTTCTTCATGTCGTTACCTATCATTGCCCAATCAGATTTGATTGCGATGTTATCAACTTCTTCTCCATTCTCTAGGTAGTAGAAAGAATCAAAAGTCCCCCCTACATCCAGAAGTCTGGCAAGACCAGATAAAAAACTGGGTTTTGGGAAAGGATATATTGATAAAGATCCTCTTATTTCTTTTTTATTAAACAACCCGGACTTTTTATATAAACCGACTTTATTATACAACATGGAAACTCCTTCAACCTTTTGGCTAATCTTACTATATTTTGTTCTGTCTGTCAAGGGTTTATTTTCGTTTTTTAGGTTTCTTCTTGTCCCTAATAAGAGCTTTATTTTGTCGGCGGCTCTCGATAGTTTCTCGAACCATGATCGCAGCACTCTTTTCTGCTACGTGTGGATTAAACCAAAAATCCCGCGCATGAATTTTTTCGTCATTATTTTTTTTGATAAGAGTATTACTTTTCTTCATAAGCTTTCCTTTTAAAAGGTTACAAATAAGAATTTCTTTTGTCAAGGGGTAAATTTAATTTTTGGAAGAGTTATATTTCTCGAGAAAATCGATTATTCGTTCCGCAATGTATTCGTCTTCAGACTTTAGTTTTACAAGAGGTTCATCCGGATACATTCCATAATAATTTTGAGCAGCGCATAAGTAACCTTTGTGGTTTTCTTTGGCTTTTTCTATTATCCTGGTTAATTCTTTCGCTAATTTAGTTTTTTCTTTTGTATCGATATTTTTCCCTCCGAAAACAAGGTTAGGATGTGACTTAATGATTTAAAACGCCTCCTGAGGCTTATATGAGAGCCTAAAAGCTCAGAAAAAGGCACTTAAGAGATATCGTGTTTTTCTTTCAACCAGTCGGCTATCTCGACAACTTTCCCTTC
>CAZGHN010000018.1:0-23706 GCA_964525555.1 uncultured bacterium
AAAAAGCTATGAAGGCATATATACATAACCATCATTATCATAACCTTAAAAACAATATAACGAAAAAATCTAATTGCGCAATACAATCCGTCCTAACTCACTGCAAACAAACGGCTTCACATCATCTCCTTTCTTCTGTAAGGCGTGGGTGTCCTTCGTTATTCATTGTAACCCTTCGTAGCTTTAGGGCACCCACTCAAAATCACTCCGAAAGGGGAGGTATATGAAAAAAGAACTGAGGCGCCTCCCCTTTTTAAATATATTTCCCGGGGTTCCCTATGGTCAACTTTTTCATGTGAACATAATTACCTCCTTAGTTATCGTTCGAGGGGGCTCCGGGGTGTAAAATAAATGTCGAGAATCAGATATTTGAAACCGGATTTTTTTAAAGATGAGGACCTTAAGGAGCTTCCCTTTGAAGTGCGATTGTTCTATCAGGGCTTATGGTGCCATGCCGATAGAGAAGGACGTCTTGAAGACCGACCGGAAAGATTAAAAATTGAAATCATGCCATATGATAAAGTTGATCCTGAGAAAATACTATCCCTTCTTTCAAATAAGAAAAAAAACGGTGGTCGCCCTTTTATCTTACGATATAAAAACAATAAAGAAAAATATATCCAAATCCTTAAATGGCATAAACATCAGAAACCTCATCATACTGAAAAGAATAGCGAAATACCGGCCCCTACCCGTGAACAAATGGAGTTTAACGGTGAGAAATCCGTTAAGCCCCCGTTACGCTCCTATGGGGAGGGGAAGGGGGATGGGGAGGGGAAAGGGGAAGAGAAGGTATCTTCTAAAAAAGAAGATACATATATAGTCCTTTTAAATTTTTGGAATTCATTTGAGAGGCGAGGAGAATGTCCTAAGCATGAGTCAAAGGGAGTAATCTGGGAAAACATTAAAAAAGAAATCGATAAATTGTTGAAGAAAAAAGAAACCGAAGAAGAAATTAAACAGGCGAGTGAAAATTATCTGAGGATTGTAGGGGGTGATGAATATTATTTTAAATATGCGTGGAATTTTGATGAATTTTTGAGACGGAAAAACGGGTATCCAGTTTTCAAAGGTGATTTTGAGAAATTGCACAATAATTATCTTAGGAGTGATTTAAAAACCAAAAAAGTTGATTCTGGAATAGATGTTAAGGCATGGAAGGACGCGGGGCAAAAATGAGAAAATTTTTATTTTGGATTATACATAATATCCCTTTAGGACGATTAGCCCCTTGGGTTGTCGGATTGGCTATTGGGCGAAGACCACATAGGATACCAGATAGAGAAATTGGGTATTCTGATAGAAGAAGATTAGAGGGGAAAAATGACGAAAACTAAAATCGAAGAAGGAGTGAGGTTAATTACTTCCGATATACCTAAAAATGTATATGAAAAAGATATCCAGTCAAAGATCAGTTTAATCGATTATAAAATAGATTGGACGGATGAGGCTTGGATGAAAGTAGTTGATCATGTGATTGAAGCCGGGTATGACTATTTTCCTTCCGTTAAGCAATTGAAGGAAATTTATAATGCTATTTTTCATAGAAAATCCCGATTCCATTCAAGTTGTAAGATGTGTTTTACTGGATTAAGACGGTATATGGCTGTTGTTGATGTTTTTGATTTTGTGAAGAAGACAATAACTAAAAAAGAAATGCCCTGTGCTGCAGCGTGCAGTAGTTGTTCTGAAGGTCTTAGAAGGCATAAGGAAGAAGGATATTTATTGTATAATGATGTGATATCCCGGAAAGATACAAGACGAATGGGATATGAGGAAACGGAAAATTCTGAAGAGGTTAATGAAATGATTCGCAATAGTAAAATTGGGATGGAACCAAAAGAAGAATTACCTTTTCATATTGAGGAAAAAATTGACGATGAAGAAGAATTGCCTTTCTGATAAAATAATTTTAGATCTCTGTGGAGGTACAGGAGCTTGGTCGAAACCTTATAAGGAAGCTGGGTATACTGTCTATAATATTACTTTACCAAAATATAATGTTCAAGATTGTATTCTTTATGGAAATCGTTTTTTAATTTTTTGGCGACAACCAATAAAAAATAAATTCCATGATGATTATAGAAAAGAAGATATCCAAATACCAGTAGAAAAAATTTATGGAATTTTAGCTGCTCCTCCTTGCACTGAATTTTCACTTGCAGCATGGGATAAGAAGAAAACTGATAGAGATTTTAAAAAAGCATTTGGAATAGTTCAAGCTTGTTTAGATATAATTTGGGCGGTGCAAGAGCAGGGAATACCTTTAAAATTTTGGGCTTTAGAAAATCCAAAGGGATATTTATATAATTTTTTAGGTTATCCGACTTTTTATTTTCAACCCTGGCAATTTGGAGAAACGGATTTTAGAGCTACAAAGAGAACTGCCATATGGGGTTATTTTAAGAAACCGAGAAAAACTTGTCAGGTTAGAAAAATACCTTTTATTAATGCACATTCTCAGTCAAAAGGACAGAAACCGGAAAATAAAGAATGGTATTCAAAAAAACGTGAAGATAGAGCAATAACTCCTCCCGGTTTTGCACAAGCATTTTTCGAGGCGAATCGATGATAGCTGTTTATTACCTTGAACCTTATTTTAATTTAGCTTTGGAAAAAGTTCGTAAATATTATGAAGATCAGGGGGAGGAAGTTGATGAATATCTTTCTATATTGCATCATACTTACGAAAAAATTTATTGCTCCTCTCTTTTTACGTTTACGGATAAATCTTGGGTAACTCCCGATATGATTAAAGGTGGCCCTGGATTCGATCTAAAGATTAATTTACCTGAAGAAATTGAAAAGGTGAAAGTGTATAAAAATCGGGGATTCACCAGTAGGGGATGTAACAGAAATTGTCCTTTTTGTGTAGTTCCTAAAATCGAAGGCTCTTTTAGAACTACAGGAAATATTTACGATTTTTGGGACCAAAAAAGTAAGAAAATTATTATTTACGATTCTAATATCTTATGGGATAGAAAGCATTTTTTTAAAATTTGTTCTGAGGCTATCGTACATGATTTGCAGGTGGATTTTCAAAGCGGTTTGGATTTGAGATTGTTTGATGATGGAATTTGTGAGATGCTTTTAGCCACCAAAATAAAGAAACTTTATGTTGCCTGGGATCGCATGAAGGACGAAAAAATTATTACGGAGAAGGTTAAATTATTACATAAATGGGGATTCAAAAATTGTATGTTTTATGTTTTGGTTGGATTTGAAACATCAATCGCACAAGATCTTTATAGAAAGAAAAAAATTAATGGATGGGGATATGACTGTTTTTTTATGCCCTATGACAAACAAGGAAATCGTCTTTTAAGAGAAATGTGTAGGTGGAATAATTTATTTAGATTTAGGCATATGAGTTTTAATGATTTTTTGAAAATGAGAAATGTTCCAGTGAAGTTATTTGAGGGGGAGTAATGCCAATATATACATACCATTGCAAAAAATGTGGTCATGACTTCGAGGAAGTAAAAAGCCTTGGCGGAAGGAAATTATCAATATGCCCGAAATGTGGAGGTGAAGCTGTTATTACTCCAAAGTATATAGGGGATGGGGTAAGTTTCCGGTTTAAAGGGCCCGGGTTCTATGATACGGATTATCGGATATGAAAGCAAATAAGAATGAATATATTCTTGCTCCTATAGTATTAGTTGAATGGAAAGATGCAACTACTTATGGTGATAATTTTACGATGGAAGAAATAAAAGAATTAATTTGCGGTTCTTGTAAGACTATAGGATTTCTCTTGGAAAAAAACAAAGAATATATAAAAATATGCGGGCATATCTATAAAAAGGTTGATGGTAGTTGTACTTATACGAATATCTGGATTATCCCTAGACCTTGGGTTTTAAGGATTATATCTCTATGAATACCGAACAACTCCTATCAAAATACATAGACGAAGAGATTATGGTAATCGCAATTGATCCCTCAATCCGGGAAATGGGATATGTGCGTTTCTGTTCTGGAGTTTTACGGAAGAATACAAAATATTTCCAGATCCCGTTTGCTGAACAATTATCCCCGGATATGGTGAGTGAGCAGAAGCAGCAACCTCTCGTACTCGGGACCTTCCGGGATATTTCGAAGGATAAGATTTTTGCGCGGGGCTTACATCAATTAGGGAAGATAAGAGGTTTTATCCAAGGGGAGATAGAAGATTTTATGGAGGGAGGGGGCAAGGGAAAAGCCGGAGGAGTAGCTTTTAAATTCGGTTATCCCCGTACTCAGTATACCTTTCCTAATCGCCAGTATTTTATCGTCATTGAAGTTCCTCATACTTTTTATACCGGTGCGTTCCATAAAAATGCTGCATCGGGGGCGAAACAGGCTTTTATGTTAGGTCTGATATTGGGGGCTTTCCCGAATGCGATTCATAGGGTTGTTCAAAAAGGATCCACGCTAAAAGATTCCGCAAAGTCAATTTTACTTGCTCGAGATCATTCAATAGGATTAGATAAATTTTGGAAAAGAGCGAATGAACATGAAGTAGACGCTTATATGGCCCTGGAATGGTTTTTGGAAAATAAATTTAAGAGGGAGGAATAATGGATACAGGTGAAGGTAAGATGATACCAGTTGATCATGATATAAAAGAATTCCTTAAGAAGCATAATAGATCCGAAGAGTCTCTTTTTAAAGTAGGAGAAGTTCTTGAGATTAAAAGAAGCCGGTTCAGGATAAATAAGATTACTAAGAAGGGATTGGTGTTAAGAGTTTTACCTGATAAAAGAAAAATATGAAGAAGAAAAAATGTAAGCATTCAAATTTACATATCACAGAATTATACAATATTCATCAGGATACTATTATAGCCACACAAGTAAAATGTGAGAAATGTGGGAAATATTTCCCCCATATAGCTAAAGTACTTTTCAATAGAATCTCAATCTCTGGGGGATTACCTTATGCTTTTGATATAAATAAATTTAAAAATGGAGGAAAATATGGAGAAAAGAAGAGTTTTAGTAAGGTTTGGTCAGAGAGTAAGAAATGAGAGAAAGGCATTGGGGTATTCTCAGGCAGTGCTTGCGCAGAAGGCCGGATGTCATCGAACTTATGTGGGAATGGTTGAAAGGGCGGAAAAGAATATCACCCTTGCGAATATCCAGAAGTTTGCGATTGCGTTGAAGATGGAAATATCGGAATTGACGGAAGGGGTTTAAAATGCCGGATGAAGATGGATGTCCAACGGAAGAAGAAATAGATAGAGTCAAAAATGGCGATTAAAATAAAAGACAATGAATAATTTACGAAAAGAGATAGCGAAAGCGATTAGACAAGAACGAAAATATTTTGGGTATTCGACAAAATCTGTGAGTGCATTTTTAGGGATTAATTGGCATAAGTATATAAAAATGGAAAAAGGCGAAGAACCAATAACTATAGGTCATTTGTACAAAATAGCTCAACTATATGGTCTTAATGTAGAATATTTTATTGATAAAGAATATCATAAAAGATTTAAGAAGGGTAGAGGAAAAGTCTGTTGGTGTCGTTATGGAGAGGAATGTAAATGATATTTTGTGCTAAGAACGAAAATGGCGTGTCAACCTATGATCTTGTGATGCAGGGATTAAAAACTGTAACTAGGAGAGATAAGCCTTTGCCGATTGGTAAAAGGTTCGCAATTCAATTAGGGAGAGGTAAAAAAGCAGGAGGATACGGCAAAGTTTTGAGTTGTGAAAATACTCTTAGTTGGTGGTTAGATTGGGTATGGGCGAATCATGGCAAACCATTTTTCAAGAGGAAGAAAAGAAAATTCTTATTAGAAGAAGCTGAAAAAGAAGGATTTATATCATGGAATGGTTTATCTAAATGGTTTAAAAATCGCGGGAAAAATATTCTATATACTTATCGTATAGAATTTGAGGTGATTAAGAAATTATGAAAGATAAATATCCTGAATTTTTAAGAAACTTAGAAGGAGCTATTCTTGTAGGGTATAGAGGTAGTATCGCTCATGGAATGTATGTACCTAATACAAATCCTTTTAGCATAGATGATAAAGATATTATGGGTATTGTTATCCCTTCTATAGATTGTTATTTCGGATTAAAATCTTTTGGTCATCGTGGAACAAAAGAAAAATTTGAAGGAGAATGGGATATAGTAATTTATGAAATTAAAAAATATATTAATTTATTAAAGAAAAGTAATCCTAATGTTCTTTCTCTTCTTTGGCTTGAAGAAAATCATTATATCCAACGTCTTCCAGAAGGTAATATTTTAATTGAAAATAGAGATATGTTTGTTTCAAAAGCTATTTATAAAAGCTTTACAGGTTATGCTTATGGACAATTACAACGTATGGAAAAATTTAAATTTGATGGATATATGGGTGAAAAAAGAAAAGCCCTTGTAGAAAGATTTGGTTATGATACTAAGAATGCTGCTCATTTAATTAGATTGCTCCGGATGGGAATAGAGTTTTTGATAGATGGGGAATTGTACGTTTATAGAAAAGATGCTCCTCAACTTTTAGAAATAAAACATGGGAAATGGTCTTTAAAGAAAGTAAAAAAAGAAGCTGAAAAATTATTCAGTCTTGCAGAGGAGGCATATATAAAATCAAATTTACCTGCTAAGACAGATGATGAAAAGATTAATAATTTATGCAAAATATTGATAACTCGATATTATAAGAGAAAAGGAATATTATGAATGGTATTTGTCGTTGGAGGAGAAGTGCATATAGAGAATATGGAGAATTAAAACCTTGTTATCATGCCTCCTGCGGACTTGTTTATCCTGTTCTTAATTATACCTATAAACAAGTAGAAAAAGTTTGTCCGCACTGCAATAGGCCAATTGAGATTGAGAAGATAGATGGCAATGAATAAAGTTAAGAAAGGCTCAAATATGTATCAATTCATAACTCACACTTGGAATCCTATCCGAGGCAAATGCCCGCATGATTGTTCTTATTGTTATATGAAGCGAGTCCCAAATGTGGGCGAATTGCGATTTGTAGAAAAAGAAATGAATACGAATCTCGGTAAAGGGAATACTATTTTTGTTGGTAGTTCTTGTGATATGTGGGCTGATGAAGTGCCTTTTGAGTGGATTTCGCAAATTATAGGATATTGTCGGAAATATCAAAATAATAAATATGTTTTTCAAAGTAAAAACCCTAAAAGATTTGGGCAATTCAATTTCCTTTTAAAAGATTATATTTTGGGAACAACTATTGAAACCAATGAAAATACTGATGATAGGTATATAGTTCCAATGCCGGAAGAAAGATTCTCAGTATTTAAATATATATATTCCATATATGATTTGCATCCAAGAATGTTCATAAGTATTGAACCTATTATGGATTTCAGTTTAAATATCTTGTTTGATTGGATGGTTCAAATACAACCTCAATTTGTCTCAATCGGTGCAGACTCAGGACATAACAATTTACTTGAACCACCCGCATGGAAGATTGAGAAACTCATAGAAGAATTGGGAAAATTCACGGAAATAAAAATCAAAGATAATCTTAAGCGGCTATTGGGAGATAAATGATAAAAATTAAAATGCCGTGTGGTTTGGAAATAGAATCAGACATTGATAAAAGCGCTCCTGGAATATGTGGTGATTGTCATAAAAAGTGTGAATACCGAATGGCCCCACCAGTTCCTAATATTACAAACTTGAAATGGGCAGAAGAACAAAAAAAATATTGCAAGAAGGAGGAATAATGAATTATACAGGTGTATTTGTCACAGAAGAAGAAAAGGAAAAATGTGCAGAATTGGCGGAAGAAGCAAGGAATACCCCAGTCATAAAACTTAGTGGTAGTATGGAAGATTTTGCTACAAGTGCTTGGAAATCTGTGTATAATTATATTAATGGATTGGCTAAGAAATATGGTTTACCAGAAACACCAGGCGATTATGGGCTAAGTAACGAAGGAGAAATTATTAGTCAGTATTGACGAAGGAAGATGGGTAAACATACGGAATGTATTGACAGGCGGAATGAATTAATCCGGAAGATTTTCTGGATAATGACAACCGAAACGAAGGCTTTTTACACTCCAGGAGAGGCTATCATTGAATTGGCTTTTTTGATAAATAAAGACCCTTCTACAATTAAGGGGATCGTTTACCCAAAGGAGGAAGAAAATGATTAAGAAAATTCTTAGATTTTTGTTTTTTTGTC
This sequence comes from uncultured bacterium, assembly GCA_964525555.1. GTDB lineage: Bacteria > Hydrothermota > UBA3072 > UBA3072 > UBA3072 > JAFGHJ01. The sequence continues at coordinate 8,170 of CAZGHN010000018.1, forward strand.
CTGTTCCAGACAGAACCCTTACAACCCTTTCAGGATTATCGGATACAAATGGATCTTTCTCCCCTCCTTCTTTTTTCCATGGTAAGATTTATACTGATTGGCAATTTCGTTGTACTTATTGGGCTATTATCCCTTTTAATTGGTTGATATTTCTTTTTTTATGGGGAAAATCATGGTGGTTTAATTTAAGATTGGAAGAAATCCCTTTTAGGAAAGAAGCTTATAATGAGGGGTTTAAGCGAGGATTTTTGTTGGCTAAAAAAAGTTGTGAACTAAAATTCCATTTAGGGGAATTAGAAAAGTGGTTTAAAGTATCAAAAGAGGAGAAGAAATCAAAAAATGAGTAACATCAACGCAGTAACCTTAACCGGCAGATTGACTGCGGATCCGAAGATCCAAGATAGTCCGAAATGCGGAATGTTTACCCTTGCAGTCAATTCTTATTACAAAAGCGGGAGTAAGTGGAGGACTAAGACTTCATATATTTTCTGTAAGGGCTGGGGTTTTCTTGCGGATACTATTAAAAAACTCTCAAAAGGGCAAATGATAGCTTTACTCGGGACATTAGAATCCTACGCAAAAGAACAACAGACTTATACTCTCGTAAATGTCCGGAGATTAGAAATTTTGCCCGTTGGTAAAGCTAAAGATATCCCAGAAGAAACTGTAGAGGAGGAAGATCCATTTTGAAGAAAATCATTTCCTCAAGAGCACTTAAAAATTTCTTGCAAAGTAATAATAGCGCAATAGCGCAATAGCGGAGGCGATAAGAAAAAGTACTATACAAACTTTCGGAACTCCATGGATAGCGTTTAGCAAAGAAGTAAAAAAAGAAGAATTATTCCATGATTCTAATTATTCTTTTCCGCCTCATTTATTAACCAGAATAAAGGAACCTCAATTGAAATTAGAAAAATTTAAGAATTATAAAAAATATAAGGAATCGGAAGACGCTATTCATGCAGCAATGGAAAAGGTTCTTCAAAGACATTATGAAAGATGGCAGAATTATCTTATATATGGAAGTCCTAAAACGAATGAAGAATTAACATATGAAGGGCTTACTTTTAAATCCCATGAAGAAATAAAGGAATTATTTAATCTTAACCCAAAGGAGGTTAATATGTACGAACCAGGACCAATGATACATCTTGAAGCCTTAAGAGCTTCAGAACCAAGAAATGGTCGGCCAGTCCACATCGAAAAAGTTGATAACGGTTTTAAAATAAATATCGGCTGTGCGGAGTTTGTTGCAACCAGTGAGGAACAATTATTTAAAGGCTTATCTGAATATTGGGCTAATCCGAATAAGGTAGCGAAGAAATATTATTACGATAAGCAGAAGAAGTAATTCTCTTTTAATGGCGCACAGTTATCAGCATTTTACAGGGAAGAAAGGTAGTGATAGTAAAAAAAAGCAAAGAAGTACCAGAAAACAACGAAAGGAGAGAAGGCATTCTCACAAAAATAAATACGAGCAGAAAAAGTGATTTTTAATTTTAACCCTAAAACAAAGGAGTTTGTAAAAATGCATGATGATATGATATTTAAAGTAATGTTAGGAAGTAAGCGGTTCCCAGGGGGGCGCGATGAAATTTTAGTACAGGCTGGAAGTATCGAAGAGGCGTTAAAGAATGTAAGAGACCGGGAAGGGAAAGTAGAAGAAAATGGAGTTTGGATCCCGAAAGGAGCTATGATAATTGGAATAGGTGTAAGTGGATATTCGGGAGTATTGTTGAAAAAATCTATTTTAACAACTTAACCCATCTCCGCCATCTACGTACTATGTTCTTCTTCGTACCGGATAATCTCACTGCCTAAGATTCTATATTGAGGGCGTTTTGTAGTCCCTAAATTAAATGCGGTAAGTTCACCGCGTTTAATTTTATACCGGATCGTATAATCTCCGTGTTTACCTAAATTCCAGAGTGTAGCGACTTCTTTGGTAGTATAGCGTTTTTCAGGATCGATCTTCATTTTTTTCCTTTTCATGTGCTTCATGAGCTTGTCCGATATGGAAAAATTTTTCTTGTTTGTCTCCTGTTCTTTTTGCGAATATAAACATATCTCCTTTATGGAGCCAGTCAGGTTTCTCAATTATGACTTTACCTATTCTTATATCTTTTGATTCTACAAAACCGATCCTATTAATTTTATCCTGATTAACTTCAGTTGTTAGAAATGTCAATGGATATTCGTTTTTTTTCATAATCCCTCCTTAAGAGTTTAATTTTTTATTATCCATTGTCAAGGTTTTTTCTTCAACCTCATCTACGGTGAATATCTTGGGTTTCCCGTGTACGGAACATTCGACTTTATACCATCCTTTACGTCTTCCCCGTTTAATTTGTCTTTTTAACTCTCCGGTCCGTTGTTTCCCAGTATCATCGTAGAAATCTACAACCGTCATCTACGTATTTCCTTAAAGACTCTCAGAAAGTAATATCCGCAGCAGAGGATGATCCCGATAGCGATTGTCTGTCCGGCGATCTCCCCGATTTTAGCCAACATCAATCCGCCTCATCTTCGGAGAATACTAATTGACATACGGGAAAAGTGTCGTAATTCGTTTGATTGTATCCTTGTCCTACAGCCTCCAGGATTTCTGCTTGCTTATCTTCTGAGAGGTCATCGAACATAATATTTATTGTGATTGTGTCCGGCATCTACGCCTCCTTAACACCTCTCTTGTTTTTAAGGCGAGACTGGTGGAGGTGTAAGGTTACTTTAAAAAACCAGCCCCGCCAAATGTTTACGCTTCCTTTTTGATTAAGGTTATTTTATTCCCATCTACGTCCACTACACGAATAACGAAGGTCATTAGGTCGCGTTCATAATCCTTTTTATAGATAAAAATGTCTCTCCCTGTTCTTAGTAAGCTTTTAGGGATGTAAATTTTAAAATCTCGCTTATGGGGGCTTAATGCGCTGCAATATGCTCCGCTGTCCAGATATTTAGCAAAACAAGGGGAATATTTCCTTTTAAGAGTCCAACGAAAAGGGCGCTCACCTAATATAATCCCTTTGTCAATCTCTTTGCGGTTGTATGTAATCGTATCAAGTAAATAAGTGCGGGGTTGCATAAAAACACCTCCTTTAATTTTTGCCTATTATTGCTAATTTTTCCCAATTTAAACTTGTTAATACCCTTTTAAGTTGTTGTTTTTTCTCTTCTTTTCTTTGAAGTTCTTTTGATATTTTATAAGGGTGTTTTCGCCAAGAGGGTATAGCATTCGGATAATTAGCCTTTTTCCAAGATTTGTCTTTAATCATTTTTAAAGTTTTCTCTCTTCTACTTCTAAGCCCAAATAATCCGCTAAGGCGTTCGCCATCTCTTGAGCTACATAATGGCAACCATAAGAAGATAAACAAAAACCGGAATTATGTTCGATAGGGGGCTTGTCTTTTTCTATCCCAACGATGTAATACCGTCCTTTGTCTATTTCTGAAATTATTACTTTCATATAACACCTCACTTTTTAAAGATTAAAATATCAAAAACACTGAGTCTATTGTCAAAAATCAAAGAACTACTATAATTATATACAAAAACCATTCCAGAATTATATCAAACCGCCTTAAAACTATACCATTCAAGGAAATACGTAATAATACATAGGATAACATAAGTCTATCTAATTCTATATAATTTTACACAAATACATGTAAAATCATGCAAGCTGTTGAGCAACAAGAGAAAAGAGCTAATCAATATAATTTGACATAATTCTATATAAATATACATAAGTACACGAATAAAAAGCAGACGAGAGATAGCAAAAATAAGAGAGCTGGCGGGCTGGATCGGGTTGACCGGAAGGACCTCGACGGGGCTGTTCTTTACATTTACTATAATAGTAAATATACTATTAAGTATATATATACTACTAACTGTATATTTAATGAGATGTTATTTTACTCATCAAAACAAATATTCAATAGACCTCACGCCTCGAAAATAAGAACTATTATTTATTAGGAACTCTTAGGATTTGTCGGATGGTAGGAAACCAGCTTTCAATTAAACTTTTAAAACAAAAATTCAAAAAGTTTTCACATTGCGTTCCGCCATCTACGGAGCTGTTCAAACCCTGCCCTTTCCTTTAATTGCAAGGGTTTACGTGGTTTACATAATGCCTATTATCGGACATTGATAAGAATAAATCCCTTTAGTTCAATGACTTACAAAGCAGAAAAATGCCTGAATAATGCAAGCCCGCCCCAGTTTCGACCCTTTGACCCCCCAAGCCTTTGCCCAGAATCAGCGGAAACATCCCCCTCCATACGACTATAATTTTTCTGATTTCAGGTATTTCCGTAAAAAAACATTAGAAAAATATGAAGATCCGGGGAGAAAAGTATGCTGTTTGTGTAATAAAGTACTTTGAAAGACTTTTAAAATAGCCCAACTAGAGTTGCTTATTTATAAGCATTTAGCCCGAAAAAAGGGGGTCTATTTAGTCCTAACTCAGTCCTATTTTAGTCCTAACTCAGTCCTTGACAAAATCGGGATGATCCGTAGAGTGGGGATATGAGCGGAGTACTTTGTGGTGTAGAGTACATTGGTTGGATTAAAGATACAGCCCCGGTGGGGTTGCGAAAAAACCTAAAAAGGAGGGTTTTATGGAGTCAATTACTCACAGTGCGGTCATAGTTTTTAATGATAAGGATAAGGCGCCGATAGAGATACTGAAGAATTCTAGTCCCAGGGCGATTCGGGAGAAGGTGAGCGAGATGTTTGAGAAGGGTTTCGTTGTTGTCGATGAGACGTGTGTGGTGAAGGAGACGAAGAAAAAGGTGGAGTCGATTATGACAAAATTCTTTGCGCTCGAGGAAGTCGACCATGTTGAGATAAAGAAAGTTCTTGAAAGAAGTTGAGGTCTGAAAAGGAGTGAAAAATGCCGAAAGCTCTTGAAAGACAATTGAAAAGACGGGCACGTAAAAAATTCGGGTCGACTACTTCCAAAAAGGCTAGAAAATATATATACGGCACTTTGAGAAAAACAGGATGGAACCCCAAAAGACGTAGATCGAGGAGGAGAAAGTAAAATGGCACTCAAATTTACCGCAAAAATATTTTTTGACGATAAGAAAAAGAAACCGATGGACCTGATTTCAAATGAGAACCCGGATATCGTGAGGGAGAAAATCCGGGATGTCTTCACCCAGGGTTATATCGTTCTGGAACCTGATGACCCCATGATTAGAGCAGTATATCTGGGTCTTGAAGAAATGGACCGGATTGAGTTGATTGAAGAATTTATTCCGGAAAAGGAGGAGAAGAAAGCTGATGTCTGAAGAATCTATTGGATCTTCCTTTCTTGAAGAATATCACAAAAAGTTTGAGGATTCTCTACGGGAAGCCGGGTCGGAAGAAGAATGGGCAAAAAGAAACGCAGGGGCATTATATATGTTTTTAATGGAAAGATTGCCCGATGTGAAAAGCGAACAGGAAATGGTGGTTATCCAGAAAATGCTGACTTCTCTGAAGGAGTTTATGCCGAAAAGAGCAGCCCAGGAGAAGAGAAAAGAGAAAGGCTATTTGTCGAAGGATGATGTAAAGGCAATTCATAAACTGGTAGGTATACTTGAGAAAAATACTGAATCTGCAAAGATTAAAATTACTGAGACTCATCTGTCTGGTCTTGGTAATAGGATGCGTTTCGGGACCGATGCAGAGATACCCGGGCTATCCCGAAATTGATTACGATTTTACAAAAGAACAGATGATGCTTGCGGATTTATTCCGCAACAATCTGTATTTGACAGCTAAATATCTCTGCGATTTCAATGAGGCATATGTAACCCCATTGGGAGCTCCCGGTCTGGATTATCCGATGAATTCGGAACTGCACGGCACCGGGGCTTCGGTGGTTCAGTTCGTTCCGTGGGAGAGAATGCTGTTTATGTGGCCACGCGGATATTTTACCAGTTCACTTCTCGTTATCGCCCTTCCTGTCTGGGATATTGTAAATAATCCCCTGGTTAGAATAGGCCTCGGAGCCTATAAAGAGGGAATTGGGACGGCAATATCCCTGAAAATACAATCGATTCTCTCAAGCCCATTATTCAGAGCGACATTCCCGGAAATAACTCCGGGAAGGAAATGGACTGAAGCCGCTTTCTCCGTAACCAGACCGCAGGAATTTACCGAAGAAACTCTCGAAGTAATCTGTCCTGGAAGTTCCGCTGAATCGAAACACTACGATAGAATATACACTACGGACGTAATCAACGAATCTAATTATCGGTCTATGTCGGAAATGGAGAAAATTATCTCCTGGGCCGGGAATTTGACAAATCTACTGGTTAATCCCCACGCTAAAATACTCCATGAAGGAACTGCATGGCATATCAAAGATCTCTATTCGATGATTATGAAAGAGCACCCGGAATATGTTATTTATCGCCTGGGAGCCGGTGGATTCGGAGAACCCCTGACTTTTGAACAGAAATATCCGGAAAAAGTTCTTGAACATAAACGAAAATACGAATTAACCCCAAAACAATATGCTGCTAATTTCGATTTAACCCCTATCGCCGAGGGGGAATCTCCACTTTCAGGATATCCGTTTCTGCGCTATCGGGAAAAACGGGAAGAGGGAAAGATTGTAGCCTATGAAATCTATGATGAGAATTCGGGAGAGGTGGTGGATACTTGGAAAGAACCGATTCTGGAAAATGGGACTCTGGCGGTTCTGGATCCTGCAACGAGAGAACATGGAAAGGATTTTAATTGTACGGTAGCGGGAATGCGGGACGCAAGAGGAAGGTGGCTTATCCGGTACGGCAGGATGGATAAGGAAATGGGACAAGTCGAAAAACTCAAGGAATTGGAAAAAATCGATACTTATTTCAGTCCCTATAAAATCGGTATCGAAATTGCAGCACTCACCGAGATAGATAAGGAACTCGGAGATAGAAGAATGAGGGGCGATTCGAGGATAGATCATAAGGTTATGGAGTTACATCCTCATAATGAGAAAAAACTAGAGAGATTAGTTAACGCCTTGGAATATCCGCTATTTAGACGGGAAATCGCCTTCCATGAAAGCATTCCAACCCGTTATATCGATCAGATTAGATTGTTCGGACAGGTTGAATTTAAAGATTTCGCGGATGCAGTCGCTCATATGATTGAAATGGCAAATGTTCTACATATCCAGCCTCAGGCTGAAGTGTCGGATAGTTATATGGGGGATGAACCCCTGTATCCCGAAGCTTACGGGGAAGAAGATTCGGATCTCTATGATTCGATGATGGGAGCTTACGGTTTAGGATAGGAAATGGGTAAATTTAAACTAGATCAGGAATTAAAAGAATTAGGGTCGAAGTGGAAGACCAAATTAGCGGAAGCTGAGTCCGAAAGGGCTAAGGATGAACCACGGTGGCTTCAACTATATCGGTTGTGGAGAGGAATACCCCCTAAACTGCCGAGAACACAGGTCGGGAAAAGAGCTAATATTTTCGTACCGTTTGTATTCCCGGTGGTTATGACTATTCAGGCCCGGGAAATGATGTATTTTATGGGTACTTCCGCTAATCTCACCGCTAAAATCGCCGGAGCCGATAAAGATGAAGCTATAAGACAATTGCAGTTGAGAGTACAAAATTCCATGGAATATTTATTATCTCAATCTTATAGATTTACAAGACAATATAATATTAATCAGGATAGACTTATTTACGGTTATTGCCCCGCTAAACTTATGCCGGCCGAAAACGAATATGATGTTTTCCGCACGGAATTGATTCATCCATGGAATTTCTTATTCGATCCGCAGGTACGGGAATGGTGCGATGTAAGATGGGCAGCACATGAGAAAGTAGTCCCAATTTCTTATCTCAAAGACAAAGATGAATATATCCAGGAAGTCGTTAAGGCGATTGAGGAAGGGGATATCAATCTCGATAAGAGATATCCTCATGTTCCACAAAAAGGAATTCTTTTATCTGAAATCTGGGATAAAGAATCGGGAAAGATGTTCGCTCTCGTAAATCGGGAAACGGTAGTGCGAAAACCAGAAGAATTTCCTTCAAAAGAAATACCGCATGGATTCCCCTATCGGCTACATGTCGATAACCCCGAATCCCTGCGAGTACAGGCGATCGGTGAATCTGAATTGGCAAAGTGGCTGCAATTGGAAATAAATATTTTACGTAATCAAATTTTAGATAATAACAGCAGAAGGGCTCATGATATGCTTTTATGTCCTCCAGGAGTGAATAAACATGAGCTCCAGAATGCCCGCCCCGGAGCGGTTATTAATTGGGATGGCGGGCTTGAACCTAAACCCGTTCCATTTACCGATGCGACACGAAATCTCGAATTTAAAGATATTAATAGTCTTAAAGATGAAATTAGATGGCTGACGGGGGTTCTCCCCGGAACTACAGGGGAAATGCTCAGTAAGAGGATGACGACACCCGAAGTAAGTACCATGAACATTGGGGTTGGATCAAGGTTCTGGTTACGGGAGAAGGTGGCGGAAGACCATTACTGGAAACCCTGGAGCGAAGGGATAATAGAGTTTCTTCAGAATGCACCGGATGACTTCTTCGAAAAGTGCGCTTCTATGGGGAATGATTATGACACTAAACTCAAACCATCTGATTTAAAAAAGTATAATGTTCAAATCCAGCCGAGAATGAGCGAAGATATTGTCAATGATATGCACATGCGAGAACGAATACTCAGTATTTTGAAAATTAGTGGAATCGCCTGGGCTGATTGGGTTGATAGAGGAAAGGCCCTTGACCTCTTCCTTGATTCGAACCGTGATGTTGCGGGGATTCGACAGATTTTCGCAAACCGTCCCCAAGAGACTCAACCGCCGGAAGAACAGAGCAAGAACCTGGAAAAGGTTTTGGGTGCATTGAGAGCTCAGCCGGGACAAGAAAAACTTATAACCACATAGGAGGGTTTATGCGTAAAATTTTGTTTATATTGTTTTTGATAGTATTTGTATTGCCTCTGCTATTCGCAACAAATAAATCCGGATTCTATGACATCAAGACAAATACAATCTATACCGGTTGCACCGATTCGACCCTGATGAGTGATACGCTGGAATACCCTGTAGATCTATATACGAATGTTTTATTGACTTCTTTGATAGACGCAAGCGATATGGATGGGGATTCCGCAAAGGTCTTCAAAAGGATACGATCGTATATGGGGCAAAACAGCGGGCCGGATTCTTTGTATGCGAATGAAAAATGGTCAGTGGTAGACTCGGTAATAATTTTAATTACTTCCACAAGAGATACTTTCTTCTTAGACTCGTTGCCTCAATATGGGCATTTTACGGTATACGATGTTGATATTAAAGCGTTTTATATCGAAGCAGGAGATACTATCAAATCAAAGAGTTATTGCACTGGTCTTGGAAGACTGTGAGGCGTAAATGAGTGAGATAGATAGAACAATTCAATTAGATCAGGACCTCAAAGAACTGAAGAGGAAGAAATCTATCTATGAACGCTTCGCAAAAAAAGAGGACGTAATTGGAGCCCTCATCGATTTACTGGATATTTATAATGAAAAATACAGCAGGGCTCTGAGACACAGCGTAAATGAGGATAAGGATCCTCAATATAAAATTATGCTGAATTTTATAGAACATATTAAATCTTATATTGAGGAAGCCCCTCAAAGACTTATTGAAGTTGAGGAAATATTAACAAATGCGGATACGGGTGATTTATTGGAAGATTGGTCTCGAGATTATTTCCCGCTTTTTGGGAATCTGCGGAAGAAAAAAGAACAGGAACAACTGGAAAAGAAACTCCAAAAAGCTTTATATTCTTTCAAATACGACCCTTCTTCTGTTCTTGAAACCCCCGCGTTAAAAGGAGGCGTAAATGCCAAAACCTGAATATTCCCCGGATAAAGAGGGCGACTCTCCGGAGAAAGATAAAATGATTGGAGGAGCTGGGTTCTCTCTCGAATCCATTGAAGATAAGGAACTTAAAGAATTCGCTCAGCGCAAATTCGGTTCCTCTATCGAGCAGATGACTCCACAGGAAATTGTTTTAAAATCTTTGGAAATGCAGAGAAATCAGGAAAAGATGCATTCATTGCAGGATAATGAATTGGGAGTTCTTAGGAAGAAAATCGAACAACTCGCCGCAGGAAGAACATCATCGGGACTGGATAAAAGCCAGAACCAACCCCCTGGTGACAGAAAAGATGACCTTCCTATTACATCTCTTGAGGAGATAGATTCTAAGTTGTCCAAGATAGACGAATTGAGTGAACAACTTGCTAAACTCCCAGGCACTACCAAGGAAATCGAAACAATGAAAACCCAGATGGAGACGATGCTGAATAACATGAAGAACAGCATGGGACGTATGCAGAGATTCGACAGTTTGGCGGCGATAAGAGAGAGAAGAATTATTGCGGATTTGATAGAAGAAGACCTTGGAATTTTGAAAAAGGAATACGCGAAGGAAAAGGACGGGGAGCAGAAGGCTATTGCCGAAGTGAGCAAGATCCTTCCCTACCTGGATGATAATCCGGAGAAAAATCCCCTTGGGGTGAGAACCAAGTCGTTCGTGGACCTGGCGTGGGGAGATGATCATCCGGTATTATTCGCCAGAAGAGTGCTTTTCCCTGAAAAAGCACAGTCCAAACCGTCCCCTTCAGAAGGAGCAGGTAAATCTTCTATCCCCGGCGAAGAAACCTCCGACCCAGCAGAGAAAATTTATTTAAAATCTCTCGTGGATTTGACCAATGAGAGTTATATCGAAGGTGTAACAAAGTAAAATAGGAGGTTATATATGGCGTGGCCAGATTATACACCGGGTTATTGGAAGGACATGGTGGATTCCTCAAAGGATTACCTCGATGTCGATCCGATGATAGCCAGAGCAGCGTATAGAAGAACGCCTTTTAATCAGCTTTTAAATAAAATAGGGTTCAGTGATACTAACACAACTAAAATCGATTGGAGTTATGAACCACCCGATAAAAGATCTCTCGTTATCGCCAGTTTCGATACCGATGGTGATGGTACCGGAATTAACTTTGCCGATACAACTGGTCTTTTTGAAGGTGATCTCGTTCAGGCTCTCGGTTCCGCAAGGGATTCGGAGCAAATGAGGGCGAGTTCGGTTGATAGTTCGACCGATACTACGATGACACGAGACGCTAACAGTTCGACAGGAGTTACTTATGAGGTTGGCGACAGGTTATTTATAGTTGGAAAACAACACGAAGAGGGTGGAGATGCTTCCAGAGAGTATCACACTCCAAGTGAACTGTACAACTATATATATCTCAACAGCGCTCTTGTGGCTCGTTCGCTGGTTAGACTCAAACAGAAATCCCGTCTCGATGATCTTCCTTGGGAAGATGCAAGAGTTATCAGGGAATACAAAGAAGACTTTGAACGACAATTATTCTGGGGTCAGGCTCATAAAGCGGCAGCAAGTGATGAGTGGTGGTCGGGAGATGGGATTTATGAGTGGACAAAATGGGCGAATACCAACGATGATGAAGTCGAACATATCATTAATATCCCATTGAGTGCTTTCGGTCCGGAAGCATGGAGAGACGCATGCGAGAAAATGAATGTTCATCGCGTTTCAGATGATATTTATTTATTTACAGGTGGCCTTCTCTATAATGAGATATATAAGATGTACGATGGTAAGAGGACAATTACCAGCCAGGATTTCCTGGAATTTAAAATAGACGTAATTCCCTCTTATACAGGGGATTATAATATCCACCTCGTAAAACATCGTATGTTTGAACATCAGATCGCAGGATGGGCTTTTAAAGTCGATCCGGCAATGGTGTTCGGGAAAACCTTCATCCCTTGGATGCAGTGGCCAGTTGATTTTAGACAGATGGGTAGAACCCAAAGAGGATTTATGGTCTTTGGGGCGAAAGCTCTTAAGGTCAAAAATCCTTTTACCCTATCACTTATAAAGCTGACTTAAAGGTTTGTAAAAAAAACTGAAGGGGCGGGTCAATGGCCCGTCCCCTTTAAAACCAAAAAGGAGCTTTAAAAAAATGGAAGAAAACAAAACAACTGAAAAAGGAGAACTTATTGTATTACATAAGGTTCTCGGTGCAGTGAATCAATGTTTGGGTAAAAGAGGGCAACCGAAGGTAGAATATCCGGATATCCTGAATTGCATTAAAGAAAATTATAAAGATTTCCCCGTAGATAAATTAGAACTTGAGGAACAAATATGGTTTAAATCCATCCCGAAGGGAATGGCTGATAGTATCAGGGCTTTCTATTGCGAGGGAGTGGATTTCCCCCCGGATTTCGAAGAACATATTTATATTGCTTTTCCGATCGAACGAATTTCGATTCATGTACCCCTGTATCCGAGGGAATACGTTAAGGCCCAGCATATAACCCCGCTTCATCCAGATTATGCCGATTATGTGGAGAAGAAAAAATATCTTTCGATGAGAGCTAATACCTATGGGGTAATAGATTTAGCTCACTACAAAAGAGAATTTCCCCAGGGGACTAAAGAAGAAAAAGAGACGTACACCATGCGTTTTTACGCAGATTGGATACTCAATGCCTATAACAAAATAGGGGCAAAGGAAGTCCCTTATGATGAATTCTCAAAAGGCGAAGTACTTCTTTCCCCGAAAGAGGAAACCGATGGGGTGATTAAGAAAATACGGGAAAAGATGATGGAAATAAAGAAACTCCCTGGTACGGAATTGGGTGAACAGGCTAAAGGACTGTTGAAGGAAATCAGTACGATAACCTCCGGAAAGGAGTGATATGACCGCGGAAGAACTTGTCGAAGAAGTTAGACATTTACTTTCCGAACCTCATGATACGGGTTTTTATAGCCCGGAGATGTTGCTCTTGACGTTGAATAGAACTCTTAAAGGTCGGGTTATCCCGAATCTTTTCGAGGTCTCTAAGTATATCTTTCTGCGGGGTTTGATGGTCCAAGAAGGGAGTCTGTCTTTGAGCGAGGGAACGAATTACGATTATTACGATATTACGGGATTAACTTATACTCCGTTTGAGTTGAGTATTCGGGGATGGGTGGACGATAAACGAATTCATTTCGTGGATGTCGATGAAATCTATAAATACGATGGCGATCCCTATGCGTATTTTAGACCGGATGTGCTCGGAGCTCTTATCGGGAATGAAATTCGCATTTATGACGATAACGAAGGGGCTTTGGACGTAGAATATATCAAAATTCCAGATTATACTTCTCTTAATACTATTGAATTATCAGAATATGTGATAGATTCGTTTCTCCTGCCGGCAATGGCGTGGAAGGCTTTATCCAAAGAATCCGAACCGGATATGCAGAAGATACGGGAGTTCAAAGAGGATTATTATTCCGAATTGAATGTTCTTAGAGGATCCCCCCGGAGTAAAAGTAATCCGCCTATACCCCCGGCAGCCGATTTACAGGTTAAACAGGAGGAAATAAGGAGAGCTCATGACAATAGATGAAGTTGTAATGCTTGCAAAAGCGTCTTTGCCTAAACCCATGATTAAGGAAAATTACAGTAAACCAGCTATGATCGGGGTCTGTAATGGTGTTATTCGCAGGGTAATTCGGCAGTTATACGGCATTGCGGAATATATGTATTTAGGAGAATTATTAAATACCGAATCCGGATCTTTAACCGCAATTGGAGATAAATATTCATTCGACCTCACTACGTTGACTAATGATTTCTGGCCCGTTTCTATAGCGGCATGGGTTGATACGGAATCAATAACTCCTGCGGAATGTCAGGATTCCGTTCCCGTTGTTTTATCCGATAGAAGAATTATACCCGCTTTTTCGACATATGATATGTCCCATCATCAGATTAAGGTCTTCGGGGAAATAGAGGGCAATAATCTCATTATCCATAGCGAAGACTATTCATATGTTTGCGTGAAATATATTGAACGTCCTGCGAATTATGCCGATGGAGGAGATGATATCGCCCTATCGGATGATCTTATTGAGGATCTGGTTATTCCGCTTCTACAGGCGAAAATGGTTAGGGTGGATAAGGATGAGGTGGAGTCGGCCAGTTTTAGACGGGAATATCAACGAAATCTCGATGAATTGAAAATCGATGCGCACATGAAGGTCAAGGCGGTGGAACAAAGCCCGCCTGATGTTTATGATGGGATGAATGATTACGATGGCTACGTCTAAACAGGTTCCCCTGAAAGTCGACAGATTTTTAGGTCGTGATTTAGATATATCTGAAGAGAAAATGCTCCTGGGGGCTTTTCTTACTCTCACGAATGCAAAAGTCGGCATAGACGGCAATCTTAATCGAGTTAGAGGTTGTACTCTGAAGAAAGACGTCAGCGGTGTTTCAAATGCCGTTAGATTAGGGAAATTCCCAACCGGTGGGGAAACATATGTTCTTTTATATCATGAAGACGGTGTGGTTAGAATCTATAAATGGCCGGATTTTACGGAAATATCATATTCTACGGTATACGATGATATAGACGATATAACCTTCAATGAACAGCCCTGGTTCGCTGTTCATAACGGGGAGGCATATATCGGGAGTATGGCCGATGGGATGTGGAGATGGAGCCCCGGACATCAGCCTCTAATGAGGGGAAGCGCACCAAATGATGTTATAGTCGAACTCGGGTCCGAAGAAGGGGATAAACCGAAAGATTACACGGAATGGGAATTCGCCTATGATTATGAGAAAAACGGGGGCAGAAGTCCTCTTTCTCGAAAGGCTCGGGTAAGACTGTATAATAGTATGCTAACTGTCAAGGTCATTATGGATACTCCCCCATTGGGGAGTAAAGGTCGCAGAGTGTATGCGAGTCCCGATGGCGGAACTACCTGGTATTACGTGAAGGAGGTAACGAATAATACGACCACTTTTACCGTTTTGGATTCGGAATTGGTTGATTTTATTGTGGATGAGAGGAAATACAGCGAGGACACGGCAAACGCCATGTCCCCCTGTACGAGGTTTGGCGTTTCCTTTTTGGGAAGATTATATGTCGGGTATACCAAGAATTCTCCATCGGAAATCCTATATAGCGAAATAGGGAAATCTTATTTTAATTATACCAATGCGTTCGATTTAAAGGAACCTATTACTAATTTAGAGGTATTCGGGGGCGTTGTCGCCTCTGGATTGAATAAAATTTCGGTCTGCCAAGATGAACCTAAGAGAATAACTCCTATCGCCGTTGGAATGGGAGCTTTCGAGGGTTCAATGACTGTAGTTAACAACAAATTATATTTCGCTAACGAATATGGGCTTTTAGAATATTCGAGTAAAGGTCTTAAAAGAGTTGGAACGGATGAATACCTTAGCGCAGATGAATTGACAAGAAAATCGGGGTCGGTTTCAACCGAACTTACTGGACTCAAAAAACCCAAGAGAATTATTTTAATAACGAAACAGAGGGATTATGAAGCAGGAGAATATAATAACGGGGTCTCAAGCGATGTCTTCCCCGGCGCTCTGACACTGGAACAGAATGTCGTCCCTGGAATAGCGGGGGTTCTGGTCGCTCATACTGCGGAGAGTAGCGATTATGGG
>CAZGHN010000018.1:23806-39330 GCA_964525555.1 uncultured bacterium
ATGAGGGGAAGATTTTACTGGTCTGAAGGCGGAGGAGAAACATGGGTGCACCATGATCATATTCAGGACCTCGCTTTCAAAATTCACGGAAAAACGGGAGATGCTCTTCTGGTCGCTTCGGATACGGGATATCATGGAATGCTCGAGAGTAAAACCTATAAAAGAGCTATTCCCTTCGAAGTCGAGGTAGAACAAATCGATTTGAATATGCTGGAGATTATAGGGGATAAAGTAGGAAGTCCTGCGAATATCGCTACCGCCGCTATTCATGCGGATGATAACGGAAAACCCGGGGCGAAATTATATGATATCCCCACTTTTTCTGAACTCGAGGATCCAAATGAGGGAGAAGGTTCTTGGTCGGGAGATATCTTTACTTTTCAATCCGAATTCGTTTCCGAGGAAACTCTGTCGAAGGGTTCTTACTGGATTGTCCTGCCTGAAATCGGTACAGGCACGGGGAATTATTACAAATGGATACAGGCGACCGGTCAGGGTGGGAGTAAGCGATCAGATGATGGAGGAAGTACCTGGGAAAACGAAACCTCGGATTATGGTATATGGTTTAAACTCTGGGCTACCGCCTCCTATGAATATTTCGCCGCTGACGGCTACTGGGTTTCTCCTAAATTTACGATAGGGGCTAATGATGATTATGATAAAGTCTATTGGAGTAGAATGGTCCCGGCTGGAGCTACCGCAAAATTATACATCGATGAAGATGAAAGCGGAAGCTGGGCGGAGATAACTTCTTCCACCCCCTATTCCGTAACCGCCGATACGACAATTATACAGTTTAAAGTGGAATTGGCTATCGGAACGGCTAATTTTACCCCCGTTGTCGATAGTATTTTAGTAACTTATACAAAAGAAAATGACGAGGGAGATATTCTCCGGGCTGGTAATGTTAACGGAGAACTGTTTCTATCTAGAATTGATGATGACGGAGATAGTAGCGATGAATTTACTCTGGTATTAGCAAAAACCAATACAATACATTTTCTCTCAGAACCTTTTTACGATTATTTGCCGATCGCCGAAGAAACCACTTTGGCTATCGGAAAAAACACAAATAATGATTTGAATGTATTCGAACTGGATGAGGGGGATACATGGTACGCCGGAGGGTCATATCCTAAGACAATAGACGTGGAAATAGAAACAGGACAGATGATGAATTCCGAATACATTAAACAATTCAGACGTTTCTGGTGTGAGCTTTCGGGAGATGTAGGTGGAGCTGTGGCATTAGAGATTACAGCCACTGGTGCGGAACAATATGGTTCTGAGGAGATAATAGAAAAATTCAATGAAATGATATTTTTAGAAGAAACTTCTATTTTAAAACCTTATCTGTTCAGTTTGCCCGATAGAATGGAAGGTAAATTTATTAAAGTAAAATTCTCGTCCCAAGACGCAGATTGGAATTTGCACGCTTTCGGTGTAGAAGCTTACAACAAACGTAGAAAAATCAATGTATCTCAGGTTGTTAATTATGATAAATTTGTAGCCTGGATTAAGGGAGACAGACCTGATGGAGAAGAGAATATCGAATTAGCTGTATTCGATATGGTGGCTAAGGAAATTGTAGATACTTATTCTTATGGAACTGGAACGTATCAATTTTGCGGAGCTTTATTAAGCCAGAGATCCCCAGGATCTACCGGATATCTATATGCTGTTTCCGCTCAAAGCAATACGGGTGGGGGAACTGGGAAATTGCATGTTTTCTCTTTGGCTTCCGATGGATCTTTGACTTTAGTTTCAAGTAGTTTAACTCTTGATTGTAATAATTTTTATCCATGTCATTTGGATATCTGGAGAGGACAGATTCTTTTTGCTTTAACTACTGCTTCCGATGGTAAATACGGTAGATTGTATAAAATCGATATAAGCGATCCGGCAAATCCTTCTATAATTTCAAATCTCCCAATAGTAAGTCCTGGGACCCAAGCAAACTATAGTTGTTTCGGAATGCAAGTAATTAGAGATAAAATTTGGTGGGTTAGATCTCACTCCGGGATATGGACGGCAGAAGCTGGGGCTTTCAATGCTACAACGAGAATAGTTGCCAGCACTTACACAAGCAATAAAGGAGCAATCGCCTATAATGATATCTTGAATGTTGTTGCCATTTCCTGGTGTAAAGAAGATAACAATTCTAATTTATGGTTTTATGATAGTGATTGTAATCTTCTGCAGGAAGATCTATATGACGATAAATATTTTATACATTCGATGTCCTGGGGGAAGGCAAAAAATAAATTATACGTATTGGCTAATGTCTTGCCCGGTTCTACTTCCGCATATGAATTATGGACCTTCGATAAAAATTTAGATAGAATTGCCACCGAAGAATTAACTGCTAGCTGGGCTTATGATCACAATATTTTCGTTCATAAATTCGGATATCCGATAATTCTAAAGCAGGATACTTCAAACGGCAGTCAAAGTTCTATTGAAATAAGAAATCCCGATGGGACTGAATTTTTTGCGGATACAGAAAATTCTAATGCTTATTGTACTTTTAAAAGACAATGCGGTATAACCGGATTTGGGAAATCCAGATGAGGAGGTGATGTAAATGGATCCTTTAACTTTAACGACTTTAACTACAGTGGGCACAAATTTAATTTCAGGGGCATTCGATTTCTTTAATCGTCCTCAAATCCAGACTCCGGATTGGGGACAGGCTGCGGCTTTATATTCAAAATTCATGCGGGAAGAAACGGGAGAAATGGAGGAAGAAGCTCTGTCAAGAGCCCGATTAGAGGCTGAGAGAGCGGGAATCAGTTCCGGAGCCGCTTATTTAGAGACGGTAAGATCGATTCAAGAACAGAGGAATAGAATTCTCGGAAGAGAAATTTCCCGTTTTGGCATACAACAGGAATTGGCGAAAATGCAATGGGGGACTCAGGCTTCTCTAGCTCAATATCAGCAGGATATAGGGGTAAAAGAACGCACAATGCAGAGGATAGAAAATATAGGTGGGGCAGTAGCCGGACAATTCGAGGAAAGATATGCGGGAAATTTGAAGAATCAGTATAAGAGCGAATTTGAGAATATGTACGGTGGAATGCAGAAACAAATGGAGGAGATGATGTTGACATACAAGGAAATGAATAGGGATATACAGGATTCTCTTGAATATTTCGGAGAACTTACTGGTGTCAATTGGCAAGATTTTATACGGGAAAGAAGATCAAGTCGACTGGGAGCAATTGATACCTACAACAATAATACTCCAGCTCCCATCGTAGGAAGATAGGAGGATAAGATGGCTTATAAACCAGGCGAAAACTTTTTAAATACTTTAGGTACTCTCTCGACTATTAGGAGCAGGGAGAGGGCTCAGGCTTTTAGTGAGGCAATGGGAACCACGCAAGAAAAGAGAGCTTGGGAACAATTGAGAATGCAGGGGGGAATGTTCGAGGCGACAGAAAGACGACTTGAATCTAATGCGATTTTAAGGGCGATGTTAGGAGTTTACGGGGTAGAGAAACAGGATGAATGGGAAAGATTGAAGGCTTCTCAGAGGGCGGAGATTATGGATATGCTCCCATGGTTACAATACGGGGCGAATTTGAATGCCTCAATAAATGATGCGAGTGTTAAGGGTTTAATGGAGGAAGGGGGAAGCCCGCGAGCAGCAGCTGAGATAGAGGCATTACAGAGTGATCTTAATAATGCTCCTCCCGATGCTATTTTGCCCAATGGAATGTCGGCTGCCGATTATACATTGGCAAAACTTAATAGACTTGTACAAATGCCTCAATCAAGATCAGGGAAAACGAATATACCTGTTTTAACCAAAAAAACTCCTCTCGGGATTACAACTGATTATGTCTTTGAGGGAAAGGATGTTGGAAGTTTTACGAATATTGGAGCTGTTACCCCTGAAGGGCAAAAGATATTAGATAGAGTTATTAGGGGTAAATTTGAAGCGGGTATAGGTACAAGAGGGCAATCTTGGTTCGGGGCGGAAAAGGGAGGTTATCCTAATTCAATTCCTATTGATGCTGATGGTGGGGTCTCTTCTATTAAGCTTTTACAAGAGTCTTTACAATATATTTTGGCAGAACTTCCTTCAGATATATATCAGGGGAATGTTGTTCAGGATGCGTCATTGACTGCCGAAGCCTGGCTTGGGGCGAAGAATGATAAAAATATCGAAACCTCTCAACGAGTACAACAGGCATTGGCCTCTGCCGGAATACAAATTAATGATAATTTTGTTTTGACTCCTTCTCAGGTTGCAGCGGTTAAACATCTTGCTGATTATAGGGATGCTCAATATGGCTTGTATACTCGAATGCCTATACAGGATAGGGCTAATAAATATGGGCTTGTCGGATATCTTAATAGTCAAACCGAATCGAAACAAAATCTATATGATGTTTTAGAACAGAAACAGGAAGAAGCCTTTCAAAAACAAAATGTTTCTCGTTTAAAACCTCCAATGCCGGGGAAACTTCCTCGTTCTGATTCGGCAGCATATGAAGATACGAGAAATGAAGTCATCTCAAATATGAAAACAGGTATTGAGAGAATTTTCTCCACAACAGCAGATCGAGCCGTGAGAGGGAATAAAGAAGATGATGGGATGATCAGTGAATTGACTAAAATGTTTGCGGATATCCATTTATTGGTGATGAAAGACAATAAAGATCAAGCTCATTCCGAGGCCGTGGATTTGCTTAATTACATCAGTGAAAATACGGAAGTAGAAGATGATATGGCGATTTATGCTGGATCCATTGCTCCTTCGGAAGCTTGGAATGCTTTTCAATTATTAATAACTCCTGAAGAGCAAGGTGGCTTTGGATTAACATTCTCCGAATCGGAACGAAAGCTATGGAGATTTTTAGGTAAACCATGATATTCTCTCCCGAGACCAAGCCTAATCCTTCACAACTTTCTATTGATCCGAATGAACAGGATTTGTCCTTAATCCCTAAACTCGAATCCGCTCATGTGGATAAGACCCAAGTCGCTAAAATAGATAATGATTTCCTTTCGGCAATTGGAGAATTTGAATTGGCTACTGAGGAGGTATCGCATTCATTCAGGAAGACAGTGGGGCAAATAGGGATGAAAACTATTGACGCCTTAATTAACCGCCCAATTGAGGGAATAATGGGAGCATATGATTGGGCTACCGGAACGGATATAAAAAAGAAAACAGTAAAAACTGAAAAAGAATCCGATAAAGAATTTTATAATTTATTGTTAGGTGCTTTACAGGAACAAGGATATGAGGAAACAGATGCTTCAACCCAGGCTAAAATACTATTGAAAGGATATAAAGAAAAACAAAAGAAGGGATTAGAGGAAGAAACAAAAGTTTTAGGAGCTCCTATAACAGGGGATATAAATCCATGGCAATTTGCAAAAGATATTCTGAAGAAAAAGATGGGAAAACAACGTTATGCAGAATTAATGGATAAAATGGCGATAGATATTAATGTTGGGGCTGAACATGAGAGCAATGGTCTTTTAGGTTTCTCAATAGGATTAACAAAAAGTTTTTTCCTTACTGATGAATTTATTGATTGGAAAGGAGAAGGGGCAGCGAGATTAGAACAAGGATTCCCTCATCTTTTTGGGCAAATAACTGGAATGGGTTTAATGATAATGGCTACGAGAAAAGCAATGTCAAAAGTCCCCGCTTATCAAAAATTCTTTATACCGGAAAAAGGCATTAAGGAAATAACCCCCACAGGGCAAGTCAATCTCGCTAAAGTTTTCAGAGAAACCGAAAGATTGAGAAATGCCCCTAAATGGTATCATGGGACTGGGATACTGTATAAAGGATTAGAATATCTTAAAACAGGGAATAAATTGAAAGTACAGAGATTGTCGGATATGGCTTATAAAATGGGGACTATGATGGTTCATGCTACCGATGGGGCGATTATGTACGGAAGCTCTGATTTAATTAATAGATTGGGGAGCAAATCCATTACTGGAGAAGATTGGACAAGACAGGATACTGAAGAATTTTTAAGGAAAATGGAATTGGGTGCGGGTATGAGTGCTATAGGCGGACATTATGCAATGAAAGCATGGCCGGTTTTAGGTAAAAAGTCGGCAGAAGAACTTTCTCAGATAGGACTTGGCTTTCTTTTTAGTTTATCCCAAATCGCAAAGGAAAAAGGAACAGTAACAAAAGAAGATCTGAGCGGAGCAATGTTATATGAACTTCTTGAGGAAATACCGGAATTAGGGTTGACAGTTATTATGCCGTTATTGGGCGGAACAGCTCCTCTGGGAGTGGATAGAGAAGCTTCTTTGGTTTCCGCGAAACGCAATCTTGATGATTCTTTTAAACAACTTCTTAGAGTAAATATGCCTGAGGTTAAAAATGATTTAGAACTTTTAAATAAAGCGGAATCCCTGACCAGAGGGGCTTTTGCAGATTTAGAAGCGCAAACTAAGGGAAAATATAACCGGGCTCCGACTATGAGAGAAATGCTTAATATGGTAAAGGATGTCAGACGACAAATTCATAATCAAATTTCAAGTAAACCAGTACGGGAAAGGTATAAATTTAAAAAAGATTTGCAGACAATTTTAAGGGATAACCCTGAACAATTGAGCATTCTCAGACAATTAGAATCTTTGCATCATGGATTGGCAAAAATAGATAGAGAAGATATAGAAGTTGATGTGATGCTGGGAGCTATTGAGGGAGCTGAAGCGATTAAACCGACGGCCAAGGGAGGGCAGAAAAGGGTCAAAATAGCTCTCAGTGAACCTCTAAGCGGGGATATGGATTTCGTAGTGGGAAAAGTATGGGATATCACTCAAAGGGCTCAGAAATACGAAGAAAAAACAGGTAGAAAACTTTTCCCAAAAGATAAATTAAGAAGCGAAATTAAAGAAAAACTTATAACATATAGAGTCCCGACAAAACCTTCGGATGGGCGATTGGAAGCCTCAAGAGGAAGACATATGCCGAAAATCAATTATGAGGCTATGTGGGACGAACACTTGAGTAGAAATAAAGTGGCAGAAACAGAAGAAAAAACCAGAAAGGGGAAAATAATTGAGATAGCAAAAAGGTCAGGACTTTCTTCCGAAGATATTAAAAAAATTTCTTCACCGAGAACAACCGAAGAGGCAATAGACGATCTTCTTTCTTCTGAATTAAAAATGTCGAAATCTGAATACAGAAAATGGAAAGCCGATCAACTCGCTATTGTTGAGGGAAAAGCCGAGGGGAAATTAACGGAACAGGAATTCGGATCTTTTATATCTAATTGGACCAGAAAAATATTCGGGGCTCCGATAAAATATGAGGATTTTACTACTGTCCATTTAGAATATTTAAGAATGGACATGGAAACTTTCGACCGGATGGGAGATACATGGTCATATATCGAAAAAATGGGATATATTAATCCTAATAATGATTTTAACATAGATAGGATAAATAGTAATATTTTACATAAAATGAAAGGGTTACCTGACCATGCCTCCGAATTCGGATGGAGTAATGAACTTGCCACAGCAAAAACAAGAAGCGTTGAATGGAGTCAGGATAAGATGAATGCCGATGACGATATTCGCATGATTCTTTCTCCTTTGGGAAGATATAGGATATTTCAACGTTTTAATATAGAGGATAAAATAATAAATTCCGTAATGGAACATTTAGGATCTACCGATGATCCGAATGACTTCCCCATAGAGGATTTACAAACCGAAATATTTAAAGAGACTAAAAAACTGGTTCCGATGGATATTTTAAAACCTGTTATAGAAGAATTCAGAGCATGGTGGATTTCAGATCATGATTCCCCTTATTTTAAAGGTGAAGGTCGAGGACATACATGGCATACTAATGGAATGGCGGAAGAAGCCAAATTGGGAGTAGGAATAACTTTAAAGCAATATGCTCCCGTAATCCATGAAATCGCAGAGGGGAAAGATCCTTTGAAAATCGCAGAAATAATTGAAAATCCCAGTGAGTTTATACGAAAAAGCGGGAGCAAAGGTATTCCCAGAAAAGTATGGGAAGAAAAAGGATATAAATTAGGCAAGGAGCAAATAAATGTGTATTTGTCCCGAATGCTGAATAAAAAACATTATGCAGATATTGTGAAATCAATAGAAAATAAAATGGTCCAGAGTAATGCTCCCGAATCGGCAAGAGTTATCGCAAGAGATTTTTGTTTGAGTTTAAAAGGAGTCCCAGTCGATATATCTATACGAAATGCTTTTGCAACTGGGCTAAATAAACTGCCTATGGTAAATCTTACCTCGGATGACATTCCTCGATTAGTTAATACCGGTTTGAATTTTATTTATGCGGGTGGATTAGGTTTGAGACCCGCTTCCATTCTTAAGAATGTATTCCAAGGGCCAATGAATAACCCTCCGGGGATGGGAAGTCATTACTGGATTGTAGGATTGTGGAGAACATGGACTTCGCAGGAGTATAGAAATATAGCACATGAAAACGGTATTTTTAGAACATATTCCTTACCGGGGCTTTATGACGAATATGCTTCAGGACTTTCTAAAGTCCTAAATAAAACTTTAGCGGGATTCGTTTGGGTGGATCATTACTTTAATAGAGTACCTATTTATCTCGGGGCAAGGGCTCAATTGGAACATTACGTTAATGTCCGGGGGGCTTCTGACGGATTAAGAAGAATAGCAAGTAGACAACCACAGGGCATCCGACCTGAATTCGAGAGAGCGGGAAAAACATTGGAAGGATATGCGGAAAGAATGGAAAGTTTAAGACCCGATGATGCTACATATAAAAAGATGCAGAAAAGAGTGTATGAATTGGATAAAATATTATATGAACCGGATTCTAAGAATACGGATAAAATATTACGGGAAAGGGAGTTGTTGCACCAGGAATTGGAGGCTACGGAAGCCCGAAATGAAGATTACATTATGGCTAGAAATAGATATAATTTAGAATTTGATAAAATCGCTCATCTCTATGGATTTCTACAACAGGCTAATTCCAACTGGGAATATGGCAAATTCGGTAGACCTCATTATCTCCGTGGAATCGGAGGAAGAATGGGATTTACTTTTATGAGTTGGGGTAGTTGGTATTACGGGACATATCTTCCTTCTTTATTAAAACATGATAAGGCTGGATTCGCTCAACACCTAGCAAAAGGAATTATGATTCAATATTTCATGGCAAAATATTTCGGAATGAATATGAAACCTTGGTTACTTACCGGGCCTCTACCAACAAAACCTTATGGCCCAATACCGCAAGTGCTTTTCCAGGCAGCAGAAGTAGTTCAGGCATGGAATTACGGGAATGAAGAAATGCGGATAAGGGCAATGGATGATTTGAAGCGTTCTGCTAAAATTTTTATTCCAGGGAGTTATGCCTTTTATGATTGGGTGGCTCTAATGCGTGAATTCCAAAGAGATTTTCCCTGTTTTGACAGTAGGACAGGATTATTGCAGTATGAGCCCAATATGAAAAAAGCTCTCTCTGATTTCTTCGGTGTTACGGATTACTATAATCAAACAAATCAGGCTGCCGATTTATTGCGTGGAGCTACGATTGAAGAATATGAAAAAGGTAGAAAGATAGCGGAGAAATGGAATATGGTTCCTTATTCGAAAGAGAAGAAAAAAAGAGGGATAAAGGGCGTTGGAGGAGTAGGTGGCGTTAAAGGAGTTGAGGGATTCTGATGAGTGAACAACCTTTAATAATTAATAGAGAGACGAAGAAAATAGAAAAGGCTACCGGATTAGAAGATTATTTTATGGATATGCAGACGATTTTTTCAGAAGAAAATATTAGTACGGCTATAAACAATTATTTTGCCAATCTGCCGGAAGGGGAACAGGAATGGATCACCGATGAGGTTGAGGTAGGCGAAGATAATCTAACAATTAAATTTTTTGATTTATATACCGATGATGGGGATACAAGATTGCCATTAGAAATTAAATATGCGAAGGTATCTATCTGGGCGGTTAATAATGACAGCGGGGTTTTTGTTCACTCTGGGAGTGTAACCAACAGAGAATTTACGGTATCCAGAAAAACTGGAATACAAGAAGATGTAGCAAGAGTTCAATTCATAATAAGGGGAATGGTAGAATGATATATTTATTATTGCTTTTAAGTTTTCATGTTAAAGATAAACCATATGAAGTCCGCCCTGGGAGTTATATAGTTTTCACAAACAGGGAATATGATACAACTGATTTGGATACTATCGCTTACATTGATACCAATGGGGTTTTTCATAAATATTTTAGAGGGGATAGTGCTTGGTCGAAAAAATTGGTAGGGTTTGCCAATTGGGTGGTTAGGGATACGGCGGAATTATATGAAGCACTTGATAGTTTACAAGATGGGCAAACAATACAGATTAGGCAAGGAATTTATAGAATAAACAGATGGTTAGATATTAATAAAAGTAGGGTTTCTATTTTAGGAGAAGGTTCTTTTACGGCAGATTCAAGTGGGGTCTTAATCAAACCAATAGATAATGCTAATGTCGGAGGATTTAGGTTTGGGACTACAAACAGTATAGGTAATATCTATATTACTGGTATTGGGTTTGAGGGAAATGCCGACAATCAGGATACGGCTGCGCATTGTCTCAACGCTTTCTTTTTTGATAGTGTAGAAAATGCCTCAATAGAAAATTGTTATGTGAAAAAACCATCTCCATATAGAACAGAAGCAGGGCATACTGGTGGGGCAGGGATAAAAACATCCATGAATACCAGTAATCTGGCTATTAAGGAAAATACGTTTGTAGATGGTAGTTGGAGGGATATTGAGCTTGCTGGAACAAATATTAAAGTAGAAGGGAATAAATCATTTGGTACAGCAGAACGCATGATTTCAGCTAGTTCTATCTCGCATGATACTGCCTTTTATGCTAGTACTGTATATGTTATAAATAATATTTGCTACCATGATGAGACTAATTCTGGGGCTGTAATAGGATATGGCGAATCCGCTGTTGGTGAACATCTAGGGAATTTATCCGCTGGTGACACTTGTGGGAATCTTATAGTTAGAGGCAATCAGGCATATGGGGAATTTAGAAGATTTATATCAGTTGTACCGTATTCGCCTGGGGCTATATTGGATACGATTTTTTGCACTGGATTTACTGTTACTAACAATATATGCAGAAGAACTGGGTCTCCCGATAGCGGGAATGATGGTATTTATTTCTTCCCATCATGCGATATTCATGGATTTAAAAAAATAGGAGATATACTTATTCAAAACAATGTAATTACTGGGACTTGTTATAATGGTATTGAACTAAGGAGCACTTATAATACTACGGTAACAAATAACATATTACGTGATTACGCTAATGAGTCTATTTATTTAGGTGCATATAGTAGTGCCTTAGTTTATGGTAACAGTATACCTGAATCTAGAGATACTTTTAACGTAGAAAATTGTGCGAGATTTAGAAAACATGTGGTAATAGATTCAAGTTTAACGGTAAATAATCTCGATGTCAATGGCACAGCCCATATTACTGATTCCTCTCGTTTTGACGCCCCTGCGCATTTTATGGATACCACACATTTTTTAGGTGGAGGAGATGATAGTTGGATGTACAATAATGGTATTAATCTTCTTATAGGAGGAGATAACCCTGTACGGTTTAAGAATACTGTATATTCAGAGGGTTCAATCGTACTAACTACAGAAACAAATTTCCAGACAGCAGGACAATTTCTAAAATTAGATTCCGATTTAGATAATACGTATAGCTATATAATAATTGCAGGTGATACGTTGCACTATACTACAGCAACTGGACTTTTGCGCTGGACTGGTGATTTTAAAATTGGTAAAAGTAATAAGTTACTTTCCGATGTAGAATCACCTTTTATAGAAATCCTATCTCCGCAATATTTTGGAGGTACGGCAACTGTTGGCACTGCACTTTTTTATTATGAACCAAATGCAATGAATGATAATATTTTCGCTACATTCGATTTACCTAAAAACAAAGCAGGTGGTGATGTTGTAATAGACTCTCTATATGTTCGCATATGGATAGACAATACAGCAGAGACAGGCGAGGCGGATGTTTATTTCCAGAAATTCTCTGGGTATGATGGCGAAACAATAACTACAATCGCCACATTAAATAACTTGGGAAATGGAGTAACGAATGATTGGGTGAATGGTGAGGTGCTTCAAGGCACGCCATATGCAGTCGAAAATGATGCCTATGGCTATAGACTTTGGTTTGATTGCACTAATACTGCTGCGACTGGGGCTATTTGTTTTGCGTATTGGATTAAAATAGTATATCACTTGGAATAGGAGGCATTATGAAATTAAGACTTATCATCAATGAAATATGGGATAGATATTTGAACCGAGTCCAAGGCGATAAACATTGGCATTACGAAATATCTGAAAGTGGATTTTTTATACTTATGCTTATTGGTATCATATTAAACGCCTGGTCTTGGGTTCCTATTACAATAGCGGAGACGGTTGCAGTCGGCAAGGAACTCTGGGATAAGTTCTTCGGTAGAGAAAAGAAGTTCGATTGGATCGATTTAGGGGCAGATCAGATTGGATTCGGGATGGCATGGATGAAACTTCAATTTGCAATCTGGGTTATTATTTGGTTCTATAGATTTTTGCATTAGGAGGTAATGATGGATGCGCGATTAATCATTGCAATTATTGGAATTATAATAATCCCCGGTGGTATTTTGGCTGGTACTTGGGGGTATATCAAAGGGAAAGTCAAGGATAATACAAAGTGGTTGGGTGAACATGAGGATCGATTACAAAAAGTAGAAGAATGTACAACTAGAATTGAAACGATTATTAAAGAACGAGTTCCGAAAAATATGGGAGAACGACTTGGTAAGATCGAACAAAAAATTGAGGATATAAAAAATAATAAAGGGAGGTAAATATGAAAATACCCGAAATAAATGCAGAAAATAAAAGAAAACTGATTGGATTTTTAGTTGCAATTCCTGTAATAACTTTGGGACTTTTAATATCCGGTAAGCTAAATATTTCTGTAGAACATTATAATATTTTTGTAACTGGAGTTAAATGGCTTACAGGTATATTTGTTTTCGGGAATACAGTAGAACATATCACAAAAGCATGGGAAGTTTTTAAGAATGGAAAAATTTGAAATTCTTGGAAAGATTTACGAAAAAGGTAAAAAAACGGAGGTAATTGTTGAAGACGATAGCGATAGCAGAAGGGCATAATACACCTCAGGATATGGGATTTGAATATAAAGACGATAAAACTCATCTTGTTGAATTTTGTGAAAATTTAAAAATACTTCCGTATACGATAGAATACCTTTACAAATGGGGGTACCGAGTTGAAGATTTTCATGGACATCTTATTCGAGAGAAAATTCCTTTTATAAACAGCAGAAATGCTGAATTGAGTATTGAGATTCATCATAACGCTAATGCTTCGGAAAAATTTAGAGGTGCGGAGGTTATTTATCATCCTAATAGTAAAAGAGGAAAAAAGGCAGCTAAGATTATGCTTGAGGCAATCAAAGATGAAGGATTTGAAATTAGGGGAATCTTTGAAGGGTATTATCGATATAATAAATCAAAAGGATTTTATGCTTTTACTGCAAAGATCTGGAAACCTTCGATCATAGTTGAATGTTGTTATCTTACAAATCAAGCCGATAGAGATAAAATCATGTTTAATGATTATTATAATGATTTTGGTTTGGCAATAGCCAAAGGAGTAAAAAATTATGTTGAAGATTAAATTACTTTTAAGTTTATTAAGAAAACATATGAGCTGGACTGTAATTTTAAGCTTACTTCTTTTTTTAGGATATAGGGAAATTGAAAGACGTAGTGGTTTAAGGGAAGCGAATGAACGAATAATAAATCTTAAAAAATTCCATCTTGAACAATTATTAAAAGCCAAAGGGGCCTATCATACAATTGCTAAAACAAATGATTCTCTAAAAGGGGTTGGTCTTGCTCAGCAAAGGATTATCATTAGATATGAAGAGATGTTAATTCATGGGCCAGGAATTCAGACAGATATAGAAGGGCGTAAAAAGGTTTCAATTGATACTACTATTATTTGTATGGGTATTAAAGGATGGACGTTGACTGACCCACCAGAATATAGTTTGAAAGTAATTCCTACACCATTATTATTAGATATCTATATAACTGATATAGGTGATAAAGTTCATGGGATCATTACTCCCTTCCCTGATGATTGTTATAAAATAGATTCGGTCAATTTTCAAGTTGCTCCTGATATAAAAGGAGGATCTCGAGATGGTTTCGATAAGGGGGAATTCTTCTTAGGTGGTGCTATTGTTGGTTGTGGGGTGATTATCTATAACTTATTACGGTAAAACATCACCAAAGGGCTTATTTTAACCTCTCAATGGATTTCTGTAGATGTTCTGGAACTAAGTGAGCGTAAATTTGTGTTGTCTCAATAGAAGCGTGCCCGAGTATCTCCTGTAATTCTTTCATCGATCCACCGGAGAATAAAAACCTTGTTGCAAAGGTATGGCGGAAAGTATGTAATGAAGCATTCTGGATATTCTCTTTTTTCAAGATTTTTTTTAATGAATCATTCCATTTATTCCGGTGATGTGGGTTCCCAGTTGAATAGTGGAAAATATATCCCGAATTTTGCTGCCTTCTCCATAATATTTCTTCAACTTTTGGATGCATTGGGATTATCCGATTCTTCCCGCTTTTTGTTGTGAATCCTTTTTTGTTGTGAATATATATTGTCTTATTTTCGAAATTTATATCCTCCCATTCTAAAAATCGCAAAGCACTTTTTCGCATACCGGTATAAAGTAGAATAATAAATATATCTCTGTATGGGGTATCATAAGACAATATCTTCTCAATTTCTTTGTCAGTAAAATATCGCGGGGGATTCCGGGGCTTCTTTTTAAGTTGTTTAATTTCTTTTGCCGTATTCTTTTTTAAAAGATCTCGTTTCTCTGCATAATTATATAATTGCTTTAAAGTTAATAAATATGAATTGACAGTCGCATTTGAAAGTTTGCTCTCTGAAAGTTCAAATAAACAATCTTCGATCTCAAGGATAGAAAGTGGCATAAAATCTTCTTTGTGTTTTCTGGACCAATATTCTAAATGCCCATAGTATTTTTTTAATGACGGGGCACGTATTTGTTTTTGCTTTAATTTTATGAAAAGTTCAAATAATTCTTTGGTCTTGATCTTCTTAAATTTCTTCAATCCCTCTTTATTTAAAAAATATTCCAGTTCTCTTTTTGCTTTGATCGCCTCTGCTTCCCGTCTTGACATTGGTGGATTATGCCCTATTACTGGTCTAGTTCTCTTTTGCCCAGGAAGCTTTATATCCAATATCCAAGACTTTCTGCGTTTCCCTTCGTACAAATACAGATTAAACATAGGTCAGAATATAGGCAGAATTTTTTTTATGTCAAGATATTTTCTTATAATCTTATGGTTACTAATAACTTAACTCCTATGCAAGAAAGGTAATTTACGGAAGGGGGGAT
>CAZGHN010000019.1:0-33174 GCA_964525555.1 uncultured bacterium
AAAAGATATTAGCTGGGGGCCACTTGCCCCCAGCTAACCATATTTTTCCCTACTTAACAATTCAACTATTAAACTTGTTTTTCGAAGTTAAACTTCGAAAAACACTCTTGACATCTTAAATTTAACACGTATACATAAAAATATGCAAGGAATACATGTATGGGTGAAGGGTGTTGTTCAGGGAGTTGGTTTTAGATATTTTACCGTGAGAAAGGCAAGAGAATTGGATATATCGGGGTGGGTAAGAAATACAATTGATGGCGGTGTTGAGATTGTAGCTGAGGGTGAAGAATGGCAGCTTAAAGAATTTATTGAAAATATTAAATTGGGACCGTCTCATTCCACCGTAACAGGAATAGAAATTGAAGAGGAAGAATATACAAATGAATTTAACGGATTTGAAGTGAGGTTTTAAAATGGAAGAACTAAAGAAATATATTAGAGCCATACCGGATTTCCCCAAAAAGGGTATCCTCTTTAGGGATATAACTACTCTGCTTAAAAATAAGGAAGCTTTTAGAGAAGCTGTAGATGTTATGGCGGACCTTATTAGAGGTAAAGAAGTAGACCTTCTTCTTGGTGTGGAATCACGTGGATTTATATTTGCTGCACCAATTGCTTATAATCTTGGGTTACCATTAAATATTATAAGAAAACCGGGTAAATTACCCGCCGAGACAGTTAGCGAATCTTATACTCTTGAATATGGAGAAAATACAATAGAGTTACATAAAGACTCCATAAAAGAAGGAGATAAAGTAGTTATAATTGATGATTTGCTGGCAACGGGCGGTACGGCTTTAGCTAGTGCTCACCTCGTAGAAAAATTCGATGGAAAAGTAAGCTCACTTCTGTTCCTTGTTGAATTGATGGATTTAGACGGAAGAAACAAATTAAAAAATTATCGTGTTGAATCGGTAGTGAAATTTTGAAAAAGAATTTAGTAGTTAGAAGTTAGAATCCCATCCCAACACCTACGAATAGGACGCAGATCATATCAGATTTTTTAGCACAAAACTAAGGTAATCCAGTCAAGGGTTTAATTTTATGTTTTTAAGAGGATGCCGAGGGAAGAATAGGATTCCTAAGTAATCATCCTGATTCTCGGGAAAATTCGACGTAAATACTTGGGGATACTAAATTTGCAATATTTGAGTGCAGAAATTTGGGGTGTAGTAGGTAGAAATCATATTGACTTAGAAGGCTGAAATTCATAAAATGTAAGATATGAGTCTTGTAATTATACTTACTCTATCGTTTGCCCTCTGGGTTATAGAAATATTTATTCTCTATATCTTGTTCTTTTTATTCTTATGGGAAGGTTTTTATTTCGGCGAAATATTTGAGGATACGAGATTGTTTGTGATATTTTTTATTTCGGTGATACTATTTGCATTTGCATATTTTAATAGATTTCCCGGCTATGAAGTTATTTGTCTCCTATGTTTAATAACTTTGCCGATTATAATAACGAATAGAAGAATAGACGAACGTAGATTAAAGGAAAAAAGAAAGAATGAAGATAAAGAAGAAATCAATCGGCTCGAAAAAAATTTAGAGAGTGGAAATGCTGATTTCGGAATTTTCTTGCGGTTAGGTTATTTATATAAAGAAATAAAAGACTACGAAAGCGCTTTGAGATATCTTAGAAAGGCACGCGAGGCAACAAAAGAAAATATACTAAACACAACCGAGAAAGAAATTAAAGAATTGGAACATGAGAGCAGTAGAGAGCAAATCAAAGAAAACATAAGTTTTAAACCAATATATTTTTTGATAACCGGAGTTTTTGTTTTTTCTGCTTTTCTCTTCTGGGTGACATTAGGATTTATTGAAAATGTAGTTTTTTATGGATTGTTTGCGAGCAATATTTTAATGTTTGCAAAAAGAAATCTATTGCAGAAAAACGGATAATACTAACTTGATTTTCTTTTTTCTTGGTGAGGAATTAATTCCAATTTTCCAATTAACTATTTGACTATTTAACTTTATTCGCCTGAAAGACGAATAATTTGCCGGAGGAGGGATTTGAACCCACAAGTCCTTTAAGGGACAACGGATTTTGAGTCCGCCGCGTCTGCCAGTTCCGCCACTCCGGCTGCCTTAGAAAATATACAAAATGTAACTTATAAGTCAAGAGGTTTAATAGATCCTTCGGATCAGTTGAATGGTTAAATTGTTGAATTGTTGAATAGTTTTTTAAGCTTTTGGATTTAGCAAAAAAAGAAAAAAGACTACCACAGAGAAAACTGAGAATTTTATTGTGATAGAAAAAACACACTGAGAACACAGAGAAAAACGAAAAGAGGAAATAGCCACGGATGAACACGCAAAAAAGCGGATTAAAAAAATAATTTTTGTTGTTTTAATAACAAAAACATATGGGAGTGGGAAGGGTATCAGTGTCAATCAGTGTAAATCCGTGGCTAATTCAGGGGTTAGGGGATGGGTTTAAAAAAAAACAACATAATCTTTTTTCTCTGTGTACTCTGTGGTTAGAAAATGTGGGGTAGGGAGGCTTGACATGTTTAAATATAGGATTAAACTTTAAGTAGTATGAAAGGTGAATTGAGCGATAAAGAAGGAATATCTTTAATATCGCATGAGATAAAAAATTCTCTTTCCGGACTTAAGACGGGAATTGGGATGTTGCGTGATATGGGGAAAGGAGAGGTAAAAGAATTAAGTAGCACTCTTTTTGAGGAGTTAGAATATCTGCAGGATATGACGTATGATGTTTTAAGTTTGACCGGGCCTCTTGATTTAAATCTCGAAGAGGTTAATATTGAAGAGCTAAGTAAAGAGAGTGCAGAAGCGGTTGCCGGAAATCATGCTTATGTTGTTTTGAATTTTAGCAGTAATTTTCCGGAAATTTACTGTGATAAGAAATTTATGAAGACAGTTTTGATTAATTTGATTCATAATGCTTATGAGGAGGTTGGTAAAGAAGGAGTTATCGAGCTAGGGGGAAAGGTTTTAGGGGATGATGTGGTGGAAATATGGGTTAAAGATAACGGAATGGGAATTAAGGGAGATATAAATTCGATTTTTAGAAATTTTAAATCCAGAAAGAAAACGGGAACAGGTATTGGATTGACATTGGTCAGGAAAATAGTTGCGGAGCATTTTGGTAAAATTAGTGTTGAAAGCACTTATGGGAAGGGAACTAAGTTTATTATTGAAATGCCATCAGATTTTCATTATATTGACAGACGTTCTGGGAAAGAGCGGAGAAGGGGTAAAGGTAGACGTAAGGAGGACTAATGATTTTAGTATTAGAAGACAATAAAGCATTACGTATAATTATCAGGAAAGCTCTTGAAAAGGCAGGATACGATGTTAGAACGGCTGAAAATGGTAAAGAAGGATTGAAGGTTTTGAAGAAAGAAACGCCGGATCTTATAATATCTGATGTCATAATGCCTGAAATGGATGGCTTTGAATTTCTTAAGACTATTCGAAAAAAACATCCTTTAATACCCTTTACTTTTTTAACAGTTAAATCAGAATTCGACGATTATTCAAAAGGATATGAACTGGGAGCAACGGATTATTTGACTAAGCCTTTTGACGTTGATATTTTACTTGCAAGGGTAGAAAAGAGAATAAAGTCCGGAAAATTGCTTAGAGAAATAATAGAAAAGGGAAAGAATAAGATAGATCTTGGAGAAATCCTTGCCGTTGATCTCATCAGCAGTTTAAAGGAGCATAAAGTGGATTGCAAGCTTGTTATTACCTCTCCTGCGGGGAAAGGAAGTGTTGAGATTAAGAAGGGAAAAATTAAGAAAAGTACATTTGACGATGTCGAAGATCAAAATGCGCTCCCTAGAATTGCAGGTTTAAAGAAAGGCAAAATTGTAATTGAGCGTTAATTAAGTATTTACTATATTTTCATACACAATATATCTGCAAACTAATGATTCGAATATGAAAAAATTACAGAGAATGATTGCACATGTAGTGAGTGTAGTTAATTTAGAAGTGAAGAAAATTTGGTGTAATTTTTTTGTTGGTTTGTTAGTTTGTGGGTTCGTTGGATCGGGGGAAAATTTAAACTCACTAACGATCTAACGGTCCAACTGACTAACAAATTAAAAACTTAGTGGGTCGGCACCCGGGTGAGGAAAAAAGTTTTTAATTTATTATATTATGATTAAAATAGAAAGAATTAAGAAAAGTTCTATTGCAGACAAACTTGGAATAAAAGCTGGACAACAAATTGTTGCAATTGACAATAAAGAAATAAACGATTCCTTAGATCTTCGATTTTTCGAGACGGGAACATCGATAAGCATTCAGGTTTCGGATGGGGACTTTATGAGAGTATACGATGTAGAGAAGAAAGAAGGAGAATCGCTTGGAATTGAACCTTCAGAATTTAAAATGAAGTTGTGTAAGAACGATTGTATATTTTGTTTTATCGATCAAAATCCGTATGATGTTAGAAGTTCATTGCTTGCAAAAGATGATGATTATCGAATGTCCTTTCTTTACGGGAATTTTCTTTCTCTTACGAATTTTACAAAGAAAGATTTCGTTAGAGTAATTGAATTAAATCTCAGTCCTCTTTATGTTTCAGTCCATGCAACTGATTCCGAAAAGAGAATTGAAATTATGGGTAACAAAAAAGCTGGAAAGATAAAAAAGGATTTGGAACGGCTTAGTGATGGAGGAATAAAACTTCATACCCAGATAGTTCTTCTTCCGGGCGTAAATGATGGAGATTTTCTTCACGAAACAATAGAAGATCTTTTATCAATAGAATCTGTTAACTCTATAGGTATTGTTCCGGTCGGATTAACTGCCCTTAGGGAAAAACTTACTTATATAAAAGCTCCGAATGCCGAGTGGATGAAAGAGATTGTTGATTTAATTGAGCCTTATCAGAAGCAAATAAGAAAAAAGATAGGGAGTACCCTTATATATCTTGCAGATGAATTTTATTTAAAAACAGGAAGAAAAATTCCTTCTCATGAGTATTATGATGATTTTCCTCAATTGGAGAACGGTATAGGAATGGCAAGAAAATTTTTGGATGGATTGGAGCCATTAAAAGTTCCCAGTTTCGACGGAAAAGTTCTCCTGGTTACCGGAATACTTGCTTATGGGCTCGTACGTAAACTTGAGGGTAAATTCAAAGAAAACGGAATCAGTGCTAAAACTATAGCTATTAAAAACAGATATTTCGGAGAATCTGTGGAAGTTGCTGCTCTACTGGGTGGGTGGGATTTGATGGGACAGCTTTCTATCCATGATTTTGATATAGTTATTTTACCTCCTGACATTGTTAATACTGATGGCTTTTTTATTGATGGTTGTTCTCTTGAAGTTTTAAAAGAGGCTTTGCAGAAAAGAGTTATTGTTTGTCCTTATAATATAATAGAACTTGGAAATATCAAATGAATACAATTGCAATTGTAGGAAGACCCAATGTAGGGAAATCAACTCTGTTTAATCGTCTTTTAAAAGAAAAACGTGCTATTGTGGATAAAAAACCCGGAGTTACAAGAGATAGAGTTTATGGTGTCATAGAAAGGGAAGGGAAGCCTATTATTTTGATTGATACTGGGGGTATACGCTTTTCCGATGATCCGCTCGAAAGCCAGATTTTGGAACAAGTTGAATTCGCTCTGGACGAAGCCGATATAATTCTTTTGTTGGTAGACGGAAAGAATGGAGCTTCTTCGCTTGATAGGGAGATTGCCGATTATATAAGGAAAGCCAAAGGTAAAAAAGCCCTAGTTATAAATAAAATGGACAAAGTAGAAGATTGGAATGCTTTAAGTGAATTTAAAGAACTGTTAATGGATGAAACTTTTCAACTTTCTGCTCAACATGGGAGAGGGGTGGATGCTCTTTTGAAATGGATTCTTACAAATTGTGATGAGGGAGAAGTGATGCAGGGCACTACAATAGGAGTAATAGGTAAGCCGAACACCGGAAAGTCTACATATGTTAATGCTGTCATGGGATATGAACGGACTATTACTAAAGAGGAACCGGGAACCACGAGAGATAGTATAAATTCATATCTTGATTATAATGGAGAAACTATAATTCTTGTAGATACTGCAGGGCTTAAGAAAAAATCAAAACTGAAGGATCCTCTTGAATATTATTCTTTTCTTAGGGCTATAAGATCCATAGAGGAGTCTGATGTTGTTCTTGTTTTAATTGATGCAGGCAAAAAAGTATCGAAACAGGATAAAAATATTATCAGATGGGCAATTGATAGAGGTAGGCCCATTATTATTCTGCTTTCGAAATTCGATCTTGTGCCTGAGGAAAAAAACAAAGAAATTATTAAATACTTTGATAAAGAGCTTTCCATCTTTGAATGGATTCCAAAAATTCCTATTTCTTCTTTAAAGCGAAAAGGTATAGGAAAATCTTTATCGCTTGCGCTGGAGGTTTATGATAAATTAAACAAAAAAAATTCCGGTCTTGAAAAAGTAATAAAAGATGCTATTGCTTACCGTCCTCCTCCTGGTGCCAGGAAGAATATACATGTATCTTCAGTTAAGCAGGACGGGATAAATATTATTTTAAAGACAAATGAAATTAAAAGTTTTGATGAACAGTACAGGAGATATCTTGAAAATAGAATCAGGAAAAATATTGATTTTAAAGGAATTCCAATTTCTATAAAGTTGGAAAGGGGGTAAATTTATGTGGAAAGCGGCAGCATTCTTTTGTTCTTATCTTCTCGGGAGTATACCGTTCGGTTATATTGTAGGAAAAATTAAGGGATATGATATAAGAAAAGAAGGTAGCGGAAACATTGGATCAACTAATGTCTTTAGAGTTGTAGGTAAGAAAGAAGGAATGTTCGTATTTGTTCTTGATTTTCTGAAAGGGTTTCTTCCTGTTCTCTATTTTATGAATATTTCGGAGTTAGCCGGCATTTTTGCCTTAATTGGAGCCATTGCAGGGCATATGACTACACCTTTTTTACGTTTTAAAGGAGGAAAGGGGGTTGCAGTTGGATTTGGAGGCCTTATTGCTCTTATGCCCTTACCCGCAGTATTGGCTTTCGGTGTTTGGATATTTCTACTCGGGATTTTTAGGAGAGTTTCCGTCGGTTCTCTTGGTGCAGCCCTTTCCCTGCCAATTTTTTATTTTTATATTGGAGATCCGATGCTTAAAAGTGTTTTATATATTTCGATTTTAATCGCAATTTTGGTTTTTGTTGCTCATAGAAAAAATATTAGAAAACTTATTAGAGGAGAAGAGGAACCGCTATTTTAGAATTATCAAGCCAATTTTAAAATGGAGGATTCGAAGATTGTTTAATCGTAAATTAGTTAAAGCAATAAAATATTCCGAGAGAGTTTGTGTCCTTTAGTTTCAATGAAAGAATTTGAGAGGGTAGGGGCAACTGACAACAATCTAAGGACGTCAGCTGCCCCCAAAAATCCCTATTTTTAACCAAGTTTAAAAGTTCTTCAAAAATAGAACTTTACTTGTTTTAACAAACTCATTACCGTTTGCTTGTATTCTGATAAAGTAAACTCCTCCCGGTTTACCATTCATTTTTATTTCTTTCGAATAGAATCCTGCAGGTTTTTCATCCGCAATATCCTCTACCTTTACACCTAATAGGTCGTATAGTGTTAAATTGACAGATGCTTTCTTTGGAGTTGCATAGTTTATAATCAGTTTATTGCTTGCAGTTATATTTTTTACGTGCATTGAGTAGGCTTTGGGTATATTTACCTTAATTTCCTTATCTGCGTTTGTGGCTGAATTTGAAAAAGATGAGTCTAGTAAAGTCGAATCAGGTAAAATCGAATCCGGAGGAATGATAGCAAATACATCATCACTCATATCCGATGGGCTACCATCTACATCGGTGATTCTAACCAGGCAATTATTCGAGGAAATGTCCGGAGGCGTTAGCCACAGATAAGAACCATCATCTACTGTATTATTTGTAATAGTAGTCCAATTCGCTATCGAATCGCCCAGAGTATCGTATATATTTGTACTGTATTCTATGCTTACAGCGCCGGAAGTACCATAGGAATTCCAGGTAATATAGTTGACTGTATCTGTATACCATTCTTCTCCGCCATTAGGAGAAGTTATTTCAATGAAGGAATATGCAGGAGGTAAAATAGAGAATACGTCATCGCTCACATCCGATGGATCACCATCTACATCGGTGATTCTAACCAGGCAATTATTCGAGGGTGTATTAGGTACAAACCAGAGATAAGAACCATCGTCTGCAGTATTTTCAACAATAGTAGTCCAATTCGCTATCGAATCGCCCAGAGTATCGTATATGTTTGGACTATATTCTATGCTTACAGCGCCGGAAGTACCATAGGAATTCCAGGTAATGTAGTAGACTGTATCGGCGAGCCATTCTTCTCCGCCATTAGGAGATAGTACATTTATATAAGATGAGTCGGGTAAGGAAGAATCTGAGACAATGGAAAACACCGAATTACTTTTATCCCAGGGATGTCCATCAAGATCGGAGATTTTTACCAGGCAATAGTCTGAGGGAGTGTTAGGGATTATCCAACGATAAGAGCCGTCGTTTCTTGTGGCCTTCGTTACGATATTCCATGTTGAGGCGTTATCAGTCGAATATTCTATTCTTACAAATCTTATAAATCTTCTTTTCCCCCAAGATTTCCAGGTAATTTTATAAGTAGAATCAACATAACACGTTTCTCCGCCGTTAGGAGATGTTACCTTGATTCTTGGCCTGTGGTGCCATGTAGAAGTTTCTACATTAGCAGATTCAACATTTTGACATAAGACAACGAACGATACAAACAACAACAATACTACTTTTTTACTCATAATACCCTCCTTTTTTTTACTTAGATAAGGAAAGTCATAATTGGTTCCAAAAAAAATTTTTTTATTGATTATTTCACTATAATTGGGTGCTTTAAATATTATTTTTAACGTAAGTGAATTGGGGCACTAACTTCTAAGTGACGTGTTTTAAAGATTATTTGTTAATAATTAGGTCACAATTACTGATTTTTGATTTATTTATCTTTGTTGTAGATTTAATTTCTTTTTTCGATAAAGAAAGTCAGAATAAGGCATAAGAGAGCAAGAATAAGAAAGAATGAAGCTCCATTTGTAAATCCTCTTTTACCGAAAATATATTTTAATTCCTCGTTAGATAAACTTTCCAGTTTTGATTCTGAGGGATGGGCATTTACCGCTATTAAGCCTCTGTTTTTGTTGCCTTCTATTATCTTGTAGAAACCGAGTTCTTTGGTCTCTTTGAAAATGTTATTTACGGTATCGCTTTTTCGCAGGAAGTATTTCTTCCCTTTTGGTGATATTATTTCTGCCTTAGAAGAAGTTTTGATTGCTACTGATTCATTCATTGTGACATTTCTACATATAGATGGATCTGATAAAAAGTTGATTAGATTGAAGAGTAAGGGAATGAAAATAGGATGTAGAGTTAAATCGTTTTTTTCGATAGAAATAGGCAATACTATATGGTTGCCTATTTTATTGATAAATGGATTTCCATTTTTAAAATATAATAATGTTGTTCCTTTAGTTATTATGGAGTTATAAGTTATCGGAATTTGATTTAGTGATTTTAGATTGTTGAGAAGGTTAATGGAAGATTCCTCTACCACGGTAGAAATTCTATCAGGGATTTTGTTAGATATATATGTGTTATCTGAATTTTGGATACAAATAATGCCCCGGCTATGGTTTTCTAATAAATTCCTTAAGATTTTGCTGTCTGGGTTTAAGGCAATAAATAGATCTTCTTTTATGTCTGACGATTCTCGGATCCATTTAACTTCAAAATAAGATGGAACTAGTGCTGCTATAAGACGTTCGGGATAATCATCTGATAGAATATATATTTTCTGTTTCTCTATTACGTTAACGGCTAAATAGTATTTATTATCGAAATAGAATCCTTGTTCGTCCTCCAATTCAAGCGATATTTGATGTAACCCTTTTGGTAATTTTAAATTGAATTCTATTGTGTTGATTCCTTCTGATAAAAGGGTTTTTTCTTCCTTAATGATTTTTACGTTAGATTTCAATTTAAGTTTTGTTTTTTTCTTTTCTTTGTATTCGTTAAGTATGGTAAAATTTGTGTAAAAATCTTCTTCTTCAAAACTGGGTCCACTTACAGCACCAATTACCGCGAGATTTCCCTTGGGGAAATCTACCTTTTTGATTGTAATTCCGGGGAATTTCTCTCTTTTTTTTATTATTTCCGAGAAGGCGTTTTTTTGGGCATCTGTAATTAAGATTCCGATTGGATGTTTTTTGAGAAATGAAGAGAATTGTGGTATTCCGGAGAGGTTAGGGACAATTATTGCAGATTTTTCTTCGATATTTTGTTTTTCCATAGAAAGGGATTTATCGATAATTATAGTTTCTATGGGATTTAAAAATACAAATGGTATTTTTAAATTTGCAGCGGCCAAGATCAGAAAAACTATAAGGCAGATTCGTAAAATTAAGAGAAGCAGTTTCTTAAATTGAATTAGACGTATAAGCTTTATTTCTTTTTTTACAATAAAAAGTAGAGAAGGAAAGTCTATTTTCTTAATATTTTTTCGTGATAGGAAATGTATTATTATTGGTATTATAATGAGAGGTAAAAAAAATAAGAAAAAAGGAAAACTCATGATAGGTGTTTTCTTTTCTCAAGATATTGTGTTAAAACCTTGTCATAGGGTGTGTCGGTTATTATTTGAGAATAGTCTATACGTTTCGGAGCAAAGCCCATTTTGTAATTTGAAATAAATTCTTCGAATTTCTTCGTATATAAATTTTTTATATTCTTAGGATCAGCGATAATAGTCTTTGAATCTTCCATATCTCTAAATAATGCTTCGGTATAAAATGACAAATCCAGTTCTTTTTTATCTAAAATTTGGAAAACAATGACTTCGTGTTTTTTTGCTTTCATAATGCTAATGTTTTTTGTTACT
The DNA here is from genome assembly GCA_964525555.1 of uncultured bacterium. Classification (GTDB taxonomy): domain Bacteria; phylum Hydrothermota; class UBA3072; order UBA3072; family UBA3072; genus JAFGHJ01. The sequence continues at coordinate 10,950 of CAZGHN010000019.1, forward strand.
TTTTCGGGGTCTTCCAGCAGATCTGAGAATATTATAAAAAGGCTTCTTCTTTTTACTAGAGGAAGAAGTTCTAATATGGAATTAGAGATGGAAGTTTTTCCGTAAGGTTCATGATTGCTTAAAGTCGAAAAAATATATTTCAGATGATTCATACGACTTCTCGCGGGTATGTAAGAATCTATTTTAGAGCCAAAAAGAACTAATCCCACCGAGTCGTTTTGTTTGAGTAAAAGGTAAGCCAGAGAGGCGGCAAGAGTTCGTGCGTAATGGAATTTGGAAATTTTTTCACCGAATTTCATGGAATTGCTTTTGTCAAGAAGTAAAAATGCCGACAGATTTGTTTCTGCGGCGTATTTTTTCAAATAAAACCTTTCAGTTCTAGCGTATAGCTTCCAGTTAATTTTATTTATAGGATCGCCCTGATAATATGGACGATGCTCTTTGAATTCGAGAGAAAAACCATGATAGGGGCTTTCATGTAAGCCAGTTAGAAAACCTTTAACTATTATTTTAGCTCTGAGGTTAAGGGTGCTGATTTTTTCTAAGACTTCAGGATTTAAAAGTTCCAAAAACTTCTACACTATTCTTCCAGTACAACTATTCTAACTTTTTCTCCTTCTTTTACAGTAAGAGCTTTTCCTTTGCTATTTAAACCTATTATAGAGTAATTTAGGGGCACTGTGTCTTTTGGTGTAATGGTTGTATAATATCCAATCATTATATCTCCTGGATTTCCCCTTAAGTCAGAGTGGAAGCCATTTGTGTCTGTGCTTTCTATTTGAGAAGGCACATCATAGGAAAATTTATTTAACTGGTATGTACTCATCCGAGTTTCAGTATAAGGATTTACAGGTACCTCAAGAGCTTCCATATTTTCGAATATATCGTATGTCGAAAAAGGTATCTTTCCTTCGTGAAAAGCTCTATATCTTTCTATTGCAGCTTTAACTGTGTACATATTAGAATGTAATTTCCTTTCTTTTGTTGTTACTTTTGCGTTATGATACTGCGGTTTAATCAAAATATATAATAAAGCAGAAAAAGCAATTATTATAAGTATATCAAGAAGCCTTAATGTAGATCTATTCATTTAACCTCCCTTTTATATGTTGTAAGAATAATTAATATTCAGATTATGTCAAGAGGTGTGATTCCTGAGTCCTTGACAAACATGATTATAATCTTATGCTAAAAATTAGAGGAGGATAAGATGTTTATTAAAAAATTTAGTTTTATAATGCTTATTTTGTTTTCTTGTGCTGCTCCAATAATGTGTGTTGCGAGAGAGCTCACGCTTACCGTTGTCTATAACAATGTACCTTTTAATCAAGATTTAAAAACTGCATGGGGAAAAGCTGTCTTTATAAAAGGCATGGAAAAATCGATACTCTTTGATACCGGGGGAGATGGTTCAATACTTTTGTTTAACATGAAAAAACTTAAAATCGATCCTACCGAGATAGATATAGTATTTTTATCTCACATTCATTATGATCATGTTGGAGGACTGGACGCCTTTTTAAGAGAAAACAATGAAGCTTTAATTTGCCTGCCTTCTTCTTTCCCTGATAATTTCAAAAATAAAGTTAAAAACAAATCAGTAAAACTATCAAGCATTAAAGAAGCTGAAGAAATTTGTGAAAATGTATGGTCTACAGGAGAATTAGGCACTTCCATTAAGGAACAATCTCTGGTTTTAAATACGCCTAAAGGTCTTGTAGTTATTACAGGTTGCGCACATCCGGGTATAGTTGAAATTGTAAAATTCGTTAAAAATTATTTTAAAAAAAACATATATATGGTCTTAGGTGGATTTCACCTTATTTCGTTATCAGAAAGTGAAATAATAGAGATTATAAACGAATTGAAAAAACTGAGAGTAAAAAAAATCGCTCCTTCACACTGTTCGGGAGAAAAAGCAATAGAATTATTTAAAGAAGCATGGGGAGAGGGTTTTGTTGAATCGGGTTGCGGAGCCGAGATCAGAATTTTAATTGAAGAAAATAAATAATGAAAGTTAAATATGTTTAGATTAAAAGGTATAGGTAAGAAATATGGAAACGATTGATACTTTTGAAGTTATAAGAAGTAATTTAAAAGATGTAAAAAATGTAGTTATGGTAATGAGCGGTAAAGGTGGTGTAGGAAAAAGCACAATTGCGGCAAATCTTGCTCTTGTTTTAGCAGGACGTGGTAAAAAAGTAGGTCTTCTGGATATCGATATTCATGGCCCAAATCTTCCTAAAATATTAGGAGTAGAGAAAGAAAGATTACAAAGCCCAGCTGAGAATAGAATTTCACCGGTTAAAATATCAGAGAATCTGAAACTTGTATCTATAGCTTTTATGTTGCAGCAAGAAAATCAAGCCGTAATATGGAGAGGACCCCTTAAGATGAAAGTAATCCAACAATTTTTAAGCGACATCGAATGGGGCAAGCTCGATTGGTTAATCGTAGATGCCCCTCCGGGAACAGGAGACGAACCTTTATCTTTGGCGCAGCTTGTACCTGAGGGAAGTGCTGTCGTAGTAACAACCCCTCAGGAAATTTCACTCCTTGATGTCAAAAAATCGATAGATTTTGCCAGGAAAATCAAATTAAATTTACTGGGTATTGTAGAAAATATGAGCGGGCTCAAATGCCCTCACTGCGGAAAAGAGATTTTGCTTTTTAAGGGAGGTGGAGGGGAAGAACTTGCGAAAAAGACGGGAAATACTTTCCTTGGCTCGATCCCTATCGATCCTAAAATAGTGGAAGCATCAGATATGGGTACTTTATATGTTGAAAAGTATCCCGATTCGGAAGCAACAAAAGCATTAGAAAAAATCGCGGATAAAATAAATACAAAAATTTAACCTTATTTTGTCCAGCATACCGACGGTCTAATCAACTAATTAAGTATATGTTTTGGATAGATAGGGGTAAGTCCTTGACATTTGATTTAATGCTTATACTATTCGGTAAATAGGAGGGAAAGTGGGTTTAATAAGTGAAGATGATAAAGAATATTTGCAGACGGGATTTAATCGTAACCTTAAAAGGAATGTAAACGTCTTTTATTTTGAAAAAGATGGAAATGAATCTGATTATTCGTTACATACAAAGGAGCTGTTAACAGAACTTGTTTCTTTAAATGATAAACTGACTCTTGTGATTGAAACTTGTAGCAATATTGAAAAAATGGAATTAGAAGGATTGGATTTATGTCCTTCAATCAAGATTAAATCCGATAGGAGTGGTTTTGTAAATTTTTATGGTATTCCAGCAGGACATGAATTTACGTCTTTAGTGGAAGCTGTAAATGATATGGGGTCAGACAACCTTTCTCTTCCTGATGATGTTGTAGAGGAATTGAAAGGGATAAAGGATATGGTTGATATAAAAGTTTTTGTTACTCATGGTTGTCCGTACTGTCCGGGAGCCGTTAGAAGTGCACATCAGTTTTCCCTGGTCAACGAAAATATAAAAGGTTCGATGGTTGACGCCAATTATTTCGATTCTCTTTCCAGAAAGCACAAGGTTTCAAGCGTACCTCATATTGTTATAAACGATAAAAGTGCTTTTACGGGGAATATGCCTCCAAAAAATTTTTTACATAAAATAATGGAGAGCTTGAAATAGATGAATGTTTCTTTAAGAAAACAAACAAATAACAATAATAAGAAACATTTCTCAACAGCGATAATAGGTGGAGGTCCTGCAGGTTTGACTGCTGCTGTTTATCTTGGCCGCTCAAAAGTCGATACAATTGTTTTTGAAAAAATCACCCCCGGCGGATATATTATTAACGTTGAAAAAATAGAAAACTATCCCGGTTTTCCTGAAGGGATCAGTGGGCAAGAATTAGGACAGCTTTATACACAACATGCCGAACGATTCGGTGCGGAAATAAGAACCGAAGAGGCTACGAAATTAGTTTTAGATAAAAATCCTTTTCAAATAGAATCTTCGAATGGTTCTTACACTGCCGACAGTATCATTTTGGCTTGCGGAACTTCCAATAAAAGAATAGAGGTTCCGGGCGAAAGTGAATTCATAAATAAAGGAATATCATTTTGTGCCGCTTGTGACGCGCCTTTTTTCGAAGGAGAAAATGTCGTTGTCGTAGGCGCAGGCAATTCGGGTGTTCAAGAGTCCCTTTATATTTCAAAATTTGCCAAACATATAAGGATTATTGAATTTCTTGATCATCCTACTTGTGAGCCCATACTCGTGGATAGGATGAGAGAAAATAATAAAATCGAATTGCTTGTGTCTCATTCGGTAGAGAGTTTTAAAGGAGATAAGTTTCTTAGTAGTGTAGATATTAAAGACAATGAAAGCGGAGAAGTAAAAAATTTTAAAGCAAAAGGAGTTTTTATTTATGCAGGAGATATGCCCAATAACGATTTAGTTAAGAGTCAGATAAAATTAGATAAGAATGGATTTGTGGTTACGGATGAACACTTACAGACTTCTATTAAGGGTATTTTTGCTGCAGGAAACATAAGAGATACCTCTTTTAGACAGGTTGCAACTGCCATCGGAGATGGGGCAATTGCGGCACACGAAGTATATAATTTCTTAGAAGAGTAGAAATGAATATAAGAGTCTATACAAATTCAAGTTGTCCATACTGTATTAAATTAAAGAAATTTTTGAAAGAGAGCGGAATAAAATTTAAGGAAATAAATATTTCGGTACATCCAGAGGCTGCTAAAGAACTAAAGAATAAGACCGGACAAACAGGTGTGCCTGTAACCCTTTTTGGTAATCACAGAATTATTGGGTTTGATGAAAATCGTTTAAGAAATTTGTTAAAAGTAAAGAGGTAAATATGAAGAAAAACTTTCTAACTTTATTGGTTTTTTTAATTGTTTTAGGATGTGGGGAAGCGGAGGCCAACAGTGAACAAAACAAAAAAGATGGAAAAATAGGCTTGGCTAAATCAAATATTGCTCCTGATTTTACACTTAATGATCTGCAAGACAGTACACATACTCTTTCAGAGTATAGAGGTAAAGTTGTTTTGGTTGATTTTTGGGCAACCTGGTGCGCTCCATGTATATTAGAAGTACCAGGTCTTGTGAAACTTTACAACGAATATAAAGAAAAAGGGTTGGTAATTCTGGGCATGAGTCTTGATACGGACCAAAAGCGCCTTAGGAATTTTGTTGCCAAAAATAAAGTAGAGTACCCTGTTCTCATTAAAGCAAGAGCGGTTAGCGCACTGTATGCTGTGAGAGCAATACCAACTGCATATTTGATAGACAAAAACGGAAAAATTGTAGAGAAATTTATTGGCTATAAGAAAGGATACAAAGAAAAGAAAATCATTGAATTATTAAAGAAAGAAAATGAATAAGAGAATTTTTATTTACGTTCTGGCTTTAATTCTTTTTTTAATATCTTTTATCTTTGGGATTAATTCCCCGCAAAGGTTGGAAACCGAGTATAAGGGTTCTGTGATCTGTCTATCCTGTATAGGTATTGGTTAGTATGTTTCAATGGTTGTATAAAAGGATAGTTCGGTATTATATATATATTGCGTCTTTTTTTGCCGGGAATAATTACTTTCATAGAACAATATATCAGGGGAAATTAAAGGGTTTTTATTTCCCGGGACTGAATTGTTATGCGTGTCCTTTAGCGCGGTTTTCCTGCCCGCTTGGGTCTTTTCAGAATTTTATCGGCGTTAAAACTTTTCCGATATATGTGTTGGGATTCATGGGCCTTCTGGGGATTACTTTGGGAAGATTAGTGTGTGGTTGGATTTGCCCTTTCGGTTTTTTTCAGGAGCTTCTTTACCGGACCAGGACCTTTAAGATTCGTGTTTCTCAAAAATATAGTTATTCCAAGTATGTGGTCTTATTTGTTCTCGCCATACTTCTCCCGTTTTTGACCGTACAGCCCTGGTTCTGTAAGTTATGCCCGGCTGGAGGAATTGAAGCTGGTATTCCTATGATTGCACTGACCCCATATCTTCGTAGTCTTATTGGGGTTTTGTTTTATGTGAAAATGGCAATTGTTACTTTATTTTTGACCTTTTCTGTCTTAGTCAAAAGACCTTTTTGCCGATTTGTATGTCCGCTGGGAGCTATATACGGTATTTTCAATAAATTTACTTTTTTCCGAATAAAAGTTATTGAGAAAAAATGCATCGAGTGTTATACTTGTCAAACCGTATGTCCGATGGATGTTGAAATTTTTAAAGCTCCCGATTCAGTGGATTGCATCAGATGTGGTGAATGTATTAAGGCGTGCCCCACGAACGCCTTGTATTTTAAATATGGAGTAGACTCCTAAGATCCTTCGGATCAGTGAATTGGTGAATTTGTGTATTCGTGATATTCGTATAGTTTATTGTTAATTGAAATTAGGGCAAGGGTTCTAGGATTCCGGGTTCAAGAAAAAAACAACAAAATAATCCTGTTAATCCAGTTTTTATCCTGTCTAAATATTGGGTTGGGGAAGGTTAAAACAAATATAATTTTTTCTTCGTGGCTTTGTGCCTCCGTGTGATATTTAGTTTTTTTGTGTATTTTGTGTGTTTCGTGGTTAAATAATTTTGGGGTTGTGTGTTGGGTTCAAACAACAAAATATTTTTTCTTGTTTTCTCTGTGATCTCTGTGTGTTCTTTTTTCTCTGTGTGCTCTGTGTCTAAAATTTTTTTTGTTTTTAATTTTTGAGACTATTTTAGAGCCTACATCTTGACATAGTTCTCTGTTTTTTTATATTACGGGTGTATGAAGACAAAAAAAACAGGTAGTCCTGAAATATCAATAGTTATTCCCGCATATAATGAGGCTAAAAATATAGAAAAAACTGTGTCAGGTTCCAAAAAGGTTGGAAAGAAGTATTTTAAGGGATATGAGATTATTGTCGTGGATGATGCAAGCAGGGATAATACCTCTTCTATAGTAAAAAAGTTAGCAAAAAAGGATTCAAATATTTTTTTGGTAACCCATAAGAAAAACATGGGGAAGGCAGCAGCTTTAAATACAGGTTTTGAGATTGTTAGAGGGAAGTTTACTTTTTATACCGATGCGGACAATCAGTATAATATTAATTCCATTGCAGGTCTTAAAAGATTTATCGACGAAGCTGATGTCGTTTCGGGCTGCAGAATAAATAAGTCAATTTCTCCTTTCAGAAAGTTCGCTTCGGATCTTTATAACCTTATAGCGAGAATCTTTTTAGGAGTTAAAGCTAAGGATATAGAATGCGCGTTTAAGTTGTTTAAGAGTGATAAACTGAAACGGATAAATATCGAAAGTTCGAATTTTATGGTCGAGACTGAAATTCTCGCAAAAGCGACGAGACTTGGTTTTAAAATTGTCGATTTTCCTGTGAAACATTACCCGAGAACAGGCGGAGAGACTAGTGTTAGTCCTTTGAGGGATACCTTTCGGACCGTAAAAGGGCTTATATATTTAAAACGGAAGTTGGATTGGATTTAAAAAGAATAGAAAAGTATCCTAATTGGGTTTATTTAATTTTTTTAATTATTCCTGTTGTTTTTCTTTATTTTAGAGTATTGATAGGGAAAGCTTTTTTTGGGGATGATGCTCTCTACCTATGGTATCCTTACAGGCATTTTGCAGCTAGTTCTTTAAGGGAAGGAATATTTCCTTTGTGGAATCCATATTTGCTTGGAGGAGCACCTTTCCAAGCAGATATACAATCATCGATACTTTACCCCTTTAATTTATTTTTGACTCCTTTTATTTATAACGGCATGCTTTCATCAAGAATTCTTCAATTAATGACTATTTTACACGTATATTTAGGTGGAGTTTTTATGTTTTTCTTGATGAAAAAGCTTCTTAATCATAAATTTTCAGCTTTTTTTTGTTCTATTATATATGCAATGTTGCCGCAGATTGTTTATCGGTCCGTTCAGCCGCTTGTTTTGCATTCTATGATATGGCTGCCTTTACTTTTTTTGATAGTTATACATTTGGTTGAGAAAAGGCATTGGTTGTTTTCTGCTCTTGGTGGAGTTGTTGTCGCTCTAAATTTATTTACTGGGTTCCCTCATTTTGCTTTAATGGGTTTTTCTCTTGTTTCTCTATATATTTTCTCCTATGTGGTTAAGGACTATTTTTTGAAAAAGAATTTTAAAGACGGAATATATTTGATTTTACAAAGTATTACTATGTTTGCCATCGGAATTGGATTGTTTGCAGTTCAGTTTCTGCCTACGCTGGAATTTACAGAAATAGCTACTCGGGCAGTTGGTTGGAATTATAATTCTGCTACCGATGTTTCTTTTTATCCTTCAAGATTGATTAATGTTTTGTTTTCCAGGTCTTTTGGTACTGCTTTTTATAAAAGCAGAATTTTTTTGGCACATGAAATCTGGGAGATGGCTATATACTTTGGTGTGTTACCTTTTATTTTTGCCGTATATGCATTATTACGCAAGAAGGTTTTTTCGGTTAAGTTTTTTGCCATAGCCGCCATTTTTTCATTATGGTTTGCGCTCGGAAGGTATGGAGCGGCTTATTATCTGGTCTATTTAACCCCTGTTTTTCACAAATTTAGATGTCCGGCAAGATTTGCTTATATTTTTAATTTTTCAATGATTGTTTTGTCGGGGTACGGCTTACGAGATATGCTAACAAAAGATTTAAACAAAAAAATAATAAAAAAAATTGCTGCTGTTTTTATTGTAGCATCTTTTGTAATTTTCTTATTTGTTTTAGTTATATTGCAAAGAAGTAATAATGAATCTTCTAATTTTTTAAAAATAATCTCTTTTATAAATTTAATAATAATATTACTTTCCTTGTGTATAGCTTTAAAATTCGAGGAATTAAAGAAGTTAAAATACTTACCTATTCTTCTTTCTATTTTTATTTTTATTGATTTATTTGTGGCCTGCTTTGGTGTTTTTGAGGGAAGGAAAAAACCTGAGGATTACTTTGCAAAAACTGATCCGGAGAGATTTCTTACAAACAGAAGTGATGAGTATTTTAGAGTAAATACAAGAATGAAAGGTTTTCCTCTGGTCTTACCAAGGAGTGGAGGTATTATGCATAAGTATTATACTCTTCAAGGAGTTATGCCTCTTAGATTATTAGAATATACTAACTTGAGTGAAAATCTGAATCTAGCCGTTCGTTTTAGCCTCTATAATGTTAGGTATAGTGTGGGATTTGTAGCTGCTGGAGAATTGGCGTTATTAGAAACTAAGGATTTTTTGCCAAGAGCTAAGATTTATTATAGTTGTTTTGTCGAAAAAGATTCAAATAGAGTTTTTGAGCTTTTGAATAGTGATAAATTCGATTATAGAAATATAATTATATTAAAAGAAAATCCTACTTTATATAATTTAGAATATGACGGTAAAGGTTCTGTTGTTATTGACGATTATAATTTAAATTCTATTCGTTTGGAAACAAGGTCCAATCGAACTGGAATTCTATTTTTAAGCGAACATTTTTATCCAGGTTGGAAAGCCTACGTTGATAACAAAGAAGAAAAAATTATAAAAGCTTTTGAAGCTTTCAGAGCCGTCGTTGTTCCGGCTGGTGTACATGAAATTGAATTTATTTTCAAGCCGGACTCTTTTATTAAAGGTAGAAATATTTCAGTTTTAACTTTAATATTTACGACTATTCTTTTTGTTTTTTCTCTAATATACTATAAGAAGAAGCGTTAGATTTTAGATTTTTAAAATTAATTCCCCATAGCCAGAGGGAAATTAGTCCCGTTCCAACGACAAGTAGAAATTGAGAAGCATATAGTAGTATAGAATAGCTCAAAGCCGTATTTGGGTCTACCTGAAAAATTATTAACCCTTCTTTTACGAAAAATTGGAACGTTCCAATAAAGCCGGATGTCGAAGGAATCATAATGCCGAAAGTAAGAATTATCATATGTCCTATGGATGTTGAGATATTTAAAGTTCCGGATTCTGTAGATCGTATCAGGTGTGGTGAATGTATTAAAGAGTGTCCGGTTGGAGCTCTATCATTTGAATATGGGATCTCTTCAGGTTTTAAGGGTCTTTCTGGAAAGAATTATAAATAACCTTATTTTTTCGGATTAGAGAAAACCCAAGCTTATTTAGAGCTATAAGTCCGATAAATACAACCGGTAAGAAATTGACTGCCCATGCAGCTATTGAGAAACTTAAAGCGCTGCTTTTAGGAATTTGAAAGAGACTAAGAGAAAAAATTACGAAGTAATGATAAGTCCCAATAAATCCCGGCGAAGAAGGGAGCATAATTCCTAGACTAGAAAGTGCCATTATCACAAAAGCTGCTCCGAAGGGAAGTTGGAAGTCGAAACTTAAAAACAAAACGTAGTACACTATAGCGAAACAAAACCAGATAAATATTGATTGCAGGAAAGTATATAATAGGGTTTTTAAATCACCTAGAATTTCTAATCCTTTGATAAAAGCTCCAAGGAATTTGCTAACTTTTTCTTTGAGCTTCCCGGGGGATAGCCGAACGAATATATTGATAATCTTAGGATTACCTTTTAATATTATAAGAAATATGCTCGCAGATATTGATAGAATCAAACCTACCCAGAAGATTTTCGAAACTAAAGTATTGTAAGATATAGATCGGAGAAAAAGCAACAGGAAAAATATAAGTGTGATTAGATCGATTGTTCTTTCTACCACTATTGTAGCAAAAGAGGAGCTTTTTGATATTTTTTCAGCGTGACCAATAGCTAAAACCCTGATAAACTCTCCTCCTCTTGCAGGTAGAATAGAGTTTGCCATAAATCCGATTGTCAAAGAACCAAAGGTGTTGCCGAAACGGGTATTTTTTATTGGTTTTAATAAGATCTTCCATCTGTAGGTACGAGGTAGGAAAGTCAATCCGTTGATAATAGCTGCAACGATAATGAGGGAATAATTAGCAGATTCTAGGACGGTGATTAGCTCTTTAAAATTTACCTTTAAAAAAGCAAGCCAGAGAAAAATTGCCGAGGTTATTATACCAAGTAGATATAGAAGGAAAGTTTTTTTCCTGATTGCCATATTTAAGATTGAATTTTTGATTCGGGTTTTCTTGTACGATAAAGGATGAATGAGATACAGGCTATGATAGTGGTTAGCGAGATAAGCATTAATGGGATAAATAATACTTCATGATATTCCAATATTACGCGGTGCTTACCGGCGGGGACGATAACAGCTCTAAAGGCTACATTAGCGGCCACTATATTTGCTTTCTTCCCGTCAATAGTCGCTATCCACTGTGGGTAGTAATTCTCAGAAAAAAACAGAATGGCATTACCTCGGGTGTTAACATTAGTTACGATCCTGTTGAGATTGTACTTCTGGATGGTTGCATTACCTTTTCCTGTGGGGTCTATGTTGATTGGTGGTTCTTCCTCCAGTATTACTACTCTCCAGGGATCAAAATCATTGTCCCCCAATGATTCAATAGCTCGTGATATATCTTTCTCAATTTGGTAATTGTAGAATAAATGCACTCGGGGCAGATAACTTTCAATTCTTTTTATCTCAAAGCCTGATTGAGGGTTATAGTGAGCCGCGAGATTAACATTGGCTATCTGATACCAGCGATTAAGATTGATTTCTCTCAGCCTTGACCTCAATTCACTATATCTCTCCAATATCATGGGGTTGTATCCGGCGGTGGTGAAAATACGGTGTACCAGTCCTACATTTCTGGGAAGCAGAAGACGACCTTCTACTGTGCGGTGGGCTAATCTAGTCAATTCTCTTCCCTGTCTGTGTCGTATACTTTTTATAAATATATTCTCTCCCCAGAACTTTTCAGGGGGAGTTTTACCCACATTATAAAAAGCACTGGTGAAGAAAACATCAATAAAGATACCTGTTCCAAGGAGAAGCAGCAGTTGATTACCGGTAATAAATTTCAAATTATAGAGGATAAATATAACTCCAAGAATCAGGATGAGAATCAGGAATCTCCAGATATTGTTATGGACAATCTCCGACGTTTTAGCCCCAATATGCGAAGGGACAAACTGTAGTAGAAGAATGGAGAAAACTATTCCTCCCAACATAATACCTACCAGTGTTTCTCTATTTACGTTTGCCTTGTTTTCCCAGAGCCGATTTAATCCAAGAGCAGACATAATTGAAAATCCAAAAACCAGAATGTTTAGATGTATGGGAGGTGTTCTTATTATCTTAAAGATAGGGATTGAAATATAAAGAAGACGGTGAAGGAAAAAATACTTACCAAATGCAAAAAGAAGAGAAAAAAGTGAAGAGGCTAAAAGGAATATCCAGAATTTTTTCCATTTTCGCGAGAATGAAAAGAATATGAAAAAAAGAGGGTAAATACCCATATAGCAACGCTGCTCCCAGAAGAAATAAACGGACGCCGGGTAATAGTAGTTCGGTTCTCTGCCGGCCATACTTCCGAAGAAGTTGGGCAGCAAAAAGGTGATCATTTTTATCGGATTGAAGGAACCCTCGGTTATCTGTTGGTAGGTATAATCTATTCTTGGGGTATATTTGAGTAGTTGATAGGTGGGTAAATATTGCCAGGAAGAGATGACTCCAAAGATAGATAAGGATATTAGTGTATAGACAAATATTCTCTTCCAGTTTTTAGTGTCAACAACCAATCGGTATATAAAATAATAGAATAAGAAAAGCCAAATGATAATAAGGGCTTGAGGATAGCCGGCAAAGGCTACTATACCGGAAGTCAATCCACATCCAATTGCAAATTTTATGCTTAACTTATCTATCCCCCTTTTGTAAAGCAAGAAGATTAGAGGGAACCAGGCAAACGTCATAATGCGATTTAAATGTGTTAGATCTGAAATGAAGCGGAAGTTCAGCATATATATAAGGGCTCCCAGCACTCCGATCCTCCAGTTCAGATTAAGTTCCCGCAACAGTATATACATAAAACTTCCTGCCATAAAAATATGAAAAATAGCGAGCATTTCCACAGAATAATAGGAAAGTGATTTACCTCCGGCAAGTAGACCGGTTAAAATACTGAATGGGTAAAGTACTCCTGCCTGGACATCTGCAAAAAAGGGCAGACCACCAAACACGTACGGATTCCAGAACGGAAAGGCTTTTCCATGAAAAGCGGTGGCTGAGAATATACGATATGGATAATTCTGATATAGGAAATCCTCCCAGAGGAACCCCTTCCTTAATATTATGGGAATAAAGAATATTATATTCAGCAATAAAAGGATGATTATGGCTTTTAGATCGTTCCTTAGATTTGTTCCCTTATTGTTCATTATAAATTACATGCACTCTCTTTTAATGGGTGCGTTTATTATATACCTAATTTTTTTTACCATAGAGGATACTAAACCCATAAGAGTGAATGGGTGAATGAGTAAAGGGATGGGTTGGGGTATATTTAACAATTTAACCATTTAACGACTTAACTTAGATTCGAGAAGAATCTACATTGTCAGATTTCATTTAAGTATTCCTCTCCTTGATCTTCCGATAAATTTGATGATATGTTCTATGTCTTTGTTTTCTTTAAAATCTGTTTTAAGTTTTTCTACGGCCTGTTTTGTGTTAAGACCGGATCTGAATAATATACGAAAAGCTTTTTTAATTTCTCCGATCCGCTCGGAAGAGAATCCATTTCTTCGAAGGCCGCGTGAATTATAAGATACAACACGTAAGGGTGAACCGGCAGCCATAGCGAAAGGAACCAGATCTTTTATTATTCTAAGGCCCCCTCCGATTATTGAATACGCTCCTATTTTAACCCATTGATGTACCGGTACGAAGGCGGATATATAGGCAAAATCTTCGACCTCTACAAAACCTCCAAGAGTTGCTCCGTTTACAAGAAGCACGTTGTTTCCTATTATGCAGTTATGGGCTACGTGAGAGTATGCCATCAAATAATTTTCCTCTCCTATTCTTGTTTCGGTACCTTCTCCTACTGGAAGATGAATAGTTGTAAATTCTCTAATTACGTTCGAGTTGCCTATTATTATTTTTCCGAGGTTATTTTTATGGCTTTTATCCTGTGGTGTATTTCCTATTACTGCATAAGGATGTATTTCATTGTTTTCGCCAATTTCGACCCCGTTTTTAATAATTGCTCCTTTAGCTATTGTTGTGCCACTTCCTATCGAAACGTCTTTTTCAATCAGGCAGTCCGAATCTATTTGAACATTTTTCGCAATTTTCGCTTCCGGATGGATTTCTTTTTGCATTATACTCCCTTTCTCTCTACGATTGCTGCTGCGAAAGAGCCTTCAGCGACTAATGTTTCTCCCACAAAGGATTTTCCTTCTAATTTGCAGAAATTACTTCTATAAGCAGTAAGCTTGACTTTATGTTCCAAAATGTCTCCAGGGCGAACTGGATTTCTAAATTTTGCTTTGTTAATAGTGGTGAAATAAACGTTTGCCTTTTTTGGATCTTCAAGTTTGTTTAAGAGTAAAAGTCCGCCGGCTTGGACCATGGATTCTATTATTAAGACTCCAGGCATTATGGGGTCTCCCGGGAAATGTCCCTGGAAAAAAGGTTCGTTGTAAGTTACGTTTTTTATACCTATGATTTCATCTTCGCCAATTATTTCGGCTTTATCAATCAGCAGAAAAGGATACCTGTGAGGCATTATTTCTAGTATTTTTTCAATATTGAATATCATTTTCGCTCCTTTTTATTTCTTTTAATAGTTGAAAATGCAATAAGTGCCCTCCCCTAAAAACAAAATATTTTCCTATAGGAATAGGCTTGAAAAGATAGAGTTCACCAAGTAAATCGAGTACTTTATGTCTTACAGCTTCGTCCGGGAAACGGGCTTCATTTAGCAATCCTTTTTCTGTATATACCAAAGTATTTTCTTCCGATGCGCCCAGCGCGAAACCCTTTTTGTTTAGTTCTTCTTTCCATTCTAACATACCGTAGGTTCTGCAGTTTGCTATTTCATCAAAGTCAGATTTTCCATTAAAAATATATTCTTGGTAGTAAAGCAATGGATGGTTATAAGAAATGATATATCGGATCTCAAGGTTTTCAGATTTGCTGCAGGAAGCAAAGCATCCATTCCCTTCAACAATTATGTTTTTTTTAAGATATCTTTGCTTCTTTTCGTTTTTTAATTCTTTTGTACCTACTTTTTCTATTGTTGAGATAAATGGGTAGGCGCTGCCATCAAGAGCCGGTATTTCCTCGCCTTGGATATCTACTTGGATATGATCGATTTTACATGCAAAAAAAGCGCTCATAAGATGTTCTATGGTTCTTATTTTCTGCCCGTTTTTTAATAGGGATATTTCCCTATCACAGTATTTTACTGTGTCCAGAGTTGCAGGTATTATTTCGCCGTTTTTTATAAATATTATTCCTTCGTTTTCTTTTGGTCTGAGAGTAATTTTTGATTTCTTTCCGCTATGAACGCCTATACCGGAAAATTCAATAACATCCTTTATGGTTCGTTCCTTCATATTATATTATTATCCTCGATCAGTTTTTTTTGTTTTTTCAATAACATATCTTATTTAAATTTGCCGCCTTTTTTCGGTAAATAAAATATCAAAAATCAAAAAGCAAAATGACAAATAAAAATGTAAAATCATCTTTTACCCTTCAATGTTAGAATACTTGAAGCGAAAATTTTACTTATTTCATCTAATTCCTCTAAAAACCAGTTAACCTGTTCAGGTTTTGCTCTTTTGCTATCTCTAAGTAGAGTAATCCAAAGCTTACTTTCATTAGTAGATTTAAGAGAATAATTGAAGTAATTAGTGAAATCTTTTTTGCTACTCGCAGATTGACCTTCAACGTAATTCCCTAAAATACTTGTACCACTGCGAAGTAACTGATCTCCAAGTCTTTTGGAAACGTTATCTTTGGGTAAACGGTCTAAAAACTCAATAAGTTTTAGGACAAAGTTGTACAGTCTTTTTTTGTATTGATTTTTGAACTTTGATCTGTCATTTTTCATTTTTATATTTAATATTTACATTATTAGCGGCTTTGCCGCGCTACAAAGCTCCTGATTCTAACCTTTAAACTATCCTTATCCATGTTGACTGATTCTAAAAGTTTTTCTTTTTCTCCGTGCTCTATGAAGTAATCAGGAAAACCTATTCGCAGGACATCTTTTTTTAAGGATTCTCTGTTAAGCAGTTCCAACACTGCGCTTCCAAAACCTCCGGATAACGCGTTAGTCTCTACCGTTATAATTTTCTTGCTTTTTTTCGCGAGGTTTAAAATAGTACCCTCATCTAAAGGTTTTATAAATTTTGCATCCACAACTGTGGGATTGAAATTCTTTAGCTCTTTTGCGATTTTGAGAATAGTGTAGACGATAGGGCCGACGGTTAGTATGAGAGAATCTTTACCTTTTCTTAATATTTCCGACTTTCCAACCGGTATAGCCTTTAATGCATCTGAATTTTTTACCCCGACTGCTTGACCTCTCGGATAGCGTATTGCCGTTGGGCCATCTAAGTTTAAAAGAGCGGTTTTAAACATTCTTTTCAGCTCGATTTCATCTCGTGGAGCCATTACTACAATATTAGGAATCATTCTAAGATAAGAAAGATCGAAGGTTCCATGGTGTGTTGCTCCGTCTCCGGGAGAAAAGCCCGCTCTGTCTAAACAAAAGATTACCGGTAGTCTTTGTAGCGCAATATCATGAATTATCTGGTCAAACGCTCTCTGAAGAAATGTGGAATATATCGCGCACACAGGACGTAATCCTTCACACGCGAGCGCGCCGGCGAATGTTACAGCATGCTGTTCTGCTATACCAACATCAAAAAACCTGTCGGGAAACGTTTCCTTAAAAGAAGTAAGTCCTGTTCCTTCCGTCATAGCGGCTGTTATTGCTATAATATCCTTATTTTTCCCCGCTTCTTCGACAATTGCTTCTCCGAATGCTTGCGAATAAGTTTGAGCTCCTTTTTTCTTTTTTACTTTCCCTGTTTTTCTCTCGAAAGGCCCGATTCCGTGGAAAAGAGCCGGATTTTCGCATGCGGGTTCGTAACCCTTACCTTTTTCGGTGATTACATGAAGGAGTTTAGCTTTCTTTATTTTTTTAACTTTAGAAAGAATCATAACAAGTTCTTTTATATTATGTCCGTCGATAGGTCCGTAATATGATAGTCCTAATTCTTCAAATATTATGTTGGGTACAATAAGATTTTTTAATCCAATATGTAATTTTTCTGCGGCATGAGCTGCTTTTTTACTTAAACCATCGGGCAGTTTTTCAAGGAGGTTCCAGGCATCATCCATTATAAGGTTGTAAATTTCGGCTGATTGCAGGCGCGTGAGATATTCCCTAAACCCCCCGACGTTCTTTGCGATAGACATTTCGTTGTCGTTAAGAATAATCAGCATGTCTTTTTTTAAATATCCTATTTGATTTAGACCTTCTAAAGCTGCTCCGCCCGTTAATGCTCCATCTCCAATAACAGCTACTACTTCATTGTCACGACCTTCTTTATCTCTGCCTATTGCGAATCCCAGAGCAGCTGATAGAGAAGTGCTTGCATGACCTGTGCCAAAGGCATCGTATATAGATTCATCTCTCTTCAGGAATCCGCTTAGTCCTCCGAATTTTCGAATAGTCTCGAATCCTTGTCTTCTGCCTGTTAGTAATTTATATCCGTAAGCCTGGTGAGAAACGTCCCAAATGATTTTATCTTTCGGTGGGTCAAATATTTTTAAAAGAGCAATCGTTAATTCGATAACACCCAGATTAGGAGCAAGATGCCCTCCGTTTTTGGAAACAACATCGATTATTTTTTTTCTCATTTCAGATGCGAGAATAGTAAGTTCTTCAATAGATAAATCTTTTAAGTCAAGTGGAGAATTTATTTTTTCCAGAAACATTTAAACACCTGCAAAAGCCAGGGCAAAAACCATGCCAAATATTAATCCCATCATTACTTCCATGGGAGAATGACCGATTTTTCGTTGAGGCAGTAGTATTTTTAATTCTTCTTTTGGAATTTTATCTGATAATTTCTTTATTAATTCCGAGTGTCTGCCAATAACTCCTCTTACGACGTAAGCCTCTCCCATAATAAATATAGATAGAAATAAAGAGATTATAAAAAGAGGCGAATCGATGCCGTAATATATTGCTAATAAAGTAGTCAAAGTAATTGTTGCGGATGAATGTGCGCTTGGTAATCCACCTAATTCAAGCAGATTATTCAATGTAAAATTAAATTTTTTTCTCATTATCCAGTGATTGAAAATTTTTATTAATTGGCATGCAAAGCCACTCAGATAAGGAAGTAAAAAAAGATGCCATAGATTCGAATTCATTTTAATTTTTCCTTGCAAGCAAGAAATTTAACAAATTCTCGAATGTATCATCAGTTTTGTTTATTAATTTTAATTGATTCAATGCGAGAGAGCAATATTTTTTTGCAATAATTTTTGAGAAATCGGTTCCGTAGATCGATGGATAGGTCAATTTATTGTTATCTTTTCTTACATCTTTGCCCATTTCTTCTTTTTTCCCTTCTACATCAAGAATGTCATCTTTTATTTGAAAAGCCATACCCATCAGAAGTCCACCTTTTCTGGAAGCCAGGATTTTATCCCTGGAAGCTTCCGCAAGTACTGCTCCGATTTCACATACAGCAGAGAAAAAAAATGCTGTCTTATGAGAATGGATATATCTGAGAAGTTTTGGAGTTTTATTTGATGAATCAAAAAGTACATCTTCTGTTTGACCTCCGATAATTCCTTTGTTTCCTATGTTTGCCGTTAGTGCTTTTAAGACTTTTTCTTTTAAATTTGGCTTAATATCACAGTGTGCAATTAGATAAAATGCATGGGAAAAAAGAGCGTCTCCAGCCAGTATTGCAACATTTTCTCCGAATTTTTTATGTGAAGTCAAAATACCTCTTCGATAATCGTCGTTATCCATTGCGGGCAAGTCATCATGAATTAACGAGTAAGAATGAATCAATTCGATGGCAGAAGACACAGGCATGATTTCGTCGATTTTTTTTCCTCCAAGCAGAGAATAAGTAGTAATCATAAGAATTGGGCGTATTCGTTTTCCTCCGGCTAAGACTGTGTATCTCATTGCTTTGTGTAATAATGGAGGGTATTCCTTTTCGGAAGGGAGATGTTTATTTAATTCCCCGTCAACTTTCTTCTTCCAGGTTTTCAGATAATTCTCTATATTCATCGGTTTTAAACTTTGCTTCACTATTTTTTATGAGTTTTTCTATTTTAATTTCAGCTTTAGTAAGATAGTCTTTAAGATTATTTAGAAGTTTCATGCCTTCTTCGAATAACGGCAAGGATTCTTCAAGAGAAATCTCCCCTTCTTCCAAATTTTTTACAATTTCCTCAAGATGTAATAAGGATTCTTCAAAATTCATATCTACAACCTATCATAAAAACACCAAAGTGTCAAGGGTCGGAGGTAAAATTTTGCAAACAGGAAGAAAACCGTTAATATTGACAGTTTTGAAGGGTAAAATATACAGAGTTTCGGGTTACGAGTCTATTCAGGATTAGGAAAACAGTAATTAGTCGAGCGAAAGATAATAATTTTGAATTATGAATTTTGAATTTTGAATTAATTCTTAAAGTTAGAATATTAGGATGTTAGGAAGTTAGGAAGGAAAAACAACAAAAAATCCTGAAGATCTGCGTTTATCTGCGTTCTATTATTGTGGTGTTGGTTGGGTGTTAAACAACAAAAATGTATCCTGTAGATCTGTGTTTATCCTGTCTAAATATAAGTTTTAACTTACCACTTAATCCATAATCCTTGAATTGCTAACTTGCACTGCATCTAATCCCAGTTATTTTCTCTGTGTCCTTCTTGTATAATTGTAGGCGCGAGTGGGTGCGCTCTTTTGATTTGTTGATTATGTGCCTGAAGGCTTCTTTTTTTATAGGATATGTGAGTTGACAAACCTGTGAAAGTATATATTTTTTTAAGAATTAAAGAAAAATAAGTTATTTGGAAGGTAAGGAGGTGCGTAGTTTTGCCAAAAGAAAAAAAAGAGACCGAAGAGGTACGAAAAAAGAAACGAAATTCTATAATATTTTTAATTTTAATCGGACTGTTGATTTCGTTACCTTTTCTCATTGCGCTTTTAAGGATTATTAATGTTGATTTCTGGTATGATGAAGTACATACCCTTAAAGGATTTGTATTTACTTCGCTCAAAACCACGCTTTCAGATTATCATAGACCAAACAATCATATTTTCCATAATTTAATTAACAATATTTATCTTAAAGCTCTTGGTGTTAAAAATTTATATGCGCTCATGGATTCACCCTATAAAATTCGTCTTTTACACTTTTTCTATACTTTAGTAGCTATTGTGTTTATTTACTTGATCGGACTTAAGTTCTTCAATCGAGAAATTGCATGGGTTAGTTTGGTGATATTTGTTACATCTATTCCATTGTATAATTTTGCATTGCAAATAAGGGGATATACTTTAAGTTTAATGTTGGCTACCATTTTTATTTTTTTTATTTTTGGATATGAAACTAAACCCACTGTAGGTAAGTTATTCGGCATCGGAGTTATTGTAACACTTTTACTTTACACCATTCCTTTAAATCTTTATCTGATTTTATCATTTGGTATAGTATATTTAATTAAGTTTTTACAGAAGCATAAAAAAGAGTATTTATATATGATGGTAGCAATGCTCTCTGGTACGGTAGCAGGTATGATTCTTTATATACCTGTTTGGAAAGATTTGGTAGGTAATAAATTCGTGGAGTCACAGGGTTTATTTAACACGGAAATACTTTTTGAAGTATTTCCCAAAGTAATCGCTTATTTTGTTTCCGGTAAATATTTAATAATTGCATTAATCTTAATCGGTTTAATTGTAAATTATAAGGAGATTAAATTTTGGAAAGAGAAATTCGCGAAGTTAATAGAAAACTCAAAGATTCTTTTGTGTGTGTTTATTTTACCTTTTATCTTTTCATATGTTAGGGGTGATAGGGCATTTGACAGAATATTTTTTAATCTTCTTCCGATTTTTTCGATAGGGTTGGGTGTACTCGTTTATTTTGCTTTACTTCATAAAAAATTAAAGAATAAGAAAGTGTATATAATTCCGGGTATTATAGTTTACTCTTATGTAGTTTTTGCGATGCAGCTTGGTAATGTCAATTCGATGATCAAAGAAGATATAGTAAAGGGTAGAAGCTCGCAAAGTCTGTACTATTATTATTATCTTTCGGATTACAAACCAAGGAAATTACTTCAAGATTTTAATACGTACAGAAGACCAGATGTACCAGTTATTTTATATGAATGTGACGTAGGAGCGATGCCCGTTTATCTTCAAAAATTTAGAATTGGCTATTATCCTTCATTTTTATATGAAACAAAAAAACGTTATTATATGGTTGAACAATTGTTTGATAGTGTAACAGATGAAGCTTATATTATTACTACCTTTCCATTTAAATTTGAGAAATCGATGGATTTTCATTTTCCTGTATTAGAATATAAAAAGCTAAACAAAACATTACAATTTCATAACATTTATTTAGTTGAAGAAGATACGTTGTTTCGACCCGGATATTTTGGAGATTCTGAGAAATAAACAGGGTCGGCGCTTCTTTGAAAAGTGTCAGGGTTGAATCCCGGTTTCGTGCTATGAGTTTAGTGTTCGAGTCTATTCAGGATTAGGAAAACAGCAGATTGACAAGCGAGGATTAAGGATTAGATGAGAAGCTTCGAAGAAAAGCAAGGATTATGAAAAGAAACTTACCACTTAATCCATAATTCCCAAACTGCTGACTTGCAATGCTTCTAATCCCAATTATTCTCTCTGTGTCCTTCGTGTATAACTGTAGGCGCTAGCGGGTGTACTTCTTTATGCTTTGTTGATTATGTACCTGAACGCTTCTTTTCTTGTAAGATACATAAGTTGACAAATTTGTGAGAGTATATATCTTCTTTTTAAGAATTAAAGGGAAATAAGTTTGGAGGTATGTGATTTTGTCAAAGGAAGGAAAAGATACTGAAGAGGTACGAAAAAAGAAACGAAATTCTATAATATTTTTAATTTTAATCGGACTGTTGATTTCGTTACCTTTTCTCATTGCGCTTTTAAGGATTATTAATGTAGATTTCTGGTATGATGAAGTGGTTACTCTAAAAGATTTCGTTTTTACTTCAATTGGAACTACGCTTTCAGATTATCATCAACCGAATAATCATATTTTCCATAATTTAATTAACAATATTTATATTAAAGCTCTTGGTGTTAAAAATTTATATGCGCTCATGGATTCACCCTATAAAAT
>CAZGHN010000020.1:0-30958 GCA_964525555.1 uncultured bacterium
CGGAAGGGGGGATTCGAACCCCCACGGCTATTCACCACTGGACCCTGAACCCAGCGCGTCTACCAGTTCCGCCACTTCCGCACTTACAGCTCAAAATATAGCTAATCATTTGTTACTGTCAAGAGCCCCCTCCCCACCATATTTTTACCACAGAGTACACAGAGATTATTTTCGTTTATACAACCCTACCTCTCCCAAATTTGAAACACAGAGAACACAGAGTTTCACCAAACCCAACTTTTTAATCGAGCTTATTTAAACAATTTACAACGCAAAGAAAAAGCCTTGCTTGTAAAAAAAATAGTTATATATTTATCTAAACGTCTAACAAGATTAACAATAAAGATATAGAAAAGGCCTTTAAAATAACATATTCAGCAGTAAGTAAATCATCTCGTGATATGGAAAAGATAATTAAGGAGAAACCGAGAATAAGGAGAGATATTGAAACAATTATTTCATATTTTAAGGTCTAACACAAGTTACACCGTTTCTTTTTTTATAATCGCCTCCATTATATTAATATTCTGTAGCTCCTGCACCCCGGAACTGGGAGTTGCAAAGGGACCGATTTTAACCACAAAATGGTCACAGCACGGGGAATACAAAGTCCTTACTCCTGTGAATGCATCATCCGGGCAACATGAGCGGTTGGGGTGTTGGTCCACTGCAATTGCACAGATGATAAAACTCCTGCAGATGCAACCTCATGGAAACCAATATTACGAGGGTACTCATTATACAATAAGCGAGGATCTAAACCATGTTTTCGACTTTAGCAAGATGCCCGATATTCTTGATGCAGGAAGCACTGTTGAAGAGAAAACAGAGACTTCTCTTTTTTGCTACACATTGGCTGTAATTGTAAGAAAAGATTTCGGTACCGATTCCTACATGGGAAACAGCGATAGTATACGACAGGAACTGGAATCTCACTTTAACTGCAATACCGAAAGGGTAACAACATCCATGCATGCCCACGCTGATGTAGAGGATTTTATTGTCGATGAATTAAACGCAAACAGGGCGTGTATGCTTTATGCTGAATCAACCGATGCTGTACCTATCGGCCATGCCATGGTGATAGATGGATATAATAAAACCAATACGACTTTTGAAGTGCATATTAACTTCGGTTGGGGCGGCCTCGATGACGGCTGGTATGCCCTGTGGGAAGAAATACCCGCGACAACTGTCACATTTGATAGTTACTTTCGATGGATCATGTCCATCGTCCCCCTATAACTGCAATAAAAAAATACCATTGAACAGTGGGTTCGTTAGATCGGATTTTTTTAAACTATCTAACCACCTAACGATCTAACGACCTAACCATTTAATCACACCTTGACAAAAGGCGCAGTTCATATACCTTGACTTACAGTAACAATCGTCTTATTATTCTATCGGAGGTAAAAATGGCTGGTCTTTCAGAGAGAGCGATAAATAAAATAAAATCAATCCTTTTAGATTATGGAGCTACAAGAGTTGCTATCTTCGGCTCCTACGTTAGGGGAGAGGGAAAGCCCGATAGCGATTTAGATGTTTTGGTAAAATTCTCTGAAATCAAAAGTCTACTCGAACTTGTAAGAATCGAAAGAGAATTGCAGGAAGAAATAGGAATAAAAGTTGATTTAATTACTGAAAACTCAGTAAGTCCTTATATAATCGATACAATTAAAGAAGAAGAGAAAGTTATAATAAAAGAATGAAAAGTGATTCTGTTTATTTAAATCATATTTTAGATGCGATTAAAAGAATCGAAGAATATACAGAAAAAATTGACCACGAGAGGTTTATTAATACAAATTTATTGCAGGATGGTGTTATCCGGCAGATACAAATTATTGGTGAGGCCTCGAAAAGGTTATCTCCGGAAGTAACAAATAAATATAAAGATATTCCCTGGAAAGATATAACAGGAATGAGAGATAAGTTAGTTCACGATTATTTTGGTGTAGACGTGGAAGCAGTCTGGAAAACTGTAAAAAACGACATTCCTTTCTTAAAGAATCAAATAAAAAATATAAACAAATAAATACTTTAAACCCTCTGAGGTCTCGGTGAGTTCTTCGTTTTTCTCTGTGCTCTCTGTTGCAAACCTAGTCGTAAGTCTTCAGTCACCAGTCGTTAGTCAAAAACAAAAATAGGGAGTAGAGAGCAGTTAGAAGTAGTTAATAGAAAGTAGGGCGAAGGGAGTAGTTAGCAGTAGAAAAAATAAACTTTGTGTCTTCGTGGCTATATTTAGGTACCAGGGACCGGATACCAGGTCCTAGATCCTTCTTATCAGTGAAATAGTTAAATTGTTGATTCGTTTAATAGGTAAAAACAACAAAATAAATCTGGTGTTAATCCTGTTTTTATCCTGTCTAAATATTGGGTTGGGGTTGGGATTTTGACACAAGACTCATGACTCGCGACTCGAGACTATTTTCAGCCTTCTTGGCTAAAAACAGCCTTGACAAAAGGCTCACTTCATATAATTATACAAGCAACAAGAACTAATGATTGAAATAAGAAACGTTAGCAAAAGATTCAAAAAGGGATGGTACGCCCTAAAGAATATTGATTTGTCAATAGCAAAAGGCGAGTTCCTCTTTCTTACAGGTCAAACAGGTTCCGGGAAAACCACTCTTCTTCGTCTTATATACATGGATATTTTACCGGATGAAGGTGAAGTAGCCGTAGCCGGTTTTATTTCCTCTACCATAAAAGAAGAAGAAATTCCTTTCCTTAGAAGAAGAATAGGAATAATTTTCCAGGACTTTAAATTATTGAAAGATAAAACAATCTATGAGAATGTAGCATTCGCGCTCGAAGTTACAGGACAATCGGGAAGAAAAATGCGGGAAAAAGTAATGAAAGCTCTCACTCTTGTGGGTCTCTCTCATAAAAGAAATGATTTCCCTTATACTCTCTCGGGCGGAGAACAGCAAAAAACTGCAATCGCGCGCGCGCTTGTAAGAGAACCATTTATACTGCTTGCCGATGAACCGACAGGCAATATCGACCCGGAAGGTTCCGAGGATATAATAAAAATACTGCAGGAAGTTAATACAGCAGGAACTGCCGTATTAATGGCTACTCACGATATAGACCTCGCAAAAAGAATGGGAGGCAAATTTATACACCTCGAGCAGGGACAAATAGTAAAGAATTAAAATGTTTTCGCTAAGAGAAGCTTTAATAGGACTTAGAAGAAATGGTGTAATGACCTTTATTGCCATAGGCATAATGTTTTTTTCTCTTTTTCTTCTCGGAGCTTTTCTCTGGGGAACATTCAACCTCTTCGGAGTAATAAGGCTCGCCAGAGAAAAAGTCGAAATAAATGCCTTCCTTAGAGAAAATTTACCGGAAAAACAAATAGAAGAATTATCAGAAAAGCTTATGTCTATGGTTGGGGTAGAGAGTGTACAATATGTCAGTAAAGAAGAAGCCTTAAAAAAATTCCAGGAAGATATAAAAGACGCACCAAGTTTAATCGAAGCTGTAAAAACGAATCCCCTTCCTGCCTCTTTCAGTATAAAATTAAAAGACGGTTTTACTTCTCCCAAAGAAGTAAAAGAAGTTTCCGAAAAAATAGATATATTTGACGAGTTCATTGCAGTTGAATACGGGGAAAGCTGGATTAACAGACTGGACAGGGTTGTTAAAATTATGTTCTTATTCGATATATTACTGGGAATAGTAATCGGATTTGCATCCGTATTTGTAATTTCTAATACCGTACGTTTAACGGTACTCGCCAGAAAAAGAACAATAGAAGTGATGAAACTCGTAGGCGCGACAGAAAAAACCATTCATGCTCCTTTTATTCTTGCGGGTTCAATAGAAGGAGGCCTGGCTGGAATCATGAGCGGTGGTCTTTTATATTTGATTTACCAGTTAACTTCAAAATTTTTCGTTAAATTTTATTTTCCGCACACTTTCATAATAGCTGGGACAGTGCTCTTTGGAATAATACTGGGGATGATAGGCAGTAAGTTAGCAGTAAAATCAACATCAAAGGAAATGAAATTTGAGACTCCTAACGTTTAAGGGCGGCACTCACCCCCACGATTTCAAAAAAAAATCGAAAAACTCTAAAATAAAAAGAATCGAACCGCCGGATATTTTATATCTTCATTTATCGCAGCACACAGGAGCTCCATCCCTGCCAACTATTGAAAAAGGGGAAGAAGTAGTGGTCGGACAGCAAATAGCAAAAGCATCCGGAAAATTATCTGTAGGGCTTCACTCTCCGGTAAACGGAACTTATATGGGAACTACTATGTATCCCCATCCGCTTGGAGCCATGAAGGAAGCAATGAAGATACAGGTAAACAAAGAAAATACCGAACCCTTTAAAGAAAAAAGAAGAGAGAAAATAACAAATTTATCTAAACAAAAACTTATTAATATTATAAAGGATAGCGGTATCGTAGGAATGGGTGGTGCGGCTTTTCCCACTTATTTTAAATTACAGGTACCTCCGAGTAAAAAAATAAAAGATTTGATAATAAATGCAGTCGAGTGCGAGCCTTATTTAACCAGCGATTATCGATTGATGATGGAAAATCCTGAAGAAATAATGAAAGGTATCAATATAGTAAGAAGAATTGTGAGTCCCGAAAACGTATGGATTGCGATCGAATCCAATAAACTCGACGCACTTAAAATAATGAAAGGAACCTCTTCACTTTTTCCATGGGCTAATTTCGTAACCCTTAAAACCAAATACCCTCAGGGCTCGGAAAAACAACTAATCGATGCTGTAACAGGCAGAGAAGTCCCAGAAGGGGGGCTGCCTTTCGACGCAAATGCTTATGTTCAGAATATAGGAACAGCCTTTGCAATATACGAGGCAATATTTCTCGGTAAGCCTCTTTTTGAAAGAGTCGTTACTATAACCGGAAACGTCAGGCATCCGTCCAATTTTCTCACCCCCATAGGAACGCCTTTCGAATACTTAATTGAACTGACCGAAGGACCTATAGGTAATATTTCAAAAATAATAAACGGCGGTCCCATGATGGGTATCGCGCAGTCCCGCGCCGAGGCTCCAGTTCTAAAAGGAACAACGGGCATTCTTATCCAGAATGAAAAAGAATTCAGAAAAAAGGAAACCCTATCATGCATAAGATGCTCGGCGTGTGTTGACTCATGTCCCATGAAATTACTGCCAACGGAAATGTACAAATATATCGAAATGGAAAGATTGGAAAAAGCGGAAGCTCTCGGAGTCTTATCCTGCATGGAATGCGGAAGCTGTTCATATGTATGTCCTGCTAATATACCTCTAACACAGCAATTCAAGATTGCAAAAAACAGAATAACAAGGAAAGGTAAATAATGTTAAATATAAGCCCTGCTCCGCATATAACATCCAGTTCCAGCACACAAAAAATAATGTGGAGTGTTGTGGGCGCTTTAATGCCTGCTTTCATATATTCTATAAGTATATTCGGAGAAAGGGTAATACTACTTACTCTTCTTTCTGTTCTATCGGCAGTAGGTACAGAATATACTTTCAAAAAAATCACAAAGAGAAAAAACACTGTATCAGACGGAAGCGCAGTTATAACAGGAATGCTTCTTGCCTTTAATATATCTCCGAACTCTCCCTGGTGGCTCCCGGTTGTTGGCTCTGCGTTTTCTATTTTCGTTGTAAAAGAAGTCTTCGGAGGCCTGGGTTACAACATCTTTAATCCAGCTCTGGCGGGAAGGGCATTTCTAACTGCTTCCTGGCCGGGTCTGATGGCGGGAAACTGGGCAACACCCATAGGTGGTACATTATCCGGGTTACCTACACAGGCCCTTGACGGAATCGCTCAGGCGACACCTTTGACATTATTAAAAGTTAATCCCTCCGAATCTATAGCACAATCTCTAAACTCAACTTATATGCTTAAAGCCCTCTTCTTCGGAAACCTCGGAGGCTGTATTGGGGAAACCTCGGCAATTCTTTTACTGCTGGGAGCTCTTTATCTGTTCGTGAGAAAATACGCGGATTGGAAAATATCTCTTGGTTACATTGGTTCGGTTTTTGTCTTCTCCGGCATTTTATTTTACCTTGGTAAAACACCGGTAGTCCCGCTATTCCAAATCCTCTCAGGCGGCGTAATGCTTGGAGGCCTTTTCATGGCGACAGATATGGTTACTTCCCCTGTTACGGTAAAAGGAAGATGGATATTCGGCATAGGCGGAGGAATAATTTGCGTCTTAATACGAGTCTGGGGTGGATATCCGGAAGGTGTCTCTTATTCAATTTTGATTATGAATATGTTCGTACCTCTTCTCGATAAAATATCAGAGAAAAAAATATTCGGGAGGCAATAATGCTAAAAAAGATCAGAGAAGTTTCGGTATTGTTTTTAGTGGGTATAACTTCGGCATTTCTTCTTTCTTTCGTATATAAGCAGACGGAACCCGTAATTGCCAAATACAAAGTAGAAGCGTTAAAAAAATCACTAAGCGAAGTTTATCCGGAACCCTCGGTCCAATTTGAAGAAATAAAAAAAGATACACTATGGAAAGTTTTCAAAGAGAAAAAATACATAGGGCTTATTTTTATAAGCGAAGAAAAAGGATACTCCGGCAAAATAAAACCAATTGTAGGAATAGACTCAACAGGGAAAATAATAAGAGTAAAAATAGCAAAAGAAGACCTCACGGAAACACCGGGACTGGGAATGAAAGTCTCAGAACAAGCTTTCTTAGATCAATTCAAAAATCTAAACCCCGAAGAAGTATTCCTAAAAAAAGATAAAAAAGAAGGAAAAATAGACGCGATAACTTCAGCTACGATTTCATCCAGAGCCGCTACTACTGCCATAAGAGAAGGACTAGAGAAATACAACGAACTTCTACCCAACTACGAATTCAAAGAATTTAAAAAAGCTTATTTAAACACATCAGCCAAAAGCGGAGATTCGCCAATCGAAGAAATCACGCCTAATAAATTATGGAAGAGTTCAAATAGTTATATTTCACTTTCAGAGATCGAGGATTCTTCATTTGTTTTTCACTTTTTTGCAGAAATAGAAAATAAAAGAATCAAGAAATTAACGATATTCATAGAAAATCCGCAAAATGATAAAGAAGAAACATCAGAAGAAAGCAGAGCATTAAAGGAAAGATTAGAAAAAAGATTCGAAAGAGTGGTATTAAAAAATATAAACAAAATAAAATTCCAGCCCGATATAGAAGGAATTGCCGATAAAATGCGTAAAGAAATCAACGCCGATTATGTTAAACATATTAAATGGAGGGAAAAATAAAACGTACTCTTATCGACGGAATTATAAAAAATAACCTGATTCTGGTTCTGGCAATCGGGCTTTGTCCTACGCTTGCGGTAACTACATCCGCATATAACGGTCTCGGAATGGGACTTGCGGCAACTTTTGTCTTCGTCCTTTCCAATCTCATAATTTCCTCCTTAAGAAAAATAATACCCGGCAATTTAAGAATTCCCATATTCATAATAATAATTGCCTCTTTTGTAACAATGATAGATTATACTTTAAAAGCTTATTTGCCCCCTCTCTCCGTTCAACTGGGAGTTTTTGTTCCTCTTATAGTTGTAAACTGCGGCATACTTGGCAGAGCTGAAGGCTTCGCCTACAAAAATCCGGTACATCTATCTTTCATGGACGGACTCGGAGCCGGAATAGGATTCACGCTGATACTTTTTATAATGGGAACCATTAGAGAAATCCTAGGCCAGGGCATATGGCTTAATATTCCCGGGATTTTCCCGGGAATAAAAATTCTAGGTTCCTCTTTTGCCGAATCCTCAGTGATTCTGCTGATTCTACCGCCGGGCGGATTCTTAACTATTGCTCTACTCATGGGGCTCTTTAACTACTGGAGAAAGAAATAATGGATAATGTATTTTTGATATTCCTTTCTGCTTTCCTGGTCAATAATATAATATTGATGAAATTTCTGGGACTATGTCCTTTCTTTGGTGTATCAAGAGAGATGAAAACAGCAAGCTCAATGGGTATGAGCGTTATATTCGTAATGACACTTGCCACAGTTATTACCTGGTTCTTATATCAATATATTCTTATCCCACTTAATCTAATTTACCTGAGGACGGTTGTCTTTATTCTCGTCATTGCCTCTCTTGTCCAGTTTCTTGAATTATTCTTTAAGAAACAATTACCAGCTCTATACTCCGCACTCGGAATATTCCTGCCTCTTATTACAACCAATTGTGCAATACTCGGCGTAGCCTTCTTAAATATAGATAACAATTTCAGTCTTATATCAGGAATTGTTTTTGCTATTAGCAGCGGTTTAGGTTTTCTGCTTGCAATAGTCCTTATTGGTTCAATTCGCGAAAGATTGGAAAATGCTCCTATACCGGAATCTTTAAAAGGTCTTCCTATATCATTCGTGGTTGCAGCACTTATGGGACTCGCTTTTCTTGGCTTCGCAGGATTTCTGGGCCTATCTCTGTGAAGTTTAAGCAAGAATTATATCATTTTCTAAAAAAAGAAACAGGAAAAAACAAAACATTCAATCCTCCCGCCTACCCCGGAGAGTTACTCCTTGCTTACGGACTTAAAGATAAAAGTCCTCTCGTTCTTTTAACCGAAGAAGATATTCCAAAAGTTGCTCAGGACGCAGAGTTTTTTTTCGATAAAGTTTCCACTGTAACAGAAGAAAATCTACCCGGTATAGGTGCGGTTATAACCTCAAAGAATTTTGATATTTTAATTGTCAGCAAAAGGGATATCGAATTAAAAATACCCCAGCAGAAATCTATAAGTCTCGCCATCGGAGATAATCTTTCTTTAAAGAGTTTTCTTAATTTGCTTGACAACGGAGGATTGATACGAAGAAACCGTGTTTACGAAGAAAACGAATATGTAAACCGGGGAGGCATAATCGATTTGTGGAGTCCAAATCATGATAATCCCTTACGAATCGAACTTACCGATGAAAAAATAGAGTCTTTGCGATTTTTTAATCCAAGCAATCAATTATCAATAGAAAAAGTTGAAAACACAAACATCTTAATTAAAAAAGGTGAGGGCATAGCTATTACTGAAGCACTTTCAGAATTTCTTAAAATAGGAATACCTGCTAAAGGGTTTAAAGTAGATATAAAATTCGATTCTACCGGTAAAACTCTACCCTACAGCCCGGCAATTTCATTTCATAGAAACCTTGAGCATTTTAAAAAGGAATTAAAAACTCTAAAAAACTATCGTATTTTTATTGCTGCAGGAACTCCCGGCGAGATACTTCGTCTTCGTGATCTCTTCGATAGTGAATTTCCAAAAATAGAATACTTAGATGCTTTCCTGTCAAAAGGTTTCTTAATAGAAAAAGCAAAAATTGCCGTGTTCACTGAATCGGACATTTTCGGAGCCCTCAGGGCGAAACACAAAACAAAAAAAGAAAAAATCCCCTTAAAAGAGGAAAAAGGATTCAACAGAGGTGAATATCTCGTACATGAAGACTTTGGAATAGGTCGTTTTGAAGGACTAGAAATAATAGATATTGACAGCAGAAAAAGAGAATGTCTTGTTGTAGAATATAAAAATAAAAGCAGGGTACTCATTCCCGTAGAAAAATCCCGCCTTCTTACAGAATACATTTCAGGAGGAGAAAAGGAACCATCACTTTCAGAACTATCGAAGAGCAAATGGGAAATAAAGAAAAAAAGAGTCAAAAAAGATCTGGAAAAATATGCGCATAACCTTCTGACTCTTTATGCAAAAAGGTTTGTTACAAAAGGGTACTCTTACAAAGAAGATGATTCTCTTGTAAGGGAGCTTGAACTATCTTTCCCTTTTCAGGAAACGACCGACCAGGAGGAAGCAATAAAGAAAGTTTATCAGGATATGAAAGGAGAAAAACCCATGGATAGACTTCTCTGCGGAGAAGTCGGTTTCGGTAAAACCGAAGTTGCACTCCGCACCGCATTTAAAGCCACAAATGAATCCAAACAATCGGTGTTACTTGCTCCAACCACTCTCCTTGCCGAACAACACTACCGAACTTTTAAAGAAAGATTAAAAAAATTCCCTGTAAATATTGAACTGCTTTCAAGATTCACAAAGAAAAAAGAAAAGGAAATTCTTGAGAAGATTAAATCCGGTAAATGTGATATAATAATAGGCACTCATATGCTACTCAATAAAAAGATCGATTTTAAAGATCTGGGTCTTTTAATAATCGACGAAGAACAGCGTTTTGGAGTCAAACAAAAAGAAAAAATGAAGGAGTTACGAACAAACATAGATATTCTATCTATGAGCGCAACTCCTATACCACGTACTCTGCAGTTCTCTCTACTCGGAATAAGAGATCTTTCTGTAATACAAACACCACCGGAAGGAAGAAGGGGAGTCATTACAAACGTAATCTATCGGAATGAGAAAAAAATTAAAGATGCCATATTAAGGGAAACAGAAAGAGGCGGACAGATCTTTTTTGTACACAATAGAATTGAAAGCATAGAACGGGTAAGAACAAAACTAGAAAAAATCGTCCCTGAAGTAAAAATAGTTATAGGACACGGACAGCTTCCAACAGAAATTCTCGAAAAGAGGATGACGGATTTTCTCAATCACAAGTACGATCTTTTGCTTTCAACCTCGATAATAGAATCAGGGCTCGATTTACCCAATGTCAACACTATAATAATCGATAAGGCTGAAAATTTTGGCCTGGCGGACTTACACCAGTTAAGGGGAAGGGTAGGACGTTCTCTAAGACAGGGATTTTGTTATCTAATTATATCAAGAGATTTAAAAGGTAAAGCAAAAGAAAGAATTTCTACGATAAAAACATATTCCGAGTTAGGATCAGGCTTCAAGATATCGCTTAAAGATTTGGAAATAAGAGGCGCCGGAGAAATCCTGGGACAGGAGCAACACGGACATATAGCCAATGTAGGATATAAATTATATCTAAAAATGCTAAACGAAGCGATAAAGAAGGCGAAGGGAGAGAAAATCGAAGAAAAGAAAGAAATCGAAGTCTCTCTTCAGGGCTCCTTCTATATTCCAAAGAATTATATCTCCGAAGAAGACGAAAGAATAGAATTATACAGGAAAATTTCATCTGCCGATACCTTAGAAGAAGTGGAGAGGATTGAAAGTGAAATAAAAGACAGATTCGGTGCATTACCGCTGAATGTAAAGCGTATCTTAAAATGGGCAAAGATTAAAATCCTCGCCGAAAAATCAGGTATAATAAAGATAGATGAAGGAATCAAATACTTTTCTATAGAAATGGAAAGTGTTTTAAGTAAAGCAAGAATAGAAAAACTTATATCGTCTATTGAAGGGATTAAATTTTCACACAAAAATAAAATACTCAATGTCTCAATACCACGGGACACCATTTTTGAATTTCTGGAAACCCTTAACAATTAGCCACAAAGACACCAAGACACAAAGTTTATTTTTTCTGTTATTTCTACTGCTATCTGCTCTCTACTCCCTTCTCACTAAATCTTGCACAGGTAACACAAATATTTTTTATGTTTTTTCGGTCATCCGTCTTCGGTCATCCGTCCTTTTTAAGGCTTTGCCTTAAGAAACCCCTTGACTTATTGAACTTCCGCAATATTTTTAATAAGGAACATTTTTTATGTATGATATAGTAATTATAGGTGCCGGTCCTGCAGGCAGCACTCTTGCAAGACTAATCGGTGATAAATATAAGATTCTTTTAATAGACAAAAGGAATTTGACCTCTTCTCCCGAAAAAACTTCAGTCGTAAAATGCTGCGGTGGGCTTCTGGCCCCCGATGCACAGATGATGTTATCCAAATTAGGATTGGGGCTACCAAAAAATGTACTTGTTGATCCTCAACTTTTTGCCGTCAGGGCAATCGATACCCAGAGAAAACTGGAAAGATACTATAGGCGTTTTTATATCAATATGAACCGCCAAAAATTTGACCGCTGGCTATTATCAATGGTACCCCCAAACGTAGACGTAAGACTCGGATGTCAATTTAAATCATACGAATTTGATGATGGCGTTTTTAGAATAAAATTTTTTGACAGAAATAACATTTATATAGACAACACTAGAATCTTAATAGGCGCAGACGGCGCTTCCTCTTTAGTACATAAACAATTCGATCCTAAACGTCATCACTCTTCGAGAGCGTATTTCGCGATTCAGGAATGGGTTGAAGCCGATAACAAAAAATTACCATATTTTTCAACTGTATTCGACCCCGAAATTACCGATTATTACTGCTGGACTATACCCAAAGGGAAGCATCTGATTATCGGAGCAGCTCTTAAACCCAGCGATAAAGCTACCGGAAAATTTTTACTACTCAAAGAAAAACTGGAAGATTATGGATTCAAATTCGGAAAAGCCACAAAAAGAGAAGGCGCGTTTATAATGCGTCCCGTAAGGTTAAAACAGCTTTCTACCGGTGCAAAAGGAATCGTGTTATTGGGCGAAGCCGGCGGGTGGATAAGTCCAAGCTCTGCCGAAGGCATAAGTTATGCTATTAGAAGCGCAATAATTTTTTCTGACGTACTCAGTAAATCACCGAAAAACTTCGAACAACGCTATCGAAAAAGAACAAAACAATTAAGAAGAAATATATTTGCCAAGAATTTAAAAGCACATTTTATATTCAATTCCTTTTTGAGAAAAATGGCAATGAAATCCGGATTTCAAAGTATGAAGATACGCAAACCGGAATAACGAGTCATGAGTCGTGTGTCGAGAGTCACGAGTCTAAGTTAGGGATTAGGATTTGGGGGTTAGGATTTAGAAAAAAAACAGCCCAACAGACTAACAGTCAAAAAACTTTGTGTTCTTTGTGACTTTGTGGCTAGTTAAAAATCAACTCTTATTCCCATCCTAAAAAACCTCGGATTGGTATAGTACAAATATTCAAAATCAGGCTTATCTATATAATCAGCGTCAAGGTCGCCCACCTCGTCATTCCCGGCCACAAGGCTATTCAATCTATCGTTCCTGTACTCATACATAGGTAAATGAAGCGACTCTAAATAATTTAACATATCCGTACTTCCCATCCCACCTCTAAAACACAAACTGTTTGTTATATATTTCGAGTCAAAAAGATTATGAACTTCAGCATAGAAGTTAAATTTAAAACCACGTAGGGAAATTGCTTTACTCAAAAGCAAATCCCAATAATTCTCATCCTGCCATTTGAGATTCTTTGTGTAGTGTGGGTCAGTCGGAGCAAAGGGATTCGCAGCTTGGGGGTCGTAACTGAAATAATCTCCCCCCCTCCAGATATATAACACACTTCCTGAAATATTCTTGAATATTCTTCCCCATGAATCGGGTGTTTGACTCGTTAGAAGAAATCGAAACGACCCTTTGGGTTTAATCCTAATTTCTGCAGCTTCAACTCCTCCGTATGTCCCCCAATTTATATCATATGATAAATATCCTCTTAAAAATTTTCCATACTTCTTACTCAAGGAAAACACAAATCCCTGTATATTTCCATAATAATTATTTGAGTACGTCATATAAGTAAAACCACCTGCTGTATCATTCAGAGCTTCTTCAGCTATCTGATTATCATAACCATTGTAATATCCCGAAACATGAAACGCGTATTGTTCCAGGAAGCTTTTTTCAAAGCCTAATTCAAAAGAAAATTTTTCCGGAAGATCCAAATCTGGATTTCCAAGTAGCTTAATCGAATCCGTATACATATTACACATACCAAGAAGCTCGTAACTTTCTGGCAGCTGACAAAAAGACCCATAGTTAAAATATATTTTTCCTGATTTACTAAGTGGATAAGCTATACCCAAACGGGGACTAATTTTCCATTTTGCAGGATATCTATCGGA
The DNA here is from genome assembly GCA_964525555.1 of uncultured bacterium. Lineage (GTDB taxonomy): Bacteria > Hydrothermota > UBA3072 > UBA3072 > UBA3072 > JAFGHJ01. The sequence goes on from CAZGHN010000020.1 coordinate 13,818, forward strand.
TTTATAATAATCCAATCTTAAACCAAATTTCGTATACATACCTTCAAAAGAAAACCTGTCCTGTGCGTATAATCCTACTCTAATTGGCTTCCCGCTCCAGATAACTTCCTCAGCGATATTTTCCGTCGCCTGAGGAATCCTGCTATAAAGATATGTCCCCATACGGTCATAATTTACTTGCAGACCTCCTTTAAGCTGATGCCGGGGAGTTACCTGAGAAGTCAGTTCAGCGCTGAAATTTGTAGTATTAATCCAGGATGCATCTTTCTGCGCTCTCCCCGAATTACTGAAGATAAAACCGGCAGGCAACAAGTCATAATAATAATATTCTTCACCGGCAAAACTTTCGTAACCAAAGGGGATTTCTCTTGGTATGCTTATATTTCCAAAAGAAACAACATCTGTTGTATCCCTGAATTCAGCGCTGTATTCCGTTTCTTCCCATATAGGTCTTGAAAAGTGCGTGAACCGCGAATAAAAAAGCCTGAGATTATAAAATGTTGACGCGTTAATAGAATGACTAAAATCGAACCCTCCTGCAAATCTTCTTATATTATAGGGATTCAAAGCGTCTACCCAGTATATAAAATCTTTTCCTCCTACCTCACTAAGGATATTACCACTTCCAGCCCAAATTCTTCCATCAGGATATATTTCTCTTGAATCACTTGTAACTGTTTCCGTAATTTCGAACAAACCTTTGACATTAAGTTTCATCTCAGGTTTAAGATGAAAAGTTATTTTCCAATCCGTTTTATTCGTAACGTAATTTTCACGTGTTACAGGAATAGAAAAAGGTTCTATTGCTCTCACATTAGAAACAAAAAAAGTGATAATATTTACGCCCGGAAAAGGTCCACCGAACCCGAAATCAACCACGTATCCGGGCCTATCTCCATAAGTTCCGGGAATTTGACCTATAGAATCACTCCCTTCGGTCCTATACACATACATAAACAAATCTCTCCACTCGTCCGGCGTAAGAGTATCCCCCTCCACTTGCCTATCCTGGGCATATTGAATCCAACCCTCAAAGGATTCGTAATCATCAGCTTCCTCTCCCGGAAGTACGGATGTACCATTCCAACAAAGACTATCTGATACATCAACAAACGGTCGGATATGGACGTTTTTTGAATCAAAAATACTGCTTCCATGGTGCGGAAGGTGGGGGAGAGTATACTTAAAATCAAGTGAACCATGATAACCGTCTCGCCCACCTTCTTTTTCTAAAACATTAACCACGCAGGAAACCGCATTTCCATATTCCGCATCGAAACCCCCATCAACAATAATAACATTCTCGATAGCAGATAAAGGGGGCATCAATATCGTGGTGTTCAACCTGTTATCCGATACGAAAAATCCATCGGTCAAATACAAAATATCGGGAGCCTGCCTTCCCATAACCCCCAATCTTTGCCGCAAGGGATAAAAGGATAAATAACCTTCAAGACTGTAAATATTGGGAACTTGCCTTATCTCATCAATATTCGAATAGTCCCTTCTCGAGGAAACATCCATATTAATAATTTTTTTCTCTGCCTCGATTGTTACTTCTCTTCCTTCTATAGTTCTTGGTGCAAAAAGTTCAAGATCTAACTCTGTACTATGATCAGCCTGAACAAGAACACCTGTTACGGTCAAAGGAAGATAACCTATGCCTCTTGCTTGAATCTCATAAATACCGGGAGGAACATTATTCAAATGATATGAACCATCGCTTTCGCAATCTACCGCCAAACTAGTACCAACTACGATTATATTCACGTAAGATAGAGACTTGCCTGTCTTCACATCAACTATCTTACCTTCAATCTGCCCTCTCGTCCCCGCTAAAGATTGCAGATTAATAATAAGGAGAAGAAAAAGAAAAATAATATTACGCAGATGAGCGCAGATTAAAAAGTTTTTATAATATGTTTTTCTTACCAATTAACTAATATACTAATTCTAATCCGATTCTATCTCTATTGCATTTACCGGGCAAGCAGCTACACACGCCTGACATTCAATGCACTCCGGCATGTCAAAAGTCAGTACCAGCTTTGAGGAATCCTCAGTGTCAACTTCTTTATAATACTTGTCAAGCTCTTCCTTGTTTGCAACCTCATCATCAACAGGCTTACACCATCTTCCGCTCCCGCTCCCCTCCAAAATCTCAACAGGACAAGCTTCAGCACAATCTGCGGCACCCGTACACTTACTGTAATCATAAATAACTTTAGGCATATTTACCTCCTTCTTTACTTCCTTAAAAATTATTACTTATATTCAATATTTTGTCAAGGGGAATTTTAGAGCGTAGCTCTAAAAAGACCGAAGACCGAGGACCGACGACGGAAGTAATAGGATTAGTGAAACACGGTTTCAAGACGAAGAGTTCAGGTTTTCAGGATATTTGAAAGGGTTAACTCGTTACCCCGTTCCTCAATTTCGCCATTTTTTTATTTTTCTAAATACGGTCTCCTGTCTGCGGTCATCCGTCATTCTTAAGGCAATGCCTTAAGAATACCCTTGACTTATCAATACGACTGGGTAAATTTTTCCGATAGGGTATCTATGAAAACATATAAAAAAATCCGCTATTCCAATTGCTGGGAAGACACAGAAATAGTACTAAAGGCTCTTAATGTAAAAAAGGGGGGCAAATATCTTTCTATATCCTCAGCTGGAGATAACGCTCTTAGCATATTGTCCAAAAACCCCAAGCTCGTAATAGCCATAGATAAAAGCACAGCTCAGATTGCGTGCTTAGAAATTAAAAAGACTATATTTGAAAACCTTCCATACAATGATGTATTATCATTTATAGGAATGACGGAAAACTCCAAAAGATTACATATATACAAAGAATTAAGAAAGCATTTATCCATTGAAACAAGAAAATTTTGGGACAACAATCTAACTTTAATATCAAAAGGTATAATTCACACCGGTATAATCGAGAATTACTTCAGGTTATTCAGCAAACGTATTAAACCCTTAATCATGAACAAAAATAATTGGGAAATATTGCTAAGCGAAAAAAGCAAAAAAGAAAGAATCGATTTTTACAATAAAAAAATTAACTCATGGAAATGGAATTTGTTTCTCAAAATAGTTTTAAATCCAATCACTTTAAAGAAACTTGACTTGAACAGAGATTCATATCATTTTAAAACCAAAGGAAATAACCTGACAAGAGAAATGAAAGAAAGAATAAAATACGCATTAACCGAACTTCCCACAAACAACAACCCGTATCTCGAATATATAATTAGAGGTAATTTTCATAACTCCTTGCCCCTTTTTTTAAAAAAAGAAAATTTCGAGAAGATCCGGAGAAATCTGGATAAACTTATCATTTTCAAAGGTACGTTAATGGAAGCGCTTAGAAAAAATAGCCCTACGATTTTCGACGGATTTAATCTCTCTGATATATTCGATTATATGAGTTACAATCAATATATTGAACGAATCAAACAGATTAAGAAACAACTCACAAAAGGCGGTAGAATCGTATACTGGAATAATCTAATCTTAAGAGAACCTCCTGAATATTACAATTCAAAAATATCAAAACTTAAAGATTTAAGCGAAAAACTATTTTTACAAAATAAGGCTTTCTTCTACGATTCTTTAAATATACTCGAAGCTAAAGTTTAAATGGAGGAATCTTGTGAAATTTAATCAACAATCATTAAAAAAACATAATAAGGAAGCCTATTTGGCAACAAAATTATTCTTAAGAGGGGAAGGAGCGAAATTAGCAAATCTTTTATATTCATACCTGCGATGGGTAGATGACTTTGTGGATAATATAAACATAGATAGAAAAGAACAAAAAAAATTTTTACTCGAACAATCAAAGATAATAGACTCTCTTTACAAAAAAAATAAACCTGAAATAAAAAATTATTTCGAGGGAGCCATTTCGGAAGTTATTAAATACGATATCAAACACGGCTATGGACTAAATACGGTAATAAATAAGATGTTCGAGGTTTTTGTCTTTGATATAAAAAGAAAAAATACATTTCCTAATTTTAACGACCTAAACGAATACTCAAAAAAAATAGGGGATGCCTATACCCGCGCATTACTATTTTTTCTCGCCCCAACTTTACCTTACAGAGAGGAATATTCAATATCCGCTTACGCTTCTCACCAGGTACACTTACTACGTGACTTCTTAACAGATAAGGAAAACGGATATTTTAATATATCCACAGAAGAAATCAAAAAATATAACATAAAAGAGGATCTAATCCAGGATGAATTATTCTCCTTTTGGTTGAAAGATAAGATAAAAAATATAAAATCACTATTTATAAAAGGGAAGAAAGAATTTAGAGTAATTCCTATTTTTAAAGTAAGGATAACCGGACATCTCTATTGTTCAAGATATGAAAGAGTAATCGCACGTATAGAAAAAAACCAGTACAAATTAAGTTAATTTTGGAGCCTCTATCGACAGTTGTAAATAAATAATTTATCCTTGACAACTATATGATTTTTTCATACCATATTAAATAGAGGAGGTAAAAACATAAAGTTTCTAAAGATATTTTTTATACTTTATTCATCTTTAACTCTAATAATTCCAATACAACTATTATCTCAAGAATTACAGGTTGAGTACTTCGCAAAAATAAATGCTGAAAGAGCCGCCGAAAGGGATGTGAATCGAGCATGCTGGTTTGGTGCGGGTATGACCGTTATAGGTGCCGGAATAGCAGTTGTTTGGCCGTCCGCAACCCCTGATCCTATAGCGTTTTCAGGTAAATCCCCTGAATATATCAGGGCTTACACCAATGCTTACAAATCAAGAATAAAGAAAACTCAAACCATCTTCGGTATGTTAGGGTGCGCTACTACACTTTTGACTATTGGATTTATATATGCCGTTATAGAGATAAACAAGGGCTGTAACGAAACCAACCAGAGTTGTACAGAAACAAACGAGAGTTCTCAGGAGAGTTGCAACGACATGGAAAGTTGCATGAATAGCTGTAATAACAGTTCCAGCGGCAATTCCGGAGAATAAACTAAATTCCTTAGATTTCTTTATTTTTTAATCTCTCTTAGGAAACACTACCTTGACAATCAGGAGAATTTTCTTATAATATTCGAATAGGGGGGCTAAAAAATGAAGTTTCTAAAGATACTTGTTATACTTTATTCGTTTCTAAATCTAATAATCCCGATACAATTATTATCTCAGGAATTACAGGCCGAGCAAATAGCAAGAATGAACGCCAATAGAGCTGCTGATAGAGATGTTAATAAAGCATGCTGGTTTGGTGCAGGTATGACCGTTATAGGCGCCGGAATAGCAGTTGTTTGGCCGTCCGCAACTCCTGATCCTATAGCGTTTTCGGGTAAATCTCCCGATTATGTTAGAGCCTATACCAATGCATACAAATCCCGTGTAAAGAAAAACCAGACCGTTTTTAGTATACTCGGATGCGCAACTACTCTTACCGTAGCAGGATGTGCCTTACTAATGGTTGAACTCAATCAAAGTTGCCAGGATTGGAATGAAGAAAGCTGCACTATCTTCCCCAAATCGTGCTACAGCTCCAACTCTTCCGAAGAAGAATCAAGCTGCATAACAGGTCCTTCCTGTGGTGTTGGTTCCGATGAAAATTCTTGCGGAACCGGTTCTAGCGGCTCTTCGTGCGGTAGCGGTTCAGAGGGAGGATAATCTAAATTAAAAATAACTACATCAAGAAAAGTGCAGTTTATCTGTTCTTTCCCTTCTTGTTTCTTAACAATACTTCCTACGCAACAATTATTAAAACAGCTACTATAGATTTTACAAGAACGATCAGACAAAGAGACACTGAAGAAACAATAGAAGGGACTTTTTATTATCGATCTCCGAAAAGGATTCTTGCATCCATCAAAAAACCTATAAATCAATGGATGTCTTTCGAAAACAACACTGTACTTATATATTATCCTGAAGATTCAGTCGCATTTAAACTTATTTCTCCTTATAAAGTATCTTTTTCTTTCTTCGAGTCATTTTTAAACGCAATGAAGGACGATTTCGGAGTATGCGATCGAGGATACTCTTTGGAACATCATGAAACAAAAAATGATACCTTAATAACATACTGGAACCCGCCACAAATCTTATCAAAAACAATCGGCCAATTAAAATTAACACATATGAAAAATAAAATTACTGCTTCCGAATTAACGAATAAATCCGGAAACCCTCTTCTAAAAGCCACCTTCAACAATCATTTTAATTATGGAACATATTATTTTCCCCAAGAAATAAATACAGTTTTATTCACCGAAGAAGATACAATCTTCGAAAAAATAACATACAAGAACGCAATTTTCAATAATTATATTCCAAAAGAAATCGCAAATTTCAAAATTCCCGAAGGGATAGAAATAGAGGAGATACATTGGTGAATTTAGGAACCTGTTTTCTATATTTAAGTCTGATTTCGACAAGCGAAATTGCAAACCAAATGGATTTCCTTTACGAATATAATCCTATTATAAGTGAAGAACAGGACACACGCTTCACTTCACTTTTTAACTTCAAAGAAACTTCCGAAGTTAAACTTGCCTTTTCCGGACTCATCCGTTTTTATCAAATATATATGTCTTCTCAAGACGCTCCCTCCTGTAACTTTACTTTAACCTGTTCCCGTTTTATGACAAAAGCAATACAGGAATATGGAGCATTTCATGGCTTACTTATGACAAGCGACAGACTACAAAGATGTTTTGGACTCTCAAGAAAGTATTACCCGAAAGACCCAAAAACAGGATTGGCTATCGATTATCCTGTGGAGATATATTATATTGGAAGAGCAAAGAGCGAATTTGCTTTACCTGAAAATCTTTGTTCCACAAAGGGAGCAAAATGTGATTTAAAGAAATGAGAATATTAAAATCATCCTTACTTCTAACTCTTTATTTAACACTCTCTCTTGAGGCAGAAACTTCGGATATTGAATATTTTAGTCCGCAGAACATACGCAGGTTTGCAGATTTTTTATTTAGTGAACAACAATATACGAGAGCCGCAGGAGAATACCAACGTTTTCTCTTTGCAAAAGATTCATTCCCTCAAAATACAGATTCGATATTTTTTAGAATTGCCTTGTGCTACAGGTTTAGCGAAAACTATAAACAATCTATTAACTATTTTAAGAAAATTGCCAGCGAATACGAGCAAAGTCTCCTTCTCGATGAAACATACTTGGAAACAGGAATTTGTTACTCTTTAATAGACAGCTTTGATATTTCCAATAAGATACTAAAATCTTATTTCTTAAACAAACCCACACAAAATATCAGGGCAATAGAATTAATAGCTCTTAATTATATGCAAAGAAAAGAATGGGAGAAAACAAGGGAATTGTTAAATGACACCAGCCTTGAATCGGATCGCATATTCTCCCTATTGGAAAATGGAGAACATCTGCCAAGAAAAAATAAATTTGTCTCAGGCATGCTTTCCGCAGTAATTCCCGGAGCAGGAAAATTCTATTGCGGACGTAACGCTGACGCGTTTCATTCACTGGTAACAGTAAGCATTACCTGCTGGCAGGCTTATGAAGGATTTGATGATGATGGTATTCATTCGGTTAAGGGATGGATTTTTGGTGTCCTGGGCGGGCTTTTTTATCTTGGCAATATTTATGGTTCCGTTGTTGCTGCGGATATTTACAACGAAGAACAAGAAATAATGTTCAAATTGTCAATAAAAAAACACCTTCATGAAAACTTTAAATAGAAACTATCTCTTTTTTTTATCGATTGTTTCTTTACCGCTTTACGCACAAGACAAAGCTACTGGTCTTGCCGATAAGTTTTTCGAATCGGGCTTTTACGAAGAAGCAATCTTAGAATATAGCCGTTATCTCTACTTTAATGCCAAAGAAGAAGATATAAGCTATGCCTTTTATAAAATCGGACTTGCATACAGAAACATAAATAATCTTGAAAAATCTTTAGAAGCAATGGAATTATCAGCCGGGAGTGCAAATAATGACAGTTTAAGAGAAGAAAGAAAAATCGATGTAGCTTTAACTTACATTGCCTCACGAAGTTACAATAAGGCAAAATTTATACTTATTAAACTTGTATCATTCAGCAGCATCCCGGAAATAAGAAAAAAAGCATCTCTATTTCTGGGTATTACACATCTTTATTGTTACGAATGGGAATCTGCAAAAGACGCACTTAAAATATATTTCGAAGAAGGAGGAAATCATAAACTTGCTCACTCAATAGATACCCTGCTCACCTCGGCAGAAGATATGAATTATAAATCGGTAAGAACTGCCAAATGGCTTTCCACTTTCTTGCCGGGAACAGGACAAATTTACGCGGGAAATGTTAGCGATGGTATAAATGCGCTGCTTCTTAATGGAGCCAATATTTATTTTATAATTTACAAATTATTAAATGAGGAATATGGAAACGCATATGTAATATACTTTTTTCTTTTCCGCAGATATTATTACGGAAATATCTATCGTGCAAGAAGTGCGGCGATTGAACACAATAGAAAACTAAATGAACATGCTGCAGATAGCGTTTTTAATTTATTGAAAATGGCTGAAGAATAAATTCGATTCAATAAAAACTTTTGATTAAAAAATACATCTAAAGAAAAATATCATTTAGATTAAATATGAAAATAAAAATACCTTACAGTACAGAAAAAATCGAATTAGACACTCAAGAGAGTCTTAACATCGAAATAATTCACTCGAGAAAGATATATTTAGCAAATAAAGGCGAAACAATAAAGAATTCACTGGATAATCCTTTAAATTGTCTACCTTTTGAAGAATGGATAAATAAAAATAACCGCTTTCTATTTATTGTAAACGACGCCGCAAGACCTACACCTACATCCGTTATTCTATACGAACTGAACAAAAAAATGAATCTTGAACAAGCAAAATATATAATAGCAACAGGCATCCATAAAAAACCCTCTGACGGAGAATTACAATCAATTTTCGGAAAATTTTATCAAAAAATTAAATCCAATATATTAATCCACGATGCAAAAGATAATTCAAAGCTAAGAGATCTCGGAACCACAAAAAGAGGAACCAAGGTATGGATAAATAAAGAAGTTCTGGAAGCGGGAGCTATTATTACGATTGGTTCTGTAGAACCTCATTACTTCGCGGGATTTACAGGAGGAAGAAAATCTTTCATTCCTGGACTCGCAGGATACACTACAATCGAAAAAAACCACAAACTTGCACTGCAAGAAGGCGCAGACCCGCTTAATCTGGAAAAAAACCCGGTCCATATCGATCTTCTCGAGGCTTTAAAAAAAATTCCCCCGATCCCCATTTTCTCAATTCAATCAATTGTAAAAAACGAATCAGAATTATGTGGAGTTTTCTGTGGGGACATACACGAATCTTTTTCTAAGGCTTCCGCATCCGCTCGAGACATTTTCGGAGTCTCTATAAAAGAAAAAGCGGACATTGTAATTACAGTCGTAAGGCCTCCTCTTGATAAGAATTTATACCAGGCACATAAAGCAATAGAACACGGTAAACTTGCTCTTAAAGAAGACGGGATACTAATTCTCGTTGCCGCATGTACTGAGGGAATAGGCCCAGATAATTTTTATAAATTGTTATCTTCATCTAAAGACCTGAACAAAATATTAAAAATAGCTAAAAAGAATTACCGTTTGGGCTACCACAAAGCCGCAAGGATTGCAGAATTATCAAAAAGAGCGGAAATCTGGGCGATATCAGAAATCAAAAATGAAATCTTAAAGAAAGCATTCATAAAACCATTTAATTCTTTACAGGAGGCTTTCATTAAAGCCATAAACAAAAAAGGCCCGGATTCTAAGATTCTTATTCTTATGGACGGAGGAAATACAGTACCCTTAAACGGAAAGTAATTTTTCTACTCTTAAGAGTAACAATTCTTTTTTTACGGGTTTTGTCAAATAGTCTGCTGCACCTTTTTTAAGGCCTTCGATCTCCTTTTCTGAATCCGAAAGAGATGTGAGAAAAATAACCGGCGTTTTGATTCCTTTTTGCTTGATTATTCCCATCAAAGCAAATCCATCAAGTGTGGGCATATTTACGTCGGAAACTATAAGGTCAAAATCCTTACTTCCTATATCAAGCAAAGCAGCCGCTCCGTCAGTCGCTTGAGCTACCGTATAACCAGCGTTGACTAAAAATCTTGCGACCAAATTCCGTGAGTCATCATCATCATCTACAATAAGAATGGTTTTCTTCTTATCTTTAGCCTCTGAAGTTCGGGCCTCTTGAATCTCTTCTGTCTTCTTTTCTTCTTCTTCCAAATGCTGACTAACTGTAACTTTTTCTGTCTTTTTAGTCGGGGCTTCCTCAACTAAAATCTTCTTATAAACATCCTCGGGGGCGAATATTAAACTCCGTATTTTCTCGATCGCATGATCAGGCAGAAGATAATAACCCTTTTCTTTAAACTTTTTTCGAATTTCTGAAATTGGAGTTTCGTTTCTGATCTCCTCAATTATGTCTTCTTCAAAACGTAAGACTTCATACACTCCTTCCCGTCCATAATATCCCGTATTATTACAATTAGGACATCCCATCACTTTAAGAACCCTTTCCGGTATATCGTCGGTAAACGGTTCCAAAAGTTTTCTCTGTTCATCCGATATATGAATAATCTTGCTGCAGGCCTGGCAAGGCTTTTTTATCAATTTCTGAGCAACAATACAAAGAAGACTTTCCGACATTTGTAATCTTGAAACACCTAACCTCTCTAAACGGAAAATTGCCGAAGTGGCGTTTGAAGTGTGAAGTGTCGAGATGGTCAAGTGACCGGTGGAAGCAAAATCCACAGCTGTTTTTGCGGAATAATGATCTCTTATTTCTCCCATATATAGAATATCAGGATCCTGCCTGACCGACGATTTCAAAAGATCCTCGAAAGTTATCCCTGCTTTTTCATTTACCTGCTGCTGGTTGGCAGACGGAATACGATATTCGACAGGGTCTTCCACACTCATAAGACTTCTTGTTTCGGTATCTATCTGCGAAAGTAAACTATATACTGTTGTCGTTTTTCCAGAACCTGTACCGCCAACAACAAGATTCATCCCATAATGTTGATTACCGCTAAATGTAAGAGTATTAGCCTGTTTTTCGGTCATACCTAATTCCAAAAGCGTCTTCGGTTTTGCATAAGGTTTCAGGATTCTTATTACAATACTTTCTCCGTTAGGAGTCGAGGTGGTAGCAAGACGGAAACTATATACCCCATCGGCTATTTCTCTTGCAAAACTTCCATCCTGAGGTCTTCTGCGCTCAGCAATGTCAAGACCTGCTAATAATTTAAGCCGGGATATAACCATCTGGCTCGTCTTACTCTTTATCGATACATGATCAACCATATCTCCGTCGACCCTGAATCTAACAACCGACTCTTCCTTTTTAGGTTCGATATGAATATCGCTTGCCCTCCCTCTGATTGCTTCCTCTAAAATGCTATTGGCTATTGATACAACAGGACCTGCCTCTTCCTCTTTAACCCTGTGCTTATCCTCTTCCTTCTTTTGGAAAACCTCCGTTGTATATTTTTCGCTTACACCCTGCGCCGTTCCTTTCCCTCTCTCGTATCCACTTTTTTTACTTAAATCAGCCTCCTCTACAACCTCTGGTTCTTTAAAAAGCCTCTCTATATTTTCAGGCTCAGTTACAAGGAGTCTCGATTGCGGAGAAATTTCCCAGAAACTATCCAACGAATCCAGTAAATCCCAGTCAAATGGATTGCTTACTACCAGAGTTTCTTCACCGGAAGGCTCAATCCTGGGCACAATAAGATTTTTCTTGCAGAATGGAGCGGGAAAAGTCCCCAGGCGAACACTATGGATTTCGATTGTTGGGGTGTAAGGTAAACCAAGAAAACCGCTTATATACTCAGCCATTTTCTTGCTGCTTTCGTTTATATTCGATGCAAAAGAATATATTTCACGCGGGGCTATTTTAAATAATTTCTTTTTATCTTCGGATGACAAATTAAGACTGTATGAAAGAAACTTCAAAAATCTCTCAAAATCAAGGGGTTTTATTCTCTTTTTAATACCGGGAGAGCTTTCTGCAAGCTTCTCCCAGCGTTTTCTTGTTTTTAAATGTTTTTCAATAATCGGCAAAAGAGCTTCCTTTTTAATAGGTTTAACCAGATAATCTACCCCACCCACAGAAAATGCTTTAGCCTTATTTTTATCACTTTCAAGAGCGGTCAAAAAAACAACAGGAATCATTGAAGCTTCTTCGTCTTCTTGAAGATTAGAACATACAGTATAGCCGTCCATAGAAGGCATATTTATATCGAGCAGAACCAAATCCGGCTTTTCTTCTTTAACTTTACTGATACCTTCCGAGGGACTTATTGCAGTTATGATCTCGCAGTCTAAACCTGAGAGAATTCTTTCTACGAGTTTTAGCATATCCTGATTGTCGTCGATATATACTATACGCGACTTTTTATTCATTTACTATTTCTACTCTATTTAAATAATCCTTTAATTCAGCTAAACTACCTTTGATTTCTTCTACGTTTTTATTCTTTGCAGATGATTCGATTACCTTACCCAACTCTGTAATTCCATCGAATCCATAAATAGAACCAGAACCTTTCATGCTGTGCCCGAGTCTCTCAATTGTTTCAAAATCTCCTTTTTCCAATGATTTGTTAATTTCCTCTATATCTTTCTGTCTATTCTCGAGAAAATTCGGTATAAGCTTCGCAGCATATGCAGGAACCTTAACTTTGATTTTTTCTTCTTTTCCATCACTCGGCATCATATCACCCCCATTTTAATTATTTTAACTTGCGACCTTTATGCAATTTCGACCGTTCTGTTTTGCCTCGTAGAGGGCTTTATCTACTTTACTTACAAGTGATTTTGATTTTGCTTTTCTGAGGGGTTTAGATGTCGCAATACCAATACTTATGGTAACATTCTTGTCAACAGGTGAAGTTTTATGGCAAATTTTAAGCTTTTTAACTTCGCGGAGAAATCTATTTGCGACTTCAAAAGCACCGGAGGCGTCAGTATCCGGAAGAACCGCAATAAATTCTTCTCCTCCGTACCGGCATAAGAAATCCCTAGGCCTCTTCAAAGCATCATTTAATGCTTTTGCGACTTTTTTAAGACTATCATCCCCGTTTAAATGTCCGTACGTGTCATTATAAGCCTTGAAACAGTCTATATCGAGCATGATCAAAGATATATACTTACTTAATCTTATCGCATTTTTCCATTCTCTATTGAAAAATTCTTCAAAATAACGGCGGTTAGGAACCGAGGTAAGCCCATCCAGATACGACATACGCGTCAACTTCTTATTCGCCTCATCAAGAAGCTCAGCCATTTCCGTCAATTCTCGTTCTCTTTCTTTCCTGCTGTCGGTTTCCCTTTTTAATCTCAAAGCAGAATGGACTCTTGCAAGGAGTTCTGTTACATTTATAGGTTTTTTTATGTAATCGATAGCTCCTGCGTGAAAAGCCGACTGTAGATGTTCCTCTTCCTGATGGGCTGTTACCATTATGATAGGTATATCTTTTAATTTATCCTCTTTCTTTATCTCGCCGCAGGCTTCTATACCGTTTATCTCAGGCATATTTACATCCATCAGGATGAGGTCTACATTCTTTTTTTTCTTTTTTCCTTTCAGTCCAAGAATTTTAAAAGCCTCTTCTGCCGATTCTGCAAGATGGATTTTCTTATAACCTTTTTCCTTCAGGATTTCATTGAGGACAAATAACTGATCCTCTGAATCATCAACAACAAGAATATCCATTTAACATCCTTATTTATATATACTAGGATACTAAATTTTTTTTAAATGTAAAGGGGGATTTTGATTGAAATTAATTATTGACAATATACAAAAATATCAATATAATGAATAAAGGTAATTTTAATATTCAATAACCATCAAAGAAATAATGATTAAAAATTTTTTAAAACAAATTAAGGAGGTATTAATGAAAATCCTGAAATCTATTACTGTAGTTATACTGCTTGTAATCTTGTTAACCAATTGCGGAGGGAATTCAGCTCCTCAAACGCCGGGCAGACCACATGGTCCCGGAACCGGAATTATAAACTACGCCTTTACCTTTCAAGCCGTGACAACAGACCCAAATGATGATAACATTTCATATCAATTCGATTGGGGAGATGGGAATCTTTCTGCGTGGAGTAGCTATATTCCCTCAGGAGATACGGTATCGTTTAATCATACCTATATACAGGAAGGGGCATATGCAGTTCGAGTATTAGCCCAAGACGAAAAACAAAAACTAAGTGAATGGTCAGCAGCACATAATATATTAATAGGTTATCCAGACACAGTAATGGATACGATATCTGTGGGAAACAATCCTATCGGTATTGCAGTACTTCCTAACGGGCAATATATATATGTTACGCATGTGCTTGATGGTAATGTAAATATTGTAAGTACTTCGAGCAATACAGTGGTGGAAACAGTGCCATCCGGATATTACTGTATTGATGCAACTCCGCTACCTAATGGGGAATATGTATATATTACTTCGGTTTATGACAGCACCGTTACAGTAATCAGAACAATTGATAATACAATAACAGATACAATACCATATGTACTGGGTGCGACTTTTGCAGATGTCACTCCAGACGGAGAATATATGTATGTTACGTCGGCACCCACAGGCAACATATATGTCATTAGGACTTCCGATAATTCTTTGATCGATACTATAGCTATAGGGGCCCCTTTGACTGACATAAAAATTTACTCGAACGGAGAATACGCATATGTCGGAACTACTCTTGGTGTAGTTTGTGTTATAAGAACTTCCGATAACACGAATGTTGCCTATTTACCCATCGGTGCAGCTCCTGCTTACTTTACTTTACTTCCTAACGGTGAATATGTGTATGCGTCCGATCCTTCGACAAATCAAGTTTATGTAATTAGAACTTCGAACAACACGTTAGTCGACAGCGTTCAAGTAGGAAATGGACCCAGAGGCTTAGCCTCGGATCCCTCGGGGCAACTCGTTTATGTTTCAAATGCCTCGGACGGTAACATATCGATAATAAGGACGGATAATAACACTGTTATTGGAACTATTTCAGTAGGCAACCAACCTTCGCAAGTAGCAGTCCTACCGAATGGACAATATATTTATGTAGTGAACCAATCGGATGATAATATTTCTGTGATTGGGCGTTAAATCCGGAGAAACATCAAAGTATTTACAGTAAAATCAATATTTGACTTTCACGAGAAAAAGACCTTGAGGCGAGGCGACGGGCGGACGTCTTTTCTTTCCTGAAAGGACTTTCCCGACATCCTCCGGCATAATTTCTTCCCTGCCTACCGCGATTAGAAGTCCGGTAATGCCCCTAACCATTCTACGCAGGAAACGATTAGATTCGACTTCGATAAAAATATTGTTTTCGTCTTCGGATATCTTTACTTTTTTCAAGTAACACTTTCCTTTATCTTTTGTTGCTAAATTCGAGAAATCTTTTTCTCCTATAAGCTCTTTTGCTGCCTTTTTCATACTCTTTATATTTAGTTCCCCCTCAATTTGCAAAAAATATCTTCTATTGAATACCGATCTTTCTTTTGCAATCTGGTATCTGTATACTCTTGAACTTGCCGAAAATCTCGCGTTGAAGTCCTCCGGAACTTTTTTGCATTCCTTAACAAAAACATCATAGGAAACATTCCCGTTTATTGCATTCTTTAATTCTTTCGCAGAAAACTTTTCCGGGCATGCAAAAGATGCTACCTGGCCTTCCGCATGAACGCCGGTATCGGTTCTACCCGAACCGGTTATTCTGATTTTCTTACCGAAAATAACCTTAAGGGCTTTTTCAAGCTCTCCCTGAACGGTCCATTTTCCCTGCTGAACCTGCCAGCCGTAAAAGTTAGTTCCATCATATTCTACTGTTATTTTTATATTCTGCATATTTTAAATTATTTAACCACCAAACATACTAAAAACACGAAATCCTACCCTATTCTTTTTATTTTTTAACTTCCTAACCTCCTAACTGCCTAACATTCTAACTTTCAAAAGTACACAAAGAACACAAAGACACAACCCCCCACTACCTGCATTTGCTATTAAGTAGCAAAATAGTTAATTGGTGAATTAGTTGATTGGTTAATTAGTGAGAACTAAAACCTAACCCACGATTTAACGAACCAACAAGGTTTTCTGTTTATAAATCTTTTCTCCCATCTCCATCCTCACAAAATATATTCCTGTCTTTCCGTCCCAATTAACGGTATAATCTCCCCTCGATTGGATACCATCGACAGGAGTTCCCATTTTCTGACCAAGAACGTTAAAAATTTCTATTTTTACTCTCTCATTTTCATTTATGACAGAATAATTTATTTCTAATTTATTTGATATACTTGTTATATTTAATACATCATTTTCTACAGATACTTCTTTTATACCTGCACCAGGTCCTGTGTATTTGAAGATGTAGAGACCGGCCACATCATAAGCAGCATATACAAGACTATCTCTAACGTATATATCATGAGCGGGTAACTCCCAATAAATCCTGTAAAATCCCACCTCTGTTGTGCTCGTCGGATCGGACACATCGATTATACACAACTCACTGTCCGCATCTCCAACATAGGCAAGACCTTCTTGAACAAAAATTCCTTTATAATCATCTTGATATCCATTCAAACCATAAGAACCAATCTCACTTGGAGAGGTTGGATCGGAGATATTAACAATATACAGTCTAGACCCAACCAGATAAGCAAGAGTATCCTCTATATAAACATCCCATATAGGTGAATGCATCCTACCAACCTGAACCGGAGAAGAAGAATCCGCTACATTAATTATTCTAAATCCCGTATCGGCATCCGCAACATACGCGAACGTATCCTGGACCCATACATTCCAGGCATCACAGGGGACATCGGAATAAAATCCAATTTCACCCGGGGAAGAAGGATCCGCTATATTTATTATACGAAGCCCTTGACCTCTATCCGCCACATAAGCAAACGTATCCTGAATCCATATACCAACGGCTCGACCCGGTGTATCAAAAAGACCAATTTCAGCGGGAGAAGAAGGATCAGATACATTTATCACAC
>CAZGHN010000021.1:0-28087 GCA_964525555.1 uncultured bacterium
ATCTCCGACTTCAGAAGTCGAATATCCCATCTTCCCGGCAGAGAGACTTTTTATTTTTTCTTTTACGACTTTCTTAACCGAATCTTCAACTGACTTTGCCGCCTCTTCTTCCCCCAAAGTATCGAGCATCAAAGAAAGCGCACATATAGAAGCTAAAGGATTTATTACATTTTTGCCTGTGTATTTAGGAGCACTTCCACCGATAGGCTCGAACATGGAAATACCTTCAGGATTAAGATTTCCACCGGCAGCAATACCCATTCCTCCTTGAACCATTGCTCCAAGGTCTGTAATGATATCACCAAACATATTGTCCGTAACTATAACATCGAACCATTCAGGATTTTTTACCATCCACATGCATGTAGCGTCAACATGAGCATAATCAGTCTTAATATCGGGATAGTTTTTGGCAACCTTGTAGAAAGTTCTTTCCCACAAATCGAAAGCAAAGGTCAGGACATTTGTTTTTCCGCATAATGTTACTTGTTTTCTCTTATTTCTTTTTCGAGCATATTCAAATGCGAATCTTATACAGCGCTCTACTCCCTTATAGGTGTTAATACTTTCCTGAACGGCAACTTCATCCTGAGTCCCTTTCTTTAAAAAACCACCTGCTCCACAATATAAGCCTTCCGTATTTTCCCTTACAACGACAAAATCCACATCCTTCTCTTCTTTATCCAATAAAGGGCAAAATCTCTTATCATAAAGTATCACGGGCCTTAAATTTATGTATTGATCGAGGGCAAACCGTAAACTTAGTAAAATCCCTTTTTCCAAAATACCGGGTTTAACATCGGGATGACCGATAGCCCCAAGATATATAGCCTCGAAAGTTTTAAGCTCTTCAAGTACTGAATTCGGCAAAACTTCACCGGTCTTTAAATATCTATCTCCTCCCACATCATATTCTACTGTTTCACAATTGAAGTCAAACTTAGATTGAGCTGCTTTTAATACTTTTAAACCCTCTCTAACTACTTCAGGACCCGTACCATCACCCGGTATTACCGCTACTCTGTAAGTTTTCATTGCTACTTAATCCCCCTTTTACAATACTTATCACTTTTTTAATTTCAAATATTATAATATCAATAAAACAAAAAACTGATAAATATCTTATTATCTGGGGTCTTTTTGTCAACCCATCTATTGCAATTATTAGTATTACCTTTTATTTATATAAAGCCGGGTACTCGGAACAAAGAACCGATTTATTTAGACAAAAGCAAATTCTATATACTTGCCTCTTCTCCTCCATACAAATGCTTAAAAACAGTTTCTGCCTTTGTTAAATCTTCAAGAAGGTCAGCCCTGCCTTTAGCAATAAGGGCTTTAAATTTAAGGATCGATATTTGGAATGAGCAAATTGAATCATCTGTTTTTCCCATTTTATTGTATATCAAACCTAAATTCATTTTTGTTCGGGCATATTCGTCTTCATATTTATCTTCACCTTCGGAAATCATTTCCCACAAAATATCCGAACTTTGTTCCATTAAATCTACTGCTATGGGTAACTTACCTGTTTTTTGTGCGTTAAGACCCTTACTATAAAGGTACTTCGCGTAAAGATTTTTTACTAACGACATACTATCCTCCCACCTCCGTACGTTAATTTTGTTATATAAATTTAACGGAATTCCTCGGTGCTGCTAATAGGCTTTTTAATTAATCAAGTTCTTCAGAAAGACGTTTTAAAGCCAGATCAATATTGAAAAACAATTCCGTTTTTTTATTTTCATCAGTAACTTTTAATATATCGAAGCTATATCCGTCTTCAATGATTAAAGACTGCTCTAAAGCTTTCATTTCAAACCACCTAACCAAGTCATATTCTTCAGAAATTTCCATTACAATAAAAGCGGTTTGAGGACTTCTACCATCACCTGAGAAGTATATTGAGTTTAACAAACCGTTATAAATATCATAATGATAATTCGATTTTAATGTATCGTTAAGCTCTTTATAAATAAAGGTGCAATAAAAATGCGTTTTAATATCTATATATCTCTTATCCAAAATCTTATTTGCAAATTCAAGGGCTTTCTTAAAATTTTTTTCCTCAATATTTAAACTTATTTTTTTTCTCAGCTCATCAAATTTAACATCATATGGATCATATGCTTTTGTCTTAGTATAAGCCATTCTTAAAGTAAAAAAATCGTCCGACAAACCGTTTTTAATGCTATCAAGAAGAGGATAATAATCGTCACCGGTTAATAAATTTATATAATCAAACAATATATAATTCGAGGTAGTAATATCTCTTGTATATTTCTTATCACTAATATTCTTTTGAGCAGAACTGCAAGCAATAAAAAACACACACATTGAAAAAATTATTTTTTTCAAACTCATCTCCTTTGAATCCTTAATGTTTACTATATAAAAGTTAGCTATCTATACCGAATTTGTCAAGGATTAAAATTTAGCAGAAGAATATTACCAAAACTCCTTTTTTTGTAAATATCTATGTATATTTTTTAAGGAATTGTTTTGCTATTAGGTATTTTATCTTTCTTTTAAAACCAGAACTTAAAAACATAAAAATTTTTCAATCAACTTCATCATTACTTTCTTCATCTTCAAAATACTCTTCTTCTACTTCTTCTATACTATGATTGCATCCATAAGGTTCAAAAGCGCTTAAATAGCTTTCTAATAAATCTTCTTCTTCAGAGACCCTCACCCACTCACTATCATTAGCATGCACATGAACGTGTGTGGCCCCTTTTTGCTTAATACATTTCAAATTTGGATGATCATCGCTAATTTCTACACCCAGATCTCCCTGACCTATAAAAATTGGAATCCACTCTTCATTTTCACTCTTTTTAGCAAAAACATAATTTCCAAATTCGCCATGGACAAAATTTGCAGGCAAACTGTAAACTATATAAGTATAATGTTGTCCTGCTACACCAATCCACTCAAATTTTTCCATAATATTTATGATCCTCCACTTTGTAATATTATCATATCATATTCCTGTTTTGTCAACCTCTTCCTGAAAAATTTTAGATTAGCAAGTAAATTTTTTGTAAATATTGCCGATTTTTTTTAAATCATAACTAAAGATGCTATGCTAATCTTATTCCTCGTACCCTGGTACCTCCTCGGTAAAAAAAAAGTCTTGCCAAAAGATATATTTTTCATTATAATATATAAACCGGGGGATCATAAATCTACAGATACCGGCTGGGATTCTCGCGGCAGACGCTGCACTCAGCTAAAATTTGATCCCCCCCATTTTTTTATATAATTAGGCCTGTAAAAAGCGCTTCTTTTTAGCAAAGGAGAAATTCATGAAGAGATATATATTAGTTTTATTGTTATTGTCGACAACTTTCCAAATGTTTGCGACAACCTACTATGTTTCCAACAGCGGCAATAATAGCTACAACGGAGAATCTGAAGATTCAGCTTTTGCAACTCTTCAACACGCTGCAAATACAATCATAGCAAGCGATTCCGTTCTTGTCTTACCAGGTGATTACGCAGGCTTTGATTTAAGAGGAGTAGATGGTAGTGAATCTACCCCGATTGTTTTTATGGCATTAGATGACAGTGTGAGGATCACAAGTGAAAATTATATGACTGATGATGGCATTAACATAGAAGGCGTGGATTGGGTCGTAATCGATGGTTTTATAGTTACAGGGGTCCCCCGTAACGGCATAAGATTAGTCACTGCCGAACACATAGTAATAAAAAATAACACCTGCTTGAATAATTCGAGAGGAATACTTACAGGATTTGTTGAGGATGTTATAATTGAAAATAATCTATGTGCTTATTCCTGGAACGAGCATGGAATATATCATTCAAACAGCGGAGACAATCCTATTATAAGGTATAATGTATGTCATGATAATAATGGCTGCGGAATTCATATGAACGGTGATGAGAGTATGGGCGGAGATGGCCTGATAACCAATGCGACAGTCGAAGGCAATATTATATATGGAAACGGCGCCGCGGGTGGATCGGGGATTAACTGTGACGGCGTAGCGAATTCCAGAATATTTAACAATCTAATATACGACAACCATGCAAGCGGCATCAGTCTTTATAGGATTGACGCATCCGATGGTTCATACAACACCAAAGTATATAACAATACGATTATAAATGCATCCAACGGAAGATGGTGCGTTAATATTGGTCTTAGCTCCCAGGCTGACACCGTGTACAATAATATATTAATTACACTTCATTCATTTAGGGGCAGTATTTCTTTAGAAGATGAATCTCTGGATGATTTTTATAGTGATTATAATATCGTGCTCGATAGAATGAGCGTTGACGGCGGTGACACCCGCATAAATCTTTCTGATTGGCAAATTTTAGGTTACGGTACCCATTCTATGCTTGCCGATTCGATGCATCATATCTTTTTTGACTGGGAAAACGGAGATTACCATCTTCTTTCGGCATCTCAAGCAGTAGATTCAGGTACTTCTGCTGTTTCTGTCTTTGTAACATATGATTTAGATGGCTTCGCAAGACCGATTGGCAGCGGTTATGATATTGGCGCATATGAATATAATCCTTCAGGAACAAATATTCCGGATAGGATGGACCAACCTCCTTGTAAAATAATAATTAAAGATAATTACTTAATATTCGATAGCTTAGAGCCAAATCAAACAATCGAAATATTCGATGTTAAAGGAACCTTAATACATGAGTCGGGAAACCTTGCAAATTCCATTTACAGATACAACATCGAAAATTTGCCAAGTGGCATATACTTCTGGCACGTGAATAGATGCCGGAAGGCTCAAACGAAGGGGAAAATTGTAATAGCAAGATGATAAGTAGTGAGTAGAGAGTAGTGAGCAGTTAGCAGTCAAAAAACAAGATTAAATTTGGTGTGTGGTTGGGCTTTGTGTCTTAGTGTCTTTGTGTGAGATAAATTTGGGATTGGAGGTGGGGTTTTAAACAACATTATATTTTTCTTCGTGTCTTGGTGTCTTTGTGGCAAAAAACCATTGCATTAGATTGTTTTCTTATTATATTAACTAAGCTTTAATTCTTAAAATTAAACTTGAAATTAGGAGGCTAAAGTATGGTATCTTATAAAGAAATAGGATTTGTCAACACCCGCGATATGATGGGCAAGGCTTTGGGTGGTGGATATGCGGTTCCTGCTTACAATTTTAATAATATGGAACAGTTACAGTCAATAATTACAGCTTGTGTAGAGACACAATCTCCGGTAATACTACAGATATCAAAAGGCGCAAGAAAATACGCCAATCAGACACTTTTAAGATATTTGGGTCAGGGAGCTATAGAAATGATGAAAGATATGGCTAAAGAAAAGGGATTAAAAGAAATTCCTGTAGCCCTGCACCTTGACCATGGCGATTCTTATGAATTATGTGTATCCTGTATCGAATCCGGTTTTTCATCCGTAATGATCGATGCATCGAGCCTATCTTTTGATGAAAATGTAGCTCTTACCAAAAAAGTTGTCGATTATGCCCATCCTCACGATATAACTGTCGAAGGCGAACTCGGAGTACTTGCAGGTATTGAAGAACACGTTGTATCGGAAAAAACGCATTACACAAAACCCGAAGAAGTCGAAGAGTTCGTAAAAAGGACAGGAGTAGACTCACTCGCAATTTCAATAGGAACATCTCATGGCGCGAATAAATTCAAACCCGAACAGTGCACGAGAAATGAAGACGGAGTACCAATACCTCCACCCCTGCGCTTTGATATCCTTGAAGAAGTAGAGAAAAGAATACCAGGTTTTCAAATTGTTCTTCACGGCTCTTCCTCTGTTCCGCAAGAGGCAGTAAAAATAATCAATGAAAACGGTGGAGCGCTAAAAGACTCTATTGGAATACCAGAAGAACAACTGCAAAAAGCGGTAAAGTATAACGTCTGTAAAGTAAATATAGATTCAGACGGCAGACTCTGGATGACGGCAGCCGTAAGAAAACATCTCACAGAACATCCAGAACATTTCGATCCGAGAAAATATCTTAGTCCAGCCCGCGAAGCTTTAATAAATATGTATAAGCACAAGAACGAGAATGTGTTATACTCAGCAGGTAAAGCTTAATATACTAACATTTATAGACTAAAAAGAAAAACCCCGCTTTGTATAAGTGGGGTTTTTAATCTGAATTCTTAAAAAATATTATTCTTCTTTAATTGCATTTACTATATATAAATGAGTATTGTCGATTAAAAGTGAAAAGAAGTAATTCCCGCTGGAATAGAGTGAGCTGGAACTATCCGGGGTACTCCAAGTTGCTTCGTGTGTACCTGCAACCCTTGGTTCGTCAATGAGGTTTATCTGTTCTCCTTTAGTATCATATACACTGAGAAAAATATATGAAGCACTTAGAAGTGAAAATCTGATATATGCTTGTGAGTCAATTGGATTCGGACGCACAGAGAAATTACTTAAAGAAGGATATGGTTCAAAAACAATATCCGGACATGATACAGTTTGGTCTGCTTCTACATTGAAAGGTGAATTCTCTTCTACAATATTCTCTCCTATCCTCGCTTCAACATAATAAACTCCTGGTGATACGTCTTCAAATGAAAAAATACCATCTACTGAATAGGTTGTTGCCACTGAATCTCCAATGTCCTCAAACAAAACAATTTTTACGCTATCTGCGTCTTCTATTGTTATAGTATCTCCAAATGCAAAATTGATATCATATTCTACTGATTTTATAATTACATTTCCAATTATTTCGCCAATATCAGGCTCATTCTTACATCCTAAAATTGAAAAAACAAAAACAATTATAAGTCTTATTAAGTATTTTGGATTTATTTCCATATTTAAAAATACAATTTACAACAAATATGTCAATCCTTAGTGGCTTTTTTTATCGTAACTTCTCTTTTTCGAAAACGTCTGTACATAAAAAGGGAGTTAAAATGATTCTATTAAAAAAATATGTTTTAAGTTTTTTAATAATTTTTGTATTTGTTTTATCTTTTGTTGCAAACGGAGAAAATAATAAAGGAGAGCTTAAAATGGAAAAAGAAGTTTTGGATAAAGCTACATTTGCCGGCGGTTGTTTCTGGTGTATAGAAGCTGCGTTCGACCAGACTGAAGGCGTAAAAGAGGCCGTTTCCGGTTATACGGGCGGTAAAACAAAAAACCCGACATATACAGATGTCTATTCTGGTAAAACCGGACATTATGAAGCAGTTCAAGTGACTTTTGATACCAGCAAAATAAGTTATAAAGACTTAGTAAAAATATTCTGGCAGCAGATAGATCCGACCGACCCAACAGGACAATTCGCGGATAAGGGCTCTCAATACAAAACAGCAATATTTTACCATAATGAAGAACAAAAGAAAATAGCCGAAGAATCGAAAAAGAAGTTAGAAAAATCGGGCAAGTTTAATAAACCTATAGCAACTGAAATAAAAGAAGCTACAAAATTCTATCCGGCTGAAGATTATCACCAGGATTATTATAAAACATGTCCGGTCAGATACCAGAACTACAAGGTAGGCTCGGGCAGAGAGTCTTTTTTAAAGCGAGTCTGGAAAGAAATAACTGATTGATAATAGCCACTAAGACACTAAGACACAAAGTTTTTTGTTTGTTTTTTCTTTGTAGTCTTTGTGTCTCTGTGGTTCCTTAAGTGGATTCTTCGCTTCGGAGTCAAATAGTTAAATTAAAAAATAGAGAAATAGTATTACGGATCCTTCGGATCTGTTGAATAGTTGAATTGTTGGATAGTTTTTTAGGATTAGCAGAATAGCAGGTAGTTGAGCGAGGATTAAGAATTAGGTGAGAAGCTTCGAAGAAAAGCAAGGATTAAGAAAAAACACTTACCACTTAATCCCTAATCCATGAACTTCTAACTCTTGCTACTTCTAATCCTATTTTTATCTCTGTGTCTCTGTGTGAGAATTGTTTAGGATTAGGAGAAAAATAGAAAGTCAAGCTAGGATTAAGGATCAGTTGCAAAACTGCGAAGTAGGGCAAGGATTACGCAAAAAAAGCTTACCACTTAATCCATAACCCCTGAATTTCTAACGTGCACTTCTTCTAATCCTATTAACTTTCTCTGTGTACTCTGTGGTAAAAATTTGGGTGGTGTGTGGTACGCTCTTGACATTTATTTCTGCGTTCTTTAAATTCCAAATATGAAAACAATAAAAGAAATAAAATTCGAGACCCTTATAGACGAAAACGATATAGCAACACGAGTAAAGGAGCTGGTGAAAGAAATCGCAGAAGACAGTAAAGGTAAAGAAATCTTTGTAATAGGTATTTTAAAAGGAAGCTTTGTATTTTTATCCGATTTACTAAGGCTATTTTATATTCATAACATACACCCTTCTCTGGATTTCATTACTGTTGAATCCTATGGTTCCGGCAAAGTATCCTCAGGAGACTTAAAAATGCTTAGAGATATTACAACCGATATTGAAAATAAATGGGTTTTAATCGTTGACGATATACTCGATACAGGAAGAACATTGGCTTTAGCAAAGAAATACTTTCAAAAGAAAAAACCCGCTTCAATAAAAACCTGTGTTTTTCTTGATAAACCCGAAAGAAGAGTAAATAAATTTAAAGCCGATTATGTAGGTTTTGAAATTCCGGATAAATTCGTAGTGGGATACGGCATGGATTACGATAACCTCTTCCGTGAACTGCCTTATGTGGCTGTTCTTTTAGATGAAAAAGAATAATCTCACACAGAGCCACAGAGAACACAAAGTTTTGATTTTTGTTTTTTCGGTCGTCCGTCTTCTGCCCCCGGTCGGTTTTACACCTAAAATCCAATACCTAATACCTAAAACCTAATCTATGTTTTACAAAATAATAGCGGATATAATCGTAGTTTTACATTTCATCTGGATAATTTTTATGCTTCTGGGTTTCTTTTTAACAATATACGGTTTTTTTAGAAAAGAATTCTTTGATTGGTGGTTGTTTAGAACGCTTCATCTTTCAGGTATCCTTTTTGTCGGAATACTAACACTTCTGCGAAGATTTTGCCCTTTAACAATACTTGAAAACCTATCAAGAGCAAAATATAGCCCGGGGAGCACGTACCCTGGTTCATTTATCGTTCATTACATCGAAAAATTGGTGTATCCCGATGTAAATCAAACCCTTCTACGCCTTGTAACTGTATTAGGAGCACTTTTCATACTAGTTGTCTTTATAATAATTCCTCCTCAGAAGATAAAGAATTTAATAATTAAGAAATAACATATTCTTTCAACTCCGTCGAAATTCAAAAATCAAACATCAAAATGTAAAATTACAAATTAAAATTTAAAAAATTATTCTCACACAAAGCCACAGAGAACACAAAGAAAAAATTTGTTGTTTCAATTAGACCCTCGTATATTGACAAAGATAGATATATTTTTATAATAAGTACGTATATGGAAAACTTAACAACTGTATTATTATCAATTATATTAGGAGGATTAATAGGAACCTATTTACGCATATTATGGGAAAGAAGAAACTCTGCCTTACTACAAAAACAAGAATTTAAAGAGACAAGATATAAATGTATTGTTATACTTTCATTATCTCTTGTGGATTTCAAAAAAAACAAATACCTATTACATCAAAACAATAGAGAATACATTCAAACCCCAGAAGATTTAATCTCTGAATTAAAAATAGAATTGAATAATATGATTCTTTTTGCCTCAGAGGAAGTGCTTTTTTCAATGAGTGATTTCATCAAAAGTCCAACTATAGAAAACTATAGAAAAATGGCCATAGCTATGAGAAAAGATCTCTGGGGAGGTAAAATATCATCCAAAAATATAGAAAATTTAACTTTATAGAAATTTATTTTACCAATGCGTCCTAAAAAATTTTGCATTTTTATATGTCATTTTGCTTTTTAATTTTTAATATTTGATTTCTCAAGAAAAACCAATTAACAAATCAACTAATTAACCAATACACTGATTCGAAGAATCTCTTTTACTAATTAACCAATAAACTAATTAACTAATATACTGATTGATTTTCACTCAATCAAAAACCGCTCCATCCCCTGCCGATTTAACTATCTTCGAATATCTCTGGAGATATCCGCGCGGAAGTTTCTTCTTAACAGGTTTAAAGGCTTTCTTTCTCTTTTCAAACTCCGCATCATCTATCAAAAGATCTACACTTCTTCCGGGAATATCGACCTTTATTTTATCTCCTTCTTTAATTAAACCAATGGGACCACCCTCTGATGCCTCCGGAGATACGTGTCCTATTGCGGGACCTCTTGTTCCTCCTGAAAAACGACCATCGGTTATAAGGGCAACAGATTTTTCAAGTCCCATTCCGGAAATAGCCGAAGTTGGATTCAACATCTCCCTCATACCCGGCCCGCCTTTTGGGCCTTCATAACGAATAACAACAACATCACCCGCTTTGATTTTTCCGCCTAAAATAGCCTTTATAGAATCTTCTTCCGAGTTATAAACTCTTGCAGTGCCTGTATACTGCATCATGGATGGATCTACGGCAGACTGTTTTACAACCGCTCCGCCGGGAGCGAGATTTCCTCTCAAAATCGCGATCCCGCCTTCTTTGCTGTAAGCATTTTTTACCGATCTTATAATATCATTATCATAAATTTCTGCATTTTCAGCTATCTTTTTTGTAGTTAAACCGCTTACAGTCGTACAATCATTAATTTTTGATTTAAGAGTCTTTAAAACTGCCGGAATTCCACCCGCATAGTTCAAATCTTCCATAAAATAATCA
This sequence comes from uncultured bacterium, assembly GCA_964525555.1. GTDB lineage: Bacteria > Hydrothermota > UBA3072 > UBA3072 > UBA3072 > JAFGHJ01. Next base: position 10,751 of record CAZGHN010000021.1, read on the forward strand.
CCTGTGGGTCTTATTTTCGTAATATTCGGAGTATCCTTGCTTATTTCATCAAAAACCTCGAGCGGCAAATCGACGCCAAATTCATGTGCTATTGCAGGTATATGAAGTACTGTATTCGTAGAACCGCCAAGAGCCATATCTATGCGTATAGCATTTTCAAAGGCTTTTTTAGTGGCTATCTTATCACACGTTATATCTTTCTTAATAAGTTCGACAATTCTTTCTCCCGATCTATAAGCAATTCTCTTTTTCTCGGCAGAAACAGCCAAATTAGTTGCGCAACCGGGAAGAGACATCCCCAGAGCCTCCGTAACACAGGCCATTGTATTAGCAGTATATAAACCCTGACATGAACCAGCACCCGGACAGGCTTCTTTTTCAAGAGCATATAACTCTTCTTCGGAAATTTTTCCCGCCTGATATGCTCCTACTGCCTCAAAAGTATCACGAACGAGAGAAAGCTTTCTCATTTTATATCTGCCGCTGAGCATCGGACCGCCTGTTACAACTATAGCAGGCAAACCAAGACGCCCTGCGCCCATTAGCATTCCCGGAGTAATCTTATCACAGTTAGTCACAAGTACGATTCCATCAAGCTGATGCGCATTTACAAACGTTTCAACAGAATCTGCTATCAATTCCCTGGAAGGAAGACTGTAACTCATTCCCCTATGCCCCATAGCAACACCATCACAAATACCGGGAACGGAACAATAAAAGGGCACACCGCCACCTGCGTAAACACCATTAATAACGGCTTCCTGAATATCACGCAAATGAACATGCCCGGGAATTATATTCGTAACCGAGGAAATAACAGCAACAAACGGCTTATCGATATCCATAGGATCGAACCCGCAGCCACAAAGAAGTGCACGTGTCGGAGCTCTCTCCACACCTTTTTTTATTGAATCACTTCTCACTTTTCCTCCTTTAAAAAATTATTCTCACACAGAGACACAAAGACCACAAAGATTTTCATTTTTTACTACTCCCTACTCTCTTCTCACTACTCACTAACATCGTAACCTTCATTTAAAATATACTGTATTAAGCCTTTATTTTCTATTAGCTTAACCATCATACCTTCAAGTGATGGGAAAACATATTCCTTGCCGGAAGATTCGTTTTTAATTATACCCTCTTCAAGATTAACGCTTACGGTTTCTCCTTCCTTGATTTCGGAGGCTGCCTCGGGCTGTATTATTAGAGGAAATCCTATATTAAAAGAATTCCGGTAGAAAATCCTGGCAAAAGTCTTAGCTATAACGCAAGAAATTCCGCTTGCTTTTAATGCTATAGGCGCATGTTCTCTTGAGGACCCGCATCCGAAATTATCACCGCCAATTGCAATATCTCCATCATCTACAACCTCATCAAAATGCTCGCCCTTAACAGGCTCAAAAAGATGGGCTGCGAGTTCTCCCGGATCCGTCATATTAAGATAACGAGCCGGAATTATCACGTCAGTATCTATATTATCCCCGAATTTCCAAACTTTTCCATGTATTTTATCCATTACAGCACCTCCTCGGGATGCACTATTCTACCAGCAACAGCAGAGGCAGCTGCAACTGCAGGATTCGAGAGATAAACTTCACTCTCGTAGTGTCCCATTCTTCCAACAAAATTACGATTTGTTGTAGCCACAGCCTTTTCTCCGGCTGCAAGAATACCCATATGTCCACCCAAACAGGGACCACATGTAGGAGGACCAATTACTGCTTCTGCCTCTCCAAAAATCTCTAAGATTCCATTCTTAAGAGCCTTCATATAAATCGCAGGTGTCGGAGGAGCAATAATCAACCTCGTACTAGGAGCTACCTTTTTGCCCTTCAATATCTTAGCTGCAATTTCTAAATCTTCATACCAGCCGTTTGTGCAGGAACCGATAAACGCCTGGTCAATCTCTATCTTGCCTATGTTTTTTATGCTTTCCGCGTTAGAAGGTAGATGCGGTAGGGAAACCTGCGGATCGAGATTCGAAACATCGAAAATGCGAATCTCGGAATACTGTGCGTCAGAATCACTCTGATACATTTTATATTCTCTTTTTGCTCTATCTTTTACATATTCTTCGGTAATTTTATCCGGCGGAAATATGCCGTTTTTAGCTCCGGCTTCGACAGCCATATTACTCATGGTAAGCCTCTGGTACATACTCAGTTTGGAAATCGTGCTTCCTGTGAATTCAAGAGCTTTGTATATGGCAGCAACATTTCCAAGTTCCTTTAAGGTCATGAGTATAAGGTCTTTACCATACACCCAGTCTTTTAACGCCCCAGTATATTCGAGTTTTATGGTTTCCGGCACTCTAAGCCATATTTTACCGGTTAAGAGAGCTCCTGCGAGATCAGTGCTTCCAACGCCACTTGAAAAACAGCCAAGAGCTCCGTACGTACATGTATGGCTGTCAGCCCCAATCACAAGATCTCCGGGCCCAACCAGTCCCATTTCCGGAAGCATGCAGTGCTCTACCCCACATCTTCCGGTCTCAAAGAAGTATTTAACGTTATGTTTCTTCGAAAACTCTCTGAGTAGTTTAACATTTTGAGCGGATTTTATATCCTTATTAGGCGTAAAATGGTCAGGAACTAGAGCAATCTGCTCGTTTTTTATTCGTACATTTTTTATATCTTCAAGTATATTAATCGTTATGGGTGCAGTTATATCATTTGCAACCATAAAATCAACATCAGCAACGACATGCTCACCCGGATTTACCTCACTCTTACCCGCATGTGCCGCTAGTATCTTTTCCGTTATCGTATATCCCATAGTTACACTCCGTGTTCCCCAGTTTCAGTTATTTTTTTCTTCAGAGCGAGACGGTTCAATGCATTTATAAGGGCTTCTGCACTCGCAATAACTATATCTGTTTTAGCCGCTCTTCCGACAGAATCAATTCCATCTTCCTCGATATAAACAGTAACTTCTCCCTGTGCATCTGAACCTCCGGTTATAGCACTAATACTGAATCGGGTTATAGTAACTCTATCCTTCACTATTTTTTTGATTGCAGCATATATAGCATCAACCGGACCATCTCCCAAACCTTCTTCCTTGAAACGTTTTCCGTCAATCTCCATTTCGACTGTAGCAGAAGGCTCGGCATCAGTGCCTCCGGAAAAATTAGCGGAAATAAGCTTGTATTTCTCTTCCATCGTAAAAAGTTCTGAAGCTACAAGCATTTCAAGATCTTCGTCGTAAATTTCTTTCTTTTTATCGGCAAGAGCCTTAAATTTCTTGAAAAGCTTGTCGATTTCTTCATCTGAATACTGGTACCCAAGAGCCGTCAGTTTATTTTGGAAAGCATGCCTTCCCGAATGCTTCCCGAGTATCAACTCATTGGAAGGCAATCCTATATCTTCAGGTTTCATTATCTCATAAGTGCTTTTCTCCTTGAGTACTCCATCCTGATGAATACCAGCTTCATGCGCAAAAGCATTCTTTCCAACAATAGCTTTATTCGGCTGAACCTGCACTCCTGTAATTAAAGAAAGCGCCCTGCTTGTCGGATATATGTGTTTTGTATTTATATCCGTTTTAAAGTCGAATAGATCTTTTCTTGTATCGATTATCATTACAAGTTCTTCCACAGAAGCATTTCCCGCTCTCTCTCCGATTCCGTTTATAGTGCATTCCACCTGCCTTGCTCCTGCTTTTACAGCCGCAAGTGAATTTGCCACAGCAAGGCCCAGGTCATTATGACAATGTACGCTTATTATTGCATCATTTTTTATCTCATCTTTCAAATAAGCAATCAGCTTGGAAAACTCATCGGGAGTAGTGTACCCAACAGTATCCGGTATATTTACAGCCTTTGCACCGGCTTTTATTACGCTCCTGCAAACCTGAGATAGAAACTTAAGGTCAGTTCTTGTTGCATCTTCTGCTGAAAATTCTACATTATCAGTGTATTTGCAAGCATATTCTACCCCTTTTACCGCAGCTTCGAGAACCTGGTCTTCTTCCATTTTGAGCTTATGTTTCATGTGAATGTCGGATGTAGCTATAAAAACGTGAATACGCGGTTTTTTAGCGTATTTAAGAGCTTCCCAGGCGCGATCTATGTCTTTTTCTCTAACTCTGGCAAGACTTGCTATTTCTGGACCTTTTAAGGCTTTTGAAACCTCTGTTATGGCTTCAAAATCTCCATCAGAGGTAATGGCAAATCCGGCTTCCACGCAATCGACATTCATTCTCTGTAGATGTAAGGCTAATTTCACCTTCTCATCCACATTCATGCTGAATCCGGGAGCCTGTTCTCCATCTCTTAGAGATGTGTCAAATATATAAACTTTTTCTTGCATATTTGCCTCCTTTTAATTTTAAGGTCCATTAAAAAATAAAAACAGCAACTAAACACACTGTTGGGTAACTTAAATCAGACTCAAAAAGTCTTATTTTCTTTGAAAGTATCCGCTTTTGATTTTTTGTCAAGGGCACCCCCCTCACAACATAAAAAAAGAAAAATTTGAACCACAAAGTACACAAAGACCACAAAGATTTTTTTAGCCATCAGCCGTCGTCGGTCATCTGTTAGCTTTTTTTCACATATAGCCAATATAGAAATTGATATAAAAAAAATTATTTTTTAAATAATTTTTAAAAAGGGGGGTTGACAAAGTTTTAGTTGTTTTGATATTATATTATATTATATTGAAGCGAGGAGGTTAATATGGAAAAGGATGAAAGGTGCGAGTGGATTGGTGTGGATGGTCAACGATATGAGTATTCCGTCCACGATTTTTATGCCAAATTTAAAGACGGGGAGTATGGCAACTACATTTTCACTAAAAAAACCAACGACGGTCATTGGGTTCCGATTTATATAGGTCAGGGAGATCTTGGTATTCAGATAGGTAAAACTAAGCAATTAAAATGCGTAAAAGAGATGGGTGCAACACACGTTCATGTGCATAAAAATAACAATGAATGGGTAAGAACGTCCGAAGAACTTGATTTATTGGAAAACTATATTAAAACATTCGAACCGTTCGGATGCAATTATAATGAGGGAGATAAAGAGGACGAAAAAGAAACCAGATTCGAGTAATTTTGTAAGCGCATAGTGTTAGTTATTAGTGAATCTAATAGATTCTTCGAATTAGTAAAAAAAGATTTTGTTTTTTCTGTGTTTTCATCTTTTCTTTGTGGCCTTTGTGTCTCTGTGTGAGTTAAAAAAAGCTGACCGCTAACGGCAAAAAAATATCCGTGTGAATCTGTGGCTATTTTCAGTTATTTTTTCTTCGGAATCAGTTTTATATTATCTTGATTAAATGCCTGTCCTTTATTTTCTCCAATAGTCCAATAATTGTTCGGTGACATAGTCCATATGATTGGATTCAAGGTCTCATAATCCAGAGCATTATCTTTAACTGCTTTTTTATTTACCCATACGCTTTTAACTTTTCCTATGAACAAAGTATGTGCGCTTGGATGTGCTTCATCGGCTTCTACCAGACTTACTGAATTTACAACCTCACATTCAAACGAAACAATGCTTCCGTCAACCATTGGACAATTTTCATTATCACCGTAAAATACATCGAATACCTCACCTTTGTCGTATACATTCCCGGATACCATTCCCACGGCATCGACCCGCGAAAGCAAGTTAACGGTAGGAATATTGATGCTGAAAGATTTATTTTCCATTATAGCTTTATGTGTAAAATGTCTTTTTTGTATTGAGATTCCGAAAAGATACGGATTAATTTCCAGTCTTGTAAACCAGGCGCAGGTCATAAAATTGACTTGATTTCCGGACTTAGTTCCGATAAGCGAAACGGGGAGCGGCGGGTCATAATGCCTTGCTTCTACTTTTTCCATATGAAAAACCTCCTCTTTTTCTGATTTTTCGGCTAAAACTATATTAGGAAAAACAATAACTAGCAAAAACATAGATATAATTGAATTTTTCATCTTTCCTCCACTATTTTTAAATTAAAATTTTTGAATTTTATCTTACTATTTCTTGCTTGAAATTATGGAAGTTATCACTAACCCCAGGCCTAATCCTACTAGTATAGAACCTACAAATGCCAGAGGAGATGCCTGTAAAAAAAAGAATCCAACACCTGTGCCTATAAGTAAACCTCCGCCAATAGCCCAAGTATTCTTATCGTCTTTTTCAATTGCCATACAAACCTCCCTACTTTTTGTTCCAACGTTATTTCTTCTTTTATGTTTTAATTTGAGTTCGTCTATTGCCCACTTTTAAGCCACTGTTTGGCTTCTTCTTCGTCCTGGAAAATTTTGACAATGACGCCTCGATTTTGAGCTGCAATTTCAAAAAGACGTTCTTCCTTTACTTCTCTTCTGATAATCGCCAACTTGGTTCCACGGTAGGGCTGGCTGCCAAACTGCAAGGCTGTTAGGAAACCAGTTAAATCGTCCGGAGGCACCTCCAGCTGACGTTGGTCACAAAGAATGTGGTTCAGTTTATGCAATTGACGAATCTCCAGAACTTTTCTCATAGCACTATTGATCTCATCTTGCGTTAACTTATCGTAAAGATCAAAACGAATGTACTTGTCTTCCTTTTCAATACTCACTTTGTAGGATATTAGTTCCCTCCTAAACCCGACATATATTAATATTAATCACAAATATTCCATTGCTAAGCCGTACAAAGTGATTTTAACCTTTCGGGTTAACTTTATACATACTGTTATTATAAAGATAATCCTATTCTTTGTCAATATACGAGGTTTTAAATGTAAAACCGACTGACGACCGAAGACGGCAGACCGGAGAAATCAGAAATTAAAACTTTGTGTCTTTTGACTCAGTTATCTTTTGGGGTTGGGATGGGATTCTAACTTCCAACTCCCAACTTCTAACTTCCTTTCAGTATCCTCTTCCCCTTACTTCTTCCTCATTAAAACCGAAATAATGAGCTATTTCATGAACTATTGTTCTATAAATCTGTTCTTTCATTTCATCACTAATTCGACTGCCGAAAACCCTCTCAAAGCTTTCCTTATAAATCTCGATCCTTGTAGGCTGTGTTTGGACTGTAAAGGTTTTTTTCTTATCTTTAGAAATACCGGCAAATAATCCAAAAACGACTTTCCCGGGAAATTGCTGTCTTACACCTATTGGAACATATTCCCGACTAATAACTTCAATCCTTTCATCTCTCAAAATCTGCCTGTATTTTTCAGGGATGTCTTTCAAGATTTCTTTGACAACTTTCTCAAATTCTTCAAAAACCATATCTATTAACCACTAAATACACTAAAAACACGAAATTATTTTTGTTTTTTAAAATTCCACCCACATTTAATCGGGGGTGGTGTGGTTTCGTGTATTTCGTATGTTTCGTGGTTCAATTAGTCTTTTATTCAAATTCAATTTCCCTCCATTTCCCCTTATAAAAAGCGATAACTGCCAATATTGCTTCAATTGTCCAATCGATAACAGCAGCTATCCACACACCAGCAAATCCATAACCGAGTTTAAATGCAAATAAATACACAAGAGATAATCGTACGACGATAGAACCAATAAATGCTATCACCATAGGAGTTTTCGTATCACCAGCTCCGTTTAATCCCCCTGCAACAACTATTAAAAAAGCCAAAGGTATTTGTTCAAATGCTGCTATTACAATCGCCATCATTGCAAAAATCTTAACATCTATTTCAGGATTAAAAATTTTAAATACGGCTCCCGGCGCTAAAACAAATAAAAAAGCTAAAAGCGACATAGCAGCAACGGCATAATAAGAGGTTTTCTTTATGCTCTCATCCGCCAACCTGACTCTCTTTGCTCCGAGACTCTGCCCGACAAGAGTATTTGAAGCAATACCAAAACCAACACCCATCATAAAAGAGAAGGATTCGATTCTTAAAGCAAGTTGATGTGCAGCCAATGCAACCGTACCTAAAGACGCGACCATTTTCATAAAGAAAAACAAGCTTGTTCTTCTTATGCCAAATTCCGCTACAGCCGGAGAAGCAATTTTCCAGATGTTATACGACGCTTTTCCGTTTATTTTTGCTATATCTTCCAATCTCACGGGAATCTTTTTTCTTAAATGTATAATTGCGAAAATTAAAACTGCACCAATAATATAAGAACCTCCCGTTGCAATTGCCGCTCCTTTTACTTCGAGTCGAGGAAAACCCCCTATACCAAATATCAGAAGATAATTAAAAACAACATTAATAACATTGCTAAATCCCATTAAAAACATAGGGGTTTTAGTATCCCCCATTCCCCTTAGTATTCCGGTAGAAGTAAAATAGATAAAAGTGAATAGAGAAACTCCAAGTACAATAGTAAGATATTCGCTACCAAGCGTATATACTTTTTGCGTTGTGCCCATAAGACCCATTAATATCCTACTGCCGAATATCCCAATAAGGCTCATAATGGTACCCAGAATAATACTCAAGAAAAGAGCATTTCCCCCGCTTTCCTTTATCTTTTTAGGCGAACCTTCTCCTGCAAATCTCGCAGTCAGAGCCTGAGCAGAAATTCTCAAAGGAAAAGCAAAAACAGAAATAAAAATAAAAAGCAGGATACTTGCCAATCCCACAGCGGCAATAGAATCGGTTCCAAGTCGAGAAACCATTACCATATCGACAAACGCCGTGACTGTGAAAAGTAATTGTTCAGTAACAGCAGGCCATGAAAGCGTAAAGATATTACGGTGAAGATTTCCCTCGTTCACATCTATAAAAGAAACTTCTTTTATACTTTCTTCGTATTCAAAATCTATTTTTCCTCCTAATTACTCGCAGATATGGATATTACTAATAAAGACTAAAAAAACAAGAGAAAACGTAGATTATCTAAATCTAAGTTAAATAGTTAAATAGAAAAATAGAGAAATAGTATTACGGATCCTTCGGATCAGTTAAATGGTTAAATAGAAAAATAGAGAAATAGATAATAGTAAGTAGAGAGTAGTTAGTAGTAAAAAAAACTTTGTGTTCTTAGTGTCTCTGTGTGAGAATATTTGGGGGGTGGGGTGGGTTTTAAAACAACAAAATTTGTTTTTTTCTCTGTGCTCTCTGTGGTTCAAATTTTTTTCTTAACGACAAGAGTATCAGCGATCATATCATGAAGAGCCTGGTGTTTTTCCGTAAAAGCCGCCATTATATAGCCAATGCAAAAGATTGCTCCTGATATTATCTTACTCCAGAATCGACCATTAGCTCTTGCAAATGTAATCCTGTTACCTGAAGTATCCATAACAAATAAGTTTAAAATTTTCTTGCCAAGAGTTGCCTGTAATTTCGAACTTTCCATTATTGTAAAATAAAGCCAGGTCAAAATGATTGCTAATATGTAATAAAGCACCACAAAGAAGTCCTCCATTTGTTCTATTTCATGACCCATAATAGCCATAACAAAACCTATAAAAAAAGCTCCCATAAAACCAACAACAACTGAACCAATAGTTAAAATTATACTATCTATACAATAAGCCAAAAAACGTTCCCAGAACCCACCAAATCCCGAATACGAAATTAAAGAAACATCTTGATTTTGTTCAATAAATCTAGCCCCACAACCAATACAAAAATTTGCATCATTTGGGTTTTCTGTTCCACACTTAGAACAAATCATAAAAACCTCCTGATTAATTATTTCGAAAATTATCAAACTCTTAATTAAGAATAAGAAAAACTAAACAACTTGTCAATATGTTTTCCGCCACAAAGGCACTAAGACACAAAGCCTTTATTTCTTGTTTGTTTAATTGCTCTCTACTCTCTACTCGCTATTCTCTAAAATTGCCCTTGACAATTATCAAAATACCCCTATCTTAAAAACTGCATATTAGTGAATAAATATTCATAAATTTGGGGAGTAGAACGAAAACAATAAAGTATGTATACTCATAAAAGGAGGAATTTAATGGATTATTCTGCTAAGGATTTGATGGAAATGGACGATACCTACGGAGCCCACAATTACAAGCCTCTTGATGTAGTTTTAAACAAGGGAGAAGGCGTATGGGTATGGGATGTTGAAGGAAATAAATATATGGATATGCTTTCTTCCTATTCTGCACTAAATCATGGGCATCGAAATCCAATAATTATTAAAAAAATGAAAGAACAGCTCGATAAGCTTACCCTAACTTCTCGAGCATTCAGAAATGATCAGCTGCCATTATTTTTAAAAAAAGTATGTGAAATTACCGGTATGGAAATGGCTCTTCCCATGAATACTGGCGCCGAAGGTGTAGAAACGGCTCTTAAAGCAACGAGAAAATGGGCACATAAAGTAAAAGGAGTTCCGGAGAATGAAGCCGAAATTATAGCTGCAACAAATAATTTCCACGGAAGAACAATAACCATTATTTCCTTTTCTACAGAAGAACAGTACAGAGACGGTTTTGGGCCGATGACCCCGGGTTTTCCGATCGTACCTTACGGCGACGCAAAAGCAATAGAAAATGCAATCAACGAAAATACAGCCGGTGTTTTAATTGAACCGATTCAGGGTGAGGGCGGAATAGTTGTCCCTCCTGAGGGATACCTAAAGGAAGTCAAAGAAATATGCAAGAAAAACAATGTACTTCTTCTCTTTGATGAAATCCAATGCGGACTCGGAAGAACCGGAAAAATGTTTGCCTGGGAATGGGAAAACGCAAAACCCGATGGGATAATTCTCGGAAAAGCTTTAGGTGGAGGAGTGTATCCTGTTTCAATATTCGCAGCTTCAAAAGAAGTCTTGAGAGTTTTTAATCCGGGAGACCATGGTTCGACCTTCGGTGGTAATCCAGTGGGAGCTGCTGTAGGACTTGCTGCTTTGGAATATCTAATAGAAGAAGATTTACCCGGGAAAGCTCTTAAATTAGGCAATTATTTTATGGATAAACTTAGTTCACTAAATAACCCGGTAATTAAAGAAGTACGAGGAAAAGGACTTTTAATAGGTCTTGAATTAAAAGAAAAAGCGCGACCTTATGCGGAAAAACTCAAAGAAAAAGGGCTTCTTTGTAAAGAAACTCACGGTGTTGTTATCCGCTTTGCTCCACCTCTCGTTATCACAAAAGAAGAACTCGATTGGGCATTCGAACAGGTAAAAGAAATCTTCGAAAGCTAGAATTAATTTAACTCCATTATGAATATAGAGTTAAATTTAGTTAGTGCGTTAGTGCGTGAGTATATTACAGACCAACAGCTTAAACCTCTGCGTTCATCTGCGTCCTATTCTGGAGGTTGGGATGGGTTTTAAACGCCTAATAATAATAACAGCGTTTTTAGCAATAGCATTTCTTGTATTTTTTCTAAACACCAAAGAATTCACTTTCGAGGAGTTTTATTTTGACACATACGTCAGAGGAAAAATTTATTCTCGAAATCCAATATCGGCAAAGAATGCAATAAAAAGAATAAAATCCGAATTCCAAAGAATAGACTCACTGAAGGTACAGGGGATAAGAAGAGGTCTTCTGGATACCACTTCCATTGAAATAATAGAAAAATCTATTTATTTTTGTGAGCAGACGGACGGATATTTTGATCTTACAATCGATCCGGTACTTAAAAAATGGAACTATTTTAAAGAACCTACTCTCCCCTCTAAAAACGAAATCAAAATGCTTTTACCTCTAGTCGACTATAGAAAGATAAATATCAAAGAAGATACACTAATAATACCGGAAGTTTTTTCCTTAAATCTCGGAGGAGTGGCAAAAGGATATGCCTTAGATAGAGCAAAAAGTATATTAAAAAAGCATAAAATCCATTCGGCGTTGATAGACGCAGGAGGAGATGTCCTTTTAGTGGGTAAGAAAAAAGGTAGGGATAATTGGATCATCGGTATTAGAAATCCACGTGAAGGAAACGAAATAATAGGTACCCTTTCTGTTAATGACTGCTTTGTATTCACTTCGGGAGATTATGAAAGATATTTCTTTTTAAATGATATACGGTATCATCATATAGTTGACCCCTTTACGGGGTACCCTGCGCGCGAAATAACATCGGCTACAGTAATAGTTAAAAAGGGTATAGAAGGAGACTGTATTTCAACCGCACTAATCGCAATGGGGATGGAAAAGGCAACAAAATATATAAACAATTATAAAATAGAAGCCGTACTTATTGACACATCTAAAAATATTCATAAATTTATAACTGATAATAAGTTAAAATTTTATGAATAAAAGAGAAGCTGAATATTACGAAATAACAGAAGACTTAATAGCAAGGTGCAGACTCTGTCCTCATCAGTGCGCTATACCTCCCGGAGGAGAAGGAATCTGTTGGGCAAGGAAGAACGAAAACGGAACTTTATACGCTCAGAACTACGGCAGAACAACATCACTGGCAGTTGATCCTATAGAAAAAAAGCCCCTTTTCCATTTTCGTCCCGGAACAGAAATACTTTCTGTATCACCTAACGGTTGCAATATGCGCTGTCCTTACTGTCAGAACTACACGATATCGGCGAAAAAAACTCAGACTACAACTATAACGCCGGAAGACCTTGTAAATCTTGCAAAACAATATAATTCTTCTTCGATAGCCTTTACTTATACAGAACCAATCATATGGTTCGAATTTATTAAAGACACGTCGAAATATGCAAAGAAAGAAGGCATAGATCTTGTTATGGTTACTAATGGTCAAATCTTAGAAGAACCCCTGGAAGACTTGATTGAAATCGTACATGCGATGAATATAGATTTAAAATCAATGAATCCCGAATATTATACAAAAGTACTAAAAGGAAGTCTAGCTGCCACAAAAAGAACTATTGAAAAAACATCACAGAAAATACACATCGAAGTAACAAATCTCATGATACCCGGAGATAACGACAGCGAAATAGAAGATCTATCAAAATATTTGGCTTCGATTAAAAAAACCATACCTTTGCATATCTCGAGATACTTCCCCCATAAAGATTACGAAAAACCACCAACATCGATAAAAACATTAAAAGAGGCATATGAGATAGCCAGAAAATATCTTTATTATGTATATATAGGTAATGCTCCAATGGAAGGAGCGGAAAACACTTATTGCCCTGAGTGTTCGAATACTCTTGTAGAAAGAAATGGATTCTTAACAAAAATAGTTGGAATAGAAAAGGAGAAATGCTCTAATTGCGGTCGGAAAGTAGATTTCGTCCTATAAAAGTTGGCGATGTATTCATTATAGTCTTTTTTCTTCTTTTTATTTTCTTTCTTCCCAAAAACGCAGGAGAAAAAGTAATTATAAGTGTTGACAAAACTAAGAACTTTGTTTATCCTTTGAATCAAAATAGGGAAATTGTCGTTAACGGAAAACTTGGAACTGCAAAAGTTATAATAGAAAACGGGAGAGTAAGAATTTTTGACTCACCCTGCCCTTTAAAAATTTGTGAAAATAAAGGGTGGATTTCAAAAAAAGGAGATTTTATCATTTGTATTCCAAACCGGGTAGTAATAAAAATAACAGGAGAAGGGTACGATGCAGTCACTGAATAGAATCGCTTTTCTTTCTTTATTTACCGCAGCTTCTATAACCATATTCGTCATAGAAAGCCTTTTTCCAACCCCGATTCCCGGAATCCGTTTGGGACTTGCAAATATATTTATTTTATTAGCTCTTATCTTCTTTGGAATAAAGGAAGCGCTTTTAATAGGAATACTAAAGTCTGTAATAGGAAGTCTGATATTAGCAAGGCTTTTTGCTCCGGCTTTCTTATTTTCAATATGCGGAACTATATTGAGCTCTCTTGCAATGTGGCTAATTCTAAAGAGTAGTTTACCCTTTAGTATATTGGGCATAAGCGTAATGGGTGCAGAAGTTCACATAATATCTCAACTTTTACTTGCGACTAACATTTTCCTACCTAATACTTCTTTTCTATTCGTATATCCTATTTTTATTTTATCTTCAGTAATTACAGGTTCTATAACTGGTATTTTAACTTATCTTATATACTCAAATATAAAAAGGAGGGTTAAATTTTGCATAAATTAAAGCAAAATATGCCTTTAACGATATTTATCTTATTAATGGGCTTAATACTCGGTAGCTTCATCGGTGATTTATTGGGAATGATACTGCCTGACGGGGCTGTGAAAATGGTTATGACTACACCTCTGCAAATCGGTTTTCACCCTATTAGCCTCGATTTACATATTTTTACATTAATATTGGGATTTATGATAAAAATAAACCTTTTTGGTATCATTGGAGTACTTATACTGGGGTACTCTCTTAAATGGTTATATTAGGAGCATTCTAACTATAATGCGACTAAGAAAGGAGATAAAATGAACATAAGAGAAACTCAAAACGGACTTAAGAATCTTATAATAGCAAATGTTTTAGCTTTTATACTTCAATTGCTTCTTGGGGATATCATGATTAGATACCTTGCTCTTGTCCCTGCTGATTTTATCAAAGGCTGGGTCTGGCAAGGTGTAACTTACATGTTTCTACATGATCCGTATAATTGGTTTCACCTATTGATTAATATGTACATTTTATGGATGTTCGGAAGAGAACTTGAATATCTATGGGGTACAAGAGAATTCTACAAGTATTATTTTATCTGCGGAATCGGTGCTGCTTTTGTATATTCTTTATTTAACATGAATTCTATAACACCGGTCATAGGAGCATCAGGAGCGGTATTCGGAATACTTCTTGCCTACGGCATAACTTTCCCACGAGCAAAATTAATCATATTTCCTCTTTTAATTCCAATCGACGCAAAATATGCAGTCTGGATATTCGGAATTATTGAGCTTTTATATCTCATAGGAGGAGGCAGAGGAAACATAGCTCATCTCGCTCATTTAGGCGGACTTGCGGTAGGATACGTATACCTCCGCTGGAAGAGAAGGAAACTGTATTAGCCCAAAATCCAGAGTATTTTGGGCGTTGAATGGTTAAATTGTTGAATCGTTGAATAGGAAAAATAAAAAATATCTTTGTGTTCTTTGAGGCTTTGTGTGAGATTATTTTGGGGGTGGGATGGGTTTTAAACAACAAAATATAGTTTTTTTCTCTGTGCTCTCTGTGGCTCAATACGTAGATTCTTCGAATCAGTTGAATTGTTGAATAGGAAAATAGTTGAATTGTTTCCCATTTCCCAATTTTCCCATTTTTCAATTTCTCTAATTTATTCTTTGAGTCTTAGTGTCTTCGTGGCTAAATTTTCCTCATTGACAAATAAATAGTTCTTTCATATAATTTTCATATGCAGTGGAAAATTATAAGGGAACCGGAAGAAATTCTTCCTATTCCTCAAATGTTATTAAAAACTGTCAAAACTTATCCTGAAAAAGTTGCTTTACAGATCTTAACACCCGAAGGCGAAATACAAACATGGACTTATAAAGAGCTATTATCCCTAATAGTTTCACTTGCCAATGAAATAAAGCCCAGGAATATCGAGAAGGGTGATAGAATTGCTATTTACGGACATTATAATCCCGAGTGGGTTATAACCTACTTAGCCATTCAATTCGCAGGAGCAATAGGTGTTCCTCTCGACAGCCGTCTCTCACATAGAGAAGTAAACCATTTTCTAAATAATTCAGAAGCCAAAATTCTTTTCGCCTCAGAAGATTTACTGACAAGTGAAATTGAAATAAGTGTTCCTTTAAAAATGCCAGAAATAAAAACTAAAATAGAAGATTTTGAATTGCCAAAATTGACTTTAGATGATACGGCTTTGATTCTTTACACTTCAGGAACAACCGGTTCTCCCAAAGGAGTTGTTCTAACACATAGAAATCTTTCGAGTAATGTTGAAATGATGCGTCAGGTAATATATTTTGATACAACGGACGTTTTCTACTCTCTTCTTCCGCTAAACCATGTCTTCTCTCAAACCGTAAATATTTTATGTCCTTTCTTTATAGGAGCGCGTACTGTTTTGGCTCGCTCTTTAAAATCAACAGAAGTAAAGGAAGACTGTTTAAAAACAAAACCTACGGTTTTTCCGTTAGTACCTCTAATCCTTGAAAAGTTCGCAAAGGGAATTGAAAAAGAAATAGGTAAACTCCCCACCACCAAAAGGGTTCTTTTTGGAACTCTAAACGGCATCGGTACACTTCTTAACAAAATAAAAAAAGGAAGCGGAGGTTTTCTGTATTCGACTTTAAGAAAAAAACTTGGGCTTGAAAATTTACGATTATTAATTCCCGGAAGTGCTGCACTACCTTCCTGGGTTTCTAAAAAATTCGAAAAATGGGGATTTCCGTTAATACAGGGATATGGATTGACAGAGACCTCGCCTGTCGTCTCTGTAAATCCACCCAACGCTCCAAAAAATGATTCTATAGGACTGCCTTTACTGGGTTTAGAGGTTAAGATACTAAATCCCGGCGAAAAGGGAATTGGCGAAATCGCAATAAAAGGAGATTCGATATTTAAAGGTTTCTGGAAAAACGATAAAGCTACTGCCGAAGTCTTCGAAGGAGAGTTCTTCAAAACCGGCGATATGGGCTACATAGACTCTGACGAATACTTGTATATAACCGGACGAAAAAAATCTGTAATAGTTACAAAAGGCGGTAAAAACATTTACCCGGAAGAAATCGAAGCTTATCTCTCCCAATCTCCACTTATTGAAGAAGTTCTCGTATTATATCAAACCAATCCAACTACACAAAGTAAAGAATTAGTAGCCACTATTTATCCAAACTATGAAGAACTGGATGCTTACTGTGAGAAACGTAAAATAGAAGAAAAAGATCCGCACAAAATATTAACTGAAGTCGTAAAAAAAATGAATGAGGATTTAACCGATTTCAAACGAATTAGAAGAGTAAAGATAAGAGACGAAGAATTTCCAAAAACCACTACCAAAAAAATTAAAAGATATTTATTTGAAGAAAAAGGACTCGAGGTATAATTATCTTCTGCCAAGCAGAAGAGAGTCTCGAGTCATCAGTCGTGAGTCATGAGTCAGAATCCCATCCCAAACCCAGAAAATAATCTCACACAAAGACACGGAGAGCACAAAGCCCTTCCACACAACCTAAGAAAATTTATTTTGTTGTTTTTAAATCCCAACCCCCAAATCCAAAATCCTAAATATTGCCACAGAGTACACAGAGATACACAGAGAAAAAAAGAACACAAGGATTTTTTATTTTTTAAGCCAATAGCTAAAAGCGAAAAGCTAAGAGCTATTTTCTCACGATAGTTTTTTCTTGAAAGCCGATATGCTTAAAAACAAAAACGTAAAACCAAAGATAAAAAGGATGAGGGTTTCTTTCCAGAGAATTTTTAAGCCCGCTCCTTTCAGAAATATACTCCTTAGAATTATTATATAATATTTAACAGGTATGATATAAGTGTCGAGAAATATAATGAAAAGTGTCTTTACCTCTCCCCAAAGGTGGGTTAC
>CAZGHN010000022.1:0-23507 GCA_964525555.1 uncultured bacterium
TACGAGAAATCCATTCGCCGTTAGGTTTTTCTATATGAGCAATGTAAAGACCGCTCGCTGGCCTCTGATTTTTCTCTGTAGTCAAATACCAATTACCGCCTTCAGCAACCTGCCATACCGCAGTTCCTGAACCGTCGTTATGTTCTATCGTTTTGACCAATTCTCCGGATTCGGTAAAAATCCTTATCGTACATTCACCAGGTAAATCTCGGAATGCTATTTTATAGTCTTCGTCACTCGACGCCCACTGATTACTGCCAAGATTAAACGGATTAGGAACAACTCTACATTGAGGCAAACTATCTCCCGGGAAGTCGGTCAATCTCGCGGCAAAGGGTTCCAAAGTCATAGTTAAAAACTTCCCGCTTTCGACTCCGGAATTACTTATGGCAGTAAGATAGTAGTAATAATCATAAGCCGGTACGAGCCCTTGCGTATCTTCATATCTTCTTTCAGCCGGACCAACAGAATCAATTAGCTCCCAATCACCCGCGTGCGACCCATCAGGATTCAGCTGGAACCGGGTCCTACCCTGAGCTCTATAGATTTTGAATCCAGCAATATCTGTCGGTTCAAAACCGGTATTATAACTCCAGACCAACTCTATCATATCGGGTCGTGAAGTAACTTCAAAAATCGAAGGTGGATTAGGAGAAGCGGGAATATTATAATTCACATTAAAGTTCCGCTGTGCTGCCATTCCGTTTTTAAAAAGAGAATCCTTACCGGTCGATACAATATAATCCTTAGCTATATTATTCAATCTATCACTAATATCACCAGGCCATAGCCGCCCCGCAAAGTAAGGATGGAAAATCTCAGCCAGAGGATCTCTCGCAAGATACTCATTCATTATGCTTGCCGAATCCATTCCGGCAACCCAATCGAAATCGCTGGCATTTCTAGTGGGGGTATTGTTGTACCACATATCGCTAAGTATATAGGAAGTCTTTCGGCTTACAGAACCAGCAACCATGGCACGGACATATCTTATGGTGTCTCCAAAATCCATATTATAAGGTCCTACCGTGAATTTCGGAGTAGTAGTCCAACCATTATAAGGAGCATCTCTTGGGAAGAAATATCCACGAGCTGGGTTTACCTCTCCTAATCTGTCACCGGGCTGATCATAAAAAGTGAGCGCGCCGGTGGCAGTAGTATCATATACATCATACAAATCATGCATATAATAAACCCTTTGACATTGTGTAATGTTCGTGTCGTCAAAACCCCGTATCCCTTTCCTCAGACAACGATAAGGCTCAACGTAGGAAGAAGTATCTTTCCCAAATGACATAGACCATAAGACACTAAAAAAACCGAATATGTCGCTTTGCATACTCGGCTGAGCCGGATCATTACTTGCCACAGGATCCGGAATAGGATAAGTTTGCGGAACTTGTGCGTTCTTTGGAGCAAATAAAAGCGCATAACCGGTATAACGACAACCGTCCAGAAATGCCGGATTTCCACCCCAATCTACGCTACCTTTATGTCCGAAACAATCATAGGGATGCCCTGCTTTTCTGGACAGAGCAAGATACTGAATCCTGAGGGAATCGCCAATATAAGGATAGGAAAGTCTTGAATTATGATCTTCCGTTACTCCAGCCCAACTCGCCCACGGATACATACCTCCGTTTGGTACCGCTTCGTAATGATTCGTAATGACCACCGAATCCAGTGTTTGTCCAGGCAGTTCAATTGTTTCATTTCTATTCACATTGCCCGTATTTACGAATGACAAATCCCAGACAACGTAATCGTCATGATCCGGCTGACTCCATGCGAGATTTCTCTGCCAAACATCCATGCCGTTAGAAAGTCTCCAGTGACATTCGACCATTACATCGGCAGTCCCCCATATTGTATCGGGATCAACTTCGTCTCCTAACCTGGGAAACGGAGGTTCTATATGCTGCCCGTCAATTATTATCTGAGGGGGTGGGTATCTATAAAACCTTCTTATAGTAAAACCTTGCTCATCCGGAACGTTAAATTGAAAAGGATCATTTGGTCCGTAAGACTCACGGCAGCAATGTCCTGTAACGTGATAAGGCCATAATTCTCCGAGTGTATCAGTCCAGTTTCGGTGTCCTATCATCGTTCCGTTAGTTTTCAAGGTCGTCTCCCAACTCCCCGGGTCATCCATTGACCCTTGTGAAACATAGGAACCTCTATAGTAAGTACTTTGATGACTAGGCATATTGGTAGCGCTCTGTATACCATCATCCAAAACTGTAGCTTGGAGCTTCCCGACAGTAAGACTCTTCCTCAACTGAGCGTGAGCGTTATTGCCGAGAAAAAATATAAACAAGAAAATTAATAACAATAGCTTTCTATGATTCATTTTCAATAGCCTCCTTTCCATCTTTTAAAAACTAAACCTGATTCCAAACTGCACGTATCTGGGATCTAGATACCACAAAAATTCTCTTACCGGATTTTGTATATATGGTTCAGCGTCGCTTCTTAAGTCTCCAAAATGATCAGGCTCTTCGCCATCTGGCGGAGGAGTAAACCTTGGGTTACCCGCATACGGATATTCACCAAACATCTCAAGATGAAGGCTTTCAACATAATCATTGAAATCACCGTTAAAAGCAAGCGAACTAAGTTCCTGCCAATCGAAAACGTTGTGTACATCCATAAAGAAAGTAACTTTAGTTCCCGCAATAGAAAAATTCTTGTTTAGACTCAGATCTAAGTTCTTTTGATTCTCATGTTGTAGATTGTTTTCAAAAAGAGGAAGCCACAACGGATCCGGATCGGTAAAAGGATTCCAATCCTGATATCGGCCTGCCCTCCAGCTATACAAGAGCGAAAGATTATAACCTCCTAAGAATATTCCCCAATCATCAGGAGTCTTGAATGTAGCCTGCGCCCTCCAAACCGGTTGAGGAACCGGTTCAGTCTGTTCAGGATCAAAGATTCCTTCTCGCGCATTTTCTACTACACTTTGATAGTGTTCCTCTCTTCCGGATTGCCCACTAGCCGTTACTCTATAATCGAAAATAACCCAACCGCTAAAAAATCTTCCTGCCGGCTTTCGCAGTTCCAACTCAAAACCTCGGGTATCACTATATTCTAAGTTCCTATAAGTCCTATACTGGACATATCTATCATAGTCCGCAAAGGTAACCTGAGCAACCTCGTTATCGTTATCTCTATAATAACCGGTAACTCTTGCCAAAAACTGGTTGGCTATACTGCTCTCAAAACCGACCTCGTAGGAAATTGTCCTCTCCATATCCAGAGCCGGATTTCCAAGGTATTGAAGCGGTAGTTGTTTATCGCCCCAGCCAATCAGAAATCTCTCCTTGTTTGGCGCTAAGCTGTAAAAATGTCCGTAATTAAAGAATAACTTGCTTTTTTCCAATATAGGAAAGGAAATCCCTACGCGAGGACTCACCTTTAAAACACCAGAGACATCTATCAACATAGAATCCTGGTCAAACAATTCACCCTTAAAATGTGACGAAAAGTACTTAGAATAAGTATTACTGGTATCATCTAAATTAACCCATGTGACATTTGGATCAGCATAATCAAATCTAAGACCAATATTGGCAAACATTCCTTCGAACTCAATTTTGTCCTGAACATAGCCACCAGCCAATATAGGGAATGCATCATAATTAACAAAATATTGTCCGCCGGTATCTACGAATTCCTCTCCCGGGTCCGGCCATCCATAACCACTAGTAGTCATATAGACTTCGTGTATTTTATCATAGTTTAATTCCAAACCCGCTTTAATCTGATTGTACCTATTAACCTGGGAAGTAAAATCGGCTCTGGCATTATAAGTCTGGGACCATGATTTATTAAACATTCCGAGAGTTTGAGGTGGACCAAAACCCGAAAGATCCGGGCCAAGAATACGGTCTGTGTAAAGATCAAATCCGTAAGGTATGTTATCGGCTCCATAGTCATCCCTAAAAGCATCATCGGTCCTATAGAAAATCGAGTCCCCAAGCGTATCCGTAATCGTATCCATAGGATAAGCAAAAAATACCAAGACAGTATCCCGCATTCTATTAGGTACATCATACCAATATTTAGCATCATTATTAGATCGAACATAAGTCAATCTCACATCATAAAAAGTATTTTCACTCAACGCATGCTGCATGGAAAAACCATACATTCTGGAATAAACATCAAAAGGGGTAAGTGAATTCATAAAATACAGATTTACCGGGGTCGATCTGATCTTGTCGCTCCCATGATATATTCCGTCCCATTCACCATTCGCCTGAATCATATCCATAGCATTTCTAAGGTAAACTTGTCCGATATCCCCTTGGCTACCAGTTCTTTGTCCAGTAGCCCACGGAGCAAGAGAATTAACAATTGAATAAGCTCCTCTCAAACTCGCTTTAATATTTCCAAAACGTGAGGTCAGCTTCAAACTTGTCGAGCTTTCTTTATAATAATCCCTGCTATCAGGTAACGGGAACGCTTGATTATCAATTCTATACGAAGCGAAAAAGGTCATATCACCTAAATACTGACCCACAAAAGGAACCGGACCTCCAAAGCCCGCATCGATTGTCCAATCCGGAAGATCACCGTAACTGCCTATCCTAGGTTGATCTTCAGGTATGGTATAAGATTCCCTTGTAAAACCTGTTAAAACGGTATCAATATTCCCTCCAACAGTAGTATCATATCTATAAACAGGAATATATGCAAGACCATTGCTGTATAAATCAAATAGAGAATCTGTCCTTGGATCATCAATAAGATGTCGCCAGCGATATCTATCTTGAAGCATCTCAGATGTCGTCGGGTATGGCGCGGTCGTTGCTCTTCTTATCCAGCCGTCCCAATCCAGATTTGAACTTCTTTGATACTTAAGTGTATCATAAAACGGATTTCGTACCCAAACAGTGTCACCAAGAGAATCATAAGTCAATCTCCTTTCTTGATTCCATACATCATCGACACCTCTCCAGCATACACTATCATATTTGATAACTTCAATAGTTCCAACAGTATCAATAGAATCAATATTACCCAATCCATCAGTAAAAGTGTCTATATCCCATATCCACCCCGTATCCAGCTTATTCCAAAAATAAATTCTATTATAATAGTTATCCATATCATAGATAGATTGAGCGGAATGTTTCTGATAAGCGGGAGTATACCTCATTTCGAATGAACCTCCGTATCTGTCGGTAGAGCCATCTTTTGTAATGACACTTACAAGCCCCGCACGGACGTTAGAATACTCCGCGTTAAATCCTCCCCTTAACAAACTAACCTCTTTAATTTCGCTAAGGTTAGGCATCAAGATAGGTTCATTAACCCTATTATCAACAAGCAACAAACCATCCGCCATCAATTTGGTTTCCTCCAAACCACCACCTCTTACACTCCAACCGTCAACGCCGGCCTGAAAATTAAGATATGTGGTCACGTCCGAGACAAGGGGAACAGCTTCTATGTCTTCTTTACCGGCAACAATAGAACTTTGCGCAAGATCCATCTTGACAACCTCTCTCTCCGCCTGGACAACTACACCTGTTCCTCTCACTACCGCAGTTTCCAGCTCAAAATTAAGGGGGGTAGTATGCCCGGATTCAACTCTAACCCCTGTCTTTGTAAGGGTTCCATAGCCCATCATTCTTGCTTGAATATTATAAACGCCCGGCTCTAATCTTATTATGTAATAATAACCATCCACATCGCAGGCAGCACCTCTATCCGTACCTTCAACTACAACATTGGCACCAGGCAGAGGTTCACCCGTATTGGCATCAACTACGATACCAGCAATTTTACCGGTAACCGCTGCTTCCGCATTTTGAGTAACGACAAAAAGAGTCATAAACATTAGCAAACCATATAAAATCCATTTATGTAATAACTCTCTTTCCCTAACAGCCTTTTCCATTAAAACCTCCTTTCTTTAGAGTTTGAAAAATAAGTTAATACATTCGATTGAATACCAAATAATCCCGAAAACATTTCCGTCTTAAACACCTCCTCGATTTTTAATTGATGATTTAAATTGCAAAAACACCTCCTGGCGAAAACTCGACTAAACTAACACGATTGCACAATAGCAAGAATATTGACAATAACAAAACATTGCTAAGCGTAATTTTTATAGTACCCTCCTTCTTTGAAGCGAGCCTAACAAAAAACACTTTAAGATAATCCATAACATAAACATCCATTTAATATAAATGATTTAATATACCTTCTTAATAACAATAACAAATTTTACGTTAATTGTCAAGAGTGAAATTTTCTTTCCATCCCCAAAATTTCTGTGTCAATATTCCAAAGTATATGTTTCACACATTACTAAAAACTCGTTCCGGCAAACAACTAAGACACAAAATGCCTTGACTATCTACTGGATTTCTCCTATAATAAAAATATGGGACTATTTTCCTCACATAGTGAGCCTGATTTCGAAATTACGGATTTTTCTTTGGAGCGACACGATGAATATTACCAGAAAGGGTTTGAGTGTATTGATCCTTATGTGAAATTAGGTAATAGACCAAGCCGAAGACCAAATATAGATAAAATTAAGGAAGGAATGAAATATCTCGACGCGGTAACGAAAATCAATCCTGAAAATTGGGCTGCGTTCTGGTTAAAAGGCAAGGCATATCAAGCTCTCAGCCATCCTCAATCTGCTTATAATGAATTTAAAAAAGCTTTCGATATTGAAAAAGATAATGCTGATGTAGCAAGAGAACTTATGATCGAAGCTTTAAATCTTGGGAAGAGAGATGAAGGAATAGAGATAGGAAAACATGCATTATCACTAAAACCAAATAATCCGGGTCTTATGGGCAATTTAGGTCTTGCATACCTGATTAGCGGTGAAATAGATAATGCAGAGGATATAACAAGAAAAGCCATTAATCTCGACCCGCAGGATAAAATTAATAAACAAATATTAGATATAATAGAAAAAGTAAAATCGGGGAAAAGACCAAAACCGAAGAAATATTCGGATTTGATGAGTTAAACCAGAAAAACTAATTTAACCACAGAGAGCACAGAGAAAAAAAAGAACACACAGAGAACGCAGAGAAAACAACAAATTATATTTATTTTGTTTAAAACCCCCAACCCAAAAAACGAAGAGAAACAACGAATCACACAAATAGCACAAATAAAAAAAAGATAAATTATTCTTTAGAATCGATCCCACAACCCAATATTTAGAAACCGGAGCCTGGGAGCCGGTATCTGGTACCCAAGTATAGTCACAGAGACACAAAGTCTTTTGTTTTAGTTTTTAAGCTAACAGCCAAAGGCAAAAGGCCAAATGCTTAGTTGAACAACAAATCACAAAAAAATCAAGATATTTTTCTTGTATTCATATCTGCAAGGCGTAGGGGTTCTGGATATTTACTGTTTATTGAAAGATTCAAAACTATTTCCCTGGAGTTTTTAAAACCTATCTTGTGCCCGGGAGAAACGAAAATGGGCTTTGTGCTATCTCTAGTGCAAATAGCCTCTCCAACTTTGTCATTCATATAAGAAATATCAGTCCAATTTCCTTTTTCACATACAATCTCTTCAGCCTTCCCAACTAAAATGTTTTTCGCACATCCGATAGTAGGTAAATCAAAAATTACCCCTACAAAACATGCAAGACCAGCCTTCTCAGGATGAGCAATACCATGTCCATCTACAATGATACAATCAAATTGAGCAGAAATAGCTGAAATAGCTTCCGAAATAAGCGGCAGTTCCCTTTTAGCAAACTTAGCAGGTACATAATCGGCAGGGGTCTCTTTTTTAAATGAAACTTCCTCTATAACTTTCTCTTTTTTAACATTAAAAACCACACAGGAAACCCTCGCCTCTTCCCTATAACTTACATCGCAACCAACTATATTTTTCGGGAAAAAATCAGGAACTTCCTCTATTATGACTTGCTTTGATATTGTTTTATATAATTTCTCAATGCTTCGACTATCAATAATCATATTACAATTTTAATATTGAAAAGAAATTTATAAATGTCAATTACTCGAACTAACACTTAATATACTTTGTGCTTTAAAACTCACCTCAACCCCCAAATTAGGACGCAGATGAACGCAGATTTAAAAGGATTTTTTGTTGTCTCTACTAAAACCTGATCCCCACTTTATAAAGACCTAACACCATTGATACATGAACACCCAATTAATCTACATCCTCAACTTTATTCCCAACGACAATTATTAATTCTTCTAATGATATTGTCTTTCCGTTATAAGTAATAAAATCAGGTGCGGTGATTCTTATTGTATCGCCTTCTTTTCCACCACTTTCCGGCATTATACCCCCTATAGCAAAGACCCCCTTTCCTTCAAGTTCAAGCGTACAATCTTTGTCCCATATTACTTTTGGGGTGTTATCAACAAAATGGTAATTTTCAATAGGTTTCCCTTTGTATTCAATTTTGACAGCTTCAGCATGTATTGTTATTTTATTCTCTAAGTCATATTCCATTGCTATCCAGTATGGCCCTGCTTCTTTGTATCCAGCTACTATCTGGATTTTGCTATTGTTGAAGTTTATATCCACTTTTTCGTCGCCATTTACTAACAGCCTTCCTCCGGGGTCACAACTTAGAAATTCTATCATTACCAGAATGGCTACAAAAACCATTAAAATTTCTCTTAATTTCATATTACCTCCTTAATTTATAAAAAATAGAATAGGTAAGGCTCCCTCTTTGGATCTTAGAATTTAGTTCACCTTCAAACTTTTAAATTTCTGCTCAACTAACATCAATCTCTCTCCATAATCGGGGATGCTTTCAAGGTGAATGTGTTCTATTTTATTTGCGAAATTTTCTGCTAAAGTCCTCGCTTCCCGACACAATAACATTTCCTGCGCTCCGAGAGCTGCTGCATTTCCTACCTGTATAATTTTATCAGAAGAAATATCGGGAACAAGACCGATTATCTTTGCGTTTTCTTTATCTATATAAGTACCGAAAGAACCTGCAAGATAAACCTTATCTAAATCATTCGTAGTTAAATTTGCTTCTTCTAACAAGGCTTTTATACCGAGAGATATAGCAGCTTTACTCCACAAAAGCCCACTCTCTCCTTTTATATCAGGTTGTGTAATTTTAATATTTTCCGTTATTACAAAATCTTTTCTATCCTTAAGATATCCATCTTCATTCATTAAATCGTTTTTAATTAATTCACCCAAAACATCTATTATTCCGGAACCGCAAACACCAACAGGGTTGGCATTACCGATAGTATCAAAGCTTATTTTACCATTATCAATACTAAATCTGCTGATCGCACCCGCTACAGCAGACATTGGCTCTAAGGCAGGACCTGCTGCACATGAAGTTGCCATTATACTTTTACCGGTTTTTAAAATCACCTCACCGTTGGTACCGATATCTATGCACATTGTATTTTCTTTCTCGTTGTCAAAAACACCGCATGAAAGACTAACGGCAAGGGCATCGGCTCCAACATGAGAACCGATTAAAGGCGGAGCGTAAACTTCGGCATTTCTATTTATATTAAGATTAAGTTCAGGAGCCTTCATCTTCAAAGGAGTTGTACCTTCATCTGTTTCCGTAACGGATTTAAAGGGACTAACTCCGATACTCCCGACATCGAGTCCAAAAAATAAATCTCTCATTGTACTATTGCCGACGACAACAAAATCATAGATATTTTGACTATCAACCGGCATTTTCTTAATTTCTTCGTTTATTTTAGATATTAAAATAGACTGTAGCTCACCGGGGTTTTCCCCGTCAAACTGAATTCTGCTTATAACATTGTTTCCGCCCAGTCTTTTTTGAGGATTCTCAAAAGCAGATGTATGAACTATATTACCTTTCTCAAGATTTATCGAATGCAATACAACTGTAGTCGTCCCGACATCAGCGGCAATACCGAATATACCCTCTCTATAATCATCGATTTCTTTATCTCCTAAAAAAACTTTATTGTCTTTTCTTTTCACATATGGATTTAAACGGATTTTTTTTCTCTTTTCACCGTGAGTAAGAATATTTGTTATGAAACCCGTCTGCACTACACTTACATAGACATCATAACCATCTTTCACGACTACTGCCTGGCAGGCAAGCCGCTCATCTTTATCTAACTTTTCTTCTGCTTTACTCCTCTTATTGAGCGCTTGTGAACCCTTTTCTATTTTAACCTTGCATTCTCCGCATATGCCAAGTCCCCCACACCCTGCATTTATGGGAATATCCAAATCTTGAGCTATTTTTAGAATAGTTTGACCCTTTTCTAATAGTTTATTTTTATCAAATTGCGGAAAATAAATGCGGTTTTTCATTTTTTTACATTTAATATTAATTAAAAGTAATAAAAAAACAATCAATAAAGTTCGAGGTCACCTTTCATAAAGAATGTCTCGCAGACCGAGCGGGCACGGTTTTTTATAAATAAAATGAGCAGGAAGTGCTGTCAGAGAAAGCGTCTCGCAGGGTGAGCGGGCATGGACTCTTGAAATGGTAACATTTCAAGAGGAGCGAACCCGAGAGCCGAGTGGCAATTTCCACGCCGGGGAAATTGACCACGTCTTTCTCGAACAGTACTTCCTGCGAATCACCCGTTGGGGAGACTGACTGCAGTTAAAAAAAGATAGGTTTAAAGCCTAACGCCTTAAACCCATCATATTTTTTTTAAACAAGCTCTAAAGTTTACTTCATCAAGTCTTTAATAAAGCCCTGCAAATCCTTAGAGCTAATTTTTATTTTCTTCTTTTTCTTCTGAAGGTCCTTGATGTACTGCATTACCAGTTGAGTAACGACTGCACCCGGTCTCGGATAAGCTGCTACGATGTAATGGGGACTCGGCTTTGTTTCGCCTGCCTCTATTTCCAGCTCAGCTCTTAAGTTATCCGGAGATATCAACGAATTTGCATAATCGAAGATAACCTTATCCATTGCCTTATATACTTCCTTGCTCTCTTTTACAAGACCGTAATAGTCGAGAAGTTCGGCGAAAACGTAGTTGGAAGTCGTATATACATCCTGACCCTGTTCGGATTCGACCTTTCCTCCGTCTTCAGTTCGGCACATAGCCCAACCCATATAGGTTCTGTTGTTATTATATATCGTTTTAAGAATTTTTCTGGCCCTGTCGGGTGGAATAAAAGGCTCCTCTCCGATTGCGATTAATGCCCATATAGCATCAAGCTGATTGAGCCAGGTATCGGTGTTTTCTTCACCCGTCTCCTGGTCATAACAGGTAAGATAGTATTCCAATTTCTTACCCTTGCTGTTCTTTTTCTCCCTCCATAATTTCTCAAATTCCGCCTGAGCTTTCTTAAACACCTTTTCGTATTCCTTCTTTGCTGTTTTGTCCTTCATCATGCCTGCCATTATAATCATGGCTCTGCAACCAGCCATAAAAATAGTAGCGTCATAAGCATCCACGCCAAAGAGAGTCAGGTTATCAAAAGTATTTTTGACTTCTCCGGGATTACCCTCAGGTATGCCGTCACCATCATGGTCATGCGATCTAAGATGCTTAAACCCATATTTCATCGTCTTCCAGTTCTTCATCAAGAAATCCGTATCACCCGTGAATTTAACGTTTCTAAGCACTCGCGTCGCAAGCTTCGGGAAAAGATCGACCCAGTAGTTGTCATTATACCACGAGTATTCGCTTACATTACGCAAGGGGTGCCCTTTGGGCAGGGCTCCCACATCATGCGAAACAGCGCCTTTAACTTTAATTTGATCATATATTTGAGTCAGTGATTGATCTTCGTATTCTTCCGGGTAGTCCTCAAAATGCTGCTGTGCTTCAACAAAAGACGCATGCAAATGATAATACTTCTTTGCCTTATTCTCTCTGTTAATCGAGTTAATAAAACTCTGACAGAGTTCCTTTTCTATATCCGGGAAGAAGATCAAAAGGACCATCGAATACCAGTCTACATCAGAAGGATCGATATAAGCATAATCGAAGCACTCCAGGAATCTGGCTCTCTCGCTTCCATCCTTATCCTGAACCCATACCGTACCATTAGACAAAGGAAAACTAAATTCGTTGCAAATAAGTCTTGTTAGCCTTAAAGCCCCTTTCCTATCGTCTTTATAGGACGGACTATTCTGTATCATATTATATATCCGACTTTGAATAGTCATTGTCCGGTCAAACCAATTCTTATAATTATCAAGAGCAATTTTCGCCATATCGACAGCTCTTGTTTTCTCATTCTTGAAGCTCTTTACATATTTACGGTCGAATTTCTTCCCATCCATATATCTCTGTTCAGGAAAATCCAGTGCGATAGCAACCGGTACTGTTATTGTCGCTTTCGGCTTCAAGGTAAAGGTAAAGCTTATGGCAGCACCATAATCCTGATTTAAAAGAGGATCTCTCTTCTTGTAAAAACTGCCGTCGTCATTAAGCAATAAATCCTGCTTGAGGTAATTAAGACAGAAATATGGATTTGTATCTATATCCACACCTTTCATTTTTGGCGCGGCTATAACCATTCTCTCTTTACATTCCTTACTCGCCATTACAACACCTTTAACACCATCAGATTCAAATTCTTTATGAACATGACCTTTTACAGGTGTTGAACATATATAAACTGTATCCTGATCTGTCGGTTTCAATTCTTTTTCTTGAAGATTAACAAGGGAAGGTCTGGGTACGACAAGTGTAATTTCCTTTTTTTCGTCGCTCGCATTGTAAACCTCAAACTCTTCAACGCCAAGAGGCATTAAAGCCTGGTCTCTTTCCGCAAATAAAGGAGAAATCAATCTTCTCGTAACGCTAACATCCCCGAGTTTATACACCAATTCCAGAGAAGGCGTAGCGATGGAAATCGTAATATCCTTTTCAGGAACCGGTTTATGATAATAATTCTTCAAAGCCGGTACATCATCGATCCCTTCTACCTTCTCAGGATCCTTTCTGGTGAGCATAAAAGTTCCTACTCGTTCTAAAAGTTCTTCTTCCTCTTCCTCTTCTCCCTCAATACGGATAAAAGGCGCGGAAGCGAATTGAATTGCATTCGAATTCATTAAGATTAATCTACCCGCATTGTTAAGCCTGTTGTACAGACCATCGGGAGATAAACCTACCGAACAAGTAGGAGCACCCTGAATAGCAATGGTGTGAGGAAACTGGAGAGTTTTTGACATTCCCTGAAAATGAACCGACATTTTATTTTTATCATAGATCTTTGATATTTGCGCTCCTTTAATAGTAAAAATATCGCTTATTTCTATACTAGAAGATTTTGGCATATAACAGCCCCCTTAGCAGTATGATAAATCCAACTTTTTTGATTTCTTCTTGGCTTTAAGCTTTTTCGGAGGAGTAGATTTTTGTTTTGCAAGCTTAACGGGTACTTTAGTCGCAGCTCGAGGGTTGAATTTACCGAAAAGCAAATCGGCAGAAGCTCTTATAGAGTCAGGGGTAGCGCTGAAGTTGCAAACAACCGCATCGGCTACGTCGGTTGTTCCCTCGACATATGGATTGTTCGTCATAACAACAACCTTATGTCCTTCTTTTTTAAGTTTCTTAGCAAGCAGCTCATTGTTACCGCTTTTTACTATTCGAGCGAAGTAATTAGTCATAACAACAATATCTGCTTGCTTGGCAAGCTCCATACATTCTTTAATCTCATCTTCGAATGCGGAAAATTCAGTATCCATAAGAATCAAATTTTCGGAATGATCCACCATTCTTTCGCAGAACATATGCATATGCATATAAGGATCTTTACCGCAGAATTCGTAAGGGATTTTCTGCTCTACAACAAGTATCTTTTGTTTCTTGTTTAAGGGCAGTAACTTCTTATCGTCTCTCATTATTATCTGGGCTTTTTTAGCAACATCCCAGGAAAAATCTATAACTTTTTTGTCTGTCGTTATTTTGTAAGTTTTCTCATGATTAATTGCAGGCGCTTTTTTATATAAGTCCTGATCGTATTTCATAGCCAAAAGACGACTAACCGCTTCATCGAGACGCTCTTCGGACAGTTCGCCTTTTTCAACGGCTCGTTTAATTCCAAAGAAAGTCTGAGATCTGGATTCATCATCGGCTTTTAGGAGAATCGTATCGCATCCTGCCTTTAATGCCATCACACAAGCAAGAGGAAGAGGCCATTTTTTAAGTATCGCAGCCATACCGATAGCGTCAGAAACAATAACTCCTTTAAATCCCAATTCTTCTCTCAATAACCCGGTAAGTATATTTTCGGATAAAGTTGTCGGATATTTTTTATCGTACGCGGGATAAACAGAATGACCTGTCATAATGGCTTTCGTACCTGCGTCGATAGCGGCTTTAAAAGGAACCAGATCGACTTCGTGCATTCTCTGCTTGCTCAAGTTCAACACTTCCAGAACATCATGAGCATCAGTGCCTGAGCTGCCTCTTCCCGGGAAATGTTTAGCAGTCGTTGCTATCCCATTATCCTGCAAACCTTTGATCAAAGCGACTGCATGTTCTGCGCAAACCTGCGGATCATCACTAAATGACCTTACTCCTATTTCAGGATTTTTAGGATTTGTATTCACGTCACAGACCGGTGAATACATCTGGGTAACACCCATAGTGGATAACATTTTACCGATAGTCTCACCGATTTTATAAGTTATTTTTTTATCACCTATTGCAGCCATACCCATCGGACCGGGGAACTGCCTTATCCCTCCCGCCATATAATCATTTTTGAAGTCACCCTCAAAATCGATTGTAATATGCAAGGGAACTCCCGAAGGACGATTCATAGCTATTTTCTGCCATCTTTTCAGTCTTTTCGCGTATTCTTCAGGAGTTATACTGATACCAAAATCAGAACCCGCAAAATAAGTCTCAGCTATTTTATAATAACCTTTAGGTTTTTTAAACGTCTGATCTATCTGGGAATTACCCCAGTACAGGTTCTTACATGTTTCTACCGCATATGGTTCAAGACAAAGTCCGCCGCAGTGTAACCTAGTAACCTGTTCGATTCCGCTGGGAGTAAACACCGTTCCTCGCCAGGTGAATGTTAGAACCTGTCCTACTTTTTCCTCTAAAGTCATTTTTGAAAGCTGCTTACTTACAAATTTATCTCTTTCTTTTGACATTTTTATCTCCTCATTATTTTATTTTTATGATTCCCATTTACCGCTGTTATCAGGCCCAACCCAGAAATTATTTTCATACTTCCAACCATTCTCATTAATTTGCATCTCTTTTGTTTTCCAGGGGGCTTCTATACGTCTTGTTAAATCATCAAATCCTTTATTCCACGTAAGTCCATCAGGAACTGTAACATTCATGCTACCGGCTGCATTTGCGTAACGCAAACAGGATTCAACAGAGTGATTCCACACAAAAGCAGAAAGGAATCCGGCAATTGCGGAATCACCTGAACCAAGAGCTCCGACAAATTTCTCTTCTTCATAGACGGGGAACCAGAGTTCTCTCTCCGCCCAGTTATCAAGATCTGAACATCCTGCAGCCCCAAATTTCTCGAGCCTATCAGCACCGGCGGTTCTTACATATAACCCTCTGTTTCCGCATTTAACCATTGCGATTCCAGTACCCATTTCAATTAAATCTTTACCTATCTGAGAAATTTCTTCAACACTCATATTATCGAGTACGGTTTCCCTTTCCTTTAGATTCGCTCTTTTCTCAAGAAATTTATCCTTATACAGGAAATAGAAAATTTCTTCCGCGCTCGGCACCATAATATCCGATAGCGGAATCCAATTCTCAACTATAGCAAACCAGTCTATACTATCGGCATAGCCGTCTACATCGGGAAGAGAAAGATCGAGAGCTATAGTCGTATTTAATTCTCTGGTCTTTTCAAGTATTTTTGTCAGTTCTGCACCTTTATTTGCGTAAAGTTTTTTCATCCATGGCGGATAACCGAAAAGCATAAGTTTTGACCTTCTAACGATATCAAAATCCATATCATCATATCCAAATGTATCATTTGCTCCGCAATGGTGCAGATAAAAACGGTCTATACCCGGAATACAAATGGCTATGGTGTATGATGTTGATTCGCCTTCGACCATTTTGATACCTTTAAAATGGCCTTCATGCTCTTCATACCAATTAAGAATCTGCTTGCCGAAGTCGTCGTCTCCGATTTTCCCTATAAGTTCGGTTTTTACACCAAGACGCCGTATCGATACTCCAGCATTTGTAACAGGTCCTCCTCCCACAACAACACATTCACCCATATTTATCATTTTACCGGGCACAAGGACATCAGTCATCTTATCTACTGTCCCCTCTATTGTAAAAGCCGGTATTAAATCAAGGCAGGTATGACCTGCAGCTACGATTTCAAGATCTTTTTCATTTGTCATTTTAACTCCTTGTGAAAGAATTTTTGAAAAATAATATATTATAAAACCCCAATGTCAACCCCAACATATTATCATTAACCTCTCCCTTGCGCTATTTTTACTACGGCATCAAAAGCCGGTTTGGGCTCATAATTCCTATCAAACAACATCGGATATTCTGTCCTTCCCCTTATAGGAAGATAACTTCGCCAGGACTGTTTGTCGTGTACAGCCCAGAAAGTTACCCGGGAAAACTTATCCCTGTGTTTAAGAAAAAACGAAAACAATTCAGCATACCTATCCGCCTGTTCTTTTAAAACCGAATCGGGGATTCCTTCCATGTAAGGATTATACTTTTTCTGTGTTTCTCCGTCAAACGAGGAGAGATCCCTTGCAGGAGTATCCACAGGATAAAAAGGTAGAACTCCTACATCCATTTCTGTTATCATAAGTTTCACTCCCAATTCCCAGAGAGCTAAAACATATTTTTCAATTTCTTCTATTTTAGGCTGTTCAAGGAACCAGTGTCCTTGTATACCTACACCGTCTATCCGAATACCCTTAGACTGTAAGTTACGAATAAGTCTTATGATGCTTTTACATTTTTCCGGTTTAATATAATCATAATCGTTATAATAGAGTTCAACATCCGGATCTGCTTCCCGGGCGAATTCAAAAGCTTTTTGAACGTAATCTTCGCCTATAATTTCAAACCATTTACATTTTCTAAAAGACCCATCCGCAACAATAGCTTCATTTACAACATCCCAACCGTGTATTTTTCCTTTATATCGGTTCATTACTGTGAAGATATGTTCTTTCATCCGGGAAAGTAAAGACTCCCTGTCCAACGGATTCCCGGACTCGTCCTCGAAAACCCAATCAGGCGTCTGATGAAACCAGACCAGATTGTGCCCAACTACGAACATGTTATTCTTTTCGCCAAAAGCCACATATTTGTCTGCAGGTCTAAAATTGTACCTATCGGGATCAGGATGTATCTCTTCCCATTTTAGAATATTCTCCGCTACAATGCTGTTAAAATGCTTCTCCACAAGAGCAAACCCTTTCGGATCTCTACCCTCAAGCTGGTCCAAACTTAATGCAGCACCGATATAAAAGTCATCCTTAAAGACATCTTTTAATGCAGGTTGGTTTTTTATATGATTAGAATCATGCATTTTTTTTATTTCTTAACAACTATAAAATCAAACCAATCAAAATCAGCCGGGGTAGTGCTAACCTTTCCGTTACCTGTAGCAAACATACCAAGATATACTCCTGTAAAGATATATCCTTCAATCTCTTCAAAAGTCAGGTACTTTGTCTCTACCTTACCCATACTCACAGGCACCTCATCGTTTATTTGATAAAACAGCTCGTACGATAAGGGCTTTGCTTCAATCGATAAAATTACTTCTCCATCACCTATTTCCTCATAGCGAATAGGCTCAACCAGTTTACCTTTAACCATATTCATAAAGAAAACATGGCGTTTCCCACTTTTGAGAGTTATTCCTATTTCAGCGCGGTTTATTTCATTGCCTCTAATAACAAGTCCTGCCTCTTCTCCCTCGCTCGCAGGATTAAAATCAAGTTTGGCTGCAACCTTACATTCCATTGCGGTCTGGCGGCGTCCTAGGAAAGCAGGAGAATCCTGATCCTGCATAGTAATTGGTGAACCCTTAAGACGCAGGTAACCCGGACGCTCAGTAAAAGAATAATTTTCCATGTAAGGGTTTCGCAGGAAATTCCAGCAAAGACGGAGATTCGGGCTATCAAAATCATCCCTCTCGGGATCTTCTTTGAATGTATATTTAAGCAGTCTCGGAGCCTTCATTATTTTTTCTATCGGTTTGCCCTCGTTTACAACCGGCCATCCATTTTCATTCCACTTAACAGGAGCAAGAAACATTTCTCTACCGAGATGATTATAATAGCCTCCAGTGGGGCGAATTCCGAGAAAAACAATCCACCAGCCATCCGGAGCCTCGACTAAATCTCCGTGTCCAAGAGCCCTAAATTGGTGCATTTCCAGGTGTTTATGCGTTAGAATTGGGTTATCGGGATTCGCCTGGTATGGTCCCCACGGAGAGTCGCTTCTGGCTATTGTAATCATATGACCGTAGCTCGTACCACCTTCAGAAATCATAAGATAATATTTACCGTTTATTTTATAGAGATGCGGACCCTCTGCCCATATTCCACCGGTACCTCCCCATATCTTCTTTAAATCACCTTCCAACTTACCCTCTTCAACGTTCAACAAAGTCTGCCCTATATAACCATCTCCACCACCCACATGACGTGTATAATAAACCTTACCGTCATCATCAAAAAATAGAGATGGGTCAATTCCTTCTCTATCCAGCCATACAGGCTCGGACCAGGGGCCGGCAGGATCATTCGCAGTTACATAAAAATTACCGCCTCCGTCTATATTTGTGGTAATCATATAGAACAGTCCGTCGTGATAGCGAATAGTCGGAGCATAAATACCCCCGGAATACCTCATGTTTTTAAGAGGCAGTTGACTTTCACGTGTGAGACAATATCCAATTTGCTGCCAGTGTACAAGATCTTTACTATGAAAAACCGGTACACCGGGGAAATACTCAAAAGAGCTGTGAACGGTGTAGTAATCGTCACCGTCCCTGCATATACTGGGATCCGGAAAGCCTCCCGGGATAACCGGATTGGTATAGGTCTCATCGGACCCGGTCACGCAGTTCGTCAAGAAAAACATAAATAAAAATGACAGAGCCACATATAAAACAAAATTTTTATTCATATATTTTACCTCCTTATAAATTGAGAATTAAAACGTCTCTTACAAATTCACGAAATTGAAACGCAATCTCAATAATTTTTACTTGTTCTTTTTGCCAACTTCGATCAACGCATCAAATGCTGCTTTTGGCTGGTATTCCCGATCAAAAAGCAAAGGATAGTTAGTCCTGCCTCTAATCGGCCAAAAATTTGTCCAGGATTGCCCATCGTGAATACCCCATACAGTTACCCTGCTAACTTTATCTTTATGTTTTAAGAGGACTTTAAAATAATCAACGTACCTATCGGCTAATTTCTGCTGCATAGAATCAGGAAAAAATTCAGTAAATGGATTATATCTCTTCTGCATCTCGTAAGAAAGAGCAATATCCGCACCGAGCTGCCGTTTGTCCGGCCTCGGCAGAACATTTATTTCATGTTCCGTAATAGCTACTTTTACTCCGAGCTTAGAAAATTCTACAATACTTTTTTCAAGTGAATCAGGATGAGGGTAATCCAGATGATAGTGCCCCTGCATGCCAATCTCATCAATCTTTACCCCCTTGCCTTGCAAATCGCGAACCATCTCTATTACAGTATTCCTTTTAAGGCCATTAGTAAGAGAATAATCATTGTAAAGAAGTTTCGCGTCCGGATCAGCTTCACGTGCAAATTCGAAAGCTTTCTGCACGTAATCCTTTCCTACAATTTGATACCAGAGATTTTCTCTCCATTCTCCGTTATCGCCGATAGCCTCATTAACGACATCCCACGAGTTTACTCGACCCTTATAACGGCCTACTACAGTATGAATATGATCTCGAATACGTGCAAGAAGAGTTTCCCTGTCTACCAGATTTCCGGAAGAATCATGAAAAACCCACCGGGGTGTCTGATGGTGCCAGATTAAGACATGTCCGACAATGTACATCTGATTTTTTTCACCCAGACTGACGAAACTATCCGCAACTGTAAAATAATACCTTCCAGATTCAGGCTGCAATTTCTGCCATTTCATAGCGTTTTCAGCCGTAATTGCATTGAACTGTTCTTTCATTATTGCAAATGCTTTCTGATCGCCACCATAAATTTGCGTACTATCCAGACCCGTTCCAATATAAAAATCCCCTTTATATACATCTTTTAATTTCGGTTCATGGATATCCTGTTGCTCTTGAATAGTACTGTATTTAGTAC
The DNA here is from genome assembly GCA_964525555.1 of uncultured bacterium. Classification (GTDB taxonomy): domain Bacteria; phylum Hydrothermota; class UBA3072; order UBA3072; family UBA3072; genus JAFGHJ01. The sequence goes on from CAZGHN010000022.1 coordinate 20,276, forward strand.
AATTAAACATACAGGCCAAAGCAAGAGTTACTGATAAAAAAACTTCTAACTTCAACGCTTTCAAATCTTTTCCTATTTCTATCTTACTTTAATACTCCTCAATCCAAACTAAGCCGATTCGTACTGTTTACGCCTTTCTATTAACTCTATCTCCATTTCCTTTTCAGTTCTCCTACCTATTTCATAAAAGAAAAGTACGCCTACACCGATAAAGAATAAAATAGCAGGATAAACACTCATCATATAGCGAATACCTTTTAATGTTGCTGCAGTTTGTTCTACATTTGCAACATAGCCATAAAAACTAAGAAGCTTTGCTGCAATCGTTCCCCCGAGGCTAAGACCTAATTTAAGAGCGAACAAAATACCTGCAAAGGTCATAGCTGTAGCCCTCCGGTGAGTCTTCCACTCGGTATAATCGGCAACATCTGCGACCATAGCCCAGAGCAAAGGCATTGTTACACCATAGGTGAACTGAATAAGAAGGTTAAAGAAATATTGCCAGAAAATCTGCTCCGGCTTTAAAAACACGTACATGAGTGTAGAACCCGCCGCCAAAAAGAGACAAACCTTAAATACATCTCTTTTCCCAAATCTAACAGCGAGAAGTTTTGCAAATAGAATACCAATTGCCATGATTGCAACTCCGGAAGAACTAAAAAAAGCAAATCCAACTTTCACAACATCCGAGTCCGGACTCTTAGCAAGGCCAAAGTTCTGCAGGAAACTCCTAAGACTCTCATGGTCCACAAAATATTTAGTGTAATATAATCCGATACTGCCCTTTAAAGACCAATAAACGAATATAAAAACAGTCATAATAAACAAAATAACCCATGGACGGTTCTTAATAAGATCAGAAAGATCCTGCTTTACTGAAGTCTTTTGACCGGGCTCGGGTTTTATTCTTTCTTTCGTTGTAAAAAAGGTTATGATTAAAAGCACAATAACCATGGAAGAGTAAAATACCATGGTGAGCATAAAACCTTTCGCGTCGTTACCTCCACCGAGTTTCCCCACAAGAGGTAAGGTTAATCCCTGTACTATAAGCATCGCCCCAATTGTTAAGATAAAACGTATTTGATTAAGTAAAACTCTCTCCCCAGAATCCGGAGTCATTACCCCCATTAAAGACGAATAAGGAACGTTACCTGCAGTATAAGACATCATAAGCAAATTATAGGTTACATAAGCCCAAACAATTTTACCGACCGTGCTTAAGTCCAAAGTTGTAAAAGCTAATACACCGAATATAGCAAAGGGAAAAGCGGCGGACAATATCCAGGGACGGAATTTTCCCCAGCGAGTATTGGTTCGGTCAGCCAGGGTAGCCATCAACGGATCATTTACCGCATCCCATACACGTGAAACCAGAAACATGGTCCCGACGACCGCGGCAGTTATACCAAACACATCGGTATAGAAGTACAGCATATAAACGAGATACATCTGAAAATAGAAGTTAAAAGCAACATCACCGATACCGAATCCTACTTTTTCCTTTATAGACAATTTCGCTGCTATAGAATTAATCATATATTACTCCTTTTTAAATCGGGGTTTTTAGTGCTGCTTAATTCTTATAAATAAACAGCCCCAACAAACAATCGGCTTACCGGAGCAAATCACTGCCCTATTTCCAATAAACTTTAAGCCTTTTAATAAATAACTTTTATTTAACTAAAAAAAATCTATTATTATCTTATATTAAGCCTTATCTAATTTACGTCTGGCGTTTAATTCCTTTTCAATCTCAACCATTCGCTGGTTAGTCAAAGGATAGAAGAACATAATCCCAGCGCCGATTATAGCGGGAATAGCAGCGTAAATACTCATCGCCATTCTTATACCCAGAAGCGAAGTTGCGGTCTGCTGTACATTCGGCACATAACCATACCCAGCTAAGATCCAGGCTAAAATGGAGGCACCCAGTGCTACACCGAGCTTAAGTGCAAACAGAGAAGCAGACATAACTAACCCCGTGGCACGTCGGCCTGTCTCTAATTCCGAATAATCGGCTGTATCCGTATACATAGCCCATTGCAAAACCGACACAGGACCCAACGCAAAAGATACAAGAAACTGAAATATAAACATTAAAATGATATCATTGGGAGCTAAAAAGAAGAAACAGGCTGCGAATATACCGCTGGCACCTAAGAATCCAGCATATGTATTTTTCTTACCCAAGACCTTGCTAAACCAGCTCGCAAGAACAGATCCAAGTATAGTCATAACCGATCCGGACATAAAAAAGAAAGATACCATACTTTGATAAGAAAAACTGTATAGCCTCCCAAAAAGCATCACTTCCTGGTCCTGTACAAAATACGTAAAATAGTAAATTATGCAGCCGGTTCGAATAAGAATATACATAAGCTGAAATACGGTCGCACCGCCTATCATTAACCACGGTTTATTTTTAGATAAATCGCGTAAATCGTCCTTTAAAGGGGTTTTCTGACCCTTAGGAGGTTTGACCCGCTCTCTCGTGGTTGCAAAAGTAATGAATAAAAGAATAACAGCCAAAGAAGAAAGAACAATCATTGCCCGATTCCAGCCAAGCGCATCGTTTCCCGCTCCAAACCTCTGTACCATCCGTAAAGCTGAGTACTGAACAATAAGTCCGCCAAAAAAAGCGGCTACAAAACGAAATTGAGAGACGATCGTTCTTACTCTCGCATTGGATGTTATTACACCCATCAAAGCCGAATAAGGGACATTTACAATTGTGTAAAGCATCATTAACAACGTATATGTAATATAAGCGTAAATGAGCTTCCCACCCGTACTGAGATTAGGTGTCGTAAAAGTTAAAACTCCGACAATACCAAAAGGTATAGCAAACCAGAGTATATAGGGTCGGAACTTTCCCCATCGAGTCTCAGTACGGTCGGCAATCATACCCATCATCGGGTCATTTACAGCATCCCATATTTTAGTGATAAGGAACATAGTCCCGACTGCCTTGGCAGAGATGCCAAAAACATCCGTATAGAAAATCGTTATAAATAGAATAAACGTTTGGAAAAATAAATTCGATGCAGTATCACCTACTGCATAGCCAATCCTCTCCTTCAGAGATATGTTCTGGGTTTCAGAATTCATATATCACTCCTTTATTGTACAATTTATATCTATAACAAAGGGCAGTTGATCCCTTTATAAACTCATATTTCTTCAAGCTGCAGATCGGCTTCTTCTAAAAAGAAAATCCCACGGAGACTCGATT
>CAZGHN010000023.1:0-21061 GCA_964525555.1 uncultured bacterium
GGGACAATTATACAAAAGAGCATCGAAAAATCCGGACTAAAGGAGGAAAACTTAAGTGTCACAATGTCAAGCACCGTCCCCATACCATATAGAGGGTAAGAATATCTTTTCTGGAGATAAGGCTAAATATGATTTTCTTTATCTTCTGGATGAGAAATCAAAAAAGATGAAGATAAGAATGTTGGCTTATTGTTTAATGGATAATCATTATCATCTGATTCTTCAAAATAGTTCCGGGAAATTATCTGTATAATTGGGGTCAAATCTAGACACTTGACAAATCTATAGATTCTTCGAATCTAAGTTGAATGGTTGAATTGTGACAAAAAATCCTTTTAAATCTGTGTTAATCCTGTCAGAATTTGTTGGTTCGTTGGATCGTGGGTTCGGATTTTTTAAACCACCTAACGACCTAACGGCCTAACAACCTAACGATTTAAAATCTCTGTGCCCTCTGTGGTGAATATTTTAGTTAAATAGGGTAGTTCCGCATTAAAAATATCAGGTCTTTTTTAAGACTATTTTTTACCCATTTCCTTTGCTGTGCGTCCAGAACTTCGCCAAGTCCCTGCAATATATAAGTTTCATTTACTCCCTTTACCTGTTTGATACAATCTTTAAGATAATCCTTGAATTTCTTTTTTGTTCTCAATTCCACAATTTCCTTATTAATCTGCCAGTTGTTTTTAAAGAAAAACCATAAATCAAAAAGATCTCTGTTAGCGAAGCCTCTTCTATCCAAAAGAGCAACAAGTTTATGGGCGAAAATATCTTTTCTTACCATTACCAGCATCGGAATTCCGAGATAATTTTTTACTTCATAATTGTCGGGGAATTCTCTCTTAGAAATCTCTACCTTTATGTTCTTGGATTTCTCTCCGTACGATAAAAGAAAAAATATCGTATATCTTTTTTCTCTCGCGATTTTAATATTGCCGTAATCCTTAAGAATGTCTTGCATTTTTTCAAAAACTAAGTCTTTCCTATCGGGTTTCAAAAGATTAAAATCGAGATCGACGGAAAATCTTGGCAAACTATAAAAGAGATAAGCAGCAGTACCGCCTTTAAATCCTATAACGGAAGCGATCTCCCTGTCCGAATAGATATCTTTTAAAATCTGAACAAGTACATATTTGTGATTTTGAATGTCAAACATACTATATAATATCCTTTATTTTTTCATTCAAAGTTTTCGACCTGTAAACACTCGCCATATTTAAGATAATATCTTTATCCAGTATATCAGTATTATCGAAATAATAATCTTTATATAGATACAAAACATCAAGAAAAGCTCTTTCCTTTGTAGCTATTGCGTATCCTCCTTCCAAGGTTACGCCATCTTTGTCTAGTAATATATCTTCTCTAATCCTGCGATACCGAATTTCACGATTATCGACTACAATCTTTCTGCTTAAATACGAAACAGCAAAGATAGTTTCGTATTTCTGGAAAATAACACCCTCACGCTCCAGAACTGTTTCCAGACTGATATAAGAAGGAGTATAAATCTTCACCGCGAGTTCTAAAGGATTATAATCTCTTTTTGCGTAAATACCTTTTCTCAAATTCAATAACTTACCGGTTTTCACATAATAATTTATCTTAGCCTTTAAATTATCACGGTTTAAACTCCCTAAAAGCAAAGCTATCTCGTTTACCGTGAAAACGGTAGCCTTAGATTCATATAAACTAAAAATAAAATCCTTTTCTTTGTCCATTCTTATCGATCCTTGAACTATAAGTAATAAATTTTATTACTATTAGTTTATGATATTGTCAGTATTTGTCAAGGGGGTATTTAGTCTTGAGTCGTGAGCCAAGAATTAAGAATTTTGAATTATGAATGTTGAATTAAAACAACAAGAATCTTTGTGGTCTTTGTGGAACATGGTTTCGAGTTTAAAAAACTCTGTGTTCTTCGTGTCTCTGTGTGAGAATATTTTTTTGAGGTGTGGATAGGTTTAAACAGCTAAGAATCTCTGTGTTGTTTGTGGGCGAAGAAAGTCGTTGTGGAGTAGCTTGACAGTAAGTGTATTTTTAATTATAATGAAAAACAAAGAGTGATAAATAATTATAGTAGAGAAATAAAAATTAAACATATAATAAAGGGGGAAATGTAATGAATTTAAAGTGCTTTAGAATTTTTTCGATTGTAGGTATTTTCTTAATATTTCTCCCTGTAGTTTTGCTTGCTGCTCCTACGGAAGAGTCTCTTCTTTCCGCCTGGGAAGACTTTCAAAAAAACGATTCAAAGACCCTTGTTTTTAAAAAGCTTTCTTCTGATCGTTACCGCTTCAAAACAGACCGATTTCCTTTTAATGGAGAGTTGAGGGTGCTTAATCTGACTATAGATGAGCAAGTATCGGGTTTTGAAGGTGGTTTTATTATGGGTATAGTGGAAGTTGAACTTCTTGATTTGCCGGAAGATTTTTTGGATAAATATTCCTATAGTTATTCTTCCTGGATTCAGAATAATGTTCTTTATTACGATAAAGAAAACGAAGAATGGCTGTCAGCCAAAGATTATTATGCTAAAGCAAGAGAAAAAATCCCTTCGGGATTTTTTATGGATATTTTGAATTATCTTCCTTTTCTGTTTTTGATTTTTATTGTTGTCATTTTTATAATTGTGTTTAATGTACAGAAGAAAAACAAAAGATACTTAGATTTTGCTCGTGATTTAAGCTTAAAAGAAGCGGAATTTGTAGAAAAAACCTACAAATTAGCACAAAAAAGTAATAAATTACTCTCCGAGATACTTAAGGAATTGAAGAAGAAAAAAAAGAAATAAAAAAAGAAATAAAAAAAGAAGTCAGAAGCCAGTAGTCAGAATACAGAATCCCATCCTACCCCTAAAAGATATTCTCACACAAAGCCACAAAGAACACAAAGTTCAAAATTATTTTTGCTAACAGCTAAAGGCGAAGAGCTAAAAGCTTAGTTTAACAACAAATCACACGAATAGCACGAATAATTCTTTAGGCTTTCCGGTTAGAGAAAAGGATGAATTTAAATTTTGATTTGTAATTTTACTTTTTAATATTTAATTTTTGAATTTTGAATGGTATTTATCATCAACAAGAACTACAGAAGTTTCTATTTGCCTGTCTGATATACCCCAATATTTTCTTAGCAGCATATCCTTTTCTTCTTTTGTAACTAATTTAAAGCCGTGTTTCTCGTAAAAACCTATTGCCCATTTTGCAGCAGACCAGGTTCCGACTAAAACTGACTTTTCGGATTTAGTCTTTAGAAAATTAAGAAGTTTACTTCCAATTCCTTTATTTCTTTCTGCGGTTAGGACGTAAGCGTGTCTGATTAAAGTAACATCAAGGACATCTTGAATTCCCATTACCCCGAAAAGTTTCCCTTTTTCTTCGAATCCGAAAAAGTTAACTCCGCTTGCGATTTCGCCTCTAAGGTGATCCTTATCCATGTAAGGCTTATGATAGCAATCTTCCGGTATAACTCCACCATAAGCTTTAGCGGAATCGTTAATTATTTCGTAGATTGCTTTAAAATCATCAAATTTACATTCTCTTATCATTAGATACTTATTCCCAAAAATAATATGCAATTTTTAATTTTTATGTCAAGCATTAAAAGAGTTAGTGGGTTAGTGCGTTGGTGTGTTTTTTAACTGTCCAACGGACTAACAGCCCCACAGATCAACAGTTTAAATCCTGTGTGCTCTGTGTGAGGTGATTTGGGGGAATGGGTTGACAAATAGATAAAATAACTTACCCTACAGTTGTAGGGCCGTAAAATTAATGTAGCTTATACTCAAATAGTGTCTACTTTAAATGTCCCTAATTATTCTGGAATCGCTTTAAGGGATTGGTGTATTTCAGTTAATTTGAAATTGATAGAATTGATAGGAAATCCCTTTGGAAAAAATTTCTGTGCATCCAAATAATAAACGGGAGAATAATAATGGCGAAAGTAAAAGAAGGAGATAGCGTTAAAGTTAATTATTCTTTAACTATAGATAATAAGACTGTTGTAGAAAACACAAAAGACATGAAACCGATTGAATTCAAACTAAATGCCGGAGAGGTACTTCCCGGTTTTGAACAGGCGGTAATCGGTATGAGTCCGGGCGAGACTAAATCTGTTGAAATACCGCCAAAAGAAGCTTACGGAGAACGGCGAGAAGAATTAGTTATGAAAGTGGACAGAAAAAACTTACCGGAAGATTTAAATCCACAGGTAGGACAACAATTACGATTAGAATCAGAGAAACATGAACCTTTCACAGTTACAGTAACCGGCGTTTCAGAATCCGAAGTAATTTTGGACGCGAATCATCCCCTCGCTGGTAAAAATCTTAACTTTGAAATAGAATTAATCGAAATTCTTTAAATTTAAATTTTTAAAACTTATAGGAGGTTTTAGTTATGGAAAAAGGTAAAGTAAAATGGTTCAATGACATGAAAAGTTTCGGATTTATTGAAGTAGAAGGCAAAGACGACGTTTTTGTACATTCCTCAGCACTTACAGGCGGTCTTGTAACTCTTAGCGAAGGAGATAAGGTCGAATTTGATCTCGTCCAGGGCGAAAAAGGACCAAAAGCAGAAAACGTAAAAAAGACACTTTAAATCAGTAGAACAGTAAACCTGTTTTGGGGGCTGGTCTTTGTGTTCTTTGTCCCTTTGTGTGAATTATTAAGGGTATAGTATTTAGGGTATAGGTTATAGTAAAAAACATTCGTGATAATCGTGGGATTTGTTTTTTAACGTAGCTACTAGCTTTTAGCCTTTCGCTTTTAGCTAAAAAACTATAAAAACTCTGTGCTCTCTGTGTCTCTCTGTGATTAAAAATAGGGGATAGTGAGGGGGTTTCTTGACAGTATGTATGCTTTGGATATATTGAGATTATGGAGAATAAATCTTTGGATAAATTGATATTACCAAAGCCTGTTTCAGCCGGAATACTTCTGTCCTACAAGTGCAGCAGCGAATGTAAACACTGCATTTATTTTTCCTCTCCACGCTGTGATGCTAACTGGATGTCTGAAGAAGAAGCAGAAAAAATCCTTAACCTTCTTTCGGAAAGTATTCTTGGGAGTCACTATGGCAATGAAGCAATAGGCGTAAATTCTGGTATTCATCTGACTGGTGGAGAACCTTTTCTTAACTTTGATTTATTATTTGAGATGACAAAAATTGCACATAAGCTTCATATCCCTTCAATATTTGTTGAAACAAATTGTTTCTGGGCTAAAGATGATAATTCTGTGAGGGAGAAATTCAAAGCTCTGAAGGATGCAGGACTTCTTGGTGTTCTAATTAGTGTAAATCCTTTTCTACTTGACCAGATACCCTTTGAAAAGACGGAGAGAGCTGTTAGAATAGGTAGAGAATTTTTCGGAAAAAATGTGATTGTTTATCAGCAATTTTTCTATGAGCAATTCAGAAAGCTTGGCATAAAAGGTACTTTACCTCTTCAGGACTATCTTACACATTACTCTTATTATCTGAATTTTATTGAGTTATTGCCAATGGGCAGGGTTTGTTATGCACTGAAACCTTTGTTTATGAGATATCCTGCCAAGAAATTTTTTGGGATCTCATGTATCGACGAAATGACGAGAGACTGGCACGTTCATATCGATAATTATTATAACTACATACCAGGATTTTGTAGCGGAATTTCACTTGGCGATGCACGAAATATGGACTCTATTTCGGGTGGAATAAATTTAAATAACTATCCGATTCTTAAAGCACTGACGACTGATATAAAGAATCTTTATGATTTAGGGAAATCAGAGTTTAACTATAAAGAAATAAAGGAAGGGTATATTTCGAAATGCCATCTTTGTTTCGACATAAGAAAATTTATTGTAGGAAAAACCAAAGAATTTGAGGAGCTTAGACCGTTGGAAGTATATGACCAGGCGGAATCGAAAAAGTAGTTGTTTCTTAAACTACTATCATCTAAAAATTTTTCCAAAAATATTACAGCTTCTTTTCCGGGTTAGATTATATTGTTAATCGAAAGATGAAAAGACTTTTTAGAGAACCCTCTTGAGGAATTTCTTTCATAAAACTCTTATTTGCCGCCCCCCAATTACTTAATCTCAAGAAGTTATGAGAGACAATGGTACAGATTCAGAAACTTATTCCTCCTCGATAGTAACGTAACCGTAAAGATTCCCTGTCCCGAAAAGGTTAGTAATAGTCAGCCGGTATTCTGCTCCCGGTACAACATCTACGAAGAATTCGTTTTCGGATCCCGGCAAACCCAGATTTGAACCGCCTGCACCTCCGCCTATTTTGGACAAGACAATCAGGGGAGTACCATTTGTATTTAGAGTGCAGTAGGAAACCTTTATTTTTTTGCTGTAAGTTCTTGACTTGGCAGTATAAGTTCTTGTCTGATTCCATGTCGGATCCGGACAAACTCTTGCAGTATAGCCAAAGGTCTCTCTTCCTCCAACAAGTATTCGTTTCACATTATAGTAGGCGCGATACTTGGCATCTGCTCCTTCAAAACGAAGAACTGGCTGTACGTACCTCCTTCCTCTTACAAGAGAAGAATTGTCGCTGTTAGGGCCACATCCACTGGGTATCCCTCCAACATTGTCACTGGAATAGTAATCTCCCCACTGAGCATCCTGGAAGATATTATCAAAGGAACCTTCAATTGTTACTGAACGGGTTTGGATGTGGTCGTCCGGATCGATAATTGCCATTAGATTTTCAAAAAATTCGACTATATCTGTGAAGAAATCTATAATGTATTCAAAAAGTGTTAGTGGTAGTTCAAGCAATCCTTGAAAGGCATCCTGGAAGTCTCCCTCAAAGAGGTCTATAACAATAGGTCCTGCGACTTTTATAGCAATGAGTGCGATGGTGATTTCCGGACAGGCTCCTCCTAAACTCGTAATAATATCTGTTATACTTTCTCCTGAGAATATCAATTGTAGTGCAATCATACCGATATCTACTCCACCCATTACATTCTGAACTGCATCCATAAGAGAAGAGAAGCTTATTTGTCCTTCAAAAAAGAGTTGTAAAACCCCCCTAAGTTCATCCGGTAAAGTTTCCATGAGACTCTCATAAACGGCTTCCTTTATAGCATCCATAACAGCCTCTTTAACTGTTTCAATCAACTCGTCTCTTAAATCCTCGATAGCATCATTAATAGCATCTCTAACCTCTGCCTTGCTCCAATCTTCTTCCCAAAGAGCGATAGTGTAAGTTGTACTCGTGTTATATATGTTGTTGTGTAAAAGCGAGCGATGTTGCGACCGAAATCTACGGGTTTCCCCGTTATTTACATCATCATAGGTGCCAGTGACACGACTAAACACCCTATATAATTGTCCTTCATGAAGCCTGTGTATCTGATCGGGATCGTCAGGATCGTAGCGGGGTATTGTAGAACTCAGGTGCCAGTATGGCTCATCATCGGAACATTCCGTCCCTACAAACGGAATCGAAACACAGGTTCTTTCGTTCTGGTCAACACAATAGAACCAATCGAGATTTATCTCGTATTTGTAGTAATTACGAACGGAATGATCTCCATTGAGGTTGGGGATCCACTCAAGATCCTCATTTAGCTCGTCGGCAACGACCTGATGAATCTCGTTGTTATATGTATCCTCTAAATCGAATCCTTGAGCTTGAACAAATTCTCTCAATTCGTCAATATTAACTTGTGTGGGTGTTGTTTTTAGTTTGTTGACTAACATGTCGAGCTTTTTTATTTGGTAGTGACTGCCCTTTATTTTGGGACGGTCAATTTTCTTGAGTTCCATTTTCCGAGTTTTGTTAGCATTCCATTGAAATTTCGGAGAGTCGGCAGAAACTGAATTCCTTACAATCTGCTTGATCTGTCTTTTATAATTCGGTCTCATAGCCTCGAGTATATCCTTTCCTAACTGTAAATTATCGATTTTCTGTCCCGCTTTGAGTTTCGCATATCGGGGATGGAAGTACTGACTCGTAGTTTCGGGAGAGAGACTCTTGTAAGCTTGTACTATTGTCTGGAGATGAGGGCTGGTGTTGGTCCGTCTTTTTATTAGAGGTTTTTGAGATTTCTCCTCCATACGTTTATACATAAGTGGGACTACAATTTTTACCAGAGGGTTCTTTGGAGCGATTTCTTTAAGTCTGTTTTCTATCTTGACTTTTGTATGTTCAATTTTTTGTGCTTCAAGTTCTATTTTAATCTCTTTTAGCTGTTGAGTTGTGAATCCTTTCGAAGCTTGAATTTCATAATGCTTGACTGTAAGGGATTGTTTTCCTTTTGACGGTTTTGTTACAGGCTTATCAGCTTCGGTTTCTACAGGTTTTATGAGTTCGGCGCTTTTGGGTGTTTCCGGATAGGTAACTAGAACTTTACCCTGAGCTGTTTTACCGGAGTTAAAATTGACCACAGAGATCTTCCATTTCTTTCCCAAAGATAAAATATTATGCGGCACCTCGTAGGTTAACGTCAAGGGGCTTTTGCCATCTTCACGAGCGTAATACTGCACCTGCCCAGGGCCGTTGAGAATTAAGGCGATGGTTTTTGCCGTCCCAGCCCATTCAGCTTTTGCTTCGATCTCTCCGGTATTAGTTACCTCAAACTCTACTATCTCGCGAGTCCTCCCTTTTAAATAAAAATGTCGAGTAATAGAAGTTTTTTGCTGTGCTGAGACATTTAACTGTCGAACTCCGATTCGCTCTTTAGCCATAACGTTTTGCGGAGAGCTCCATGACACAATAAGTAGAAAAATCAAGCAGATTGTCAGAGATAATTTTTGAGGCTTACCTTTGAAAATGTTTTTAAGGTTTAAAATAATTGAAGTCGTGCTTATTTTTTTCACACCTTCCTCCTTGTTTTTATTTTTTGGATTTATTCTTACTTTAGGATGGTTTTCCAATTTATTCTAATACCCCCCAATGATTTCCCGTTTATTTTTATTGTTCATACTATCAAGTATTTTTAATGCCTTGTTACCTATGATTTAAATCGTATAAAATTATATAATTGTATTATATTATAAAATTTACTGATGTCAAGAATATATATCTGTATATCTGCAAATTAGATTTTGGGGATTGGAATTTCGTAAAAACAAGATAAAGAAAAAGAGTATGCATTGCTTTATGTCTTTTTATAAGGTTGTTTTATGTATGAGTTTTTAGGTTTTTAGGTCTTAGGTTTTAGTTAAAACAAAAAATCCTAAAAATCTGCGTTCATCTGCGTCCAATTCTCTGGGTGTGTGTGGGGCTTTGTGGTCTTTGTGTTCTTTGTGGTTAATATTTAGTCTTTCAAATTTACCAGCTGGATCTCTCCGGGTTTTTCCCCCAGAAACTTCACTACTGTTCTTTCAAAATTTCTCGGTATATCGGAGAGAAATATCTTAAGAGATCCTTTTCCTGAGGTTCTTAAAACATTATCCTCCAGGAATTTTTCAAGTTGAAAGGCTACTTCTTTTCCGGGTTCGATTATTTTTACCTTATCTTCCAGGAAGGATTCTATTACTGAATGAAGTAAAGGGTAATGGGTGCATCCGAGTATTAAGGCGTCTATTTTCTTATTTTTTAAATCAGAAAGATATTGTTTTACTACAAGTTTAGGAATTTCGCCTTTTGTCCATCCTTCCTCTGCCAGAGGGACAAAAAGCGGACAGGCTTGTGAGTAAATATCGATATCTTTAAATCTATCTTTAAGTTTTTTTTCAAATGCCCCACTTTCGATAGTTGCGTTTGTTCCAATTACGCCAACTCTTTTATAAGTCTTATTTTCAAGGGCGTTAACTCCCGGTTCGATCATTCCTAATATGGGAATTGGAAATATCTTTTTTAATTCTTCCAGAGCATTAGAAGAGACAGAAAAACAAGCAGATACTATAACCTTGACGTCAAAACTTTGGAGAAATCTTATGTCTTCTTCTGCAAAACGTAATATTGTTTCCCTGGATTTTGTCCCGTAGGGGACTCTGGCGCTGTCTCCAAAGTATACGATCGATTCCTCCGGTAATCTTTTTCGTATTTCCCTGACAACAGTAAGGCCTCCAATTCCCGAATCGAAAACGCCAATGGAACATTTCTTATGTTTTTGATTTTGCATAAGATTTAATTCCTTCTACAATAGCATCCGTTACATCCTCTAGAAAATTGTCGTCAAGCAATCTTTTTCTGTCCCCAGAATGTGTTAAAAATGCAATTTCGACTAAGACGGCGGGCATATAATTCAATCGGAGAACATAAAAGTTTGCCTGTTTTAATCCGCGATTGTAAAGGTTACATTTTTGTATCATGCTTTCCTGAATATTAATACCTGCCTGCTGAGATTCTTCAAGAAATTGGGTTTGGGCTAAATCATTCAATATATAATCAAGTTCTGATAAACTCGATCCCTCTTTTGCTTCAAACCTGATTGCCGAGTTTTCAGTCGCTTCCACAGTCCTTGCCCAATCGCTCCTTGCAGCGGAAAGAAAATAAGTTTCGGCTCCGTTCATTGCTCTTTTGTGTGGTGCTGCATTACAGTGTATAGAGACGAAGAGATCTGCTTTTGCAGAATCCGCAATTTTAGTTCTATCTTTTAAGGGTATGAAGACATCGTCTACTCTTGTCATTATTACATCAAAACCACTTTTAGTCAGTTTTGCGGCTATTTTCTTTGATGCTTTTAAAACAATATCTTTTTCGCGGACGTTTCTGTAAACTGCTCCGGGGTCTTCTCCTCCATGGCCCGGATCAATTACTATCGTTTTTATGGTTCTTTCTACAAAAGTTTTTACTTTAATATTTAGACTCTTACCGTTTCTTACCGCATCCATTGCAAGGTCTTTTTTTACTTTAAAACGAAACTTTACGAAGCCTTCGCCTTGTTCAAATTTAATATCTTCAATTAATCCTTTAGGAGAGAGCTCAAGTGTGTTTTTATTATATATGGGATCGAACAATACTAATACCCATTCACCTTTAACTTTATTGAAAAGATGTTTTAAGGTTGGAGAGCAATCAATTTTAAAGATTGTTGTTGAGGGATTAACTTCCCAGGAGGTTTTAAAAATATTTACTTTAGTTCCTACGTCGAGTATTCCTTCATTGAATTTGGCTTCCATATCCATAAGGCTACCAAGGATAAGAGGTAGAGAGGAAACAGGGACATACAATTTTCCTCCTCTTCGCAGGGGTGGCGCTTCTAACTGGTAAACATCCTGATTTATTTTTATAAAAGGATTATCGGGCATAAAAGAAACGATATTTTCTTTCTGCACTGTTAAGATTTGAGTTCCAAGATCCCAATAGTAGGAAAGATTCATTTCTTCAAGCATCGTATGACTCTTTACATATTTGTGTTTCCCCATTTTATATTCCTGTAAGGTATATATCTTACCGGATAAATTGATGCTTAAAGAAAGTATAAAAAGAATCATAGATATTTTTTCATCTCCCTTCTTTGTTCTCTTTCAATTATTTTTTCTCTTTTTTCGTATTTTTTCTTTCCCTTTGCAATAGCCAAAGAAATTTTTATTAAGTTTTTTTTTATACATACTTCAAGCGGGATTAATGTCAATCCTTTATTTTTTAGTTTCCCGTCTATTTTTCTAATTTCGCTCTTTTTTAAAAGAAGTTTTCTATCTCTTTTGGGATCTAATTCTTCGTGAGATTTTTCATACGGAGAGACATGCATATTGAATAAAAAAACCTCTCCATCTACTACCTGAGCGAATGAATCCGATAGACTTACTTTTCCGAGTCGAATTGACTTTACCTCTGAGCCTTTTAATGCAATTCCTGCTTCGTAAGTTTCTAAAATATGAAAATCGAAACTAGCTTTTTTGTTTTTAGCAATAACTTTCATTATACCCGAATTCCACTTGACTTATTTTCTATATTTCATATATTTTAAGACAATGAATAAGCTTATTTTTTCGCTATCTGTCATAATAATATTCTGTTTTTTTAATTGTGCAAGGCAGGTTGTAACAAAAACAATATCTAAAGATGATCTTTTCGCTAATATTGAATCCTGGCAATCTAAAGTATCCCAGAAAAGTGGTACGGGAGAGATGACCGTATCAGAACCGGATAAGCGTTTTTCTTCTTATTTTTCTTTTGAATATAATGTTAGCGAGAAGGTTCTTACGGGTGAATTATTAGGTTCTTTTGGTATGCTAATAGGCTCTTTTTATTTTTCTGAAGATTCAGTATCTATAAAAGATAAGGATGGGAAACAGGTAAAAAAAGAAGTTCTCTCTATGTTTGAAGAAAATCCGGATGCTTCATTAAACCGATTTCTTATGTGGGATATACCGGTTTTATATAATTCCGAGATGATTCCTATGGATGATGGATGGCTTCTTTCAGGAAAGGGTGTTGAAATTTTCTTTTCTCGCGATGTAAAGCCTACACGGGTTGTTCTTTACAGAGAAAATAAAATAATAGTTAATTATTCTGATTTCCGTTCCCAGGAAGGAATTCTTTGTCCATTTAAAATTGAGGCAAAGGTAGTTCAATCAAAGGCATGGGAGAAAAGTTTAGAGGTTGAATTCAGAAAGATAGAGTTAGAATGATCTTTTTCGTAATTACTTTATCTCTGATAAGTCAAAATTTCATAGACAGAGAACTTAATGGTAATTTAAGCTTATCTGCGGCAGATATTCTTAGACAAACGTTTAAGGATTCTCTAATTGTAGATTCGTCTTTTCAAAGTCTTTCTAAGTTGGATCACCTTTTGCTTTCAAATGATCTCTTTGAAGAAAGCGAAATTGTTGAGAAAAAATTAATAAATATTGTAAGAAATAATAACGGCCACATAAGTTCTATCCTGGCAAACGAGTACTTAACCTCGGGAATCAAAGACCTCAGAGATGGCGATAAGGAAAGGGGTAGAAGAAAATTAATTTTTGCCAGAGAACTTGATCCCTCAAATAGACGTATACTATTAATGAATGCTAAATCAAGATTTCCAAATGTCGGCGGTGTTTTTAGTTCTTTATGGCGTTATTTTTTGTCTGTCAAATTTCTTAATAATAAAGTTTTTGTTGTTAAAAGCTTAATTTTGTTTTTAATTCTATTTTCTTTCTGGATATTGATATCGACAATCAGTGCCAGTATTGTGTTCGCTTTAGCATATATTACAAAGTGGATTCAAGGGACAATCAACTTTAGTGGATTATGGATAGGGGCAATATTATTTGCTATGTTCGTATGGCTGCCTTTGCAAATTGTATTTCTCATTATTGTAGCACTATCTCTGATAAAGATGAGTAAAGAAAACCTGATTAAATCTGCTGTTGTTCTTTTTATTCTTCCCTTTTTGATTTCTTACTCATATGTTATAAGCAATAATTTCCATCCGGGAAGTTACATATTTAACGAGTTTAAAGCTCGTATTGATCCTTATTCGTATAATCTTAATACTCCAGTAACTCCTTATGGATATTCGATTAAAGGTATCGAACAAGCTAAAAAAGGAGATTTGTACGGGGCTAAAGATTTCTTTGAGAGAGGTTATAATATGAGGAGAGATGTTAATTATTGGGAAAATTTGTGTTCCGTGTATTATGCCGAAAGAGATACTGCAAGTGCACTTAGTACATGTGAAAAGGTTGTCGCTTTATATCCTAAGAGTGAGATAGCGAATATTACTATTATTAGGATGTATTATGACCAGCTTAATTTTGATGAAGCGACAAAGCATATGGAGAGAAGCGGTCTTAGATTAGTTGATATTTCTAAAAAAGAACCTCCTATATATAAATATCCCCCGGAAAGATGGCTATATAAGTATGTATTTGTTCCAAGGGGTTTATTTAAAAATATTGCAGCTAAAAAATTATATTTGATGATTATAATTTCGGCTTGTATGATAGTAATGGCGGTTTTAAAAAAGGAAGAAAATCATTACTGTCCAATTTGCAAGAGTTATATGTTATCCGATAGAAAGGGTGAAAATTTGTGTAAAGTATGTTCGACGAAATTGTCATTAACGAACTCCAAAAGTATACGAGAGAGATTAAAAAGACGTATTGCAGATAAAGCATTGAAGGTTGATAAATTTACCGATATGTTGATGAGTCTATTAATACCAGGTAGTGCTCATTTTTACAAAGATAAACTTCTTGAGGGAGTTATAATATGTTTTTTCGCAGCAATATTTATCTTAATTTTTTTGAATTCTTTATTGTCTGAACCGGCAGAATCTTTAAAATATATGACAAGTATTGGTAATAATATTTTTAAAATTTCTTTGGTGATATTTTATTCGTTGGTAATGTTTTCAAGCTGGAGGTTAAAGTCGCATGGAAATGGAAGGTAGTATACAGGAATTTTCTGTTCCTGAAATATTACAGTTCTTGTCTTTACACGAAGCTGATGGTGTACTTAAATTAAAATCAGGCAGAGAGGAAGTTCATTTCGGATTCAAAATGGGTAAAATTACAGATGCTCTTCACAAGGGAGAACAGCTTTTTCATTCTATAAGTGAATATGTTCAAAGAACTGGTTTAATTTCTCCTGATGCGTTTAAAAAATATACGGAGAGGGCTAAAGAAGCTGGCTTGTCCTTACTAGAAATTGTCGAAAAAGGAGATTTTTTATCGAAGGAGGATATTGAAGGTATTATAGCCTTCAAAATTCAAGAAACCACATGTGAGGTTTTGACCTGGAATACTGGAAGGTATTCCTTTGAGGCAGGTAAGAAGCTTTATCAGCATTCCACTTTTTCAGTTGAAATGGAACCGAATGCACTTGTTATGGAAGGTATGCGTAGAATAGATGAGTGGCCTTTGATAGAACAAGCGTTGCCGGATGAGAATATTACTCTTCACAAAAAGGAAGAGGCCGAGATTGAAGTTGATATTGGAGAGGATGAGCAAACGGTTCTGGATAAAATTACAGAAGATATAACATTAATTGAATTAGTTGGTATATCCGGTATTGGCAAGTTCAGGACTTATAATTCAGTATATAAACTTTCTGAGATTGGTCTTATTGAAAAAGTTGAAACAAGAGGTAAAAAAAAGAAGCAACAAAAAGTGACTTTTGTTAAGAAACAGCGTACGGGATTTGCTTTAGACTTTAAACAAATTCTCCTATACGGCTTTATCCTCGTAAATGTTTTCTTTCTCTTTAAGTTCAGGTTAAATGAAATAGGGCGTGAATTGAGAAATATTGAGAATTTGTTTAAAGACCGCTCAAGGGTAGAAACCATATTACCCTTAATCTATGAGGATTAGATTTTGGTAGTTCTTAAATTTGTTTTGAATAAAAACGAAAATACTCATTATAACTAAAAAAGGAGGGAAAATGAGTGACGAAGATAAAAAAACTAAAGTAAAAGCAAGTAAAAAGGATATAGATGACGGAAAAAGTATTGCATGGTTGTCATACTTGGGTATATTGCTTCTTATTCCTCTTCTGGTACAGCCTGAAAATTCTTTTTGTAAGCATCACGCAAAGCAGGGACTGGCAATGATAGTGGTTTGGATTGGACTTGTGATTTTATCTTTTATCCCGATTATAAATATATTCGCTATTATGGGGTATATAGCTATGGTTGTTTTTTCTATTATCGGGATAGTTCAATCTATTAATGGGCAATACTGGAAGGCTCCTCTCGGGATATACGAATTAGCTCAGAAATTTAAAATCTAAATCTGGGATGGATTTATTATGAGCGAAGAGAAATCTTTTAAGAATTGGATAGATAAAATAGCTAAAAGTATTCCTGGTTTTAAGGGCTATTATAAGAAAGAGGAAAGAAGAGAGACAGACCAACTGCTTAGGGAGAAAATAGCAGGTAATCTGAAAGCTATTAAGATTGTTCTGAATGAGAAAGGTCAATTGGTAACGAAATCCGGGGATTTGAGTCCTCTTGATGAAATTGCCAGGATTGGAAAAAAATTAGAAAAGTTAGATGATTCGATACGTTATGCTAATTATGGCTATAGCGGTTTTTTTGACCAGAAGGAAATTTCATTGGACATTCTTCGCTCAATTTACAACGCTGATTTGGAATTAATGGAGTGGGTTAAGACTTTTACGGCTAATACTACTGTTGATACCGACCTTGCGGAAATATTAAAGAATATAGAGACAGGGTTTGATTTGCTCGAAAAACGTTCAAAAATAGTAGAGGGGGATTAAAATGGCGATTTTTTTTGAAGTTATCGAATTTTTAGATGATGAGGGTAATCAGATAGTTCATAGAGTGCCCGAACAGGGTTCTGCCGAGACTTCTCTGGGCAGTCAGCTAGTTGTTCGAGAGAATCAATCGGCTGTTTTCTTTCGGGACGGAAGAGCTCTTGATACTTTTGGTCCGGGAAGACATACCCTTACTACCGCGAACCTTCCTCTGTTAAAGAAATTAGTAGGTGCCGCTTTTGAAGGTAAGAGTCCTTTCCGTACGGAGGTCTACTTCGTTAATAATAAGGTTTTCACTAACGCAAAATGGGGTACTTCGGAACCTATTCCATTTAGAGATAAAGAGCTTAAGGTGATAAGAATTCGGTCAAACGGAATATACTCATATAAGGTATCCGACCCGCGTCTTTTTATAAATAAGATTGTAGGTACGGAAAACATCAAAGACAGAGATGAAGTAGAAAGTTTCTTCAAGAATGTTATAATATCCAGGCTGACTGATTTTCTGGGGGAAAATTATTCTACAATATTCGACCTTGCGAAGGATTACGATGAGCTCTCCGCAGGCGCAAAGTCCAGAATTTATGAGGATTTTGACAAATACGGGTTAGACCTGCGGGATTTCTATATAAGATCGATAACGCCTCCGCCGGAAGTACAGAAAATGATTGACGAGCGTTCCGGTATGGGCGTTGTAGGCGATTTGAATAAATTTACGCAGTTTCAGGCGGCAAAAGCGCTGCGCGACGCGGCTTCCCAGGAAGGCGGTGCTGCAGGAACGGGAGTTGGAGTTGGAGCCGGCATTGGTATGGGAGCTATGATACCCGGTATGATGCAGCAAGCTACCGGACAGGGAAAAACAGCCGGAGAAGCTTGTCCCAAATGTGGTGAGACTGTTCCCGCAAATGCAAATTTCTGTCCTGGTTGCGGGGCAAAGTTTGAAGGAAAAACTTTTTGCGCAAAGTGCGGTAAAGAAATGCCAGCTGATGCGAAATTCTGTCCTGAGTGCGGCGAAAAACAATAAATAATCTGATTAATGGAAATCAGATGTCCTCAATGTGACGCAGTAATAAGTACAGGGATAGAACATAAAGTAGTTAAGTGTCCTTATTGTAACACTCGTTTATATTACGAAAAAGATAAAGTTCTTACAAAAGAATCTATAAAACCGACACTCGATGAGCGGGTAGCCGAGAATTTACTTTATGAACAAACAGGTAAGAAATTAAAAGTGAATCTCGAATATTTCCCCTTTTATAGAATTCAAAAAGAGGGGGAAACAACCTTCCTACCTGCAAAGAAAACTAACCTGATAGGAATTAACGATTATATACCCCAGGGTGACAGAATAACGCTTGAAATGGAAGTTTCCCCTCCCGATATCACGATTGAGAAAGCGCTTGAGAAAATAGGAGATGATGAAAAGGAGTTGGAATCTTTCGGACTTCTTTATTTACCTTTTTTTACGGCAAAGGATGCCAGTACAGTTTACTATGTTGATGGAGCAAGAGGAAATATTCTTTCCGATAAGCTTCCGGGAAAGAAAGATCACGCAAAAAACCATTATCCTTTTGCATTGCTTTCCTTTGGCGTTGTTACGATAGTAGCGTTGTTTTTTCCCGTTTTACCGTTTAAACTGATCTCAGTGGCTGCTATAACATTTTTATTATGGTACTACGATAGAGGAAAACAAAATGGCTGAGAATACACTTGCTGTAATTGCTTTTTCCTGCCCGAATTGTGGTTCGGAAATCGATGTCGTAGAAGGTTACACAAATACTAAATGTAAATTCTGCAGCAGCAGTCTTTTGATAACCAATAAAATCGGAGCTCCGAGAGTATTCGCAAAACCCAAAGTAAATAATCCTAAAAGTATTTTGCGAGAGAGATTCGGGATGAATGTCCAGATTATCGATGTTTCTCTGATTTTTGTTCCTTTTATAAAGGTTACCTCCGAGATAATAGGTTGGTTGGGTGGTTTTAAAAAAGGTGTTGTAGTGAAAGATACTACTTATACCGATTCAGGTATGAATGTTGATACGGTAAGCACTAGCCGGATCATCGGAGGGAAGCGGGTAAAGAAGAGGGTAAGGAGGATTCTGGAAGTCAAATTAGATCCTTCTGAATTTTATCGTTATGGGATAAAAAGAGTTAGTAATGAAGGCAAAAGATTCGAAGTTTTCGATGATGAAGTGCTTCACAGGTACGGAGATGTCTTTGATTTGCCTTTACCAATAAATGAGTATATGGATAAAGCTTCTATGATGCTTATCGATGAAATTCTCCGGGATTATAGCGATTTTACCGAGCTCGAATATTACCTGAAAGCAATAAAGAAAAGAGCCATTGTCTATTTTAATCCTATCTTTTTTGCAAGAGTTAAATCCGGAGGAGAGTTTTATACCTATTCCTTTGATGCTGTTGATGGGAAGGCTCTTGTAAAGGATAAGGGAAAGAAGAAACAAGAAGAGAGTAAAAGAGTTTTTCTGGGATTAAATGCCTTGTATGGGATTATAGGTTTGTCTGGAATTGTTGTTTCGTTTATTTCTTCTTTAGTAGGTGGTGGGGTTGCTTTTATTTTTGCTCTTTTTGCCTTTTTTCTTTTATGGTGGTTGCAGTATGGGAACGACTGATATAAAACTTATACCGCTGCGTTGTCCGGATTGCGGAAAAGATATCGAAAGCGGAGAAGACGACCTTGTTCATTTTTGTACGAACTGCGGTTCGGGATTCGAAGTTGTTCTGGATAAATTAAAAAAAGTGCATGTACTTTTTGTAAAACCTCAGAAAGAAGTTGAGAATAAGAGATTGTATTATCTTCCAATGTGGCAGATTTTAAGTAAAGTATCTATCGATAAGAAACCCGGTATAGACGTAAGTCAGATTCCTAAGGAGGTCCTGTCCGATGAGCGGTTTACCAGTTTTCTTGTGGGATTAATCAAAAAAGAAAAACCCATCGATAAAATGATGTTTTTTGTTCCCGCCTTTGGTGTTACAAACCGCTACCAACTAATGGACCAGCCGGGATATCTATTTACGGTGACCCCGCCAAAGTTTGAAAGTGATTCTCCGAAAGATATGGTGGGTGCCGAATATTCTTTGGAAGACGCTGTCGAGCTTGCTAAAGTTATGTTACTTTCCATTCAATATCATACTGACAAAGGTCTTATGGGGCTTAGAGGAGCTGATATTACGTTTAATTACGAGAAAGCCAGGATTGTAGGGATCCCTTTTTACGAAGAGGAAGCAATGCTTGTCGATGCTTTGAGGGGATATAGAATTTTCAAGAACGCATTGAAAGACTGGGAAGATATCAGATCAAAACTTGAAAAAAACTGAAGGTTTGCCACAGAGACACAGAGAACACAGAGAAAAAAAATATTATTGTTTTTACTAAAACCTAAAACCGAAAAGCTAAAACCTAATATTTCACACGAAGGCACAAAGACACGAAGAAAAAAAATAATAATTCGCCACGGATTAACACGGATAAACACTGATAAAAAAATTATTCTGTCGCTTAAAACCCAACCCATGTCCTCTAAGTTTTTACATGTAGAACATTTAGAACTTGTGGATTTTCTTCTATTGTTTTGACTAAAACCTAAAACCAAAAACCGAATACCTAATATCTCACACAAAGCACACAAAGCACACAAAGTTTTTTGACTGGTGACTAAAGACTAATGACAAGTGACTATACTTCATAAATCCCAAATCCTATTTTTTTTAACCAATTTACTAATTCACCGATATACTGATTTACTATTTGTAAAGACTCTTGACTTATAAGTGGAATAACTTTATACTATTATTATTAATTTTTCTTTTACAACATACAATTTTAATGAGGAGGGAGTATGTCTCTTTTGAGAAGTAATAAGAAATTATTTGTAATTTTATTATTCATTTGTATATCTTTGTTTGTTCTTGGCTCTAAAGGTTTTTCCGGGCAAAGAAGTCCAATAATGTACGGGTTAAGTGAGGAATCCCTGTTATCTTCAAAAACAAGAGCAGCGGATTCACTTAATTGTACGCTGGTAGGAGGGTGGTTTAACGGTCCGTGTTTTTCCGTGTGTGTTGTTGATACTCTTGCATATATAGGTGTAGGACAGAGTATGAAAATACTGAATGTGAAAGACTCAACTAATCCGGTTTTTGTTGGTGAAGTAAGGTTGCCTTCTGTTTTTATCTTCTATATTTTAGTAAGAGATACTCTTGCATTTGTAGCGAATAGGGAGGATGGGTTGCGGGTGATCAACGTTGCAGATCCTTTTTCCCCTCGCGAGATAGGCTTTTATCAAACCGCGGATTGGATGTATGAAGTGTGGATTAGGGATAACATTGCTTATGTTGCGGATGGAGGACTCGGTATAATAAACATATCCGATCCCACAAATATGAGTGAAATTAGTTGTTTTGGAGCAGGTACTTACGGCGTGTGGGTTCAGGATACAATTGCGTACGTAACGAATGGTTTGAGTGGGGGTTTACTTATAGTCAATGTGGCAGATTCTTCTTCTCCAAGTTTTATGGGAGCATTTTTAACTCCTGGTTTTACTACAGATGTGTGGGTTCAGGATACGATTGCTTATGTGGTATACGGATATTTATGCGCAGTTAATGTAGCCGACCCTTCATCTCCTACGGAAATCAGTTTTTATGACGTGAATGGAAGTTATTTTATTACAGATATATGGATTGAAGATACGCTTGCATACCTGGCTATAGGTGCAAATGAATCGGGTTCTGATTCATGCAGACTGGAAATAGTAAACATATCTAGCCCTGATTCTATTATCAGGGTTAGTTCTTATTTTACTCCGAATAGAGCCAATGCTGTACAAGTTGAAGGTAATTTTGCTTATGTTTCATATGGGGTAGGTGGAGGTTATCCAGTCGGACTTCTCATAGTAGATGTAAGTGATCCTTCCAATCCTTTTGAAACCGGAAGG
>CAZGHN010000024.1:0-20720 GCA_964525555.1 uncultured bacterium
AGAGAAGGCGGAAGAACTGTCGGCGCTGGCGTCGTTACTGCGATACAGGAGTAAAGAATTAAATGGCTGCTAAACACATTAGAATAAGAATGAAATCGTACGACCATAAAATACTTGATGACTCTGTAGAAGAAATTGTGGAGGTGGCCGAGAGAACCGGAGCAGAGATAGTAGGACCGGTGCCATTACCGACTAAAAGAAGAATTTATACGGTCCTTCGTTCTCCTCATGTGGATAAAAAATCCAGAGAACAGTTCGAAATTAGAGTTCATAATAGGCTTATTGATTTAAACAAACCTTCCCAGCAGACAATGGAAGCTTTAACAAAGATGGATTTGCCCGCCAGGGTCGAGGTTGAAATTAAGTACTAGAAAAGGGGTTTGGAGATGCTTATAGGAAGAAAGTTGGGAATGACAAGAATTTTTACAGAGGGGGGCGAAAGCGTTCCGGTTACTGTTATAAAAGCATCTCCATGTTTTGTTTTAGATAGAAGGACAGATGAAAGAGACGGCTATAGGGCATACATTATGGGTTTTGGAGAGAAGAAGGAAAAACGGGTTAGGAAACCCGTTTTAGGTTTATGCAAAAAGGCTGGAATTCCTCCAGTTGAAATAATTAGAGAGTTCAGGGTTGCCGATACGTCGACATTTGAAGTTGGGGAGAAGATTCCTGTGTCTTTACTGCAAAAAGGAGACAGGATTGATGTTGTTGGATGGAGTAAGGGTAGGGGATTTCAGGGTGTAGTTAAAAGATGGGGCTTTGCAGGGGGACCCGGATCACACGGGTCTCGTTTTCATAGAGCTCCCGGTACAGCCGGAGCCGGAACGTATCCCGGTAGGGTCTTGAAAGGCAAAAAATTTCCAGGTAGGATGGGAAATGACAGGGTTACCGCAAAAAATCTTGAGGTTATTACTCTTGACGAGGAAAAGGGACTTGTTGTAGTAAAAGGTTCAATACCGGGTTGTCGAAATGGATTTGTTCTTATTAAAATAGGTGAAAATATCGATGTTTCTGCAAGGAAAGAATTGGCTAAGGAGCAGGCGGAAAAAAGTAAAGTTCAGGCAAAACAGGAAAAAATAGAAGAGAAAGCGGAAGAAACTAAAGAAGTCGTAGAAGAAGAAAAGAAGACAGAAGAAAAAGCCAAAGAAAAAGCTGATAAAGGAGAAGGCAAGAAAGCGGGAACAAAAGAAAAAAGTAAGAAATCAGAAGAGAAAGAAGTAAAAGCGGAAAAAACAGAGAAAAAGACAGAAGAAGTTAAAGAAGCAGTCGAAAAAACGCAAAAAAGTACCGAAAAGAAAGTAGAAGAAACTGCTGAGAAAAAAGAAGAAAAGAAGGAAGAAAAAACAGAAGAAAAAGCAGAAGAAAAAGAAACTGATGAAGTTAAAAGTGAAAGTGGAGAAGAGCAGAAAGTAGAGGAAGTGAAAGAAGAGGAAAAAGAAGAGACAAAAACAGAAGAAGCGTCGGGTGAAGACGAAGAAGTAAAAAACGAAGAAGGTAAAGAAGAAGATAAAGAACAAAGTAAAGAAAAGGGTGATAGTTAAAAAATGGCAGTCAAAGTTAAATGTTATGATAATTCAGGAAAAGAAGACGGAACTATTAGTGTGTCTGGAGACCTTTTTGAATCTAAGGTTGATGAAAATTCAGTGTATTATTCAGTCGTAGATCATCTTCATCAGCAAAGACAGAATAACAGTAAGACAAAAACCAAGGGTGAAGTTGCCGGAAGCGGCAAAAAACCATGGAGACAGAAAGGTACAGGCAGAGCTCGTGTTGGTACAAGAAGAAACCCTGTTTGGGTTGGCGGAGGCGTTGCTTTTGGTCCGAAAAGAACCGAATATAATTTTAAAGTTAATAAAAAAATTAAAAGAAAAGCACTTAATACAGCAATTTCTAAAAGAGTATCTGATGGACGATTTATAGTTATTAATAAAGAAAAATTTGATGCGCCTTCAACAAAATCCATAGCCAAGGCTTTAAAGAAGATAGGGATTTACGGCAATAAAGTCTTAATTCTTGATGATGGCGGTGATAAAAATTTCTATAGGTCCTGCAGAAATATATCCGGATTATATATTATGCCTGCAAAGGATGTTAATGTTTATCAGGTTTTACACAATGATTGGATAGTAGTTACGAAGGAATCTGTAGGTAAATTATTAGAGGTTTTCAAATGAAAGATTCTAGAGATATTGTTATTAGACCAATTATAACCGAAAGAGGTAATGATTCTATGTCTATAGGCAGGTATACTTTTGAGGTGTCTATAGATTGCAACAAACATCAGATTAAAAAAGCGGTTGAAGACCTTTTTAAAGTTCACGTCGAAAATGTTAATACAATGATTATTAAAGGGAAGATTAGAGGTGTTGGAAGATTAAAGGGTAAAAGAAAAAATTGGAAAAAAGCGGTTGTTTCTCTTCGCGAAGGAGATTCTATACCGTTGTTTGAGGGAGCATAGATAAATGGGCGGAAAGAAACATTGTCCCGTAACTCCCGGTAGCAGATATTACAGAGGACAGGATTTTTCGGGAATAACAAAAAAAACAAGTGAAAAAAGTCTAAGCAAGAATCTTCCCGGAACAGGAGGAAGAAATGCTCAAGGGAGAAGAACTTCTAACCATAGAGGTGGAAGAGTAAGAAGGAAATATAGGGCAATAGATTTTAAAAGAAATAAATTTGAAATAAAAGGTAGGATTAAATCTATCGAGTATGATCCAAATAGATCGGCTTGGATAGCCCTTGTTTCTTACGAGGATGGAGAAAAAAGATATATCATTTCGCCCGACGGAATAAATGTAGGAGATGTTATACAGGCTGGTTCAGGTTCTCCTATATCGGTGGGAAATTCTATGCCTCTTTCTGAAATTCCTCCTGGTACGTTTATTCATAATATTGAGCTTGAACCGGGCAGAGGCGGAATATTGGTGAGAGGCGCAGGTGCAGGTGCTCAGATTCTTGCAATAGAAGGAAAGCATGCTCATGTTAGATTACCTTCAGGAGAAGTTAGATTGATACTTGCCTCTTGCAGTGCTACAGTAGGAAGGGTTAGTAATACTGCCCATGATTCTATTTCAGATGGTAAAGCCGGAAGAAGCAGATGGAAGGGTAAAAAGCCCAGAGTTCGCGGTGTTGCTAAAAATCCCGTTGATCATCCTCTTGGAGGTGGTGAAGGGAAATCGTCAGGAGGTCGTCATCCTGTTTCCCCTAGCGGTGTACCGGCCAAGGGTTATAGAACGAGGAATCCTAAGAAGCAATCTTCTAAGTATATTATTAAAAGAAGAAGGGTACGAAGGAGGATATAGAGTATGGTCGAAGAATATGTTGATCCGAAATTGATGAAAAAGATAAAAAAATGGAAAGACGGAGATCCAGTTATAAAAACATACAGCCGTAGTTCGACAATAACAGAAGCTCTAGTTGGCCATACGCTTGCAGTACATAATGGGAAGGATTTTATTTCCGTTTATGTGAGGCGGGAAATGATAGGATGTAAACTTGGTGAATTTGCTCCAACTAGAAAATTTATTAAGCACGGCGGACAAAAAGAAGCAGTTGTGTAGTTAAATAGAGGTTTGAAATGGAAGGTAAGGCAATTCAAAGAAATATAAAAATATCCCCTAAGAAAAGCAGAAGACTTATTTCTCATATTAAAGGTAAATCAGTTGTTGAGGCAAAGAATCGCCTTGACTTTCTGCCTCATGGTCCAGCCAGAATTCTAAAAAAATGCATTCATACCGCGGCTAGTAATTATTTAAATAAAGCAGGTGAGATGGATTTGAAAGAAGAAGATTTGTATGTTAAATTAATCAGTATCGATGAAGGGCAAAAGTTTAAAAGGTATAGGCCAATGTCTTTCGGAAGAGCCGCAATTATAAGAAGAAGAACTTCTCACATAACAGTAATTGTTGACAAAATAGGAGATCAATAATGGGTCAAAAGACACATCCGATAGGATTTAGAGTTGGGGTTAATAAAGATTGGACTTCAAGGTGGTTTTTCGGTAAGAAATTTGCCGAGCCTTTGAAAGAAGATGTTAGTATTAGAAAATATTTTAAATCCGAATTTAATGATGCATGGATATCTAGAGTTGAGGTGGAAAGAACTGCCGAAACTATTAGGGTTATAATTGAAACAGCTAGACCAGGAATGATTATAGGCAAGGGCGGAGAAGAAGTAAAAAAAATAAGAGAAACATTAAATGTAATGTTGGGCAAGAATATTTATCTTGATATAAGAGAATGTAAAATGCCTGAGCTGGATGCATCGCTTGTTGCTCAATCTGTAGCGAGGCAGATAGAAAGAAGAGTTCTTCAGAGAAGAGCAATGAAAAGAGTTGTTGAAGAAGCTATAAGAATGGGTGCAGCAGGTATCAGGGTACAATGCAAAGGAAGACTTGGTGGGGCGGAAATAGCAAGGAAAGAATGGTATCTTGAAGGCAGCGTTCCTCTTCACACTATAGATGCTAATATAGATTATGCTCAGGTAACAGCTAATACTAAATCTGGAACCATTGGTGTTAAAGTCTGGATCAATAGGGATGTTTACTAATTATGTTGATGCCAAAAAGAGTTAAACATAGAAAAAAGCAAAGAGGCAAACTGAAAGGTAAAGCCACAGCCTCGATAAAATTGGATTTTGGTGATTATGGGCTTAGAGCAATTGAGTCAGGTTGGATTACCGCCCAGCAAATAGAAGCGATGCGAGTTACTATAACTCACTATTTGAAAAGAGCTGGTAAATTATGGATAAGATTATTTCCTGATAAACCTATTACGAAAAAGCCAGCAGAAACTCGTATGGGTAAAGGAAAAGGAGAGCCTGTTGCTTGGGTCGCTCCTTGTCGAAAAGGTAGAGTGATTATAGAATTAGAAGGGATTCCCGAAGAGGCAGCACGAGAAGCTCTAAGAAGGGCAAGTTCGAAACTCCCGGTTAAGACCAGATTTATAAAAAGAGAAGGAGTTTTATAATGCGAGCTAAGGAACTTAGAGAAATGACTGATGCCGAATTAAATTCAGTGAGACATGATTTAAAAGAGGAGTTGTTTACTTTGCGTTTTGAAAAAGCAAGGGGAAAGATAAACAATCCCGCTCGCTTTAAGCAGTTAAGAAGAGAAATTGCAAGAGTTGAAACAGTTGCTAAAGAAAAGGAGAGGCAAAGTGGCGAGCAAAGTGGGTAAGGTTGTTTCTGTAGCTCCATCAAAAACTGTAGTCGTTTTAGTGGAAAGAAGGATACAACATCCGGTTTATAAGAAATATATTACAAAAAAGAAAAAATTTTATGCTCACGATGAAAATGAAGAAGCTTCTTTGGGTGATGTGATTCGTATAGTATCAAGTCGACCCCTTTCAAGACTTAAGAGATGGAGAATAGATAAAATTCTCGAAAAAGCAGGAGAGTAGAAGTGATTCAGCAAGAGACAATATTGAAGATTGTTGATAATACAGGTGGAAAAGAAGCGTCCTGTATAAAAGTTTTAGGTGGTTCGGGCAGGAGATATGCTGCCTTGGGAGATATTATAGTCGTTAGCGTTACTAAAGCTACACCGAATTCTTCAGTTGGGAAGGGAACCGTACACAAAGCGGTTATAGTCCGAACAAAAAAGGAAAAAAAGAGAAAAGATGGTACGTCTGTAAGATTTGATGATAACGCGTGTGTTTTACTTGATGCAAATAAAGAACCTGTGGGTACCAGAATATTTGGTCCAGTTGGCGAAGAATTAAGGGATAGGGGATTCATGAGATTAATTTCGCTTGCAGCGGAGGTACAGTAGTGAAAATAAAAAAGGGTGATACAGTTTTAGTACTTACCGGTAATTATAAGGGAAAAAAGGGAAAGGTTAAAGAAGTAATAACCAAGGATAATAAACTTGTAGTAGAGGGTATAAATTTAAGAAAAATGCATAGAAAACCGAGAAAGACTGGGGATCCTGGTGGTATTCTTGAGAAAGAGTCTTCTGTTTCTCTTTCAAATATAAAATTTATATGTCCTTCTTGCGGAAAGCCTACACGGGTTGGTTTTACATTCCTTGAGGATAAGAGAAAAGTTCGTTACTGTAAAAGTTGTAATGAGATTATTGAATAAGAGGTAAGAATGGGAGAAATGCCGAGGCTTCAAAAATATTATAAAGAAGAAATAAATAAGGAACTTTTTAAAAAGTATGGTAATAATATGAAAGTTCCCAGATTGGAAAAGATTGTTGTAAATTGCGGTTTAGGTAAATCGGCAAAAGAACGCGCTGTATATGAGTCCGCTATCGAAAGTTTGAAAGAGATTACGGGGCAGAAACCGATAACTACCCGTGCGAAGAAATCTATTTCTAGTTTTTTCCTGAGAACCGGAGACCCGGTTGGGTTAAAGGTTACTTTGAGAAAAAATAGAATGTATGAATTTTTAGATAGGCTTGTTAATGTTGCAATACCGAGGATCCGTGATTTTAGAGGACTTAATCCCGACGCTTTTGATGGCAGGGGAAATTACACTCTCGGTATTTCTGAGCAATTTATTTTTCCTGAAATCGATTATGATAAAGTTAAAGAGGTGATAGGTATGGATATTTCTATAGTTACAACTGCAGAAAATGATGAAGAGGCATTAGAATTATTGAAAAAGTTTGGGTTACCATTTAAAATTAGGAAGGCAGAATAATGGCTAGGAAAGCATTAATTGAAAAGGTTAAGAGGAATCCTAAATACTCAACACGCAAGGTCAACAGATGTTTTAGATGCGGAAGAAGGCGTGCTTATATGCGTGATTTTGGATTATGTCGTTTATGTTTTAGGGAACTTGCGCTTAGGGGAGAGATTCCCGGAGTAAAAAAGGCTTCCTGGTAGGAGGTTGCTTTGTTGACAGATCCGATTGCCGATATGATTACGAGGATTAGAAATGCGGTTTCCGCAGGACATAGACATGTTGAAATTCCTGCTTCGAATATGGCGAAAGAAATTACAAGAGTTCTTTTGGATGAAGGCTATATTGGTAATTTTGAATTTATTGAAGAGGGGGTACAGGGTTCTGTGAAAATTACACTTAAATATATAAAAGATGAATCCCCTATTCATGAGATAAAAAGAATCTCCAAACCTTCAAGAAGAATTTATGTAAATAAAAATGAAATTCCTCTTGTTAAAAGGGGTTACGGTATTTCTATTTTATCTACTTCCAAAGGTATTGCAAGTGACGCAGAAGCCCGCTCCCAAGGCGTTGGGGGTGAACTTTTAATGCGGATATGGTAAGGAGGACTGATGTCTAGAGTTGGCAAACAACCTATTACTATTCCAGGAGGAGTAGATGTTAAAATCGAAGGTGAGAAGATAAGAGTAAAAGGAGCGAAAGGAGAACTTGAGACTGTTATTCCTAAGCGTATGAGTGTAAGTGTGACAGATGGAAAAATTGTTGTGACTCCTGAGGGTAACCTCAAGGAAAATGGGCCGTTTTGGGGTCTTACTCGTTCTTTGATAAACAACATGATTATAGGTGTAACTCAAGGTTTTAATAAAACTCTTGAGATAAGGGGTAGGGAATACAGGGTAAATTTGAAAGGCCAAGACCTTGACCTTGATTTAGGTTACGCTCATTCAATAAAAGTTACTCCAAAAGCAGGAATACAATTTAAAGTAGATGAAAACAAGATAATAGTCAGCGGTATTGATAAAGCATTGGTAGGAGAGCAGGCAGCAGAGATTAGAGCATTGCGTCCCTCTGAAGTTTACAAAGGTAAAGGAATAAGATATGAAGGCGAATATGTTATTCATAAAGAGGGCAAGAGAGGCATATAATGAGTCAGATTAAGAAAAAGGGAATCAGAAGATTGAAAAGAAAAATGAGGACCCGAAGTAAGATTTTTGGTACTCCGGACAGGCCTCGTTTATCGGTTTGCAGAACAAATAAGCATATATATGCTCAAGTGATTGATGACGTAAAGGAATGTACCTTAGTGCAGGCAAGTACGATTGATAAAGAAGTGATGAAGAAATTAAAAGGTAAAACATTAAAAGAAAAATCTAAGGAAATCGGTCTGCATATGGCAGAGAGATGCAAGAAATCGAAGATCGAAAAAGTTGCTTTCGATAAAGGTAGATTTGCCTATCATGGTTGTATTAAGAGCCTGGCAGATGGTGCAAGGGAAGGAGGTTTAAAATTTTAAGCGGATTCACAAAATCAAGAATGAAAGTAGACCCTCGAGAATTTGAACTTGAAGAGAAAGTTGTACATATTGGACGGATCTCAAAAGTGGTTAAAGGAGGGAAAAAATTTAGATATTCCGCATGGGTGGTTATAGGTGACCGACAGGGTGTTGTTGGTTACGGACATGGAAAAGCCGATGAAGTTCCTGCTGCTATCCAGAAAGCAATTAAGAGTGCCAGATCCAGATTGATTAAAGTTCCGATTGTACAAACTTCCGTACCTTATGAGGTAACGGCTAAGTACAAATCGGCAAAAGTTATGATAAAACCTGCCGCCCCAGGAACAGGAATTATTGCTAATGACAAATTAAGAGCAATATTTGAGCTTGGTGGATTTAATGATGTTCTTACTAAGTGTTTTGGTTCTAATAATCCTTTTAATAACATTATTGCTGCCTACAATAGTTTGCTTGAGATGCGAACGCCGGATGAGTTTGCTGAGCTCAGAGGAAAATCTATTGAAGAAATTTTGAAAGGTAGAAGAAAGGTTGCTGGTGTAGAGAATGCTTAAGATTAAACAGATAAAAAGTGAAATAGGTAGCACAAAAAGGCAGAAAGAAACTTTAAAAGCTCTTGGATTGAAACGTATTAGTGATGTTGTTGTACATGAGGACAATCCCGTTATTAGAGGTATGGTTAAAAAAGTGGAGCAACTTATAGAAATGGAGGAAGTAAGTGGGAATTGAATTGAATAAGTTACAGCCACCTAAAGGTAGTCGTAAAAATAGGAAAAGAGTTGGTAGGGGTCCTGGTTCGGGCATGGGGACTTACTCTACAAGGGGTTTGAAAGGTACGGGAGCCAGAAGTGGTGGTGGAGTTAGAGAAGGGTTTGAAGGGGGTCAGACGCCTCTTATAAAAAGAATTCCTAAGAAAGGTTTTAATAGAAAGAAAAATATTAACATATCGATTATAAATGTAGCCGATCTTAATAGATTTAAGAGCGGAGAGAAAGTTACTGTTGAAAAAATGAAACAAGTCGCTCTTGCGAGAAAGAGTGACAAAATAAGGGTTTTGGGCAAAGGTAATGTAGATAAGAAACTTACCGTACATGCACATCATTTTTCTGCATCTGCTAAAGAAAAGATCGAAAAAGCCGGAGGAGAAGTAGTAAAAGATGCTTGATGCATTTCGAAATCTCTGGAAAGTCGGAGACATAAGAAAAAGAATTCTTGTTACGCTACTTATGTTAGTAATTTACCGTCTTGGCAGCCATATTCCTGCTCCGGGAGTAAATATTGCAGTGCTTACAGAATATTTTGACAGGATGCGAGGTTCTGTACTGGGTCTTTTTGATATGTTTGTTGGTGGTAACTTAAGCAGATCAACTATTTTCGCACTAGGTATTATGCCTTATATAAGTGCGTCAATTATTTTGCAGATATTAGGTTCTACAATTCCTTATTACCAGAGATTATCTAAGGAGGGGGAAGAAGGTAGGCGTAAAATGACTCAGCACATTAGATATCTTACCGTGGGTATTGCAATAATTCATTCTACTTCATTCTCTATTTTTTTGCAGAATCTTTCTGTTAGCGGTGTTCCTGTTCTACCCAATCCTACTCTCTTTGTTAAATTTTCCATCATAGTAACAATGACTGCAGGAACTATTTTCCTGATGTGGTTGGGAGAACTAATAACGGAGAACGGAATAGGTAATGGAGTTTCTCTTCTTATTATGATGAGTATTCTTGCCAGAATACCTGCACAGATGATTCAATTCCTTCAAATGTTAAGAGCAGGAGCCCTGAGTTGGATCGCCGGTTTAATTGCTATGACATTTGCCGTTTTAATTGTTGCCGCGGTTGTCTTCGTTACACAAGCACAGAGAAGAATACCTATTCAATATGCAAAAAGAGTTAAAGGTAGAAAGGTTTATGGAGGACAATCGACTCATTTGCCGCTTAATGTGAATACAGCAGGTGTTATTCCGATAATATTTGCTCAGTCGGCGTTAATGATTATTCCCTCTTTTGCCGGTTTTTTTAAGGGACAGTTATGGGCGGATTGGATTGTCAATATTTTATCTCCAAGCGGATTTCTTTATAATGCTTTATTCATGCTTTTGATTATAATGTTTGCATATGTATATACTGCGATAGTTCTTAATCCCCAAGAACTTGCCGGAAATCTCAAAAAATATGGGGGATTCATACCCGGAATCAGACCGGGTAGAACTACTGCAGAGTATATTGATAAGACAATTGCGAGAATTACATTGCCTGGTGCGACTTTCTTTGCATTGATTGCCGTTATTCCTGTCATATTCACAACTAAATTTAGATTGCCTTTTTATTTCGGAGGTACTTCAATTATTATTATAGTGGGAGTTGCCTTGGATACTGCTAGACAGCTTGAATCTCAACTTCTGATGAGACATTATGATGGTTTTATGAAGAAGGGAAGAATTCGAGGTAGAAGATGAGATTAGTTTTTCTTGGTCCTCCAGGTGTTGGTAAAGGTACACATGCCGATCTTATACGTAAAGATTTGGAAATACCACGCTATTCAACGGGAGATATTTTTAGAGAAATATTAAAAACATCTTCGCCTTTGAGTAAAAAGCTTGAAGAATATGTTAGTTCAGGAGCACTTGTTCCTGATAAAATAGTTTTTGAGACAGTTAAAGGTGTACTTTCCAATGGGGGCAATGAAAACGGTTGGTTATTGGACGGCTATCCCCGGAATAGAAATCAGGCAGAATTACTTGATGATTTTTTGCAAGATAAAGATGAGGAGATTGATTACGCTGTTTATCTTTATGCAAGTCCGGAGGTTCTCATTAAGCGTTTAACCAGCAGAAGAGTGTGTTCGAATTGTAAAGCTATTTATAATTTAGTTAATAGTCCCCCCAAGCAAGAGGGTATATGTGATAAGTGTGGCGGAGATTTAATTCAGAGGGAAGATGATGAGATTGAAACAATAAAAAAAAGGATAGCCATATTTGAGGAAGAGTTTGAACCCTTGAAAGAATATTACGAGAAAGAAGCTATTCTTTTGAAAATATTAGCGGAAGGTAATTTAGAGGATATTACCGGAAGAATTAGAAAAGGTCTTAAAATTGGCTAAAAAAGAAATAATAAAAGTTAAAGGAGAAGTTGTGGAAAAATTGCCTGATTCCAAGTTTAGAGTCAAACTTGATATAGAAGACCATCCTACGGTACTTGCATATTTATCCGGTAAAATGAAAATGAATTATATAAGAATCGATGTTGGCGATGTGGTTGATGTAGAACTTTCACCTTATGATCTTACTAAGGGCAGGGTAGTATACAGAGAATCATAGGAGGGATATATATGAAAGTTAGATCTTCAGTTAAGAGATTATGTAAAGAATGTAAAATTGTAAGACGTAAAGGAAGAGTTTATGTTGTTTGTAGAAATCCAAAACATAAACAAAGGCAAGGTTAGGGAGGTATAATATGCCAAGAGTGGCCGGTGTTGACTTACCTGCAGATAAGCCTATTCATATTGGTCTGACAGCGATTTTTGGGATCGGAAGACCGACTGCTGGAAAAATTCTTGAAAAGGTTAATATTGAAAAAGGTAAAAGAGTCAAAGATCTAACCAATGAGGAAGTTGACAAGATAAGACATTTAATAGAGGGAGAATATAAAATAGAGGGTGAGTTAAAGTCGAAAATTAAGCAGGATATAAATCGCTTGAAAGATATAAAATGTTATCGAGGAATAAGACATAAAAAAGGCTTACCCGTAAGGGGTCAAAGGACAAGAACAAATGCAAGGACGAGAAAGGGTCCCAGAAAGGGTGCTGTAGCTTTGAAAAAGAGAGAAATTAAAAAGTAAGGGGGTTATGTGGCTAAAAGGAAAAGTAAGGGTACTGGGAAGAAAAAAAGATTAAAGGCACCGAAATCTGGAATAGTCCATATACATTCTACATTCAATAATACATTGGTTACAGTTACCGATAAACAGGGTAACACTATAGTTTGGACATCTGCCGGTAGTATAGGCTATAAGGGTACCAGAAAGGGCACTCCTTATGCTGCTACAAAGGCTGCAGAGACAGCAGTTAGAAAGGCTCTAGAGGCTGGCATGAAAACTGCCGAGATCTGGGTTAATGGTCCGGGAAGAGGAAGGGAATCAGCAATCAGAACAGTTCAAGCTGCAGGTATGAATGTAAGTGCCATTAAGGATGTTACGCCATTGCCTCATAATGGGTGTAGACCTCCAAAGAAGAGGCGGTTATAAATGGGTAGATATACTGGTCCAAAGTGTAGAAAATGCAGAAGATACTCGATGAAGCTTTATTTGAAGGGCGATAGATGTTATTCGAATAAATGTCCCCTTGGAGAAGAATATATAAAACCACCTGGCGAACCTTCTAAGCGGTGGCGTTCCAGAGAATCTTCCTACGGATTACAGTTACGAGAGAAACAAAGAGTTAAATGTATTTATGATCTTCGTGAACGACAGTTTAGAAACCTTTTTGACAAAGCAGTAGTAACAGAGGGAGTAACAGGTGAAGAACTGCTCAAATTATTGGAAAAGAGGCTAGACAATGTAGTTTACCGTTTGGGTTTTGCCATGTCAAGGAGACAGGCGAGACAGGTCGTTCGGCATAGTTATATTTTAGTGAATGGTAAAAAAGTGGATATTCCTTCTTATCAGGTTTCTGTTGGTGATGTCATCTCGATCAGAAAAAAAGGTAAGAATATGGCACTTTTCTCCGAGACGCTTGCGCATGAGATAGATGTCAAAGAGTGGTTGTCTATTAATAGGAAAAAGCTGGAAGGAAAAGTAGTGGCAGAGCCGAGCAGGGCAGATGTGGAATATCCAATTAAAGAAAATTTAATTGTTGAATTGTATTCTAAGTAATAGGGAGGTATAAGTTGAGAATTAGATCCTTGGTCATGCCAGAAAAGTTAAATGTGGTTGAAAAGAATGAAACATATGGCAAATTTTCTTTGTCTCCTTTAGAAAGAGGCTATGGAATTACGATAGGACATGCTTTAAGAAGAATGCTAATTTCTTCTATTCAGGGTGCAGCAATAAGTGCCGTTAAAATTGAAGGAGTGATGCATGAATTCTCAACAATTGAAAATGTCAAAGAAGATGTTGCTCAGATTGTCTTGAATTTGAAAAAAGTCAGGTTTAGGTATAATAGCGAAGAACTTCCTCAGTATGTTATTCTGGAGGCTGAGGGACCGGGAGAAGTTAAGGCTTCTGATATAAAACTAACTCCCGGCTTGGAATTAAGTACTCCTGATCAAGTAATTGCGACTCTGGAGGAAGGTGTCGAATTGAAAGCTACGCTGAGAGTTGATGTAGGAAAAGGATTTAAACCTAAAGAATATTTTCAGGATCCAAAAATGGCGGAGGGAACAATATTCATAGATACGAATTTTTCTCCTGTTAGAAGGGTTACTTATAAAGTCAATAATGTAAGAGTTGGACAAAGAACAGATTTCGAAGAGCTCGTTTTGGAAATCTGGACAGATGGTTCTATATATCCTGATGAAGCTTTGAATCTTTCGTCTAAGATAATAAAAAATCACATAGAATTATTTATAGAAAAGGAAATATTTGACGAAGAGGAAGAGGGTGGGGCATCTGAAAAGGAAGAAATAAAAAGAGCTCTTAATTTACCTGTTGAAGAGTTAGGTATGGGTAACAGAGTTAGCAATGTTTTGAAAAATAAGAATATAAATACCTTGAGAGATATTGTTAAATATTCGGAAGAAGAAATGCTTAATTTTCCGAATTTCGGTAAAGTTTCACTGAAAGAGGTTACAGATAGATTGGCTGAATATAATTTGTCTCTGAATATGGATCTGAAACCTCTGGAGGAAAAGCAATGAGACATGGTAGTAAAGTAAGAAAATTAGGAAGAAAAAAAGCCCATAGAAAAGCTACTTTAAATAACCTTTTCTGTGCGCTCATACTCAATGAATCTATAAAGACTACAAAAAGTAAGGCTACAGCTTTAAAGAGTTTTGCCGATAAAAATATAGCTAGTGCTCTTACAGCAGATCTAAATAGAAAAAGAAAATTTAAAAGCGAATTAGGTTCAAAACAAGCATATTATAAATTATTTGAGACCATAGTTCCACAGTATAAGGAACGAACCGGAGGATACGTCCGAGTCGTTGACTTATCTTTAGGGAGAAGAGGCGACGGAACTGTTGAAAGTATAGTAGAGTTAGTATAAGTCTAAACAGTGATAGATGAGAGTATTTCTTCTTTAGAAAGAAGAGCAGAAGAAGAATCAAATTACGCAAAAAAACTTAAAAGTGAATTCGGTAAAAAAACCTACTTTACTTTGTTGAAAGATTATTTGCTTGAGATTTTTACCCCTAAGGAAGTTGATTTTTTAAGTAATAATAAATTTATAAATTATATTGTATTTTCAGAACAGGTTCAATCTGAGTTGGCAAAAGGATTAAAATCAATGCGCGCCTTCATATCTGAGGGTGAAAAACAATATCTTACGACTCAAGTAGATGATTTTACTCGGACACTTAACGAAGTTTTTGATGAAGGGGTCAAGGTTGGCGTTTCTCCAATTTTAATTGAATTCGCACTTAAAGGATGGTTAAAATTGCAAGTGCCTTCAAAATCTTCTATTCCAATACATAAAAAAGTAAATCTTTCATTACAGTTTTTTAGCAGAAGGGAATTACGTAAAGAGGTAAGTAAAAGAAAGCTTGTAAGTATTACAGAAAAAGCGCTTCCAGTACCGGCTTCATTAAGTGATGTTAAATTAGAACAGATTGCCGATTTTATTGAGGATGGAGATTTCTTCTGTGCCATAGCTAAAATATTTGCTGATTATTTTATCACTCCTCCTAAGATAGAATCAATTCAGTATGACTTTAAAAACATTAATAAAAGAATCAAATCAACTCAAGATTTGATTAAGGAAAATGCGTCACAGAAAGTAGAAGAGGTTTTTAAAAAAGTATCCGGTTTGAGTGTAAGTGAAATTAACCATAATATTAATGAGATAATAAGATATATAAATAGCGGGGAGGCGAAGGTAAAAGCATTAAGGTCTCAAATTGCAAAAATTAAAGGTACTTCAGAGTCTGATGAAACTGTAAGTATTCCAGGAATATGCAGATATTTTGATCCCAATCTCACAAAGAAAATTAGGGATAATATGAATAGATCCGTAATCGCACTCAGCGATAAATTGGGTGGTGTACCTGATTCTTTTTTGTCACGGAGTCTGTTGGGTAGGAAAACTGATTTTAAAAGTGTTATAGATTGGTTTACTGGTAAGTATGATGAAGTATTTATTCCTACTGTTGTAGAGCTAATTTTTGAAGAAATGATCAGAATCTTTCCGGAATCTGAGCGTAGTTCTATTGAAGAAGCTCGTTGGATAGGTCTCCTTGCTCGGAGAAACGACCCTCCGGCTGTTTTCTTTATCCCTAATCTGGAGAAAACACTTTCCAAAGAAGAAATTATCGTTAGAGATTGTTTAGAGACTGTTTCGGTAATGGTATATGATATTAGAGGTTCTTCAATAATGGGCGAAAAATTGCTTAATGCGGAGATGGAAGATAAAATCAGAAAAGAATTCCAGGTGGAACTTTTGAAGGCTGTGAAAGATTCGGGAGGATTTTTCGTAAAAGATACAGGAGACGGTGGAATTGTTTTGTTTTCTGAAGAAAGTAGTGATTTATATTTCGGTCAGGTTTCAATGGGGAAAAAAGATGGTAAACAATCTGAGGATAAAGAATTTAAACTCAAGGCTTCAATGGATTCAGCAGGCAGGGCCATCAGCTGCGCTAAAAGAATGATTGAATATTCGGAAAGATTTGTAAGGAAAAATTTAAAAAGATATAAAGAGTGGTTTAAAGATTTTGATGAGAAGAGTATAGATTTTGGGGGCATAACCTATGAGCGTTTACCACCTGAATATAGAAAAATATTTCAAATTGGTATTGGAATAGCGTCAGGGAAACCAGGAGAGGATGTTTATTTGGGAACAAATGTTCTGGGGCGGCTTGATCTTACAGGTAATCTTGTTCGAAGAGCAAATACGTATTCTGCGGTTCATCATCCTGACCGGTCTGTTATTCTTATAGGGGCTTCTACTATGTTTAGTTTTTTACTTCAGGTAGGGTCTTTTGAGCCGTTTAAAATAAAAGAGAAAATTAAAAGGACTTCTTATCTTCCGATACAGAAAAAATTAATAGAAGAAGTTATTCAATGGATGAAAGGTCTTTCAGGTAATTATATTATAAATGAACACAAACTAGCCCTGCAAAGGATTGATTATTTACTTGGTAGCAAGAACAGTAAAGACGAGGTGAATATACCGGAGGAGCGTGTGAGTCTGAAGAAAGGAGTGCGATTCTTTGATAGTAAACTTAGTGAAGAAAGAATTCTTTATGAAGTTATACCGGAAAAGAGAGGGTAACTTTGGATCTTCCTAAAAAATATATTCCCGATTCTATAGAGAAAAAGTGGAGGGAAAGATGGGAAGAACAAAAGGTTTTTGTAGCAGATTCAAAAAGCAAAAAGCCTTTTTATATTATATTACTTCCTCCTCCTAACGTTACAGGGATTTTACATCTTGGTCATGTGCTTAACATGACAATACAGGATATATTCATTCGTATTCATAAAATGCAGGGTTTTGAAGTTTTATGGCTTCCGGGGACTGATCATGCAGGTATAGCAACTCAGAATGTTGTTGAAAGAAAGTTGGCGAAAGAGGGAGTTACAAGGTTTGATTTAGGCAGGGAGAATTTTGTCGAAGAAGTCTGGAAATGGAAAGATGAATATCATAATAGAATAGTTTCACAAATGAAGACTCTCGGGCTTGGATGCGATTGGAGTAGAGAAACTTTTACTTTGGATGATGGTTTTTCGCGAGCTGTTGAAGAGACTTTTATAAAATTATACGAAAAAGGCTACATTTATAGAGGTGAATATATTGTAAATTATTGCCCTCGTTGCGAAACTGTTATTTCAAATGAAGAAGTTGATAGTATAGAAGTTAAGGGAAAACTTTATTATATTAAATATCCATTAAAAGAAAGAGGAAATCTGCAGGTGGCTACTACGCGTCCGGAAACGATGTTGGGAGATACTGCAGTTGCAGTCAATCCTAAGGATAAAAGATATAAAGATTTTATTGGAAAAAAAGTGATTCTACCTTTGATGAAAAGAGAGATTCCTGTAATTTCGGATTCCAAAGTCGAAATGGAGTTTGGAACGGGAGCGGTTAAGATTACCCCTGCTCACGATCCGGACGATTTTGAAATTGGCAGAGAACATGATCTGCCCTCAATAAATATTCTAGATGGGAAGGGGAATATTAATGAAAATGGAGGAGCGTACAAAGGTATCGAACGCTATGCGGCGCGAGAAAAGATTGTAGAAGATCTAAAAGATCAGGGTCTAATGAAAAAAATCGAAGACTATTCACATTCCGTGGGGCACTGTTCGCGGTGTAAGACTGTTCTCGAGCCGTATATCTCGAAGCAATGGTTTGTAAAGATGGATGAAATGGCGGATAAGGCGAAAAAGGCTACAGAGGAAGGTAAGGTGAAGTTTTATCTCCCCAGATGGGAAAAAGTGTATAATCACTGGCTTGATAATATTCGTCCCTGGGTAATTTCAAGACAATTATGGTGGGGGCATCGGTTACCTGTTTATTATTGCAGGGAATGCGAAGAGGTCATGGTTAGTCGTGAAGCACCTTCTGAATGCCCTAAATGTGCCAGCTCTAATATATATAGAGATGAAGATGTTCTTGATACATGGTTCTCTTCCTGGTTATGGCCTTTTGCTTCTTTTGGCTGGCCGGAGAAGACCGCGGAACTGGAGGCGTTTTTTCCTTCTGCAACTCTTGTGACCGCATGGGATATAATCTTTTTATGGG
Organism: uncultured bacterium; assembly: GCA_964525555.1. Lineage (GTDB taxonomy): Bacteria > Hydrothermota > UBA3072 > UBA3072 > UBA3072 > JAFGHJ01. The sequence continues at coordinate 18,042 of CAZGHN010000024.1, forward strand.
TAGCGAGAATGGTTATGTCTTCTCTTGAGTTTATGGGAGAGGTTCCTTTTTCTAAGGTATATTTTACCGGTATGATTCGTGATTCGAGGCGGCGAGCTCTATCTAAATCTTTAGGAAATTCTCCTGACCCGCTTGACCTGATTGCGCATTACGGTTCGGATGCTCTTCGTATAGGAATCTTGCGGATTACACCTGAAGGTAAAGATGTTATATATAATGAAGATAGTATCGAGCAGGGAAGAAATTTTCTTAATAAAATTTGGAATGTAACACGTTTTATAATGATGAATTGCGAAAATGATGATGTTGGAAGTATTGAGGGTATTTGCCTTACTAAAATGGATGAGTGGATTATATCGAGAGTTATGGGATTGATTAAAGATATTGAAGGGCAAATCGATTCTTTCAGGATTAGCGAGGCAAGTAGGGTGCTTTATTCTCATTTTTGGGATGAATTTTGTGATTGGTATCTGGAAATGATAAAACCGCGAATATATTCTGGAGATAAGAAAGAAAGGAGAAACGCTATTTCTGTTGCTTTATGGTCTTTTGAACGTTATCTTAAACTGTTACATCCTTTTATTCCTCATATAACAGAAGAGATTTATGAAATGTTGCCTTATACAAGTAACATGCTAATTGATTCAAAATGGCCCGTTTACGATGAACATTATAGAAATTTAGAACTGGAAAGGGAAATGGATTTTCTTCATAATTTTGTTTCAAATATCCGTAATATTAGGGGAGAATTTAATCTTCCTCCGGATTTAAAAATAAAAGCCATTGTCAATTGTGAAGATAGTCTGTTTAGCCTCATTCAATCTCAATCCGAATGGATTTTCAGGCTCGCCGGTATTGAAGAAATCAAGGAAGGGAAAAAAATTTCAAATGCAGCCTATTTCTATATAAAAGGTATGGATGTTTTTGTGCCTCTCGAAGGAATAATTGACTTTGAGAAAGAAAGAGTAAGACTGAAGCAAGAAATTGCTGAACTTGAAATTTTTCTTAAAAAGGCAGAAAAGCAACTTTCAAGTAAAGATTTTTTAGATAAAGCTCCTTCTGAAGTGGTAGAGAAAACCAAAGAGAATAAGAAAAGACTTGATAATAAGTATAGTAAATTAGTCGAAAATTTAAAACGAATATCTTAGGCTCAACAAAGTTGAGCAGATAAATGGTTAAATAGTTGAATAGTCAAATGGTTCACCTCCCACTCCCAATTACTCATCAATAATCAAAATTTTCTGTGTTCTTTGTGTTCTCTATGGTTAAATAAATTTTTTGACTTATGACTTTGGACTCTGGACACAGGACTTCCTTATATGTAAAATATCTTTAACCAGATAGAAAATTTGGCTTTATGCGAAATATTATTGCATTTTGCGATATCCTATAACTCTAAGTATCTTATAATCAATATGTTATCTTATGGAATAAAAGTTGCAGGTAATATTAATGGTTCTTTGGTAATTTAGCAGGCGTTAGTGTTTGGTTTTAAGGATTGTGTCTGAATTAAAAATCTTTAATAGGAGGTAAAAATGAGAAAAATGATCCTTCTTGTTATAATTTTACCTGTAATTCTCTTTGCTCAGGGTCGTGCTTCTGGTTTAAGTCCTCAGTCTGAGACAGCAACACTGACTTTCATTATTCCCACAGCAGTGGGGATATATGTTAACAACAATGCTGAGTGGGACTTTAACAACATAATGATTAATCCTAGTAATCCCATTTATCCTCCTGTCGTTTATCCGCAGCAATATTATCCGACAACGCCGGTATCATCTCCTTACCAGCAGCTTGAATATATGGTAACTGGGTCTTCCATTGCCAGTCCGGTGAATTGGGCAGTTAGCGTATCTGGAGATGGAGATCCGGGAAGTGGTATACTTCTTTCGGATATAGAGCATAGTCCTGCAGGAATGGGTTCCTGGGATGCATTTAATACTGCAGCTTCACCTGATACTCTCGTGAATGGAAGCGGTAATACTGGAGGATGGCAGTCCCTCAATCAAGATTATAGAGTGACTTTAGACGGTGACGAAGAACAGACTGCCGGTGTTAGCTGTATACTAACTTATACAATTCAGACTGATTAACTCATAACCATAATAGTCTGCTAATAAAACAAAAAGGGCGTCTACAAACGCCCTTTTTGTTTTATTGCTCTGTCGAGCAGTAAAACAGTTAAATAGTTGAATTGTCAAATGGTAAAAAAGGTGTGGGGTGGCCGATTTAACCATTCAACAATTTGACCATTTATCTTATTACTTTGCTTCCTGCTTTTTATGTGTTATCTGTAATTATCGTTTTTGCTTCTTGACAATATCTAAAATTTAGATTATAATTATTATATAGCAAATGATAACATTGATCTTAGTATCGTTTCTTATTAATAATGCGATAATTAGTCAAGCTGAGTTTGATGAATATCTCTCTATTGATGTACAGGCAGAACGAGTTGACCTTGGTCTTGTTAGTCCGTTAAATTCCCCAATAGAAATTCCGGGAGTAATCAAAGGAACTATAAATGCTAACGTGGATTGGGTATTGCTTTGTTCTGCGGAAGGAGAGCTTTTATCTCGTGAAGGAGAGGTGATGCCTGTTGGGAGACTGTCTTGGCGGATTGGGGGTGGAGAATGGGTTCCTTTCGAGATGGGGGAGATGCGTCTATTGGAGGGTATT
>CAZGHN010000025.1:0-1204 GCA_964525555.1 uncultured bacterium
ATCCCTTCGCTTGCTGCAGCCGGCTCCCAAACAGCCACAATTCCGGTTCCCCGGTAGAAATCTCCACTCCAGGTACAGACATATGTTTTATTGGTTTGTCCACTCGTTTCAATACCGCTTGCCGTTGCCAGGTCTGTCCCGGCAGGGTCCGGCCCCTCCGTGCGCAGAGAAAGCGGAGATGTCCAGTTTGAAGTCAGTCCACCTGTTCCGTCACAGGCACCGAATATGACAACCGAACCGTCCGAGGAGCTAACATTTTCCACAGAAATCGTATCTACGTTTACTGCGGCTTCTTCGATTTCAAAATCGTAAGGAGCCGATTGATTAACACCGTAATAGACATGAACGTGTGTAGCCCATCCTGCGTCCCCTCCGGTGCAGGCAACGGTAACAGTACCGCTGGATGACCCAAGCCCCGATTCCAGAATGTACCAGAGCTCCTGATGATTTCCAAGACCACTTGGATTATCCGCTTCACCTGCTTTAGTACAGTTATTTCCGTCAACCGTAACGTTTGTAAGGCTCGTCCCGCTGCTCTCGTCATCTGCTATAACTACGACAAGCCTGTTATTACCGGGACTCCCAATGTCAATGGTGTGGCTTGTCCCCGTCGAACCGCTTGCGCGTTGAAATTCGATTTGTTCATACGTGGTGAACACAACCGAATTACCCTGAACAAAAACATTATCCCTGGTACACTGATCAAATTGATTTTCCGCGACCTGGTACCAGTACGGAAAGCCATTCCCGAGATCCATATCCATGGTGAAGGAACGAATCACACTCCAGGCAGACCAAAAATTTGAACCGCCCGGGTCCCTCGTCCGCGCTCTCCAGTAAAAGAGAGTTTCCACTTCCGCAGGAGTTACTCCAAGTAAAATAGCCTCGACGGCGGTATCACCTGATGAAAAGGTCTGCGTAGTATCAGAAGACGCGCTCGAAAATCCATAATCCGTATCCCACTGTATCTCGCACTGGATGTCATCGCTTTGAGGGTCAGTAGATGTAACGGATACGGTACAGGCATAAGGCGGAGGATAAGCATTGAATAGCGCATTATCGAATATCCGGATAGGGGTTGGTATAGCTGGTGTTATCTGAGTTCCCTCGTATCTGTAGATGCTGTCATTATCATTCCCCGACATATACCAGTAATTTCCGTATCTATAGATACCTGAAGGCCAACCATCTTCATTACCTATAT
>CAZGHN010000025.1:1304-18989 GCA_964525555.1 uncultured bacterium
AATAGGCGGTTCCCGTATACGACCAATTATTATCGTATCGATAGACGCTGTCGTTGTTATATCCTGACATATACCAGTAAGTACCATATTTATGTATTTGTGGTGCAGTCCCATCTTCGCCACCCACATAATAGGCGGTTCCCGTATACGACCAATTATTATCGTATCGATAGACGCTGTCGTTACCTATTCCTAACATATACCAATAAGTACCATCTTTGCGTATTCCTGAGGGAGTTGCATCTTCACCGCCTATATAATAAGCAGTTCCCGTATACGACCAATTATCATCGTATAGATAGATGCTGTCATTATCATTTCCAACCATATACCAATAACTGCCGTCCTTGCATATGTCTGTAGCTCCCCCGTCTTCATTACCTATATAATAGGCTGTTCCCGTATAGGACCAGTTATCATCGTATCGATAAACGCTGTCATTCCCATTTCCTACCATATACCAATAATCACCGTCTCTGAAGATACCCGTGGGATTGCCGTCTTCACTACCCACATAATATGCTGTTCCTGTATAATCCCACTCTGCGCAGAGACAAACTAAAGATAAAAAAGTTAATACGGGTAAAAGTTTTCTCATTAGATCTCCTTCTCGACCAAAAAAACACAAAGAAAGAATATTATTAACAATACTTTTATGTTTCTCAATATAAACCCTCTTGATTTAATCATAGAAAAATACCATTCAAATTTTCCTATAATATTAAATTATATAAATATACTATATTTGTCAACCTCTTTATTTCCCTTTTCCTTAAATGACATATGTTATTTTTCCATTGCCTCACCAAATATGAAAAAGCGGAAAGCCGTTTTCTGAATTAGGGAATTTCTCGATTTTTATTGACTTTTTATCAATGAAGATTATAATTGGGTTTAAGATATTTTATGGAGGTTAAAATTACTTCTATTTGTAGTATATTAACTTTTATAGTTATAGGAGCTATAAGTGTTTTCTTTATAATTAAAGAACAAAGAGAACGGGTTTATTCGCTAAATCTTACCCACTGGTTCTTCATATTTGTTTTTTTCTCCCTTACGCCCTTTATACAATATTCTTTCGGAAAATTCCCTTTGTGGCTTTCAAAAAAAGAGGAACTTTCGATTTGCTACGCTAATCTACTTATTATTACATGGGTAGTTTTCTACCAGCTGGGTTACTCCATTAAGAAATACCGCATAAGCAAGTTATTTTCTTCTCTGAAACGATTTGAAATAGGAAGAAAGGGCGTTTATCTCTCTATCTATCTCTCCTTTATTATTTGTATCGTCTTTTTGTTTATATTTGGCGTGAAAAATCTTCTTATTCGCGGAGCGTATAAAGAGGTTCTCGATTCTATCCGCTTTCATCCTCTCCTGATTATTGTAGATAAATTCTTCAGATTTATACCTCTTCTTTCCCTTGCAGGTTTTATTCTTATCAAAAATAAATGGGCAAATAAACGAGAGTGGTGGGTCATTTTAACTGCTTTGATTTTAATCAACCTGCTCGTTAATAATCCTCTGGCTTCTCCAAGATATTGGGCAGGCACTGTTACTCTTGGGTTTCTTGCAATGCTATTCAGGAAGCTGAATAGGGGAAAAGGCTATATAACAGCAATACTTCTTATCGGAATACTCTTTATCTTTCCCCTGACTTATGAGTTGCGTTACAGAATAGTAGAGACATTATCTCTTTCGGATTTTAGATTATCGAAACTAAGAACAGCCTATACTTCACCGGATTTCGACGCCTATGAGATGGGTGTGCATACCACTGAATACGTGGCAAAAGAAGGTATTACCTGGGGAAAACAGCTATCAGGTCCGCTTCTCTTCTGGATACCAAGGGCACTCTGGAAAGGAAAGCCTGTGGGTTCCGGAGTGGTGGTGGGGCGTTATTTCTCTTACCCCCAAACCAATCTTTCCTGCCCTCTTCCCTTTGAGGGTTATATCAATTTTGGCGTAATTGGATTGATTGTATTCTCTTACCTGCTCGGAGCACTTTTTTCGTCTCTCGATGAATACCATTGGAAAGTATCTACTTCTACCTCAACCGATATTATATCTGCATACTATCCCTTCTTCCTTGTTTTTTCCATCTTTGCTATGAGGGGGGACCTCATGTCAAGCTTTTCTTATACTGTAATGTTCATTGCTGCGGGATTGGTGCTGCTTTTAAAATGAAGAAAAAAATTAAGGTTTTGAATGTTTTATTGGATGACCGGATTGGCGGAGCGCACATACGTATCTTTAGAATTGCGAGGAAATTAAAAGAAAGAGGAATAGAATACTCGGAAGTAGTCCCAAATAAAAATGGAGAATTCCCCGATCAAGTCAGAAAAGAAGGAGTAACGGTCTATCGCTGCGGACTGGGTACCCCGCACTTTATCAGAAATTTTGAAACGCTCTTCTTAAATATAAGTTATCTTATCAATTTCCTCCCGTCTATCTACAACCTGGTTAGAATAATTAAGCAAAAGGAAATCGATATTGTTCACCTCCACGGATTATTAAATTTTCAGGGTGCTCTGGCCGCTTTAATTACAAGGCGTTTAGTTGTTTGGCATTTCCATGAAACACTTTACCCGAAATTTTTAATAGATATCCTCCGACCTTTCACAAGATTCGTCGCAGACAGCATTGTACACATATCGGAAAACACCAAAAATTATTATCTGACGAACGCAGGCTTTAAAGAACTAATTATTTACGAACCGGTGGATACCTGTAACTTTGACCCTGCTTTCATAACAGAAGAGAAAAAGCTTAATTTAATGAAAGAATTAAATTTACACTACGATGATATAGTTTTAGGCTCAGTGGGAAATATAACCTGGGTCAAGGGTTATGAGAACTTGATTGTATCCATGGGGGAACTCAAGAAAAAATACAAAAATCTAAAATTACTTATTATCGGAAAGATACTATCAACGCAAGCAGCATATTACAAGTATCTTAAGAGATTGGCTTTTTCTGTGGGGCTCGAGCGAGATATATATTTTTTAGGAATGAGGGAGGATATTCCACAGTTGCTTTCTCTTATGGATATTTTCATCCTGCCTTCAACAACCGAGGGCACACCTCTCTCTATAATAGAAGCAATGTCCATGAAATTACCTGTCATAGCAAGCAGGGTAGGAGGTATTCCTGAGGTAGTACATGATGAAAAAACAGGACTTCTTGTAACCCCTCGCAATCCGGATGAAATCACAAATGCTGTTTTGAATCTACTGGAAGATTCTAAAATAAGAAGGGAAATGGGCGTAAAGGCAAGGGAAATCGCAAAGAAGAAGTTTTCGCTGGAACATTGCGTAAGAGGACATGAAAAATTATATAAAAAACTTATGAAGAAACAGATAGTCCAAAGTTCAATGTCCGGAGTCTAAAGTCTAAACTAAATCCCAAATCCTAAGACCTAACACTCACACAAAGACACAAGGTTTTAATATAGTTAGGACATTAGGAGGTTAGATAGTTAGATCGGCAATTAGTTATTAGTCAATTGGTGAATTGGTCAAACATTTGCTAAAATATCAATGTATTTCTTTAAAGCTTTTTCAAACTTAAAATTCTCTTCAAAAGATTTTCTCGCCTTTTTACCCATTTTCTTTCTAAGGTTTTCTTTTTGGTAAAGCTCTTCAATATTTTGTATAAAACTTTCTGTATCCCCATTTTCAACATTAAATCCGCATTTATATTTCTCTATCGTCCAAGAAATATCACTTTCTGGACCAACGTAAACAACAGGGCTACCGACTGCCATAATTCCGTAAATTTTTGAAGGCACTATAACCCCTTCCCAACCCTTCCGCATTGTTACAAGTGAAATGTCAGCAAGATTAAGTCCATAATTTAATTTCTCAAACGGCAAATAATCAAAAGTACGTATATTAGCCTCAGGATGCTCTTTTCTAAATTTTTTAATTTCATTAAATCTTGCTCCGCCTCCAATAAAAAGGAAATAAATATCCTTATACTTTTTACTCAGTTCCACGGTTCCTTTTAGAATTGTATTAAATTCGTGTCCTGTTCCATGATTCCCGGAATACAAAATTATAAATCGATCTCTCAAGTTCATTTCCGCGATAAGAGGATTTTCTGTTTTCTTCACTGGAGAGAGATTATCAAATCCCCAGTTAGGAATTTCAATGATTTTCTCTTTGCTAATACCTTTATCATTTATTCTCTTAGTCATATAATGTCCCAGAGTAAATATTTTTTCTGAATGTTTACAGGCAAATTTTTCCGCTATATCAAGCAATCGATATGTAAAACTAATGTTTTTAATTATCCCGTACGATGCCATTGCATCGGGATAAACATCTTGAATCATAAAAAAATATTTATACTGCTTAAAAGGTTTTAATATTGCTGCAATGAAAGCGGAAAAAGGTGGATTAGATATGACCAGTAATTTGCTGTTTTTGGAAGTAAAAGATAATAACTTCAGAAACAAAAAAAAATAAAAGAGCAAATGTCTCAAAAATTTCATAGAGAGATTTTTATGGCTAAAAGCATCTGGTAAACGGTGAATTTCTATTCCGTTAATTTTCTCAATATTTTTTGCTTTTTCTTCAGTATCTCTTCTAAACTTTAAACCCCTCTGACAAACGACTCGAACTTTAAAACCTTTCTTAATCAAACCCTTTGCCAAATCATAAGCGAACTGCGCGTTCGCATCGACATCCGGATAAAAGAATTGGTTTATAATGGTCATTGAATCTTTCATTTATTTTATTATTGTCTCATATGCTTTTATCATTTCTTTCGCGACACCTTCTATGGAGAACTTCCTCATCGCTGTTTTTCTGCCATTTTCTCCCATCTTAATGCGCCTTTTATGATTTCTTAACAGATCTATAATTCCTTCAGCAATATCTTCTGCATTTAAATCTACAACAATACCACATTGATTATCTTTGATCACATTCCATATTCCAACTTCTTTTGATATGATTACCGGTAGTCCAGATAACATAGCTTCCACAACAGACATTCCAAATCCTTCTGAATATGAAGGCAGAATGAAAATATCTGATTCTTTAAGAGCACAGAATTTTTCTTTCCCTTGTAAGAGTCCAGCTATTATAACTGAATTTTCCATACGATTTTTTTTAATCAGTTGTTCAATCTTGATTTTATAACCTTTATAATCAGGGCCTATAAGAAGAAGATTACACTCAGGAAAGCTTGATAATACTTGTTTAAAAGCACAGATAAGAATATCTAAACCTTTTATCGTGCTTAATCTACCTAAAAAAACAACTGTTGGATTATTTTTCAAATTGTATTTACTTTGGAAATATTTACAACTTGTATATCCTTTCCAATCACTTAACTCAATACTGTTTTGTATAACTTCAATTTTTTGGGGCTTTAAGCCTAACTCTAATAAATCTTCACTTTCTTTCTCGGAAGCACAATGTACAAATTTCGCATTTGCTATATTTCTACGTTCTATCATGTATATATAAATTTTCTTCTTCACTGTGCTTTTTCTGTAAATACCGGAGGGTGTCAACATTCCTCTGGGAGAGATTGCATATGGAATACTATATTCTCTGCAATAATAACCACCGATAAGAGAATGGAATTGATATATTCCTTGCATATGAACTATATCAAACTTAAGAATATTTTTCTTTAAAAACTTTAACATAAAAGGTGAAAATGCGTAATGAAAATTCCCAATAATAGGAAAGTAGTAAACGTTTACTCCATCAATTAAAACCTTTTTACCAAGCGGAACATCATCTCTTCCTTTTATTCCCAAATTTGTTGTCCATACTTCAACGTCTACTCCCTGCCCAACTAACCCCTTAGCTAAATTATGAACCGAATATATAGGACCTCCATATTGAAATGCAGGCCTATAGTGAGGTATAAGTTGAAGAACTTTCATAATCCCCTGATTTGCCAAAGTGCAAATAGATTAGCATTTGTTTCTCATTATGTTAAAATTCTTTCTTGTACTTAGAATTATTCGAGATCACAGTTTTTGTATTCCTGTACCTTAAAAGTAAGAGTATCCGGGAAATATTTTATAATAAACATAATTAAAAAAACCTATCCATTTTTACATATATCCCTTCTTCTTTGCGTTCAAACAACTCAGGGTGTAATTTTATTTTCAACAAAAGAGCTACACATATCCAAAAAGGAAAAGCAAACGCACTTCCAACAGAATAAAACCAACTTTCAAAAAAACTCGAAACCAACCCACCAATTAAGACTCCTTTTAATGCGGCAGAAATATTACTTTCTCTTTCTACAGTAGAAAATATTAGGTAAAAAATAGGAAAAAACAATAATAAAGCTCCAAAAAAACCTACCTGGACAGCTATTCCAAGGAAAGAGTTGTGAGCATAAAATCCTCTCCCTTTAAATTCAACTTCCAACTTTCTAAACAATAAATCTTCTGTCCCAAAACCATATCCCGAAAAGGGCTTCTTTTTAAATAGGGCCCCCATTATTCTCCATTGTTCTCCCCTCCCCGAACTTATTGCTTCCCAGGATGTAAAATCTCCTGAGCCGCTTTGTAAATTTATCCTCAGATAAGAAGACAAACTTGTTAAGACATCTTTTCCAATTGTATATATTAGAATCAGTGAAAGTATTGAGAGAAAAAGCGTTGGAATCCTCCATTCTTTTTTTGTCACAAATATATAATAACCGCCTCCAATTATGCTTCCAAGAATACCAGAACGAGAACCGGATATAAGGAGTAAAAAAAGAATTAAAAATAGTAAAACCTTTATCCATCGGCTATTTCTATCTAAAGTTTTCCAGAATACAAGCGGTAGCAAGATAGCCGAAAGAACGCCAACGGTATTAGGATTAATGAAATATCCTCTAAACCTATTACCCCAAAATCCAATATCAGGGAAAAATAAAACAATAATAGAAAACATATAGGGGACAAAAGCAGCATATAATATCAAATCAATCACTTTCTCTATATCTCCTTTTGATTGAATTTTCGGATATATTACCCAGAAAACAGAAACATAGAGAAGCAAAAAAGTCCCTGACCTTTTTATTGTCATTAATGGATCAATCGAGTAGAATACCGATAAGAACATTATAATGATTATTATAAACATGATTTTATCAAACCATTCTATTTCTCTGGGTAAGTTCTTATTTTTCATCAAGATAGAACCAAAAATAAAGGCAAAAATAATGTAAGGTATCCATCGAATGGCTTCCATAATATTGTTCACTACTACAAATTGGGTAGCGGTTAACATAAGGAATAATGCGGTTTCAAAAATTAAGAACTTTCCATTTACAAGTGCAGAAAAAAATAATACAAGAGTAACAAATATAACTAGCAAAAAACGACCAGCATTCAGCGAAGGATTAAGAAAAAAGAAGGGAAATGAAACAATCGTAATTAAAATTAAACTAATTAGAACCTTTCCTGCATCTTTATTAGTCATTTCATTAAATCCATTACATACCTTATAAAAGTTTTTTCATAATTTTAAATTACTTATGATTAGTCCATTAGTAAATATTATATAAAACGTTTTATTTAATATAATTAATTTTAACATTTATTATTTAAAATCTACGAGCAATTTTTCTCCTAGTTCACTTCCACATGTATGCAATATGCTATGTTTTTTCAATTGCTTTTATAAATCCCAGAGCACATTTTTCGGGAGAAAAATTCTGTATTATATTGAATGATTCTTTTCCCATCTTAATTCTATCTTCATTAAACATTTTCTTCAACATATCAAACAAGCCTTTTATATTTCCTTTAGAATAAGTGTAACCATTCTTCCCATTATATACAAGGTCATAACTTGCTCCCGCTACACTCGTTGAAATTATAGGGAGTTTACAAGCCATTGCTTCGTTCAAAACTAGACCCCAAGTATCGCTGTACGTGGGCAAAACAAAAATATCAGCGACAGCATAGTATAAAGGTATTTTCTTTTGAGGAACAAAACCTTCAAAAAAAACACTTCTTAATTTTTCATTTTTACAAAATCTTCTATATTTATTTTCATCTTTTCCTTTTCCTACTAAAACCAACCCAATTCCTTCTTTATTATTTGTAAGTAAACTGTAAGCCTTTAGCAAGTCCATAATTCCTTTTTTATCGACAAGTCGCCCCACATAAAGAATAATCCTTTCAGGATAACCTTTTTTTCTTTTGAAATCCTTTACATTTTTTATCACCTCATCACACTCTTCAGTGAAGAATTCATTATCCACAGCGTTCGGGGCAATCCATATTTTATCCGGGAAAACCCCATAAGAAATTAGATACTCAAAAGAAGCCGTACCAGGAACTATAAATTCAGTGCAGTTTCTTATAAACCACTTTTTATATGATTCTCTCCATTTTGAATAAAGACGGCTATCATATTTATTGCTTTCACACCACAAAATTAATCTTTTACCAAATATTCTAGAATAAAACAAAGTAAGAATAGAAGATGGATGGTTGTAACCCCCTATTATCACTACATCGGGATTGAATCCTTTTAACTTTTTGAAAATCAAAGGATTAAAGAAAACAGGAAAATCTTTATTTTTCCCAAAACAAAAACCCTGAAGAACCTCATATGTAAATTTAATCTTTTCGTATTGAATTTTCCAGCTACGGTGTTTACCCATTTCTGAGAAAAAAAACACCTTAAATTCCCTCTCCAACTTTCTGGCGATAACATTAAAAACCGGTATTCGGTAAGGCGAAATAATTGTTGTGATAAGCGCAACTCTATTATTTATCATTGTAGTTGTCTTCTCTTAAAACCCTTATGATAAACTTTCAGTGTGTCTTTTGCCATCTTTTGCCAGGAAAATCTGGAAGCTGACACAATTGCTCTTTTTTTCAATTTTCTCCGTTTTCTTTCATTACTAAGTAAGTCTAAGATCTCATACACTAATCTCTCTTTATCTTCTGTGTCGACCAATCGGCCTCCTTCTCCAACAATTTCCGGTAAAGACGCAACATTTGAAGCAATAACAGGAGCACCGCAAGACATAGCTTCCACTACCTGCAATCCAAACCCTTCATAATAGGAGATATCAATATAAATATCCGCCGCACTATAGAGCTTGATCAGTGTTTTCTCATCAACAAAACCCAGAATCTCAATTTTACTTTTTAATTCTATCTTAGAAGTCTTTTTCTCTAATTCTTCCCGCTTTATTTCGGGACAACCCGCGAATACCAATTTTTTTGAAGTTTGTACTCTCCTATTTATCTCATCCCAGGCTTCAAGGACAATATCATTGTTTTCTCTACCATCTCCAGTAGCGAAATTCAAAATATAACCTTCCGGAGCATTAATTTCTCTACGGAACCGCAATTTTTCTTCAAGATTCATAGAATCATGAAATTTTTCCTCTGCCGCTTCATAAGCTACTGTAATTTTCTTCTCATCGACATTAAATATTTTAACAATATCTTTCTTAGTACTATCAGAAACCGCTATAACTTTGTTTGCTTTTTTTAAACATAAAGGAAATAGCTTTCTGCTTATTAAATTGCTCACTCTTGTGTAAATAGTCGGTTTTTTCTGTAAACTATGCCTGATATGCGGTATTTCATGTACAGTCATGACCGTCCTTTTTACTCCCATAAAAGGACTGAATTCCACCGGTATATGCAAAAGATCATAACCTATCCTGTTTGCGATGATTGGAAGCTTAAAAAGTCTCCAGAATAAAGAAGGTCTGGAAAATACTCTGTAATATTCAAAATTATCTTTTCCAGGCAAAACAGGGACTTTAGCGCTTTTATCGAGAAATATAACGTATTTATTTTCCCGGTCAATTTTAGAAAGATTCCTTATTAAATTCACGGTATATCGAGAAGCTCCCATACCTCTTTCTCTTATCATTGTGCCATCAACAATTATTCTAGCCACTTATTTAATTCTCCAAATTCATTAGATTCTTAACTCAAAAATTTATTTTTCTTGCTATAGCATGACCAAAATCTGGTAGAATTTTAATCTCTTGATTCTCTAAATTAAAAAAAGTATATCCAGCATTTTTCAATTCTTTTCCAACAATTTTACTTTTCTCAGGACCATGAATCTCCAATATAAATACTGGGCATATTTCTCTCAAAGTTCGCCTTGCTCCCATTATAGCTTGCAGTTCTCCCCCCTCAATATCCATCTTAATTAAATCTGGCTCAATATGCTTTTGGTTAAAAATAAAATCATCTATAGATACTGTTGAAACTATAATTTTTGAAGAAGTTACTTTACTTTCCTCTTGTATATGTCCCATTGCGAAAGTTGGTTCTCTTGAAAATATATCAATTCCAGATTTTTCTGCAACTGCTTTTTTTACGGGATGGATATTTTGCATTTTATTCAATTGTTTATTCTTTATAAGGTACCTATAATTTTCAGGGACCGGTTCGAAAGCAAAAACTATCCCTTTGGGCCCAGATAACTTAGAAGATATTAAGGAAAAAAAACCTATATTTGCACCAACATCATAAATAACTGAATTCTTATGGACTAAACGTTTAAAACATTTCTGAACTGGTTTCTCATGAAAGCCAAAACAATAAGATTTATGTATATGAAGATTTAAAAACATTTTTAATCCTTTGCCCCTACCGAAGAAAATAGGAACAGGGATAAATTTATTAGGCACCAAACAATTTATCAGGTTTCTTCCAATTTTATATAAAATGCTTTTCCTCATCATCTTTTGATGCTCTCTCTATTTTTTTCTAATACTTCCTCGTAAATTTTAAAAGTCCTTTCTAACATTTGTTGTCTAGTAAAATATTTCTTCACTCTCTCATAGCTTCTTTCTCCCATTCTATTCGACACTTCTGGATTTTCAAGGTTATAAATAATAGCCCTTGCAAGAGATTCTGAATCTCCCGGAGGTACAATTGTCCCGGTTACCCCATCTTTAACAATTTCCTCATTACCTCCAACCGAAGTTGCAACAACCGGAATACCACATGCCATTGCTTCCAGTATAACAACAGGTAAACCTTCAGCCAAAGAAGGCAACACAAAAAGGTCAAAAGAATTTATAATATCGATTACATCATCTCTATATCCGGTAAAAATAATTTTGTTTTCAATATTCAAATTTTTAGCAAGATCGATAAGTTCTCTTTCATAAACTCCATCTCTTTCCAAATCTTTCCCAACAAATATAATCTTAGAATTAGGAAATCTATCAATTACTTTTGGTGCTGCTTTTATAAGTAAATGTTGTCCTTTTGTCTCACATAATCTTCCCACCTCTCCAATTACTATAGATTTATCACTTATACCCAGTTCCTCTCTCATTTGCTTAGATGTTTTTTGAGGTTTAATTATTTCTAAGTCTATACCGTTATAAACTACTTCAATCATATCCTCTTCATGTCCCTGCTTTATAAAAACTTCCTTTACAGCTTTAGAAACAGCAATTATTCTATTACAAGTAAATTTACTCGAAATCCTATTAAGAAAAATTTCAAATTTCCTAACTAAAGGATTCGGATTAAGGCGATCTTTAATATGAGCATGAGTAATTACAGGTGCATTACTCAATTTTCCAGCAATTCTGCTCAGAAAAGTCCCTGCAAACGGCGTATGAGAATGTATTAAATCAACATTATCTTTTTTAATTGCTACACTTAATTTAATAGCTTCCTGTAAATTATAAAATTTTCGAGTATCAAAATGATATATCTTTTCACATTTATCCTTTATAATTTCAGTAAATCCACCTTCAGTCGGAGAATTAACAAAAATTTTCCATCCTCTATTTACAGCTTCATCTATAAAAGCAAGACATATCATATTACCTCCTGTTATTTCACCATTAATAATTGGGTAGAGTATCCTCATTATTAAATGCTCTTCTTATTCGAACAAATTACAATCAATTCAGTCGCTCGTGATAATTTTCTACTATCAATAATAAGTTCACTCAAACCAACTTCATCCCAGGACTTTGTATCTACCAGATGTGATAAATTTCTACATATACAAGAAGGTAATCTAGAACGTATATTAAATATATCAATTTTTTGTATATAATAATGAAAATTAGATTGAATACGTCTTTCTCCGTAGATTTCAACATTATCAAAAAAATCCTTTAATAAACTTTCGAAATCTTTTCTTGAGTATTCAATTAAATGATATGGGTTCTTAGGTTTATAATTGGTCTTCTTTGCGTTTGGCGTAGAAACAATAAAGATTCCGTCTTTTTTTAACACTCTTTTTACCTGAACAAGAAACTCTCTTGGATTAGCAATATGCTCTATCGTTTCAAAAGAACAAACAATATCGAATTTCTCGCTTGGGAATTCAAGCCTATGAACATCCATTACGCCGAATATAACGTTTTCTTTTTGGTAATTCTTCTTTGCGTAAGCTATTGCCTCATAAGAAATATCTATCCCAACAACTTCTCTAGCTACTTCAGCCAAACAATAAGTACCGTAACCTACTCCACATGCGGAGTCAAGAATAACCTTACCTTTACAAAATTGCCTTGCAAAATCATACCTCTTTAGATGTGTTGCAAAAGATCCTCCTGAAGTTTTCTCAGGTAAGATCCTTTCCGTAGGTCTATATATTTTCATAAATATCTTAAGTTTTTAGCTTTTATGATTCTAATTTCTTTTAATATCAAAATCCCATAACCTAAATTACTTTTCAAATTTCAAAACATTCATTTTAATAATTATTCCTTTACTCAGAATCAATTGTTATAATCAATTTTCTATATACATTTCTCGGCAGTATTTGAAATTCATAAGCGTTTTTATTATAGCTCATTTTTTTTAAGGTTTTGTATCCTTTTTCCCAAAGCCTTTATAATAAGTTTATCTTCTTGATCTAAACCAAAACTTTTTATCATTATAATATAAATAACAATTAATAATACAACACCTAAAATCCACCACCATTCCCTAAAATCAAAAAATATTTTCAAAGCTTTATTGAAACCAATAGTTATTATTCCCGCCAATATTGGCTTCCAAAATGTCAATTTGTAGGGATGCATTTTATATATAAAGTAAACTTCTATAAGTTTTAGGAAATTAGCAAAAGTAACAGATAATCCTGTAGCTATTGCTGCTCCTAATATTCCATATTTCGGAATTAACAAGTAAGCCAAAAGGATATTTAATGCTCCTAAACTAAAGTTATTTATTAACTCTAATTTCTCTCGATTTGTCATAATTAATATAAGACTACACGGACCCAAAGCTGACATTAATAAATACATAGTTCCTAAAACAATTAGAACAGAAAATCCGATTTCGAATTCCGAGCCATATATGCTTAAAATTTCTCGCGAGTAAACAATAAATATAAGAAAAATTAACAATGTTGTACTGAAAATCCATTTTGTTGTTGTTTTAAATAAATTTTTTAGTTGAATTATTCTTTTTCGGTTATATAAATCAACTACAACTGGAGAAAAGATAGAACTAAAGGAAAGTAAGAATAAACCTGCTTGTGCAGCCATTCCTGCCGCAGCATTGTATATTCCTATATCTCGTGCCGATCCGAATATTCCTAACATAATCCTGTCCGTTTTCATAAATAAAATATTTGATATTCCTATCAAGAAAATAATTGAAGAATAGAAAAACATTTTTTTTAGCTGACATTTTGGCTGTAGATCTGAAATCAATTTTGGGAAAATACGCCATAACAAATAAATCCCTAAAAACGCAGATACCACAGCCGAAAAAATAAATCCAAAAATAGCTCCATATAGACGCCCCCCTATGGAGAAAACAATTATAACAATTATCAGATTGACAACGGGATTAAATAAATATAGAATACCTGTATAGTAATCCATCCGTCTAAATGCACGAGCGGAATGAGCTGCCATGCACATCAAAGTATAGAAGGGAAGGGCAATAGCAAAGTACTTAAGCACTCTGGCAAAATCTGGTTTATTAAAGATTTTAACTGAAATTAAATCCGCAAAAAAAATAATTATGACTGTTATTAGGATACTTATCGCTGTAGAAATAAACAATGCGTACAATAAGGTTCCTTTCAAGTTTTCTTCATCTCTTTCTCCTCTAAACATCGAACCAAATCGTACAACACCTTCGTACAAACCCATATTAGCAAAAGTCTGGTTTATACCGAATACGTTAATCCCAAGCGCATAAAGTCCATATCTAGCAGCTCCCAGAATTCTAGTAAGCAAAATCTGGAGAACGAATGTTACCCCCCTACTAAATACTTGTCCCAAAAAACTTATTCCCCCACCCTTAGCAATTTGTTTGGTGAGTTTTTCAAGGGCTTCTTTTTCCTGTTTAGAATTTATATTTATTTTAGGATTAGGGTCAGTTGAAGTCATTGGTAATTTATTTGTTTAAATTTTTTTCTCTTAAAATCCTCAAATATCATATTTACCCGATATTTTTGATTATCAATTTAGAGGAATTAGGGGAAAAGTCAAGGGATACTGTATCTGTCTATACGTCGGGCACCGTATATTAAGCGTCTTTGGGTTAATCTTTCGCGAACCTTTGAGATGAAGTATTAAATTTGCACTTTTACGGGAACAATGGTCGATCATCCCATATAATCCTTCGAAATACTTTTTTTAATATAGCTCTGATTCAAAGTTACATATAATTGACTTTAACCTTCTGAAGCTAAAGCCTTCGCAGAACAGTCAAGGAACAAATACCTATCAAGCGTTTCCACTACACTGGGTTGTTTGGCGATTTAACCGTTGCCGTAGGGTCTAATCTCTGGAAAAAACGAGTATTGAATCCGAAACTGGTCTTTCGAGCAAACCTCTCGAACAGTCGTTTCATAGGTCTTGGAATGTTTTTCTTTAAACAGCAAAATCTTGAGATTCGTTTCATAGGCGGCGACACTCCATACGACGAAGTAGTGTCATTCTGACGCCAAACAGTAAGATAATCACTTTGTTGCGGTATTGATTCGAAAATAATAGCCTTCTTGAGTTTCTTTGCAACGATAAGAAGGTAAACAGGAACATTGTTAACTAAAGTTACCCGACCTCTGACTTCCTTTGGGCTTCTGACTGAGTACCACCTAGCTCTCGGCACATCTTCAAAAGCGATTAGACTTATCAATTCAAATCCGTTCTTACGCGTAAAGACACTAAAATATAACTCTGGACTGAATTGATAAAAACCATGCCCCATGAAGTTATTTACAGGCGTAATACCTAAGTAGTGTCCACCAACCCTCACCATTTCCATGCAGTTTCTAATAGCCACTGGAAAATTGAATACGTGTTCTAGAGAACCGCCATCAAGGACTATTGAGTAATGGTTTTTTAACGCAGCAGGGATTTCCTTGTTCATATCAAAAAGATGCGTTGCTCCTTCATATGCCGAAAAATCAAAAGAGTGAACATCTTTTGCTCCAAGATATCTAAGGAGTGGTTCTGCATATCTATCTTCTCGGTCGAAAATATGGTCTATCAGCTCCTTTTTCACTTCATATCCAAAAACACGAAAGGAATCTTTTAAATCCAGCTTGCGAAGATGGAGACGCTGGCGACCAATCATGGCAGTTCGAGTAAAATCAACTCCTAGCTTTTGTGCATATAATAAGAACCGAATACCGTTAACGTCTAGGCCCATAGTCCTCTAAACGACCTCATAAAAACAAGAATTTGATAGCTAATAGACCTTTGTGAAGTTTAATTACAATCTCGTTATAGTCCATTTCTCGATTATAGATAGACTAAACTTACTCCTTACATTAAAACTTTTGTTCTCAAATTTTAAAGATATCATTTTTGTCCAATATTCCCAAAATAAAATTTAGAAAAATTAGGGGAAAAGTCAAGGGACTGCGAATAGTTAAAGCTATTCGCAGAGTTAGAGGGTTAGAAAGTTAGGAAGTTAGAGAGTTACTTTTTTCCTTTTAAATACTTAACAAGGCTGCGTGTTCTGCTATTTAGAGTTTTAATATCTGAAAGTAAATCGTCAATATCTGATGAGAATCCAAGATTTTTACTTATAATTAACTGTGTTTCTAGCTCTGATAACGAGCCAAGTGAAATGTATACATATCTAATATATTCAGTAATAGAATCTCGAGCTGCACCTTCAGCCAAGTTGCTGGGGTAAGAAATCGCTGCTCTTCTCATTTGGGAGGTTAATCCGTACAGCTCTTCATCCGGGAAATCTTTAGTTAACCTGTATATTCTTGTAACAAGCTCTATTCCTTCTCTCCATATTTCTAAATCTTTATGCGTTTTTGTATCTTTCCCTTCCATTACGCCTTCTTTCATCTTCTTCCTAACCTCCTAACTTCCTAACACCCTAACTCTTTCCTGAAATAGGAAAGAACTTTTTTTAATCCTTCTTCTCTCGAAACTTTTGGTTCCCAACCAAGAAGTTTCTTGGCTTTACTTATATCGGGTCTTCTTATTTTTGGGTCGTTGATTGGTAATTCTTTGAAAATGATTTCGCTTTTGCTGTCCGTTAACTTTAAAATTTCTTTGGCAAAATCGAGAATACTGATTTCATTCGGATTTCCTATGTTGACGGGATAATTAATATCTGACATGAGTAATTTGTAGATTCCGTCTATTAAATCGTCCACATAACAAAACGAACGGGTCTGAGAACCGTCTCCGAAAACAGTTATAGGTTCATTTTTTAATGCCTGACACATAAAAGCGGGTAAGGCTCTGCCGTCATTGATTCTCATTCTTGGACCGTAGGTATTGAATATCCGTACGATTCTAATATCGATATTGTGTTTGTTATGATAAGCGGTCGTTATCGCTTCGGCGTAACGTTTAGCTTCGTCATATACGCTGCGCGGACCAACTGGATTCACATTCCCCCAGTATTCTTCGTTCTGAGGATTTACCAGAGGATCGCCGTACACTTCTGATGTAGAGGCTAACAGAAAAGTTGCTTTTTTATCTTTTGCTAAACCGAGAGAATTATACGTTCCTAAAGCGCCTACTTTTAATGTGTGAATCGGATATTCAAGATAATCTATGGGACTTGCCGGGCTCGCGAAATGCATAACGTAATCCAGACTGCTTTTAACTTCTATATAAGTTGTAACATCATGTTTTTTGAAGGTGAAGTTAGGTTTTCCTAAGAGATGTTCGATATTTTCCATTCTGCCGGTTAAGAAGTTGTCCATACATATGACGTTGAAACCTTCTATCATTAATTTTTCACAGAGATGAGAACCCAGGAAACCGGCTCCTCCTGTCACTAAAACTTTTCCTGAACTCAACTTATCTTGTTTTGTCATTGCTGTATTCTATTGATTTACATAGAAGAAGTCAAGGGGGTTTGCTTGCACCGGTTATTAGTGAATTAGTCAATTAGTAAATTAGTGTTATAGATTCTTCGAATCTAAGTTGAATGGATAAATAGTGAAATAGTTACCCTTTCTCCATTTCCCAATTTTGCCATTTTCCAATTTTTCTAAATACGGTCTGCCGTCTTCAGTCTTCGGTCATCAGTCATTAGTCGAATCAGGATTTGGGATTTAGTTTTGACTTTGGACTCTGGACCTTGGACTTTGGACTAAATTTCTCTCTGTGGTTAACAATAATCTGTTTTCTTCTAAAAAGATGATAACTAGGGTTGACAAAACGGTTATTCTTCTATAGAATATATAATGTAAGGAGGTTTTTGTATGAAAAAATTAATTGTTATAACTTTAATTATTATTTCGATTACAGTAAATGCCT
>CAZGHN010000026.1:0-18896 GCA_964525555.1 uncultured bacterium
TTGTAATAGGTTTTTCTACCTATTTATATTTGATAATAAGAGCGCATGCAAATCCGGCTGTTAATCATGCTAATCCAGGAACTTGGTCTGCACTATGGAATGTGATTTCAAGAAAACAATATGGTAAGATGGATTTATTGCCAAGACATACTTCAATTGAGACGCACCTAAGTATAATTCCGGCATTAATAGAACAGTTCAAAGTATTCTTCAAATATTTCTCCTGGCAATTTTTCCCGTATCCGAGAGAAATTACCAGTGTCTTACTTCGTAATATATCGAGGATTGGAACCACTGTGTATGTTTTAATTGGTTTATTGGGAATGTTTATACATTTCAAGAAAGATAGAAAATCTTTTTATTTAATTTTTATCTTTTATGTACTGGTAACTATAGGTTTAGTAATTTACTTAAATCATGAATTTTCCCCATCGGATCCAAATCCCGCGCATCAGCCGAGAGAACCCAGAGAGAGAGATTATTTTTGGAGTGCGGGGTTTTTCTTTTTTATGTTTTATATTGCGCTTGCATTGTATTGGATTTATGAACAATTGAAGAAAAGGAAAGCGATATTAGGATACTGTGTCTTGGGTTTAAGTGTTGTTATGGGTATTATTCCTTTGATTTCGAATATAAAAAGTCATGCAAACAGAAGAGAAAACTGGATTGCTCATGAATATGCCTATAATCTTCTTATTTGCCCGGAAGAAAATTCTATACTTTTTACCAATGGAGATAACGATACGTTCCCTTTATGGTTTCTTCAGGAGGTAAAGGGATTCAGGAAATTCGATGCTCAAAATAAAAAAGGAGTTAGAGTGGCATGTATTGCGCTAATGAATTCAGAGTGGTATATAAAACAACTTAAAGCCGATGGTATACCCATGGATTTTGATTCTCCATTTAGAGGAACAAATATTGAAAGAGCATATTTAAGAAAAAATAGAAAGGGAGAAACAAATTTGGATTTCGAAGATTGGATTATAGATAATATAGAATATTTAAGGACAAGCGATGGGAAGATAATACAGCGAAAAGAAATAGCCATTCGCAATATAATCCTTTCTTCTCAAGGTATAAAACCAACATTTAATGCGCTTACGCTTCCGCATAATTCTTTTGTCGAGAAGTATATAAAAAATGATTTTAATCCATCCATAAATTTATATTTTTCAGTAACTTCCTATACAAATTACAAAAAATGGCTTCAGGCTCATTTATTATTGGAGGGTTTTGTATTTAAACTTGTAGGAAAAGAAGGCGAAAACCTGATGAATGTTTCTCGTTTTCTTGATTTGTTCGATAATGAATTAAGTTTTAATTCAATTCTAAAATCTAATTTATATAAAGGATCAGCCTCCAGTAAAATATTACATAATTATATTTCTATTCTTTACAAGTTCGGGTCAAGTTTGAGTGAAGAAGTAATGTTTTCTAATAAGCATTTAAATTTAAACAAAGAAGAAAAAGAAAAACTTATAAAATCCACCGTTTTGTTAAAGAATGCTCTGAGTTTATCTGAAGATTATTCGTTTTGGGTAGCCATATTACATAAATTAAGAGGAATTTATTTTATTTTAGGAAAACCGGATGATTTTTTAATTATTCTTGAAGAGTTAATACACAAAGAAGATTTACCGTTACTGCACTTCTTCAAGGGACAGGTATTGTCGGATAAATTAATCTTGGGTAAAGGTCTTCCTCAGGAAAAACAATCACTCGTTGCTAAAGAAGCTGAAAATGAATTTAAGAAATTGTTGCAATCCTCGGAAAGGGAATCTGTAAACGGTTACATAGGATTAATAGGTTTGTATGGAAATTCGGGTGATGATTTAAAAAAAGATTCATTGGTAAATGAAATAAGAAATTACCCCACGATTTTTAATGGTGTTTTTATGTATTATTATAATTTCGAAAGGGATACCGCAATGTCAATTTATCTTTTAAAAAAGTTCTTGGAGGTAAATAAAAATGATAAGAAAGCAGGTAGTATGCTTAAATCTCTTAGTGTTAATTTTAACAATTAATGGTTGCAAAAGAGTTTCACTTCCTCATTCCATAGGTTCTAGGGATTCAGTGATACTTATTGCTCCCGAATCTTTTCAGGTAGATTCATTTATAAATGCGTTAGAGAAAGTTGAATATTATCCTACAGAGGAGAAAATTTTAAGTGTTACTTTAAGCAGTATATCGGACTTAGATCGCTATAAATTCTGGAGAAATGTAATTATCGTGGGCAATTCAGGAGAAAGTTATATTGCCGATCTATTGGGTGACGAAGCAAAAGAAGAAGCTAAAAAAGGCCCGCAACTTTTTTTAGAGAAAGACCTTTGGGTGAGGCTCCAAACGGTTATAGTGATAACAGGCGATAATACCTTTGAAACGCAAGAGCTTCTAGACCGTTCCGCAGAAACTGTTTATAGAATTATTCGAGAGGAAGAAAGAGATCGATTTAAACAGGTAGTATATATGAATGGATACCAAGAAAAAGAAACAGATAGAATGGAAAGTCTTTTAGGTGCTTCTTATAACCTTCCTTTAGGTTACAGATTGGTTAAAAATGAAGATGATTTTATAAGTTATGGTAGAAAAAATCCTGATAGATTGGTTACTCTTTTAAGTAGAACTCTTGCTATAAAAGATCCAATTAAATTTCGTGATAGTCTTTTTTCTGAATACTTTAATGGCGATAAAATTTATATGGATAAAATTGTCTTAGATTCGCAAAATGGGAAAGATGAAATGCTAGCATTAATTGCTTTAGATACTATAAGATTTGCAAATGTAAAAGCCTTAAGATTAAGGGGTGTTTGGATTAACGATGAAGTTAAAGGAGGTCCAATGGGAGGACCCTTTATCAGTTATGTTTTCGAGAAAGAGGGTATATGGTATTTTCTCGATGGACATGTGTTTGCTCCCGGTAAAAAGAAATGGCCTTTCTTAGAAGAAGTCGATATAATATTAAATACTTTCAAGAGAGAATCTTAGATGAATGATTTTGGAAGGAAAATATTGGATAGGGTACATGAAACCATAATAGGTCAGGATAAGATAATAGAGTTGTTATTATTGTCTATCCTATCAGAGGGTCATTGCTTGATTATCGGAATACCTGGTTTAGCTAAAACTTTACTGGCAAATACCTTAGCTAAAGCGCTTAATCTAACTTTTTCAAGAATACAATTTACACCGGATTTAATGCCTACCGATATAACAGGAACCGAGATTATACAGGAAGATAAAAAAGGAAACAGATTTTTTAATTTTATAAAAGGACCAGTATTTGCAAATTTTGTTTTAGCTGATGAGATAAATAGAACACCTCCAAGAACACAATCGGCTTTACTTGAAGCAATGCAGGAAAAGAAAGTTACTTATGGAAGAGAAGTTTATAATATTGATTCTCCTTTTTTCGTAATTGCCACACAAAATCCTATTGAACAGGAGGGGACTTATCCTCTGCCAGAGGCACAACTCGATCGCTTTATGCTGTCTTTGAAAATTGATTATCCTACGGAAAAAGAGGAAAAAATTATAATTGCTAGCCCTCCAAGAAGTTTTTCCCCTGACGTTAAAGGAGTAACGAGCTCGAAGGAATTGCTTAAATTTCAGGATGAGATTAAATCGATACCCGCCAGTAAGAAGACAATAGATTTTATTTCGAAACTTCTAAGTAATTCCAGACCAAAGACTAGTAAAATCGATTTTGTTAAAAAATATGTTGAATGGGGAGTTAGTCCGAGAGGTGGGCAATATTTATTGGCAGGTGCTAAGGCAAGCGCATTTATCTATGGGAGACCCACTCCATCAATAGATGATGTTAAGGCTATTGTTCACGCTGTTTTCGATCACAGGATAATTGTTAATTTTCTTGCAGAGGCAGATGGTATATTACCGGAAAAAATAACGGATATGATTTTAAATGAGACGAATTAATTTTCATTCTGAATTAAGAAATGTTTTTAAGGAGATTGGGCGTCTTGCCGAAGAAATGAGTTATTCTGTTTATTTAGTGGGAGGGCCTGTACGTGATATATTGCTTGGAAGGTCTTTTCAGGATATAGATATAGTTTGTATTGGTAATGCGGTCAAATTAGCTAAGGTTTTTAGTAAAAAAGTTGGCGGCAAGCTTATTTATCGAAGACGATTTCCAAATGCTACCGTTGAGTGGTTAGATGCTTCAAAAATTGATTTTGTGACTGCTCGAAGTGAAGTTTATCCTAAAAACAAAGTGGCGCTTCCAAGAGTACGCAAGACCAAAGATTTAATTGTTGACCTTAAAAGAAGGGATTTTACTGTCAATGCGATAGCTGCGGATTTGAATCCCAGAACTTTTGGAAATTTGCAGGATCCTTTTAATGGTCTTTCTGATTGTAAAAAAAGGCTCATTAGAGTTTTGCATAACGGTAGCTTTAAAGAGGATCCTACCAGAATTTTTAGAGCTATAAGATTTTCCATGAAGTTATCTTTTGATATAGAAGAAAAAACAAAGAAATTGCTTTATGGCGACTCAAAGTATTTGAAGTATTTAACTCCGGCAAGACTTTGGAAAGAATTGAGATTATCCTTAAGCGATGGTTCAGATATTTTAAACTATTTAAAGAAATATGGTGTTTTAAAAGTTTTAAATTTTTCTTATCCGGGACAGGGGTTTTTAGAAAGAGTTGATATAGGCTCTATCCAGTTTAATGTAAATCCTGTTAATACCCTAATTATGGCGCTTATCGACAGAAAATATGTTCCTAAATATAGTTTTGATAGAAATTTTGTTCAACAAATTAAATGCTTAAGGGAAATAGATGGTAAGACATTAAGAGCTATAAAAGTAGTGCATAAATTATTTCAATTGGAAGATTATTCTTTGTTGTATTTATTTGCCAAGTATCCAAAGAATTCAATAATAATTGAGAACTTTTTTGATAACAGGGAGAAACTTAAACCGGAATTGAACGGAGAGGATATAAAGAAATTGGGGGCAAAAGAAAGTCCTGAAATAGGAAAATTAATGCAGAGAATAGTAGAGGGTAGATGGGTTGGAAAAATTTCTGATAGAAATGGAGAAATTGAAATGGTAGAAAAATATTTAGGAGGTAAAAATGTCAGTTGGTAAATTAAGAGATTGGGTGGACAAGCTCGGGAGGTATATTTGAAACCGATAATAAGCGTGATTTATTAGTCAAATTACAGGAAGAGACCAGGAAAAATAGCTTTTGGAATGATTCACAGAAAGCAAAAAATACGATGCGACAGATTCAAGAAATAGAATCTTTAATTAAAGAATGGGAAGAGTATAAAGATAATGTTGATTATCTTTTTGAATTAGAGGAGTTAGGAGAAAATGCAGAACTTATAGAACAAGAAGAAAATAAAATAAGAGATAATTTAGAAGATTTTGAATTACGTATCGTTCTTTCAGGAGAAAATGATAAAAAAGATGCGGTATTATCAATACATCCGGGTGCTGGAGGTACAGAGTCATGTGATTGGGCTTCTATGCTTTTTCGTATGTATACCAAATGGATAGAAAGTAAAGGTTACAAGTATAAACTTATCGATTATCAGAAAGGGGATGAAGCGGGTTTGAAGGATGTAACATTGGAAGTAAAAGGTGATTATGCTTATGGGTATTTAAAGGCTGAAGGCGGAATTCATCGTCTGGTTCGTATTTCACCTTTTGATTCTGGTGCCAGACGACATACTTCATTTGCTTCTGTTTTTGTATATCCTCTTATAGAAGACGATATTGATATTGAAATACAAAGTGAAGATTTAGAATTGGAAACATTTAAATCTTCAGGTCCCGGCGGACAACATGTAAATAAGTCTAATACGGCTGTCCGTTTGATTCATAAACCTACTAATATTGTAGTAACATGCCAGAGCGAACGTTCTCAGATGCAGAATAGAGTTATTGCAGAACGAATTCTAAAGTCAAAGCTTTATCAGATGCGATTGGAAGAGTTGGAAAAAGAAAAACAAAAGATAGAGAAAAGTAAAAAGGATATAGAGTGGGGGCATCAGATAAGATCGTATATACTTCATCCTTATCAGAA
Organism: uncultured bacterium; assembly: GCA_964525555.1. Lineage (GTDB taxonomy): Bacteria > Hydrothermota > UBA3072 > UBA3072 > UBA3072 > JAFGHJ01. Next base: position 6,054 of record CAZGHN010000026.1, read on the forward strand.
AGTAAAAGATCATAGAACCGGAACTGAAATTGGCGATGCAAAGAAAGTACTTGACGGGTACATAGATTTGTTTATAAGGGATTATTTACGTTCGGAGGCGAGTAAGAATGCAGAATAAGGTTTTGGTTACAGGCGGAGCAGGTTTTATAGGTTCTCATCTTGTAGATAGACTTATTGACATGGGATTCGAAGTTTTGATTATAGATAATCTTTCAAGTGGTTCGAAGAAAAATTTGAATGAAAAAGCGAAATTTTTAAAAAAAGACATTTGTGATGAGGATATAGGCTCTGTTGTTAAAAAATACTCTCCTACTCTTATTTTTCATCTTGCAGCCCAAATTGATGTTAGGAAATCCTTAGAAAATCCAATTTGGGACGAAGGAATAAACATAAGAGGTACATTGAACCTATTGGAAGCTGCAGCTAGAGCAAAAATAAAAAAATTTATTTTTTCTTCCACCGGAGGAGCCATTTATGGAGAGGCAAAAAATGCGGATGAGGAGTTATTGCCCAGACCTTTATCTCCGTACGGAGTAGCTAAGCTAAGCTGCGAGAATTACTTAAGGGTATATTCGGAGTGGAAAAATGTTTCGTTTACAACTTTGCGTTATGGTAATGTTTATGGCCCAAGGCAGGATCCTTACGGTGAGGCTGGTGTTGTAGCAATATTTTGCAATCAGCTTATAAAAAACAAGAAGTCCATTTTGTACGGTTATGGTTCAATGGTACGGGATTACGTTTATGTTTTGGACGTAGTTGAGGCGAACATTCTTTCTATGGATAGGGGAGACGGAGAAATATATAATATAGGGACCGGTAACCCTACTACCGTTAAGGAGCTTTTTTCGGTACTAAAGAATATTTCGGAAAAAAATTCTGATCCTATGCTTGCTGATGCTCGCGAGGGCGAAATTTCCGAAATTTATCTTAACTGCGAAAAAGCAAAAAATGAATTAAAATGGGGACCCAAAATAAACCTTAAACATGGACTTCATGAAACGTTTGAATGGTTTGCTTCACATATAAATAAGTAAAATTTTATTGACTCAAATAATTAATAAAAAATTAAAGGGTATTAAGAAATTAGGTTAGAGTGCTTTAATTTTTGAGCTTGACAGGAGCCTTTTATTTTTGTATACTACTTATGTTATGCATTTTTTACAGAATTTAACTTAAAATTTAAAAAAGGAGGATTGTATGAAAAAGTTGTTGTGTGTTGTTGTCATTTTTATTTTGTCTTTCTTGCTCTTGAATGCAAATACTTCTAACATGCCTACTGAGGAATCGGTAAAAGCGGTTCCCGGTGAATCATTTGGGGCTAGCAGAGGTCTTTCGGGAACATCAAGTGGAGAAGCGGGCGAAGCTTTGGCGGAACCCGAAATAAAAATCTTGCCTAAGTTAAAGTCAAAAGTCTCAGATGGGAGCCCTGCGGGAGAGGGGCCTGTTACTATTAGGAGTAAAATAAGAGCCTATAAAGAGGTTTTGGACAGTTTCGATCTGGTCCAAACAAACCTTGATGACTGCGAGTGGGATGGAAGATACATATATATTATTCAAGGATGGAATGGTTCAGATAGCGCGGATGTTATCGTTTTTGATCCTGAAGCTGGTTCGATAGCTGATCAGTGGACTTTGCCATTTGCGGGAACGTCATATGGTGTAGCTTTTGTACGCGATACCATGTATGTGTCTGACGCAACGTCTGGAATGATTCACAGACTTAACCCTACAACCCATGCTCTTATTTCTTCTTTTGCTGCACCAGGATCAGGTTCGCTTAGAGGTTTAACCTCTGACGGAACGAATCTATATATGGGCCGTAGTACTACCATTTACCAAATTAATACGTCTGGCAGCGTTCTTAATTCATGGGATATATCATCTTTTGCTTCATTTTCTCTAGGACTTGCTTATGTCTCAGGGGATAATCATATCTGGGTGGTCGATCCAAATAGTACTCCCGAATACATTCTCAAGGTGGACATAAGTGGTGCTACTGCTGTTCTGCTTGATTCATTCCCAGCTCCTAATCAGAATACTGCTTCAGGTATAGCCCTTGATGGTAGTGATTTATGGTTTACTGCTCATGACGATACTAAGATTTACAGGATGGATGGCGGCTATTCTCATTCAAGAATAGCTCTTTTCCAGGATTTTGAGCCCTACGGAATGAGGAGTGTTAAAGATGTTCTCTATGCAAATGGTATTCCTTTTAAGGTATTCGGTACTTACGATATTGGTAGTGCGGATCTTTCCATATATACCAAAGCAATTATTGTAGATCGGCAGAACATAGAAATGTACGATTCCATTGCATCTCACAGTACTTGGTGGGAAAACTGGATAAGCGGGGGAGGAGTGCTGGAGATAAACGGCGCGTTATATAGTAGCCCGGGGTGGGAAGGTATAATTATGCCGGGTGGCTTTTCTTCGGTGTGGGGTAATCAGAATTCTATCGACATTGTTTCACGTTGGCATCCTTTAGTAAATGAGCCTTATTATATTTACGATGATTCCCTTGATTACTGGAATCAATCTACTCATGGATATCTTACGGGTTTAGGTGATCATTATACTGTTTTGACTGATACACTCGATAGGCCGATCCTAGCGATCAAGAGATTAGGAAAGGGCGGCATAATCGCCACAATGCAACCTCTAGCATATGCCTGGGGCCAGGGATATTCTACAATACTTGAAAACGTCGTTAAATACTGGCAGTATGGTGTTGGAACGAATGTTTTATTCGCCATATCTGATATTGACCAAGATTGGATGAGAAATGCCCTTATGACAAGAGATACTTTAATAGGTAATGTCGATTATATGGATGGAAGATACACCGTGCCTAAAGTAGAAGATTTTACTATTTACGATGTTGTAATTACTTATCCTAATAATCCGTATGCGGATGCAGTCGCAATGGGCGATACACTTGCCGGTTTTGTTGATTTGGGGGGAAGGGTAATTACGGGTGTATTTTGTTGGTATACGGTTGGAAGCTACCTTGACGGAGCTGTAATGAATTCTACCTATAATCCCTTCTACAGTCCTTCGGGTGACAATCACTCTGCATGGGCGAATCTGGGATGGAATGATGCCGGGCATCAGATGATGGCTGGAGTTTCGGATGTATCTTGTCAGTATAGAGATTCTCTGCAGGTAAATTCCGGTGCTGATACTGTTGCTAAATACGACGATGGAGAATACCTGCTTGGATATAAATTGTTGCCTTCTCATGGTATAGTGGTTGGTTTTAACGCGGCTCCTGTCGATACGCTTGCGTATTCGGCGTGGAGCGGACAGATGGTAAAGTTTTTAAGAAATGTAATTAACTGGAGTGCTACATATTCCGGTATCGAGGATTTAGTAGATATTGGAGATGGCTTAGCTATACTCGGGGTCAGTAATCCAATACTAACTGGTAATGAATGGCTTACGCTTTCGTTAAATAAACCTGCCAAGGTAGACTTAAAAATAATAAATATTGCAGGTATGGTTGTATCGTCGAAAAGTATAAATTATAAAACTTCGGGCGTAAAGAAAGTCGACTTCGACGTTTCAAAGTTACCTTCAGGTCCATACTTCTTATCGGTTAAGACTAAAGACGGGAATGCAGTTAAAAAGGCTTTAGTTATCAGGTAGTACTTTTAATGTTGAATTTTGAATTTTAAATTATAGGGGCGCATCGCAAGCGCCCCTTTTATTTTAAGAAGGGCTCAAGGCTTCCAGGGTTCGAGCGAATGTATAGGATTTGGGACGATAATAATTTTGAATTATTAATTTTGAATGATGAATTAAAAACATTAATTATGAAAGGAAAGGATTAAGAAAAAACACTTACCACTTAATCCCTAATCCCTGAATTGCTAACTTGCACTTCTTCTAATCCAAATATTCTCTGTGTTCTCTGTGTGGTAATTTAGTCTCTAGTCGTCTGTCACTAGTCACTGGTCAGAAAAACATAAACTAAAGTTTCTACATGTCCTACATGTGAATATTTGGGGCTGTGGGTTGGGATTTAAACAACAAAATATAGTTTTTTCTCTGTGGTTCTCTGTGTTCTCTGTGGTAAGAAAATGGAGGCGGTGGTGGGTTCAAAAAAAACACCTTGACAAGAGCCCGCTTTTTCCGTAGACTGTTTTTTGTAATGTCTATTGAAAAAATCGCAAATATTTTTGTTGACAGATTGAAGTTAGATTCTCACTGCAAGAAGTTTATTTAACTTTAACAATTAAGGAAAAAGGGGGTATTATGAAAAAACTAAGTTTAGTATTAGTCGTATTGTTTTTTATCAGTATGATTACCTATGGGTCAGAATGGAGCGAAAATCAGGGCGGAGATTTGTATGTTAATCCTACCTCGACAGATGTTGGTATCGGGACCAGTAGCCCAAGCAACAGTTTAGATATAGGTAGTGGAACCTTTGAATGGGATGGTGGAGGGGGTGAGTTGAGAAGCTCTTATAATACAATTTACTGGGAAAGGGAAAACTTTAGGATAGCAATAGATGCTGATAATGATCAAGATAATGCTAAATTTATAATTTCCAATAACGGATTTTCTGATGATAAAATTCGTTTGCATTTAGAGGGAGGTGATTCTTATATAAATACTGGGGGTAATCTCGGTATCGGAGTGACAAACCCGGATGAGAAACTGGAGGTTAATGGAAATCTCAAGATTGGCGGCAATAACAGAAAAATAATTGCGGATTATGGTTTAACTTTTGAAGGTTATACTGGTAGCTATGAGCCAGCTACTCTTAAATTGGATCAAGCCTCCAATGCTTATCTTTATGGAGGGAATGGAGGTGGTACTATAAAACACAATGTTATCCTTGCTCATACAGGTTCCCAGGCATGGGGTAATGTCGGTATCGGGACGGCGAGTCCAACGGGCAAATTAGAAGTTTATGATGGGCAATTAGTAATTAATGAACCTAATGGTAATCCTGAAGTGAGATTTTTGGAAAATGGGACACTACAATATACTTTTCAATACAAACCTGCCAATGACTACTTCACTATTAGCGAATATGGAGTATCAGATCATTTTGTTATCAAAGACGGCGGCAATGTCGGTATCGGAACAACTAATCCCCAATCCAAACTTACCGTCAATGGAATAATCACAGCCGAGGAAATTGAAGTTCAGGTAGATATTCAGCCTGATTTTGTCTTCGAAAACAATTACAAATTAATGCCTCTCAATGAACTAGAAAAAGTTATTAAGAAAGAAAAAAGCCTGCCCGGTATTCCTACCAGTGAGGAAGCCGTAAAAGAAGGCGTGAAATTAGGCGATATGCAGTCAAAACTTTTGCAAAAAGTGGAAGAATTGACTTTGTATGTTATTGAGCAGGATAAAAAATTAACTGAATTAAAAAAAGAAGTCGGTAGTTTAAGAAAAGAGAATAGAGAATTAAGACAAGAAATATCCTCATTATCAAACTGACGTAGGCGCTAGGAGGCAACGAATGAGTTTATTAATGATAATATTTTTAATTAGTAGCAGCGGTATTCTCGAGGCTAAATCGCCTTACGGCACCAGAATTCCCGAGGCTAAAGCACCTGGCGGTTGCGCCCATTGCGATTCAATGAAGGTTGTAACCACATCTGAACCCCTTTCAGGGGGAGAAGTATACTCATATTCTTTTGGTACAGATGATTACTCTGTAGGTTTCAACAAAACGAGCATATCTACAAATACTATTGAAGAAAATATAAATATAGCAAGCGGTAAAGTAAATCTTAAAATAAAACTTTTAAGCCTACCTATGCGTGGAGGCAAAGACTATGATTTGTATATTACCTATAGAGGTTCTCCGCTGTCTCTGTTAGAAGCTTCTTATACCGATTTTCTGTTACCGTATCAGGGTTATGGTTCTTTTGGATGTGCTTTTGATCCGGAAGGTTACATGTTGGAGAATTTGTGGGAAGACGATTTTACAGTGTCATCGGATATGGGTAATTGTGGGTTGGGTTGGAATATAATGCCCGGAGAAGTTTCTCTTACTCCGAACGATCTTATGACAAAGATCCCATGTTGTGGTGCGCATTATGAAACAAGAGGTTTTATTAATCTCAATGATGCAGGTAATGCTAGCGTTTATAAATATATGTCAGGTGGACCCACCCCCTGGATTGTTGAAGAGAAATTAGATTGGACTATGGATGATGATATTGAGCCGTTTGGCGTAGAGCTATGTACACCTGGATATACCTATATATTTGGAGACCAGCCAGGTACGGATCCGGGGGAGTATGAGAGTTATACAGAATATCCGATTTCTGATCCTGAAGCTGATCAGTTCGCTCTAGACAAAAGGACGATATATTTATTATCCCAGATGGTAGATAATAATGGTAATTACATAAATTTCGAATGGTCGGGCGATGCAGAGGACGATGAAAATACATTGAGTACTCCTTCGGAAAATTATAGTTTTGGTGGTTGTCTCAATTATCCTCCACCAGCGGCGAGAGTGCCTAAAAAGATTTGTGCTCCCACGGATACGTGTTATTTTTACAGAAGGACAATAGAACCCGATACCAACGAAAGAATAAGATTATCAAATGAAGCTGGAGGTAATGATCCCTTTTATTGTCTATGGAATTTTTATGTAATAGATTCTATAGTAAATATCGTGAATGGGGAGAGATTCAAAATTAAATTTCACTATCATCAGGAATGGCTAGAAAATACAATGGAGTTCTGGTATGGGCGTCAGTTTCTGTTTTTAGATTCGATTGAATTTTTAAGAGACGGACAAAGAATAAAACCTCCTTACAGATTTTCATATGCGGTAAACAAGGATGATGCTCCGGAACTACTTCCGGGTGAACTTTCAGGATTTCAGATTCCCGATGGAGCACAGTATGAATACGAATATAAGACTATGGAATATCTTAAGGAAGATGATGATGATGGCGATGGTGAGCACGAGTGGAACGAGCACCATCATTTAACACAATATCGTGCTATTGACAAGAAAACAGTCACACTTCCGGAAACGGGGAGTCAGTCTGTTTATACTTACACATATGAAGGTGAACCGGAATTAAAAGATGCTTCAGTGGGACCTAAATGTCCGAAACGGGGAGTTCCCTATGTACCTCCACCGTTTTATGAGGGTCTCTTTGCACAAGCATATACATATTATCCTATTTATAAGAAATGTGAGGTAAAATATCCGCCGGGAACAGCCGAAATTCCGGAGCACGCAAAGACAGATTACTTTTTTGTGGATTCGGTTTATATAGCGAACCATCTTAGGGCTATCGATAGAACTGATGAGTGCTGCGAGATGATCGACTGGCTTTGTGGGCCTGATTGGCCTCAACTAATCAAACCTGATGAGCTAGAGGGGTTTTATGGTAAACCGTATAAAATAATAGAGTATGATGCTAGATATGGGGATGATTTCCGAAAGGAAATTACACTTTACTTCTGGGGTCTGGGAAATGCTGTAACTCCTTCACGCATAGAAGAAGGGAAAATTTTGCATCCGGTATTGAGATATAAACTTTTTCAGAATTTATATGGTAATACTCCATCGGAGCCAATGCCAACTACTATAATGAAAGCATATGAATACAAGAAGTACGATAAATATGGTAATAAAATGGAATATGAATTCTTAGGAGATGTTATTTATGATCCGGATGAGGTATACGATGAAGATGTTTACATTAATCCGGGATCTTCTGACCCCCAGCATTGGAGAAATAAGAATTTGCCCGATTTAGAAGAAATAACAACCGAAGATAATTGGAAAGTAGAGACGGTTTACCTTTATCAGGATCAACCGTCTTATTATGACAATAGTAATTTTTGCCATCTTCCATTTTGGACAGAGAAGTATAAGCACCCTTATACTTCTTCGGATCTCGTCAGTAAAACGCAACTGCTATATGATATGTATAGTATAGATGGTATGCCTTCTGGCTCTTCACATATGTGTTATTATACCGCAAGTGATGATATAAGAGGAAATGTTTCAAGGAAAATTGAATACATTAACGATATAGGTACCCGGACAGAAAAATATAAATATGATGCGTGTGGTAACCTTAGAAAAGTGACAGATTATATGAATAATGAATATAAGTATACTTATGTTTATTTTGCTGTATTTCCTAATACAAAGGAATATCCTGATGGCTCAATAGAGGATTTTGATTTTGATAAGAAAGGTAGGCTTGTAAAGGTTACAGATAAAAATGGTATAGTGTCTAAATTCGATTATGATATTTACGGTAGGTTAACGGAGTATCGAAAGGGTATTCCCGGTGATCTTTACAGACTTGGATTATATGAATACTACGATTTTGAAAGGTGGGTAAGGGCGTGCTCTTACTATAGCCTTTCCAATGCAGATGTCACGTTTTATTATTACGATGAATTAGGAAGGCTTGAGGAGAGTAAACGATCGTCCATGATTAGTGAGGATATAATAAAGGAGTATTTTTACGATGATAATGGGAATATGATTAGGGAGACAGTTCCAAGATTTGAAAATGCGGTAGAACCTCATTATGCAGTGGAAAAAGAATTCGATTATCTTGGTAATGTTATAGAAATAGAATATCCTTCGTATCCGTATTCCGAAGATGAATATGTTGAATATTTTTATGAGGGAGACATAACAGAAATAATAGATGAAGAAGGATATGAAACAACTTTAAAGTATGATGCATCTGGCAATTTGGATACGGTTATAGATGCTCGTGGAAATTATACGTATTATTATTATGATGTTAATGGTAATCTCAATACAATCATCGATGCCGAAGGAAAGGAAACCACATTTAAATATGACTTTTTAGGTAATTTAGTAAAAAGGAAAGGCCCGGATAGAGGTGTCGATACATTCGCTTATGATGCAAACGGAAATACTATATATCATATGAATAATTCGGGAGATGAAATCGAATTCGAATATGATATACTCGACAGAATAGAAAATAAACTGGTAAACAGTCAGGTAAAAGAGTCGTACTATTATGATGGTTACGATAATATTGGAGGAGATAATTACGAAAACGACATTCCTTCTGGTTTAAATTATCCCGTAGGAAGGCTTACGGGTTTTCAGAATGCGGATATGCGTGAAGTTTACTTCTACGATAAATTCGGAAATATAGGTGAGAAATTGATAATCCCGTTAACTGGGAGTGTAGATGAACAGACGATTAAATACTCATACGACCTAAAAGGAAGATTAACCAGACTGGATTATCCTGGTTATAAAGTTGAATATGATTATGACAACTTTGATAATATTTCCTTGGTAGAGATTAATGATGATAAAACGGTAAATCTTTCATCCACAGCGACGGGACTCTTAAGCGGCGTTTATTTCCCCGGAGGGGTTACAGATACATTTCAATATGAACCTAGGAGTTGGATGGACAGTATGAAAATTAGTAAGGGTTCTAATCTATATTGGAGAGATTTCAAATATAACAAACGAGGAGAACTTACAGGTGAATGGTATGCGCCTAATAATGCTTCTATAGAGGCGGATTACACATATGATGAGCTTGGGCGACTTACAAACGAAGATAGGGAAGGCACTGAGAACGACCACAGTTTCACTTATGATGCGGTTGGAAATAGAGATGTTGTTGATGGTACTATTGAATATGAGTACGAAACAGGAACTAACAAGTTGATAGATATAGATAATGGTTCGTATACTTACACTTATAACGATATAGGATGTATAAGCTCGAAAAACAATGTAGTAGATGGTTTGACAAACTTTTATTATGATTCTGAAGGCAGACTTACACTTGTGGAATTTCCCGACGAAGAAGATGGTTACATGTACTATTACAAAGGGAGTCAGAGAATAAGAGAGGAGAAGATAACGGATATTGTTCATACACAAACACAGACACTAACAAGTTTATTATATTCCTGTAAATTAAGATGGGATGGTATTTCCGAAGCACTACTCGAAATGATTTTCCTGGATGAAAACAATAATGAAATCGATACCTTAACACTATATAGCATAAACAATTTCGGGGCTGAAAGAATTTCCGGAGAAGTTACAAATTTTCCTTTAGGGACGGTTAATGCAAAGTTAAGAGCAAGAAGATGGCCGGGGCATGGGGCTGGTGACTTATGGGTGGACAGCATGAGTATAGATGCATTATGGGATGTTGCGGATCCAATAAGCAGCTGGACTGTTGTTGATGGGGAGGAGCGTAACTATTTCTACGATGATGCCGGAAATCTTATAATGGTTGATGATGATAATGAAACTACTCCCCCAATAAGGTATATTTACGCCGGTAATCGTCTCCTTGCGAAAGAAGAAGATGGAGACCTCCATTTCTACCATCTTGATAGAATCGGTTCACCTATTATGATTACGGATGAGGGTGGAAATGTGGTAAGAGAAAAGAAATACGAAGCATTTGGAAATTTAATCTGGGCTGAAGGGGATTATGAAGACAACCGTGAATTCACAGGTAAAGAGAAAGATCCTACAGGATTACATTATTTCTTAGCCAGGTATTATTCCGGAGATATCGGAAGATTTCTGCGACCGGATCCTATAGTGCTGCATGATTTAACGAATCCGCAGACTTTGAATCCATATGTTTATTGTGCAAATAATCCGTTAAGATATTTAGATCCAGATGGGTTGGATATGGTAGGGATAGGAGAAGACCGCCAACAGGATCTTGACGATTTAAGCTTGGTCGCTGGAGAAGATGCGGACAGATTGAGTTTTGATAAGGATGATAAATTAGTTATAAATAAAGAAGGTTATAAGGGTGGAAATAAGGGATTGGATTTCTTGATAAAGATAGTTGAAAGCAAAAAGATATATGGTTATGGCGCTGATAAGACTAACATAATAAATAAGAAAAATATAGACCTCAAAGGAAGAATCGTAAAAGGAGCTATCAAAAGTCTTTCAACAACTCATAGATATAAAGGAATGGGAATACTAGAAAGAACAATGCCGCATGAAAACCCTCCAAAAGGGTTTGATGGTATCGTTAAAATATCAGTTCAAGCAGGATTTGAAACAGCTAAAGGTGTTCCAGTCGACAGATGGCAAGTTATAGGGCACGAAATCGTTGAAAATTATTATAGAACGGATGGAGGAATGAATTATTTTGACGCCCATGATGCTGCAAATAAATATTATTATGGGGATGATGTGAATGCGGTTCCATTAAAATCGAAATAAAAATAAAGGAGATCGTTGGTTATGCGGCTTTTAACTTTTTTAGGTATATTATTAATTACTTGTACATCAAGTCTTTCTGGTCAAATTAATAGAGTTATCCAATGCGATGTTGAAGGCATAACATTTAAAGCCGAAATGTTGGACTATAGTCATGCTATTTCGAGAGACACTTCGCTTTATTATCATATTGGCGACACTATAAAAGTAAAATACACTGTCACGAACAACAATGATAAATCTATTTATATATTCGATCCTATGCAACTATATTGGGATAGTTCGAGAGAACCAGACTGGGATTCTTGTTTTTGTAGGTACATATATGAACATCTAGGAGGTTCTTGGTTCTTCAACCCTGGTTATAATCCCGGTTTGATGCTTATTAAATTAGAATCCTCAAGAAAATATCAATATACTTTCGAATTTATATTGCTAGGAGATAAATATCTAGATCATTGTAAGCTTGGCATTAACAAATCAAGAGATTGGCAGAATACAAAAACAAATTTAATACTTTTTGATATTGGATATGTTTTTGAATCAGATTCGATTAAATTTACGAAGGAAGATGCGGAAGGCTATATAAATTTTACAGATCTTAGAAAGGGCGTTTACTTTGATGCCCACTTGCGGAGATTTTATTTGGGCCCGCTTATGTTCAGCATCAGGAAGTAAAAGTATCAACGGGTTCACCTATAAAAAATTGCATCGTTAGTTTAACTAACAGTTTCGAATTACGAGTTTTGCGTTTCAGGTCTGTTCAAAATTAGTAGAACAGTAAGTTGTCGGGCGAGGATTAAGAATTAGATGAGAAGCTTCGAAGAAAAGCAAGGATTAAAAAAAACTTACCACTTAATCCCTAATCCCTGAATTCATAATTTGCACTTCTTCAAATCCAAATGTTTTCTGTGCTCTCTGTGTGAGTTAGAGTTTAGGGTTTCGTGTTTAGAGTTTCGAGTTTAAAAAAACAAAAAAATCAGTGTTTATCCGTGTGAATCCGTGGCTAATTATTTTTTTTAATGTTTTAGTGTCTTTGCGACTAAAAATAAAAAGACTACAAATTCCTTTGTAGTTTAATTCTCATCTTATAAAATATTGATTGATAATTGGATAGTTGTCTGGATTTATATGTACACTTTAAATTTCTAATGGAGTTTTACTCCGTAGAAAGGAGGTGATCCAGCAGCGCCTTCCGGCACGGCTACCTTGTTACGACTTCGCCCCAGTTGCCAGCCTTACCTTTGACATCGCCCTATATGAGTCGATGGCTTTGGGTACTGCCGACTTCCATGGCGTGACGGGCGGTGTGTACAAGACCCGGGAACGTATTCACCACGGCATTCTGATCCGTGATTACTAGCGATTCCAGCTTCATGCAGGCGAATTTCATCCTGCAATCCGAACTGAGGTTAGTTTTAGGGATTGGCTTCCCCTTGCGGGTTTGCTGCCCTCTGTACTAACCATTGTAGGACGTGTGTAGCCCTGGACATAAGGGCCATGATGACTTGACGTCATCCCCACCTTCCTCCCCGTTATCCGGGGCAGTTCCTCTCGAGTGCCCAGCGTTATTTTAACCTGATGGCAACAAGAGGAGGGGGTTGCGCTCGTTACGGGACTTAACCCAACAC
>CAZGHN010000027.1:0-14027 GCA_964525555.1 uncultured bacterium
AGTGCGCCCCCCCCCCAAAAATATTCTCACACAAAGCCACAAAGAACACAGAGAATACAAAGTCTTCTCTTTATTCTAACTTCTAACTTCCAACTTCTAGCTTCTTTAAATGTTGACAAAGATTTGGTTTTTTATTACAATTAATAAGGAATCTATATGAAAGAAGAAGAACTGAAAAAATTACAAGAAGAATTGGAAGAATTTCAGCGTGAAAGGGAAGCGATTAGAAGTATCATAGGTTCGATAGGCGGAAAAATATCGGGAAAAAAAGATAAACACATAAATATAGCTTTTACTATCTTAATTGCTGTTCTTTTCACAATAGATATTATGCGGCATTTTCTGAAAATAGATATTCCGTTGCCTACTTTATTTTCAATCGAGATTGGCTTGTTGTTGGTTTCGGTAAAAATTATATGGATGATTCATAAACAGATGAAGGTCGAGCATTTTCAGTTCTGGATTTTAAATTCAATTGAATATAGAATTAACGAAATCTCAAAAAAGCTCATAAAAATTGAAGAAGGATTAAAAGAAAACGACACGGAAAAATCAGAAGCGGACCTTGTATAGCGTTTTTAAAAGATAGTAATATTATGAAAAAATTGATTAAAAAGTTATCTTTTCCGGTTATTGGGTTAGTATCACTTATCTGGTTCCTAATGCGTGTTATTCCAAAGCCAAGTCGCGTGAGATATCCTTGTATGCGGATTGCAGCACCTATTGCATCATCTTTTGTTATATATTTATTAGGCCTTTTTTCTTCTTTGCTTGTTTTTAAAAAAGCAAAGCAATACTTATATAAATCAAAATATGTTATATTTTCGATTTTATTATTGCTCGGTTCGGTTTTATTTATTGCCACGTTGTTAAATAAAAGCCAAAAAGTATATGCAAAATATCGGTCTCCTATTTTAGAAGGTCCAAATCAGCCAATGGGGGAAGGAAAAGGTGTAAATCCCGGACGTGTAGCCTGGATATGGAACCCTGATGCAACAGATGAGACTTGTGCAAATACCTCGGGTGATTATTGGTACCAGGAAGATAATACAATACAAATTGTAGTCGATTCTATGTTATCGAATGCATTGAAAATGTTAACAGGCGAAGAATCCGATTCTGCGGCCTGGGATGCGATATTTCATTATTATAATCAAACTCACGAGAAAGGAGATGTAGGCTACACACCTGGGGAAAAGATAGTTATTAAAGTTAATTTAAATGGAAATATTAATTATGGTGATGATAGAATTGACACCTCACCTCAAATGTTGTATGCCATTTTGGATCAATTAATAAATGTAGTAGGAGTCGCGCAAAGTAATATTAGTATTGGCGATCCAGGAAGGGATATGTCGGATTTATTCTATAATAAATGCAATGATTCTTTCCCCGATGTAAATTACTGGGGAGATAATACCGGTCGTACTCCAATAGTACGGTCAGATTCTATCGAATTTTTTTCAAGTGATGGCGAAGTAGAGGACTGGCTGCCAAAGTCATATCTGGAAGCAGCTTATATGATTAATATACCGGTATTCAAAAAACATCATAGAGCAGGTATTTCTCTTTCAACTAAAAATCATTTAGGATCATTTGTAAAATTTCACGGTACCGCCTCACATTTCCATTATAGCTATTCTTGTACAGATGGAAATGGGAATGTCGATAATGGAGAATATGGAGTATATCGTAATGGTGTGGATTTCATGGCACATGAACATCTTGGTGGTAAAACGTTTCTATATATAATAGACGGATTATGGGGTTCGACTAATTGGTCGCATCCTCCTATTAAATGGAGGATGGCTCCGTTTAATAACGATTGGCCGTCTTCGATATTCGTTTCACAAGATCCGGTTGCAATAGAGTCTGTAGGCTTTGATTTCTTATACAATGAATTTGATGAAGAGCATCCAACCGAAGGTAGTCCCCCAAATTCAGGTAAAGGTCCTTTCCCTAGATATGCCGGTGTTGACGACTTCCTGCACCAGGCTGCGGATTCAGCAAACTGGACCGACAGTATTCCGTTTTATGATCCTGAAGGAGATGGAACTACTATACCCCGGAGTCTTGGAGTTCATGAGCATTGGAACAACGCAACTGAAATGAAATATTTGCGAAATCTCGGCGGAGATGAAGGTATAGAATTAGTATCCAACTATGATAATTCTGATATAGAAGAAAACTATGATCCATCGATAATAAATAATGACTTCTTTCTGTATCAAAATTTTCCTAATCCGTTCAAAGGAATTACAACCATCAGGTTTGACATTCCCTATACTGAATCCGTCAGGCTTGTAATTTACAATACTTCAGGACAAAAGATTGAAACGTTACTCGATAGAAAGTTAAGTAAGGGAAACTATGCAGTAGAGTGGAACGCTAAAAAATTACCCAGCGGCACCTACTTCTATAGTCTAGAAGCCGGAGGGGTTTCTGAAACCAAGAAACTTATTTTAATGGAATGATTAGCTGTTAATAACTTTAAGGATTTAAGGAGGTTTTAATGTTAAAACGTATTCTTTGCGTTATATTAATGATCTCCTGTTTTGCTCCAAGCCTTTTCGCTGAACAATTAATGCAGGACGTTGTCTATCTCAAGGATGGCTCAATTATACGGGGTCAAATAATCGAACAAATACCAGATGTTTCTATTAAGATTGAAACGGTTATTGGCAACATATTTGCCTACAAAATGGAAGAGGTTGAAAAGATAGTTAGAGAACCTTTTAAGGGATTAGAAATAGAAGCAGAAAAATCTCCCGCAGTGGCATTTGTCTTATCATTTATCTTACCGGGTCTTGGGCAGTACTACAATGGAGAGCCTAAAAAAGGAATAACTCAGGAAGCTCTTGTCTTAGGAGGGTCTGTTTTGGCAGTTGTAAGTGTTGAAAATGTTGGGGGAGCTTATAGGTCTACCACTTGGTCTTATATTGGTTTTGGTATCGCCGGAGGCGCATGCATCTGGTCCTTAATTGATGCACCTCTATCTGCCGGTAGAATCAATAAAGAAAGACGTAAGCAGAGATGGGGACATCTAATTGAATTCAATAAAGAAAAATACGTAGTGGGGTTGGATTTGACGCCTATGAATAGCGGAATGGGAGCAAAACTTTCCCTTCATTTTTAATTATTAGCTTAGGAAGATAATAGAAGAAAACGGAATAAATCAGCAACAGGTCAATTTAATAGAATAGAAATTAAGGCTTGTTATTTGTTTCGAAAATTTTGCCTAATAAAGTTACTAACGGAAGTAGGTACAAAAATCTTAATATTGACAAAGATGATATTTTTATTAAGTTTTTAATATGATAATTAAGGTGAAAAATGGAGTACACAACTGAGTTTGATGAAGTAAACAAAATTTGTATTATTAGTGTTACGGGTCAACATCGTCGTCCCGACGATTCCATAGCAATTCAAAAATTTGTCCGTGATTATCATAATGAAAAAGGTTGCAATCGATTTCTGATAGACATGAGAAAAGCACAAATTATCGGTGGAGAAACGGATACATTTTCGATTGGAACAGTACCGGTTGATACGGACCAAAAAATGAAAAAAACTCCACATAAGGTAGCTCTCGTTTACTCCAGTACTAATGTTAGTGAAATATTTCTTGAAAAGGTCGCTGTCCACAGGGGATACAATCTAAAAGTTTTTTCAAAGATTGATAAAGCAATCGAGTGGTTTCAAAAAGATTGACGAATATAGATTTTTTCTCTATCGAATATAAATATTCTTTTCAGGAGGTAAATAATGCAATATCGTGACCTGGGGCGTACAGGATTTAAAGTCTCGACGGTAAGTTTTGGCTCATGGGCAATTGGAGGAACCTGGGGAGAGGTAAAAGACGAGGAATCATTAGCTGCTCTACGCAAAGCAGTAGAACTCGGAGTTAATTTTTTTGATACCGCTGATGTTTACGGAGACGGTCATAGCGAACAGTTACTCGCAAGGTTAAAGCAAGACCATAAGGATATATATATTGCCACCAAAGCCGGTAGAAGACTGAATCCCCATACAGCAGAGGGTTACAATCGAGAAAATCTTAACACATTCATTGAGCGTAGCTTAAAGAATCTTAATGTAGAGATTATCGACTTAATTCAATTGCACTGCCCCCCGACCGAAGTTTATTATATGCCTGAAGTTTTTGGAATAATGGATGATTTTGTCAAAGAAGGCAAAATTCGCTATTACGGAGTGAGTGTAGAAAAAGTCGAACAGGCGTTGAAGGCGATAGAGTATCCAAATGTACAATCTGTACAAATTATCTTTAATATGTTCCGTCACAGACCTTCAGAGCTGTTTTTCGAACAGGCAAAAAAACATAAAGTAGGTATTCTGGCAAGAGTACCTCTTGCTTCAGGAATGTTGACCGGAAAATTCAATAAGGACTCGACTTTCGCATCTGACGACCATAGAAATTTCAACCGTAATGGCGAAGTATTCAGCCGTGGCGAAACTTTCTCCGGTGTTGATTACAATACCGGATTGCAAGTGGTAGATGAACTAAAAGCCATATGCCCGCAGGGACTAAGCATGACGCAGTTTGCTTTATGCTGGATTTTGATGTTCGATGCAGTGACGTGTACTATTCCCGGTGCAAAACGTCCATCACAAGCAGAGGAGAATTTCTCTGTCTCTGATCTTCCTCCCCTATCAGAGGAAACAATGAATAAAGTAAAAAACATTTATGATAACAGGATTAGGGAATTGGTACATCACTACTGGTAGCTATTATATAAATAAACTTGACATATAATAAAGTTAATTTATTTTCTCGAATGAAACTGGAGGTTGGATGAAACACTTGCTAAAAATAATATTGCCCAATTCTATTATAGTTCTGGCTGCAAAAATAAAGGAAAAATACTTCTCGAGACGAAGACCGAAAATTACAGTTTTTAAAGGTGAAAATGATTCAGTATTACAATGCTGTATCGCTTATAATAAATATGGAGGTTATTGCATACCCCTATCGTCACATCATCGTCCGGCTGCTCAAAGAATACTTTCCGGAAAAGTATATGAAGAAGAAACTATAACTTTTGTAACGACTCATTGTCAGGGAGGAGATGTTATCCATGCAGGTACTTTTTTCGGTGATTTTCTGCCTGCAATTTCAAAGTCTTTAGCACCTTCAGCAAAGCTCTGGGCATTTGAAGCTAATCCTGAGAATTATCTTTGTGCTTTTATTACCAAAATAATCAACAAACTCGATAATGTTGAAATAAAGAATGCAGGTTTAGGGCAATCTAATGGTTCTGCTTTGATGAAGGTAAAAGATAGTTCCGGTAGAGCTCTTGGGGGATCAAGCCAAATAATTTCTGAAAATAATGTAGATAAAAACAAAGATTTAAAAGAAGTTAAAATTGTGCCTATAGATGAAACTATTCCATCAGACAGAATTATTTCCATTCTACAATTAGATGTTGAAGGTTATGAAAAAGAGGCATTAACAGGTGCCTTGAAAACAATCGATCGATGTCAACCAATAATAGTTCTTGAAAATCTTCCTGATGAAGACTGGTTAAAAGAAAATATCTTAAAATCAGGTTACAAAATTACTGGTAAAGTTGGAAATAACACAATACTATATAATTACAATCTTTAAATAATTTATTATCGGAGTTAATTAATGAAAGAAATAATTGCTAAATGCGGTTGCAACTGCAGCAGGTGTCCTACTTATAAAGAAAATCTTAAGACCGAGAAAGAACGGAAACGTTGCAGCTGGGGATGGAAAGAATATTTAAATATCAATTTAAGCCCTCAGAAGCTCAGATTATGCGATGGATGTCAGGTTCCTGACGTAATGCGTAAAGTGTATTATCTGAACTGTATCGTTAGAAAATGTGCAATTGAAAATGGTATAGAAAACTGTGCTTACTGCTCGTCATATTCATGCGATGAGGTAAAAAATCTACACATAACATTTGACCCCAACTTTAAAGAAAAAGTCAAAAAGAGATTAGGTAATAAAATACCTCATAAAGATTATCTGGATTTTATTAAATGTTACGAAGGTATTCAATATTTAGACAGTATTCGAGAAAAAATCGACAAAAATGAAATAGTAGAATTTAAAAAATTCTCTATAAAATCAAAACTTGCCTCGTTCCCGAAAGATATAAAAAAGAAGGATAAACTTAATTACGAATTATTATACAATCTTATAGAAAAAATAAATGGTAAAGTTGAAAATCTTTCTTTTGCAGCGCGCGAAGCTTTAAAAAAGAAAAGACCTTCGATGTTAACACTATTATGGACTTTCGGACTATACGGAAAGTTCAATAAAGACAATGGAAAATTTCTCACCATAAATAGTCTGGATTACGCGAAAGAAAAAAATCAGAGTATGTATGACAAATTAATGAATTACTTTAACATACTTAAAGATTATGGCGTACACCTTAAGCTGATTTCTTCGATTGAAAAAGGATGGATCACTCCTACAGGAGGACTTAGGGTAAAGATCGGTCATAAGGAAGAGCCAATATGGATAATGACTCTATCTTTTGATTCTGTCATAGGCGGAAAAGACGGTCTTGCTGCTCTGTGCGAGTATTCAAAAAAACTTTTATCTGAATATGGCGAAAAAGCAATTAAATATTTTTCTAAAGCCGATATGAAAGTTTTATGTTAACCATTTATATCATAGTACTTGACATACCAATTAATTAAAATTATCATTCGATAGCAAAAAGGAGGTTATAAATTATGAATATTATATGGTTTTTGATTATCGGAGCAGTAGCTGGCTGGCTTGCGGGTAAATTAATAAAGAGACAGAAAGGGTACGGTCTTTTAGGTAATATTGTTATCGGATGTATAGGCTCCTTAATAGGAGGATTCTTATTTGACCTTTTAGGCATTTCGTTATCTTTGCGTGTTCAATATGCAGATCTACTGGGTTCATTAATAACGGCCTTCATAGGCGCCCTGATATTACTGGTTATAATTAACTGGCTTAAGAAGAAATAAGATAAGATTCTCCGAATCTTAGTAAAATTGTAAAATAGCGAAATAGTTAAATAGTAAAAAATAGATTAGGTGTGGAGGGGCCGATTTAACAATTCAACAATTTGACCACTTAACTTATATTCTGACTTCTGGATTTCTTTATTATATTCTTCTTGCAATTTGTTCAAACCCTTGACAAAAAAGAAGTTTAAATTAATTTTAATATATGGATATAGGAATTAACTGGAGAGATTTAGATAAACCTGTAGACTGGAAAAAAGTTTTCGGAAATAAAAATCCCGTCGATTGCGAGATTGGTTTTGGTAATGGGGACTTTCTAGTTAAAAAATCCAGTTTGCACCCAGAGCGAAATTTTTTCGGCATCGATTACTCAATTGAATCATTTAGAAGAGCTAAAAAAACTATAGAAAAAGCAAATTCAACGAGCGTTAAACTAGTTTGCCTGGAAGCAAAAGCTGCATTTATTGTTCTAATACCTGAAAAATCAATATCTCGTATATATCTGAACTTTCCCGATCCCTGGCCAAAGAAAAAACATTTCAAAAATAGACTACTGGATAGGGAATTTTTCACTATAGCAGCATCGTGCTCTACCAATAAAGGTAAAATAATTATAGCTACAGACGATCCTTTCTATAGAGATTTCATCCTCGAAGAAATGGCTGGCGTACATCTCTGGGAATCCTTATTTCAGAAAGGCTGGACAGATGAATTATCCGACCACTTTTCCACTAAATATGAAAAAAGGTGGAGAAAGGAAGGGAAAGAAATTTTTTACATGATGTTCCAAAAAAAGGCAGACCCGGACATTAGTTTTAGAATGCGCGAATACAAGATTCCCGAAAAAATTTCACTTCCAAAATTCTCAATAACAAAATTGAAAAAAACTATAGGAGAAACAATCTGTAAACAAGATTCTGTTTCAAAATTATTAAAAATAACAGAAAAAAAAGATGGCTTTGGCCTGAACGTTTTCCTTAAAGATGATACATTAATAAGAAAATCAGATTTAATCATTAGTAAAGAAAACAATGGCGACTGGGAACTCAAAATTCCCGAAAAGTTATTTCGTACCCGTTCACTTAAAAACTTCGTAAATAAGTTAAAAACTCTCTATAAATAAAGAAGCAGAAATCAATAGAATTATAAATCCTAACCAAACAAAAAGAAAATAAGCCAGTATCAGTACTAAACCAAATTGAATAGTGTTTAGAACAAGATGCAATAGAAAGTCAAGGACAAGTAAAAAAACCGTCAGTAAATATGTGGCAAGGTAAGGAGCAGGCTTATTTTTAATATGCTTATATATCTCTTTAAATCTTACTGCGTTAATAAAGGACCCTGTATCGGAGAAAAGAATTAATGCCATTGGCAGAAAAAACATTACTATAAAATCCAGAAGGAAGGAAAGGAAAAGTATAAAGAATCCACCAATTTTTAAACTTGATATTACAAACTTTGGATTTACCAAAAATTGCACCACAGATCCCGGAAGTAAAGATAAAATAAATACAGGTATAGCAAAGTAAAATACAATTATCAATCCCCATTCAAAGCCCTTTAAAAACAATGAACCCCAATTGTCCCATGAAGGGAGTGCTTTATTACCTGTTTCCAGGCGATCATGTATAAATCGGGCAATAAATCCAAAAGATAAAATAAATAAAGGGGGTATCATAAAAAAAATACCACCTAACAAAGTTTTATTAAACCATTCTTTATCTTTAAATATTACCCCAAAATCTCTTTTAATGTTCATTTTTGCTCTTCAGAATATATACCATATTCCATAGCATCAGAAAGTGCTATCCAACTTGCTTCGATTATATTTGTAGAAGCTCCTACTGTGCTCCAATATTTATTATCAAGCATCATATCAATCATAACCCTGGTTATAGCACCCGTACCCTTATTGCTATTTATAATATGAACTTTATAATCCGCAAGGTGGAATTTTTCTATATTTGGATGCCCTTCTCTCAAAGCCTTAGTTAACGCAATATATAGAGCATCAACAGGACCATCCCCTTCAGCTGCCATATGAAAGACTTTCCCCCCAACCAGTACTTTTACAGTAGCTTCTGCAAATATGCCTCTTTTTTCTCTATGCTCTACCACAACTGTAAAATCGAGCATTTTAAAAGGAGGAGTATAATCCTTCTGACATCTAAGCAAAAGCAGTTCCACAGAAGCCTCTGCTCCCTCAAAACTAAAACCATCATGTTCTAAAGTCTTTATTTTTTCCAACACCTCATTAAGGTTTTCAATTTTACCGTCCAGGCCCATTTCTTCAAGTTTGCTATGAATATTTGCTTTTCCGGCAAGTTCAGATATTAAAACCCTAGATTCATTCCCTACTAATCCCGGATCGATATGCTGGTAAGTGAGAGGATTCCGCCTCATAGCAGAAACATGTATTCCTCCTTTATGAGCGAAAGCGCTTCGCCCGATATAAGGAGAACGATAAGGAGGAGGTTGATTCGCTATAAACGCTACGGCATTTGCCACTCTAGTCAGATGAACCAGATTACCAGGAGGAAAAACTTCAATACCCATCTTCAACTGAAGGTTCGGGATCAAAGTGCTAAGGTCAGCATTACCACAACGTTCACCATATCCATTAATAGTACCCTGCACATGAGTTGCGCCTGCCTGAATGGCTGCGAGAGTATTACCCATAGCTGTACCGGAATCGTTGTGAGTATGTATACCGATTACTGTATCCGGAAATTTTGATATTACTTCTTTTGTAATTTTGTTAACCTCATGAGGGAGACTACCGCCATTTGTATCACAAAGAACCAGTGCATCCGCTCCGCCTCTTGCTGCCGCGCTGAGTGCTTTTATCGAATATTCACTGTCTGCTTTGTATCCGTCAAAAAAATGCTCTGCATCGAATATTACCTCACGATCTTTAGATTTCAAATATTTAATGCTTTTTTCTATCATTTGAAGATTTGTCTCTAATGTTGCACGCAACGCATCTTCCACATGAAGAATCCAGGTTTTCCCAAAAATTGTTACAACAGAAGCTCCTGAATCCAGTAAAGCTTTTATATTCTCATCATCCGCAGGATCTGTATCCTTGCGGCATGTACTACCAAAGGCTGCTATACGAGCATTTTCCAGTTTTAATTCTTTTACCTTTTTAAAGTATTCCGCATCCTTTGGATTCGAACCGGGCCATCCTCCTTCGATGTAATCTACTCCTAATTCGTCAAGTAATTTAGTTATTTTTAATTTGTCGGCAGAGGAAAGGGATATACCTTCTGCTTGCGCTCCTTCACGAAGCGTTGCATCATATAGTTTTATTTTATTTGTATATTCTTTCTTCTTATACTTTGTCTTTTTTCTGGACCTTTCCATTAATCCTCCAGGCAATTTAAGTTTTTTTATCCTAAAACCTAAAAACCAAGACCTGAAACCTATTATCTATACAACTTTATCGTCTATCCAATCCATCATGCTTCTTAATTCTTTCCCGATCACCTCGAGAGGATGGTTTTTATCTCTTTCTTCAAATTTCTTTAAATTTGGCTTTCCATTAGCGGATTCTGCTATCCATTCCTTGGCAAAAGAGCCATCTTTTACTTCGGATAGGATTTTTTTCATTTCCTTTTTTGTTTCTTCCGAAATAATACGTTCACCCCTGGTAAAATCTCCATATTCCGCAGTATTGCTGACAGAGTAGCGCATATAACTCAAGCCCCCCTGATAAAAAAGATCCACAATCAGTTTAAGTTCATGCATGCATTCAAAATAAGCAATCTCAGGCTGATATCCTGCTTCTATTAATACCTCGAACGCCTTTTTAACAAGAGCGGAAACACCTCCGCAAAGAACAACCTGTTCTCCGAATAAGTCGGTTTCTGTTTCTTCCGAAAATGTAGTTTTTATCGCTCCGCCTTTAGTCCCTCCTATACCTTTTGAATAAGCAAGGGCTAATTGTAGAGCGTTGCCGCTTGCATCATTCTCTACGGCGATAAGATTGGGTACTCCCCCACCTTTTTCATATTCACTTCTAACAAGATGCCCGGGGCCTTTAGGAGCAACCATTATTACGTCTACATTGTCAGGAGGCACTATCTGCTTAAATCTGATATTAAAGCCGTGTGAGAACAGCAAAGCATTTCCTTCTTTCAAATTAGGTTCTACAGATTGTTTATAAATTTTAGCCTGTATTTCATCAGGTACCAACATGGAAATAATATCTGCTTTAGATGCGAGCTCATCTGCAGTCATCGGTTCAAAACCGTGTTCTTCTGCTAATTTATAATTATCTGTTCCCTCCACTTCTGCTACTATTACATTAAGTCCTGAATCTCTGAGGTTTTGAGCCTGTGCGTGCCCTTGACTTCCATATCCAACAATCCCTATAGTTTTACCCTGTAAGACATCCAGATTTACATCGGTGTCATAATATATCTCTGCCATTATTCTCCTCCTTTTTTTCTAGCAATTGCTATTTTTCCTGTTCTAACAATCTCAACGATACCGAAAGGTTTAACCAACTCGATAAAGGCTTGGATCTTGTTGTCTTTACCCGTTATCTCAACAATCATACTGTTCCTTCCGACATCGACAATTTTCGCTCTAAATATATCTACAACCTCGATAAGTTCAGCACGGGTTCTCTTCGAAAGATTAACCTTTATAAGAAGCATTTCCCTCTCAACATGTTCAACATTGGTAAAATCCTGAACTTTTATGACGTTTATGAGTTTATTAAGCTGTTTCTTTATTTCTTCGAAAATATATTCGTCTCCGTCAACGACCATCGTTATCCTGGAAAGCTTCGAATCAAGCGTCTCGCCGACAGAAAGACTCGCTATATTAAAGCCTCTGCTGCTGAACAGCTCGGAAACTCTTGCCAGAACACCGAATTTATTTTCAACAAGAACAGAAATAATTCTTTTCTTCATGCCATTCCTCCCATCATTTGTCTTAATGAAGCACCTGCAGGAACCATTGGAAAAACATTTTCCTCACTACCGATTATACAGTCAACAATAACTGGTCCATCAATTTCTAATGCCTTTTTAATCGCTTTCTTAACATCATTATTCTTTGTAACTCTTATGCCGTCCGCACCATAAGCTTCTGCGAGTTTAACAAAATCAGGTGTGTATTCAGGACACTTTTTAGTCTTTTTGATTTTATCAGGATTCAAAGCTCCGGTTTTAAGACACGTTGCCGCATATCTTTTATCGTAAAACAATTCCTGCCATTGCCTAACCATACCAAGAAAACCGTTATTCAGAATAATTATTTTAACCCCAATGTTCTTTATAACCGCAGTCGCCAGTTCCTGAATATTCATCTGGATGCTTCCATCACCGGCAATATCAAAAACCGGCATATCCGGTCTTGCAACCTTTGCCCCTATAGCCGCAGGAAATCCATAACCCATGGTACCGAGTCCTCCTGATGAAAGGAGAGTACGAGGTTTATCGAATTTGTAATACTGTGCAACCCACATCTGGTTCTGTCCCACTTCGGTAGAAATAATCGCCTTACCTTTTGTAATCTCCCGAACGCATTCTATAACATACTGAGGAGAAACAACATCCACTTTTTTCTTGTAACTAAGAGGAAATTGTTTCTTCCAGCCGTCAATCTCTTTTATCCATTCCTGATGTTTCTTTGTTTTAACCGATTTCTCAAGCTCTTTTAAAATACGCTTTGCATCGCCAACGATCGGTATATCAACTCTAACGTTTTTACCAACAGAAGCCGGATCGATATCTATGTGTATAATTTTAGCGTGAGGAGCAAACTCAGAAATTTTCCCGGTAACTCTATCATCAAAACGAGCTCCTATAGCTAATATAAGATCTGAATCCATTATAGCGTGGTTTGCATACTGGGTTCCATGCATTCCCAGCATACCTAAAGAGAGCTCATGCGTTCCAGGAAAAGCACCCAACCCCATTAATGTGGTAGTGACCGGTGTATTAATTTTTTCTGCGAGTTTTATTAACAAATCCGAAGCACCGGACGTAATGATACCTCCACCAGCGTATATTACGGGTCTTTTGGCTTTGCTCACAAATTCTGCCGCTTTTTTTATCTGCTTCAAATTACCTATAAGTGTGGGCTTATAACCCGGTATATTAATATCTTTACTGCTTGTCTTCGAAGTTTTAGCCTGCTGGACATCCTTAGGAATATCGATCAAAACGGGTCCCGGACGTCCCGTGGTTGCAATATAGAACGCTTCATTGATTATCTGAGCAAGATTATCGACGTTTTTAACCAGATAATTGTGTTTGGTTATAGCTCTACTTATCCCTGTTGCATCGACCTCCTGAAAAGCTTCATTGCCTATAAGGTGTGTTGAAACCTGTCCTGTAATTGCTATTATAGGAATAGAATCCATTTGAGCGGTTGCTATACCAGTAACCAGATTTGTTGCTCCGGGCCCGGAAGTAGCTATGCAGACTCCGCATTTTCCGGAAGCTCTGGCATATCCATCGGCAGCATGAACGGCACCCTGTTCATGCCTCGTCAAATAGAATTCTAAATCACTGTCATGTAAATGGTTAAAAATATCGAGAACAGCACCACCAGGATATCCAAAAATGACATTTATTCCGTTTTCTTTTAGGGACTTGATAAGTATTTCAGCCCCGCTTAATTTCTTTTTATCTGTTTTATCCTTTTTCATTTTAACAAAAACCTCCTGAACATTATATTTCCAATATTATCATTATTCTCAACGTACACTATAAAAACTTTGATTTCTTGAATGTTTTCATAATAAACACTTGTACGTAATATTTCAAGTCAAAAACATACATTGATCTTAATAATTTAGACAAAATAGAATCGTCTTTTAAAGAATTAAAAGCTTCTATTTTTTTTATTTTATGTTCTAATGGAATCTTGACAGTAAGGTAAGAAGTATCTCTTTTAGAGACCTGGCAATAACAATATTTTAACTTATAATCCCCGATTCTACTCCCAACATTAACATATACTCCTTAGTTTAGTTTGAAAACTATAATTAAAAACGGAAAAAAGTCAACCCC
>CAZGHN010000028.1:0-12067 GCA_964525555.1 uncultured bacterium
TTTTACTTTACACCATCCCTTTAAATCTTTATCTGATTTTAGCATTTGGTATAATATATTTGATTAAGTTTTTACAAAAGAAGAAAGAAAAGTTTTTGTATATGTTAATAGCAATGCTCTCTGGTACGATAGCAGGGGTGATTCTTTATATGCCTGTTTGGAAAGATTTAGTAGGTAATAAATTCGTGGAGTCACAGGGTTTATTTAACACGGAGATACTTTTTGAAGTATTTCCCAAAGTAATCGCTTATTTTGTTTCCGGAAAGTATTTAATAATCGCTTTAATCTTAATCGGCTTAATTGTAAATTATAAGGAGATTAAATTTTGGAAAGAAAAATTCGCGAAGTTAATAGAAAACTCAAAGGTTCTTTTGTGTGTGTTTATTTTACCTTTTATCTTTTCATATGTTAGGGGTGATAGGGCATTTGACAGAATATTTTTTAATCTTCTTCCGATTTTTTCGATAGGGTTGGGTGTACTCGTTTATTTTGCTTTACTTCATAAAAAATTAGAGAATAAGAAGGTGTATATAATCCCGGGTATTATAGTTTACTCTTATGTAATTTTTGCAATGCAACTCGGTAATGTCAATTCTATGATTAAAGAAGATATAGTAAAGGGTAGAAGAACGCAAAGTATGTACTATCATTATTATCTTTCGGATTACAAACCGAGAAAGTTAATTCAGGATTTTAATACGTACAGAAAACCAGAGGTGTCTGTAGTTCTTTATGGATGTGACATAGAGGCGATGCCCACTTATCTTGATAAATTTGGAATAAAATATTATCCTTTCTATAAGTATGGAAACAAAGAGCTTAGCCATGCAATTGACTCTTTATCTGAAAAAGTTGATAGATTTTATTTTATCACAATATATCCGGTCAGATTTGAAAGATGGTTTGATTTTAAATATCCTGAGCTTAAATGTGAAAAACTGAATAAAAGTTTACAGTTTCACAATGTTTATTTAATTGAAGAAGATACGTTGTTTCAACCCGGATATTTTGGAGATTCTAAGAAATAAATAGGGTCGATGTTTCTTTGAAAAATGTCAGGGTTGAATCCCGGTTTCGTGTTACGAGTCTATTCAGGATTAGGAGAACAGCAGATTGACAAGCGAGGATTAAGGATTAGCTGAGAAGCTTCGAAGAAAAGCAAGGATTAAGAGAAAACACTTACCACTTAATCCCTAATCCTTGAATTGCTAACTTGCACTTCTTCTAATCCTATTCTTCTTCGTGTCCTTGTGTGAGAAATTGTTTTGGACTTTAGCCTACTTTAGTCATAAAAAATACCTTGACAAGAGTTTGAGAATTTCATATAATGAATTTGTCGTGAAAAGATTTACAGGTATGGAAATTTAGATTTTATAGCTATGTAAAAGGATTCTAAACAGCAAAAAAAGGAGGTAATATGAAAAAATTTAGTATCGTAATAGTAATGTCATTATTAATCAGTATGGTTGCCTATGGAGAGAATGGTTGGACCCATGATGGGACTGTTGTGAGATTGACAACGGGTTCTGATAGTGTTGGTATTGGGACGATTGATCCTACTGCAAAACTTGATATCTCGGGAGACATTAATATTGAAGACGGCAATACATTCAAGATTGGGGGCGATGACTTTATAAAACACTGGTCTCAAGAGTTTGGTTTTGGCATAGGGAAATATACGGGGGGAGAATATGTTGATGTAGTCTATATTGGGGATTATGCGGGGTATGCAAACAGCGCAAATTATTTAACAGCAGTAGGAGTTAATGCGGGAAGGGGAAATGGTGGAAATAGTGTAACCACGCTAGGGCATTCATCAGGCCGGAATAATAGTTCTGCCTACCTGACAGCTGTTGGACATGCGGCTGGTTATGGGAATCAGGGTGCTGCTGTTACGGTTGTGGGAAAGGAAGCGGGGGTTTCGAACACTGGGCATTATTCAAGCGGTTTTGGTTGTAAAGCACTGCATGGTAACACAGGCGATAATGTAGTAGCAATAGGGCATCAAGCAGGACAAAGCAATACAACGTCGAATGTTTTTATACTTAAGCATAATCTCGTTAATTCGACTCCTTTAATTTATGGTAATTTCAGTAACGGATATGTGGGTATAGGAACTACCAGCCTTCAATCGGAACTTACTGTTGACGGAACGATTACAACGAGAGAAATGAAGGTGAAATTAACAGGTTGGCCTGATTTTGTTCTCGGGGGCAATTATAAATTAATGCCTCTTGCTAAACTTGAACAGCATATTAAAAAAGAAAAGAGCTTACCCGGTATTCCTAAAACGGTAGAAGTAGAAAAAGAAGGTGTGCTTGTCGGCGAAATGCAGGCAAAACTTCTGGAAAAAGTTGAAGAATTAACTTTATACGTCATCGAACTCAATAAAGAAGTTCAAGATTTAAGAAAAGAGAATGAAGAATTAAAGAAGAGGATATTCGGATTGGAGAAGTAACAATAATGTAAAAATCAAATATCAAAATGAAAAATGACAGATCAAAGTTCAAAAATGAATTCAAGAAAAGGCTATACGCCTTTGTCCTAAAGCTTATTGAATTCTTGGACAGCTTACCTAAAGATAATGTTTCTAAAAGACTTGGAGATCAGTTGCTTCGCAGCGGTACAAGTATTTTAGGGAATTACGTTGAAGGTCAATCTGCAAGTAGCAAGAAAGACTTCACCAATTATTTCAATTATTCATTAAAATCTGCCAATGAAAGCAAACTATGGATTACCTTGCTTCGAGATAGTAAAAGAGCAATACCGGAAGAAGTTGATTGGTTTTTAAAGGAATTGGATGAAATGAGTAAGATTTTCGCTTCAAGTGTATTAACGCTAAGGGGTAAAAGATGATTTTGCATTTTTATTTGTCATTTTGCTTTTTAAATTTTAATATTTGCTTTTCTTTTAAGGGGGTAAAAAAAATAATGTTATTTAGAATAAAACTCAGTCTTTTAATCTTTTCTTTGATGTTTGGGGTGGGTGTGTTGGAAGGAGATGAAACCCTATGGATATGGGAAGTCGAGACCAGTTACGGAGATACTATTTATCTTTCTCCCGGGTCTTCTATAAATCTTTCTTATCGTGCAAAACCGGTAATTGATACAATAGTACCATCAGTACCATCCAAATTATACGAACTGTCCTTCGGAAAAGGTTGGGATGAATTGCAGCCCCCGAATGGTTTCTGGTTAGTGCAGGATCCACCGATTGAATTTTGTGACTGTGACTGTGAGAGGTCCTGTAGCGATGGATGGAAAGATTCTTGGGGAGGAAATAAAACTCAGGCTACTGTATCAGGAGGGTATACCATGCCCCCAAACTTTGCTCCGTCACAAAGCCAGAAGTTACAGGCAGGTAGATGTGCGTGCTTGTTCTCTGAGGCATATTATATTCAACCAGGCTGGAATATGACCGCTAAGGCGGATCAAGTTCCTGATCAGTGTTCTGAGGCTGGAGATCCGGTGAATGTGATGGATGGGACATTTAACATCGAATCGATAGATATTTCTTCAGGGAAATCTAATGGAGTGGGACTGGTGAGAACTTATAGGAGCAGAGAAAGATCTATCCATATTAATAGCTATCCAGAGTATAAAAGATTAATACTGCCGTTTAGCGATGGCGGCTGGATACATAATTATGTTAAATCAATTATAATTAAAGACGAAGTCCCGGGTTCTTCTTATGATTTCTACGATATAAGAGACGGAAACAATATTAGAAACGTGAGATATAAAAAAGCAAACTGGAGTGATACTTTTCAGTTCGCGGACAATTATAAAGTGCATAATGGATTCGAAGAAATTGATGATAATCACTGGGAATATATAAAGCCTGATGGAACTATCGAATTTTACTCAAGAAGCGATATTAACGAAAAAATTGCATTGGTCGATTCAGTAGAACAATTCGGGGAAACGACTCTGCGTTTTGGATATGACGAAGGTGATACTTTAAAATATGTCGAAGACAAATGGGGAGATAGTCTTAAATTTTATTATAAAAGCTATGAAGATACCATTTGGATCACCGTAGATCAGTTTGTAATTTATTATTTGCCCCTTCTGGATAAAGTTGAGATATCCGGTAAGGATGAATCTATTGAGTATAAATACAAAAGATATAAAAGTCTTTTTGGAAAGTCACTGAAGACTTCCTTTTATCGATTATCCCAGATAGTAAAACATACAAGCGAAGATTCATTAATCGTACTCGATAGATATTATTATAATAGAAATTTAGTTTTTCCGGCAGATACCGGTATGGACTGTAAAACCGATATAGCCACACAGATTTTTCCTCAAGGAGCATACGATGAGAACAACGATACGAGTATGGCAGCTTATGACAGTCTTCGTCTAACCGGATACAGGGTAAATAACTGGTACGGCAAATTTCCTAATGAAGGTGTTTACTATCAGGAGATAGCTTCCGGAGATACTATCTTAGAGAAAATCTACATTGAAAGATTCTATAGCGGGTCTCATAGAGTTGATTCCATATATGTCTATCACTGGGAAGACTTACGGGAACTCGGGGCTCATGATCCGAATTCTACCTCCTTTACACCTGATACAAGCGGTTATGATTATAAAGAGGTAATCAAATATAACCCTGTCGGAACTCGTGCTTCAGTATCTGTCGCCGGCAAAACCACTACTTATCTCAGTTATGATGATGATTATAATCCTCTCTTGATAGAACAACCTGACGGAGATACAATCAGGTACGAGTATTACCAGTACACGGCAAATGGTGAAACGAGATATTCTTCTTATCCAACGAAAATAAAGTATAACAACGAAGATTCGGTTTTGAATTATTATTCGAGGCCCGACACTATTAATAATCCTTATTATATCAGGTTGGACGAGAGTGTTGATGAGATGGGAAGGACAACTGTTTATACTTACGACGGGAATAATTATACCGATGAAATTATCCTTGATGATAGATATGTCGCGGGGGAGGGAGTCTCGGACGTAGTCACGGATTACGATTATAACGCAATCGGTAATCTCCTGCAAGTTGAAGACCCGGAGGGTGTAGTAACTTATTACGAATACAGTGATAACAACAACGGTCCTTTTCTTTTGAAAAGTGGAGTCGATATAGGAGGAGATTCGGATGAAAGTAATGACATAATTACATATTATTCATACAACGGTATCGGTGAAATCGAAACAAAAGTAGAAGCAAGAGAAAATCCTTCTGTAATGGATACCACTGAATACGAATATGATGTGATGGGTAGGCTCTCAAAAACCTCATATCCGAACGGAACTTATGAAGAGTTCGTATATGATAAAGCAGGTAATCTTTTGCAGAAAAAATCATTGGATACACTGGGTAACTCGGTTATAACTCACGAGTATAAATCTTATCCTTCAGGAAAATTGCTCGAGGTTGAAGAAAATGAAAGCTCCGGATATACAACGGAGTACGATTATAATCAGGACGGAAAACTTATCAGTTTTACAAGCGCGAATGGGAAAACAATAAATTATAATTATAACGAGGGAAAACTTGTATCCACTCATTATCCGGATACGACAAAAGACTCTCTCGGTTATTACCCCTGCGGCTGTTATCTTCAGTTCAAGGAAGACAGAAACGGAGAAGTAACCGAATATCTTTACGATGAAAGAGACCGAATGAGAAAGAAATTGTATTATGATGATATTTCGGATTACAACAGTAGCAGTCCGTCTGATTCTCTTGTTTATGAGTATAACAAAGCAGGTGAAATAGCAAAGACGACTGATAAAAACGGAGATATTCTTTATAGCTGGGACGATGTTGGAAATTTAGATACAGTAAAGGTTTATTCCCTGTATGAGAACGTTTATCAATATGACCTTTCCGGTAGAAAGACATACTTTAAGTCTTATAAATACGGAACTCCGGGACAGGTGTATCTGGAACAGACTTTCCAGTATGATGACGCGGGAAGGGGTACTTCTACAACCGCCGATGGAAATACCTGGAATCTTTCCTACTATGATAATAACGCGCTTAAGGAAATCTTATATCCTGAATTCTACATAACCGCAGCATCCGAAAAAGTCAGGGAAACAGAGGCCTTTACTATCGGAAAAATGGGAGAGATATCCGAAATTTCAACTGTTTTAAAACATAATGTTACAGATTTAATAGATAATCCGGGATTTGAATCCGGAAATCTGACTGGCTGGGATTGTTATCCTCAAGCAGGAGCAACCTCATGGTATATAGATACTACGGATAGTATTGTGGAGATTTCCTGCGGATCTACGCACGGAACCGGAAGTCCTGCATATTCATGGGAAGTAACCGACTCGATTTCAAAAGAAGGAGATTACTGTTTACATTCACCATATTCCCCGACAGAACCTTATTCGGATATAGAATATGCCTTACAGCATTTTGATTTGTCTGACTACAGCCGTCCGTTTGAAGCCTCATGTTGGGTTAAGACTAACGGGCTTAACGATGGTGTTTGGGTTGGTGTTATTTTGTGGGTCGATTATACCGACAGTATAAGAATAGTAGCCCATGGTTATTCGGATGAAATCACGGGAACTAACGACTGGGAGAAGGTAGTAATTTCGATAGATGAGGAATTCGATGTAAATGATCTGGAGGGAGTATTTTATATAGAGAGGATGAGAGACAGCGGAGAAGTATGGGTGGATGATGTGGTGCTTCAGAAAGGCGATACATTACAAACTGCAAAAATAGCGTATGAGTATGACAATAGAACAAACAGAAAACAAACATACATAAAACTTCCGGACGGAACGGAAGAAGAATATATATACAGGTATGATAACTTAACCCGCTTGATAAGTACGAAATTCCGAAGTTCAGAAGATTCACTCAAATACAAATACACATACGACGCAGTCGGGAATAGAACAAAAAAAGAAGGAATCTGTTATGGATTTTCTCAGGATTACAATTATAACTACAATTATAACACAAACAATAACCGGTTAACAAGTATAACTGAGCTTGGAGAAAGTTATACTTATAATGATAGAGGCGATCTCCTTACAGCGACAGGCGGATATACGTTTAATTATGATAAAGAAGGAAGGCTTGAAGAAATAATAGAAGCAAGCGGTGCTGATACCAACAAGTTTAGTTTCTCCTACACTTCCGAAGGAAGGAGATTCAGGAAGATTTTTTCGACAGATACAAGCGGCGCGGTGGAAGCGGATACAACTTATTATGTATACGATGGCATGTTCGCGGTAGCGGAATTAGACGGACATCTTGACTTGAAAGCTAAATATATCTATACTAATGGTATGTTAGTCGGAAAAATCGATTCAGACGATGAACTTTTCCAATATTTCCATGATGGCCTTGGATCTGTTACCATGATATCCGATACAACGGGAAGTTATCAAAACCTATATACTTATGATGATTTCGGGAATTTCAGGAGTACGGAGGAATCGGTTCCGAATAGTTATTACTATACAGGACAGGAGCGAGATGAGGCTCCTTCTGGGCTGTATAATTTGAGAGCTCGTTATTACGCGCCGGGGATTGGGAGGTTCACGCAGGAAGATCCGATTATGCATGACATTGTGAAGCGTAAATTGTTACCTTTCTGGGAATATAGTCTTATATATGGGGACTGTAGTTCATCAGATAATTGGAGATCTGAATCAAATAATAAACCAATTGCTCCTCAGGACAACAATCCTTATGTTTATTGTAATAATAATTCTATTAACATGATTGATCCGAGTGGATTGTGGGGGATACCGGGAACAAACTGGTGTGGTGGAAACTATAGTGGAGGTAGGCGTAAGAGACTTTATTGTATGAGTGAGAAAGAAAGAAAAAGTCTTCTTCCTCCGGTGAACAGATTAGATTTTTGCTGTATGAGACATGATTACTGCTATCTAAGATGTAATGAGGCTGAATATTTTAATTTCGAGGATCCTTGCCAAAAAAAATGTAATCGCCTTTTCGCTATTTGTATATACATTACCAGTGTTATTTTGCCTATCACGCCTACTGCTCCTTTTGTATACCCCTAACAACATTTAAATCCGGAGGTATATTATGGTTATAAAAAAAATCTCTAAAAGAAAGAAACTTATAATTTCTACAGTACTATTCTTCATAGGATTGTTATGGATGCTGAAATTTTGGGATCTTTCCACAAGTGTGTTTCTGTCTGTTGGAGAAGATTATGTGAATGTGGGCGCTAATATTTTCTATATAGCCAACTGGCCAAGTTTACTACTAAAGTTATATCCGATTTCTAATGTTATTGATGGTGTAGTTGAATATAATGTCGAATCCGGATTTTTTCATCCTCTGTTAATGCTGGTTAATGCAATTGGGTGGGGACTAATAGGGCTTGTAGTAGGTTCTTTACTTTTAATAATAAAACCTGACGGAATGTCGCTTTCTTTTTCGGATGTAAAAGAGGAGCTTTTTTTAGGAGATAAAGTAATTAGAGTTGTTGTATGGATTTGGATTTATTTTTTCTTTAGCTTTACTTTTTTGGGGTTTTTTCATGCTCTTCAAATATATCCACTTTCAATTGTTATTGATTTGACACCTTTTGTTTTACCTCTTTTATTTATATTTACTTTAGGTTTACTGATAAAGCGTAATAGAACAAAGAGTTTAACTGCTTTGCAGAGAGTAACATTATGGGTAATAATCATAACATCGATGCTTTTCACAATCTGCCCGATTCCTGTTTATACTCTACTCTTTAAGCTATAGGGAGTAGTGTCTTGTTTTTTAATAATATGAAATCGGAGGTTAAAAAAGCAGACTTTGAAGTGTAAAAATTGATTTTTTATTTTATAAAGAGGATAAATTCTTGAGTTGACAAATAAAAATTTATCAAAATCAGAGTTTTCTTTAAGTTTTCCTGAGAGTTTCATTAATTCTTTTAACAATAAGGCAAACAAGATTTTATCCTGTTTAAATGTATTGCCATCGATAGCAATCAGAAAAAATAATGTTAAATTTTCGGATTCACATTTAGTTAAATATAACATTAATGAAAAAGATGTAATTTCGGTGAGATCTCTACCTTCGGTTGATGGTTTCGGTGAAGAAATCGGTTGGCATTTTAAAACTCCAGAAGGTAATGTCGGTTTGCAACAGGGAAATTTTCAAGAATTTCTAAGTCTTGTTGAAAAACTTGCTGAAAGAAAAGAGATTCGAAATCTTATTAGCCAGAAATTTATTAAAAATGTTTTTTTTGAGTGGCTGGAAAAAAGATATAAAAAAGAATTTGAGTCCGAGTTTATTGAATATTTTATCCAAAGAGCGGATGAGGAAGTTAAAGATAGAAAAATATCAATATTGATAAATTTTCTAATTATTGAGAGGAGTTTTAAAATTGGTAAGATTACATTTGAGTTCTTGACAGAAAAATTTTTCGATGATTGGGAAGAAGATTTCAAAAAAGACACAAAAATTTCTGCCAAAATAGGATCAAATTTTTTCAAAGAATTGAGAAAACGGTATCAAGGTAAAGTTTATGCTTCAATTAAGGTTAAAGGAGATAAAGAAACATGTAAGCGAATCGCAAAAGAAGAAACCGAAATTGCTTTAATGTCTCTAAGATTTTTCTCTCCTACAGTATTTATACCAGAAGTGCCATCGTATTTTGGAATAAAAGGTAAAACTTCTGTTCCTTCAATGGATTTTCTCATTTTTGAAGGACAATTTCCAAATATAGAATACGGTCTTGAGGAAAATAGAATTTTTGATTTTAGATTAGACAAAGTTTTGTTTAATAAGATGAAAAAAATGGGATTGGATAACTTAAGTGATTTACTGTTGAAGGATAAGAAAACAAAATTAGAAGAATTATTGCTAAACTCTCTATTCCTTTTTAGCAAAGCAATTATTTCTAATAATTTTGAGGATAAGCTTGTTTTTTCCTTGGTACCTGTTGAAATGTTACTTTTAAAAGATACTTCAGAGCCAATTCAATCTAATTTATGGTTAAGGTTATCTTTTTTAACTGCCAATAAAGCAGAAGAGCGCAAGAAGGTAAAGAAAATAATCCAAGAAGCTTATAAACTAAGGAGCGCTTATCTTCATCATGGAAAGAAGAAAGAAAATTTTAAAATACTTAGAGATCTGCAGATTCTTACTTGGACTGCTTTGAGAAACATTCTAATTTCAAGAGATGTCTTTGCCAAAAAAGAAGAACTATTAGAATATATAGAAGACAAAATTTTATCGTAAATTTGAACTTTTGAGTTTTAAACAATATTACCCTTTTTTATTTATGTTCTCCGTGTGCTTTGTGTGAGAATATTTCTTAGACGGGATATTCGCGGTGGCTGAGCTTGACGGCAGTCTTGACTTGAAGAGTAAATATATCTATACTAATGGTATGTTAGTGGGAAGGATCGATTCAAGCGGAGAGCTTTACCAGTATTTCCATGATGGTCTTGGGTCAATCACTATGATAACTGATACAACTGGAAGTTATCAGAACCTATACACTTATGATGATTTTGGAAATTTCAGAAGTAAGACAGAAAATGTATCAAACAGTTACTGTTATACCGGACAGGAGAGGGATGAGGAACCGTCGGGGCTGTATAATTTGAGGGCGAGATATTACGCGGCGGGGATTGGGAGGTTCACGCAGGAAGATCCGATTATGCCTCTCTCGGTTCACTTGGATGCATTATTTGGCACTGATCCCGTAGCTATGTTCCTTTTTGGAATGGCTCAACCGCAAGGATTACATGGATATGTTTATGTTAGAAATAATCCGATAAGTTGGATAGATCCATGGGGATTAGTAAGAAAACACTGGTCGCAGAAATTATATGAAGGTCGTTATTACGGAACGGGAGGTGGTGAATACTCAACTGAGAAGTATGCGCAATGGTTTGTTGATTATGGCGATTGGTGGTATGCACTAGGAGGAGGGTTCTCTGCTCTTTGGACTCCAGAGACGTGGCGAGCTACAGCATGGACATTAGCAACTGCAGGTTCTTTAAATAACGTAGACTGGGCTAACGTGTCATGTTATCGTCTTAAAGTAAAAATGGATCCCGCGCATCATCGTTTTAAATGGCTTGGGAATCAAAAATTAAGGCATATTCAGCTAATCATATGGAAAAAGGCTATTAAGGGGAGTCATATAATCAAAAGAATTCCTCTCCCTTTTAAATGATTATATACGTTTTGAACCCGTCAAGGAGTTATCTATGAAAAAGGAAAAATTAATGAAGGTATTATTAGAGGAAAAAGAGAAATACATTAAAAAATCTTTTGAAGAATTATCTCAGATTAAAGAATCTATAACATATGAATGCGGAAAAGGGGATAATTGGTATCAGGTTGAGGTTCAATTGTTAGAAAACCTCGATGAATATGTTCATGTCTCCATTGCAGTGGACGACGGTGGATTTTTAAGATCTTTATCCCCTTATACAGATAGTTTTATTAAGTATAAAAACGGGAAAGTCGAGGCTTAAAAAAAACAAATTAGCTATCGTAAAAATTTGTATTGATTACCAATAAAGAATATTTGAATTTGTGTTAAGTAATCGATTCTGATACACTTATTACATATACGATGGAATGTACGCGGTAGCCGAACTCGACGGTAGTCTTGACTTGTAGACACGAGAAGAAATGGGGACGGTGCTTGACATTGTGACATTGTTGAGTATAATACTTATACTATGCGAAGAGCGAGGGTAAGTTTTAAGGGTTCTTATCATCATGTTATGAATCGAGGTTTAGAGGGTAAGAGTGTCTTTTCTGGAGATAAGGCTAAATATGATTTTCTTTATCTTCTGGATGAGAAATCAAAAAAGATGAAGATAAGAATGTTGGCTTATTGTTTAATGGATAATCATTATCATCTGATTCTTCAAAATAGTTCCGGGAAATTATCTGAGTTCATGAAGCAGTTAAATGGACATTATGGTATAGTATATAGAAAAAGAGAAGGAGAGAGAGGGTATGTGTTTCAGGGTAGATACAAATCCACTTTAATACAGGAAGGTCCATATCTAAGAATGGCAATAATATATATTTTGTTAAATCCTGTTAGAGCGGG
>CAZGHN010000029.1:0-10105 GCA_964525555.1 uncultured bacterium
GGCTTACTATAGTTAAGAAGATAATAGACTTATACAAAGGGAGTATATGGGTTGATTCCGAAATTGGTAAAGGCACTACATTCTATTTCACCCTCCCAAAACAATAGGTTGATCATGTTTAGAAGATTGCTGTTTATAGTTATATTTTTACAGGGTAGCCAAATATATGGTCACGAGCCGTACATTAAGTTTGAACATATCACCACTAAAGATGGTCTTTCGCACAGCTGGGTAAGGTGTATATATAGGGATAGCTATGGGTATATGTGGTTCGGAACCGGAAACAACGGAATAAACAAATATGATGGCTATAATTTCACTTTATACAAAAACGATCCCAAGAATCAAAACAGTCTAAGTCACAACTCAATCGACGTCATAATCGAAGATAAGAAACGTAACCTTTGGGTTGGAACACAAGATGGACTCAATAAATACGACCGCGAGCAGGATAAGTTTATCCCTGTTACCAATCTTTATGATGCGAATATAAATTCAATTTGCGAGTGGGATAACGGGAAGTTCTATATAACAACTGCAAACGACCTCATATTGTTAGATACTGAAAACGACTCGATTTTTTATATAATTAATGTAAGTGAAAACTTAGGATATACATTTCGAGTAAGAGGATTAATAAAATATAATAATAAACTCTTTGTTGGCACTCGGAACGGTCTCTTTTCACTAGACCCTACCAATAATAATATTACAGCCGTAAAAAAGGATATTGATGTCCGTTCGATTTATC
Source organism: uncultured bacterium (assembly GCA_964525555.1). Classification (GTDB taxonomy): domain Bacteria; phylum Hydrothermota; class UBA3072; order UBA3072; family UBA3072; genus JAFGHJ01. Next base: position 752 of record CAZGHN010000029.1, read on the forward strand.
AGGACAGCAAAGGAAAACTCTGGATAGGCACACAGGAATACGGACTGTTTTCCATGACTTACGAGAACAACAATCCGAACAAACCAGTATTTAAGAATTACAGACATAATCCTAACAACAAAAACAGTATAGCCCCTGGATCAATCGTAGCATTACAAGAAGACAATAATGGATTCTTATGGATAGGTACTGGAAACAATGGCATATATTTAAAAGATCTAGAGGATCATAATAAGAACAAAGCTAACTTCTACCATTACACAAATGAACCCAATAATAATTCCAGTCTTTCCAATGACGGAATTACATTTATTTATAAGGATCGCGAAGGAACCATATGGGTCGGCACCTTTAACGGTGGAATAAATTACTATAATAAAATATTGTATAAATTCCGGTCTATAAAACAAGATCCAAATAATTCAAATAGCCTCAACAGCAACAATATAGGTGTTATTTATGAAGAAGGAAATCTTTTATGGGTCGGCACACAAAAGGGTTTAAATATCTTAAACCGAAAAAACAATAGATGGCAACATTTTGCACATGACCCAAGTAATAGTAAAAGCTTAGGTTCCAATTCAATCTGTTCAATATTCAGAGATAGCCAAAAAAATATGTGGATAGGGACTTGGGCAGGCGGATTAAATCTTTTCAACGAAACGAAAAAGACATTCACCCGCTATTTGCATGATGATAAAAACATATCCAGTATTAGCAATAATAATATCTTCGGCATATCAGAAGATAAAGATGGAACGTTATGGATTGCAACAATGGGGGGCGGACTTAATAAGTTCGACTATGAAACAAATACCTTTAAGAAATATACCAACAATCCAAATGACGAAACCAGCATTTCAAGCGACTGGGTAAAAATAGTTTTAGAAAACCACTATGGGGAAATTTGGATTGCTACAAGCGCAGGCGCCGACTTACTTAAAAAGAAAGAAGAAGTCTTTTATCGTTTCCGCCACGATGGAGACAACCCAAACAGCATCAGTACTAACTCCATTATTACACTTTTCGAAGATAGTAAGAATAACTTATGGTTTGTTACGGAAAACGGTCTAAACATCTTTAACCGGAACAGCAACAATTTTTCTTTCTATACCGAAGAAGACGGCTTGCCAAACAATATTATACGAGGGGTCTGCGAAGATGACCATGGAAATCTTTGGATAAGCACTAATAAAGGAATATCAAAATTTATAAACGGAATAAACCGTCCCGAGAGCCCCGTTTTCAGGAATTACGACGCCAGCGATGGACTCCCGGGAAACGAATTTAACAGCCGCTCATGCTTTAAAGTTAAAGACGGCAAGATGTATTTCGGAGGAAATCATGGGTTAGCTGTATTTCATCCGGACAGTGTAAAAGAAAATCCTAATAAACCAGAAATTATATTTTCAGATTTCTTAATTTTCAATAAATCGGTCGCAATCGGGGAAAAAGATTCTCCTTTATCAAACCATATAAGCTTAACAAAAGAGATCGTTCTTTCATATAATCAATCGGTAATCAGCATTCATTACGCAGGACTGAATTACCTCGCACCAGAAAAATGTAAGTTTGCTTTCATGTTAGAAGGCTTCGAAAAAGAGTGGAATTATGTCGGTAATAAAAGAGAGGCGACTTATACGAATTTGGACCCCGGGAAATACATTTTTAGAGTAAAAGGTTCCAACAACGATGGGGTATGGAACGAAGAAGGAACTTCGCTAAAAATAATCATCACCCCACCCTTCTGGATGACAATATGGTTCAGACTAATTATGATAGTCTTGATAATTTTAGCCGTTTATACAATACACTTGGTTAAAGTAAGGAATATTGTAGAATATGGGCGTAAACTTGAAATAAAAGTCGCAGAAAGAACTAAAGACCTGCAAGATTTTGCATATATAGTATCTCACGATTTAAAAGCACCTCTTCGAGGTATTAACGAATTATCAGGCTGGATTTACGAAGACTATAATAAATTGCTCGACAAAGAAGGAAAAGAAAATCTAAAATTGCTTAAAGGGAGAACTGCAAAGATGAACAGCATGATTCAAGGCATCTTAGAATACTCAAGAGTAGGAAGAACCGAACTGAAAACCGAAACAATCGATTTAAACAATTTAGTAGAGGGTATAATCGACCTTTTAGCCGCTCCCAAGAATATAAAGATTACGATAGAGGATAAATTACCGGAATACACGGCAAACAAGACCCGTTTAGGCGAAGTCTTTCAGAATATCATTAGCAACGCCATAAAGTATATAGATAAACCCAAAGGAATTATTAAAATTAGTTGCACAGACGAAGGAAACCAGTGGAAGTTCGGTATATCAGACAACGGACCCGGCATCGAAGAAAAACACTACGAGGAAATATTCAAAATATTCCAGATGTTAGACTCAACACCAAAAGAGGGAAGCACAGGCATTGGACTTACGATAGTTAAGAAGATAATAGACTTATACGAAGGGAGGATATGGGTTGAATCCGAAATCGGCAAAGGAACTACATTCTATTTCACCCTTCCGAAACAATAGGTAGACTATGCTTAAAAAGATCATATTTATAGTTTTATTAATTCAATGCGGTAATGTATATGCGAAACGACCGCAAATTGAATTTAAACATTTAAAAGTGAAGGATGGACTTTCACAAAGCTGGGTAAGATCAATATGCCAGGATCGATATGGATTGATGTGGTTCGGCACTAATAATGGTTTAAATAAGTACGACGGCTATAATTTTACCGTTTACAAAAATAGTCCTGCCGATGAAACCAGTCTCAGTAATAATGGCATCGAATCTATATATGAGGACAAAATCGGAAATTTATGGGTAGGAACGGAAAACGGATTAAACCTTTACGACAGGGAAAATGACCGTTTCATCTATATTAGTGCTTTTCTCCGAAGAAGGATCAATGGTATTTTAGAACTTAAAGACGGAAGGCTCTTTCTGACATGTAGTAACTACGGGCTATATTTATATAACCCTAAAAACGACAGCATCATTTCCTTCTTACCTGATGAAAATGACGCTTATAGTTTAAGCAGCGACGAACTAAACAGCATTTTAATGGACGACAACGGCAATATCTGGATCGGGACTAAAGACGGATTGAATTTACTGGATACTCTAAACTACAAATTTGTCCATTTTAAAAATGACAAAAATGATAAAAATAGCATCGGGGACAATAATATTCAAGCGTTATATCGAGATAGTAAAAACAGAATATGGGTGGGAACCCTTAGTGGATTAAGTTTATTGAAATACAATAAAACAGCGCCTGAGAAGAGTGTCTTTATCAATTACAAATACAATCCGAACAATGCAGAAAGCATAAGTGATGGTAAGATCATGGCAATCGTAGAGGATAAATACGGTTATTTATGGATAGGCTCTGAGGAGACCGGATTGAATTTTCTTGATTTAAATAGTTTTCAAGAAGACAATGCTGTTTTCTACAATTTTCAAAATAATCCCGTTGATAATACCAGCCTATCACATGACAATATTGAAGCTCTTTATGAAGACAAAAATGGAAGTATATGGGTAGGAACCTTTGGAGATGGTATCAATATGTACAACAAATTAGTGAAAAAATTCACTCATTACAAAAGGGACGCAAACAATCCCAACAGCTTAAATAATAATTTTGTCAATGCACTTCTTGAAGACGGAGATTATTTATGGATTGGTACCGACGAAGGCTTAAATATATTCAATAGAAAGAATAAAACATTTAAAAATTTCGTTAATGATCCACTTGATAACAAAAGCTTAGGTTCAAATGGTGTACATGCTATAAAAAGAGACAGCAGTGGCAACATCTGGATCGGAACCTGGGGAGGCGGATTAAATTTATTTAACAGTAAGACCAATACCTTCACCCGTTTCGAACATGATCCAAACGACGATACAAGTATTGGATCCAATAATATTTTCGCCATCATCGAGGGCCAGAACGGAGAGTTATGGATAGCTACCATGGGCGGGGGGCTGAATTTATTTGATTATAAAAAAAGAACATTTAAAAGATACATGCATGACGACAATGACGAAAACGGTATAACAACAATAGCAGACGACTGGATAAGGACAGTATATAAAAACAGCTACGGTGAAATATGGCTGTCTGCCAGTAGAACGGTCGATTTGTTTGATAAAAAGACAGAGAAATTTATACATTTTTCACATGATAGAAACGATATTAATAGCATAAGTTATGACGGAGCTAACTTATTTTTCGAAGACAGCAAAAAAAACTTATGGATAGGCACCGTTGGAGGTCTGAATGTATTTAATAGAGAAGAAAACACTTTCAGCTATTATCAGCAAGAAGATGGCTTACCAAATAATCAAATAAACGGAATATTAGAAGACGATCACGGAAATCTTTGGATAAGCACCAACAAAGGAATATCAAAATTTGTAAATGGGATAAATCGCACCGAAAATCCGATTTTCAAGAATTACGACGTCAGTGATGGACTTCAGGGAAATGAATTCAGACCGCGTTCTTTTTGTAAAGGTAAAGATGGAACAATTTATTTCGGAGGAAAAAACGGCTTCAACGTCTTCCATCCGGACAGCATAAAAGAAAACCCATACAAGCCTCCGGTGGTAATAACTAAATTTTTACTATTTAATAAGGATGCCTCTATTGGAACGGAAGATTCGCCTCTGAAAAAACATATTAGCGTCACAAAAGAAATCATTCTATCCTATAAACACTCGGTGTTCACCCTTGAATATGCAGCGCTTAATTTTTTGGTCCCGGAGAGAAACCAATACGCTTTTAAGTTAGAAGGATTCGAAGAAAAATGGAATTATGTCGGAAATAAAAGAGAGGCAACTTACACGAATTTAGCCCCGGGGAAATATATATTCCGCGTAAAAGGTTCGAATAACGATGGGGTATGGAACGAAGAAGGAGCTTCACTTAAAATCATTGTAACTCCTCCTTACTGGAAAACCCTGTGGTTTAGAATCTCAATGATAATGCTTGCAATTATGATTGCCTATGCAACTTACGAAATTCGAGTCAGGAGTATAGTGGAATATGGACACAAACTTGAGGCTAAAGTGGCAGAAAGAACAAAGGATTTGGAGAAATTTGCATATATAGTAGCCCACGATTTAAAAGCACCTCTTCGAGGTATAAACCAATTAGCAGAATGGACAACAGAAGATTACTCCAAAGCACTTGATAAAAAAGGCAGGGAAAATTTAAAGATGCTTGGAGAGCGAACCAAACTCACAAATAATATAATAGAGCGTTTACTTGAATATTCAAGAATAGTAAGAATTGAAGAAAAAACGGAAAAAATAGACTTAAACGATTTACTGCAAAATGCATTCGATTCCCTAGAACCTCCCGATAATATAAAGATCAAATTAGAAAACAAACTACCAGAATACATAGCAGACAGAAGGCATCTAACCTTGCTTTTCGAAAATCTCTTAAGCAATGCCATAAACTTTATGGATAAACCTAAAGGTCTTATTAAAGTTAGTTGTGTAGAAGAAAACAGTGATTGGAAATTCGCTATTTCCGACAACGGACCAGGCATAGAAGAAAAATATTTCGAAAAAGTATTTGAAATGTTCCAGACCCTGGACCACAAAAAGACATACAAAAGTACAGGAATAGGTCTGGCAACAGCTAAGAAAATAATAACTTTATACAAAGGAAAAATATGGATTGAATCTAAAAAGGGCTTTGGAACCACTTTCTACTTTACTCTATCGAAAAACAGAAATAGGAGAATTTCATGGACGAAAAACAGATAATACTTTTGGTTGAAGACGATGAAGTGGACATAAAAAGCGTTAAAAGAGCTTTTAAAGACATAAATATCAAAAATCCACTTACAACAAAAAACAACGGCGAAGAAGCATTGGAATATCTAAGAAAAGAAAATAATAAACTCCCGGGTTTAATACTTCTAGATTTAAAAATGCCCAGAATGAACGGCCTGGAATTTTTAAAAATTGTTAAAAAAGAAGATAAACTCAAAAGTATTCCCATCATCGCACTTACAACCTCAAACGAAAATAAAGATAAAACAGAGAGTTTCAATCTTGGAGTATCCGGATATATGATAAAACCTGTTAACTATAGGGATTTCGTCGAGGTAATCAGAATAATTAAAACATACTGGACTTTATCCGAGTCTCCTTAAATAAAAAATGAATGCTAATTTAAAAAGATTGTCAAATAATTTTCACATATATTTTCGATTTCGCCTATCGCAAAAATCTAAGATTTTAACAATCAACTACTTAACTTTTGGAACATTTTTTTTAAGAATAAAAAAGGGGGTAAAAAATGAATTATAAACAAAACATACTATTAGTTGAAGACGATACAGTAGATATAAAAAGCGTAAAAAGAGCTTTTAAAGAACTCAACGTTACCAATCCGTTGGTTGTAACCAACAATGGCGAAGATGCCATTAAATATCTAATGAAGAATAGTAATAATCTACCGGCCCTAATACTTTTAGATTTAAATATGCCCAGAATGAATGGTCTGGAATTTTTAAAAATCATAAAAAAGAACGACAAGTTCAAAAAAACCCCTGTCATCGCACTAACAACCTCTGATGAAGATAGAGACAAAACAGAGAGTTTTAATTCCGGAATTTCGGGATACATGTTAAAACCTGTTGATTATAAAGATTTCGTTGAAGTTATCAAAACAATCAGGCTATATTGGACTCTTTCGGAGATGCCACAATGAACGCTCCGAAAGATAAAAGGAAAAAACGAATTCTGTACGTTGAAGACAACAAATTTGATCAAAAAGCATTTTTACGTTTTGTCGACAAAAACAAGCTTCCTTATGAAGTGGAAATAACAAGTTCAATCTCAGAATGCAAGAAAATCTTAGAATCAGAATCTTTCGATGTAATACTTCATGACTTTGAACTACAAGACGGAAATGCTCTCGATACACTACGTTTAAACACGATTGAGCCTATTATAATTATAACCGGCGCAGGAAACGAAGAAACAGCTGTTCAGTGCATGAAAGAAAACGCCTATGATTATATAATAAAAGATACGGAAGGAAATTATTTAAAAGTATTGACTCCAACAATAGAGAATGTAATCAAAAGAAAGGAAACGGAAGAACAACTTAAACTGATTCGATACTCCATTGACAACGCAACAGAGCCGACCTTCTTGATTTCCCCTTCAGGAGAAATCCTATTTGCAAATCAGGCTGTTTTTGAGAGTTTAAAATATTCCCAGGAAGAATTCGCGTCGTTAACTTGGGACGTAATCGCGCCTGAAATGTCGAAAGAGAAGATTAAAAAATTGGTAAAAAAACTCAAGGAAAAAGGCACGACACGATTCGAAACTTCTTATCAAAGAAAAGACGGAGATATTTACCCTGTAGACATTTTGGCTAATTACGAAGTATTCGGAAAGAAAGAATACATCTTTGTATTTGCGCATGACATAACGGAACAAAAAAAGATAGAAGAAGAAAAACAAAAAATTAAGAAACTTGAATCCCTCGGCATTCTAGCCGGAGGAATAGCTCATGACTTCAATAAATTCCTAAAGAGTATAACAGGTAATATTTCTCTTGCAATACTGAAAGTTAAGGATAATGATGAGGTAGTCAATATCCTAAATGAAGCAAGGGAGGCAACAGTAAACGCCAAGAATTTAACAAAACAGCTCCTAACTTTTTCAGGCGGAGGCATACCCGACAAAAAGAAAATTTCCCTATCGAACATAATAAAGGAAATAACTGAGCTTAAACTAAAGGGCTCTGATGTAAAATGCTTTTATGATTTCCCTGCTAATATATGGGAAATTCAGGCTGACAGAGACCAAATAATTCAAGTAATCGGAAACATTGTTGCCAACGCAGAACAGGCAATGCCATTGGGAGGAACAATAAAAACAAGTCTCAAAAATGAAGTTATAAAAGAAGACACAACACTCCCTCTTAAAGCAGGCAGATATGTCAAAATGACCATCGAAGATAAAGGCGTAGGCATTGCAAAAAAACACTTACCATTAATCTTTGATCCCTATTTTACCACCAAACAAAGAGGCAGCGGAATGGGATTAACGACAACTTATTCGCTAATCGAAAAACATGACGGACATATAACCGTCGACTCTAAACTGGGAGAAGGGAGCACATTCTGTGTTTATCTACCGGCAACAACACCAGAAAAAAGCACTAAAAAATCAGAATCACAATAAAAAAAACTCCTTACTGTTTACCTGGATTTTCGACCCGTATTACAATAGCAATTCAAACCCCTGCAAAGATTGTACGTTAATGCGGTTTTTAACTCAGGAGCTATTAAATAAGTATGTTTAAAAAATTATTATTAATAATTTTTATATCTTATACAGCGAGCATTTGTGCTCAAAGCCAGAATTCTAAATTCAGACATCTGACAGTCGAGGATGGTCTCTCACATGGCTGGATTAGATGCATATACAAGGACAGCTACGGATTTATGTGGTTTGGGACTGGCAATAACGGAGTAAATAAATATGACGGCAGCAATTTTACAATCTATGAAAATGAACCCGGAAATAAAAACACACCAAGCAACAATTCTATAAATTTTATTCACGAAGACAAAAACCGAAACTTATTGATCGGTACCGATCTCGGCCTTAATGTATACAATCGGGAGCTGGATATCATGATTCCTGTTCCTTCCTTAAATAATTCATATATAATTGATATATTAGAACTTGATAATGGTAGATTTATTTTAGCAACTGAAAATAATCTAATATTATTCGATACCAAAAATGATTCATCGATAACCCTGGATAATTTAAATGAAAATTTTTCATTTAGATTTATAAGAAACGGGATAGTGCGGTAAAATAATGAAATACTAATTGGAGCAGATCAGGGTCTTTTTTATTTTGACACAGCTGAATATAAGCTCATTCCCATTATTACAGATATTAATATACGTTCAATAATAATTTATGCTAATAACAGAATATGGTATGGGACCCGAAGCAAAGGATTATTTTGTTTGACTTTTAAAGATAATGATTTTTCAAAACCTGTAATAAAGAATTTTATTTCTTCTACCGGAAATATAAATAGCATAAGTAATAACTCAATCGAGGCACTTCAGATAGATAATAACAACAACTTATGGATTGGCACAGCAAATGATGGGTTGAATATACTTAGTCTGGATAACTACAATAAAGGTGATATTATTTTTCAGCATTACAGGCACAGTCCCAATGATATTTTTAGTATTTCACACAATTCCATCAATTCAATTTACACGGATAATGAAGGAACGGTGTGGACAAGTACTTATAACAGCGGTATCA
>CAZGHN010000030.1:0-9211 GCA_964525555.1 uncultured bacterium
TTTCCGACTTCTGAATTCTGTTTTTTTGTGTCGCCGTGAGGGACTTGACTAAACATAAGAGATTAAGGAGTCAGGTCTTGCATTTTGAATCTCTGGGATGTTTCATATCAGTTAATTGGGCGCTAAAGCAGTTTGGTTCTAAGAACATTTGTAAATAGCTTATCCCCTCATGAAACTTCTTATAAGTGTTGTAGTAACTAACTCTGGATGATTTTACTTAAAAAAATTGGGGGGATAGGCAGCCGATTGTTTACACTTGACAAACTATAAAAATATCCATATAATAGAAAGATAATTTGAATGTCAAAATAAGCAGCTGAAAAAATAAATAGTTAAAATGTCAAACGTTTATGGAGGTATAAATGAAGTATCTAAAGACTATAGTGTTAGGCGCGTTCTTAATAATTTTGTTAACCAATTGCAGCAGAAATTCGGCACCTACGACTCCTTCAGTTACCAGCGGTCTTTCTAGAAAAGGTATTACTTACTTTACCTATACTTTTAAGGCTTCTACAACAGACCCGAATGGGGATGATATTTCCTACCAATTTCTTTGGGGCGACATACACTATTCTCCCTGGAGTAATTATATCCCTTCCGGAGATACGATCTCCATGGATCGTTACTATTTTGATCCAGGGACATATCAAGTTAGAGTTCGCGCTCAGGATGAAAAAGATGGAATTAGCGAATGGTCAGCAGCACATATTATAACAATAGGTTGGGAAACTTCTGTAGTAGATACAATATCGGTCACCTCATCTACTGCTTCGATAGTAGCAGACCCCAACGGGGAATACATATATACTGTAAACCCCGTAAGCGGCGATATTGAGATTATTAAGATTTTAGACAAAACGATTCAGACAATCTCAGTAGGAAATAGTCCGCGTAGGATAACTCCTCTTCCCGATGGAACATATTTATATGTTATGTCGTACGGAGATAACGCGGTTATAACAGTCAGAACATCCGATAACTCAGTGGGGGATACAATATCAGCAGTACCAAGCCCTGTGTCTGCTGCTGCTCTTCCAAACGGTGAGTACATTTATGTCGCATCCGAGGGAATGAATAATATTTATATTATAAGGACCTCAGATAACAGTCTGTTTGATAGTGTTGCTGTATCCAGTCCGGCTAATGATATTGTAGCACTTCCAAATGGAGAGTACATCTATGCTGCAATTTCAAACGATTCAGTATCTGTAATTAGAACATCCGACAATACAAATGTTGGCGGTATTAATGTTGGTAACGGGACTTTGTATCTTGCAGCACTTCCTAACAGTCAATACGTATATGTATCGAGTGAACTCACAGATAAATTGTATGCTATTCAGACTTCAGACAACACTTTAGTTGATAGTGCCAGCGTAGGGATTTCACCTCGAAGGATAGCTGCGGATCCTCTTGGCGAGGTTGTGTATGTTCCAAATTACTCTAGTAATAACGTCTTTGCGGTAAGAACGACCGACAACGATACTGTTGGCACTATTGCTGGCTCTCACCCTATGGAGGTAGCACCTCTACCTAACGGACAATATATATATATATTAGGAAACGGTGATAATGTTTACGAAGTCGATCTTAACCGTCAGTAGCTCATAGCATCGGGTAATTAGTTAGTTGGTAGATTAGTTATAATTAGTAAAGTTGAAAAGATATATCCTCACTGCCGTCAGCTGACGGCAGTGAGGTTTTTTGACTTTGTAGCTATTTCAAGAAAAACAAGGATTAAGAAATCACTTATCACGTAATCCGTAACCCCTGAATTTCTTACTTGCACTGCTTCTAATCCTATTATTCTTTGTGTTCTCTATATCTCCGTGTGATATATATATCCTTGACAGAGAAGTTTACTTTCGTACATTCTATAATTCGAGAAAATAAAGGAGGATAAAAATGAACCCGGTAATTGATACCATAATGGAAAGAAGGTCTGTCCGTTTTTACAAGGATGAACCTGTTCCCAGAGATCAGATGGAAGCGATAATTAAAGCAGGCAATTATGCTCCAACGGGTGCGGGTACGCAAATGTGGAGGTTTGTTATTATAGAAAATGCAAAATTTAGAAAGAAGTTAGCGGAGCTTGCTCTTCCCCGTTACGAGAAATGGATGGAAACCGCGCCTCCGATGCTTAAGGCAGTTAGAGAAAAAATTGATTCGGAAGTAGAAGACCCGGTTTACTATTCTGCTCCTGCAGTTGTTTTTGTCATTGGCAGCGGAATGTCTTCTGATTTCGATTGTTCGATGGTATGTGAAAATATGATGCTTGCTGCTAAGTCTCTGGGTATCGGCAGTTGCTGGGTATATTTCGGTCAGCTGGTTGTAGGAGTACCTGAGGTTAAAGAGGCGCTTGAGATGCAGGAAGGGGAAAAAGTTTACGGTCCGATTCTTTTAGGGTATCCCCAGGAAGACCTGCCGGAACGTGCTCCGAAGAAAGACCCGCTGGTTAAATGGATATGATTGATCCTTTGGATCAGTTAAACAGTTGAATGGTTGAATAGTAAAATGGTAAAGGATGGAAAAAATGAAATGATTGCATATTGCGGACTGGACTGCCTGAGTTGCCCTATCTATCTGGTAACAAGGGAGAAGAACAAAGAAAAACAGAAAGAGAAAAGAAATGAAATAGTAAATCTGATTAAAGAATATTACGGTTTGGATTTTAAATTTGAAGATATCACCGATTGTGATGGGTGTATGGAAGAAACAGGTAGATTGTTTTCGGCTTGTAGGGTTTGTCCTATCAGAAATTGCGCAAGAGAGAAGAAGCTTGAAAGCTGTGCATATTGTGAGAATTATGTTTGTAAAACACTTGAGGAGTTTTTCGAGAAGGAGCCGAAGGCTAAGATACGTTTGGATAAGATCAAGAGCTTGCGTATTAATTAAACAGTAGAAGATGAGGAGAAAATGAAGAGAATAGGGATTGTTGGCGGACTGGGACCGGAATCTACGATTGACTATTACAAAGAGATAATCTCGGCATTTAATACTAAATATAAAGAATTTGCATATCCGGAGATTATTATATACAGCGCAAACGTGAGTGAGCTTTTAGAGTTTGTTAATGGGAAACAATGGCTAGAGATGTCTAAATGGTTGCTGGAAAAATTAACGATTATTGCAAATGCGGGTGCAGAGTTTGCTGCTATTGCTTCTAATACACCTCATATTGTTTTTGGTGAGGTTAATAAAAAGTCTCCGATTCCCCTATTGAGTATAGTAGAGGAAACGAGCAAAGAAGCCGGGAGGTTAAAAGCAAAAAGAATTGGACTTTTGGGTACAAGACTAACAATGGAATCCGATTTTTATAAAGAGCATCTTAAAGATATGGGTATATCGGTAGTCATACCTTCTGAAACTGAACGAGAGCTTATCCAAAAGAGGTTATTTTCGGAAATCGAATTGGGAATATTTAAAGATTCTACAAGAGATGAGTTGCTAAAAATTGTTAAAAGAATGATAGACGATGATGAAATCGATTCCTTAATTTTAGGCTGCACTGAATTACCTTTAATTTTACCTGATAGTAAATACGGTATTTCTTTTTTAAACACAACTGCGATACATTGTGAGAGTATTATAAAATATTGTATTAGATGACGCTTTGCGTCGGTTAAGGGGACAGGGTCTCTGGGTTGTTTGAATCGTTCGATCGTTCTATTCTCCGTGGCTTTATGTGAGATAAAATTTATTTGTTTTTTCTGCCATAAGTATAGTATGTAGACGTATAGTGTGTGCGAATGTATTATTTCTTATGTCTAAAGAAGAACAGTTAAGGGCATTTGGCAGAAGATTAAGGGCTTTGCGTCTTCGGAAAGGTTTTTCTCAGGAAAAGCTAGCCGAGATCGCTTCTCTTCATAGAAATTACATAGGTATGATCGAAAGAGGCGAGAGAAATGTAACTCTTCTTAATATAAAAAAACTCGCTCGTGCGTTGCAAATCAATTTAAGTGAATTTTTCGATTAAAATTCAATTTTAGTTTACAGATCTTCGAGTAAATCTGAGAGCTTAATATTTAATCCTTTGGCAATTCTCTGGATATTGGTGAGTGTTAAGTTTTTTTCTCCTCTTTCTATCATTCCAACGTAAGTCCGGTGTACTCCGGCAATCTTGGCAAGTTGTTCCTGCGTTAGTTTTCTTTTACGTCTTTCCTCTCTCACTTTCTTGCCAAATTCGATCAGAATTAAAATTTTTCCCATAAAATAAAAATATTTATAGAATATTATATGTCTACCTACTGCAATTAGCACCTTGACAATTATAGGTATGCCTACTAGAATGCTCTTAGAGGGAGATATGGAGAAAACAATATTATTTGTTGGTGGAGAGATGAAAGTGTTGAGGATTAAAGGAGGCTTTTTGCTTAAGGAGGGGTTTATTTTTCATCTTTGTAATTCTGCAGAAGAAGCCTTGAGTCTTTGTGATGAGGTGCATTTTGATATGGTTGTAGCAGATTGTTATTTGTGGAAAATTTCGGGTAAAGAACTTATAGATAAATTAAAAGAAAGATCTCCGAAGGTTAAAATTGTCCTTATCTCTGAAAATTTTAAATTTGATGAAGAAATATTCACGATTAAAAAGGTTGACGCCTTCCTTCGAAGACCTTTCAAGGTCAGGGATTTGAGAATTTTACTGGAAAGTATTTTTAAAAAGTAATAAATTGAAAAATAGTCAAAATATTTCTTCTTACTCTAACATCAAAATACAACCAATTTCTTACTGATGTCTTTTTTTCTATTTCTTAAATAGTATATTCCGCTTGCAGGGGCGAGCCAGTTGGTATCATTATTAGTAATCTTTTGTATCAGCTGGCCGGAGATGTTATAAATACCAAATTCAGTTATGTCCGAACTTTTTTCAATATGGAATAGCCTATTGCCCACCTGTCTAATTGAAATATAAGTATTGTTGATATTCTGAGTTGTATCATTATTATTCCCGGAAGGTAGGGACAGGCTTATCTGTTTCCACGCTTCAACACTGTCACCGGCATCATCCTTTAGAACGAGTTTCAATTCGTAATCACCTTCTGTAAGTCCGGCTGTATTCCAATAATCCAAAGTGTCTCGCCTTACCTCCTGGTACTTCGTGCCCCCGAACGGGGTAAGGGTTAAGTCGCCGGGCTTGCGAAAAGAAAGTCTATAATGATTAAAGTCTAAAGGTTGAATTGGCCCTTTGTCGATCCATGCAGAGCCGACAATTCCAATCGAGTCTTCGGTATAACCACTCGAAGGGGCGGTTATTGATGCGACAAAGACAATTGAGGTATCGGATGGGATAGGATCCTCGGGGAATGAGGTGTTGACAATTACCATGATTGAGGCGCCGGTTGCCCATATACGCCCCGTGGGCATAGCGCAGTTTGCAAGTACGCAGATGCCTCTGTTTTTGGTAATAACATCGGCAAATATACTCGAGGAGTAAACAGCTACAAGCGAACGATGTGCAGCTTCGATATGACCTCCAGTGCCGTCACAGAACGCGTTTTGAATTGTCGTATAGCTGTCAGTGAACCCGCATAGCTCGCCGAAAATCGAACTTGAAAGGGTAATATTGGTTGTATCGTCTGGATAAAGATTCCAGGTCTGGACTGCGGTATTTATAAGGCGGTAAGTCCGATCAGGAACGGGCAGTACCCAATCGGAATAGGAAAGACCGTTTACCAGTCCGGAAACGGCAAGGGTATCGGTTCCTTCGAACATAAGCCCGGTTACTCTTAAGTCAGAATCTCTGATAATGACGTCAGCGCCCTTCAGAGGTATCGTTGCCCACATACAATCGGTACTGCTGTCAATCTCAACATGGTAGCCGACACCACTAACATTCAGAAGAGTAGAATCAAGGTAAAACCCGTAGAGAGTGTCATCTTCCGGGAAATCAAAATCGACTACTGAACCGCCGGAGAAGAAATACCAGGTAAGGAGATAGTCCACATGTTTAAACTCGGCATAACAATCATCGAGAAAAAGCCATTCGCCGGTGTAACCGTCAATATTCCTTAAGGTTGCACTCGCAGTATGTTGAACACCGGCAGTTATCCAGTCTTGATTTGTGACATTCTGCATATTTATTTCACCATCGAAGGCGATACTGAAAGAAATTTGATATCCACTGAAGGAAGTCTCGGAGTTTGTTATTGAACAGTAAGCAGAATCGGTCACGAAAAGAATATGATGGTAGATATAATGCTGAATGATATTAACATCGCTTGAATCAAAAGTCGCCATCCCATTATTGGCTATGATTATATCTCCGTCAAGATTAAAATCAGCGTTTTTAACTTCAAGAACACCGTCGTTTATTATTACAATATTACCCTCATTGTAAAAATAACCCGTAACATTTAGTGTTTCAGCCGGAGTATCACCAATCACAAGGTCTGCGCGTAGCTTTGGCGTATACTTCCATAACTGACTTGGTCCGGCAGGAATTACGTCGTCAACTACTCCTTGTTGACCCCGGAAAATTTCCTGATTGTAATTTTCTCTGAAGAAGTCCATTACCTCATCAATCCTGGGTTGGTCAATAAATATAGAACTCACGAGCAATATTAACCACATGGAATTACCTCTTTTCATTTAAATATATTCATATGATTAATTCTGTCAACGCATTAATAGATTCGTGAGTTGCCAGTCATTAGTCACTAGTCGAAAAAATAATTAATGTTAGTGTGTTAGTGTTTTGATGGGTTTTAAAACAGCCCAACCGACTAACCGACCAGCAATTAAAATCTTTGTGTTCTTCGAGTTTCTGTGTCTACATGAGGGGCTTGACTAAACAGACAATCGATTTACTTTTTACACATTGGAGTACTTATGAGAAAAAAAGAAATAAAAATAATTAATAATCCGAATTTTTCTTTTCTTGTTTTCTTTTTGTTTTCATTTTTTTATTATTTTTTAGTTTTTAATTCATCCTTATATTATCATAATTACCAGCCCATATTTCTCTTCGATAAAACTTACTTGAAAGAATTTCTATTATATCCCGGAGGACCCTCAGAGTTGATTACTCAATTCTTTTTGCAATTTTTCTTAATTAATTTGCTCGGAGCTTTTTTCCTTTCAGCTCTCTCTTTATCTGTTTTTGTTATTATTTATAAACTTATTAAAAAAATCGGAGATTCTAAATATTCATTGATTCTTTCTTTTTTGCCTGTCGCTTTATTGCTGATTATACAAAATAGTTATAATTACCCCCTGATGATAACTTTTAAATATTTATTTGCTCTTATCTTTTTCTTTGTTTATGTAAAGATTCGCACAGGATACAAAGTCTTTATCATTCCTCTATCATTTTTAACTTATTATATTCTTGGCGGATGGGCATATTTATTTTATATTGTGCTCTGTATATCACAAGAATTACTTTACGGGGAAAATTCAAGGAGATATATTTATGCAGTACTCAATTCATTAGTATACTTAATATACCCATATATCGCGGCGCGATATATGTTTATCATTAATCTTAAAGAAGCATATCTTTATATTATGCCTGAAAGATTATCTAGTTGGCCTTTCGACTTTAACCTAAATGTATATTTTTATTTATTTTTCCTTTCGCTTCCAATGCTGCTGGCAGGACTTTCCCTTTACTTAAAATATGTCAAAGTCAAGGTTAAAAAAGTTAGAGGACAAAAAAAATCACCGGCAAAAATCCATCATATACCGGTACAAACGATTATTATTATACTCACCGCAGTTTTAATATTAACATTTTCTTTTAACCGGCATGAAAAAAATAAGATACAGATCGATTATCTTGCAGAAAAGGGCAGGTGGCAGCAGCTTTTAAGTGTTGCCGAGGTAACAAAGAGATATGATGTTCTGATAATTTTTAATGTAAACAGAGCATTATATCATACAGGGCAACTGCTTGATAATCTGTTCGGTTATCCTCAAGCGGCAGGAGCTAATGTTTTATTTCTTGAAAACATTCCCAGGCATGGTACAATACCAGCGAGTGATCTATATTTTGATTTAGGACATATCAAGGCATCGTTAGTTCTGACTTATGAAGGGCAAACGAAATTCGTAAATAATCCGAGAATGTTAAAAAGTATTGTACTGAACAATATTATCAACGAGGAATATGTCGTTGCAAAGAAATTTTTAGATCTTCTCAACAAGAGTATCATGCATAAAAAATGGGTTACTAGTTACCTTAACTATCTTTCTAATGAATCATTAATAAAATCCGACAGTTTAATTCAATTGAAACGTAAATTAACCCCGAAATCCGATTTTTTTATTGCCATCAGTGAAGGGGCAGACAAGGACTTAATTGAACTATTAAAGGAAAACGAAAACAATAAAATGGCTTTTGAATATTTAATGGCATATTATTTGCTTTCCTATAGGTTAGAGGATTTACTGAAATATCTCGATGAATTTAAAGAATTTGGATATGGGAAATATCCGCGCCATATAGAAGAAGCATTATTATTAATTAGTTTTGCATACCCATCAAAAAAATTTGAGGTTGATTATAGTATTAATCAGAAAACAATTGAGAGGTTCGACCGATTTAATAGTATTCTTTCTACATACGAAAATAAAATACAAGCGAAAGAAGCTCTAAATAAGAAAGGATTTTATAATACATATTGGTATTATGTACTTTATCTTAAACCGAATGAAACAAATCCTGAATAAAAGAGGAGAAAGATCGATGAAGATATTTTATCAATCTATATGTCAAGTATTTTTCGGTCTTATTTTGATTGTCTTATGCTTACAAAATTGCTCCAATTCTATTCCCGCTGATTTTACGGAAATTGATAGATTCCCAAATATCGATCCGGACTATACAAGTATTGTCATTCCTCCGAATATCGCTCCCCTAAATTTTAAGATTAATGAAGACGCAACGGAATTTTATGTCGATATTTATGGTAATAACGGAAATGGGAATCGTATTAGGATAAATAGCAAAAAGAACATTGTGATGATTCCGATGAGAAAATGGAAAGATATATTATCGAAAAATCGGGGCAATGAACTGTATATAGATATATATGTAAAGGATCAGAATAACAAGTGGAGTAAATTTCGAAGGATAGAGAATAAAATTGCCAAAGAGGAAATCGACAGCCACGTTGCTTATAGATTGATAAATCTGGGGTATGTGTTGTGGAGAGGAATGGGTATTTATCAACGTAATCTCGAAAATTTTGATGAATCTGCTATTTTTACA
>CAZGHN010000031.1:0-9050 GCA_964525555.1 uncultured bacterium
ATAATCTCAGCAGCGGTTCTCATACCCTGACAGTAGCATATCGCGAAGATGGAACTCGGCTTGATAAAATCTACATTACCAATTCCGGCGATACTCCTTCCGGTACAGGTGGAACGGCTACAAACTGCGGCGGCACAACGACCACTACAACCAGCGGAAGCACAACAACTACTACAAGCTGGTGGTGGGGTGGTTGGTGATAATGACATACTAGAAACCAGGTAACTTTGATAGTTTCTTTAACCTGATTGGTTGAAAGAGAAAAAAGACTGCCCGAATAAAAACCGGGCAGTCTTTTCATTTATTTAAAAGAAAAATTAAGGGAGTATTTCCGGTAATAAATTCCTTGACATTCAAGCGAAGATTATTATTCTATTTATCGATAGGAAGGAGAAAACACGATGTTTATTTTAGGAATATGGGATGGTCACGATTCGGGAGTATGCATATTAAAAGATGACAAAATTCTTTTTGCCATAAACGAAGAAAGACTTTCCAGAAGAAAATTAGATATATCTTTTCCGGAAAAATCTATAGAATACTCTTTAAATTACTTAGGACTCAAAAAAGAAGACATAGATGTAATTGCGTTTTCGACTTCAGAATTTGCTAAAACTCTATGGAGAATGTTTCCTTTTTTAAAAGAGAATTACTATTTACTACGCAGAAGAAAAAAGAATTATTCAAGTCTCGATTCTTTCAAAAGAGGTTTTAAATACAAGGCAACCGAGTTACAATTAGATCCGCTATCAAGAAATATAAGTAAATTTCTATTAAACAAAAAATTAAAGAAATTAGGTTTTAGGGATTATAAATTATTAATGTATGACCATCACTTATGCCACGCCGCAAGTGCTGCCTTTACAAGCGGCTTTAAAGATGCCCTGGTCATGACAATCGACGGTATTGGGGATACTTTATCCGGAACCATAAATACATTTAAAAGCGGTCAATTAGAAAGAATAAAAACCATTTCAGGTAAAAATTCTTTCGGGATATTTTTTGAACACGTAACCAACCTTTTAAACATGAGAGAATTAGAAGATGAAGGAAAAGTGATGGCATTGGCTAATTACGCTCTCAAAATAAAAGACGAAGAAAATCCTCTTCTCGATTTCTTTACTGTCGAAGGATTGGATGTAAAAGCAAAATACGGAGCCCTGAAAACATCCAAAGAGTTGAAAAAAATTCTCTGGAAATTTCCGTCGGAACAGTTCGCGTATATGGCACAACGAACTCTGGAGATAAAGATTACGCAGTTGATTAGAAATGCCATTAAAGAAACGCATCTTAATAATATATGCCTCGCAGGAGGAACCTGTTCAAATATAAAAGTAAATATGCTCATTAAAAACCTACCCGAAGTAAACGACGTCTATGTATTTCCTCACATGGGTGATGGTGGCCTTGCGATGGGCAGTGCTATGATGGCTAATAATAAATTTAATGGTATTTCCGATTACAATTTCAACGATACATATTTTGGGCCACAATATTCAAACGATTATATAAAAGAAGCTTTAGAAAAAAATGAAATGAAAAATGTAGAGTATAAATATGTAAAAGGAATCGAAAAAGAAGCGGCAAAGATAATCTCTGAAGGAAATATTGTCTTCTGGTTCCAGGCAAAAATGGAATACGGTCCGAGGGCGCTTGGAAACAGAAGTATACTCGCTCCGCCTCACTCTGAAGAAATAAAAAATGAATTAAACCTGGTACAAAAGAAGAGGGTATGGTATCAACCATTCTGTCCGACAATGCTTTTAGACGACGCAAAAGAACTTTTAGAAGATTTAAAAGGTACCCCCAATGAGTTTATGACAATGGGATACATGGTGAAGAAAGATAAACAAAAATTAGTGAAAGGCGTAATAAATATCGATGGTTCCTGCAGACCACAGATTATAACTAATTACGATTCCAGATACGCAAGACTATTATTGGAATATAAAAAATTATCAGGTAACGGAGTTCTACTCAACACTAGTTTCAATTTGCACGGCGAACCTCTTGTTTGCTCTCCTGAAGATGCTCTTAGCACTTTCTCGAGAACGAAAGCCAGATACATGGTGTTAGAAAATTACCTGCTCAGTAAAACTTAAGCTCTCCGTGCTTATTATGTTTAAAGTATGGTAGCTAACAAACTAAACTCATTTTTATCCTGGTATTATGTTTATCTCTTAGAGCTCAATTTTTTTCTTTTAATCATCGCGTTTATACTCAGTTTCAAACACATTAAGAAAATATTCGCGGAAATCGAAAATAAACATCTACTCCTTTTAATTCTAATTTCAATACTAGGTATATGCTCAACTGCTTTCATAGCTCCCAGAACTCACAGAATCTTTTATGATGAAGATATATACAACAGCATAGCCCAGAACATAGCGCATCAAAAAAAAGCTGTGATGTGTAACGAAGGTTATTACGAGAACAACGAATTACAAATCATAGCAGAAGAATACAACAAACAACCTCCCGCTTATCCTTATTTAATAAGCATCATATTCAGAACATTAGGAACAAACGAACTATTTACCTACATTTTAAACAATATTATTTTCGGATTAACGATAATCGTAATATTTTTAATTTCTTTTTTACTTTTCAAAGATATATTTGCGAGTTTCATGGCATGTTTATCATATATAGTTATTCCCGTTAATCTTCAATGGTTTAATACCTGCGCCGCTGAACCATCTACGGCTTTTTTTACAAGTTTAGCGATTCTCTCTTCGCTTCTATATATAAGGGATAAAAAGCCTATTAATCTTCTCTTTTTAGTAACTTCCCTTGCCTTTTCTTTAAGTTTCAGGACCGAGAGTTTTTTGGTAATTGGTCTCGTCGGTTTAATATTTTTACTTAAAGCCCCCGGCGTATTTAAGAGAAAAGAGTTTTACGCTTTCGCAGTTCTTTTTCTCTTTTTTTCAACGGCCCTATTGCTGCACCTAAACTCGGCAAGAGGAATGGACTGGGGAGCACAGGGAGCAAAGATTTCTTTTGATTATTTTCGTTATAATCTCTACACGAATTCGATATTTTATTTTAACAACAGGCATTTTCCTATGATATTTACCGTATTCGCACTAACAGGATTATTCTTTTACAATAAAGGTTATATAAAGGATAAAATAATATTACTGGTTTGGTTTTTGGTTTTCTGGGGAGTGCCTTTATTTTTCTATGCGGGTAGCTATGGGTTTAGCGATGGTCTAAGTATTCGTTTTTCTCTGTTATCATATTTGCCTATGGCAGTTTTTGTGGGCTTAGGGTTTTCTTCGCTCGGAGATTTTTTTGAAAAGAAAATAAAATCTTTCAAGATAATCTTATTACTGCTTATTGTATCTAATTTTACCTGGTTTCTGCCTTTCATACAATCAAAAACTAAAGGCGAAAGCGAGCTTTGCAGAATGGATCGTAAGTACGCGATGGAATTTGTTGATTTATTGCCTTTAAATTCCATTATATATACTCACAATCCCAATATGTTTTTAACAAATAAGAAAAGCGCAGTCCAGACTTCGGCTGAGACTTACCAACCGGGAACAATCAGACAACATCTGAGTAGATTTAAAGGAGGCGTCTATATACATTATAATTACTGGTCTGATGTACCTTACGACGATTTACAAAGACAATTTACCGCTAATATTTTAGAAAGATACGACTTTGAAATAATTAAAGAATACTATTATAAAAATCATAAATACGGTTTATATAAAATAACCGGACCTAAAGAAAGATGAGCGTACCAGGAAAATTAAAAAGTTATGCAGTCCTCTCAAAGAATATTTTATTATCTGCTTCCGGTAGATTAAAGCATCCTTATAAATTAACCTTCGTCATCACAAATAAATGCAATTTGCGTTGTAAAACATGCCAGATATGGAAGAAAAAGTCAGTAGATGAACTATCTTTTGGAGAAATAGATAAGTTTTTTTATATTAATAATTTTTTCAACTGGATAGATATAACCGGGGGGGAAATTTTCCTGAGAAAAGATTTACTGGATATAACAAAAAGTATAAAGAAGAATATTAAAAATCTAGTTATGTTACATTATCCTACTAACGGATTTTTAACCGACAGAATCGTAGAAATTACAGAAGAAATAACATCTTTAGATTTCAATAATTTAGTGATAACTGTTAGTCTTGACGGAAAAAAAGATATTCACAACGAAATAAAAGGCAACAAATACTCCTTCGATAAAGCAATAGAGACCTATAAAGAACTAAAGAAAAATAACCACCTTAAAGTATATATAGGATGTACATTATCTCCTTTTAATATAAATCATTTCGGGAATTTTTTCGCGGAATTAAAAGATTATATCCCTGATTTAAAGTACTCCGATATACATTTAAATATCTATCATTATTCGGAAAGTTTGTACTCGAATGAACCTCTGAATGTTGATAAAAAAAAGATTACCCATCTTATAGATGATTTTATTAATAAAAAAGGATTTATATTATTAAACCCAATATCTCTATTGGAATACACTTATATGAAAAACATTAAGCGTTATTTATCTGATAATAAGACCCCTTTTAACTGTAAGTCCGGCAAAATATCTTGTTTTATAGATCCAGTCGGAAACGTCTATCCCTGTACCGGTTATAACGTTGTTATGGGAAATTTGAGGGAGAACAATTATGACCTTTTAAAAATACTTACAAATAAGGATTCTCTGCTTTTGAATAAAAAAATAAGGAGTGGTAAGTGTCCCCACTGCTGGACACCATGCGAGGCTTATCAGAATATTTTAAGTGATTTATTTATAAGGAGAAAATGTAATGGCATTAATTAAAAATTTATGTGTGGTTATACCGGCAAAAGATGAAGAAAAATCCATAGGAGAGATAATTAAAGGCTGTAAGAAATACACAAAAAACATAATTGTAATCGATGGGTATTCAAAAGACAAAACAAGAGAGATCTCTAAAGAATTAAATGCAAAGGTTGTTCTACAGAAAGGAAAAGGTAAAGGAGCAGCTATAAGAACTTCCCCGGAATATGTATCGGACGAAGACATTGTGGTTTTTATTGACGCGGATTGTTCCCATGATCCAAGTGATATACCGAAACTCACTAAACCGATTCAAGCCGGAGAAGCCGACCATGTAACAGGTTCAAGATTATTCGGCGGTTCAAGTGAGCTCCACGGCGGATTCGATGAATTTTTGAGGCTTACTGGAAGTTCCTTTATAACTTTTTGCATTAATAACAAATTTAAGGTAAGGTTAAGCGATTCTCAGAACGGATTCAGGGCTATCCGGGGCGCGGTATTGAAGGATTTGGACCTTCGGGAAAATATTACGACTATAGAACAGGAGATGATAATAAAAACACTAAAAAAAGGTTATAAAATGGGCGAGGTTCCGGCACATGAATACAGAAGAAAATACGGAGAATCTCATATTGAGGTAAGTAAAGTATTTTTCAGATATGTTTACAGTTTCATTAAATATCTGTATTTTTAAAATGAGGAGTTTTATTAAATAATGATATCCAATAGAATTCAGTCATTTTTATCAGTGTATTATGTTTATCTTCTCGAATTAAATTTTTTCCTTCTTGTTATCGCGCTTATAATAAGTTTCAAACACATTAAAAAAATTTTCTCCGAGATAAAAAATAAGCATTTGTTCCTACTTCTGCTTATTTCTCTGCTGGGTATATGCTCAACTGCTTTCATAGCTCCCAGAACTCACAGAATCTTTTATGATGAAGATATATACAACAGCATAGCCCAGAACATAGCGCATCATAAGAAAGCCGTAATGTGTAATGAAGGGTATTACGAGAATAACGAATTACAGGTTTTAGAAGAAGAATATAATAAACAACCCGCCGGTTATCCATATTTAATAAGTGTTGTATTCAGGACATTCGGCACAAATGAATTGTTTACCTTTATTTTAAACAATATCATTTTCGGATTGACAATTATTGTAGTATTTTTAATTTCTTTTCTACTTTTTAAAGATATATTTGTAAGTTTTATAGCCTGCTTATCGTATATACTAATTCCCGTTAATCTTCAATGGTTCAACACCTGCGCCGCCGAACCATCGACGGTTTTTTTTACGAGTTTAGCAGTTTTGGCTTCACTGGTATATTTGAGGGATAAAAAGCCCGTTAATCTTTTACTTATCGTTACTTCCCTTGCCTTTTCTTTAAGTTTCAGGACCGAGAGTTTTTTGGTAATCGGTCTCGTCGGTTTAATATTTTTACTTAAAGCCCCCGGCGTATTTAAGAGAAAAGAGTTTTACGCTTTCGCAGTTCTTTTTCTCTTTTTTTCAACGGCCCTATTGCTGCACCTAAACTCGGCAAGAGGAATGGACTGGGGAGCACAGGGAGCAAAGATTTCTTTTGATTATTTTCGTTATAATCTCTACACGAATTCGATATTTTATTTTAACAACAGGCATTTTCCTATGATATTTACCGTATTCGCACTAACAGGATTATTCTTTTACAATAAAGGTTATATAAAGGATAAAATAATATTACTGGTTTGGTTTTTGGTCTTCTGGGGTATATTTTTGTTCTTCTATGCAGGGAGCTATAGATTCGGACAGGATGTGCGTTATTCTTTATTGTCATATCTTCCATTATCGATTTTTACCGGATTAGGTTTCGGTTTTATTAAGGATCTTTTAGAAAGTAAAATAAAATCGATAAAAATGATATTGATATTTTTGATTATATTTAGTATTACGTGGTTTCTGCCTTTTGCGAAAGCAGAAGGCGAGGAAGCATGGGCAGCAAGACACGATCATAAGTACGCAATAGAGTTCGCACAGTTGCTCCCTCCTAATTCTATTATTTTTACTCATACTCCAAACATATTTCTATTGAATAAGAAAAGCGCAGTCCAGGCCTCGAGCGCGACTTATAACCCGGAGATTATCCAGAACCATTTTAATAGATTTAAAGGAGGCGTCTATGTTCATTACGGTTACTGGTCTAACGTGAATGATCCCGTACAAAGGGGATACACGGGAAATATTCTGAATAAATACAATTACGAAATAATAAAAGAATACTACTACAGAAATTATAAATACGGCTTATACAAGATAATAAATCGTAAAGATTAAAACTTTTCAGTTATCCGTTTTTTTGAATACAAAGTGTTTTGAACCCAGATAATTGAACACCGTTCCAAAGGCTACTCCGCATCCTTGAGCAATTACTTTGTAAGGAACGTTGAAAAAATGCAGTATTAAATTTAATACGAGAAGGTTCGCTGCAAGTCCGACTAATGTTGTCATGTTAAATTTGATCCAGCCGCGAACAGATAATCTCTCACCTCCCATAACTTTTTTAAAGGTCCATTTATGATGTAAAGTATAATTTTGAGCGCCGGCTATCAGAAAACCTATAACGGCAAACACATTTGCCCATAAGCCTAAGATGTCTACGAAAATATAAAAAATAGAAAGATTTGTTATGGTTCCCAGGAAACCGACAAAAGCAAATTTAAAAAAAGAATGTTTTAAAATATATATTGATTTTTTAATCATTTTTTGCTCGACAGTCTCATAATGTTTGAACGAGAATAAGCGTTTCTATAAACTTTGTCAAGAGATAATCTAAACTTAAGAAAAAGTTCATGAACATGGTGGTACAAATAAAAAATAAACAGCCCGGAATCATACTCCCGGGCTGTTTTATTATAATGGCTGTTTATCTGCAAGAAACGTTGACGGAATTACCCGAGCCTCCGGTAATAGCCCAACAATCGTCGCAGCGAGCGACTGTACCGCTTCTGACGTGTGTGTCATAGGAATCCTGGATCCAGATACCGATGTCGGTACAATCCGCTATGTCTACACTGTTAATGGTACAATCTCTGCTGCCTGAGACACTGAAGAAGCCACGACCGCATCCGCGCGCATATACTTTGCTGACTCTGATATTCGGACCGTTATCATTAGCACAACGGAAAGCAGCATAACCACCACCGGGACAACATCTGACGCCATTAACGGTTCCGACTGTTGCGTTCTTGGATTTGTTAAAGATTAATCCACAATAGCCGATATCTGTGGCGTTTACGGTTCCGATATTGATACCGTCGACACCATAGGTTTCAAACGCATGATTCGATGCACCAGTGATGTTGATATTGTTAGCCGTAAGATTCCTGGACCAACCTCCTTTGCTGTCGTCGACACGGATACCGAGACCACCCCTAAGATTCATTGTTATTGACTGCAGGTTAATGTTACTGCACGTTCTAAACCATATTCCGTAGCGTGGATTACCTGTGACTTTTAAGTTTCTGACTGTTATGTTACTCTTATTATCTGCTTGAATAGGTACGATGTACGCGTCGCCATTACAGTTAATTGTGCAGCCGTTAAAATCAAGCGTCATGTTGCTCTTGGGTTTTATAGCATAGATATTACCCTTACCCGGGCCGGAATCTCCAGAATTTTTAATACTTACCGTTCCTGAACTCATGTTATTAATACAGGCATTTACAGCATCAAACATTCTGCTGCCGCTGTACACAGTAGAACCGCCCACCTTGGCTGTGTAGGTATTGCCGCTCCTTGTAACTTCTCCATAGGTACTGCTGCCGCTCGTTGTGGTCGTTGTTGTATATCCGCTGGTTGTGGTTGTTGTATAACCACCACCTCCACCTGAAACATTACCAAATCCTATACATCCTTCGCAATGTAGCCATTCGCTGTTTGAGCCGCCGCAGGAACCATTCTGCCATACTCCGGTATTTGAGCTCATGTTTTCTGCCTGACGGGTTGAACCGTTAACCGTGATATAATCTATCTGCACATCCCTGTTTGTTCCATCATCATTGTCAAAACAAACACTTATGTCGCCGGTATTGTTAGTAGAGGCAGAGTAATTCCGGTAACTCGTTGATAATGTCCAATTGCCAATTGTACTGCCGCTTACTCTCAAATTAATGTGTTCACTACCGGCTACACCGCGCGCCCTTACTACGATGGAATTCGATCCGCCACCACCGCCGCTGGTCGTGGTTGTGGTCCAACCTCCACCGCCACTTGTTG
>CAZGHN010000032.1:0-7016 GCA_964525555.1 uncultured bacterium
AGCAGGTGAATTCCGCGATATTAAGAAATTGGTATTTGTACGCTGATTAAAGAGTAATGAAAAAACCGATAAAGTTTTTATCCGTTATTGTATGCCAGATAGTCGCCTTGTCGCTAATGGGATTTTATTCCATTGAATATAATTACTCCTCTTCATTTGATGACCCTGTAGATTACGTCCGTCTCCTCATACCTGAAGGTTTTTATGCTGATTCTGTCAGCGTCGAGATAGATTCACCCTCTCCTAGGGTTTTGAAGGCTGAGGTTCTTGGCAATTATACTTTTGGAGAAAACAGAATAGTGAATCTTAAAATATATCCTATAAACTTTAATCCTGAAAGCAAAGAAGAACTTTCAATCAAAGATTTGAAAATTGAGATTTCATGTAGCCCTGCTTTTGGAGTGGAAGGTAATAAGTCGTCCCGGGATCCCTTTTCGGATAAGATAATTAACAGGGCGCTTAAAAGTATAGTAGACAACAAAGAAGATGTCCCTCCTTATTATTATAAGCCTTTTATCGGAAATTACACGCCGAGTGGAAAATCGACTCTGAGACAGGTTGATTGCTCTCCTTATATTGTAATAACTGCCGATTCTCTTAAAGATGCTTTTCAGCCGTTAATTAATTGGATAACGA
This sequence comes from uncultured bacterium, assembly GCA_964525555.1. Lineage (GTDB taxonomy): Bacteria > Hydrothermota > UBA3072 > UBA3072 > UBA3072 > JAFGHJ01. The sequence continues at coordinate 637 of CAZGHN010000032.1, forward strand.
GAAAGGGAATAAGGGCAACCGTGATTCCCCTTGATACTATACTTGCGTATTATTCAGGAGACCCTATATCCGGAATCTATGACTCCGCCGGCGCCATCCGAGGATTTTTAATAGATAAATACCCGCAGGGACTTCAATGGGTTTTGCTTGGCGGAGACGAGGAGATTGTGCCGGTGCGATACGGTTTTTCAACCGGAGACGGTGAAGTGGATATGGCTCCCCCTTCGGATCTCTATTACTCGGATCTAAATGGAAACTGGAATGTTGATGGAGATGAGTTTTATGGTGAGTTTGTAGATGATTCGGTTGATCCTTACCCTGAGTTATTCGTCGGTCGTATTCCGTGTAATAACCGCATTGAAGCAGAAAATTGGGTAAGTAAGGTTTTAAGTTATGAACAGAATCCCGGTAATGGTAACCCTTCCTACCTGAGAAGAGCTTTCTGGACTGGAGCTGATGACTTGCGAGTAGCGCCTGATTACGTCATACAGTACGGCTCATTCCCTTCTTATTTTACACACGATACTACAATGCTTGAGGAGGAAGACGGAATTCACCCCAGAGGAAGCGAAGTTATCGCAAGAATGAAAAATGGCTATGGCTGGTTTAATCTCTACGGACACGGCGGACTTGACAATCTGGTTGTTTCCTGCCCGGGTGACAATCACCCGTCTCTTGATAGAGATTTACTGGTGAGTTTCGATACCTGCGATGCGTATTTTCATGCAAACCACTGGGGGAATAACGTAGAGCCCGGAAATGGAATGGATTCAATGGTAGCTGGAGGCAAATACGGAATAATGTATGTTTCTTCCTGCTATCAGGCTGCATATGACCAGGAACATTTTACTGTATTTTCTGATTATCATGGACCATCGATGGCTGAGACATTTACTGTTCTCCCTGAAAGAGGAGGAGTGGCTTTTCTTGGATTTACGCGATCAATAGAGTTTTCTACATCACTGCATTTTAGTTTTTTAGATGTCCTCTTTAATGATAGTCTTACAAATATTGGAGTAACCGAAGCACTAGCGAAAAGTCAGAATTATTCCCATAAAACCTGGCTCTCTCATACCTTATTCGGAGATCCCTTAATGCCTATCTGGACCGATATCCCGGATTCTCTGAATATCTCTTTTCAGGATTCATTACCTCCCGAACCGCTCGATTTCGATATACTTGTATGGTCAGGAGGTTTTCCCGTAGAGGAGGCATACGTATGCCTATGGAAAGGGGATGAAGTTTATGAAACCGGTTTTACTGATGGAAGCGGCTCTCTGACCCTGGGCGTTCATCCGAAAACAGGAGGAATAATGCTTTTAACTGTCACAAAGGATAACTTTATTCCCTATCTGGATACTGTGTATATAGATTCTTCGTTTGCATATCTACCTGTAAATGGGGGTTCTGATTTACCAATTTGCGCAATAGACAAAAATATTTCTTCAAATAAAGTTCGTTTCTCTTTTTACCTTCCCGAGGAAGAAGAAATAAAACTTGGAATATTTGACCTCGTTGGCAGGAAGGTTATAAAATTGGCGGATAAAAAATATAAAAAGGGCTCCTATACTATTTCCTGGGATACCAGGAACGCAAAAAGACGTTATACATCCAACGGTATATATTTCTACCGTTTCCTTTATAAAGACCGAATTCTTTCTGGTAAATTCTTACTTATGAGATAGTAAGAGCAATCGGATTCCTTACTTCCTATCCAAAGCGTTTCTCAAGTTCCTCTCGCAAGAAGAATAATCGAAATTTTTTATTATCTCTCTTGAGTTTTTACCCATCTTTTCGATGCTTGCTGGATTCTTAAGAAATCTTTTAATATGAGAGGCGAGTTGACGAGAATTATCATTGTTAAAGCAAAATCCATTCTTGCCTTCCCTTAGAAGGTCTCCCCGAGAACCTACTTTATCAGAAAGAATAAGAGGAAGGGAGCAAGCCATTGCTTCTGTTACCACAACTCCCCAGGGCTCATTCCGGGAAGGCAGCACAAAGATATCTGCTATCGCATAGTAACGGGGAAGGTCCTTATTTTCTACAAACCCTTCAAAACGAACATTATCTATCTCTTTTTTACTTGTGAGATTTTTTAAAGCGCCTCTTAACTGCCCCTCTCCGATGATTACAAGAGTTATATCATCATAACTGCTTTTTATTTCCTTGAATGCCTTAAGAAGTGTAGGTAAACCTTTCTCTTCCGATAAACGTCCTACGTAGAGGACGATATATTTACTTTTTATACCCAATTCCTGTTTTACTTCATTCTTCTTTTTTCTGTATTTATTCGATTTGTCAGTAAAAAAATCAATATCAGAGGTATTGGGGAAATAGTATATGTCTTTTGCTTTCGCGCCGTAATGGATAAGATATTCTGCTTGGAATTTGCCCAGGGGCATTAAGAAATCGGCGTGCTTGATAATAAAAGGCAGAAGCAACCTCTTAAGCAAAGATTTCCAAACGCTTCTCGGATTTAGCAAATGACTCTCTGAAATTATTGTATAAGGAACAGAATGAATAAGAGCCCAGAGAATAGCTAAAGGCATTGTGATGTTATAGTATCCTCCTAATGCAATATAGTCAAAGTTTCCTTCGGACAATTTCTTCCATATACGCGGATTACATTTCATCTCTCTTTTAAAAAAGGGAATCTTAACCCGGTATCCCGGGAGTGTTTCGGAGAATTGGGCACTCTTTCCAAGATTTAAATTTCCTCCTCGTAGGGGATGTGCTTTCTCGCAGTAGAAGACGGTAGGTTTTATATCTCTGCTTCTGTTCAGGTTCTCGAAGAATGGAATCCTGTATGTATCTACTTCTTCATGTATAAATGCAATACGCTTGACCATTTGAACTGTAGACTACCTCAAATTTCTTAACATCTTCACATATTTTCCTATGGAATGATTTATAGTATAATGTTCCTCAAAATACCTTCGAGCTTTCTTACCCATTTTCTTCAACTTATCACTGTTGTCGAGGCAGAACTTCAAGTGATCTATAATCTGGTGAACATCTCCCTGATTAACTATAAAACCGCAATCGCAGCTTTTTATTATATCAGCTATGTCTGAGTCTTTGTTAACCAGAGCAAGAATCGCCCGTCCGCTTGCGAGAGAACTGTAAAGTTTACTAGAAGAACAGAGCCCATTTACTCTTTTATCCTCCGATACCACAGAGATATCCGCACAGGTTAAAGTCAGAGGGAGTTTTTCAAAAGGCTGATAAGGATGGAAGTCCACATTCTTTAATTTTTTATCTTCAACAAATTTTTTCAATTTTTTCTTCTGAGCTCCGTTGCCTATAAAAACGAATCTTACAGGTAATTTACGAACTTTTTCTGCAGCGTAAATTATTGTAAATAAATCATTATACAACCCAAAATTTCCTGAGTATAGAACGGTAAAAACCTTATTATATCCGTTTTTCTTGGCAAAAGTATTATTATCCTTCTTAAGAGGTTTTATAAACTTCGGGTTTTCCCAGTTATGTATAACTTCAATTTTTGATTCAAAAGAGTCCACCGGGCTATTATTTATTATTGTTTGTTTCATTTTATTACTGATAACAACAATTCTGGAAGCTCTTCTGTATAGTATATTATTTAGCTTTTTCCATAACTTTACAAAAAATCCGTTTTCGTTCGCCACTCCGAGTGCAACTGCAATCTCAGGATAAATATCGTATATTATAGGAATGAATCGTTGACCTCTTGTGATGTTAAAAAAAAGTCCTAAAAAGGGCAAAATCGGAGGATTGGTTACAATAAGCAATATATCCTTACTGCTCTTTAAAGACAGACTGATAAGTAGATGAAATAAGAGTGAAAGCCAGTTAATTATTCTGGATAATAAATTTTCCTTATTTAATTGAATGCATGATAACCGGTTGATTTTAAGACCATTATGAATCTCTTTACCGGGAAGCTTCTTCTTGCTTTTTGCCCTGTGATGAGGTTGCCGGGTGAAGACTTCTACGTTAAATCCTTTTTTACTTAGCGCGTATGCAAGTTGAGCCATTAATTTTCCTGTAGCTGTAGGTTCAGGATAGAAATATTCCGACAATAATTTTATAGATTTTTCCATATGAAAAAGTAAACTCTGTACTCAAAGGATAGTTTTTCCATTAAGGTTCCTTACCACTTAACATAAACTAAACGCCAGATTTGTCAACGTTTGATTTAGCCTTCTGTTAGGCAAAAGATAAAAGTGGACTAACTGCCGATAAAATTATATGAGAGTATATTTTAAAGCCTTTTAAGGCAGGATAAGAATAAAATTAATGTACCATTTCCGTTACTTCAAAATGAATAACCAGAGTCACTCATGGTATCTCACAAGGAGAAAGTCAAAATCCATCTGTGGTATAAAACAGCAGAAGAAATAAAAGTTATTTACTATAAAAATTGACCAAAGTGTCTGATTATTAATCTAAAAAATTAGTCCATTTTTATCTTTGAGTTAACAATAAAGATAAAAAAGATTGACAATTATCGTGTATTTTTATATATTATAGTATAAAATTAAAGTGAATTATATAAAAAACTAAAAAATGATTTTTTCCTAAACAAATTAGGAGGTTTTTGTGTTAGAAAATAAAAAAGTATTTGTAATAATATTATTTCTTTTATCTTTAAGTCTTATGTCAGATCAAATTGAATTTCAGCGGGCAAGCGGTTCAGTAAGTACAAGCCACAGCATTGATATCGGCAGTCCCGGTAATAACCGGCTTGTAGTGGTTATCGCTGCTGAAGAGAGTAGCGGGACGAGTCTGACAAATGTTACGGTTGACGGTAAAAATTGTACTAAAGCAGGTGAAGCGGATAATCCGGACGGTCTTGGCAGCCATCAAGAGCTCTGGTACATTCTTGGAGGTACTCTTGGGTCATCCAGCGGTACCGTGGACGTCACATTGTCTGGAGGGGACGCCGAATGGGCGACCCATGTTCATGTCTATTACGGCGTCAATCAATCGGCACCCTACGATTTTGAAGTCGAAGAAGCTATTGTAGGCGGAGATACGATTTCGGTAGAAAATGTTAGTTCGCTGGACGGTTCGGTTGTAATATTCAGTGCCAGTGAGGGAACAGGTGGATTGACTCCAAGCTGGACATCTCCACTTTCCCTACGCACAGATGGGCCGGACCCGGCTGGGGGGATGGACTTTGCAACGGCAAGCGACATTGAATCAAGTGGACAAACCAATAAAACCTATGTCTGTACCTGGAGTGCAGATTTCAACCGGGGAACCGGCATTGTGGCTGTTTGGGAGCCGGCTTCTGTAAGTGCACCAACACTTATCCGGATATTCGATAATGCGATATTCAATGCTTATCCTCCGCCTTATGCCTGTACCTTATCCGTTACATCTACTGATGTTCAAAGCGATGACATAGAGTGCGAGATACAGTGGGATACGGATTATGGGTTTTCGAGTGCGTCTTCTGATACTACGCAGACCTTTTCATCAGGTGATACCGCCGTCGAGGCTATTTTACTTGGAGCAACTCCTGCGGAAGCGGAAACTCTATTTTACTGGAGAGCGCGGGCGAGGGATCCGGGCGGTTCGAACGTATGGTCTGCCTGGAGTGCAATCCGTTCCCTTACCATGGATATGGACCTCGGAGGGGACCCTCCATACTGGTACCAGGTTGCGGGAAATCAATTTGATCAGTGCACTAGGGATAATGTTTTTGTTCAGGGTGATTCGGTTGTGTTCACCACGTATGAACAAATCGAATTTCAACGTGCAAGCGGTTCGTCGGGTCTAAGCCACAGCATTGACATTGGCAGTACCGGTAATAACCGGCTTGTCGTTGTTATCGCTGGTGACGAAAGCAGCGGGACGAGCCTTACAAACGTTACGGTAGACGGTAATAACTGTACTAAAGCAGGTGAAGCGGATAATCCGGATGGTCTTGGGAGTCATCAAGAGCTCTGGTACATTCTTGAAAGTACGCTTGGGTCATCCAGCGGTACCGTTACCGCTGCCTGCACCGGAGGGGACGGCGATTGGGCGACTCATGTTCATGTCTATTACGGCGTCAATCAATCCACGCCTTACGATTTTGAAATCGAAGAAGCCATTGTAGGCGGAGATACGATTGATACAATTTCGGTACAAAACGTTAGCTCCTCGGACGGTTCGGTTGTAATATTCAGTGCCAGTGAGGGAACAGAGTATTTGACTCCAAGCTGGACATCTCCACTTTCCCTGCGCACATATGGGCCGAACCCGGTCACGGCGGACCTTGCAACGGCAAGCGGTATTGAAACGAGTGGGCAAACCAACAAAACCTATGTCTGTACCTGGAGTGCAGGTTTCAACCGGGGAACCGGAATTGTGGCTGTTTGGGAGCCGGCTGCAGCAAGCGAAGGGAT
>CAZGHN010000033.1:0-5683 GCA_964525555.1 uncultured bacterium
CCCAAGAAAGAGCTAAAACTCCTACTAAAATTACGCCTCCTAAAACTATCATTATGCGCTTAAAATTCATATATTTTTTTTCACTCCTTTGATTTTCATCTTAAAAATTGTTATTTTTGTTACAAAAAATAAAAACACTTTCCTTACCCCCCTTACCCCTCCTTATCTACTTAAGATTTCCCTTCCTGTCTTTCCGTCTCTCCTTGTTATCATGTCTGACAAGGAAGGGCGGTTCAAATAAATTTGTTCCTATCTGCTATAGGGATTTTTTTATTCATTTTAACTGCTTTTGATTCGTACCGAGCAGACCCATAAAGCTTATTACCTCCTTAAATATTTGTACCTCAAGAATACGATATTGAGGTTTCCACTAACTTCATCAGCAAAAAATCTAATACCCTTTTTAACATACAAAAATATTTGCTTAAATTGGTACCCTTCAAAATTCATCATTCTTTGACAACGAAGTATATAGTTCTTTTTACAAAAAGTCAATAGTGTTTTTCCCTTATTTTTTAATAAGTAAAAGGATTATTGAAACTGCCAGCTAATTTCTCTATAGATATGTTTCAAGGATAGACAAAGGAAATTTTTCTAAAAGAGAATTCGAAGGCGCTCAGATTAACTCAGATTTTTAGGGTTTTATTCTTTTGGCATTTGGCTGGTTTTCTATTTAACAATTTAACTTATGTTTGAGGAATCTACGTAAATGACAATAAATCATACCTTATGTTTTTCCGGGCACATTTCGCTGTGGGACTTGACTTAAGAGAGAGAGGATATATTATTGTCGATATGTGTAAAGGGGTGAAACAAAAAATTATAATTCTTTATTTATTATTATCTGTAATAAAGCTATATGCAGAGCCTCGCATACAGTTTAAAAAAGAGGTCCTTGACTTTGGAGTTATGGAGCAAGGAGAAATTAGATCCAAGGAGTTCATTTTTAAAAATGTGGGCAATGAAGATTTAAAAGTAAAGGAAGTCAAAAGCTCCTGTGGTTGCGCCAGTGGAAAAATTGATATTCCAAAGAGATTGGTACCTCCACGCGGCACGGGAAAAATCCAGGTTACTTTTAACTCTGAAAATCGTTCGGGAGATATAACTGAAAACCTATATATACATACAAACGACCCCGAAAACAGTAAAGTTCAACTCAAATTAAAGGCAAACATCAAAGCTTTTCCCAAGACTCCTCCCATCCGTATATATTTATTTTATTCGGAAGAATGCGAAGACTGTTCCTTTATTGAGGAAAAAATATTACCCCCGTTAATAGAAAAATATAATTTGGTAATAAAATCCTTTGAAATATCGGATCCCTCCAACTACGAGTATCTGGTTTCGATTGAGGAAGAATATAAAGATCAAAATAACGATATACCAATAATCGTTATAGGAAGATACATTCTCGGAGGCCCCAGGGAGATAAGAAGGGGGCTTGAGCCTATAATAGCAGAATATGCGGACTCGGGATGCGATTTTCCGGAATTAAAGACACAAGAAGTTTCTCCTCTAGGCTCTTCGGAGCGAATAGAAGTCGTTTACTTCTACGATAACAAATGCAAAGTTTGTGAAAGAATAAATTACGAAATTTCTTTCTTAGAAAGAAATTATTCGAATTTAGATATTTCAAAATACGATATAGAAAGCAGAGAAAACAAAAAAATAAATGAAGCGTTCTGCGAAGTTTTTAATGTTCCGGAAAACAAAAGGTTAACCACTCCTATGCTATTTATAGGAGAAGATTATATCACCAGAGAAGATTTGGAGAAAAAGCCCTTAAAGGAACTCATTTACGGATACAAGGATAAAGGGGCCGAAATACCCTGGATGAGAATATTCGAGTTAAGAGATAAATCGGAAGAAAGCATAAAAGAAAGATTCAAGAATATGGGTGCTTTCACAATTGTATTGGCGGGCTTGGTCGACGGGGTGAACCCCTGTGCTTTTGCCACAATAATTTTTCTAATAGCTTTTCTATCTACTTTAGGAAAAAAAGAAGAAGAAACACTTTTAATAGGAATTACTTACAGTGCTGTAGTTTTTGTCGTATATTTTCTGATAGGGTTAGGTCTTATTAAATTTGTTGGTATTTTAGAAATCACCAATATTATAGGCAAGGTCATTCTCGGGGTAGTGGCATTACTTTCGATATCTTTTGGAATTCTTTCTTTTTATGATTATATAAAATTAAAAAGAAACGAAGTAGGAGAGGTTAAGTTGCAGTTACCCAGATTCATCAAGAAGAGAATCCATTCTGTAATCAGAGAAAAAATGACCAAGAAAAACTTATTTTTAGCGGCGGTCGTAAGCGGTTTCTTCATTTCGGTAAGCGAATTCATTTGTACAGGTCAGATTTATTTGCCAACTCTGATTTTTGTGAGTAGAGTGCCAGAGCTTCGCGTCCGGGCTATATTATATTTAATCGTTTACAATATTGCGTTTATCATTCCTCTCGTAATTGTTTTTGTAAGTACATACAAAGGTATGCAATCCTCTACTATAAATAAATTCTGGAGGAATAAAGTCAAATTTGTAAAACTGGGAACTTGCTTCTTTTTCGTTTTTTTAGGCCTTTTTATTTCCTATTATATATTCTTTTACTAAGAACAAAAGATATTCTCACACAAAGCCACAAAGTACACAAAGCCCATCACACCCCGCTTTAAATTGTTTCTTATTCTCACACAAAGCCACAAAGTACACAAAGCCCAACCATACCCCATACAATTTTATTTTTTTTATTTAAATAAAAATTTTCTTTGTGTCTTCGTGTCTCTGTGTGAGTTAAAAAAGCTGACAGCTGACCGCCGACAGCTGACGGCAAAAAACCTCTGTGTACTCTGTGGCAAAATTTTAAATAATCTTGAATAAATTTTGAAATAATGCATATTATTATAAAAAAGGAGGAAGTGCATGGAGTTTAAAATTTACTTAGTATGGTTTATCTTTGCTGCAATTTTTATTATAGGGGAGATTTTTACTGTAGGGTTTTTTCTCGCTTGTTTCGGCATTGGAGCTATAGTTGCCGGTATATTTGCGATGATTGGACTGAATCAGGCATGGCAGTGGCTTGCCTTTATTGTCGTTTCGGGAATTCTTTTTGCCGCATCGAGAAGGTTTGCAGAGAAGTTCAGCAAAAAGCAGCCTCCGGGCATAGGGGCAGACCGTTTTATCGGTAAAGAGGGAATAGTTCTTGAGGAAATTGATAATGCAGAAAATACAGGTAGCGTCAGGATAGATAAAGAAATATGGAGAGCTGATAGCGAGAGCGGAGAAATAATAAAGGAAGGGAGCAGGATTGTCGTTGTTAAACTTGATGGGACACATGTAGTAGTAAAAGCTAAAGAGGAGGTAAAGTAAAATGTATTTTTTATACGTTATTGCAGGTATCGTAATTTTTATTATTGCGGGAAATGCATTAAAGATCGTTAGACCCTGGGAAAAAGGTCTTATCGAGCGTTTGGGTAAATATCAACGTACAGCAGACAGCGGGCTTTCTATTATTATGCCGATATTCGAAAAAATGCAAAAGGTAGATATGCGCGAGCAGGTTGTAGATGTGCCTCCGCAGGCAGTTATTACGAAAGATAACGTTGCTGTTGACGTGGATGCAGTGGTTTATTATGAGGTTACCGATCCGGTTAAAGTTACATATAATGTTGCTAATTTCTATATCGCTGCCACCAAGCTTGCACAGACAAACCTTAGAAATTTAATCGGCGATATGGCTCTCGATGAATCGCTTACCTCGAGGGAAGTTATAAACACTAAACTCAGGCAAATTCTCGACGATGCAACAGATAAATGGGGTACCAAGGTTACGAGGGTTGAGCTTCAGAGGATAGAACCGCCTTCGGATGTAACGGAAGCGATGCACCGTCAGATGAAGGCCGAAAGAGACAGAAGAGCCATGATTCTTGAAGCAGAGGGAGCCAAGAAATCTGCCGTTTTAAAAGCCGAAGGACAGGCAGAAGCAATTAAAAAAGTTGCGGATGCGGATAAATATAAAAAGATCGCGATAGCGCAGGGTGAAGCCGATGCTATTCAGAACGTATACAACGCAATACATAAAGGAAACCCTACAAATGACCTCATAGCAATAAAATATCTCGAAGCGCTTCAGTCTATAGCGAACGGAACGGCTTCAAAAGTATTTCTTCCCTATGAAGCTTCAGGAGTCCTCGGAAGCATAGGTGGAATCGCCGAACTTTTGAAAGAAAACATTTCTTCTGCGAAGGAGAAGATTAAGAAAGAAATCTCAGAGGAAAAGGAATAAACGATTTTATCCCTAAAGACAACAAGCTATCGAGGAACCAAGTGTTCAAGTTTTTGAGGAATCTAGGTTTTGAAACGGGCAGCCATACCCCTGCCCGTTTTCCTTATTTAGATAGCAAAATAAAGCAGCGTGGCTGGGGAATCTAGTGTAAATGCGTGCAATCTGTGGTTCTTCTTCTCTTGTAATAAATATTTTACAAATGCCAAAAATTAGCTTTCTGCAAAAAAAAATTGCAGTTTGCGAAGCGGCTAAATTTATAAGTTATTGTAAATAAATATCTTATATTTTGGAACGGTACTTGCATATAGTATAAATGGTTCTTTGATAATTTAGCAAACGTTGGAAAGTGGTCAACAAAAACGTATAAACCCTTTTTAAACCTTTAAGGAGGTTTATCATGCGTAAAATATATCTATCTCTATTAGTATTACCTTTATTTGTTTTTGGTGCCGTTGGTGCGAGTCCTCAGAGCGAGTCAGCAGATTTTGAATTTATTTTACCCTCTATCGTTGCGGTACTTTTGAGTGATGCGAGTATTACTTGGGATTTTGGTTCAATAGACCTTAACTTGAATAACCCTGCATTCCCACCTGCTGCTTTTCCTGAATACTATGAGCCTTCTAGCCCGAATGTGCGTCCTTATCAGACTATAGACTACATGGTTATGTTCATAGGTGCAGCTACTGATTGGCAGTTGACAGTTGAAGGTGATGGTGATCCAGCTCCTGCATGCGGAATAACTCTTGGTGAAATAGAATATGCGGATAATCCCCCGGTTGCATGGACCCCCTTCGCAGTAGCCCCAGCAGTAATTGCTAGCGGAACAGGAACTACAAGTGGATGGCAGTCAATGGATCACAATTACCGAGTAGAGATCGATGGTGACGAATCTAATACGGCTTCTTCGACCTGCGTAATAACCTACACCATCCAAACTTTATAATGAGAACCACTTAGAACTGACGTTCTGCTAAGGAGAAAGGGGCGCTCACCGAGCGCCCCTTCTCTTTTTATGTGATAGCTTGACAATCGAATATTATAATTTTATATTATTCAATAAAAAGGAGGTTTAAAATGGTATGGTTTTTATTTCTTTTAATTCCGGGTCAACATGCCTCCATTCAGATTGGTTTCGTTAATCAGGAAGTGCTTTCTATTGATATAAGAGCAAAGAATATAGATATAGGGATTTTAGATGCGGATGCTTCTCCAATAGAGATACCTGGAGTCATTCAGGGTACAATACACGCGAATACTGAATGGATGCTGCTTTGCTCGGCACAAGGGGATTTCTTATCTAACACAGGGAGTATGATATCTATAGAAAGATTGGCATGGAGAATGGAGGGTGGAGAATGGGTTCCTTTCGAGATGGGGGAGATGCGTCTATTGGAGGGTATT
>CAZGHN010000034.1:0-4993 GCA_964525555.1 uncultured bacterium
TTTCGTCAAGTCCGTAAGATACGGACTTGATAATACTTTGAAAAAGCTGGGGTCGGTCTTCGGGGGAAAATTCGCCAATCTTTTTTGAAAAATATTTTAAGTTTTCTAAAACAATCTTTGTTTTCGTTTTTTTTAAATGTTTGGTGTTGGGTAGGGATTCTGTATCCTGTCTCCTGGCCCCTGTATTTTGTTTTTGACTTTGGACTGTCGACTTTGGACTATGGACTAAGTTGTCCTTTTTCTTCTTTTTGAATTGAAAGTTCTATCCCCTCTAAATCAAATTCCAAAACCTTTTTCTTGTTTTCGAGATTTTCGAACAAATCACTCATTTTTCAAAGAAGGTCTGGCCCCATTAGCACAGTTAGCATACATTCATCTGTAATATCCCTTCTCGTGGTGGAAAATTTTACCAGAAAAAAACCCTTTCTGCTTTAGCCATACTTGATACGAATAAACAAAGAAACACAAATACGGGGCTTGTATAAACTATCTTTGCTTTAGTATTTCTTTTATTTCTTCTATATCTTGCTTTATTTCCTGTAATTCTTTTAATAAAGGTAAAAAACCTGACTCTATTAACATTTTATAGGGAGCTAATTTGATTTCTGTCTCCGTCTTTGCAAGATTGTCCAAATCTGGACCTTCTGGTATAGGCATATAGACCTCCTTTTGATCTAAATTGTTATCCTTACATCAAAGCCATACTATACATACTAAAACTATACTGATTTGTTCGGAATGTCAAGCGATCTTTCCTTAGATTTGTAAAACCCCTTGACATACCATCCCATTCCCTCTTATACTATAATTATAAAAAGGAGGAATATTATGATTGATCCAACTGGTCTTGTTTTGTTTGCTATAAATAAAATGTGGGCTTTCGCTAAAGGCTCTTTGGGTATTGGAATTGGTTCTGATCTTAATTATAGGGGCGGTAAGGGAAGGACTGGAAGGTTATCAAAAATTCATTTATATTTAGATATAAGTGCTACAAATAAAACAGATAAAAAAGTCATTATAAAAATAAATGATGTTAGTCTGTATCCAAAAAAGAAAATAAGTTTTCTTGATTTTGAGTGTGAGGGAATAAGAAAAAGAAATCCAAGGTCAGATTATATAACAGTGCTCGAGCTTGAACCCGGTGATTCATTATATGGCTTAGATTTTACAATAAGCGCAGATGGTAAATTAAAAACAATAATAGATAAAACCGATATTGAAAACTGTATAAATATACCAGTTGTATTTTATATGAAATATTCTGTGTCACCTGCCTATAAAGAAAAATCTTCTAATTTTGAGATAGATAATTTTTTTGAAAATCTACTAAAAGTTACGGAAGGCAAAGAATCAAAAAAACTTTTATTCCCCTAAAAGTTTTCTTTAGGAGGAAATAGGCAATGAAAAAACTAATATCAATATTTCTTATCTTATTTTTATTCTGTGCTCCACAAACCACAGTTCAAAAAACAACTTCTTTAAAACCAACATATTTAAGAGTAATTTATCATGGAAATATAGAATCAAAAATTTTTCATAAATCATCTTGTCGATATTACAACTGTAAAAACTGTATAAAGAATTTTTCCTCGAGAGAGGAAGCTTTAAGAGCTGGCTATAGGCCTTGTAAGGTCTGCAAACCTTAAATCAATCGGATATATTTTACGTTGAAAAAAACACTAAGGAACAAGTAAACGTATGCCAATGTTTCTTTTTGATATATTGTTAATCTCTATGTTGAATAAATAATATGTACTTGACTTTTATATGGTAATTATTATCATTTATTAATAATGATTAACAAAAAACAGCATGGCAATTTTGTCGATAATAGATGGTTAACCCTGGAACAGGTCGCTAATTATTTGCAGATGAGTAGATCTTCTATTTACAAGTTGGTGCAAACTAGAAAGATACCTGGATATAAAGTCGGTAGACAATGGAGATTTAGTAGGGAAGAAATTGATGCTTGGGTAAAAGGTCAATCTAGATAGGAAGTTTTATGAGTCAAAAAGCTTTGGAGTCTCTTGAATATGGAGAGTTAAGAAAGGAACTCTTAAGGATTGGTGGTTTAATAATAAGTGAAATTAAAGATAAGGGAGTTACTACGACTTTATTAAATTTTGAAGAGGATTTAGAAAAAACTTTCTTATGCTTTAAAAATGTCAATATTTCAGCTTCGGATACAAATTTTATCAATTATAATTATTTTGGGCCTAAAACTTACTTGTTAATCGCCAAGAAGGATATTTTTAAAGCGGTTGTTTCATTTTCTCAAGCTATTAAAAACCTTGTTGAACATTCAAATAATGTAACAAAGATATCTTCTTTGATGGCTTCTTTGAAGTATTATTACTCGCTTTCGAATCATTTGACGAGTTTTGGAATTGAGCTTTTTGGAGGTACCATTAATAATAATGTTAGGGATTTTTTCGACAGCTTAAATAGAATTCTTTCTGTTAAATCTAAGTACGACAAATTCCAAGAAGAAATTGAGGCGCTTACAGGTCATTTCGTTTTTAAGGTTGTTACGAGTTTAAAGGAGTGTTATTCAAATTCTCATATTTCGACCGCCGAAGCGCTAGAATTAATAATTGAGAACTTCAAATGCTCTGATAATTTGGCAAAAGGGCTCAAAACAGCTTCGCAATTTGTATTGAGTAAAAAGAAATTGCACTTTTGGGTAAGACAATTGGTGCCCAAAGACGGTATGGAAGAAGCCGATAATTCAGAAACAATCTATGAGAATATTAGCAAGATTGTGGAGACAATGGAATTCTTAGCTAACGAAGAAATAAAAGCTTTTAAAAAGGCGTTTAAGGAAAATGAAAATCCAGATATTAAGTTTAAAAAATTTCTTTCTGAAATTGATGTGCTATCAGTAGCTTACTATAAGGCTCTGTGGGTAGACAAAGATTTAAATTTGACTTTTAAAAAGATTGGCTTAATTTTTGGTGCTATTAGAAGAAACTGGCAATTAATACCTACTCCATCAATGTTCTTACATTTTGTAGAGGAGTTCGTCTTTTTAAGTAATTACTTTAAATTGTTGCTATTGGAAGAAGATTTTAGAAATTTTTGGGAGAAGATGGCTCAGAAGAGTTGGCAAAAGGAAGTTTCTCAGACAGTAGAAAAGAATTTATGCCGATTACGCGAACAATTTTTTAAATACACTCATGAAGATTCGAAAGATAGGGAACTTTTAGTTGTCGAAGAAGCTTCTTCGGGAAAATTTGTAGAGTTTATAATTTTCTATTTGATCCGTGAGATTATAGAGAAAAAAATTAAATTGGCTGGTTTTATTGGAAATTTTCAAAAGCAAGAAATGAAAGAAATTTTTAATATTATTGACAACGTCGAAGATAAAAATGATATTGAGTGGAATTACCCTCTAAAGAACACAGATGTTGATATCTTAATAGAGAAAAAATATGGATTGTTTATCAAGACAGGAATATTGGGGGGGTCTGATAGAGCAAGTATTTCAAAAGAGATAGAAGTAGCGAAAGAACATAGGATAAAAAAAATATTCCAAATGTTTGAGATAGCGAAAAATTTGGATACTGTTAAGAAAATCTGTGAAGATAAAAATATTATTATTGTCGATGTAGGCGAATTTTTGAATGAACTCTTAAAAATAGCATATCAAAGAGATGAGATATCTCTAAAATTAAGTAAGAATAGTATTTTTAGTTGGGCAGGATTTTATACGGGGGGGTAATCCTATGAAATGCGCTATATACACAAGAGTCTCAACTGACATGCAAGCCGAAAAGGAATATAATTCCTGCGAGGCTCAGGAAGAAAGAATAAAATCTTACATCAAAAGTCAGGAAGAGCTTAAACTTTATCAAATTTATAGTGATCCCGGATATTCCGGGGCTAACATCGAAAGACCCGCACTCGGCAGAATGCTTAAGGATATTGTAGACGGGAAAATAGACTGTGTTCTCTGTTATAAAATCGATAGACTTACACGCTCACCTAAAGATTTTTACGCTTTGATCGAACTTTTTGAAAATCACGGAGTTTCTTTTATTTCCATAACAGAACATTTTGATACGGCGACTCCTTCCGGAAGACTCTTAAGAAATATTATGCTCACTTTCGCCCAGTTTGAAAGAGAACTCGTAACGGAAAGAACAAAAGATAAAATGCTTCAGAGAGCGAAAAAAGGAATGTGGAACGGGGGCGCGCTCCCTTACGGATATAAGAACGCAAATAAGAAACTTATTATAAATCCGGAGGAAGCAAAATTTGTAATAGAGATGTTCAGAACATTTATAGAAACCGAATCGCTTGCCGAAACGAGAAGGAGAATAAACGAAAAATATAAAACCAGGAAAGGAAAGAATTTTGCTAAAAACACAATCGATAATATCTTAAGAAATCCCCTTTATTACGGTAAGACTTCTTACAGTGGAATTGTGTACGATGGATTACATAAACCTATAATAACCGAAGCGATGTATTTAAAAACTCAAAGCCTCCGAAGAAAAAGACACAGAAATAAAACAAAGATTAAATATAACTATCTTTTGCAGGGACTCCTTAAGTGCAGTGACTGCGGTTCAGGAATGACACCGACCTACACAAAGAACAGAAAGAAAGACGGAGTTACTCCGAGATATACACACTATTACAGATGCACACGAACTTACAGACATGATTGGGATTGCTGCACAATCAAATCTGTGAACGCCGAGAAAATCGAAGATTTTGTTATAGAGAAATTGAAGGAGATAAGCAAGGACGAAAAAGCGATAAACAAGATAGTCGAGAGAATGAACAAAAAAGACGAGAGAAGAATAAGCCCCCTCAAAAAACAGGAAAAAGAGAAAATCGATGAATTAAGGGTGGTGGGGAGTAAACTTCAAAATCTTATCGATATTCTCTCAGAAGTGGGGATTGAGAGATTTCCTTCCGTTAGGAAGGAAATCGAAAATCTCGAAAACAAGAAAAAGGTTTTGGAATTTGATTTAGAGGGGATACA
>CAZGHN010000035.1:0-4838 GCA_964525555.1 uncultured bacterium
CGAGCGATAGCGAGGGCGAAGCCAAAGGCAGCCCGCATTGCGGGCGGCAAGCCGTGCGGGCGGGGTGTATTGCGGGGTTGGGTTGTTGGGGGGTGGAGTCTGTTTTTTAGTTGGTTTTGAAAATTGAGTTTTTGAAGGTCAGGCGGAGAGTTCGAAGATTGTACGGAGTGAGCAGCCATTCTTTACGATTTTACGCTAATTTTTTCGGTTTATCTTTAAAAAAAATCTTAAAGGTCTCAAGGGTTTTACCTTTTACCAACCATGATATACCAAATGCCAAAAGCATAATAGTCTCGAAGATCAATAATGTTTTACTGTTTTCAGCTTCAGCGCCTACTAACGAACGAATCAACAATATTGCCAGTGACATTAATATAATAATACCGCAACCTATATAGATATAATCACGAATCTTCTTATCTCTTGTTTTAGGAATATCTTTGCTTTTAGTTAAGGTGAAAAGAAATATCGAGTTAATAGCAAGAAGAAAGAAAAATGTGAATGCGCATACAAGATGAATATTATTAGATATAGTTGGGGTTCTTTGAAATATTCCTAAAGGCTGGGTTGAAGCAATACTATAACGACAGGGGAAGATTGCGACACCAAGAGCTGTAAACCCAATAATTGAAGTAACAATATTATCAATTCTTTCATAGCCTTTATATGTAATAAGAAACAACGCTACACCAACCAATAAACCGACAAAAGAATCTCTCATATTTGTATGGTAATAAGAACTAATAGACGTCCTAATAGGAATATCTGAAAACAAGAGACCACCAAGCACACAGATAAATGGTAAAAGGATGCCAAGGATTCCAATTAATCTACGAAGAGAAAGATATGAAGTGATAATACTTCGGTTTCTCTTTCTAAGATAACCTCCAATTCTTATGGTCTTTCTGTCTGAGTTCATTTTTTACCTCCTTTTTTTAAGCATAAGCAAAAAATCTCTGAAAATCAAGGGTGTTTTTTTACATAGGGAATACAACTTTCAATTCAAAAAGAAAAGCCACAAAATCTTACATTGACAGAGATTGTATTTCCTTTATATTTATAATATGAGAATTTTGAGACACTATACAAGCATAAATTATAGAACAAAGAATAAACCTAAACTTATTGGTTCGGCGTAACACAAAGAAGGAGGAAAGCACCAATGAAAGTAGCAAATTTTAGAGAATGGAGCAAAAGTATCGTCGCACGAGGAGGGATTATTGTATTTTTTATAATGGCTTTTGAAGTGATGATAATGATAAGTCCTTTTGCTTTTTTCTTTTATTCCGTCTTCAATCCGATCTTCCACTGGCTGGATGCTTACCCAATGACGCAGTGGCTCACACATTTCTTTTTACCTCATATGATACTGCCACCTACCCTGCCGCTTAAAATCATTCGTATCTTAGGTTCTGTACTGTTTGTGCTCGGTTGCACTGCCTTTATTATCTGCGCTCTGCAGGTTTATCTGGGGAAAATATTCAAGAGGGGAATAGCAAACCGTGGAATTTATCGTTTTGTCCGCCATCCTCAATATTCTTCGCTTGGGATTTGGGGCGTGGGAATGGCGATATTGTGGCCGCGTTTTATAGTCCTCGGGACCCTATCGATTATGCTCATTCTATACTATTTTTTGGCTAAAGATGAAGAAAGACGTATGGTAGCCCAATATGGTGATTCTTACAGAGAATATATGCAAAATACAGGAATGTTTTTCCCGTCCATTGGAAGAAGTAAATCTACCTTAACTGTGCCAACTACTCTATTTAATCGTAAAAGTATCTTCGCTCAGCTGTTTGTAGTAGCCATCATCATTGGTACTGGTTTTATGTGCCGGTTTCTCACATTACATTCACTCCAACTTAAATCAAAAGACAATATAACACTTGTGTCCATTATGCCGGAAGATAGCGAAAAAGAGCCGGCAGTACTGAATGCCATACAATATGGTCGCTTGAAATTTTTAAATAATGATAAGGAGTATCTTGGTTATGTAATGCCGGTAGATTACATCATGCAAGGAATGATCGCGAATACAGGCGGAGAGTCTCATTTATACAAACAACATCATACAGTTTGGCTCATAATCGACTGGGTGTTTCATCCATTCGAGCATTTAAGACGGTCGCCGTCTGCCCAGATGGCAAAAATGAGGCATGTTGATCCGGTAATGGCAAGACGACATCATTGCCCTTTAGGAATCAATAATCAAAATACGGACTGCAATAATTGCGAATATAGGCGGGTAGTTTTTGTGGAGGTAGATAATCCCTCCAACAATCATATGTCAGGAAAAGAGCTATTTGCGTTTAACACTAAAAGAATACCTGTTGGTTTTATTGATATTAATACTAAAACTGGCGACGTCATAAATAAAAAAATAGTGGATTCGAAAACAGCCTGGAGCGATGTACCCACTCCGGCGATATAGCGCCGGATAAAGGGAACGATGCTTTACTTCGTGACAATATACTCCCAAGAGCCTCCTCTTCGAGAATCTCGAAAACAAGAAAAAGGAGAAATTAGTCCTTAGTCACCAGTCATCAGTCCTTAGTCTGCCTACCCATCCCCTATCTTAAAAAAAGAAAAAACGAAAACAAAAATTGTTTTAGAAAACCTAAAAGATTTTAACTTTTTTAAAAAATAGGCAATATTAACAAAAACTTCGTTTTTAGTGAAATGTGAAATAGTAAATTCGTTAATTGGTTAAAAACCCCAACCCACAACCCAAATTCATCTCACACAAAAACACTAAGCATAGAAGTCTTTTTGTTTTTATTTCCTTTTTCAGGACTTTATTTCGAGTAGTTTGGCATTCTTAAATAAAAGCCATAAGCTAAGTGAGAGTTCTCCCATAATCATAAATATCATAAAAATCAGCAATAGTACTTGGGGTAAAGAAAGAGTTACATAAAATGCCATCACATAGCAAAAAGAGGCAATCAGCAACAAGGCACCAAGAATTCTGGGGATGTAGCTCGACCTAAAAACCAAATAGCCAAGGACAAAGATATGACAGGTAAAAAATAAATATCCAATAAGTTTTGCGGTTCCGTAACTATCTACGTCTATAAATTGAAGTGCTAGAGCGAGAACACCGATTACCATAACAGCCACATAAAGCAGCCTGAAAATTCCCGTTAGAGATGCCAGTATCCTATTCGCTGGCTTGAGCACAATATAAAGTGCTAGAGCGATAGTTGTATCAAGAGCAAGGATGATTAGATACACAATAACAGCTATATTGAATAACCTCTCATTAGCAATAATAGTATCGGCTAATGCTGCTGTATCTCCGGGAATAATAAAATTTGGGAGAATAAAATTATCCACTAAGATAGCTAAGAAAAACGAGATTATAAACGCGCTACCTGCGACTATTGCAGCTTTACGCGGTGATATATCATTGAAACGGTTCTTCATTTCAACTCCTCCTTTTGTTTTAAGCATAAGTAAAAAATCTTAAAAAATCAAGGGTATTTTTTGAAAGAAGAAACGCCACAAATTCTTACATTGACAGAGATTGGATTTTCTTTATAATTATACCATGAAAGTCAAGCGATATATGAATAACATAATAATGTATATTACATCACCCAGAAACTTTGAAATCAGTTTATACGGCTTAACAATGGAACAAAAGTTAACTTATAAATTCGTTTAAGACTTCAAGTTAAAATTTTTTGGAGGAAAAATGAAAATTGTTAAACTTGGTCAACAAGGTCTAAAGGTTCCTGCCGTTGGACTTGGCTGCATGGGTATGTCGGAATTTTATGGTCAATCCGATGATACTAAAAGCCTGAAACTACTTGATGAAGCCTTAGAAATCGGCTGTAATTTTTGGGATACCGCTGACATGTACGGCCCATTTACCAACGAAGAATTACTTGGTAAAGCGCTGGCGAATCGCCGTGAAAAAGTCATTCTGGCCACAAAGTTTGGCATAAAACGCGGAAAAGATGGTGCCTGGCTTGGCATTAGCGGCTCACCAGAATACGTTAAAGCCTGCTGCGACGCTTCGCTGAAGCGCCTGAACACTGATTATATCGACCTTTACTACCAACATCGACCCGACCCGAAAGTCCCCGTTGAAGAAACAATCGGCGCGATGGCCGAATTGGTCCAAGCAGGTAAAATTCGCTACATCGGCCTATCAGAAGCCAGTGCCGAAAACCTGGAAAAAGCACACTATACCCACCCAATTTCCGCGCTACAAACCGAGCTTTCACTCTGGTCACGAGATGTTGAAGAAAGTATTTTGCCAAAAGCGCGTGAACTTGGAATTGGCTTTGTAGCCTACAGTCCGCTTGGCCGCGGATTTTTAACTGGCGCCATTAAAAAGCGCGATGATCTTAAACAAGGTGACTGGCGATTAAGCAACCCTCGTTTTAGTGAAGAAGCTATTGCAAATAACCAAAAACTTGTCGAAAAAGTCAAAGAAATCGCGACTGAAAAAGACGTTACACCTTCACAAGTAGCATTGGCATGGGTGCTTGCAAAAGGTGATGATATCGCTACGATACCGGGGACACGCCACTCGAAATATTTGAATTTAAATTGGGCGACTCAGATGATTATTTTGAGCGAAAAGGAGAAAGCAGAGTTAGACGCTTTTTCTCAGAATTTTAAGGTCGTGGGTGAGCGCTATTGAAAACTAAAAGCCTTGCCAAATTATCGACGAAGTTTTTTTAGTTTTATAGGAAAGTAGCATAAAGGGGCCAGATCTTCCTTTTTGAATTCTTTACAAAGAAAAGTTTGAAACAAAAATTGTTTTAGAAAATCTAAAACCCGGTTCGAACTTTGTCCAAAAAAATAGGCAATATTAGCAAAAACTTCGT
>CAZGHN010000036.1:0-4184 GCA_964525555.1 uncultured bacterium
AACATGATGATAAGAACCCTTAAAACTTACCCTCGCTCTTCGCATAGTATAAGTACTATACTCAATAATGTCACAATGTCAAGCACCGTCCCCATTGTATTACTCCCCTCTAAACCTCGATTCACAACATGATGATAAGAACCCTTAAAACTTACCCTCGCTCTTCGCATAGTATAAGTACTATACTCAATAATGTCACAATGTCAAGCACCGTCCCCATTGTATTATTACACTTATTGTCAAGTGTTGAGATTTGACCCCAATTATACCAATTATACATTTCGCAATTATATTATATAACTCGAATTTGAATTTGTAGTTTACATTTCAAGATTTATTCTTTTTGCTCTTCTTCTTACCTCCTTTGTTATCTATACATCCTTTCAAAATAAAGACAACTAATGCAATCATGACAGTACCGATGATAGTTATCAAAGGGAAACGTTCGTAACCGATACGTGTAAGGATAGAAGAAAGTGGTAAACCAATAAATATTACCAGGAGTTTTCTTGGATGCCAATTCCTTTCATCTATTAATAAGACAATCAGAAAAAGAAGAAGCACTAAATTCAGAATTATTATCCACATAGGCATTACTTCACTAAGCTTTTTTGCGCCCGGAAGTAAGTGGTATCCTCCTCGTAGCAATAAATACCATATTATAACAACTGCTACGAGTACTAATCCATTTTGCCAAATTTTTTTAGATTTTTTCTTCATTACATATACCTGTTCTTCATGGCGCTTCTATATAATATACATTTGAGTAATCTGGTGAATTTTTTTCATCTTTACCTGCGCATTTATTATAACACTTGTACGCATCAATTGCGAATAAACCCCAACCAACTATTGATAATCCCTGTGCCACGTAACCACCATATTTGGGAACAAGAACTTTTGACGCTCTACCCCATGCTGTAAACCATGTAGGATATTTAAAGTGAAAATATACCATAGCTGAACCTCTCCCAACGAGAGGAGTCAGCTGACTGGCAGTTGCACTGATTGCGCTAGGCCAAAACATACACTTTAACCAGCATCTTGAGAATGGATCAGAAAGAAGGAGCGGAGGTAACGGATCCTCACCGTCAATAACGTTAATAGCTTGTTGCACAAGATCAGGCGACACATTAGGCGGCAGGGTCGTCCATAGGCCTAAAGGGTCTATATAATTTATCGGATTATTACCAACATAGGAGTATCCGTTAATTTGCCGAATTCCGCAGGCGGAGGGCAATCTCGTTAAAGGATCCTCCTGTGTAAACCTCCCAATCCCCGGAGCATAATATCTCGCCCTCAAATTGTATAAACCCGACGGTTCTTCATCTCTCTCCTGACATGCATAACAGTAACTGTTTGATACATTTTCTGTCTTACTTCTGAAATTTCCGAAATCATCATAAGCATAGAGGTTTTGATAACTGCCCGTTGTATCGGTTATCATAGTAATTGACCCAAGCCCATCATGGAAATATTGGAATAGTTCATCGTTTTCGTCTATTTTTCCAACTAACATACCATTTGTATATACGTACTTAGATTTCAAGTCAAGATGACCGTCGAGTTCCGCAACCGCGTACATTCCATCGTATACATAATAAGTGGTATCAGCTTCCACCACCCCGCTCGTATCTGTTGAAAAAATCTTCCTGAACCTCCTGCCTTCGGAGGTGTAGGAGAAACTAAACTTGTTGGTATCTCCACCGCTTGCTTCTATTATTTCCTCAAGCCTTCCTTCTCTATCATATGAGAAAGTATATCCGCCTGTTGCCGTAAGGAGATCGCCTCTGTCATTATAAGTATAACTTTCTCCAAGCTCGGTTATACTTAATAGACGGTTGTTATTCGTGTTGTAGTTATATGTATATTCATCTGTATCTGTATAATCGTTTTCCTCTTTTTCTGTTCTGTTCCCAACCGCATCGTATGTGTATCCGTATTTAAGAGAATCCCCTGATTCGCGAAATTTTGTGCTTATCAAGCGGTTTAAGTTATCATACCTGTATATCTGTTCTTCTTCCGTTCCGTCAGGAAGTTTTATGTATGTCTGGTTTCTGTTTGTTCTATTGTCATATTCGTAAGTTATTTTAGCAGATTGTAATGTATCACCTTTCTGTAGTACCACATTATCCACCCATACATCTCCGCTGTCTCTCATCCTCTCTATATAAAATATCCCTTCCAGATCATTTACATCGAATTCTTCATCTATCGAAATTACTACCTTTTCCCAGTCGTTAGTTCCAGTGATTTTATCTGAATAACCATGGGCTACTATTCTTATACTATCGGTATAATCGACCCATAGAATTACACCAACCCAAACACCATCGTTAAGCTCGTTAGTTTTAATCAAGCATGAAGCTTCGAACGGACGACCGTAGTCAGACAAATCAAAATGCTGTAAGGCATATTCTATATCCGAATAAGGCTCTACCGGGGAATAAGGTGAATGCAAACAGTAATCTCCTTCTTTCGAAATCGAGTCGGTCACTTCCCATGAAGATGCGGGACTTCCGGTTCCGTGCGTCGATCCGCAGGAAATCTCCACAATACTATCCGTAGTATCTATATACCATGAGGTTGCTCCTGCATGGGGATAACATTCCCAACCGTTCAGATTTCCGGATTCAAACCCCGGATTACCTATTAAATCTGTAACATTATGTTTTAAAACTGTCGAAATTTCGGTTATCTCTCCCATTTTTCCGATAGTGTACGACTCTGTTTCCCTGACTTTTTGCGATTGCCCTGTCAGGTAGTATTCAGGATATAATACTTCCTTTAGCGCGTTATTGTCATAGTAAGAAAGACTCCAGGTATTCCCATCGGCGGACGTTGCCGTATCTCTTCCCGCATCATCATATTGGAAAGTCTGTTCTAAATACACCTGGGCAGGTGTTCCGTATTTATAGGATTTAAAGTATGTCTTTTTACCCGATAAATCGTACTGATAAACATTCTCATACAAGGAATATACTTTTACCGTATCCAAATTTCCGACATCATCCCAGCTATAAACAATATCTCCGTTTTTATCACTTGTCTTTATTATTTCACCTGCTTTGTTATACTCATAAACAAGAGAATCGGACGGACTGCTGCTAATGTAACCCGAAATATCATCATAATACAATTTCTTTTCTAGTCTATCCCGCTCATCATATATATATTCGGTTACCTCTCCGTTTCGGTCCTCCTTGAACTGAAGGTAACAGCCGCAGGGATAGTAACCGAGTGAGTCTTTCGTCGTATCCGGGTAATGAGTGGAAACGAGTTTATTTCCGTTATAACTATAATCTATGTCTTTATTATTCGCGTTTGTGAAACTTATAAGTTTTCCGTCCTGATTGTAATCGTACTCCGTTATATATCCGGAACCTTCATTTTCTTCCACTCCTCTTAGTTTGCCCGAAGGATAAGATTTATACTCATGAGTTATAACTGAGTTGCCGAGTGTATCCAGTGATTTTTTCTGCAAAACTTCATGCCTCCTTAAAATCACAAAAACTTAGTAATTCTTTAATTATCAAAAATAAAACTATATACTTTCACTTATTTGTCAACTCACGTATCTTCTAAGAAAGGGAGAGTTCAGGCACATAATCAACAAATCAAAAGATCACACCCTCTAGATTTGCCCCCAATTACACCAGTTACAATTTCTTCAAGCTGTCATTTTTTTCTTTTTAAAGTAACCGGCAATAAAACCACCAAGGCTACCCAATCCAAGATATAATACCGTTAATGGTATGAAATATAGTAATAAAGCTGCGCCCATTATCAGGGATAGCACTGAAAGAGGTGTTATAGAAAGAAGTCCGATAAGCCAGAATTTCGTTCGGGCGACGGAACTAGCTATTAATCCTGTAAGCAAACACACTACTGGGACAAAAACCAAAAGATTGAATTGAGAAGCCTGGTCCTGTAATTCGAAAAACTCCTCTGGGCTAACTGCATCCACAATTTTATCATAGCTTTGATATTTTGATATTAGCTGAATATCTTTTCCTATAGGCGTTGTTCCTGTTACGATAAAAACATAGAATCCTAGGAAAAGTATAAAAAAAGATATAATGATTCCTAAAATTATTGAAAGAATATTTCTTCGCATAATCCCTCTGTCAAGTGTCGAGAAATATAATGAAAAGTGTCTTTACCTCTCCCCAAAGGTGGGTTAC
>CAZGHN010000037.1:0-3665 GCA_964525555.1 uncultured bacterium
TATGCGAAGGGTAAAATCCAATCAAATAAGGTTAAACATAGTCAAAAAAGAAGAGTTACAAATAAAAATCAAAGCAGCGAAAAAATGGGGGTTCTCCCATGTCTTTATTCAGATCGATGATTTCGGCGATTATGAGACTTACGCGGTTTTCGATTTAAACGGGAATTTTTTAAGAAGTATTCACAGGAAGAAACTTGAAGAAATTCATTCCGCAGTTGCCTGATTATTCAAAATGTAATGATCCCCGGAAGAGACCAGATCCAAAACCTCAATGCGAAGGTTGCGGAAGATATTTTGAATCCTGGGATGATTTGGAACCAATTGGTGAATTGTTTTTCTGTGAGGATTGTTTATGCGAATGAAGATAAGGGAAAATGCACTCATAAAAAAACCTTTAATCCCTGAGAAAAATAAAATCTATTTTATACGAGGAGAGGATAAAGCAGATCGCCCTTTTGTATTTGCAACTATCTACGAAGATATTCATTTCTTCAAATTCCTTTTCCGGAAAATAATTAAAAAATTTAAGGGAAGATAAATGGCAAAATGTTCTTGCGGGAATAAAAATTGTAAAATTAAAATAAGATTCGATTCTTCTTCTAAAATTCTTTCTTTCATAGACAAAAAAGGCGAGGAAAACACAATGCGTTTAGATGCCAATGAAACCATAAAATTAATCAAAGAATTAAAAGATTATTTAATTGAAATGACAGAAATAAAGGGAGGATAAGTGAAAATATTAGGATTCAAAGCTCAAAATATTCTTAATTTAAAATGCGTGGAAATTATTCCGAAAGGAGATACCGTGATCCTCACCGGGAAAAATGGTGCGGGGAAAACAGACGTTCTCAATGCTATCTGGTATGCGTTAGCCGGCACAAAAGATATTCCCTCCGAACCGGTCCGCAAGGGAGAAGAAAAAGGGTTCACGGAAGTGGATCTCGGGGAATACATTGTAACTCGGAAATTCTCGAAAGGCGGGGAAACTTCATCCCTTGAAGTCAAGAATAAAGAAGGAGCGAAATTCCCCTCACCTCAATCCCTTTTAGACAAACTCATCGGGAATGTAAGTTTTAATCCAATAGATATTATGACCGATAATAATCGCGATGAAATGCTTTTAGAAATAGCTGGGCTTGCTGGAAATCTTAGAACTCTTGATGATGAACGACAAGAAAAGTACAACCAACGCACTTTTGAAAACCGTGAAGCTAAAAAACTCGAAGCACAAATTAAGAAAGGATTAGGAAAAGTTGAGGCTGTGGATATACAACAGCTTCTTGGAGAAATGCAAAACGTAGAAGGGACTTATGAAGCAATAGCTCAGGCAGAAGAAGATATCCAAGAAAGCACTAAAAAAATAATAGCCCTGAAGGAAGAAATCAAAAATCTTGAAACACAAATAGAAGAAGCAAAAGAAAGTTTAAAGGCATTACAAGAAAGTAAAAGCCAATCCCCTTCCTTAGAAGAATTACAAAGAACATTGAACGAAGTTGAGGGGATAAATCAGCGAGCCCGGGGTTATGAAGAAAATGAAGAAATAAAAGCCCAATATGAAGAACGGAAAAAAGTAGCAGATAATCTCACAAAAGAAATTGAAGAAATCGACAAATATAAACAAGAACTTATTGAAAATGCTAAATTTCCAGTTTCGGGGATGGGATATCGTGATAACAAAGTAACTTTTAATGATATCCCCTTGGATCAACTCAGCAAATCGGAAGAACTTCTATTGGGAATTCAAATCCAAATGGCATTACATCCCGACCTTAAAGTAATTCTGGTCCCGGATGCCTCTCTTCTTGATTCGGATAATATGAAAAAGCTTGAAGAAATGACGGGAAAAGAAGGGTATCAAATATGGGTAGAACGAGTAGACGATTCCGGTCAAGTAGGAGTATATATTGAAAACGGAGAAATAAAAGGAGATAATCAATGAAAATAACACAAGTATCAGTCAGTTACGGAGAGCTCAGAAGTAAGGATTTTTCTAATAAAAGAATTGAAGTTGGTTATACTGCAAATATAGAAGAATATGAAATGCCGAATGAAGTAAAGGCTTTTCTCCTGCTTAAAGCAAAAAATGCGGTAAAACAACAATTTGATATTATCGAAAGAGGTTTAGACGGTGAGTAAAAATAAATCAAGAATTGTCAGAACAACTTGTAAGGAATGTGGTTTCCCCATTATGATGAATCTACGGAACGGGGAAATCGCTGAAGTGATCTGCCCCAATCCTAAATGCAAAAACAAAATAATCATAAGGAGTTTAAATGGAAGAGAGTAAACAAGTAGCTACAATATCTACCGGCTTACAGTTAATGCCGAAAAGTATTGAAGAAAAATTGCACCTCTGTGATATATTAGTAAGAAGTCATCTATTACCAAAAGAGATCACGAAGAAAGAAGAAGCCTTTGCGATTTTAGCATATGGGCATGAACTCGGATATGGTCCAATGGAATCTTTTCAAAAGATATATATTGTCAAAGGTCGCCCTGGTCTCTATGCAAATGCATTATTGGGGAAAGTAAGAGAACATCCAGATTTTGCCGGAGTTAATATTGAATCGGACAATACTCAAGCAAAGATTACACTTAAAAGGAAAAATCAAAATACAGGAGAAATTGAAGAGATAAATATTTCTTTCAATGAAGAGGATGCCAAACGAGCTGGATTAATGAAAGAAGATTCTGGATATAAAAAATATCCTGAACGTATGTATCGAGCCAGGGTGATAAGTTGGGCGTGTCGAGATCTCTTTCCGAATGCAGCTAAAAATATGATGTCGGTAGAAGAACTCCAGGATATGGAATACGAAAAAGCCGAAACCATTAAGACAATAACAATGGACTTAGGGGCAAAAGATGATGATAAAAAACCAATTCTTGAAGCGATTCAGATCACAAAAGCTTACGAAGAAATCGCAAAGTATTTAGATGATGATAGATTAACGAAAGAACAAAAAGTACAAATAGCAAAAGGGATTAAAAATAATACAGCTCCTTCTCTGATAAAGACAAAAGTAGAAAAAGAATGGCTTGGAAAGACAGAAGAGGACAAGAAAGCAGACCCGCCCAAAGAAGAGAAGAAAGAAGCCAAACAAACTGACAAAAAACATGACAAATCTAAGGACAAAAAACCTGACAAAAAAACAGTTACAGAAAAGCAAGATAAGAAATTGCAAGATCTTCTAAAGACTCATGTTCTGACAGATGAGGAGAAAGAAAAGCTCAATGGATTAGCCACAGATAAAGAGGGAGCTTCTACGGCCATTGAAATCGCTCTGGATGATATGAAGAAAAGAAAAGAAATTGAGAAATTTATAATGGACTTGGTGAAGGGGATCCCGAAATTAACTGCCGAAAATCTTAAGGTACTACAAAAACATCCTGGACAACAGAGTAATCTCCGAGATTATATTTTAAATGAAGCCCCGGATTTAGATCCAGAAAAGTTTAATGAGCAAATAAAAGGAGCTTTAAATTTATGAATGAGAAAATTATCAAAAAAACAAAAATAAAAGGCGATATAGAATTTGATGGCAAATTAATTTTTGGAAAAAAGAGTATTGTCGAGGGATCTATAAAAGCCAAAATATTAGTATTTAGGGACTCCATCAAGGCAGGGGGCTCCATCGAGGCAGGGGACTACATCGAGGCAAGGT
>CAZGHN010000038.1:0-3519 GCA_964525555.1 uncultured bacterium
TATTGACATGTTGCAATTCATCTGTTCTTTCTGCGACTTTGACCTCGAGTTTACGCCCGTATTCTACAATATTCCTTACTTTAACCAAGTGTATTGTATATGCGATTAAGATTATTGAAATCATTATTAAAAGTCTGAACCATATTGTCATCCAGAAGGGAGGAGTTACGATAATTTTAAGTGCAGTTTCTTCCTCGTTCCATATACCATCGTTATTTGAAGCTTTTACGCGGAATATATACTTTCCGGGGTTTAAATTCGTATAAGTTGCTTCTCTTTTACCGCCGACGTAATTCCACTTTTTTTCGAACCCTTCCATTTTATAAGCATATCTGTTCTTGTTGGGATCCGTATAATGCAAAGCGGCAAAATCTAATGATAAAATATTATTCTTATAGGAGAGAACGATTTGGGATGTTTCGCTTATCGATTTTGAAATGATTACATCCCCGTTTATTTTTTCGCCAATCTCAACTGATTTATAAAATAATTTTATATCGGTAATAACTATATTGGGGAGGGAGGGATTTGGTTTTATGCTATCGGGATAAAAAGCATTAAAACCATTATTGCCTCCAAAATATATTCTTCCGTTTTGGTCTTTAAAATTAGAACGCGAGAATTCATTACTTTGTAAGCCGTCACTTTCAGTATAGTTCGTAAATGAGGTATCCGATACGTCGAATTTCGAAAGACCATTTGCAGTACTTATCCATAAATTGCCATTGTTATCTTCTACAATGCTCATAATACCTTCACTAGGTAAGCCATCTTTAATATGGTAATGAATAAATTTCAATTGTCCATCAGCAGAGAAATCGTGGAAGTCATTGTCTTCTTTTATAACTTTATTTAATCCTCCTGCTGTGCCTATCCACATTGTACCCTCGTGGTCCTGGTAGAAAGCATTAATAAGGTTATCGCTCAAACTTTGAGGATTTTCTTTCTCATGTTCATAATTAATAAATTCAGGGTTTAATTTATTTTTTTCTTTTACCGGTAGAATGCTTAAGCCCCTGCCGCGGACACCTATCCATATATTCCCTGCATTATCTTCCCCTAATGCCCAGATGATATTGCCACTCAAACTTCTCGGGTTTTGTGGGTCGTGAGTAAAATAAACACGTTCGTCAGCTTTATAATATCTGGCAAGGCCACGGCCCCATGAACCCACCCACATTGTTCCCTCACTATCTTCACAAATAGAAAATGGCCAGCCAGAGTGCAAAGTTGTTTTTACAACCGGTTTTTTATTTGTGCCGGGTTTTTTGGGTTTAATTATTGAAATTGCTTCACCAGCTCTCCCTGCCCAGACAACGCCGTTTTTCCTTTGAAGAAGACAAAAAACAGTGTTACGCCCGACGACGTCTGAATCGTATAAAGTAGGTTTATAATGAATGACTTTCGCTTCATTTTCATAATTGAAAATTAACCTGTCCACTCCACCCTCAAACTCATAACCAATCCATAATTCGCCGGGTTTTGTGCTGCTAATGGCAGATATATTACCCCCGCTTAGTGTATTATTGTTTCCGGGTATAGATTTAAAGTGATAAAATTGTTTTTTATATAAATCGTATTTACATAAGCCATGTGCATAAGTACCGATCCATAATACACCCGAATGGTCGATGTATAGGCAATAAATTGCATTATCGCTGATTGAATTTAAATCGATTTCATTGTTTGTAAAATTAATTAAGCGGTCTTTCTTTTCATTATATCGGAATAAACCCAATGTTTCAGTACCTATCCATATTCTATCTTTATTATCGATTACCAGACAATTTCTTTTGGTGGGGGTTAAATTTATTTCACCTAACTGGTTAAATTCATAGCTTTTAGTTTTTTTATCATACTCAAGTTTTATAATCCCGGTGGTATTTGACCCTATCCAGAGGTTTCCATTCCGGTCTTCACAGACTGAATTTGCTCCGATTCCGGATCCCAGTGTCGTGCCGGTTTTAATAATTTTATTGTTTTCTTTGTCGAAATAGTACAAATCGTCGGCAATTAACAACAGTTTTCCATCCCTGTTTTCATAAATTTTTGTATAATTTACATTTGGAGGGTAATAAAATCTTCTGAAAATGGTTGATATTTTACCATTTATTCTTTTGTTGACAACTAAATTCAGGGCGTTTTCCGTGGAAACCCAAATATTACCGGATTTATCTTGTGCAACATCGAAAATTCTATCGCTGCTAATACTTGTTGAATCATCCGGGTTATGCTTATAACGTGTAAATTTTTCCGTTTTCGGATTGAATTTATTAAGAGCACTGCCGCTCATCGTAACTATCCAAATATTACCTTCATTATCTTCATACAGATACCTTAGTTCATCTTGACTTAAGCTTGTGCTGTCTTCTGCGATATATCTAAATACTTTAAACTTATGTCCGTCATATCTATTAAGACCATTATTCGTGGCAAACCACATAAATCCTTTTTTATCTTGAATGATATATTTTATTCCGGAACTAGACAAACCATCTTTTGTTGTGATTCTTTCAAAAGTTTCATATGGTGTTAATGAATAGGCGGCCTGGCTTAAAAAACATAAAGAATAAAAGAAAGCGATGAAAATTAGCTTAATTAAGATATTATCGCCCGATCTTTTTTTAAATAATATATTTAAGGATAAAAGTTTTTTAAGCATAATCGATATCCCACCCAATTTTAATCATAAAAGAATCATTCCAGAATATAAATCCTTGATTTGAAAGGCCTTAACATTTTAAAAAAGGCAATTTTCAAGATAAAAGTAAAAATTATTTTACGCATTTTTTGAACTGCCATTCAAAAATAGCAATAGGGAAGAGTTTCTGTATTCTTGCTTCTGGCTTCTGACTTCTCTGTTGGTAATTTAATTTATCGATGGGTCTTGACAAAGAAAAGTATCATATTATATTAGTGTCCGGGCAGTAGCTCAATTGGGAGAGCGCCTCCCTCGCACGGAGGAGGTAGGCGGTTCGAATCCGCTCTGCTCCAATATAGAGTTTAAGAGATATAGACATTTGGTAGATTGAATAAGGAAATCCTCTGATAAGGATTGATAGTGGAGGATTTTACTGTATATTGTTTATATTTTTTTTGCTGGTGTAACTCAGGGGTAGAGTGACTGATTTGTAATCAGTTTGTCGGGGGTTCAATTCCCTCCACCAGCTGTATGAAAGATTGTTTGATGGGGAGGTTCCCGAGTGGCCAAAGGGGACGGACTGTAAATCCGTTGGCAAAGCCTTCGGTGGTTCGAATCCGCCCCTCCCCATTAAGCGGGAGTAACTCAGTTGGAAGAGTAACGGCCTTCCAAGCCGTTTGTCGCGGGTTCGAATCCCGTCTCCCGCTCGTGCCCATGTAGCTCAGGTGGTAGAGCACATCCTTGGTAAGGATGAGGTCACCGGTTCAACCCCGGTCATGGGCTTAAATGAAGTTAGATAATTATTTTGGTAGAATTGAAAAAATTTTTGTTTATATAGGAGGTAAACAATGGCAAAGGGAAAATTTGAGAGAACGAAG
>CAZGHN010000039.1:0-3336 GCA_964525555.1 uncultured bacterium
GTCCATATCTAAGAATGGCAATAATATATATTTTGTTAAATCCTGTTAGAGCGGGGATCGCTACGAATCCGTATGAATACAAATGGTCAAGTATAGGTGAATATTTTGCAAGCAAAAAGAAAAACAAATATATAGTTGATAAAGAGTTTATTGAAGACATATTTCAAAGTGAACATATATTTGGTGAATTGTTTGAGGAATGGTCAGGGATAGATATGCCTATAGAGAAAACCAGATTTGGTCCAATAATAGGTGGAGACGATTTTAAAGAAAAAGCAATAAAGAGATATGATAGACGAACTGCAGAAAGTGATTCAAAAAGAATGAGGAAAGAGGATTATATATTTGAGTCAGCGGAAGTGATTATCGAAAAATTCGAAAAAGATAAAAAATTAAATATAGAGAACATTAATTCTAATACACTAAAAGGTAAAAAATTAAGAGCAGAACTTCTGACACTATTAAAAGATAAGGCGGGATTAACCTATAAAGAGATAATCGAATATCCTGTATTTAGATCCCTAAAATATTCATCCCTGGGACAATTATACAAAAGAGCATCGAAAAATCCGGACTAAAGGAGGAAAACTTAAATGTCACAATGTCAAGCACCGTCCCCATTGTCGTTTTCACCAACAGAACCTTATTCTGATTTAGAATATGCCTTACAGCATTTTGATTTATCCGACTACAGCCGTCCATTCGAAGCTTCCTGTTGGGTTAAAACTAACGGACTTGAAGATGGTGTATGGGTTGGCGTAATTTTATGGGCCGATTATACCGATAGTATAAGAGTACTTGCCCATGGTTATTCGGATAAGATAACCGGTACGAATGACTGGGAGAAAGTAACCGTGACCATTGATGATGAAGGATTCGATGAAAATGATCTTAAAGGAATATTCTATATAGAAAGATTTAGAGGTGACGGAGAAGTATGGGTAGACGATATAACACTGCAAAAAGGAGATTTCGAGCAAAACGCCAAAATAACATACGAGTATGACGGAAGAGCAAACAGGGATTACGCGTCTATAAAGCTTCCCGATGGAACAGAAGAAGAATATGTATACAAATATGATAACATAAACCGATTAAAAAGTACAAAATTCCGCGAATCAGGGGATTCTCTTAAATACGGATACACATACGATGCGGTTGGAAACAGAACAGAAAAAGAGGAAACTGATTACAGTATTCCTGAAACTAACGAATACACATATAACTACAACACAAACAACAACCGGCTAACAGGTATAACCGAACTCGGAGAAAGTTATACGTACAATAACAGAGGTGACTTAATCACGGCAACCGGCGGATATACTTTCTCATATGATAGAGAAGGAAGGCTTGAAGAAATAATTGAGGCGAGCGGTGCCGATACGAACAAGTTTAGTTTCTCATATACTTCCGAAGGAAGAAGGTTCAGGAAGATATTTTCGACAGATACGAGCGGGGTGATGGAAGCGGATACCACTTATTATGTGTACGATGGGATGTTCGCGGTGGCGGAACTCGACGGACATCTTGACTTAAAATCTAAATATGTGTACACTAATGGTATGTTAGTAGGAAAGATAGATGAAAACGATGAACTATTCCAGTATTCTCATGATGGACTTGGTTCTATTATCATGATATCCGATACAACAGGAAGTTATAAAAACCTATACGCCTATGATGATTTCGGGAATTTCAGGAAGAAAACCGAAAGTATATCGAATAGTTACTATTATACCGGTCAGGAAAGGGATGAGGAACCGTCTGGTTTGTATAATTTGAGGGCGAGATATTATGCCCCGGGGATTGGGAGGTTTACACAGGAGGATCCGATTAGTGATATAAAAAATGAATTCACATCCGGCAGTAATTGTACAGAAAATATATTTACCGTTTCATATGATCCTCAAGATATGAATAGATATTCTTACGTTGAGAATGATCCTATTAATATGGTAGATCCTTTGGGATTATTCGGATGTACTTTGGCTGTTATCTCTCAAATAAAAAGGGAAGATATGGATCCTTATGATAAACATTGTTATTATTTCTGCGTTGTTGCACAGATTTGTGGAAGAGCAGAAGCATTAATATCTAGCTATACATGGGAGTGGGGTGAACGCATTTCACCATTTTGGCCGGGGCCTGGTAGTGGGACTTATGACCTTAAAGATATTGAAAGAAATAAAGAAGGAATAGAGTGTGCAAAACCTGGTAAATGTGGTGAAGAGCCTGATTGTTATGGATGTTGCATGAAGGAGAAATAAATATTATGGCGAATCGTTTTAAAAAAATTACTATTTTTGTTATATGCGTTATAGGAAGCTTTCTTCTGCTAACAATCTTATTTAAGTCTGTTTACTACAGAAGTAAGGATGTTTCCAAAGGTATGTTACGAGAAAAAGTTATTGAGAAAAAGGGAAAACCGACTTATGAAATAATCCGAAAAGAGAATGGGAAATTGGGAATAATACCTTACGATTATTTTTTGTATGAAATCGACCCGGATTCATCTGGGAAATTTGATTATTATATACCAGGATATCCACATCAAGAATATCCCTTTTCGAGCGTAGCTTATGTATATTTCGACGATTCTAATATTGCTTATTTGTATTTCGAAAAATCTACGAAAGGTCTTTATATTGGGCACCTTACGCATATATTTAGTACTTTTTCCGAAAACTCGAGTGATATTGGTAGAAAAATAAAAGATATGAAAGAAGGAATGACAGAAAAAGAAGTATTAATAAAGCTTGACAAGTTATTTAAGACCCCGCAAATAATTATAAGAAGGAGGTCTGGAAGGTTAGCTATTAGTTTTCTTGATAAAGAAAAGATTTACTCTATCCCTAAGGACCCTATAACCAGTAAAGAAATATATTATATATCAGGTTATTCGCACCCTGATAGAAAGATATCCGGAGGCTTGTTGACTTATATAATTTCAGGTTGGGCGAATTACATTTATCTTAACAAAGAAGGAAAAGTTGAACATATAGAGAGACATTTTGCCGATTAATTACTTAAGTGCTTGCTTTTGGAAAAGCAAAAATTCAATAGGCATGGAGTTTAAAGTATCGACGGGTTTAAACATTCTTCTTTGGAAAGTGTTATTGGTGGGGATCTAATTTTTTTAGCACACTTAAAAAAATATACTGGGAGTAAAAAAAGCTATGCCTAATAAAAATTTTATTGTCAAATCACACGTAAACATAATTGGCATAATTGGCATAATTGGGGTCATGGCATAATTGGGGCATAATTGGTGTGGGGTCATTGGGGTCAAATCTTCTTTGAAAAGTGTCAAGGGGTGGGGTTAAAATATTCTTT
>CAZGHN010000040.1:0-3157 GCA_964525555.1 uncultured bacterium
CATCGAGGCAAGGTACTCCATCAAGGCAGGGGACTACATCGAGGCAAGGTACTCCATCGAGGCAGGAGGCTACATCGAGGCAGGGGACTACATCGAGGCAGGAGGCTACATCAAGGCAGGGGACTACATCGAGGCAAGGTACTCCATCAAGGCAGGGGGCTCCATTTTCAGTTTTGCTTTTTCTGTTAAATGCGAAAAACTTATTACGGAATGCCTTCCTTTCTGGCGTAATTTTTGGGCTGATATGCCTCCTTTAAAGAAATGGAAGAAAGAAATATTGAATACAAAAAAGTGTTGGGATGATTACAAGAATATGCTCACGAAAGCAGAAGCGAAGAAAGTTTGTAAATGGAATGGTTGGCATTGGATATTGAGAGCACAACTTGAGATGTTCTTCGGATTGAAAGAGGAATATGAGGTTGAAAATGAAGATAGATAAAACCTGTGAAAAATGGTTAGAAGAACAAAGAATAATTACTCAAAATCTTAAAGACGATGCAGTGGGGGATATAAAATATCATGCAAAAGGAAGATTAGAATTTATTGAATTAATCCAACAATTTATTAAGGATGGAGTAATAGAAATTAAAGATGATTTAAGCGACAGCATATTTATCAACCATATTCAACAACATCTTAAACCCAATGAAGTTGTTGTTTGTAAAATTTGCGGGAAAACCGCAAAGGAGATAATTAAAGAACATGAAAGTTAAAAGATATAGTAATTCATTACTAGCAATTCAATGTCCTCGTAGACTGCTTTTGAAACTTCAAGAAGAGCCGAAAGAGGGAGTCCCTAGTGAGATTAAAGAAGAGGGGCTGGATCTACATCATGAGGCGGAATTAGCCCTCAATACAGGAAACTTTGGGAAACTGGAAGAAGAACTTTCTCATGACTGTAGTTTTTTAAAAGAACTGTCTAAAAAGAAAGCATTTTCGGAACAATGGATAGAAACAGAAATAGAAGATCCTATTATTAAAGAGAAATATCCTTTTGTTGGCAAAATTGATATTTGTTCTGAAGAAGAGCATAAAATTATAGATATAAAAAGTCGCCGGCAACCACATATCATTAAATCGGATGAGATTCAATTTAGACGATATGCTTGGTTAAAATTAGCTGATCATAAATGGGAGGAAGTTCACACTTCCGTCTATTTTATTCGATATAATCTTGAAAAAGCATACGAAACTTTTAATACCTTCCATGAGCCTATGCTCCGGGGAGAAATTCTAACGGAGATTAAGAGGATTAAGGCTATCGCAGATTCGGAAGAAGGTAAACCGGAACCAAATTCAATAGATTGTATGTTTTGCGATTGGAGTGTTTCTTGCCCTGCGGTTGATATAAAAGACGATATGTCTCTTGAGGAATTGGCAGCAGAAGTCGTTAAACGACATAATTCCTTTAAAGCTCTTGAGAGTATTTTAAAAGAGCGTCTTGATAAAAATCCGGATTCTCCAGGGGCTGTTGAAATTGGCGGGGACAAGATGATGGGATGGCATTTGTACGAAAGCAATAAGATAGATCCTCGCGAAGTATTAGCCCGAACTGAAGGAGATAATAAAATCATACCCGTTGAAGAAGCGTTGGATCTCCTTTCGATATCCTCAACCAGTTTTAAAAAAGCGGTGAAAAAATATCCTGAATTGGCTAATCTCATTGAAATTGAACAAAAAGTCAAATGGGTGGGGCCAACAGGATGGAAGATATAATGCGGTGAGGTGGTTTAAAAATGTCATTATGGCATAGAGCGCCCTTGGCTAAGGAGTTGAGGTTAAAGCCCTCCCTCACTGCACAAAAAAAAGGAGGATTTATGGACACAGAAGGAATATTAGAAGAATTGAAGAAATGGCTTAAAAAGAAAGAGGAAAAGGCCCAAGCTGAGAATGAAGAAGGATGGAATCATTGGCGGTTATTCCCGAAAGAAGTCCTTAAGAAAATCGCAGAATTAGAAAAGAAATAAAAATTGAGGGCTGATATGCTGTTGTTATGTGTTTTTTATATTTTTTTAAATTATGGATAAGAGAAAGCGCCAAAAGAAACCCAAACCATATCAGCCCGAAAAATTCAAAATGGAAAAACAAGAAAAAGAAATAAGCGTAAAGATAATTCCGAATGAGGTATTTTCAAGGGTAGTTGGCTACTATCGCCCAGTTCAACATTGGAATGAAGGGAAACAAGAAGAATATAGAGAAAGAAATTCTCTCTCAATAGAAAGAGGTAAAGATGCTGAAAATAATACGCAATGAATTGTTTGATATATTTATTCTTTTAATCTGTATACTCTTACTGTTTTTCGCCTTCAGGTTTGCGACAAGGAAAGAACGTAAGATATACCAAGAGAGCATTGAAGCGCATAAACAAATTGATAGCCTTAATGCGTATATCGACACTCTTGAAACAGAATTTATAATTAACCAAAACGCTTTTTTGGATTATTCAAAATTATATGATAGCCTCGGAATGGAAACAAAAAATGGAGAATGACAATTTAACCCCTTGCCAATCTATAAAATTATACTGCAAGACTAGATGTTTTACAACTACCCAAGAAGTGAAAACTTGTGACGATCCCGAATGCCCATTATTTCCTTATAGGCTCGGAAAGAACCCAAATCGGGCTAAGTCGGGTGGAAGTACACGTTGGTCAGAGAAACGCCAACCAGGAAAAATTATTACGGCAAACACCGTTAAAAAAAAGACTGTAGAATTCGATGTCAAGGGAAAAGATAAGGTTCGGATCATTGTCGAGGATATTGAGTAAAAATGAATGAAATTTTCGTTAAAAATAAAACAATTGACAAAAGGAAAAAAGAAATTAAAATCTCAGAAGTAATTAAAAGAGGATTATTACCTGTGAGTAAAGAAACTATTCATCGATGGATCGAAAAAACTAAATGGGGGGAACTTGATTTCCCATTCCGGCAATATACTCCTAAAGGTGATTACTATATCCCGGTGGCCGAATTGGAGAAATGGATAAGAAGCAAATCTGGCAAATCTCTGACATAATATTTTAAAAATTTGATAGTATTTAACAATATATTAAATTCGGAAATCACTTTAAAATCATTATAATTACTTAACTTTCATCCAAAAACACCTCTATAACCAAACAAACAAAAACCATAGGGGGATTTATCCCCCCTTCCG
>CAZGHN010000041.1:0-2187 GCA_964525555.1 uncultured bacterium
ATATACTGAAAACAGTACAATAAATACAGTCGAAAAACCAATTACTTCTTTTCTTAACAATCTCTTAAAAAACAAAAAACTCTCCTTATTATCCACTTAAATAAAAACCCCTAGGGTTCTAAAGTCTACATTAATTACTTTGACGAGAACTAAGAGAGTTAAATATACTCCTTGCTTGCCCATCGTTTTCGTTAATTTCCAACCATTTTCTTAATAGATAAATTGACATTGTGGTATCTTTCTTAAATTCATAATTAAACATAAATACATTTCTGAAAAGATCCGGGTTTTTTAATATTTCTCCAGTTAATTTCTCCTTACTGTAATCGTCGCCTATTACTTCATACAAATCCAACAACCCTATGTAACCATTCACTGCGTCTTTATTGGAGGTTTCAAGCAATATCTGGAACTCGCCTTTCGCTTCTTCTGAAATTATTCCTATTTCATCTCTAGTAAGGTCTTTATTGATTATTAATTTATCCAGCATTACCTGTCCTTTAAAAAAATGGAGTATAGATAAATCCTCTTCTTTCATTAGCTCTCCAAGTAAAATCAATAATCTATCGTAATTCCCTAAAGCAAAGTAGATGCCTCTCAACTCATTAAATACCAAAGCTAGCAACGTATTATCATCAGCAAATTTTATACACATTTCAAGAATTTTAGCGGAATTTTCAAGTTTTTCTTTATCTTTATCACTTAAACTCGGTTTCCTTTTTTCTATATTAAAAAACATATCTGAAGCTAAAACATCTTTTCGCATACTCGAACCAAACTGAAAAAGAACAGAAGAATAATTCTGTATTATTCTTTCCTCGGATGTTCCTATATAGACATCTGGATTTCTTATTGAATTGAAACTTAATTTGTTTTTAAATAATTCAATAAAACGTTGACTATCAAGCTTATTCTCGGCACTATATCCTACAAGTTTAAATATAAGACTTCTCAACAACAAATGTTTTCGTAGCCAATTTCTATTACCGAGTGATACTGTAGCGGAAAAACAAATATTAATTGAAGGGTTAAAATTACCCTCTATGTATTGCTCAACAAAAGAATCTCGAGGCAACATTAGTATAGCAAGTGTTGGTCTTATACCCTGAGAGGAAACAATAATATTACGAATAACGATTTCTTTACGTTGTATGAATTTTCCATCCGTTGTCTTCAAATATGGTACATTATCTATAATCCAATCTTCAAATTTCGAGTGGGTCTTGCCGATCCTTTTCTGCCTCAAATATGCTCTTTCAATATTTGTTCCTCTAAATGGAGAATCAAAATCCATGGGTATACCATCGGCTTTAAGTTGTTTTATATACCACTCTGAATTCATTAGCGCAATACATGCCACTCTAACTCCTTTTTTATTTTGAGCATCGAATTTCCTGAATCCCTTTACCTCCTGAAGAAACCATAAAGGGAACGTATCGTTATCTCCATTGGTAAAAAGTATAGAATTTTCTTCCGGGCAAATAAGAAGATTATAGGCATATTCATGAGCAATCCAGTTTTCTCTTCTGTTTGCATGACTTTTTATATTCGAAATCAAAGGAATAATACCCATAACAACACTTAAACCCAAGACACAGTATCCTAATATCGCTTTCCTTTTCTTCAATTGTTCATAAATCCAATACAATGCAAGCGCAATATAAAACATAAAAAAGAAAAACCCCGCACTCCAAAAATAATCTCTCTCTCTGGGTTCTCTCGGCTGATGCGCGGGATTTGGATCCGATGGGGAAAATTCATGATTTAAGTAAATTACTAAACCTATAGTTACCAGTACATAAAAGATAAAAATTAAATAAAAAGATTTTCTATCTTTCTTGAAATGTATAAACATTCCCAATAAACCAATTAAAACATACACAGTGGTTCCAATCCTCGATATATTACGAAGTAAGACACTGGTAATTTCTCTCGGATATGGGAAAAATTGCCAGGAGAAATATTTGAAGAATACTTTGAACTGCTCGAATAATCCCCGAAAGAATCCATAATTGGTTTCCCAGGAAGTATGCCTTACGAATAAACCGAATATACCTTCACTTCCATATTGTTTCCTTCTGATCACTTCCCATAATTTCGCCCAGGTTGTAGGATCGGATTCGTTTACACCTGGATTTGCATGCGCTCTTATTATCAAATATAAATAGGTAGAAAAACCTATTACAA
>CAZGHN010000042.1:0-1820 GCA_964525555.1 uncultured bacterium
GTTGGATAGAAGATAGGTTTTTGGAATTTGTTGAATGAAAACTAATTCTCACACGGAGCCACGGAGTACACAGAGATTTTTTGTTGTTTTTACTTTCTAAGAAGATTAGAAGAATCTACGGAAGCTTTTTACTTTTTAAGGTTTGTTATGTTGATGTAGGTATTTATCCTTTAAGAATATTACTGTACTTCTGTGCGCTTATAATTTCTTTGGAGTC
This sequence comes from uncultured bacterium, assembly GCA_964525555.1. GTDB lineage: Bacteria > Hydrothermota > UBA3072 > UBA3072 > UBA3072 > JAFGHJ01. The sequence continues at coordinate 218 of CAZGHN010000042.1, forward strand.
CATGAAAGCTGGTCTGTAATCCATCGAACAGGAAGAGTAAGAATTTTATGTTTATTCAATCCATCCGAATCCATTATCCAAATTTCTGTGGACTCTTTATCTCTTTTTGAAACGTAAGCAATTAGCTCCCCATCTGGGGAAACTTCCGGCAAATAGTCATCTGTTTCTGGAGAATTTGTGAGATTTTTTTCTCCCGTGCCGTCGATGTTTTTTACGAAAATGTCTCTTTTATATAAACACCCTTTGATCAAATCCCACTTAAGATATCTATCGAAATAGATGCTTTTTCCATCCTTTGAAAAACAGGGATTGCCATCGGGAACATCATTGCGTGTCAATCTTTTATAATCTTTGCCATTGATATTCATAACTGATATTTCTTCGAACGAAAGCTTATATTTAGTTAGATCGACAGAATCACCTCTTGGCCATGGGAACTCTTCTTCTTTACTTCTTGAAACAAAAGCTACTTTTTCCCCATTAGGAGAGGGGCTAAATTCAAGTATCGTACTTAAACCTAACGAATCAGCACTAACATAACTCAAAGAGATTTTGTCTTTATTAATATCCTGAATAATAAAACATCTACCAGATACCGTATATATTACCTTGTTTAGTCCTAAAGGAGCAATTTCCCATATATAGCCGAAAAGTTTTTCATAATATTCCTTTTTTTCCTTCTTTGTTAAATTATGCCATGACCTGATTATCAAATTCGCCCCAGTTGTGTCCATCGAGTATATATCGGGGTAATCCGCCCATCCAATAAACTTGTCTTCATAATTGTCGAATTTACGCGAAAGAAAAATTATACTTGACCCGTTCGGTAGCCATTTAGGATTACTTAATGGGTATTTAGTGTTAGTTAACTGAGTGAGAGTATAAGGCGAATCAACTTTAACTGCAAATAGTTGTGGACTATTGTCTTTATTTTTTATTGTATCTACAGCGAAAATTATTGTGTTCGTAAAGTCAATATTAACCGGGAGACTTTCATTTGTTGATCCACAACCTAATATGGCAATTAAAATAAGAAACAAAAGGAATTCTACTTTATTAATCTTTCTCTCCGGTATTTTTAAGGTCCATTATAACTGCTGTAAAAGAAACAAGGTGATATCGGTTATATTTAGGCCCAATTTCATGTAGCTTTTTTCCCAAGAAAACGGTTTCGGCAACCAAATCCGTAATTTCGTAAATCTCTTGCATGTTTCTTTCCCATTCTTTACTTCCAAATTCTCCCATATTTATTGAATAATCTGTTTCTACGCTTGTTGGGTGACAGTAGTAATAGATAGCAAATATGTATTTATCTAATATTTCACCTTTAAATTTACTGCCAGTAAGTGAAGTCATCCCTAAGAAAAGAATAATCATTGTTGCTAGAATAGCTAATTTTTTAAGTTTTGGACTCATTACTATTGAAGTAAAATTAAAAAATACTTTTTTCTTTTTCAGTTTCATACCTGCATTGTAAGAAAAATCCTTGAATTTGTCAATGTAAAAATTAATCTTGAAAGATTTGGCCACAGAAAAACGCAGATTATTCCTGTCCAAAGTCCAATGTCCTAAGTCCAAAGTCAAAAATTCAAAAGTCAAGACC
>CAZGHN010000043.1:0-1717 GCA_964525555.1 uncultured bacterium
CACCCTTCCAAGTCAGGGCATTACAACCTGCAACAAACTCTTCGAAATAGAAAAAAAGCTTGAGGATCTTTCGAGCGAACAGCGTAAATCTGAGCGTCTGAAACAGGAAAAACCCGTTTTGGAGGCTTTTTGGGCATGGGTTCATTCGACCAGAGATAAGGTGTTGCCCAAATCCAGAATAGGTGAGGCGTTGAACTATGCGCTGAACCATAAAGAAGAATTTATGAATTACCTTCAGGATGGCGACTGCTCCATCTCCAACAATCTTGCTGAAAACAGCATTCGTCCCTTCACTTTAGGTCGAAAAAACTGGCTCTTTAGTGGAAGCCCGAAAGGCGCTTCGGCGAGTGCCGCTGTTTACAGCATCATCGAAAGTGCGAAAGCAAATGGTCTGAGTCCATTCAAATATCTTCAATATATCTTTAACCAATTGCCGGGGGTACAGTTCGGACAGCACCCGGAATTTCTTGAAGATTACCTTCCCTGGAGTCCAGAAGTTCAAGAAGCCTGCCAGTAGAGCAAAAACTCAGTTTACACGAGTTTTTGCTCTTTCTCTATCCACCGGGTTATTTGACGCTTACAAACAGTCTTCATGTTTCTGCATTTTTGAAACGTGCATTTCCGTCCTAGTAAAATCGATATCACAGTAGTTTCAAGCGATGGTCATGAGGAATTTCCAGATTTGTCTATTTGTTCACGAAAATCAGGTAAATAATTGCTTGTTTCTTTCCTGGGGCTCGCTGCGACAGTGACTGCCGGTTAGAAGAAGTTGAGTCATATTGAATTGCTAAATTTCTTCATTAATAACGTTGGTGTCGTTGGACGCATAATTTTCGGAGGATCTTCGAATAATGCCGGAAGAAAGAGAAGAGAAGGAAGGTAATCGGTCTGAATCGAAAAGAAAAATCATATTCTTTTTCGGTGGGCTTATTTAGCTATAAACTTGCATAATTGCAAAGATGGAGGAGCTAAAGGTTTTTTATCGCTGATTAGGCCAAATTAAAGTTTTTTTCGAGGGATTAGAACTTTCAAGATATATTTTTTGGATATCACCAAAGTTATTTTTCATAGAAATATCAATATCCCCACTTGATCCGGCAAATGGTATTTTACTCCCTTTTACTTTTATATAGAGGGCATGATCACTATACGTGACCTTATATCCCCTATACCTAGTTGCACTATCAGTGAATCCGCCCTTTATTACTATTAATTCTTTAGATACATTGCATTGTGAAACAAAAATCAGGCTAGGATTTATTGGTTTGGTGAAAAAGAAAATAAACGAAAGTCCAGATAATACAAGCACAGCTATCACCCCGAGCACAATGCTACTTTTTTTTGTAATCAAGTTTTCTCACCTCGTATTAATTCAATGCACCCATGTACATGGGTGCATTGAAAATGTTCTGTAAAAACGATGCGGTTTTTATTAATATTGTGTACTTCTTTTAGGTGCGCCGGTACCTTGTGCATAGTATACCACATAATCATAAGGAACGGCTGCATTGGTGTCATAAGCCCCATCTATTATTGAGTAATATAAATTTTGGGGCGTATTTGGTGTTCCGGCAGAATATGTTTCAGACGGTGGGGCTACCGAGTTAAATAGGTTTACAGCAAAGGAGGAACAATTGTTTGTTAGACTCCATGAGTCATGATTTTTAATATATGATGTAACGCTACTTAATTTAGTTGAATCAATATACATAGAATG
>CAZGHN010000044.1:0-1691 GCA_964525555.1 uncultured bacterium
AGAGCCTGTTGCATAACTTCATTTTTTTTCCTAATCATTATAATTTAATTTAACAAGTTCCAATTTATTGATTCAATTTCCATTTTTTAATAAAAAATTAAATAAGGAAGATGGCTTTGGATTTTTTCTAAATTATGGATTGTTTCAACTTTTAATACGGACATTCCTTCGTTCTTTAGATCCACAGCTTTTTTCTTCCTCAAATGTTCTTTTATTAATCTTTTCAGATTTTGTACTGATGCTATTATAAATGAATTCTTTTGTGCCTTTTTTATTCCACGTATCATAAATTTTCTTAATCCATGGTTCATCTTCGCTTCAGCGAATAGTGGCTCCGTATTTATTTTCCGTAACCTTATTGCCCTTTTCCCTTTTGCCGTACTTAATCTTTTGGCTAATCTTTCATATTCCTCTTCATAAATACTTCTGCTGATTTGTCGCCCCTTTTTTCCATTACAACATTTTACTTTCAGTGAACAAACGTCACATTCCTTTTTCTTTACTAAATATCTTTTTAATTGTCTTTGTTTATCCGTTGCGTGATACTTTGCCGTCTTTCCATGCGGACATATGTATATATCTTTTTGAGAGTCATATCTAAATTCTTCCTTCCCTATATTTCCTGTTATATTTACATATCGCTTTGTTGGTATATATCCCTCTATATCTTTTTCTTCTAACTTTCGAAGGGTTTCACCTGAACAAAATCCTTTGTCTGCTCCAACTTCCTGTATTTTTAATCCTAAAGGTTCTATTCTCCGGTTAGCTCTTTCTATACTTTCAGGTAATACCTGTGAATCTCTTCTATCGGCATGAACTGTTAATACATCAGTTATTATTTTTTCTTTACTATCAACTACATAATGGGTACTATAATAAAGGTCCGTTTTTGCATTCGGTTTGGAAGCTACCCTGCTATCCGGATCTGTTGTGCTTACATAATTTTTGTTGATATCTTTTTTCCTGGTTTTTTCTTGTGAACATTTAATTTGTTTTAGTTTACTATCTTTATCTTTTGTTATCTCTGCTTTTGCCTGGTCTTCTTTATTTTCTATTAGTGTAACCCCCTCTTGTTTATCTTCTTCCATATTAGTTTCGTTGGTCTTCTTTATATATTCTCTTACTGTTAATTGTGGCTTCTTTTTTTCTAATGAATCCAGTGATGCATTTGCTTTTACTAAAGTTGAATCTACCGATTGATGTTTTCCTTCTATTAATCCTGCTTCCCAACACATCACTAATATTTTATTAAACAGTTTTTCAAATACTTCTTCTTCTATTATTCCACGTGTTCTCGACACTGTTGAATGCCATGGGATTTGCTCATCAAGATCATAACCCAGAAATAATCTTGCGCTCAGGCTATCTGATACTTGTCTTACTAACTCTCTGTCTTCTATTATATTTTCAAAATATCCATATAGATTAAACTTGAAGAACACTACCGGATCTATTGATGGTTTTCCTGTCTTACCATAATATTTTTTGCATTCCTGATAAAGAAATCTCAAATCTAATAATTCATTTACCTTCCTATAAAAATTATCTTTCGGTACTAGTTCTTCTATACTTACATAATTAAATAATTTTGGCTCATATTTCTTTTTCCCTAACATTTTTCTCTCACTTTTTCTACAAACCATGCAATTTTTTTACCACTTTATTATCCATCAGTTATGCAACAGACTCTT
>CAZGHN010000045.1:0-1615 GCA_964525555.1 uncultured bacterium
ATTTAGACTCGTGTACTCAGAAATATCTGGCGAGAGTAACAGGTTCTCACCTACCAACCAGGCTTTATTAAGGTTTTGGGTCATCTTAACAATGCCATGAGTGTAGTCAGCGCCGAGGACGTTTTCGTTCGCAAGATGGGTATATTCCCGTCTCAAGGCATCGAGAACTTTTTCCCAATCTCCCTTTTTATGCGTCGGTAAGGCCTCACCAGCGTGGCATAGATTTTCAAAACCTTTTTCATACGACTGAGCAAAACCTTGAAGCGCGGGTAATAATTCATTACTTACCCAGGATGCCAATGGTGGCCTTTCCGCCGGCTGCAAATCCTCCGGGAGCGGTTCATTGCCTAGCATGCCAGCTTCGTCCGCAGGAGGAGGATCGATAAACCATACTCCTTCTAAACCCGGGCAATCGAGATGATATTTTTCTTCATCCTCAATTCTCAGCTCTTTTAGCTCGTCAGGAGTAAGATCGGCATGCTCTTCAAGAAACAATACATTAACTATTTTTCCTGCCTTTTTAAAATGGAATACGGCATATCTATATTCTTTTCCACTGCATTTAAATTTGCTGGTTTTAAGTTGCGTTTCTATCTCTATCTCTATTTTGTTAGCGTGGAATAGTCGATTTCGTTTTACGATTTCAGCATAAAGCGGCCCTTCTCTTAATTTATCAACCATAACCATTTTTTTTAATTCGCTGGCTGTCATTACTACCACAGCAATATTCTGGAAGTCTAAGCCGTGTTTTTCGAAGAATGGTTTGAGTCTGGATTGTCCAGCAAGGGTAGATTTAAGCGGCATATAAGTTCCCGGAGCAGCCAAAACAACATTAGACACAAAAATGGCGTGTATCAGACAGACTGATATTATTGTACGTAACAATGTATTGTATCGTTTTCTATTAAAAAACATAACAGCAATATAGCATAAAATATTACGCAATGTGTCACAACAATGTAACTTTTGTGGTTTTATATTTTCTAACATGGATTATCTAAAGCCTAGTGTTTGCAGCTTAGCGTCCCGCGAATGACGTTGACACGAAAATTTGAGAGGCGTATAATTTTAGACGTGCCTGTTTTACACAAAGAGTTAGTTCAGGCAACAGCTTAAATAGAAAATTAAGCCCTAAAGAGATGAAATATAATATTCTGATACTCTTTCTTCTCGTTTCCTCCCCCGCCTTCGCTGGAACCCACATAGATGCAAAGTTTAAATTCCCGCCTGAAGAGCGACACCAAGTGCTTAAACAATACGGCGCTGATACCACTACAGAAGCCTTCCTGAAACTGTCCCAAAAAGAACAAGTTCAAGTTTTACAAGAAGTAATAGATCGATACTATAAGCAGGGAGTTAAAGCTAAATATACAGCTACAGAATATGTGGATATAATTGATAATTTGATGGCGAAGAATCCGGAGTATATGGGGATATCGTTAGGGCAGATATTTAGGGAGATTTTACTTGAGGAAGGCTCTTTGGCGAAGGAGGAGTGATGGAGAAGAATATCGCAATTGCCAATTTTATCGTAGCAGGCGTTGTGTTGCTCGGTCTTATAACGAGATTTCCTTACAGCGTTTGGGTTATGGTGGACCTAGGCGTTATTATTACC
>CAZGHN010000046.1:0-1539 GCA_964525555.1 uncultured bacterium
CCCGAGTTTCGCAAATAATTAAATAAAAAAACACTTTACACCCCTTATAAATAGGGGCTTTATTTATGTCAATATTTATGCATATATTTGTTGTGTATCGCAATGAATTATGGTATAATATAGATATATATGGAGGTGCGATATGTTTCTTAAAAAAAGTATAAGTAATGGAAAAGTCTATCTTTCTTTCGTGCAAGGATATCGAAAAGATGGAAAATCTAAACAGAAAACCATCGAAAAGATTGGTTACCTTGAAGATTTAGAAAAAATTTATAATGATCCCATATCGCACTTCAAAGCTATAGCCAAAGAACGTAACCGTAATCCCGAAGCAACACGCAGCATCGAAATCTTGACGAATCAACGATTAGAAGATAGATGCTCTTTGCGTAAAAATCTTGGATATGCCATCCCTAAACACATATACGCTTTGTTGGACATTACCGCTTTTCTTCAAAACAAACAGCGACAAATGAAACAAAAGTATAACCTGAACAAGATTTTCAGTCTCTTAGTATTCAACCGTTTTCTTTTTCCGGCATCAAAAAAGAAAGCCTATGAAAATAAAGACATTTTCTTTGATTCATTCTCATTTTCTTTAGATGATGTTTATCGGTCACTTAGTTGGTTTGCTAAATACTCAAAACAACTTCAGGCCCATGTCTACAGTAAGGTTAAGGAGTTGGTACCAATCGATAGTCAAATCGGATACTATGATGTGACTAATTTTTACTTTGAAATTCCTTATAACGATGAAGATGAGTACGACAAGGAAGGGAACCTTCTAAAAAAAGGAACTCGAAAAAAGGGGCCTTCCAAGGAACATCGAAAAACACCAATTATCCAGATGGGGCTGCTTATGGATGCGAACGGAATCCCCATGGCCTTTAACACTTTCCCTGGAAACGAAAGCGAAAAGACCTCTATTCTTCCCGCTATTCGTCGACTAAAAAAAGACTATGGCATGCAACGTATCATTGCGGTTGCGGATAGGGGGCTTAACACCAGTGATAACACAGCCTTTCTCTCTGGTGTCAATGACGATGATTCAAAAGGTCATGACGGATATGTATATGGTCAAAGCGTTATTGGAGCCGATAAAGAATTCCGCAAATGGGTATTAGATAAAAAAGATTATAAAATAACGAAGGAATTGGACGAAAACAGCGAAGAAGTAATCTTTATTCATAAATCGAGAATCTTTGCCAAAACCATACAACTTAAAAACCAAGGCGGAAACCGGACACTAACAACGCAGATTTACCAAAAACAGCTGGCATATTACTCGAAAAAATATGCTGAAAAACAACGCAAGGACAGAGAGCGAGTTTTAGAAAAGGCAAGAGATTTAATTAAAAATCCTGGTAAGTATACACAAGCCACGAGTTATGGAGCTACTGGGTATGTAAAAAATCTTTCCTTCATAAAAGAGACTGGGGAGATCGCAGATGGAAAAAACCTCTCTCTCGACCTTAAGAAGATAGCAGAAGAAGAAAAGTATGATGGATACTATTCTATTGTGACAAGCGAAAAAGAACT
>CAZGHN010000047.1:0-1531 GCA_964525555.1 uncultured bacterium
ACGGTAATTACTGCTATCTTGGTTCTTGGCGGCCCTTTTCGTATTACTTCTTCGGTAAATAATCCTCTTTGCCCTGTTGTAAAGATAGCTACTATCCCAATTAACATCAAAACCAGCGCGATATTCGCCAAAACCGACATCGCTAAAACAATGCCAAAAAACACTTTCCAGCCGGTTCCTTTACTTGGCGGTTTTCCTAACCCTGAAAGATTACTCTGCTCAAAATCCATTATAAATCCCTTCCAAAAGAGCCTTAGAAAATTTATGCTGCAAAATTCTATATTAGGCAGACTCTGTCGTCAATCCTTAAAGATAAGCAACTATCTGATTACTTGACAATTTAGATTAATAGGAGGCCAAGCTCTGTTACAAAGCCATTTCCGGCATAAAAGCTCACCAGCAATTATTCCGCTTGCCCGATTCTATTAGCTTTTTAATGCAAAAAAACCTTAAAAATTTGTTCAAACAATAAAAATTTACTTGATTAATATAGCAAAGGTCGATAAATTGGATAGATAGCATAAGATAGGCGATTAATGTCCTATCTGTGATTATATTAGCAGAAGCAGTATATCTAATAAAAAGGAATAAGCAAAACACTGTAAGGGCTTGCACTACGTGCGGAAAGTGTTGCTTCTGAAAAAAATTATTCGTGCATTTGAAGCTCATCTGGATTTCAAATGTGCACTTCCCAAAATAAAAGAGAGAGGGTAAGTCGGCTTTTATAAAAAATAATGTGCCGATTTTTTTACAAAATACCTATTTTCCTTAGTTTTTATTAACTTTGGAATTTGGTAACATTTAATCATTCAGGTAATGAGAAGGAGGAGAATATAACTAAAACATATCTGAAAACGTTTATGTAAAGGAGTATCTTGGTCATTGTGGGGCACATACTAAATAGGCACAATGCGAAAGAAAACGTTACTTCGATTCAGTTCCTTCTCACCTGTTAAACTCGAGTAACAGATTAACATAAGGAGACAAACAAACTTACTCGAGAAAGCAGCAAATTAACCAAAGTAAAAGAATGTTACCTTCAAAGTGAGAACTTAAGGAGAAGATTTACTAACCTATTAAGAAAGGAGGTGCAATAAGATAAAACTTGTCATTTTTAAACAAAGGAATGATACGGTAATTGAGAGGGAGATACAAAAAACAATATAGGAGGCAAAAAAATGAAAACTAATTTCAGGTTAGCAATAATCTTGATAGTAACTGTCACGCCTTTACTCCTAATCGCAAATGCCAGAGGCGTAACTTGTACTTATGAGAGTGGAGACGTACCGAAAGATATTCCGGATGAAAAGACCATCTTTTCTTCTTTGACAATACCGGATTCAGTTACAATCGAGGATGTTGATGTTGTAGTTAATATCACTCATACCTGGGATACCGACTTGGATGTGTACCTCATCGCACCCGACGGTACAAAGGTAGAGCTTTTCACCGATGTGGGCGGAAACGGAGATAATTTTATAGAAACACGTCTCGATGATGAAGCTTCCATGTATATTGGAAACCCACCGCC